>CAVVDC010000007.1:0-168034 GCA_963746855.1 uncultured Chloroflexia bacterium
AGCCGGGTAATGAGAACCGACGGCGAAGCAGAGCACTACTGCAATTGCGGCTAGACCGACCGTACCCGCGGTTAGCTCGAGGGCCCGACGGATCGTCGTCGGGACCAATGCCACAGCGAGGATGAACGCGATTCCGGCGCCGACCCAGAGTGCCGCGTGTATAGGTCGCGATCTCGCACGCCCCAAACAGTGCGAGCAATGCCCATGCCCACCACTTGCGCGGGCTTTCCGAGAGTACCGCAAGAACCAATGCGATCCCGACCTGAAGATACATCCCACTCGCCACATAAAGGCGGTAAGCACCATTTCGGCATATGACTGATCGAATTCCCGATGAGGAGGCGATCAGTCAGGATGTAGCTCATGGTGCGCTCCAGGGCGACCAAGCCGGTCACCGTCACCACCACGATGGCCGCAATGACGACCGCGTTCACCGCGCACGCGAACAAGATCCATCGTCGGAGCCACGCGGCATCTCCACGCCGTACAAGGAGGACGAACACGATCGCGAACGCAAGAAAGAGGTACCCGTTTCCGTCGGCAAAGACTGTCCCGCGGCTCGTTTCCGTTAACAATCCCCAACGTCATCCAGAGCCCTGGGAGTACGACGGCGACGAGGAGGGCGTGTAATCCCGGCCACGGCCGAGCACCCCTCGATCCCCGCGGAACCACTCGATGATGATGGTGCCTGCCGCGCGGGCGACCACGATCGAATACAGCGCGATTCGCCCGGGAATCCCGCCTGGCAATTGTGTCCACTGTCCACTTGACCCGAAGACGATCAACTCGACGATGACGATGGCGACAGCGGTACGAAAATCGAAGACAGCCAGTAGGCCGAACGATACGAGGAGCGCGAACTGAAGCCCGAGTTCGATCGAGCGTGGTCCCTCGACAACCCTGAGGTAAGTCAGAAGCAGGATGGCTAGGATGGCGACCGAAACGAGCAAAAACCTGAGGGCGCCGTGGTCACGCGTTCGGGCGGCAATTGAGTCCAACGTCGAGGTCATCCGTGGGTGCGTCCGGGCCATGAGCCGCGCTGAATGTCGAGGGCCAGGCTGAGCATCAGTGATACCGGGATGGTCGATGCGACAGCGATGGTGCCTTGCAACCCAAGGTGCTTTCGGGCATAACGAATCACGCTCCGAATTCCAGAGACGTTGCACGCGCAAGTGCCCAAGTCGCCGAAAGCTTTCGTGACCGACGTGGCGCACGACCATTTGCGGCCAATGGACCGCGCGATGTCCTCGGTCGGCCAGTCTCTTGCAAACGTCGACGTCTTCGAACAGGAGAAAGAAGCCGCCGTCCATTCCCCCGATGGCGTCCCAGTCGGAACGCCGGACGATCATGGCTGCCCCGATCACCTGGTCCACATACGCTGGCTGGGAGTCATCGAATCCGATCATGAAGTACCGCCTGAGTGTCGGGATACGCTGGGCCCACCGATGCAGCTTCAATTGGTAGAGAACCAGGTCGATGACCGTCGGGAATCCACGTACGGACGACTCCGGCACACCATCGGAATCAATGATTCGAGGGCCGACGATTCCCGCGCCCGGGAAAGGCCTCCAGGGCGTCAACGATGTCGTCCGGCCGTCCGGTAACGATCTCAGCATCAGGATTTAGGAGGAAGATGTAGTCACCGTCGGAGAAGGAAGCGCCTGCGTTGCAGGCGCGCGCGAAACCAGCGTTGTAGCCCATCTCAATGATCGATATCCCCAGCTCCCCACGTAGCGGATCGAGGGACCCATCGATCGAGTCGTTGTCCACGATGATCGCGCGACCACCGAACTCCACTGCTGAGCGAGCTGCTCTGGCGACGCTGGGCCCGCCATTCCAATTGACGATGACAACGTCGACGGACGGAGTGGTGTCAGCTGAAGCCGAGGTCGCAGATCTAAGCATGGGTGCCATGGATGACCTTGCCGGACCCTGAGTGTTGCTTGCGAGGATGAAGCAGGGATCCGCTCAGTCATCGGCCGGCGTCGATGATGTAGTGGGTTGCGAGGTCTTTCTGTTGTGTGCGTAGAGCCCATCCCTCATACCGCAAATAAAGCCACTGAATTGGAGGGATAGCGCCCAGATACTGCGCGCCGATGTACCGGGGCAAGATCTCCACTTGGTTCCACGAGTGAAGTGCACGTCTGAGGGCGTTGTGCCAACAGTGGTGATAGTGGGCCGGAAACACGGTTGCGGGATCCCGCTGAACAAGCCGATGCAGAAGCATTACCGTTAAGGAGTGGGGCAGGATCCGGTTCGCCAGTCCGAAGCACGAGAATGTGCCCGACAGCTGGCAGATAAACCTTCCCCCAGGTCGCAGATAGAGCCAGAAGTTCTCGAATGCATCCTCTATGGGTTTGACGTGTTCGAGTACCTGCCAACTTATGACAAGGTCAAAACGACCATCCAACTCCGCGACGTGTTTGGTTGTGTCCGCGACCCAGGTTTCGTCGTAGGAGCCAGGCGGGGCTGCAGCGAGTTCCGTGGCAGATATATCGAGACCGACGTAGTGGCACCCAGGAGGCCGCCGATCTCGCGGAATGGTCGGCTGTCGGCCAGCGCCCACGTCAAGGATCGTGATGCCTGGCCGTAGCACTCGGCTCACTCGATTGTCGAAGGGCGGAGTCCAGCCCTCGTCGTAGCGCGCGGGTAAGCTTGGCACGAGTCAGCCGCCCCCAATCGCAACAGAGACTCCCCGCACTGCGCGGCCGATGGGGTCTCGGAGCCCACCTCTCCGTATGAGCGCACTGATGCGGCTCGTGCAAGGGTATGACCGAGTCATAGACCTATCGATGGCTCATAGGGCAGTCCGGGTTCCCTCATACCACGCGACCGTCTTGCGGAGCCCCTCTTCGAAGGGGGTCGTCGCAACGAAGCCAAAGCGTTCGCGGGCTCGGCTGGTGTCCAACGCCCGACGCGGCTGTCCATCCGGCTTCGTCGGGTCCCAACGAATCGCCCCAGCAAACCCGGTCAGATGCGCGATGGTCTCCGTCAGCTCGCGGATCGTGATCTCGCGCCCGACGCCCAGGTTGACCGGCTCGGCGCCTTCGTAGCGTTCGGCAGCCAGGACGATCCCCTCCGCGGCGTCCTCGACGTACAGGAACTCTCGCGAGGCACTTCCGGTGCCCCACGCGTCGATGTGAGTCCGCACCGGCGTCCCGGGCGTCGACGCATTTCTTGATGAGCGCCGGGATGACATGCGAACTGGCCGGATCGAAGTTGTCGCCAGGGCCGTAGAGATTGACCGGGATCAGGTAGATGGCATCGAACCCGTACTGGTCGCGGTACGCCTGGCCCTGGACCAGGAGCATCTTCTTCGCTAGCCCGTACGGGGCATTCGTCTCCTCGGGATAGCCACCCCAGAGGTCGTCCTCGCGAAACGGGACGGGCGTGAACTTCGGATAGGCGCAGACGGTGCCGACGGTGACGAACTTCTTGACGCCGGCGAGCCGCGCGTGCTCCATCAGCTGGATGCCCATGATCGCGTTGTCGTAGAAGAACCGACCAGGGTTCTCGCGATTGGCGCCGATCCCGCCGACGACGGCCGCGAGGTGGATCACGACGTCGGGCGCGACTCTCGCCAGGGCGGCTTCGATCGCCTTCGCGCGTCCGCAGGTCGTGGTCCGCACTTCGCGGCGCCGAGATCGTGCGGCGACTCCGACGGACGCCAGGCGGCCGAGCACGTGCCGTCCGAGGAAGCCACCGCCACCGGTGACGAGGATCGCGTCGACCCGGCAATGCGTCAGTCATTGGCCGACTCCGACAGGCTTGGCGGCCGCGGCCAGTGCCGTCGTCAGGGTCGACGCCGGCCTCGCGCAGGTCGGCCTCGAGCATGAGCCGGACGAGCTCGGCAAAGGTCGTCCGCGGTCGCCAGCCGAGCTGCTCGGCGGCCTTGCTCGCGTCGCCCTCGAGCTCATCGACCTCGGTCGGGCGCAGGTAGCGAGGGTCGATCTCCACGAACTCCCGCCAGTCGCGCCCGACGAGCGCGAAGGCCTGGTCGACGAATTCGCGGACGGTGTGCATCTCGCCGGTGGCGATGACGAAGTCGTCGGGCTGGTCGTGCTGGAGCATCAGCCACATCGCCTCGACGTACTCGGGCGCGTAGCCCCAGTCGCGCCGCGCGTCGAGGTTGCCGAGGTAGATCTTCTGCTCGCGCCCGGCCACGATGGCGGCGACCCCGCGCGTCACCTTGCGGGTCAGGAACGTCGGGCCGCGCCGCGGCGACTCGTGGTTGAACAGGATCCCGTTGGCCGCGAACAGGTCGTAGGCCTCGCGGTACTGGATGGTCATCCAGTGCGAGAAGAGCTTCGACACCCCGTACGGACTGCGCGGATGGAACGGCGTCTGCTCGTTCTGGGGGCTCTCGTGGACGAGGCCGAACATCTCGCTGCTGCCCGCCTGGTAGAAGCGGATCGGCCAATCCGCGTGGCGCACGGCCTCGAGGATGCGCAGTGCCCCCATCCCGGTCGCTTCGCCCGTGAACTCCGGCATCTCGAAGCTGACCTTCACGTGGCTCTGCGCGCCGAGGTTGTAGATCTCGTCGCGGTCGGACCCGCTGCAGCGTGTTGATCAGCGACGACGAATCGAGCAGGTCGCCGTAGTGCAGGGTGAGCCGGGCGTCTGGGTCGTGGGGGTCCCGGTAGAGGTGATCCAGGCGCGACGTCGAGAAGGTGCTCGACCGTCGGATGATGCCGTGGACCTCGTAGCCCTTCTCGAGCAGGAACTCGGTCAGGTACGAGCCATCCTGACCCGTGATGCCGGTGATGAGGGCCCGCTTCGTCATCCGGTTCGTTCCGACCTCCGTAGGGCACGTGTCCGCTCGAGCAGCCGGTCCACGATGGCATCCGCCTGGCGAAATGCCGCCGACTGACCAAGGTGCTCCTCGGCATACCGGCGACCATTGGCGGCGAGGCGCTGCGCCTCCGTCGGGCGTTCGCGCAGGTCGATGATGGCACGCACGAGCGCTTCCGGGTCGCCGGCTGTCGTGACCACGCCTGCGTCGGCCCGAGCCAACTCGCGCGCCGATGCCCCGTCCGGTTGGACCGCGGCCACCACGGGACGACCCGCGGCGAAGTATGCCGTCAACTTGCTCGGCAGCGACATGTCGAGCACGGTCGGGCGCTCGGAGAGCAGCAGGACGTCGGCCGCGGCGAGCACATCGGCCAGCTGATCCTCCGGAACGAACGGACGGAACTCGACCGCCGGGAACGTCGGCCGCGGCGGCCTCCAGGGACGCGCGCTGACTGCCTTCGCCCATCAGCACGAACCGGATCCGGTCGATCGGCGACGTCCGGTCGCCGCGCGGCATCGAGGATCTGGTCCAGTCCCTGCTTCAGGCCCATGTTCCCGGCGTGGAGGACGATCCAGTCGTCGGCGTCCCAACCGAGCGACTCGCGGACCGCCTCCCGGTCCTTGGTGGCCGGCTGCAGGTGGCTCCAGTTCGGCAGGACCTCGATCCGTTCGGGCGGGACTCCGAGCGAGGCCAGCCCCGGTCGAAAGGCATCGGCGACGGGCGCGACCACGGTGGCCCGTGACATGGCCCACGCCTCGATGCGGCGCGTGACGCCGGCGACGGACCGACCGCCGGAGATGCCGCTCTGTGCGGCAGCTTCGCTCATCAGGTCCTGAACGACCAGGCCGTACGCGGCGCGGGATCGGGTCCCCGCGAGCCGTGCCGACGACCCCGCCGCTGAGACTCGGGGTCACGCCGATGACGGCGTCGGGTCGCGGGCTCAATCCGGGTGAGCGCCGCGTTGACGAGGAACGTGGCCTCGTAGAGCGCCCGGCGAGCCGCCGACTGTCGGTGCGGCACGAAATGCGCACGGCGGAGGATCCGGACACCACGCCGGGACTCCGTCGAGCGCCATCTCCCACGGTACGCCGGGTCGACCTGCCAGGCCGGGTAGTGGGGCATGCCGGTGAGCACCGTGACGTCGTGACCCGAGTCAGCCAGGTGCTCGGCGAGGCCTGTCGTGTACGGCCCGATGCCGGTCTCCTCGGGCCAGTAGTTGATGGACGCCAACAGGATCGTCGCCATTCGTCCCCGATGATAGGCCGCTCGGCAGCCGGGTCAGCCCTCGACGCGGAACTCCGCGCGTCGACCACGTACGGCGTGGCCAAATCTCGCTGCCCAGTTCGAAACCGCCCAGTTCTCGTAGTTAGGTACGGCGCTTGGAGCACGGGAGTCCGGCCGGGTATCCGCCTCCGAGGTACCTCCGGTACGATCTCAACGGTTGTCCCGGCCGGAGCATCGCCGTATCTCGCGGTCCCAACATCGGTGGTAGTGCGCGGGAAAGATGGTGTCGATCGGACGAGCGGTGAAGTGGCGAGCCAGCCACAAGAACGTGAGCCGATGAGGGATGACACCGGCTCGCAAGCCCAAAGAACTAGAAGGTCCCCGAGAACTGACCGAGGAACTGTCCGACTGGTCGCAGGTACGCGCGGAAGTTCCCGAAGGCGTCGTCCAGCGGTTTCACGCGCTCCAGCACCTGGAAACTGATGATCAGGTCAATCTTGCCGACAGCTCGGGCACCCTCTCGATGACGTCGGCGATTTCACGACTCGTCGCCGTACGGTCCAGGCTGGCGCCTCGTCCAGCTCCGGGCGAGAGATGTCCAGGCCGACGTCGTGGCAGTCAGCCGGTCGGGCCTCCGCCGCGATCGTCGGTCGGCGTCGGCGCCAACGTCGAGGATCGATGGCCTGACCGAAGGGCGTCCAGAACTCGAGCCTCGAACAGGGCGCCTGCCAGCGCTCCTGGTAGCGAGGCGGAAGCTCGGGCTTCACGCCAGGCTGTGCAGGAGAAAGGCCGGACCGACACGTCGCATCGGCGCAGGGATGTCCGGGCCGCTACGATTCGCGGTGATGGACGACGCAACGATCGGTGGGCATCTCAGCATCACGGACCTTCGAATTCGACGAGGAGGCCTCGATCTGGGTCAAGCCGGGCCCTAGGACCTTCGCCTACTCCGATGGCGACCCCCAGGAGCGGTATCTGGAGCACGTAATCTCGACCGCGACCGACGTGAGCTCCGACTCGTTCGAGCTAGAGTTGTCGATCCGAGATTGGCCCAGCGAATACCACTTGACTCGAAGGCGCGCGCAACTCTTCAAGCACTTTGCTTTCGATCCGAACCAGAGCGTGCTCGAGATCGGGAGCGGGTGCGGCGCGATGTCGCGCTTCCTGGGTGAGACTTCGGGACCGTCGTCGCCGTCGAAGGAAGTCAACGTCGTGCTCGCATCGGGCGGCTTCGAAGCAAAGCGGGGCATGGGTAACGTCCACGTCGTCTGCGCACCATTCCAGGAACTGCAGTTCGAAAAGAAGTTCGACGTCGTCATCGTCGTTGGGGTTCTCGAGTACGCCGCTTCCTTTGGCGGGGACGCGGCCGACCCTTATCGCGACTTCCTGCGGCGCTGTCGAGAAAGTCTGACTGAATCAGGCACGATGGCGCTAGCGATAAGAACCAGTTCGGGTTGAAGTACTTCGCTGGCATGGGCGAGGACCACACCGGCAAGCCGTTCGATGGTCTGGAGGGCTACACGAGTGCCCGAAACGCGGCCAGGACCTTCGGACGAGGTCAGCTTGAGGGGATGATCCGCGAACAGTTCGATCGCGTCGACTTCTATTACCCGTTCCCTGACTACAAGATTCCCTCCGCCGTTCTGTCTGAGGCAGCCCTGCGTGACATCGATGTCGCCGACTTGGTCGCCACCTACCCTGTTCGCGACTACTCCGACGACTTCCGCCCGAGACTGTTTGACGACGGGTTGGTTTGGGAGGAGCTAGGCCGAAATCGAATGGCGTCATTGTTGGCCCCGTCGTTCCTCGTGGTGGCGGGCAATTCGCAGAGCTCGATGCCCGATTTCGAGGGCCTCGGCGTCCTGTACAGCTCCGCCCGCAGACCCGAATTTCAGACCGTGACGATGATCGTCCGGGACGACCTGACAGCGGTGCAGACGATCAAGTCACGACTGATGGGAGAAGGGCCTGTCTCATTGGGCCCATTGACATTGCAGCCGGGTACCGATCCCTGGGCACAGGCGCCGTCGTTGGCGATGCTGTTGCGGCGAAATCGCCGGCAGCGATCCATTTCGTTGGGAGCACTTTTCGCTCCTTGCCATTCATGGTTCGAGTGGCTCCGAGGTGAGGGCGACGCAGGCCTCGACGGCAAGGTTGACGGTCGACACCTCGACAGCATTTGGAAGAACGCATTCGTCCGGGATGGGCGGTGCCATTTCATCGATCAGGAGTGGCTGTGGCATGAACCATTGAGTGAACGTCTTTTTGATCATTCGGAGTGCCTTCCATTTCGTCAATGACGGGCCCGACCTTGTTGACGGAGCTCGAGTGCTGAAGGGCCGCCGCGGCGCCCACTTGATCGCGCAAATAGCGAGAGAGTTTGGGGTAGCGCTGACCGCAAGTGACTTCGAAGAATTCCTTCGAGATCGACGTCTTCGGTGCTCCAGGTTGTCTATGGACACAATCGAGATCGTGCAAGGCGCAAGTTGTCATTCAAGTTGAGTCACCCATGCGGGCTGTACGACAAGGCTCGTAGCACAGAAGCGGTTGGCGCCAGGGAGGCTACGAGGAGATTGGCGCGTCGCGCCCCTCGTGTTCCCTCGCCTGGACTAGGGCACGCTCAGGCGTGAGCGACGGCCTGCAATGCCAGGTTTTGCGGATCCGAACGTGACCCCGACGCGATCGTGTCATTCGGGCGGTTGTAGTTGAGGACGATGGCGATCACGCCAGCGCTCGGAGGACACGCGGTCGAGCGGCGCCGCGGCGTCTGACATCTGCGCCAGTATCGGTTCGCTCACGGATCAGCTCGCGGATAGTGGCCGGCGGACGCACGCAGGTGGGTCACTGCTCGTATCCTGCTGAAGCGTGTCGGAGCCACGCCGTCGACGCGCCGACTTCAGGCTCCGGACCGAGCGCAGGGCCGATGTGCTGTACACGCTCGTTGGGCAGGTCGGTTGGGCGGCGTCTCTATTCGTCGTCGGCGTGCTCGTCGCGCGTCTGCTCGGTCCAGGGCCTCGTGGCGAGGCGTATCTCGCCCTGCTCTTTCCGACAGTTGCGAGCCTCGTCGCCACGATCGGCGTCACGTTGTCGTTCACGTATCGGCTAGCGCGCCATCCGGAGGATCTGCGACGCGTGCTCGTCCTGATCCACGTGCTCACGATCGGCACGGCCATGTGTCCCTATCGGGCTGTCGTGGTTGCCCGTCCTCGCCCGAGTCATCGGCGTCGCGAGTGACCTCGTCGCGGCGGCCATGCTGCTCACGCCGTTGCTGCTCTACATCCTGCTGATGTTGGCCGCGATGTCCGCGATCCGCCGGTTCAGGGCTCGCGCTGGCGTCCTGCTTACCCAGTCAGGCGTCTACCTGATCGCGACTTGGGCCCTGCTGGTGGCAGGCGGCGGCGTCATGTCGGTTATCGCAGGCCATGCCGCGGGCCGGCGGTCGCTTCCGTTACGGCTATGGTCGTCCTGTTTCCGACGGCCGCGCGTTCACCACACGCGGCCCCGGGATCGTCGATGCGCTCCTTACTCGTGTTCGGATTGAGCGGTCATCCAGGGTTCATCGGTCAGGTGCTCAATTACCGTCTCGATGCCTTTGTTCTTGGTGCATTCCACGGGCCGGTCGCGGTGGGGTTCTACGCCGTGGCGACATCGCTCGCTGAGGTCACGAGCTACGGTGCCAACGCCGTGTCGATCGCCTGCAGGTCCAAGAGCCGTCCGCGCTGACGGACGCGTCTTGCTTGCGCGATTCACGCGAGTCACTGTGGTCGGGACGACCGTCCTGGCGGTCGTACTCGCGATCTCAGCGCCAGCCCTGGTCCCGCTGCTGTATGGCCCGGACTTCAGCGCCAGTGTCGGGCCGCTGCTGCTGCTTCTTCCTGGGGTGGTCGCCCTCGTCTACGTGAAGCTGCTGTCGGTCGGTCTCGTGGCCGAGGGACACCCTCACCTCATGACCCTCGCTGTGTTCCTGTCGCTGGCCATCACGCTGGCGGCCGATTTCGTCCTCATTCCGCCATTCGCCGCCGTCGGGGCAGCCGCGGCGTCGACACTCGCGTACGTTGTGGGGGCAGTCTCAGTCTCGCTTTGGTATGCCCGACGCGCAGGCATCGACCCGCGAGGCTGCTGCCAGGCACGGCGGATGTGCGCGACATCATCGGGATGGTGCGTCGACGATCGAGCGCGGATTGACCGACTAGGATCGGTTCTGGCTCAGCTCTCGACGCGGAACTCCGCGCGGTGCCACACCTCGATCTCCCGACCGCGCAGGACGTTGAGCCAGCCAAGCGCGAACGCCGCGTTGACGACCGCGAATGACCGGGCGAACGCGATGAGTCGGGGCGGCCGCCGGCCCGCGCCGATGATCAGGTGCGCGATACCGGCCAGGAGCGCCCCGATCAGGACCGCGATCGGGACGACCAGGTAGCCCGACCACCCACCCATCACCCACAGCGCCACGCTCGACAGCGTCGCGATGACGATGAACCAGGGCGTCGCCCAGCGCAGCAGCTTGTGCGACCAGATGGCCAGGGCCGGGCCCGGATGGCGCCACGGCGCGAGCTTGCCGACCATCGAGAGGTTCGCCCGGATCCCGCGGGTCGCGGTGCGGGTCCGATTGCGGAACTGCTCGCGCAGGCCGCTGATGGGTCGATCCGTGGCGACTGCGCCCGGGACGTAGACCACGAGGCCGCCGGCTTCACGCACGTAGAGCGGCAGGAGGTGGTCCATCGAGGCGGTCGGCGGCACCGGCCGGTAGATGACCCGCCGGACGGCGAGGAGCGCCCCGGTCACCGCGGTCAGCACCCCGGCCCGGCTCTCCATCTCGCGCACCCGGCGCTCGTAGCGCCAGTACAGGCCCTCCTGGGTCGAGGTCGCGGTCGCGCCCTCGTCGCGCCACTCCAGGCGACCGGTCGCACACCCGACACGCGGATCGCGCAGCGCCTCGGCGAGCGCGGCCAGGCACCCCGGCGCGAACCGGGTCTCGGCATCGGTCAGCACGACGACGTCGCCGCGGGCGGCCTCGAAGAGCGCGGCCTGGGTCGCGGTCTGGCCGGCGCGCGAGAGCGACAGCAGCCGGACCTGCGGGTCCTGGGCGGCCATCGCCGAGACGATCGCTTCCGTCTCATCGGTGGAGCCGTCCGAACCCACGAGCACCTCGGCGATCCGGGCGCCGCTGCTCGCCTGGGCGAATGCGTCCTCGATCCGGTCGGCGATGTGGTCCGCCTCGTCGTGGACGGCGATCGCGATCGTGAGCGTCGGGGCGACGTTCGTGCGCTGCGTGACGATCGGCCGGGTCCGCGCCATCAGCGCCACGACGACGGGGTAGCCGACGTACACCCACGCGAGTGCAGCCACCGAAATCCAGAAGACGATCCCAACGAGCACGGACAGAGCGTACGCGCTCAGCGTTCCCACGGCAGGTCGGGCCACCAGGTCCGCCAGCGCTCGACGAGCCTGGCGGCCTCGGCCGCCCGCGTATGGCTCGCGACGAAGGCGTGGGCTCGTCGACGTCGATCCTCGGCGTGGGCCGCGTCCATCGAGCGCAATCGTCGCCACGCGACGAGAACCTCGTCCGTCGTCGGGGCGAGGATCGGTTCGACGAGATCGGCCTCGACGAGCTCCGCGACGGAGCCGACCGGCGTGGCGAGCACCGGCAGCCCGACGGCGAACGCATCGAGCAGGACCTTGGGAAAGCCCTCGGCCGGCGACGGGAAGACGAAGGCATCCGCTGCGGCGAGGTGGTCGAGGTAGGTCGCCCGCTCGGCGATGTGGCCGGACCAGTGGATCCGGCCCCGGCGCCGAGCGTCGACGCGAGCTCGACCAGGCGTTCCCGGTCCGGCCCGTCGCCGAGGATCTCGAGCTGGAGCGTCGGTTCCGCGGCCACCGCGCCCAGCATCGCCTCGAGCCCCTTGCCCGCGACCAGGCGCCCGGCCCAGACGAGCCGGAACGGGGCCCGGTCCAGCAAGGGCGTCCATGGCCGCCCGGCCGGGTCGCGCAGCTCCTCCGGCTCCACCAGGCTCGCCACGATCCCGTCGCCGTCGACCACCCGATCGCCGACCTCGAGGCGATGCCCGCCCACGGCGGCCAGCCGGCCGATCGCGTCGTACCCGAACCCGACGACCGCCGCGCCCACGCGGGTCATCCCGCCGAACCGGGCGCCGGCCACTCCCGCCGCACTGCCGGCGACCCAGACGAAGCGAGGCGCGCCGTCCCGGACTGCCAGCGTCGCCGCCAGCGTCGCGTTCGACGCGGGCACCTTGAGCCAGAGGAGGTCGCCGTCGCCGATGGCCCGTCGCAGGATCGTCCGGTTGGTCCCGAGCAGGCCCGGCAGGTGTCGGAGGTACCCCGCGATGCCGTCGAACGGGGCCGTGCCGTTCACCCGGATGCGCGGATCGAGGGCCAGCGTCGTCGGCGGCGCCTGCGGCATCGCGCAGCGGCACGCACGAGGTGATCGAGGCGACCGGGGTGCCGGGCAGGTCGAGCAACGCCGCGACGAACCGCTGGAATGTGGCGTTGACGGGGTAGACCCGCCCGTCCCACGCGAGGTGTGGGTTGTCGTCGACGACGGTCAGCGCGATGCCCACGGTCAGCGTTCCTCGCCCGGTTCATGTTCGCTGATGACCAGGTCGGCGGCCTCCTCGCCGCCGCGCAGCCCGACCAGGGGACCGCGTCGCTGGCCGGTCATCCGACCGCCGATCGCCCGCAGGGCCGCCACGAGCGCCACGATGTCGGTCCGACGGATCACCAGCGTCTCGCGCCAGCCTCGGCCTGACAACCGATGAAAGACGATGAGCGTGAGCGCCGCCGTGACCCCGTACGAGATCGATGACGCCGCTGCTGCGCCGCGGATGCCGTGCGCCGGGATGAGCACGAGATTGGCCCCGATGTTGATGACCAGCCCCGCGACGAGGATGAGCGTGCCGGTGCCCGGCCGCCCCCCACCGACGATGTATTTCGACAGGACGGCCACGACGCTGTAGGCGACGATGCCTGGCAGGATGAGCCGAAGTGCCACGCCGGCATCGGCGAAGGCCGGGCCATAGACGAACCGGACGAGCCTTGGGCCGATGATGAAGGCCGGGATGGCGGTCACTGCGGCTACGGCGATGGTCGTGCGCGTCAGGACGGCGGCGATCCGCCCCGCATCGGCCTTCGGATCGACGGCCCGGCTGAACATGACGGTCCCCAGGGCGTTGGGCACGTACCAGAGCGTCTCGGCCAGTCCGCTGGTGACCGAGTAGATGCCGGTCTCGCGGACACCCATGATGAGGTTCACGAGGAAGGCGTCCGATCGGAACTGGAGCCGTTCGGCCAGCGTGCCCGGCAGCGACTTGGCGCCGAAGCGCAGCTCCTCGGCCAGCAGCGGCATCGACGGTCGGAAGCCGAGGCTGCCGTCCCGTGCCGCCACCCACAGGATCAGCCCGGCCGTCACCACGAGGGCCGCGACGTTGAGCACGAGCGCCAGGTCCAGGCTGAGCCGGGCGATCGCCGCGCCCGCCAGGATGAAGACCAGGAGCAGGCCCCGTCGGGCCACCCGGATCAGGCTGTAGGAGACGACCCGCCTGCGCCCGAGCAGGACGTACAGCCCGATGGCGAAGAACATCTCCCCCGGCAAGGCCAGCGCGGAGTAGGCGAATTGGGCAGCCGACAGGTTCGGGATGAGGAGCGTCAACGGTCCATCGGGCCGCGTGTCCGTCGGCAGGCCGTACAGCCAGCCCGACAGCACGACCGCGAAGCCGCCGACGACCGCCGTCCAGAGGATGGCGTTGGCCATGCCTCGTCGGGCCGTGGCGCGGTCCCGCCCGGCGACGACCGCGAGCGCCTGGTCCATCCCGAACCCGACCAGCAGCGCCGCCAGCTGGGAGTAGAGGAGCACCAGCGTGAACCGGCCCTTGGCCGATGGTCCGAGGAGACGGGCGAGGGCGATGTCCGTCCCGAAGATGAGGATCGCCAGCCCGAAGCGGGTGACGATGGTGACCAGCGCGTCGCGCATCAGCGGCGACGGCCCCGCCCTCGCCGCCGGCACGGGCGCCGGCGGAGCGTCGGCCGCTGCTGCCTTCATCGGACGGCTGCGCTCACTCCGAACCTGACGCCGCGTGGGGCATGACGCCGGCCAACGCCGGCTCCGCGAGCGCCGTCCGGAACCACGCCGCGGTGCGCGCCAGTCCTTCGTCGAGGCCGACCGCGGCGCGGTAGCCGAGGACACGCGCGGCCTTCTCGACGGCGGCCACGTTGCGCCGGACATCACCGGCACGGGCCGGTCCATGGACGATCTCCAGGTCCCGCCCGACCGCGCGCCCGATCCCGTTCGCCAGGCCCTCGATGGTCGTCTCGACGCCGGTCCCGGCCTGGAACAGCTCGCCGGCGACCCGCTCCTCGGGTGCGTCGAGGGCGGCGGTGACGGCCGCCGCGAGATCGTCGACGTACACCAGGTCACGCGTCTGCTGGCCGTCGCCATGGATGGTGATCGGCTCGCCGGCGAGCGCGGCTCGCAGCCAGGCCGCGACCACGCTGCGCTTGTGCAGGGAGTTCGGGCCGTAGGCGTTGGAGAAGCGCAGCGAACAGGCCACGAGGCCGTAGGTCGCGGCATACGCGCCGGCGTACGCCTCGATGGCCAGCTTGGAGGCCCCGTACGGCGAGACGGGGTGGGGCAGGTCGGTCTCGTCGCTCGGTGGCTCGTGGTCGCCGGCCGCGGCGTTGGACGAGGCGAACACGAACCGGCGGACGCCCGCCAGGCGCGCCGCTTCTAGCAGGTCGACCGACCAAGCGACGTTGGCCTCGAAGGTGCCCAGCGGATCGCGGACCGAATCGTCGATGCCGGCCCGGGCGGCGAGATGGACGATCGCGTCCACGCCGGCGACGGCGTCGCCGACGACGGCCGGATCGGCCAGCGACCCGCGGTGCAACTCGTGCGGCGTCCCGCTCAGATAGGCGGGCTGGCCGATCGAGAGGTCGTCGAGGATCCGCACGTGGTCGCCCCGCGCGACCAGCCAGCGAGCGAGATTGGAGCCGATGAACCCGGCGCCCCCGGTGACGAGGATCGTTCGCGTCATGGGGGCGTCGGCCGCGTCAGACGCGGACCGACTCGCGCGGCGGCTCCGGGACCCAGCGGACGTTCTGGACGAGCGTGGCCGGATCGATCCGGGACTCGTGCGCCTTGATCTTGTCGAGCATCGTGTCGATGAGCTCCTCGCCGAGCAGGCGGGGCTGGAGGCCGAGTCCAAGGAGCTTGGTGTGCTTGGCGTTGTAGTAGTGGTCCTCGAGCTCCTTGCGTGGGTTGGTCGTGTGCTCGATCGTCACGTTCCAGCCCAGGTGTCCAGCCGCCGTCTGGACCCGCTCGGCCAGCTCCAGGACGCTGAACTGCTCGGTGAACTGGTTGTACACGCGCAGCTCGCCTCGATCGGCGGGATTCGCAGCGGCCAGCCCGATGCACGCCACGGTGTCGCGGATGTTCAGGTAGCCGCGGGTCTGGCCGCCCTTGCCGTAGACCGTCAGCGGGTGACCGATGACCGCCTGGACGCAGAACCGGTTGAGCGCGGTCCCGAAGACCTCGTCGTAGTGGAAGCTCGTCGCGAGGCGGGGATCCAGGGCCGACTCGTCCGTCTCGACGCCGTACACGACGCCCTGGTTGAGATCGGTCGCCCGAAGGCCCCAGATCCGGCAGGCGAAGTGGATGTTGTGGCTGTCGTGGACCTTCGAGAGGTGGTACATCGAGCCCGGCGTCTTCGGGTACAGGAACGTGTGCTGCCGACCGTTGTGGTCGACGGTCAGGTAGCCCTCCTCGATGTCGATGTCGGGCGTGCCGTACTCGCCCATCGTGCCGAGCTTGACGAGGTGGATCTCCGGGTCGATGTCGCGGATGGCGAACAGGACGTTGAGGTTACCGATGACGTTGTTCGCCTGGGTGTACGCCGCGTGGCGGACGTCGATCATCGAGTACGGCGCCGAGGGCTGCTCGCCGTAGTGGACGATCGTGTCCGGTCGGTACCCCTGGACGACCGACTCGACGAAGGAGTAGTCGGTGAGGTCGCCGACGAAGAGCTCGATGTCGTGCTCGGTCACCTCGCGCCAGGCGCGGACGCGCTCGTGCAAGGTGGGGATCGGGAAGAGGGGTCGGACGCCCAGCTCGAGTTCCCATTGGCGCTTGGCGAAGTTGTCGACGACGGCTACGCGCTTCCCGGCGCGTGAGAGGGCCATGGCGGTCGGCCAGCCCAGATAGCCGTCGCCGCCGAGGATCAGGATCCGGTCGGTCACGCTGTCATCTCCGGTTGGGGAGCACGGGGATGGCCATCCGAGGCCGCGGTCGAGTCTAGCATCGGGGGCCCCGGACCGTCCGTTGGGGACGGAGGGACCAGCGTCGATGTGGGCTACCCTCGCTCTCATGGAGCCCGGCGCGGAGCCCGTTGCCGAGATCGGACCTAGCGGGCGCCCTCTCTCGTCGTCCCTCGCCCGGCTGACCCTGGTCGGCATCGTGCTGCTCGCGGCCGGTCTGCGCCTGGCCGGCATCGACTTCGGCCGCCCCTACGTGTACCACCCGGACGAGGGATTCATCGCCCAGCCGGCGATGAACATCGTCCGAACCGGTGACCTCGATCCCCACCTCTACATCTACCCCTCAGGTCTCATGTATGCGGAGGCGGCGATCATCGCGGTGCTCCATCCACTGACGGGCGCGTCCATCGACACCGCTCGGATCCAGCCGATCGAGCGGATGTCCAGCCGTGGGCCGAGCGACTTGCTCCCCGAACAGTTCGACTACGACGTGGCCGGTCGGATCCTCGTCGCCCTGATGGGCACGCTCAGCGTCCTCTTCGTCGGGCTCGTCGGGAACCGGCTGGCGGGCCCCGTCGCAGGACTCGCTGCGGCCGGGTTCCTTGCAGTCATGCCGCTGGCTGCGATGAACGCGCACTACCTGACAACGGACGTCCCGACCGGTCTCGCTGTGGCCGTGTGCCTGTGGTTGACAGTCGAAGGGACGCGTCGCGGGCCGCGGTGGTTCGTCGCGGCCGGCGTCGTCGCCGGGATCGCCGCCTCGATGAAGTACAACGGCGGGTTTGTCTTGGGCGTGCCTGTCCTCACGTATTTGTTTTCGATGGGCCGTGCTCGCACGCTTCTGAGCCGGGGGACCTTCGCCACGCTCGTCGCGATCATCGGTGGGTGCGTGATCGGCTTCGTCGTACTCACGCCAGCGGTCGTCTTCCGGACGTCCGCCATTATCGAGGCCCTCCGGTTCCAAGTGGAGCAGTACAGCGGACACGCGGGAGCCGAGGGGACGGACAACTGGCGACGATATCTGGAGTCCTTGTTCAGGGATCAGCCGCTCATCATGACGTTGACTGTCGTCGGCGCGGGGCTGGCACTCGTACGTCGTCGCCCGGTCGAGGTCGCTATCGCCCTGATGACGTTCATCTATTTCGTCATCATCTCTATCCCAATCACGAGGTACGAACGAAACCTGCTCCCGATCCTGCCGGCATTCGCCATCCTGGCGGCGCTCCCGGTGGGCCTCGCCGTCACGAATGCCTGGCGCTCGGGTCTGCGGACTCGTCGCGCGGCACCGATCTTGCTCGCGGTGTTCATCGTCGTTGCGATGATCCAGCCGGGGTCCACCGTGGTGGACCAGATCCGCGTGCGGATGCTGCCGGACACGCGAACGATCGCGCTCGAATGGATTGACGCGAATCTCCCCAAGGGCGCCGCGATCGTTCGCGAGGAGTTCACGCCACAAGTGCCGGCGCCCGCGTACCGATCCTCGTGGGTGTTCGAGCTCCGAGGCCGTCCTGTGGCCGATTACCGTCGGCTCGGCGTCGAGTACCTCATCGCCAGCAGCCTGAACTTCGACCGGTACAAGGACCGTCCCGATGGTCGGGCCTACTACGACGAGGTGTTGGCCATGCCGATCGTCTTCGAAGTCAGCCCTTCGTCCGAGCTGACTGGCCCACGCATCGTCATTGTTCGATTGACCTCTTGATCCCCAGGTCTCACGAGTCAAACGAGTTTCGCGAGGACCACGACCGTCTCGGATATGACCGGGAGCAGGAACCGACGATGTACGCGATCTAGCCCGGCATCGCGAAGCTCGGCGTCGATCTCGCCGAGACTGACGGGGTGCCAGGGGGTTCCCCGCCGCCGCCGACGCCGAGCGAGCCCTTGGATGGACCGCCGCTGGTAATACGCGACGATCACGTGACCGCGAGAGACGCGGTGGAACTCGCGGAGGGCGCGCATCCGGGCGGGCGGTGGCAGATGGCCAAGGAGTCGCAGCGAGATGACGAGGTCGAAACTGTCATCGGGGAATGGCAGCGCCTCGGCATCTCCCTGCACGAGCCTCGGCGTCTCCGTCGTCGCCATGTCGGACAGCCGTTCAGCCGCTCGTGCGAGCATCTGGTCGGAAACGTCGATCCCAGTGACCGAATATCCCTCGACGGCGAGGGATCGCGCCAATCGACCCGTCCCGATCGGGACGTCGAGGATCTCCGCGCCGCGAGAGACTCCAGACCGACGGATCGCGTCGGCGATCAGTGATCGTTCTCGCCGATCGACGAACCGACCCTTGCGACTCGCGAACCGCTCGTCGTCGTACGCCTCGGCGACGGCAGCGTCTCGGTAGTGCTCTTTCGCCCGATAGGTCATGAAGCCTCCCCGAACCAATACGTCAGGTATGCCTTCCGAATGGTATCGAGGTTGTAGTCAGCGGCCACCTTCGAGCGGCAGGCCCCCTCCATCGAAGCATGTTCATCGCGGAGGGAGAACAGCTTGGTGATGATCTCGGTGTCGTCCTTGGCGAGATATCCCGTCCTTCCGCTTTCGACAAGCTCGTCGGCTCCGGGAACGTCAGTCGTCAGGACAGGGAGTCCGGCGGCCATCGACTCGATCCACGTCAACGGTGGCGCGACGATGCAATCCCAATCGAAGATCGGCGAGAACAGCACGTCTGACGCTGCGAGCAGACCGGCGAACGTCTCGACAGGAGTGCTCATGACACGACACCCGGCGTCAGGTAGGTCGAGAGCGGCGTACTCCTGACGGAACGTCTCAGGCTTGAACGCGAAGACGAAGGTGGCGTCGATACCTTGCGCGATGGCCGTCAACGCCAGTTCGTACGCCTTGCGGAAGTCCGGCTCGCGGACCTGCTGGATGAATCCGGTCCAGAGGATGAGGGGACGATCACGCGGCAGACCGAGCCTGGTTCGACGAGCTGGCCGATCGTCGGTCCGAGTCTCGCTCTCCACCGTCACGCCCCACGGGATTCGGGTGACTGAGCCAGGACTTACGCCCAGATCGGAGAGCCGACGCTCGAGCCCACGCGACATGGCGATCACTCGGATCCCCGACCCCGCGTAGCTCAACCTGAGGAACCGATCGTACGAGCGACGCCCACGCCGCTCGTACGCAATGGCTGTGACTGAACAGCGAGCGCCCAGCTTGGCCGCGGCCCGGGCAAGGAGGCAATTCCCCGGTCCGAAGTTGTCCATGACGTGGACCTGCTGACCTGGCCGCTCGCGGAGGACCTCGGAGAGTTCAGAGACGATCCGTCGGACGACGAGCTGTTTCTCGATGAGGCCGACTATGCGCCGATGGCTGCCGCCGCGCTGTGCGCCGGCGCGGCCGATCGGCGCGGTGTTCCGAGCCGGCCGCCGGAGCGCTGGGTGTACGTAGCGGGTCTCCACCTCGCAGCCCGCAATCGTCGTGTGTTCGCGGCCGATCGTCCCTGCCCGCACCGAGACGACGGTGATCCGATCCAGGTCCTGCGCGAGCGACGGAACAAGGGCCGCCCAGAAGTTCTTGTCCCCGGTACCTCGGTGCGGCGTGTAGTTCATGCCGACGAGAACGAGATGGCGCGTCTCCGTCACAGTTCCGGGACGGTCGGGCGGGGCAGCCATCGCGATCGCGATGGCTCGATAGACACGGCCCGCGGCAGGCCTGCGGACCGGAGGCGACTCACCGGGCCATCATATCCTCGGGTCCAGCGAGCCGTCCGTACGGCGTCCGGACCGGCGCCGGAGCGCCGACCGCTCAGCGAGCCATCGTCCGGATACCATCGCATCGTGGACCGCAGCGCCCGGATCCGGTCATTTATCCCCACTCGAGCCCACGGATCCCGCGTGGTCGAGGGCAGGCCGTGAGGCGGGACGCGAGCTTCCTGCTGGTCGGGCGCGTCGTCTCCGCGATCACGACGGTCCTCGTCCTGTCGATCATCGCACGGACCAGATCGGCCGACGACCTCGGCGTCGTCGGGCTGGGGTTGACCGTCAGCCTGGCCCTTGCCGTGCTGCCCGAGGCCGGTCTCACGGCCCTGTTCATCCGCGAGAGCGCCACGGACCCCCGGCGAACTGGCCGACTGCTCGGGGCGATGCTGGCGATCCGGATCGTCACGCTGCCGATCGGCCTCGTCGCGATCTCGGCGATCGTCGTGCTCGCCTATCCGCGGGATGCGACGACCATCATGCTCGTCGCGCTCGGCCCGGCCATCCAGCAGGTCTCCGAACTCGGGCGGGCGGTCTTCATCGCGCAGGAGCGGATGGCCGTGGCGGGCGCGCACATCGTCGCGGAGAATGTCGCCTGGCTCGGAGTCATCGCCCTCTCCCTGTGGTCCGGCATGAGCCTCGACGAGGCTTTCGGCCTCGCGGCGGTCGCCCTGGCGGCCAGCGCCGTCCTCGCCTTCGTCTTGGTCATCGTCCTGACCCGTGTCCGGCCGGTGATCCCGTCGCGTGCCGACATTCGGTCCCTGCTGCGACAGGGTGGGTCGTTCGCGTCGTTCAGCGCGCTTGCGGTAGTCGGGGCCCGGATGGACACGTTTCTCGTGGGCCTGCTGTCGCCGCAGGGTCTCGCCGTCGTGGGCATCTACTACGCGGTGACCCGGCTCGTCGGGATCGCTGAATACCACCCCGAGACCGTGAGTCGGGCGATCTATCCGCGCCTCTCGCGCGAATACGCGATCGATCCGGCCGAGGCGGCCGCCATCCTCAGGCCAGCCGCCAGGGAATTGCTCGCCCTCGGGATCGCGATCCCGTTCGGGTTCGCCCTGGCCGGTTCGTGGCTTATCGGGCTCGTGTTCGGTCCCGACTACACCGCGTACGCATGGCTGCTGGTGGCGTTCGGCGTCGCGATGCCATTTCGCTACCAGGGGTTCATCCTCGGGGTCGCCCTGACTAGTGCTGAGCGTCAGGCAGAGCGCACTCGAGCCATGGCCATCGCGGTAGTGATCTCCCTCGCGCTCAACCTCGCGCTCATCCCGAGCTTGGGGATCGTCGGCGCGTTGATCGGGGTCGCGACCGGCTGGGTGGTCAATTGCCTCCTGCTCGGTCGCGATGTCGTGTCCATCTTCGGCCAGGTGATCTCGATCTGGGACGTTGCCAGGTTCCTTGGGCTGGCGTTGCTGGCGTTCTTGATCGGGTTGGTCGTCCGGGCCGTCCTTGGCGGCGCCCTCGCGGACCCGATCGCCGGCCTCGTGTTCGCCGGCGTCTTCCTCCTGGGCTTGTTCGGTCGACCACGCCTGGAGCGGCCGGCGACGGCTTGACCCGGTCCGAGGCATTCATTGGCCGCCGGCCATCCAGTCCCACAGGCGGCGAACGCTCTCGTCGAAAGCGATCTCCGGTGACCATTCGAACGTTCGCCGGGCGAGGCCGCTGTCGAGGACGATCTTCTGCACGTCGAATGACCGACCTGGCTGGTAGTGCACGTCGGCCGTTCGGCCGGTGACCGTCTCGATGGTGGAGACGACGTCCCGGATCGACCGGCCGACGCCACTGCCAGCGTTGAAGACGCCGACCGCACTGGACGTGCCCGCCCGCACGCACAACGTCGCCAGGTCAGTGATGTCGATGTAGTCGCGGACGATGGAGCCGTCGCCCCACACGGTGATCGGGTCGCCGTCGAGCATTCGCCGCATGAACGTGGGGACGACACCCTGAACGCCGATGTGCCCCTGCCGCGGGCCGACCGGGTTCGATGGACGGAGCACGACGGGCTCGATCCCATACAGCTCCTGGTACATGAACAGGTAGTGCTCGATCGCCACCTTGACGACCCCGTACGAGCAGATCGGCCGCAATGGGTGGGTCTCGGCGACCGGCGACGTCGTCGGGTTCCCGTACACCGTTCCACCCGACGACAGGAACACGATGCGGCGGACATCGAGCCGGACCATCTGATCCAGGAGCTGAACGGCCGCAACCAGGTTTCCCTCGATATCCGCCACCGGGTCCAGGTTCGACGTGCTCGGCACCGAGGTGCTGACGAGATGGAAGACGACATCGATCCCGGCCATCGCCTCGGCGACGTCGGCGCCGTCACCGAGGGATCCGAACCGGTACTCGACGGAAGCCGGCGCCTGTCGAGCTCGATCCGGTTGGCGGTCGAACACCCGGACTCGATGACCGTCGGCGAGCAGGCTATCGACCAGGTGGGACCCGATGAACCCGCTACCCCCGAGGACCAACGCCCGCATCGACCACCTCCCGGTAGATCCCGAGCAGCGTATCCATGAACCGCTGGTCGTTGAACTCCGCGTCCGAATACTCCTTGGCCGCGCGGCCCAGGGCAACGGCACGATCCGGGTCATCCCATAGAGATCGCATCGCCTCGGCCAGCGCCCCGGGATCGGTGGCGTCATACAACAGACCGGTCCGGCCGGGATCAACGAGCTCGGGCATGCCGCCGCGATCGGAGGCGATGACCGGCTTGCCCACCGCGAACGATTGGTTGATCACGTACGGAAAGTTCTCGTGCCAGACGGACGGCACGACGACGAACCGGGTCTCCGCAAGCAGGCCGTCGAGATCGGATCCCCAGTGCGGACCGACGAACTCGACATTGGTCAACCCGAGGTCGTCGGCCCGCGTCCGCAGGGCCTCTTCCTCCGGCCCGTCGCCGACGATCTTCAGCCGCACGGACGGGGCGAGTCGAGCCGCTTCGAGCAGCACGTCGACGCCCTTCTCTTCGATGAGCCGTCCGAAGAACAGCCCGTAATCGCCGTAGCCGGTCTCGAGCGGGAACTTCGTGCTGTCGAACGGGTTCGCGCAGCCGCCGCCAGCGAAATGGGCGGGACGGCCAGAACGCCTCCGTCTCGGAGGCCATGAACTGGCTCGAGAACAGGAATGTGTGGACGTAGTCGTACACGCCCATCAGGTCGTGGGCGTAGGCCTCGAGGGCGCTCGCCACGCCGAGCGATAGTGAGCCTTTGCAGCATCGGTTCACCGCTGCCATGTAGAACTTCCCACCCTTGCAGTCGGTGCAGATGCGGTTGTGGTGGAAGAGCTTGTAGTTCGGACAGATGTGCTTGTAGTCATTGCACGACATCACGAGCGGGGATGCCGGCTTCGTGAGCCGCGGCCAGGATCGACGGGGTCAGGTGTACGTGGATCGAGAAGACGTGGACCAGGTCCGGCTTGAACGTCCGGATTGCAGCGGCGAACTGCTCCTTCACAGCGCGCGAATAGATCACTCGGCCGATCTGGCTCGCGCGTCGGATGGGGTTGCTGCGTCTCGTAGTCAGGTGGCGGCAAAAGGAATGTCCGCAAGCCGTCGGCCTGGGATGGGTCTATCGAGGTCGCGAAGTAGGCGACCTCATGACCGCTCTGTTCGAGGACCCGCCCGGTTTCGAAGAAGAAGACCTCTCCGCCGCCCCGCGTCTCGAAGAACTTGTGCGCCAGAAGAACTCTCACGGCGCGGATTCGCGGTCGCGGGCCTCTGGCGACGCAAGGTGGCCGCCGACGAGGTTGAACGTTCGAAAGCGCAGGTCCATCTCCGGTCTGCCGCGAAACGTCGCGGCCACGTATGGTCGGATCCTCGCGAAGTAGGCGTCGTCGACCCTTTCGCCGTCGACGACCGACAACGCGATCCCTGCGCCACTCGCGGTCGCTACGTAGTCCGATGCGAGCAGCCGATTGGGGATCCCCGGGAAAGACATCGCCCGGTCGTAGAACCATGTCGGATATCGGAGGATATTCCACGGATCCCGCTCACGGAGCCACCGCGTGTGGGTCTGCGGATCGACGACGTGGACGTGGGTCGCGTCGGTCCCGCCGACGGCACGCATCCACCTGAAGCTCGCCGGCATGTCCGGGAGGTGCTCGAGCGCGGCGTTCGACACGATCGCATCGACGGTCGGTCGAACGTCGACGTCGGGGAGCGAACCCACGACGTAGGTGGCCCTGGAGGCGAGCTGCGTGACGTCGACACCGAGCCGTGCCCCGAGTGCCGCACGAAAGGCGGCCGACTCGGATTCCGCGAGCGGAAAGCGATCGACGGCCACGTACGTCGACGCCCCGAGTGCCAGGAGCGCCAGCCCTGTACCGAGGTCGGGGCCCGGCCCGATCTCGAGGATGCGCCGCCCGGTCGGGTCCAGCCCTGCCGCTCGCCAAGTCTCGACCACCCCGAGGACATAGTCGACATTACGCTCAACGTCGGTCCGCTCCGAACGGGCGAGGCGTGCGATAGCCGCGAACCCTATGTCGGACCGCGTTGGCCATGCCGAGCCCGGCCCCGGCGAACGTCCAGCCCGCATTCCAGGCCAGGACGCCCATCGAGCCTCGTCGTCGGCGTGGGCGGGCGTAGGGGGGTCTCGTCGACATTATCGTCAAGCTTGTTCCGTCGGCACGATACGCCGGTCGGGCGTGGCGGGGGCCGAGTCACGCCCGCGGTCGGATTCTCGCCGCCTCGTCACGCCGTCCGCAGATCCCGCCGAACCGGCCTCCGGCGCTCCCGGGCAGTACACTCGGTCGGGCTCGGTCGTCAGGGTGTCGACCTCGTGGCGCTTGGCGGCGGGTCGGCAGGATGAGGAGTCGGCGTTGTCCCAACCGACCGTGGATGTCGGCCGCCTCGGCGCCAGCACCGCATCGCGCCTTCGAGCTTCGGCCCCGCCGTCGCAGATCGCCACCGTGATCGCCGCCTTCGCGATCGGGCTCGTCCTGTACCTCCCACTCGAGAATGCGCTCTGGGGCGGGCTGACGGGCCCGGCGTACTGGACGATCCGTCTCTTTCCGGACGTCGTCATCTGCGCGCTCGCCGCACTGACGCTCATCCACGCCTTCCGTGCGACACCCTCGATGCTGGCGTGGTTGCTGCTCGGGGTCTCCGTCGTCGCTCTCGTGATCGTCGGCATCGACACGCTGCGGGGCCACTCACCCGTCGACTCCATCAACGCCCTGCGGTTGGTGCTGCGCTACCTCGTCCTCGGCCTCGTCCTCGCCATCTGGATCCGGGATCCGCGGGGCCTCGACGGTATCCTGCTCACCGCCGTCGTCATCGCCGGCGGGACCCAGGTCGTGATCGGTCTGCTCCAGGTGCCTGCCAACGGCGATCGAGGCCCTGTCGCCGGCGGGCGTGCCGGATCATCGCCACCGCGCTCGCGGTCGGCGGAACGACGGGACGGTACGATCGCTTCGGGCTGGAACTCGCCGCGCTGTTGCTGGCCCTCCTGGCTTTGTCGGCCTTCCGGCCGAGAGGCTGGTACCTCGCATTGGCGATCCCGGCCCTGCATGCTGCTCTTCTGGTCGACGTCGCGTCAGGCGATGCTCGCGGTGGTCGCCGCGAGCGCGCTGGTCGTCGTGTGGCCGCGCTTGCGGCTGGAGGCGCGCGGCATCGCGGCAGGGTTGGCCGCCATCTGTCTCGTGCTCCTCGTCGCCACGAGTTCCCAGGCGTCAGCTGGTCTCGGCGGGGAGGAGGCCCTGCCCGGCAGCGGTGGCGTCGCGGCCCCCGGTGGCGGCATCGTCAAGGGCTCGTCCGAGCTGTCGATCGACCCGAACCGCAACTTCCGGCTCTACCTCAACCTAGTGCTCGCCCCATGGGCAGCCACTGAGGACCCGCTGCTGGGCCTGGGACCCGGCCGCCACGACATCATTGAGGCCGACCCGCGCCTCGTCGCCAAAGTCAGGTCCGACGGGATGGACTGGGCGTTCGCTCGCCAGTTCATGAACGACTCGAACTTCACGAGCCTGGCGATCCAGTTCGGCGGCATCGCGGCCGCCGCCTTCCTGGCGATCCTGGTCCTCCGCTGATCGCGCGAGCCGGCCTCCGGTCGATCCGGAACCCGACGGCGCCAGCCCTGTTCGCGACGATCTTCGGGGTCGCGATCCTGGTCGCGGCCGCGTTCGGGCCCTCGTTCGAGATCCGCCCGGTCTCCGTGATCCTTTGGATCAGCCTCTTCCTGGTCGCGACCTCCGTGCCGGCGTCGGATCGACTCGAACCGGACGGGATCGCCGAAGCCGTCGGCGGCCCGACCCGGCCGTTGGCCGGATCACCGCCCACGAGCTGACCCGTCATCAGACAGTGACGTTGGCCCGTTCGAGGTACTCGCGCAGCGACGCCTGCCAGGGCCGCATCAGGTTCAGGTCGTGCAGGTCCAGCATGAGGTTGCGCATCATCTCGGACCGTGGCCGAGGGGCCGGATAGGTCTCGGCGAAGAAGTCCGATGTGACGCCGACGACCTCGACGTCATTCCTGCCGAGGTACCCGATGAGTTCCCTGGCGACGTCAAAGCGGCTGCCTTCGCCGCGACACGCCATGTGGTACAGGCCGTTGAGGTCCGTGTCGAGCAGCGCCAGGAGGTTCTTCGCGAAGTCCACCGTGTAGGTCGGCGTGCCGAGCTTGTCGGTCACAGCGTGGATGGTGTCGCGACCCTCGCGCAGCTGGGCCAGGACCTTCGCGACGAACTTGTGATCGCGCTCACCGCCGCCCACCATCCAGCCGGCCCGAACGACGAAGTGGCGGGGGACCATCCGAAGCACGAACCTCTCGCCCTGGTACTTCGAGTCGCCGTACACGTTGATCGGGTTGGGGGCGTCGAACTCGGTGTATGGGCCGTCGGTCTTCGTCCCGTCGAAGACCCCCGCGGTGCTGATGTAGACGAGGGTCGCACCGGCATCGCGGGTCGCCAGGGCCACGTGCTGGGTCCCGATCGCGTTCGTTCGGTAGGCGCTGTCCGGATCGGCCTCGCACGTCTCGAGATCGGTCTCGGCCGCGAGATGGAGGACCAGGTCCGGCTCGAGCGGCATGATCGCCGCGCGCACGGCCCGACCATCGCGGACGTCGAGTCGGCTCATCTCGACGCCATCGATTGCACGCGGGACGAGGTCGCTGGCCGTGACCTCGTGGCCGGCGGCAAGGAACGCCGGGACCATCGCACTGCCGAGCATCCCGGCGGCGCCGGTAATCAGGACTCGCACATTACCTCGCTTGATTTGGGAGTCCTCATTGTCGCTGGTAACGGCGGAGGGCGCGGGGGCGCCATTCGGTCGGCTGACCCGGCCGGTGCTACGCTCCCATCCGATGCGTATCGAGCAGTTCTCGATCAGTGGCCTCGGCCACCTGTCGGCCCTCGTCGTCGATGACGACGCCCATGTCGCCGCTGTGGTCGACCCTCGACGGGACGTCGACCTCTATCTCGAGACCGCCCGCGCGCAGGACCTGCGCATCGTCGGCGTCGTCGAGACGCACCTCCACAACGACTACGTGTCCGGTGGCCGCGAGCTCGCCGCCCTGACCGGGGCGACCCACGTCATCGGCGCGGGGGCGGAACTACGGTACGAGCATCAGGGACTCACCAACGGTGCCTCGCTCGAGGTGGGCAAGCTGCGCTTCACCGCGCTCGACACGCCCGGACACACCCCGGAGCACGTCGTGTACGCGCTCGCAGACACGAGCCGGGCGGACGAGCCGGTCGCCCTGTTCAGTGGCGGTTCGCTGCTGGTCGGCGCGGTCGGTCGCACCGACCTGCTGGGCGAGGCGAACGCGGTGCCGTTCGCCCACGCGATGCACCGGTCCCTCCACGAGGTGATCCTCCCGATGGAGGACTTCGTGGCGGTCCACCCGACCCACGGGGCGGGCTCGCTCTGCTCGACCGGGATCGCCTCGACGCCGATGACGACGATCGGCTTCGAGCGCCGCTACAACGCGCTGCTCCGCCCGATGGACGCCGATGCGTTCGCCCGCGCCCTGCTGGCCGGTCAGCCCGCGATCCCGCGCTACTTCGCCCGGATGCGACCGACGAACCAGGGCGGGCCGCGCCTGCTCGGTGCGACCGTGCCGATGCCGCCGGCGCTCTCGGTGGACGCATTCGAGGCGGCGGTCACGGGTGGGGCGCTCGTCATCGACGCGCGTCCGGGAGCCGCGCACGTCGCCGGGCACATCCCGGGATCGCTCTCCATCCCGCGCGACGAATCGTTCGGGACCTGGCTGGGGTGGGTCGTGGACCTCGATCGACCGATCGTCCTGATCGTCGAAGGCGACGACCTCGACGACCTGACGCGCCAGGCCCTCCGCATCGGCCACGACGAGATCGCGGGCGTCCTCGACGGCGGGTTCGAGCAGTGGGCGTCGTCCGGTCGGCCGGTCGAGACCAGTGGCCGGCGATCCATCGACGAGCTCGCCGCGGACCTGGCCGGCGGTCCGGACACGCGCGCCGTTCCTCATCGACGTCCGCCAGGCGTCGGAGTACGAGGGCGGCCACGTGCCGGGCGCGTGGCACATCAACGGCGGCTCGCTGCCGGATCGCCTCGCAGAACTGCCGCGAGACCGGCCGATCGCGACCATCTGCGCGGCGGGGTTCCGTGCCTCGATCGCCGCGTCGCTGCTGCGCGCGTCCGGGTTCGAGGACGTCTCATGGGTGGCGCAGGGATTCCCGGCCTGGCGAGCGGCCGGCTACCCCGTCGAGGTCGGCGCCGTGAACGGCCGCGGACCGGGCCGCGACGCGGTTTCGCCCGAGCCCGTGCCGACCCACCGACACTGACCGCCCGGTACCTCCGTACCCCCCGAGGGCATGACCGACGGCCCGCCGTCGGAAACGATGGCGAGTGACACCATCGCGGGGTGAGCGTTCGTCAGCCCGTCGGCGACCGCGAACCCGGCGTGTCCGGGTCCCGGCCCGCCGTCCCGCTTCGCACCGGCCCCGGGCCGTCCATCTTTCGGCGACTGCTCGGCAGCCCGACCGAGGTGCTGTCCGTTCCGGCCGCGACCGGGGATCGCTCACTCGAGGTCGAGCTCGCCGAGCGACTCGACTCCGTCCTGGGCATCGCCGAGCGACTCGCCGCCTCGCATGATCGCCAGGAGCTGTTCCGGACCATCGTCGACGAGACGCGGCGCGCGCTTCGAGCCGATTGCACGACGATCCGCATCCTGCACGACGACGGCCTCGATGTCGCCGCCTGGGCCGGGCTGAGCGACGAGCTTGCGGCCCGACTGCCCAGATTCACCCGCGACGAAGGCTGGGTCGGCGAGGTTTTGCGGACCGGTCGTGTCCTGGCGTTCTCGGACGTCCGCATGGACACCACCCATGGCTACGACCGGTACCTGGACGTCATCGACTTCGCCGGCGAGCTCGTCGCACCGCTCATCCATCACGACCGGGTCATCGGCGCCCTGACGGCGGTCACGTACGACCCGCGCGATTGGACCAGTGGCGACGTCGCGTTCATCACCACGCTCGCGACGCATGCCGCGATCGCGCTGACCAACGCCGAGCTGTTCGAGCAGACCGAAGCGCGTGCGGCGCAGCTGGGTGTGCTCCAGGCGGCCTCGGCGCGGTTGAGCCGGGCCGGTTCGATCGAGGAGGTCGGGCGGACCGTCATCGAGGAGACCCGCCGGATCATCGATTACCACAACGCCCGGGTCTACGTGGTCGAGTCGGACGAGGCGATCCCGATCGCCTTCGCCGGGACGGTGGGCGCCTACGAGCAGGTCGACCTCGAACTGCTCCGCTGTCACCTCGGGGAGGGCTTCACGGGCTGGGTGGCCCTGCACGGCGAGCCGCTCCTGATCAACGACGCGAATGCGGACGCCCGCGGCGCGACGATCGCGGGCACCGACGACGTCGACGAATCGATGCTCGTCGTCCCGATGCGCTACGACCAGGCCATCGTCGGGGTCATCACGCTGTCCAAGCTCGGCCTGGACCAGTTCGACAAGGACGACCTGCGGTTGCTGACCATCCTCGCCGACCAGGCGGCCACGGCCGTGGAGTCGGCCCGGCTCCTGGCCCGGACCCAGGACCTCGCCGGCGAGCTGCGGCGCCTCCTCGACATGAGCGCGGAGCTGTCGGAGAGCCTCGACCCCCGGCAGGTGGCGAACCTGATGGCCCGGCACCTCGCCCTGGCGATGGGCGTCGACGAGTGTGCGATCAGCTACTGGGACCGGCCGGCCGGTCGGGTCGACTCGCTTGGCTACTACCCAGCGACCAAGACGATCGCGATGGAGCCCTACTACGACGTGTCGAACTATCCCGAGACGCTCCGGGTCCTGGAGCGCCAGGACACGGTCATCATCGACGCCGACGATCCGGACGCCGATCCGGCCGAGGTCACGCTCATGCGGCGCGAAGGCAACCACGTGCTGGTGATGCTGCCGCTCGTCGCGAAGGGGCAGTCGATCGGGCTGGTCGAGCTGTTCTCTCGTTCGACCATCGCCTGGGATGTCGAGCGGCTGCAGCTCGGTCGGACGATGGCCAACGAGGCGGCTATGGCGCTGGAAAACGCCCGCCTCTACGAGGACGCGCGCAACCGGGCCGACCGCGACCCACTGACCAACTTCTACAACCACCGGTTCCTGCACGAGCGCCTGGGCGAGGAGGTCGTGCGGGCCCAGCGCGCCAGGCAGCCACTCAGCGTCCTGATGCTCGACCTCGACGACTTCAAGCTCGTCAACGACACGTTCGGGCACCTGTTCGGCGACCGCGTACTGACCTGGACGGCCGAACTGCTGCGCTCGACGCTGCGCGCGTCGGACGTGCCCGCCCGCTACGGCGGCGACGAGTTCGCGATCATCCTGCCCGAGACCGATGCGGCCGATGCCCGCTCGGCGGCGATCCGGATGCTCGACGCGTTCCGCGACAACGCCTTCGTCGGCGAGCAGCGCGGGCCCGTGCCGATCGGGGCGTCCATCGGCGTCGCGACGTTCCCGGCCGACGGGCGGACCGCCACGGACCTGATCCTCGCCGCGGACCGTGCCCTGTACCAGGTCAAGCGCAGCGGCGGCCACGATGCCGCGGCCGCCTCGGATACGGCCGCCTGACGCTCGACTAGTACGGAAGTACTACCCGGCCAGGACCGGGAGTACCAGCCCGGGGACTGGACGGGACTGCCCCGGACCCGCATCCTCTATTTCCGACGTGACCGAACCCACCCCCCGCCGGCCAAGCGACGGTCTGCTCCCAGACCAGCGCATCCGACGCTCTTGGTGGATCTTCGCCGACACGTTCATCCTGCTGACCGCCCTCCTGATCGCGCGCCTGCTGTTCGACGGCGGGCGCGTGCTGGACTGGGTCGTCGTGGCGCTCGCGCTCATCGTGGGCATCGCGGCCTATCGGCATCGCCGGGCGGTGGCCGAGCTGGAGGCGGGGCGTCGGGCCGAGGCCGAGTCGTTCGCGCGGATCCTGTCCGGGTTGTCCCGTTCGGTGTCGGAGGACGCCATCCTCGGCGCCATCGTCGAGGAGCTCGGGAGTGCGGCCGGCGCCGACCATATCGTCGTCGCGCGCCGGGGACCGGAGCCGAACGCCCTCGAAGCCACGCTCATCAGCGCCCGGCCTGGCGTGCCGCCGACCACGACCCTGCTGGCCTTCTCGGGTCTCGACGAACCACTCACGCGACCGATCCGGCGGCAAGTCAGCCTCCACGGGCGACCGGGTCCCGGGTCCGCGGCCGCGGCCGCGACCGAGGCGGCCCAGGCGATGGCGGACCGCATCGCCGAACAGGTCCGCAGCGCCTACGGGCTGGCCCACATGCTGGCGGCGCCCTTGCGCTCACCCGAGGGCGTGGTCGGAGCCATCGTCATCTCGCGTCGCTCGGCCGAGCCGTGGTCGGCGATGACCCGACGACTCCTCAATGGCGCGGCGCTCGAGGCGTCCGCGGCGCTCTCGCGGGCGGGCTCCCACCGCGCGGCCGAGGTCCAGGCCTCGACCGATGCCCTGACCGGCCTGCCCAATCGCCGCTACTTCGACGAGTTCTGCTCGCTGCTGGCGCGGCGGCGGCGAGCCGAGGATGCGCTGGGGGTCCTGATGGTCGACATCGACCGGTTCAAGGTCCTCAACGACCGTTTCGGCCATGCGGCCGGTGACGACGTCCTCAAGGCCGTCGGCCGGGCCATCGTCGGGGCCGTTCGCGACGACGACGTGCCGGCCCGCTATGGCGGCGAGGAGTTCGTCGTCCTGCTGCGCAACCCGACCGAACGCGTGGCGCTCGAGATCGGGGAGCGCGTGCGCGGCAGCGTCGCCGCACTCGACCTGTCGCAGCTCGGCATCCCGGCCGTCTCGGTTTCGGTCGGGGTCGCGGTCGCCGACCGTCCGGACCAGCCGATCGACGAGCTCGTCGACGACGCGGACCAGGCGCTCTACCGCGCCAAGCGGGCCGGGCGCGACCGGGTGGTCGCCGCGTAGCCGCTACCATCGGGCGGTGACCCACGAACGCGTCGAGGCCGAGCCGGCCGACAGTCCGGCCGACGAGCCGGCGACCCTGACCAACGGCGACCTGGCCCGGATCTTCCACGAGATCGGCGACATGCTCGAAGTCAAGGGCGAGCTCGGCTTCAAGGTCGTCGCGTACCACCGGGCCGCCGACGCGATCGGGCGCAGCCCGGTCGATCTTGTGGCCGCCTACCGGTCCGGGACGCCGCCCCGCATCCCGGGCGTCGGCGCCGCCATCAGCGACAAACTGGCCGAGCTGGCCCGGACCGGCCACCTCGCGTTCTACGACCGCCTCCGTGCCGAGATCCCGCCTGGCCTCGTGGCGCTCCTGCAGATCCCGGGGCTGGGGCCGAAGACGGTCCGCCAGCTGCATCTCGAGCTCAAGATCGAGTCGATCGACGACCTCCGCGCCGCCGCCGAGGCCGGCCGGTTGCGTGGCCTGCGCGGCATGTCGGAGAAGACCGAGGCGCTGGTGCTCGAGGGGATCGCCCGCCTCGACTCGACGCCGAAGCGCCTGCTGCTCGACCGCGCCGAGAAGCTCGTCGACGGCATCGTCGAGCTGTTGGCGGACACGCCCGGTGTCGGCGGCCTCGAGCCGGCCGGTTCGTTCCGCCGCAAGCGCGAGACGATCGGCGACCTGGACCTCCTCGCCGAGACTTCGGACGCTGGGTCGCTCATCGCGCGGTTCACCTCGCTCGGGATGGTCGACCACGTGGTGAACCAGGGCGGCTACAAGGCGGCGGTCCGGCTCATGCGCGGACCGCAGGTCGACCTGATGATCATGCCGCTCGGCGAGGCCGGCACGTATCGCATCCACTTCACGGGTTCGAAGGAGCACAACGTCCGGCTGCGGGCGATGGCCCGCGACCAGGGCTGGAGCCTGTCCGAGAAGGGGTTCCTGCGGATCGGCGAGGACGGCGAGCCGCTGACCGGCGCTGACGCCGAGTTACGGACGTTTCCCGACGAGACCTCGGCCTACGCGTTCCTGGGCCTGCCCTTCATCGAGCCGGAGCTGCGCGAGGACACCGGTGAGATCGAGGCGGCGCTCGCCGGGCGGCTGCCGGCGCTCATCGGGGTCGACGACCTGGCCGGCGACCTCCACACGCACTCCGACTGGACCGACGGCGTCCACTCGATCGAGGTGATGGCCGAGGCCGCGCGTCGACGCGGCTACGCCTACCAGGTCCTGACCGACCACACGCAGTCGCTCGCCATCGCGCGCGGGCTCCGACCCGACCAGGTCGCCGAGCAGCACGAGATCATCGCGGTGCTCAACCGCCGGTTCGCGGCGGAGGAAGCCGCCGGTACGGCGCCGCCCGAGACGCCACCCGGTGGGTTCCGGCTCCTGCACGGCTGCGAGCTCGAGATCCGGGCCGACGGCAACCTCGATTTCGAGGACGACCTGCTGGCCTCGTTCGACCTCGTCGTGGCCTCGCTCCACGTCTCGCGCCGGCAGCCACGGGCCGAGCTGACGCGCCGGACCCTGAACGCCATCCGCAGCCCGCACGTCGATGTCATCGCGCATCCGGCCGGCCGGATGCTGGGCACGCGGGACGACCTCGATCTCGAGTGGGACCAGGTCTACGCGGAAGCCGCCCGAACCGGCACGGCCCTGGAGATCAACGGATCGCCCCACCGCCTGGACCTCGCGGTCGAGCGCGCCCGCCGCGCGGTGGCCGACGGGTGCCTGCTGAGCGTCGATTCCGACGCGCACAAGACCGACGAGCTCGACTACGTCCGCTGGGGCATCAGCCAGGCGCGGCGCGCCTGGGTCGAGCCCGCCAACGTGCTCAACACGCGGAGCCTCGACGAGCTGCTCGCCTGGGTGGCCGCGAAGCCGGGTCGGACGTGAGGCCAGGGTCGTGACCGTGAACGTCTCGCGTACCATCGCCGCGATGGACGACCGACTCGGCCGCCGCGACCTGGCACTGGCGGCGATGACCGTCGTCGGGCTGTCGCGGCTGATGGAGCCGCCGGCCCTCTGGCTGGTCGCGGCGTTGCTGCTCATCGCGATGCTGTTCGGCACCCTCCAGGTCCTCGCCGACGAGGAGATCCAACCCTCGGAGGCCGTGATGGGCGTCGCCATCGAGGCCCTGATCCTGCCGTCGGTCGCGGCCGTCGCGTGCCTCGGGGCGATCCGCCTGGTGCCGTTCGGCCTGTGGCTCATCCCGGCGCTGGCGGTGACCGGCCTGCTCGTCGCGCGCTCGCTCGCGATCGAGGCCCGGATCCACGCGGACCACAACGACCTGTCACCCGCCGACCGGACGTCGCTCCTGGTCACGATGCTGCTCGTCGCGTTTCTCGGGTTCACGGGCGTCGCCGCGATGGTCCCGGGCGGGCTGGTCCAGCCCACCGAGGGCGGCGGCGTCACGCCGCCGATCCCCGAGACCGACCTGCTCATCCTCGCGCTGGGCGACGCGGTCATCGCGTTCCTCCTCGGCTACCGCGCCGCGTCGCTGCGGCTGGTGAAGCTGCGAGATGCGTTGTTGTCGGCGATCACCTACGCGGCGGCGATCGCCATCGGCGCGGCCGCGTTCCGGGCCATGGCCATCCCGCGGTTGATGGGTCCGGCCCTGCTGACGCTCGTGTTCTATCTCTGGGATGCGTTTCATGGCGCCTCGCCCGCGCGGCGCCGCGACATCAACTGGCTCTGGCAGACGCTCCTGCTGGCGGGGCTCGGGGTGATCGTGGTCGCCTGGAACCTGCTGCTCCGCGGGTAGGGTCGGCCGCCCCCCGGCCCGCGCGACCTCAGCCTTCCTTGTTGGCCTTGAGGTCGTACTTGAAGTGGACCCCGACGTCGAGCGACCCGTCGGGCTTCTGCGGCCGATACTCCAGGTCGACCTTGGCGAACTGGAGCGAGACGCTCTCGTCGGTGGCCGGCACGTCGCCGCCGACACTCATCGCCACGCTCGTGACGATGACATCGGTCATCTTGATGACGAGGAACTCCTCCTGGCCCCCGCCCGCCTTGCGCACGGTGATCGTCGCGTCCTTGATGTGGACACCGGTCGCGCACGACTTCATCAGGACCGGCGATGCCTTGTCGATGTGTTTGGTGAAGTCGAAGTCGTGGAAGCTCGCCTTGCCCTGACCGCCCCCGCCGCCGTGGGCCATCGATCCGGACTGGGCCACGCCCCACGACCACGCCAGCACCTCGATCTCGTCCTTGTGCTTGATGTCCTGGGATTCGCCCTGGATCGCGCCGATCTTCGCGAAGATGTCCGTTGCCACGATCACGCTCCTGTTGCTGGGTCGAGTGTCGGCGGATGGTACGGACCGCCCGTCATTCGATCGTCGCATCCATCGGCTCTGACCGCGGCCGGCGCCCGTGCGAACGGCGCATCGTTTGACGCGCCGCCCGGACGGTGCTAGAAAGCGATGCCCGCGCAGCGGCCTTCTCCGCGGCCGCGCGCCCCGAACCCGTACCCGCCCGAACTTCGCCGCGCCCCCGAAAGGACGACCGCCTCGTGACCTTCCCGCCCGACGTCGACACGACCGCCCAGAGCCCCGTCAACCTCACGCGCACGAAGCGCCAGCTGGCCGACCAGGCCATCGCCCATGCCTCGGCCGCGCAGTGGGCCGACGCGGCGGCCACGAACCGCAAGCTCCTCGAGCTCGGTCCGGACGCCGAGGCCGAGAACCGCCTGGCGAAGGCGCTGTGGGAGCTGGGCGAGCTGGGCTCGGCGCGCGAGCACTACCAGACGGCGCTGGCCCTCGACCCGACCAACCGCATCGCCGAGCGCAACATCGATCGGCTCAAGATGCTGCTGGTCGCCGCCGGCGAGAAGACCGTGCCGGCCCAGGAGGGGAGCAAGGCCCCGGTCGGGATCTTCGTCGAGGAGACCGGCAAGACCGGGTTCGCGTTCCTGACCGACCTCCCCGACCCGCGTCAGCTCGCCCAGGTCAACCCGGGCGACAACGTGGAGCTCGTGCCCGAGGACAACCGGCTCATCGCCATCAGCAACGGCATGCGCATCGGGGTCGTGGAGCCGCGCGTCGCGGCCCGCCTGCTCAAGCTCATCGCCGACGGCAACAAGTACGCGGCCGGCGTCACCTCCCTTGGCGACAAGGACGTCCGGATCATCATCCGCGAGGTCTTCCAGGATCCGCGCAACTACGGCAAGGTCAGCTTCCCGACCGCCGCCAAGTCCACGGACCTGCGCCCGTACACCAAGGGCACGCTCGTGCGCGAGGAGATGGATCTCGAGGACGATCTCGAGGACGACGAGGAGGACGAGGAGATCGAGGACCTCGATCGCGTCCTGCCACCGGAGTCGACCACCGACGAGGCGTTCGAAGAGGAGCCGGACGAGCTCGACGAGCCGTAAGGCCCGCTGACGGACCGCGACCCGGCTCGTCCGTCCCACCCCGGTGGTGGCGGAGAGCCAACGTTTTCGACTCGTAGCGTGCCGACACCCGTGCTTACGCGCTCGCTGTTGGCCCCGAGCCACCAAGACGGCGGTTCGCGGCCCTGGATCGGCAATCGGTCGAGCCAGCGGTCGGAATCGTTGGCTGACAGCCACCGCGGCGCGAGCGCCCGACGGTCGGGGGGTTTCGCCCGTCCGGTAGCATCACTGCGATGACGGGACGTGCCACGCCCGGGAGCCTGCAACCCGGCTTCGCGCTGCCCGCGTTCGAGAAGTCGGCGCCGCCACCGCCGCCAGGCCTGGTCGCCGCGCGCATCGACATGCATTCCAGCTCGGGCGACGTCGTCGCCGACCTCTTCGGGCGCGGCGGCTGGGTCGCCCGTGCCGCGGTCGATCGCCAGCGGCGCGCCATCTCGCTCGAATCGACGCCACTGACCCGGATGCTGGCCGAGGTCGTCCTCCGGCCACCGGACGTTCGGCATCTCGACGCCGCGTTCCAGGGCATGGCCGCCTCGCCCCGACGTGAGTCGAGCCTGAAGGTGTCGCTCGGCGACCAGTACGCGACGCGCTGCGCGACCTGCGGCCGGATGCTCGTCGTCGACGAGATCGTGTGGGGCGTCGACGAGGGCGTCGACCCGACGACCGCCGACGCCGGCGCCGCGAAGCCCATCGCCCGGCACTACCGCTGCACGGTCTGCCGCGACCAGCGGGGCGGGTCGGAACAACGCTCCGGGCCACTTGACGACGACGACCTCGCCCGGATCGCCGCCGACGTCGGGGTCGAGGAGGTCCGGGCCACCCTCCGCAGCCGATTCGCACCCGTGGACGGCGCCGAATTGCTCGTCGATGAGCTGCTCGCGCTCCACACCCCGCGTCAGCTCGTCGGCCTGGCCGCCATCCTCGACCGCATCGAGAGCGACCTGCGCGCCGCGCCCGTGCTCGCCGCCCTTCGCCTGGCGTTCCTCCACAGCATCCTGCCGGCCAGCCGCCTGGCGACGACCAACGGCCGGATCGCGAACCTGCGCATCAACGGCGGCCACGTGCGCCTCCCGACGGCGACCCAATGGCGGGAACGCAACCCGTGGCTCGCGTTCGAGGACGCCGTGCGACTCGTGCGCGGGTTCGTCCAGCGCCTCGAGGGCGGCGCCCTCGGACCGCTCCAGGCCCGCCTCGGCGAGGATCTGCGGAGTCTGGGCGAGGGGACTGCGACGGCGGTCCTGGCGCTCTCGAGTCCGTCCGGCCTGCGTGTCCTGCACGACGAACCGGCGGCCGTCGGTCGGGGCGCGCCCGCCCCCCGGATCCGCCTCGTCCTCGGCCAGCCGCCGGTCCGACCCGGTCTCGAACGACTGGGCATCGCCTATCACGCCACGTCCTGGGTCCTCGGACGCGATGCCGCATCGCTGCTGCCCATCGATGCGCTGGCCGGGTCGACGCTGCGCGCGCCGTGGAGCTGGCAGGCGGTCACGATCGGTCGGGCCTTCGAGGCGGCCGCACCCGCGATGGCCCGCGACGGTCGCGCGGTCCTGCTCGCCGACAGCGGACCGGAGGGCCTCGCGGCCGCGGTGCTCGGTGGGGCGAGCGCCGGCTACCGCCTGGTCAGCGCCCGCCTGGCGGACGGCGACGACGAGGTCGGCGGCTCGGTCGAGTTCCTGCCGCCGGGCGCCGCGCGGCCGCCGGCCCCGCGGACACGGTCCAACGTCTCGCTCCCACCGATCCCCGGCGGCGCCGGCGACCCCGACCTCGTGCCCGGACCCGGCCTCTTCTCCGCCCCCGAGCGCTTCGACCAGCGGCCGTTCTCGGCTGCCGAGGCGGCGCGCACCGTCACCGACACGGCCGTCGAGACGCTCCGCGCCCGGGGCGAGCCGGCCCGCTACGAACGACTCTTCGGCGAGGTCCTGGTCGGGCTCGATCGGGCCGGGCAGTTGCGTCGACTCGCGGCCGTCGAGACCGGACGCGGTCGCGCCGCCGCCCGGCAGGTCGATCCGGCCAGTTCGCCCGACTGGACCGACACGGACGAGCCCGCCACCGACGACACCGCCGGACCCGCTCCGGGAGCCGGCGGGGGTCCGGATGCCGCACTGGGTGGCGGCCGGGCCGATCGCGCGGTCGGTGCCCCACCCGACGTCCGTTCCGGCTCGTTGCGGGTCGCGGCGGCGGGCGAGGCCTCACCCGACCCGGTCGACCGCCTCCTCGCGCTCGTTCGCGACGAGATGTCCCGCCCGGGCAACGCCCGGCTCGTGGAGATCGAGCCCGGCCGCTGGTGGCTCGGTGACGAGAAGGACCAGGAGGCCGCGGCCATCCCGCTCGCCGACCGCGTCGAATGGGCCGTGTTCAGCCTCCTCTCGACGGCCGGCCCGCTGTCCGAAGCGGCCTTCTTCGAGCGGATCGCGACGCTCTTCACCGGCCACGACCTACCCGACGAAGGGCTCGTCCGGGCGTGCCTGGACAGCTACCGGAGCATGGCCAGCACCCCCGACCGCCTGATCACGACCGATGACCTGCTGCGGCGCAGCCAGGAGCACACCGACCTGCTCGCGACGCTGGCCGACGCCGGCCATCGCCTCGGCCTGCGGGTCTGGCTGGCCCGCCGCGAGCAGACGCGTCGGACGCACGGCACGCTCCTCGGCGACCGGATGGACCGGCGCGAGCAGCAGGCCTACCTCGGGTCGATCAGCCGGCCGGCGGAGGACCTCGCCGACGTCGATTGCATCTGGTACGTCCGGGGCAAGGTCGCGCTCCTCTTCGAGGTCGAGTGGACGGCGATGCTCGGCGAGCCCCTCCTGCGCCGCCACGCCCGGATCCCGCCCAGCGATTCGCTCGTGCGCTTCCTGGTCATCGCGCCGGAACGAACCGAGCTGGTGCGCTACAAGATCGGACGATCGCCGCTGTTGCGGACCGCGCTCGAGGAGGGCGGCTTCAACATCATCAAGTCCGACCATCTGCGTCGGTTCCTCGATGTCGACAAGCCCGACCTGGCGGACCTCGAGCCCTATCTCGGGCTCGATCCGATGATCGAGCGGAGCGGCGAGCAGATGCCCCTGTTCGGCGGCTGACCGGGCCCCGAAACCGCCGCCCGGCAGGGCGTCCGCGGCGCCGATGCGCGCGGGGCGGGACGGCGCTACATTAGGCGCCCAGTGCGGCCGTCGGGCCGCCGATCCCGACGCGGCCAGTGTTGGGCCGCAGCTCTCATCACGCTGCCGCGCGCCGCCCAGACCGGACGCGCACGAGGAGGCTCCACGTGACCATGTCCAGCGATGCCGGTTCGCCGGTCGATGCGCTTGCGGATCGCTTCTGGGAGGCGGTCCTGGAGCTGAACCCGACGACCGCCACGTTCTACGGAGACCCGCGGTACGCGGATCGCCTGGAGGATCCGGGGCCCGAGGGCCGGGCCAAGACCCGCCGGCTCATGGAGCGGACCGCCGACGAGGCCCGTGCCATCTCGACCGACGGCCTCCCGACCGAGGAGCGGATCACCCGCGACATGCTCCTGGTCATCGCCGAGCTGAACATGGAGGAGGACGACCAGCGCCTGCACGAGCTGCGGGTCGTCGACCAGATGGGCGGACCGCAGCAGCTGCTGCCGCAGATGACCCAGTTCCAGCCCGCCGACACGCCCGAAGGCCTCGAGGCCTTCATCGCGCGGCTGCATGCCTACCCGGCCTTCATGGCGGCCAACTCGCAGATCCTTGTCGACGGGATGGGTTCCGGGCTGACGGCGCCGCGCATCGTGACCGAGCGGACGATCGCCCAGATCGAGCGGATGCTGTCCGTGCCGATCGACCAGGCGATCATCCCCTCGATGGTCAAGGTCGCGGCCGACGCCGACCGCGAGCGGATCCGCGAGATCGTCCGCGACGTGGTCGTCCCGGCGGACACGGCGTTCCTCGACACCCTGCGCGGGGAGTACCGGCACGCCAGCCGCGAGGAGCCGGGCATCTGGTCCGCACCCAACGGCGACCAGATCTACCGGACAGCGATCCGCAGCTGGACGACGCTTGACCTGGATCCCGAGGAGGTCCATCGGACGGGCCTCGCCGAGATCGAGCAGATCGAGCTCGAGCGCAGGGAGATCGCCCGGGCTGCCGGCTACGGCGACGACACCGCCGCGTATCGAGCCGCGCTCGACGCCGATCCGGCGAACACCCCCAAGACGAAGGCCGAGCTCGTCGAGCGTGCCACCGAGGATATCGAGCGCGCGATGGCCGCCGCGCCGCGCTACTTCGGCACCCTGCCGCGGGCGGGCTGCGACGTCCGTCCGGTCGAGGAGTACAAGGAGAAGGACGCGCCCTTCGCGTACTACTTCCCGCCGGCCGCCGACGGTTCCCGATCAGGGATCTACTACGCGAACGGCTACGACCTCCCGAGCCGCAAGTACACCAAGCTCGCCACGACGACCTATCACGAGGCGGCGCCCGGGCATCACTTCCAGATCACCCTCGAGATGGAGAACCCGCATCTCAACACGTTCCGACGGCTCGGGGCGCGGATGGTCGGCGGCGCCTACGTCGAGGGTTGGGGCCTCTACAGCGAGCGCCTCGCCGACGAGATGGGCCTGTTCCGCAACGAGGCCGAGCGCTTCGGCATGCTCGACGCCCAGGCCTGGCGTGCGGCGCGGCTCGTCGTCGACACCGGCCTCCACGCGCTGCGCTGGGAGCGCCAGCGCTCGATCGACTTCCTGCAGCAGACGGGCCTGTCCGAGACCGATGCGGTCATCGAGACCGACCGCTACATCTGCTGGCCGGGCCAGGCGCTGACCTACAAGGTCGGCCAGCACGAGATCGAGCGGTTGCGGGCCGAGCTCACGGCACGGGACGGCTCCGCCTTCGACCTGCGGGCGTTCCACGACGCCGTCCTTGGCCACGGGTCGCTCCCGCTGGCCACGCTCTCGCGCGAGCTCCCGAACTGGGTGGCCACCCCGGCCTGAGGTCGGCGGCCAGCGATGGACGGCGCGGCCGGGCAGGAGCCATCGCTCGGAAGGGCGGTCGCCGTGGCGGCTTGGGTTGCAGTCGTGTTGGCGGCGGGATTCACACTCGTCTTCATGGTGCTCGGACCGATCGTCATCAGCCTCGTTACGTGCATGGATTCGCCGACGTGCGACCCGTGGGAAGGCATCCCTGCATGGGCGTTCGTCGTGGTTGGCGCGACAGTGGCCTTGGCGGCCTCGATGACGACGCTCGTTGCGCTCCAGCCGTCGCGTCGCGTCTTCATGATCTCGATCTTGGCCGGGGCGACGCTGTCCGTCGGAGCCGGCGTGTGGACCATCCTCGATGGGGGACCGCTCATCGCCTTCGTGGCGCTCGCCGGCGCCACCATCGTGATCGCGTCCGCATTCGCCCGGCGCGACGCACGACTGCCGGCCTGAACACGAACCCCTGTTCGGTTGCGACGAGGGTCGTTACCGGCGCAGGATGGGTGGTCTTCGGGGAACACAGCGAAGTGGAGGAGGGACCCGATGGCCAAACGTATCCGTCCCCTTGGGCGACCGCGCCTCGTCGTGGTCGTTGCGACCACGCTCCTGGTCGCGGGTTTAGCCGGCTCGGCCGGCGCGACCAACGCGCCAGGGTTCAAGACGAGCAAACCGCCGATGCTCCAGGCGGTCGCGCCACGTGCCTGGGTCGATCCGATCATGTCGGTCGGGGACGACATCGGCTCGTACCAATTCGAGGCCATCCCGGACGGGATCTCGATCCGAAAGGCTCAGGGGTACGGCAAGGCCGAGGTCTACGTCAACCATGAGACCTCGACGGTGCCGTTCCCGTATACGACCACCAACCCGACGACGGCCAACTCGCAGAACGACTTCGACAACGCCCAGCTCAGCAAGCTGATCCTCGACACCGACGATGCCGGCGTCCTGCAGGCGTCGATGGCCATCACGAGCGCCGAGGGCTTCCAGCGGTTCTGCTCGAACTTCCTGGCGACAAAGGCCAACGGGTTCTCGCGCGATCTCCTGTTCACCAACGAGGAAGCTGTCGACTGGGTCAAGCGATCCGGCCCGACGTTCTGGCCGGCGACCGAGGGTGCTGCCGATGCCCGACAGTCCGGTGTCGTCGTGGCGCTCGATCCGAAGACCGGCGAGCGTCGACCGATCTGGGGCATGGGTCGTCTCAACCACGAGAACAGCCTGGCGGTGCCGGGTTACAAGAAGCCGGTCGTGCTGACCGGCGACGACACCTTCGTGAACAACCCCTCCCAGTCGCAGATGTTCTCCTACATCGCGACCGACGCGAACGCCGTGTGGAATGACACCGGCGATCTCTGGGCGTTCGTCTCGGATGATTCGACCAGGCAGAAGTACGAGGACTTCACCCTGAACGATGCGACGTCCGTCGCCGGTCACTTCATCCCGGTCCCGAAGCTCATCGCGACCGGTCGGAACCCGAACGGCACCGATGTCATGTCGGCCGACGCCGAGGCCGCCCTTGGCCTCCCGGCGGGCACGTTCGCCGTGCCGACCGACGGGTCGTTCTCCCGGCCACCCGGCTCGCCACCGACCGGCGGCAACATCGCCAGCGTCGACGGCCCGCAGTGGGTCCTCGAGAAGTGGTCCCAGATGAACGGCGTGTTCCGGTTCGTCCGGCTCGAGGACATGGCCTACGACAAGCGACAGGGCATGTCCAACGTCGTCTACGTCGTCGACTCCGGACGCGGGACGACGGGCACCGTCGCCAACGGCAAGTCGACGAACGGGCGCATCTGGAAGATGGTCCTCGACAAGAACGACCCGACCAAGGTGCTGTCGCTGTCGATCCTCATCGAGGGTGACGACAGCCCGGTCAAGACGATCGGCGAGATCCACCAGCCCGACAACATCGAGTCCACCAAGCGCGGGCTGTACATCACCGAGGACCCGGGCTCGAGCCAGCAGTTCAGCTTCACGGACCCGGCCCAGGTCAACGATCCGAACCGGACCCCGGCCCGGATCTGGCAGTACAAGCTCAGCGGTGGCGCGACCTCGGTCGTGGCCGTCGTCGACCAGTCCCAGGATGAGGCGGCGGGCGACGTCGACACGACGCTGCGCGGCAGCTACGGCGCCTGGGAGGCCAGTGGCATCGTGGACGTGTCCGACTTCTTCGGTCCGGGCACGTTCCTCGTTACGGTCCAAGCCCACACGCTCTTCGTCGAGATCGCCGACGGTCCGGACATCGATCCGGGCGTCGTGGGAGCCGATTGGCTCAACAAGCGCGAAGGCGGCCAGCTGTTGCTGTTGCGGATCCCGGGCGCCTGACGGCGCCACGCCCCGCGCACTCGAGGACGCCTCGGTCTCCGACCGGGGCGTTCTCTCGTCCTCAGGAGTCGAAGCCGATCCCGAGTGCGTCGAGTGTCTGGAGGATGAGGCCCCGCCGGCCCTCGTTGCGATCGGCGCGATCCAATTCGTGGCGGACCGTCTCGATCGTCGCCGAGCGAAGCGGTTCGGGCGGGAAGGGGACCGGCGGGCTGGTCACGATCCGCAGGCGAAGCCGGTCCTCGTCCGGTCGCAGGATGAAGTCGCGAACGACCCCGCCGGCCCACCGGCTCGCCCCGACGCCCAGGCCCGTGTAGCCGAGCGCGTAGGTCACGCGCCCGCCCATCGTCTGGCCGAACGTGACCGTGAACCGCGACGTCGTGTCGATCGCGCCGCCCCAGCGGTACGGGAAGCCGAGGCCCTCGAGCTGGGGGAAGGTGCGGAAGAACTGGGCCTCGAGCTTGTCGAACGTCTCCGGCCGCTGGTCCAGCTCCGGACCGACCTGGCTGCCGTAGTGGTGGATGGCGTCGTAGCCGCCCCACAGGATCCGGTCGTCCGCGGTCAGCCGGAAGTAGTGGAACTGGTTGTTGCCGTCGGTCAGGCCCTGGCGCCGCTGCCAGCCGATGGCCGCCCGCCGATCCGCGTCCAGCGGTTCCGACACCAGGACGTAGTCGTAGACCGGCACGAACAGCGGCGACAGGCGCCGCAGCCAGCCCGAGTACGCCGACGTGGCGACCACCACGTGCGCGGCGCGGACCGTGGCCCCGTCGCCGGTCTGCACGAGCACCGCGCCGGCCACGCGCTCGAGCTTCGTGACGCGGGTCCGCTCGACGATCCGGACGCCTCGCTCGCGGGCCACTCGGGCGATCCCGCGACAGAGCTTCACGGGGTCGAGCACGACATCCCGACCGGGGGGCCGGTACAGGCCGGCCTGCCAGAGCGGGGAGTGGACCTCGGCCTGGGCGGCGTCCCGATCCAGGAATTCGAGGTGCTCGCCGTACTCGGCCGCCTCGTCGACCCAGGCCCGGAACTCCTCGACCTGGTACGCCTGGTCCGCCAGCGAGAGCGTCCCGGTCTCCTCCAGGTCGCACTCGATGCCATGCTCCCGGGTGAAGGCGATGAGCCCGTCGAGGTTGTCGATCCCCTCGCGTTCGAGGCGGTCGAGCTCGTCGGGGAAATGGCGGATGCCGTTCGCCAGGCCGTGGGTCAGGCTGGCCTCGCAGAAGCCGCCGTTGCGGCCGCTGGCGCCGAAGGCGACGGTCTCCGCCTCGAGGACCGCGATCCGGAGCGAGGGATCCGTATCGGTCAGCGCGATGGCGGTCCACAGGCCCGTGAACCCGGCGCCGACGATGGCGACATCGACGTTCATGGTCTCGCCGGAGACCAGCGTCGGGTCCGCGGGCGGCCCTGGCTCGCGGAGCCAGTAGCTGACGGGTCCCTGGTCGTCGGGCGCGGGTCGGGTGGTCATCGGGGCATGGTGCCACGAGGCAACGGACCCGCGCATCGCGCAGGCAAACGTCCATTCCAGAACGGGAATCGCACCCGTCCAAGCGTGACTGCAACGAATGTCGCGTTGACGACGCGAAGGGCGATATGGCACGATGGCCGGACCCCCGTCCCACTCCGTGCAACTCCCGTCCCACGGACCGGGCCGTCCCAACCCGTACGCAGAGGATCTTCATGGCCACCGAGCCCGCCGCCCACACGACGCCGTCGATCTCGCGGGACCGCCAGCACCAGCTGTACCAGCGGGCGCTCAAGCACATGCCCGGCGGCGCCAACTCGAACTTCCGGGCGTGGGGCGAGGACACCATCTACGTCGACCGGGGCAAGGGCGGGCTCGTCTGGGACATGGACGGGAACGAGTTCGTCGACCTGCGCATGGGCTATGGCCCGGTCATCCTCGGCCACGGCGACCCGCGCGTCGACGACTACGTCAACGAGCGGATGCGCCAGGGCGTCAGCTTCAGCCTGACGAGCGAGGACGAGATCCGGACGGTCGAGCTGATCTGCGAGCTGACCGGCTGGGTCGACATGGCGCGCCTGACGGTGTCGGGCACCGAGGCGACGATGCACGCGATGCGCGTCGCACGCGCCTATACCGGCCGCGAGAAGATCGTGAAGTTCGAAGGCCAGTACCACGGCGTCCACGACTACGCGCTGATCAGCGTCGGACCCGACGACATGTCCGAACTGGGCGACGCCGACAAGCCGGTCGCGCTCGCCTGGGGTCGCGGGATCCCGGCGGCGGTCGCCGAGACGATCATCCCGGCCCGCTACAACAACATCGAGTTCCTGCGCCGGCTGTTCGAGACCCGGGGCCATGAGATCGCCGCGATCATCGTCGAACCGGTCCTCGGCAATGCCCAGGGGATCCTGCCCAAGCCGGGCTTCCACAAGGCGATGCGCGCGCTCACCGAGGAGTTCGGCATCCTGCTGATCTTCGACGAGGTGAAGACGGGCTTCCGCTTCGCCAGGGGTGGCGCCGCCGAGTTCTTCGGCATCACCCCGGACCTCGCGACCTACGCGAAGGCGATGGGCAATGGCTATCCGGCGGCGGCGTTCGGTGGCCGACGCGAGGTCATGAGCGTCCTGCCCGACAAGGTCAGCCACGGCGGCACGTACGCCGGCAACCGGGTCGCCGCCGCGGCGGCCGTCAAGACCCTGAGCATCCTCAAGGACACCGACGCCCTCGAGACGGTCCACGCGACCGGGCGACGCCTCCAGGACGGGCTCAAGGAGATCCTCAACCCGGTCGGCATCCCGTACCACTTCACCGGCCACCCATCGATGTTCGGGATCATGTTCCGCGAGGAAGAGGCATCCGAGTACCGCGACTGGGCCACGACGGACCACGAGCTGTACGACGCGATCGCGATCGGCATGCACGCGCGCGGGGCGATGCCCGAACCCGATTCTCGCGAGCCATGGTTCCTGTGCGAGGCGCACGCGCAGGGCGACCACGTCGACCGCGTGCTGACCGCCTTCTCCGACTCACTGGACGCGGCCCTCGAGGACCGCGCCCACCACGCACCACCGCCCACGCCGCACGGCGGCATGGCCTCGCCCTCCGCGGGCTGAACGGGAAACGAGGGAGTATCGACCATGGTCCTCGACGGCAACGCGGTCCGCTCGGTCGACCGGGCGGCGGCTCTGCTCCTGGCCCTCGGGGACAGCCAGGGGGAGGCCGGGGTCACCGAACTCGCCCGACGCCTGGGGCTGCACAAGTCGACCGCGTCGCGCCTCCTGGCCACGCTCCAGAAGCGCGGCCTGGTCGAGCAGGACGATGAGACCGGCAAGTACCGGCTCGGACTCGTCGTGATCCGCCTCGCGGAACGCGCCGAACGGACCCTCGATCTGCGCGGGATCGCCCTGCCCGAGTTGGAGCGCCTCGCTCGCCTGACCCACGAGACCACGGGACTCGGCGTGCTGGACGGCGAATCGATGCTGGCCGTCGCCCAGGTCGACGGCCCGAACCTGATCGCGGTCGGGGACTGGACCGGACGAGCCACGCCGCTCCACTGCGTCGCCTCGGGCAAGGTCCTGCTGGCGGCCCTCGCCGAGCGCGAGGTCCTGCGCATCGTGCGCCACGGCCTGGTGACCTTCACGGAGCGCACGATCACCGAGCTCGAGCCACTCCTCGAGGAGCTGGCACGCATCCGACGGCGCGGTTACGCGACCGCGATCGGCGAATACGAGCTCGGGCTCAACGCGGTGGCCGCCCCGGTCCACGATGCGCGCGGCAACGTCATCGCCGCGGTCGACATCTGGGGGCCGGCCTTCCGCCTGACCCCGCGCCGGGTGCCGGAACTCGCGGCGCAGGCCCGAGAGGCCGCGGCCGCGATCTCGGTCCGCCTCGGCGCGACCGTGCCGGAGCACGAGCCGACCCGAACGCCGACGACCGCCACGGCGTGACGCCGGGGCCTGCCGCCGCTACGGCCAGGAGCCGTCGACCGCGCAGTCGAGCGGGTCGTCGGGCAGAGCGAGATCAGGGTCACGACGAGCGTGGCCGACATCGGCCCGTCGAGCTCGGCCTGCGTCCGATCGCCCAGTGATACGCAACGGGGCCCCGGCGAGGGCCCGTTGCACGGCGAGTCGGCCTCGTGCCAGCGTCAACGCGCCACAGCGCGAGGCGGTTCCTGGACCAAGGGGCTGATCCTCCGCCAACGTCGCCGAAGCCCTCGAGCGTGCCCGGCAACGGCCAGACGATCGTCCGCGCGGTCCATGATCGGACGGCGGGTACGTCAGCGCCCGGTGCGTCAGGGTCGAGACCTTCAGGAGGTAGTTCGACGCCACGTACGGCTCGGCGGCGGCCGGACCGATCGCCCAGGCATCTGCCGGCAGCCACGACTCGAGATCGGCGAGATGCTCAGCAAGCGCAATGATCGTTCGGCTTCGGCTCGCGTTGCCGGCGCCATCGAGTTCGACGTCTCGCGACGGACGATCTCGCCGCCTCGTCGAAGATCGATCGCGTACATCGTCGACCCCGCCCTGGTAGGTCGGGTCGGAGCCCAGTTCGCCGCTCGTGAGCACACAGGCCGCTGTCGATGCCTGGGGCTAGCAGGCGATCGAGGCCAGCGGGGCTGAGTCGCGTGATGTGCGCCTCCCGTATCGTCACGCCGTAGGACCGTCCCATCGCGGTACACGGTCATCATCGGCATCCGGCCGACGCTCACGTCCGGTCGGATCTCGACGCGCAGCTCCACCACGGCATCGATCGCCGATGCGACCGGCACGCTCGGTGGCGGCGTGGCGGTCGGGAGGGGAGCCGACTCGCCGGACGGAGCGGACGTCGAAGCCGCGAAGGCGAAGTTCCGGTCGCCGTCCGAGTCGGTCGTCGAGGCCCAGCCGACGACGATCACCCGATCGCCGGTCGCCGCGATGTCCACGGCGCTATATGACGAGAGGTTGGGGATCGCCGGGGGATCACTGGTTCGGACCCAGTCGACGCCGTCCTTGCTCCGCCAGATCTGGAGCTCGGTCGCCTCGTCCTGGTTTTGCATGCCGACTGCGAAGACCTCGTGACCACTCGAAGCGATCGCGTCGAGAGCCACGGATCCGACGACCGGGGCGGACTCCCAGGTCGAGCCGTCCGCCGATGTGGCCGCCACGCCGCCGGCGTTGACACCGACGCAATCGGGCTGACAGATGGTGCCGACGGCGATGGGTCCGGTCGGGCCTTCGACGACGCTCGAAAGGAGTCCATCGAAGTCCAGGCGACCGGTGTCCGATCGCGTCCACGTGAGGCCATTCGGGGACGTCCATGCCGCGGGCCGGGTCGGGTCATCGCCGGACGCACTCGTCCGGACGGAGCCGACGGCCACGAAGCCTTCCCCGTTCGGGCTGACGCCGAGCATGCCGCCACATCCCGGTTCCTCGAGCGTGTCCACGCACGGCCCGACGTCCATATCGGGCGTGTCGTCGGCACGCGTCCAATTCGAGCCGTCGCCGGAGACCCATGCGGCCGCACGAGCCGTGATGGGGCCGCCCGCCACGCCCGAGTACTCGATGACCGATCCGACGACGACATATCCCTGCCCACCCGCCGTGACCGCGCTGAGTCGCACGCCGAGCTCGGCCGGACCGAACGTGACCGCCACCCGCTCCCATACCTGTCCGTCAGCCGACCGCCAGATCCCCGGACGCCCGGCGTTGTCGCCGTCCATCGGGTAGCCGATAGCGACGAGCCCATTCGGACCGTTGGCCACGTCATAGAGCCCCTTCTCCGGTCCGCTCGTCGAATTGCCCAGACCGACCTGCAGGCCATGATGGTCGGCAACCTCGCTCCATGACCAATTCGGCACCAGCGGTCCAGGCCGCGCCGAAGCAGTCGGTCGGGTCCTGGGCGCCGACCGGGTAGCAGCCGCCCCGCCCCACGCCGACCAGCCCCGCCCCCTCGGTCCGTTGCGCCAAGGGCACGTTCCGCGTGTAGATCGTGACGGCTTCGATGAGGCGACTGCCGTTCGAACCGATCGAGAGCGGCAGCGCCTGCCACGACTCGCCGGGCGCCGGCACAGCCGGGAGCGATGCATCCGGCTTCGGGCTCACCAGCGCCACTTGGTCGCTCGGCACGACCGTGACGGGCAGCGGTTCGTGGATCAGCAACGAGGCCCCAACGGCCAGGGCGGCGAGCAGGCCGAGCAGCAGGAGCGCGGCGGCCGCCAGCAGGAGCACGCGCTGCGGCCCCGCCCGCCGGCCGGCGATCGCGGCATAGACGGCGTCGTCGACGCGGCGCGAGGGGAGCAGGGTCAATGGAACGCGCATGGCACCGGCATCGGCGCGCATCGCCGCCGCGGCCCGGCTGCACTGCGGGCACGCCGCCATCTGGTCCTCGAGTTCCGCCGATTCGGCGCTGGTCAGCTCGAAGTCGATGGCCATCGCGGCCAGCTCGAGCGCGCGGTCGTGGTCGTGGTGTCGTTCGAGGGCGGTCATGCCAGGCCCTCCTCGGCTTCGAGGCGATGTCGGAGCTGGATCCGAGCGCGGCACATCAGGGTCCGCGTCGCACCTTCCGTGCGTCCGAGTGAGTCGGCGATCTCCCGTCCCGTGAACCCTTGGGCCGCAAGGACGAGGGCGGCCCGGCAGTCCGGTGTCAGCTCGGCAAGAGCCGCGGTGAGGTCACCGGCGCGTTCGCCCCGGAGCGCTTCGCTCTCGGGCCGGGCGGGTTCCCGACGATCCACGAGGCGGGGCAGGAGTCGATGGAGGGCCTGACCCCGGCGGCCCCGGCTGATGGCGGCGTTGGCCGCGACTCGATACAACCAGGCGCGAACCTCGTCCGGCATGCGGCCGGCCCTGGCCTCCTGGATCAGGCGGATGAACGTGTCCTGGAGGATGTCGTCGGCGACGTCGGGGTCGCGCGTCATGCGCAGCAAGAAGGCGAACAGTTCGCCACGGCGCTCCTCGTAGATGGCCGTCAACGTCGCCTCGTCCGCGTGACCACCGGCGCGCGGCCGCTCGAGCGCCGGTCGGGCGTCGTCGGCAGCCATGGCCTCGGGTGTTTCGTTCACGCCGCTGAGACGAAGCAGGGATGACCTTGTTACCGTGGCCCACTCGTGCCACAGACCGATCGCGTGCGCGTCTAGGGACCATGCGCTACCAGATCACCCTCGCCGCGGCCACGATCCTCGCCGTCGTGGCGTGCAGCACGTCGCCGATCCCCGAGTCCACCGGCACGTCGCCCGCACCCGGCCCGTCGGCGACGCTGCCGTCGACCACGGCGGCCTCCGCGTCGAACCCGGTCGAGGCGGGGCCGCTGATCTCCCCGCCGATCAGCCCCGACCCGTCATCGATCCTGTTGACCTGCGGTGGCGCGGAGCGGTTCCCTTCGGCGGCGCTGGCCGGTGTCGGAGCCGCCGAGCTCGAGAACGACGCTCCGGCGGCCGTCCTCAAGTCGATCATCGCGGAGCCCGCCGACCCGGACATCTTCCCCGACCACGGGTGGCACCGCGTCGCCGTCGGCCCGGCAGGCGTCCTGTTCGTCGCGCCCGGTCAGGGCGTGCCGTGGGTGCAGGTGGCGGCAATGCCCGCGGCGGATGGCTGGACAGTCGACCTCTACGGCCAATGCCAGGCGCAGCCCGTGACACCCGACGGCATCGGCCTCGCCGACTTCTGGCTGGACCCAGCCGCCGGACGCCCCGGCCCGGACGCCACGACCCTCTCGGGCTTCATCCGCGAGCGGTCCTGTGCCGGTGGCCAGCCGCCGAACGGGCGGATCCAGGCACCGATGGTGGTGTTCGGCGAGGGCTCAGTGGTGGTGACGGTCACCGTCCGCCAACGGCCGGGCGCCCAGGACTGCCCGGGCAACCCGGACACCACCCGGATCACCATCGAGCTCGGCCAGCCGCTCGGGGACCGCGTGATCCTCGACGGCTCGGTCTTCCCACCGCGCGACACGAGCGTCCCGCCCGCCTGACTGGCTGCGCGGTCAACGCCGGCCGAGGGCTACGTGTCGGCGTGCGTCGAGCGGTATTGCTCCACGGCCTCGCGCAGGAGGTTGCCGGTCGACCCGTCGACCGGCGATTCGACCTTCGGGTCGGCGGCGGCCAGCTCGGGTACGTCGGTGAGGGCCTGGTGCATTCGATCGCGGAACTCCGGCGCGACCGTCAACACCAGCACGGTCCGGCCGTCGCGCATCAGGCCGGCCACCGACTCGAGGTCCTTCTCCTTGAGGCCGCCGTCATGCAGCACCGCGGCCAAGGCTCCGACGCCGGTGGCGGCCGCCGCGCCGGCCCATCCGATCGGCCCGGCCATAACGAGCAACGCGCCGACCACGCCACCGGCCACCGCCCCGCGCGCGGCGCCCGCATCGCTGCCCGTGCTCTCGCGGGTCTTCACCTTGCCGTCGGGCGACTTGGTGACGATCGCCCAGTCGGTGACCTTGAGGTAGTTGTCAGTGCTGAGTTCGTGGAGCTCCGAGAGCGCAGCATCGGCGAGCGCTTCGTCCGGGTAGCCGAGTGCGAAGAGATAGCGCTGTTGCTGGTCGCCCATCGTGTGCCTCCCGCGGCGCGCCCTGGCGCGGCCGATCCACGATCGGCGACTGCGCCGGCTCATGGTAGCGATGCGGCCCCTCCGACGATGGCTGGCTAGAATGACCGGGCCAGCCACCCATGATGGGAGGGATCCGTGAGCGTCGAGCCGTCCCCCGCCTCGCCCGAGATCGAGAACCTCCTTGCCGAGACGCGGAGCTTCCCGCCCGATCCGGCGTTCACCGCGCAGGCGAACGCGAAGGCCGACCTCTACGCGGAGGCCGAGGCGGACTTCGAGGCCTTCTGGGCGAGGCTGGCGCGCGAGCGGATCGACTGGTTCGAGCCATTTCACACGACGCTCGAGTGGGATCTCCCGTTCGCCAAGTGGTTCACGGGCGGCAAGCTGAACATCAGCTACAACTGTCTCGACCGCCACGTCGCCAACGGGCTCGGTGACAAGGTCGCGTACCACTGGGTCGGGGAGCCGGGCGACACCCGGACGCTGACCTATGCCGACATGCTACGCGAGGTCTCCAAGGCGGCCAATGCGCTGAAGGAACTCGGGATCGGCACCGGCGACCGCGTTGCGATCTACATGCCGATGATCCCCGAGCTGCCGATCGCGATGCTCGCGTGCGCCCGCCTCGGCGCGCCGCATACGGTGATCTTCGGGGGATTCAGCGCCGAGGCGCTCCAGGATCGGATCAACGACGCCGAGGCGAAGGTCGTGATCACCGCGGACGGCGGCTGGCGGCGCGGCAAGGCGGCCGCCCTCAAGCCGGCCGTCGATGAGGCGCTGCTCACCACCCCGACCGTCGAACACACGCTCGTCGTCCAACGACTCGGCGAGGTGCTCGAGGGCGGCACCGCCATGGAGCCCGGTCGCGACGTGTGGTGGCACGACATCGTGGACCGTCAGTCCGAGGACAGCCCCGCCGTCCCGCTGGACTCGGAACACATGCTGTACCTGCTCTACACCTCGGGGACGACGGCCAAGCCCAAGGGCATCATGCACACGACCGCTGGGTATCTCCTGGGCGTGAGCTTCACCCACGAGATGGTCTTCGACATCAAGCCCGACGACGTCTACTGGTGCGCCGCCGATGTCGGATGGGTCACCGGCCACAGCTACATCGTCTACGGGTCCCTCGCAAACGCGACGACCAGCGTCCTCTACGAAGGAACACCCGACAGCCCGTCGTGGGAGCGCTGGTGGCAGATCATCGAGGACTACAAGGTTTCCGTCCTCTACTGCGCTCCGACCGCCATCCGGGCCCACATGAAGCAGGGTCCGCAATACGCGGCCAAGCACGACCTCTCCTCGCTGCGGGTGCTGGGCACGGTCGGCGAGCCGATCAACCCCGAAGCGTGGCTCTGGTACCACGAGCACATCGGCGGCAGCAGCCGGCCGATCGTCGACACGTGGTGGCAGACCGAGACCGGGATGATGATGATCACGCCGCTCCCCGGGGTGACCGCCACGAAACCGGGCAGTGCCACCTTCCCGTTCCCCGGCATCGCTGCTGATGTCGTCGATGGCGATGGGAACTCGGTGCCGCTCGGCGGCGGCGGGTACCTGGTGCTGACCCGGCCCTGGCCGGCGATGCTGCGCGGGATCTACGGCGACCCCGATCGCTATCGACAGACCTACTGGAGCCGGTTCCCCGGCAAGTACTTCGCGGGCGACGGAGCGAAGCGCGACCTCGACGGCTACCTGTGGCTCCTCGGTCGCGTCGACGACGTCATGAACGTGTCCGGCCATCGCATCAGCACGATCGAGGTGGAGTCCGCGCTCGTCGACGACCAGTCAGTGGCGGAGGCAGCGGTCGTCGGCAAGAACGACCCCCTGACCGGACAGGCGATCTTCGCGTTCGTCATCCCCAAGGTGGGCGTCGAGGCGAACGACGAACTGGCGGCCGAACTCCGGGAGCACGTCGCCAAGGTCATCGGCCCCATCGCCAAGCCCAAGTTCCTGATGTTCACCCCGGACCTGCCCAAGACGAGGTCCGGCAAGATCATGCGCCGGTTGCTGCGCGACATCGCCGAAGGCCGGGCCCTGGGCGACACGACGACACTCGCCGACGGCACGGTCGTCGAGACCATCCGGTCGCACACCGGAACCGCGGAGGAGTGACGTGCCCTTCGACTTCCTGAAGCGCAAGAAGATCGTCCCAGAGCCGGTGTCGGTGGTGCCGGTCACCAAGGCACCGCCCGGCGCGACCCCGGCATCGGCCCCGGCGGGCGAGCCCGCCGCGGTCGCCACGCCACCGTCGGGCGTGCCCGCCGTGCCCGCCGCCCTGAGCTCCGATCCGCCGATCCCGGCCGCGACCGGGCGGGGGATCCCGTTCGACGCCCTGACCGAGGAGTGGCGCCTCGTCGGGCGGATGGCCGTCGACGGACGGCTCTCCGACACGCTCAACCGCCGCGAACCGGTCGAGATCACCGAGGTCCAGTGGGCGCCGCTCGACGGCTCCGAAGCCTTCAAGGAGGCGCCGGGGCTCAAGGCGATCGATCCGTACGACCTGATCCTCGTGCTGGCCGGCGAGACCTCGTTGCCGTCGATGAGCACGGATGAGGCCGCCGCGCACCGGATCCACAAGGTCTCCTACGACCTGCAGCTCGAGGCGCCGCCGTACCGGATCATCGGCACGGTCAACCTCTACCCGGGAACCGATCCGCTCCGGCTGCTGGATCGTTCGAGCGAGATGTTCGTGCCCGTGGTCCACGGACGAGCCTGGATGGGCGAGCAGGTCGTCGGGACCGATGCCGACGTCATCCTCGTCAATCGCCTCTACCTGCGGGGCGTGGAACAGGTCGATCGCTCGACGGGCGAACGGGCGGAGCCGATCCCCGGCCTGAAGCCGGGCGCCGACCCGGGACGGGCGGACGAGGGGGCCGACGAGGTCTAGGCGAGGGCGAGCGGCAGGGGCGAGGGGCCGGGGCGAGCGGCAGGGACGCTGGCGCTCCGCCAACGATTCGAGCGCGAGGCCCCAAGGGACGGCGCCCGGGTCCCGATTCCGGCGGCTTCCGGTGGCCGCCAGCCACCACTCAGGCGCGAAACCGCGCCAATCAGCGCGGAGACGGGGTCAGGGTTCGAATTCGTTGGCTGCTAGCCAGCGCTGCCAGCGGCGGGAGCCAGGTCCGAGGACCTAGCCGACTCGGATCCCGACGCTTTCCTTCTGACGAGCGAAGATCCGGAGGCCCTGCTTGGTCGTGGGAGCCGCGGTGGCCGCGACGCCGAACAGCGCATCGGCGAGCCCGTCGAAGTCCGTGGCGATCCGTTCCTTGGGGAACATCTCGATCACGGTCCGGCCCTCGTTGGCGGCACGAACGAAGAGCAGTCCGCCCGAGCGGATGAGGGCGAGTGCCGGCATCCCGACGGTCCGCTCCATGTCCTGGACGCCGACGCCGCTGTTGGCGCGGTTCACGACCATCGCCAGGCGATCGCGATAGCCCTCGGCCGTCGCGACGTCGCGGAGCTGGACGGCCGCGCGGATCGCCGGGACGTCCGGGGTGACCGGCACGAGGATCTTGTCGGCGATCTCGAAGATCGCCTGGTTGAGCGCGCTGTACGAGGGGTGCAGGTCGATGACGATGACGTCGAACGCGCTCCGCGCCGCCGAGATCTCGGCCGCGACCCGAGCCGGGTCGAGGATCTCGGTATTGAGCGGCGAGTCGGTCAGCGACACGACCTTCATGCCCGACGCATGGGCCGAGGCGATCTCGACGAGGGTCTCGGCCAGGCCGCCTTCGGCCTCGTCGCGCCAGCTGTCGGCGACCGTGCGGACGGCATCGATGCCGAGCGAGGTCGTCACGTGCCCGGTCACGGTGTCGGCGTCGATGAGCAGGACCGAGCGCCCGCGGCGGGTCCGCAGGGTGGAGGCGAAATTCGTCGCGATGGTCGTCTTGCCGACACCGCCCTTGGGATTGAAGATCACGACGATGGTGCCGCTCCGGTCGGTCCAGCCCTCCATCTGGACGCTGGCGTCGTGGAGGATCGGGCCGCTGCCGTCGTCGACCGTCGTACGGCGGATGCACATCGCCTCGACGCGCCACCGGATCGAATCCGGCGTGAACGGGCGGGTCAGGTACTCGTCCTCGACGGCGTCGGATGCCCCGGCGAGTCGATCGAAGGAGTCCGCCGACACGACCATGAGCGCCGGGATCGACGGCTCGCCGTCGTGCAGGGCGGCGTAGTACTCGAGCGACTCGTCGAAGTCGGTCTCGCCATCGAGGATGGCGACCGCGACATCGCTGCGCTGGGCGAGGATCGTCTCCAGCTGGGCGGGGCCGTGGACTTCGAAGACCTCGAATCCGGCTGCCGCCAGCTCGGCAACGACCGATTCAGACTCGGACGCCGGGAGCGCGACGACAACGGCTGGACGGGCCACGACTAGTCCTCTCGATCCGATCGCGGGTCAGTCGTGCGCTTCTGGGTCGCGCGCGGTGACGACGAAGCCATCCTCCGAGTCCCCGGTCACCCGGGCGTTGAAGCCGGGCAGCCCCGGGATGACATCCTTGAGGTTGACGTCCGGGTGGTGGCTCACCATGAAGACGAACTCGCCATCCGGTCCGGAGGTGACACCGACGGAAGCCACGCCCTGGGTGCGGGCCACGCCACGCTTGAAGCCGGCGATGCTGGCGACGCTGACGAGGCCGCTCACGACGACCTTGGTCGTCAGGCGCTCGCTGGGCTCGCCGGCTTCGCTCGGCGGCACGAGGCCGGCCAGACGGGCGGCGACGACCTCTTCGGCGATCGCCGGGATCTCCTGGCTGGTGTCCTCGGGCGCGGCGGCCTCGGCCTCGGCGGCCGACAGCTCGGCCTCAGCCTCGGCGGCGGCGAAGTCCGGGGCCAGGCCGAGCATCGCGATCCGCGGGTCATCGGTATCGGCCGTTCCTTCGGCGCTATCGGCGGCATCATCGGCACTCGCCTCGGGAGCGTCGGAGGTCGCTTCGGCTTCCGGGGCGTCCGTCTCGGCGCTCGTGGCTTCGGCGACCTCGGCGGTCGCCTCGGCCTCCGGGGCCTCGGCCTCGGCTTCGACGTCGGTCACGATCACCGGCTCGCTCTTGGCGGGCGCCTCGATCTCGTTCGCCCCGATCATGGCGGGCGGCGCTTCGACGACCGGCTTGTCGAGGCTCGGCGGTTCGGGCATCTGCTCGGCCATCGCGGCGAATGTGGCTGGATCGCCCTCGGCGAACAGACGCTCGCAGAAGGCGGCCATCTCGGCCTCGAAGGCGGCGACGCTGCCGCTGATCAGCTCGATGCGGCGCTCGACGACGCCGGCATGCGATTCGAGCTCGCCTTCCAGGTAGGACTTGCGCGACGCGATGCGCGTCTCCGTCTCTTCCCGGATCCGGGCGATCTCACCCTTGGACCATTCGCGGATCGCCGCGACGTCGTCGTCGGCCGACCGGCGCATCTCGGTCATCTCGTCGGCGGCATCGGCGTGGACGCGCTCGGTGGCGGTCTTGGCCTCGGTCGCGAAGCGCTCGAGGGTCTCGTCTCGGGCGGCCTCGGCGGTCGCCTGCATCGCCTTGGTCAGGTCGGCGAGGAACTTCGTGGACTTGGAAGACTTCTTCGAGCTACCGCGCTCGGCGTCATCGGCCGGGGCAGCCTCGGCCGGGGCCTCGGCCACGGGAGCCTCCTCGACGGCTGGGCTCGCCTCCGCGGCGGCAACGCCGTGATCGGCGACCGCTTCGGTCGTGTCAGAGTCCTGGACGGCTGGCGAGGCGTCGATCATGGCTGGCCCTTCAGTCTCCTCGTTGGCGGGAGCGTCGCCTGCTTCGGCGGACGCGTCAGTGGCCGGATCAGTGGGGTCACTGGCGTCGGCACGGTCCGAGCTCCACGGAAGCCGGAAGCCTGGTCGTGTGTCCGTCTGTGCCATGGCGTCGGGATCCTCACTGATCAAAGTGGTCAACTCTTGTGCGGTGCAGCGTGTCGAGGCGGACGACCTGGGGGGCCGGGCATCCGGGACGTGGAGGCATCGTGCCAGCGGGGGTCGGTCCGGTGCAGTTCGCTAGAGGTACCAGCGGTGTGCGCCGGTGGTACCGGCGGGTCGCCAGGTCCGGACCACCCTTCCTACGTGTTGACGCGACGCGCCGGACAGTGGCCCCTTGAGGCCGTTCCCGAGCGGGCGGGCTACGATAGGTCGATGGAACCCGCCGCGACGTTCGATGGACGCCCGGGCGTCACCGACACGCTGGGCCGCGCGATGCGCGACCTGCGGATCTCGGTCACCGACCGGTGCAACTTCCGCTGCACGTACTGCATGCCGAAGGAGATCTTCGGTCGGGACTTCGAATTCCTCCCCAAGGACCAGGTCCTCTCCTTCGAGGAGATCGAGCGGGTGGCGCGGATCTTCGTCGGGCTCGGCGTCGAGAAGCTGCGGATCACCGGCGGCGAGCCCCTGGTCCGACGCGACCTGCCGGATCTCATCGCGATGCTCGCGGCCCTGCGGCGACCCGATGGCGGCGAGATCGACCTGACGCTCACCACGAATGGTTCCGCGCTGCGGGCTCTCGCGGGACCGCTGGCCGACGCAGGGTTGCGACGGGTGACGGTCTCGCTCGACTCGCTCGATGACGCGGTGTTCGGGGCGATGAACGGGATCGACTTCCCGGTCGAGCGTGTCCTCGACGGCATCGATGCCGCCCTCGAGGCGGGCCTGGCGCCCGTCAAGGTCAACATGGTCGTCCGGCGCGGCATCAACGAGTCGAGCATCGTCCCGATGGCGGCCTGGGCACGGGAGACCGGCGTCACCCTGCGGTTCATCGAATACATGGACGTCGGGCATTCGAACGGCTGGCGGCTCGATGAGGTCGTGCCCGCGGCCGAACTGGTCGAAACGATCCGGGCGCAGTGGCCGGTCGAGCCGGCCGACGCCTCGTATCGCGGCGAGGTCGCCGACCGTTGGCGCTATGCCGATGGCGCCGGTGAGTTCGGGGTCATCTCGTCGGTGACGGTACCGTTCTGCGGAGATTGCACGCGCGCGCGACTGTCGGCCGAGGGCAAGCTCTATACCTGCCTGTTCGCGATCGAGGGGACGGACCTCCGGGCCGTCCTCCGGGGCGAGGCGTCGGATGACGGGCTCGCCGCGTTCGTCGAGGGAGTCTGGGCCCGGCGCGACGACCGCTACTCGGAGCTGCGCTCCGCGGCGACTCCGGCCACGAGCTCGAACCTGCCCAAGGTCGAGATGTTCGCGATGGGCGGCTGACCGCTCCGTCCACACCTTGTCCACACCATCGGCGAACTTCGTGGATACGATCTGGGACCTCCCGCCGCACTTGGTGGATAACCGCGTTGACCCGTCCACCGCCCCGCCCGTACCGTAGGTCTTGCCCGAAGGGGCCGACAGGAACGAAGAAACCGAGATCGCATCAAGGGTTTTCGGTCCGCCGCCGGTCGCTTCGGGCGCTTCGTTGCCCGGCTAGGATGGTCGTCTCACCGCGACCTTTCCGGCGGGGTCCGTGCCCGACGGGACGTGATCGGCATCCCGGTGTCGATACTTCCGTCGGGCCGACGAAGTCTGCGGGCCTCGGCCGTCTACCCCCTGGACGCGAATCCTGGAGGCCCGCATGACCGACCTGCCCCTCCCCGCCGACGCCGGCCAGCGCATGGACCCGACGCGACCCATCCCGCCCGCGGGCCAACCCGCCCGGCTGGCCATGCTCGAGGCGGCCGTCCGCGAGTTCACCCCGCTCGTCCCCGAGGTCGGCATCGTCCTGGGGTCCGGTCTCGGCGGCCTGGCCGACGACCTGGAGGACGTCGTCTCGATCCCCTTCGCCGACCTGCCCGGCTGGCCGGCCGCCACGGCACCCGGCCACGTCGGACGGCTCATCCTGGGCACCCTGGCCGACCGACCGGTCGTCCTGCTCCAGGGCCGGTTCCATCTCTACGAGGGCAACCACCCGGGCCTGGTCGTCCAGCCGGTGCTGTTGTTCCAGCGGCTCGGGGCGAAAGTGGTGGTGCTGACCAATGCGGCCGGCGGCCTCGATCCGAGCTTCGGGCCGGGCACGCTGATGGTCATGCGCGATCACATCAACCTGACCGGCCAGAACCCGCTGATGGGACCGAACGCCGATGAGCTCGGTCCGCGCTTCCCCGACCTGACCGATGCCTGGAGCCCGCGACTCCGGGAACGGCTCCATGCGGCTGCGAAGGCCGAGGGCGTGGATCTCGAGGAGGGCATCTACGTCGGGCTCACCGGACCGAGCTACGAGACGCCCGCCGAAGTCCGCATGTACGCGGGCCTGGGTGGCCACGCGATCGGCATGTCGACGGTCCTCGAATGCATCGCCGCGCGATGGGTCGGGCTCGAGGTCTGTGGCGTCTCGCTCGTGACGAACGCCGGGGCGGGCTACACGGGCGAGCCGCTGTCCCACGAGGAAGTGCTGGCGGCCGGCGCGGAAGCCGGACCACGGCTTGCGCGGGTGATCCGCCGCTTCGTCGCCGAGCTGCCCGCGCGCGAGGCCTGACCGCTCGCGGGCCGGGTTCCGGGCTCAGGCCTGCGGCAGCTCGCGTCCGGCGGCCTTGGCCGCGGCCTGCTTCTCCGCCCAGGCACCCAGGACGTTGTCCTTGTGCGGCCGGATCGGGCAGTGCTCGTCGCGGTTCTTGAACTCGTCGCAATAGCCAAGCGGCACGCACTTGGGCGCCAGGAACGAGCCGAGGAACGGCGACACCGCGAAGACCTCGTGGCGGACGAGCTGGAACAGCCGGCGGATCTCCCACTGGGCCATCGTGCACAGGCGCAACCCGGACATGTGGATGAGCGCCCGCAGGTTCGTCGTCATCACGAGGTTGGTGCGGGCGGCATTGGGGAAGACGAACCTCGCGTCCTCGCCCGGCAGGCCGGCCTGCAGCATGTCGCCGTAGAGCTCGAGCGATCCCTCGATCTGCGATTCGTAGCGCTCGCGCAGCGCCGGATCGCCCTCCGCGATGGAGTGGGGGAGCATCGTCGCCTGGCCCTTGAACTTCACGTAGCGCTGGCTCTGCTGGTCGAATGCGACGCCGGCCCGGTGGCGCACGAGCTGATGTGAGAGCGTCCGCGAGACGCCGGTGATGGCGAACGTGAAGACGACATGCTCGATCGTCGACCCGTGGCCGGATTCGATCACCGATGAGATGAGCTTCTGCATCTTGACCGGGTCGAAATCGCCGGCCAGGGCGCGTCGGAAGATCTCTTCGGGGGCCTCTTCCGAATAGCACGTCCGGCACGCGGTATAGATGATCGGCACGTACGAGCGCTCGACGATCTCGCGGTCGGGGAACAGGAGCGTCACCTTCATGCCGAGGTCGCGCCGGCCCGGGTTCTTGGGGATCCCGGTCTTGTCGCGGGACGGTTCGGCGGCACGAGCCGCGGCCGCGGACGTGACAGGATCCGGAGTGGTGGGCTCAGCGGTCATCGAGGGGCCAGTCTAGCCGCGACAGCCGACCCATGCCGGTGGCGCGGACCGGATCGGCCCGACTCGTGCGTCCCTCATCGGGTCGGCTCCTCGTGGGACGCTGGGACGGCCTCGACCTCGAGGGCATAGGCCACGATCTCGTCGAGGCCCATCGCCGCCCCCTCCGCGGCCAACCTCTCGAGTTCGTCGGCTGGTAGGACATCGCGCGGGGTCGGGATCTGGTACAGGTCGAGGTTCTGGCCGACATAGTCGGCGATGCCCGTCCCGGTCGTCTGCTGCAGGTGGCGGGCCGCCCCCCAGAGCCGGCCGGCGCGTTCCAGGTCGCCAGTGGCCACGGCCGCGATCGAGAGATCGTCGAGGGTCAGGGTCACGCCGGACACATCGCCCGCCTCGTGGAAGTGGCGCATGGCGTGGCGACCCTGTTCGAGGGCCTCGTCGAAATGGCGCTGCCCGGCCGCCGACAGCGCCAGCATGTGGAGCGACCACGCCTCCATGGTTCGGTGACCCGACGCACGGTGGAGCTCGAGCGAGCGCCGGTACCACTGCTCCGCCTGGTCCGCCTCGGCGGAGAAGTAATGGAAGCTGCCGAGCCCCCACATGATGTTGCCCTGGCCGGCCACGTCGCCGATCTCCTCGTACAACGCGAGGGCCTCCTCGAGCCTTTCCCGTCCTGGCTGCAGGACCTCCGGCCGCCGGTCGATCCCACCCATCACGAGGATGATGTCCGCGTACGCGCGGTTGTAGAGCGCATTGGCGAGTTCGCGTTTGTCGCCGATCTCTCGCCAGAGCGAGAGCGCCTCCTCGTACTGGCGCTTGGCGGTCACATGATCGGTCTGCCAGTACGCGATCCCTCCGAACGCCTCGGCGAACCTCGCGCGTGTGACCGGCTCCAGCTCCCAGTCCATCGCCGCCATCGCGTCGAACCTGGCGCGTGCTTCGTTCAGGTATCCGCGCTGCTGCCAGAACCGCCAGAGGGCGAAGGCGAGGCGGGCGGCCACTTCCGGCTCGGGCTCGGCCGTGGCCCAGTCGAGCGCGGCGCGCATGTTGTCGTGCTCGCGTTCGAGCCGTTCGAGCCAGACCCGCTGTTCCGCCCCGGACAGCTGCGGCGCGGCCGTCTCGGCGAGGTCGATCATCGCGGCGGCATGGCGGGCGGCGATCTCGCTCGTCTCACCACGCGCCGCGAGCATCTCGGCCGCGTACTCCCGGATCGTCTCGAGCATCCCGAAGCGCGGCTCGTCGTGCTCTTCGTCGATGCGGACGAGGCTCTGGTCGACCAGCTCGCCGATGCGGTCCACCACATCGCCGCCGACCTCGCTCGCCGGACCGCAGATGACTTCCGCCATCTCGAGCTCGAAGCCGCCGCGGAAGACGGACAGTCGATCGACCAGCCGACGCGCCCCCTCGTCGAGCAGGTCATAGCTCCAGGCGATGGCGCCTCGGAGCGTCTGCTGACGTTCCGGCAAGTCCCGCGAGCCGGCCGTCAGGACGTCGAGATGATGTTCCAGGCGGGTCAGGATCTGGTCCGGGGTCAGGAGTTTGATGCGGGCGGCGGCGAGCTCGATCGCCAGCGGCATGCCGTGGAGCGTCGCGCAGATCGCGGCGACCGCCGGGGCGTTCGCGTTGTTCACGGCGAACCCCGGCTTCACCGCGGTCGCCCGAGTGATGAACAGGCGGACGGCCTCGAACGTCGCGAGGGTCTCGAGATCGAACTCCCGCACGGCCCTTGGGAGGTTGAGCCGCTCCATCTCCGACAGGTGCCGGGTGTCCGGCGGCGCCGGCAGGCCGGGGACCGGGTACTCCTGCTCGCCCGACACGCGGAGGGCGACCCGGGTGGTGACGAGCGCGGTCAGGCCCGGGCAGCGCCGGAGGAGTTCGGCCACCACGGGCCCGGCACCGACGACCTGCTCGAAGTTGTCCAGGACGAACAACACCCGATTGTCGCCGAGCGAGTCGACGATGGCCTCCACGGCCGGGCGGGCCTGGCTGTCCGCGACGCCCAGGGTGCGGAGGATGGTCGGGGCGACGAGGTCGGGATCCCGCACGGATTCCAGCGCCACGAACCAGACGCCATCCGGGAACGCATCGGCGGTGGTCGCGGCGACTTGCAGCGACAGGCGCGTCTTGCCCGTCCCGCCCGGCCCCGTGAACGTCAGGAGGCGGGTCCTCGACAGCAGGTCGGCCGCTTCGGCCACCTCGCGATCGCGACCGACGAACGTCGTCAGCTGGGTCGGGAGGTTGTTCGGGCGCGCGTCGAGCGATCGCGGCGGCGGGAAGTCGGACGGGAGGCCGTCCACGACGAGCTGCGTCAGTCGTTCGGGCGCCCGCAGGTCCTTGAGCCGGTGCTCGCCGAGGTCGCGCAGGCCGATGCCGTCCATGAGGCCATCGGCGACCAGGGCCCTCGTCGTATCGGAGAGCAGGACCTGGCCCCCGTGAGCGACGGCGGCGATCCGAGCCGCCCGGTTCACGTCGAGTCCGACGAGCGACCCGCCGGCCATCGCGGCCTCGCCCGAATGGAGGCCCATCCGGACCCGGACGACGGCGTCGTCGGGCCAGAGCTCGTCAGTCAGGGCGCGCTGGGCGGCGACGGCTGCGGCGACTGCGGATCGGGCGCTCAGGAACACGACGAAGAACGAGTCGCCCTCCGTCCCCTGCTCGTCGCCCTCGTGCGCCTCGAACGCGGCGCGCAGCAGGGCCCGGTGTCGCTCGCGCAGCTCGGCGTAGCGCGCGGTGCCGACGCGTTCCTCGAGGCTGGTCGAGCCCTCGATGTCGCTGAACAGGAAGGTCGCGGTCCCCCCGGCCGCCGGGCGCGGTCCGGTCATCGGGAGCGTGCCACCGACCGGTATCGGTTCAGTGGTTCGGGCCCTCCGTCAGGTCGCGGAGTCGGCGTGCGAGTCCGCGCATGACCGCGAGTGCGACGACTGGTTCGTCGCGGATGACCGCCTCGAAGTCCCACGAGGCGAGCGCGAGGCAGGCGGTCGGTCCGTCGGCGATGACCTGCGCGACCCTCGGCATCCCATCGAGCACCGAGAGCTCGCCGAAGAAGTCGCCCGGGCCGAGTCGCGCGATGACGGCCCCATCGCGGATGACCCGGGCGCCGCCGCTCACGATGACGAAGAACCCGGTCCCGATCTCGCCCTGGCGGGCGATGACGTGGTCGGATGCGAACTCCACCTCGACCGCCCGCTCAGCGATCCGCTCCATGCCCGCGGCGTCGATTTCGGCGAACAACGGGGTCGTCGCCAGCAGCGTCGCGCGACGGTCCTGGGTCAGCGTCATGCATCCTCCGGGCGGGGCGGGTCATCATGCTGCGCCGCCCGAGCGGCAAGCGTCAACACGACGCGCCGTTCGGCCAGCTCTGGCACGATTGCACCGGATGCGGCGGCCTCGTCGCAGCCAGTCGCCGAGGTGACCCCGATGGCCGGTCGCGAGGAACTCATCGATGCGATCGCAGGGTTCGGGCTGTTCGCGGACCTGACCGCCCCGCAGCTCGAAGGGATCGTCCACACGTTCGATGAAGCCGTCTTCGCGGACGGCGAACGGATCCTGCGCCAGGGGATCAGCGGTTCGGGGTTCCACGTCATCCTCGATGGGGAGGCGGCCATCGTCGTGGACGGGACGGAGCGGGCACGACTCGGTCGCGGCGACTTCTTCGGCGAGGTCTCCATCCTCCTCGGCGAGACACCGATCGCCGACGTCGTGGCGGTTCGGCCGCTCCGCTGCCTGGTCCTCGCCGGGCCGTCCGTGGAGGCCTTCCTCGTCGCGCACCCGAGGGTCATGTACCGGATGCTCCAGGCCCAGGCGCGCCGGCTGCGAGCCGCGAACCGATGGCGGAGCTGACCCGCCCGTTCCCGCCCGGGACCTATCCGGTCATCGTCATCGGCAGCGGTCCGGGCGGGCTCCAGATCGCCTACTCGCTTCGTCGGCTCGGAGTGCCGCACGCAGTCCTGTCGGCGGACCCGGCGGCGGGCGGGATGTTCCGGCGTTGGCCGTTCTTCCAGCGGCTGCTGTCGTGGACCAAGCCCCATGCCCCGGCCGAGCGCGGCTCGCGCGCGTATGAGCGATATGACTGGAACAGCCTGCTCGGCGAGGAGCCGGTGACCCGCGCGATCGCCCCGACCCTGATGGACGGCACGTCCTATTTCCCGTCGCGCCCGGAGATGGAGGCCAACCTCGCCGCGTTCGCCGAGCGCGCCGGGCTCGATGTCCGCTACGACTGCGAGTGGCGCTCGACGCGGCTGCTCGATCCGCCCGATGACGATGGGGCGCGATTCGAGCTCGAGACGACCGACGGGCTGTATCGATGCGCCCGGCTCGTCCTCGCCGTCGGTGTCGCCGAGCCGTACACCCCGCCCGGGCCGGGCATGGAACATGCCTATCACTACGCCGATGTCCGCCCGGCGGAGACCTATGCGGGTCGGCGCGTCTGCATCATCGGCAAGCAGAACTCCGGGTTCGAGCTCGCGACCGGGCTGCTCCCGTGGGCCCAGCAGCTGGTCCTGGTGTCGCCCTCGACGACGACGCTGTCGGTCGGGACCCGGACCCTCGTCGGGGTCCGCGCGCGCTACGTCCAGCCCTACGAGGACCACGTGCTGGGCGGCGGGGTCTCCATCCTCGACGCGTCGGTCGATCGGCTCGACCGGGCGGCGAGCGGCCTCTTGACCATTCACCTGCGTCGGACCGATGGCGGCGGCGACCTGGCGCTCGCGGTCGACGACGTCATCTCCGCGACCGGGTTCGTGGCGCCCCTGCGCGACCTGCCGGACCAGGGCCTCGCGACCTACGGCGCGAGCCGGCTGCCGGCCGTCACGCCGTGGTGGGAAAGCGTCACGACGCCCGGCGTGTTCGCGGCGGGGACGCTCGGACAGGCGTCCAAGGGCCTCCGACGACACGGCGTCCCGGCCAACTCCGGGGCGGTCCATGGCGCGCGGTACAACGCGCGGGTCCTCGCCGAGTACATCGCCCGGACCGGGTTCGGGATCGAGCCCGAGCGAGCGGTCATCGCGCCCGATCGCGCGGTTTCGTTCGTGGCCGGCGAGCTGGCCGAGGCGCCCGACCTGTTCCACCAGCGCGGCTACCTCGCGCGTGTCCTCGCGGCGGACCCGGGCGGCGGATGGCGCGATGACGGGGTCCAGCCGCTGGCCCACGTGCTCGACTCGACGGGGCCGGACCTCGTGGCGTTCACGCTCGATTCGGACGGGAGTGGCGCGATCTACCCGGTCGTGTTCGCCCGCCACGGCGGGACGATGACCGAGCACGTTATCGACCCCGACCCGCTCGGCCTGTACGACACCGACGGCACGCGCCGGACGATCGCGGTCGCGCTCCGGGCCATCGACCGGTCGGTGCCCGCCGTCTAGACGGGCGCGGCCAGCCCGTCGATGACGCGAGCGGTGGCTCACAGCCAACGATCTTGGACGCTACGTGACGCGACTGCGCGCGTGCCGCGTCGGTGTTGGCGGGGAGCCAACGAAACGGCGGCATAGACCCGCAAACGGACGCCGTCGACGCCGTAGCGACCAGAATCGTTGGCCCACAGCCAACGCCGCGGGGACCTAGACCTGGGCGGGGAGTCGCGCCAGCCGCTCGGCCGCGGCCTGCAGCGTTTCGGTCCGTTTCGGGAAGGCGAACCGCAGCTTCGTCCGACCCAGCTCGGGTCGCGAGAAGAACGATGAACCCGGCACGCCGGCGATGCCCGGGTCGCGGATGAGCCGCATCGCGAACGCGACGTCGTCCTCGTCGGTCAGGTCGCGGATGTCAGTCATCACGTAGTAGGCGCCGGCGGGGTCGTCCAGGCGGAAGCCCGCCGCCCGCAGGACCGGCAGCAGCAGGTCGCGTCGGGCTCGGTAGTCGGCGACCAGTCGCTCGTAGTAGCTCGTCGGGAAGGCGAGCGCGACCACGGCCGCGGCCTGCAGCGGCGCCGCGGCACCCACCGTCAGGAAGTCGTGGACGCGCCGGATGCCGACCGACAGGTCGGGCGCGGCGATCGTCCAGCCGATGCGCCAGCCCGTGACCGAGTACGACTTCGACATCGAGTGGATCGACACGGTCCGGTCGGCCATCCCGGGCAGCGTGGCGAGCGGGATGTGCTCACCCTCGAACACGATGTGCTCGTAGATGTCGTCGGTGAACGCGATGACGTCGAACTCGACGCAGAGCGAGGCGATGAGCTCGAGCTCCGCGCGCGCGAACACCTTGCCCGTGGGGTTGTGCGGCGAGTTCACGACGATCCCGCGCGTGCGCGGGCCGAAAGCGGACCGCAGCTCGTCGGGATCGATCGACCAGTCCGGCTCGTGCAACGTGACGTACCGCGGAACGGCGCCAGACAGGATCGCGTCGGGGCCGTAGTTCTCGTAGTACGGCTCGAAGACGACGACCTCGTCGCCCGGATCGAGCAAGCCGAGCATCGCCGCCACCATCGCCTCGGTCGCGCCGCAGGTCACCGTCACCATCGTCTCGGGGTCGATGGCGCCCCAGGCCGGGAACTGCGCGGCCGTCGAGGTGGTGATCGCGTCGCGGAGGGCCTTCGCGCCCCAGGTGATGGCGTACTGGTTGATGTCGTCGTGGACGGCCTTCGCGGCCGCGGCCTTCAGCTCGGGCGGGCAGGGGAAGTCCGGGAACCCCTGGGCGAGGCTGACGGCGCCATGCTGCACGGCCAGCCGATTCATCTCGCGGATGACCGATTCGGTGAAGCTGGCGGCCTTGGCTGAGATTCGCGGGTGGCTCATGGCGCGAAGTCTACGGCGCGATTCACACGAGCTGGCGCGGGATCCGTTCCCGCCAGGAGCGTTCGAAGAGCGGCTCGTCGTCGAGGTCGACCTCGAGCTCGACGGACAGGTCGAACGCCTCGACGTCGCTGGTCTGGCGGCTTCGGGCGCGGATCTCGATGTCGTGGTCGAGCTCATGCCAGCGATAGACGACGTCCGCCTCGAGCCGGGCCGACGCCGGATCCCGGTCCGACGCGGTCAGGCGCAGGGTCTCGGCCGCGTACAGGCGACGGCCGTCTTCGAGCACGTCCTCGCCGCCGTCGTGGATGGTGACGGTCACGGTGCCGGCGATGACGTCCTCCTCGATCAGCCAGGCCGGGACGTCCGACGTGCCCTCGCCACCGACTGAGCGAACGTCCGGCGGTGTGGCCTTGAACGGCGGCACGGGCAGGTCGCCCGAGCCGCCGGCGGGCGGGATGACCGGGAGGACCAGGCGCGACGGCGTGGCCCGGCCGCGATGCAGCTCGAAGGTCGCCGGATACGGCGACGGCCAGATGACCGGCCAGGCCGACGATGCGACCGAAACACGGATCCGATGTCCGGGTTCGAACCGGTATCCCGCATGGCGCATCGGGATCCGGATCGCCTCGACTCGACCCGGGACCAGCGGCTCTGGGTGCTCGTCCGACTCGCGATGGGTCAGGTTCAGGATGCCGGCACTCACCTGCGACGACGTCCCGTCCGAGGCGACATCGACGAGCCGGACGACGGCGGTCGCGACCGGGGCCGACACCGCGACGTGGAGGACCACGAACGGTTCGCCGAGGATCGAGATCGGTTCATCGAGCGGGTCGCTGGTGTAGGTGGGTCCGAGGCTCTCGTCCGGCCGGAGGTCGCGCGCGAGGCCGTTCGGTACGCCGCCGGCTCCCCACGACAGCGCCGCGCGGGTCCCGATGGTCGGCCGGTGGACGAAGGTGTCGACGCCGTCGGTGAGGCGGTCGGCCTCGCCGCCGACGAGGCGCCCGACCTGGGGGAGCGCGCCGCCGTCGAGGCGCCACTCGCGTACCTCCACGGCCGGGTGCGGGAAGGCCGACGCCGCCCGCCACCGCCCCGGCCACGTCTCGGGGAAGGGCTCCGGCGGGAAGTAGTCGCGCTCGAACCAGACGACCGCCGGCTCATCATCGATGCCGTTGCGCTCGCCCTTGAGCCAGCGATCGAAGAACCGCACGACCTCGTGGAGCTCGTCGAGGTTCGGGCCTGGGTTGGAGTCGTGGGGCCAGCCGTGGACCCAGTTGCCGACGAGCGTGCGGGACGGGGCCGTGCAGGCGGCCTGCATCCGGAAGGCGGCGTCGACGTAGGCGTCGCACCAGCCCCCGACATTGAAGATCGCGGCCTCGATGGCGCCGTAGTCGGGTGCCAGCGAGCCCGTTCGCCAGTACGCCCCGTCCGTCTGGTGGCGCAGCCAGGCGATGAGCCAGGGCGGCGTCTGGGCCAGGCGAGTCCGCCATTCGTCGAGCCAGCCGGCACCGCGCAGCCCGACGTCGGGCGGCATCGCGTTCATCGCGACCTGGCTGAGCGCGTATTGCGAGAGCTCGCTCGCGGTCACGCAGCCGCCGATGTAGTGGACGTCGGTCACGTAGCGGTCGTCGCTCCCCTGGAACGGCGCGACGGCCAGGAGGTGTGGCGGCCGCAGCTTGGCGACCTGGATCGCCGTGAATGCGCCGTAGCTGATGCCCCACATGCCGACGGCGCCACGTGCACCACGGCTGGGCGGCGAGCCACTCGACGGCGTCGTACCCGTCACGGGTCTCAGCCTCGGTGTACTCGTCCATCGCGACGCCGGCCGATGACCCGGTGCCTCGCACGTCGACCCGGACGAACGCGAAGCCCCGCGCCGCGAACCACTCCCCGCGTCCGACGTCGGCGTTGCGCCGCCAGTTGTCCTTGCCGTAGGGGATGAGTTCGAGGATCGCGGGGACGTCCGTTGCCGTCGGCCGCCAGATGTTGGCGGACAATTCCGTCCCATCGCGCGTCGGGATCCGAACGTCCCACTCGACGGCGACGTCGTGAACGGGTGGACTGGCCGGGCGGGCGGTCTCGGCGTCCGTGCTCGCCTTGGGTCTGGCGGTCATGTCCCCGAGTCTACGGGCGGGACATCGGACGCGGACGGCCTCGCCCGTCGCGTGCGACGATGCCAGGCATGGATGACCAGCCGACCAGGAGCGGCCCATGGAATCGACGGTCGCGCCGGGTCGCGTACGAGAACCCATGGCTGACGATCTTTCATGACGAGGTCGACCGACCGGATGGCCAGCCCGGCATCTACGGCGTCGTCCACTTCGCGAACGTGGCGGCCGGGGTCGTGGCGATCGACGCCGAGGACCGCGTCGCCCTGGTCGGGCAACACCGCTACACGCTCGACCAGTACGCCTGGGAGATCCCGGAGGGTGGCGTGCCTGAAGGCGAGGACCCACTTGCCGGCGCGCAGCGCGAGTTGCGCGAGGAGACCGGACTGGACGCCGCCGAATGGCAGGAACTCGCGCGAGTGCATCTCTCGAATTCGGTCACCGACGAGGTGGCGTTCCTGTACCTGGCCACCGGCCTTGCGCATGGCGAGGCCACGCCCGACGGCACCGAGGCCCTCGAAGTCCGCTGGCTGCCGTTCGCCGCAGTGCTGGCGATGTGCCTGGACGGCCGGATCAGCGACGCCATGACCGTGATCGCGATCCAGCGCGTGGCCCTGGTGCGACTGTCTGCAGTCGCGGACGCCTCGGCCGTGGAACAGTCCCCTCAGTAAGTCTCGACGCGTACGGGTGTCTGCGCGAAGTCACGCACGTTTCTGGTCAGCACGGCGGCCCCGACGTCGTGGGCGGTCGCCGCGACAAGGGCGTCCTGCAGCGAGAGGGTTCGTCCCTGGCGTTTGAGTTCAGCTCGCCATTCGCCGGCTTGTCGGGCAGTCGACGGTCCCGCATGGACGTACTCGACGTACCGGAGGAATCGTTCGATCGCCAACGCATCTTGTGGGCGGCCGCCGGCCCAGACTTCGGACACGACGACGCTGGTGACGATCGGATCGTCGTCGTCGAGGTGGAGTCGGTCGAGCCGTTCGATCGCGGCCGGCTCGTTGCGGAGGTGATCGATCACGAATGTCGAGTCGAGCATGACCTTCACGACCGCTCCTCCCACGGATCGCGGCCCTCAGCTCGCAGGGCGCGGATCCACTCGACGACGGACTCCGATGTTGGAAACAACGGATGATCCTTCCAGGACCCGGCGGTTGCCTTGGCGTCGGCGAACCATCGATCACGGCGGATCTGGCGCTCCAGCACCTCGGTCACGTAGCGGCTTCGGCCGCGCGGCCCTGCGACCTCGTCGATGGCTTCGACCAGCTCCTCGGGCAGCATCAGGTTCGTGCGCACGTTCATGCGCATAACATAGCACACGGTCGTGCGCATACGAGCAGAGCCGGAACTTGGTCGCCCGACCGCCGGCGCCCGCCCTACCATCGGACTCGATGCGACGTGAATGGGACCTCATCGTGGTGGGCCTCGGAGCACTTGGTGCCGGCGCGGCCTACTGGGCCTCGACCCGGCCGGGCGCGCGGGTCCTCGGCTTGGAGCAGTTCGAATTCGGCCACGCCAACGGCGCGTCCGCCGACCACAGCCGCATCATCCGGCTCTCGTACCACCGACCCGAGTACGTCCGCCTGGCGAAGCGGGCGTACGAGACGTGGACCGAAGTGGAGGCCGAGGCCAACGACCGGATCGTGACCGTCACCGGTGGCCTCGACTTGTGGCCGCAAGATCCCGCCATCCCCAGCGAGGACTACACGGAAAGCCTGGCGGCCGAGAGCGTCCCGTTCGAGCTGCTCGACGCGCGCGAGGTCATGCACCGCTGGCCGCAGTGGCGCCTCGATGAGGGCACGACCGCGATGTTCCAGGCGCATGGTGGGCTGGCCGATCCGTTCAAGGGCAACGCCGCGCACCTCCGGCTCGCAGGCGCGCACGGCGCGACGCTGCTCGACCGCACGCCGGTCACCGCCATCCGCCAAGTGGGCGACGAGGTCGAGGTCGAGGCGGGCGACACCACCCACCGAGCCGGCCACGTGGTCATCGCCGCCGATGCCTGGACCAACGAGCTGCTGGCGTCGTTCGGGCGGCCGCTACCCCTGACCGTCACCAAGGAACAGGTCACGTACTTCCAGGCGCCCGACCCGGACGCCTTCGCCCCGGACCGCTTCCCGGTCTGGATCTGGATGGACGACCCGTCGTTCTATGGGTTCCCGACCTATGGTGAGGCCGGCCCGAAGGCCGCCCAGGACTGTGGCGGCCAGGCGACGACACCGGCGACCCGCACGTTCGAGCGCGACGAGGCGGCCCACCGCAACGTCCGCGACTTCCTCGCCAGGCATCTGCCGGGCGCGATCGGGCCGGAGATCTACACGAAGACGTGCCTGTACACGCTGACACCGGACCGGGACTTCGTGGTCGATCGCGTGCCCGAGGCGCCGGCCGTGACCGTCCTCCTGGGGGCCGCCCACGGGTTCAAGTTCGCCTCGGTCCTTGGTCGGATCGCGACCGAGCTCGCGTTCGATGGAGCGACCCCGTCGGCGCCCGAGCTGGACCGGTTCCGGATCGATCGTCCGATCCTGCTCGAGAGGGATCCGGCGACCTCCTGGATGGTCTAGAGGCGCGTGGTGCGAGCCCGCGCTTGCGCGGCTTCGCGGCCTGTGCCACCGTACCGCCACTCGGGCGGGAGGGCCCTTCAGGAGGAGTGTCGACTGATGCGATCATCCCTTGGCGCCCGTATGGCGCGAGTCCTCGGCGCTGGTGTCCTTGCGGCGGCCGTCCTTCTCCCGGCAGCGGGTACGACGACGGCTGCCGATCCCGTAGTGCTGCGCGTCGGCACCGTCCAGGATCTGGACGCGATGAACCCGTACCTCACCGAGTACTACGTCGGGTGGGAGGTCTTCGGCCTCAACTACCAGAGCCTGGTGGACTTCGGCCGCGACGCCCAGCCCATCGGCGGCTTCGCCAAGTCCTGGACGCAGGACGGGAACACCTGGACGTTCAAGATCGACCCGAACCTGAAGTGGTCCGACGGCACACCAGCGACCTCCGCGGACGCGCTCTGGACGCTCCAGGCCCTCATCGACCAGCAGAAGAGCGACCGCGGGTACGCCGGCGTCGGTTACCTCGACCTCTACTTGACATACGCCGCCGTCAACTCCGTCACCGCACCCGACCCGCAGACCCTCGTCCTTACGACCGATTACCCGAACACACAGATCCTGGCCTCGTATCTCCCGATCCTGCCGAAACACATCTGGGAGAAGCGTGACATCAACACCGACCCGAACAAGGTGCCGGTCGTGGGGACCGGGCCCTATCAAGCGGTGGAGTGGAAGACGGGCGAGTACGCTCGGTTCGTCCGCAACCCCAACTACCAGGGCCCGACGCCGAAGTCTTACCAGGACGAGACCTTCATCCAGTTCTTCAAGAACGAAGCCGCGATGACCGAGGCCCTCAAGTCCGGCGACATCGACTATGCCCGGAACGTGACCGCCGACCAACTCGAATCGCTCAAGGGACTGCCGAACGTCGTCACCGCCAATTCGGCGGTGGCTCCCGAGGCCAATGCGTTCACGCACATGGTCTTCAACACGCACGAGCCATTCGAGGGCGGCGGCGCATCGACCTCGGCGGTCCGGGATCCGGCCTTCCGCGACGCGCTCGGCTACGCCATCGACAAGCCCGCGCTCCTGGACAAGGTCCTCAGTGGCCTCGGCATCGTTGGCAGCACGATCATCCCGCCGGCGATGGGGGGCGGACTTTGGCACCTCGAGCCACCGAACCTGCGCGTGTTCAACCTCGACGTCGCCCGTCAGAAGCTCGACGCGGCGAATTACAAGCTCGACGCCAGTGGCACGCGGCTCGACCACGAGGGAAAGCCGATCAATCTGAAGATGGTGGTGCCATCCTCGTCGACCACCTATAGCCAGAGCGCCGAATTCCTCGCCGCATGGTGGAAGGAGATCGGCGTTGGCGTGACCGTTCAATCGCTCGATGATGACTCCGTGTCGGCGCTCGAGAAGCCGCCGGAGTACACGCCGCCAGGAAAGGCCGACTACGACGTCGTCGTCTGGAACTGGGCCGGCGACGTCGATCCCAATTCGCTGCTCAAGAACGCAACCACCGATGCGATCACGAACGGGAACAGCGACAGCTTCTTCTCGAACCCGCGCTACGACGAGCTGTTCGCGCTCCAGGGCAAGGAGGTCGACCAGGCCAAGCGCAAGGCCTACATCGACGAGATGCAGCAGATCCTGTACGACCAGGCGCCATATCACGTCCTGTTCTACGACGCCGCGCTGTCGGCCTGGCGCACGGACCGGTTCGGCGGCTGGGCGCTGTCCCCGACCGAGGGCGGGCTGCCGTTCTTCGCCTATGGAACGGCCGGATACGACTATCTGACTGCGCCCGGCCCTGAGCCGACACCGACGGCCGCGGCCTCGGCGGCAGCGTCGGCAGCGGCGAGTGCGGCGGCCAGCGCAGCAGCGAGCACTACGCCGACCCCGAGTGGTTCGACGGACGGATCGACGACGAGCAGCGGAAACAACATGCTGCTGATCGTCGGTGCGCTCGTGATCGTGATCGTGGTCGTCGGCGTGGTGGTGGCGCGGTCGAGGCGACAAAGCTCAGCAGGCGAGGAAGAGTGAGCGGGGGACGTCGTCAAGTCGGACGGACCTGACAGGGATCCCCGATGGGGTCGCCATATCTCCTACGCCGGTTGATGCAGGCGATCCTGACCATCGTCGGGATCGTCGTGCTGAACTTCATCCTGTTCCGGGCGATGCCCGGATCGCCGGAACGGATGTCGCACAACCCCAACCAGTCCGCGGCCGCCCGCGCGGACCTTCGTGAGCGCTGGGGCTTGGACCTGCCGTTGTTCCCGGATCAGTTCGGGCGGTACGTCTCGACCACGCTCCAGGGTGACTTTGGGGAGTCGTACAAGTACAAGGGGCAGGACGTCACCGAGGTCATCGCCGGCCGGGTCTGGCCGACCCTCATCCTCTTCGGCCTCGGTGAGCTCATCGCGATCGTGGTCGGGCTCGTGCTCGGTGCGTACAGCGGCTGGAAACGCGGCGGGCTCGTCGACTACGGCGGCAACGGCTTGTCGCTGATCCTCTATTCGATGCCGTATTTCCTCTTAGGCATGATCCTCCTGGTCGTGTTCGCGACGGCCCTCGGATGGTTCCCGACCGCCGGCATGTTCACGCTCGGGGAGACCTATTCGTCGTTCGCCGATCAGGTCCTGGACTTCCTCCACCATCTGATCCTGCCACTCGCCGCGGTCAGTCTCGGGCTCATCGGCCAGTACTCGATCCTGATGCGCTCGTCGGTCATCGAGACGAGGAGCGAGGATTACGTCACGACCGCGAAGGCCAAGGGCATCTCCGAATCGCGCATCCTGCGGAGCCATGCGGTGCCCAACGCGCTGCTCCCCACGGTTTCGCTTATCGGCATCAACCTTGGCTACATCATCGCCGGGGCCATCACGGTGGAGGTCGTGTTCAGCTGGCCCGGCCTCGGGACGCTCACCCAGGAAGCCCTCGAGGCCCGCGACTACCCGGTCCTGCAGGCGATCTTCCTCATCTTGGCCGTGACCGTCGTTGCCGCGAACTTCATCGCCGACCTCGTCTACGCCCGCCTCGATCCGAGGGTGCGGAGTTGAGTGCCGTGCCGGCGAGCACGCATCCGCCCGGCCGCTGGGCGCTTCGGATCGGTTCGATGGCAGGCTTCCTCGGTCGCCTGTTCCGGCGCCCGGAGGGCGCCGTCGGCCTGGTCATCATCGGGTTCTTCTTCGTCCTGGCGCTGGCACCGGGCCTGTTCGTCGGTCCGCTCGAGACCGTCACGAACGCGTCCGGGAGACGTCTCGAGCCGCCATCGCTGGACCACTTGCTCGGGACCGACAACCTCGGCCGGGACGTCCTCAACCTGACCGTCCACGGTGCGCGCATCTCGATGCTGATCGGGTTCCTGGCGACCATCGTGACCCTCGTCATCGGGGCCGTCTTGGGGATCGTGTCGGGGTTCGTCGGGGGTCGGACGGACACGCTCATCATGCGTGTCACCGACTTCTTCCTGGTGTTGCCGACCTTCGTCCTGGCCTTGATCATCGCGCCGATCGTCCTCGACATCATCGGCACCGGCGAGATCCTCGGGATCCGCACGACGCTGTTCGTCATCGTCATCGTCATCGGCATCACGAGCTGGGCGGCGACCGCGCGGATCATCCGGGGGCAGACGCTGTCGGTGAAGGAGCGCGCCTTCGTGGATCGCGCCCGGGTCATCGGCTCGGGGCGCTGGCGGATGATGCGCGTGCACATCCTGCCGAACGTCACCGGTCTGATCGTCGCGAATGCGGTCCTGATCTTTGCCGGGGCGATCCTGACCGAGACCACCCTGGCGTTCATCGGCCTTGGCGACCCGTTCGCACCGTCCTGGGGGCAGATCCTCGGCGCGTCGCAGGACGCCGGCGCCCCGGGCCTCGGGGCGTGGTGGTGGTACGTATCGCCGGGCACGTGCATCGTCCTGGTGGTTCTCGCCTTCACGCTCATCGGTGGTGCGCTCGACGACCTGCTCAATCCGAAGGGACGGGCGCGACGATGACGGTCGACCCCGCGACGGCCGGGGCAGAGGTCCCGACCCGATCGCGAACGTTGCCCAAGCTGGCCGACCCGAATGCCCCGCTGCTGGTCGTGGAGGGACTCAAGACCTACTTCACGCTCGAGTCTGGCACCGTCAAGGCGGTCGACGGCGTCAGCTTCCGCCTCGACAACGGCGAGGCACTGGGGATCGCCGGGGAGTCCGGCTGCGGGAAGACGACGACAGCGTTGTCACTGGTCCGGATCCTGCCCGCCAACGGGCGGATCGTCGAGGGCAGCGTCAAGCTCCTGGGCATCGATCTCGTCCAGAAGTCCGACGTTGCCTTGCGCCGCTATCGGTGGCGTGAGATCTCGATCATCTTCCAGGGCGCGATGAACGCCCTCAATCCCGTCCAGCGGGTTCGCGACCAGATCGCCGAGCCCATCGAGGAACGGCTTGGGGCGTCCGCGCAGGTCGCGCGGGACCGGGCCGACGAACTCCTCGAGCTGGTCGGGATCCCTCGGCGCCGGGGCAGCGCCTATCCGCACGAGCTATCCGGTGGGATGCGCCAGCGCGTGATGATCGCGATGGCCCTCGCCTGCGATCCGGCCATCGTCATCGGCGACGAGCCCACGACGGCGCTCGATGTCATGGTCCAGGCACAGATCCTCGAGCTGCTCGAGGACCTCCGCCACAAGCTCGGGTTGTCACTGATCCTGATCACCCACGACCTGTCGGTGATCGCCGAGACGTGCGATCGGGTCCTGATCATGTATGCCGGCCGAGTCGCGGAAGAAGGGACCGTCTCGGAAGTCTTCCGGTCACCGCGTCACCCGTACACCCAGAAGTTGCTTGCGGCTTTTCCGAACATCCATGCGGATCGGCGCACGCTCGAGGTGATTCCCGGAGCGCCGCCTGACCTTCGCGATCCCCCGCCTGGGTGCCGCTTCGCGCCACGTTGCGCATCGGTGATGGACATCTGTCGAACCGAGGTCCCGCCGGAGGTGATGGTCGAAGGCGTTCGGGTCGCCTGCCATCTCTATCCGACGAGCGCCTCGGACCAGGCCGGGCCTTCGGTCCGTCCGGCCGAGGTGGCGACATGACCGGGCCGATCGGCGACGGAGGGGCTGGCGAAGCGCCGCTCATCGAGCTGCAGGGGCTGCAGGTCCACTTTCCCCTCTATCGCGGGCTCCTGGACACGATGCGGCGACGGCCACACGGGTTCGTGCATGCTGTCGACGGCATCGACCTCACGCTGGTCCGGGGCGAGGTGCTCGCCCTGGTGGGGGAGTCGGGGAGCGGCAAGACCACGACCGGTCGCGTGATCGTCAAGCTCACGCGTCAGACGGGCGGTCGGATGCGGTTCAAGGGTGCGGACGTCACGGACCTGTGGAGCCAGGGCGAGCTGCGCCCGCTCCGCCGCCGTATCCAGCTCATCTTCCAGGATCCGTACGAGACACTCGACCCGAAACAGACCATCGGTGACTTCGTGATCGAGCCGCTGGTCGTGAACCGGATCGGCGAGCGCCACGAGCGCGATGCGATCGCCATCGCCGCCCTGGAGGCGGCCGGTCTCCGACCGGGAGCCGACTTCGCCGCCCGCTATCCGCACGAATTGTCGGGCGGTCAACGGCAGCGGGTCGTCATCGCGGGGGCGCTCGTCCTCGATCCTGAGGTCATCGTCGCCGATGAGCCGGTCTCGATGCTCGACGTCTCGATCCGGACCGAGCTGCTGCGCCTGATGCTGGACCTGCGCCAGGAGCGCGGCCTGACCTACCTGTTCATCACGCACGACCTGTCGCTGGCCTGGGTCATCGCCGACCGCATCGCGGTCATGTATCTCGGGAAGATCGTCGAGATGGGACCGGCCGGCAAGGTCATCAAGTCGCCCCACCATCCGTACACGGCGGCGCTCGTCTCGGTGTCGCCATCGCCGGATCCGCCGTCGTCGGGTGAACGGGCGCAGCGCACCATCCTCGTCGGCGAGACGCCCGATGCGGCCAGGATCCCGTCGGGGTGCCGGTTCCATCCGCGGTGCCCTCTCGCATTCGACCGGTGCCGGACCGAGGAGCCGCCGCTGTTCGATGTCGGTGGCGGCCAGGCGGCGGCGTGCTGGCTGGCCGAAGGCGGCCGTTCCCTGCCGGTCATGCCGACTGGGATCGTGAGCGCGGGACCGGTCGAGCCGATGCCAAGCGTCGCGGCTTCCGAGTCGATCGCGTGACGACCGGGTCGACCGGCGACGCGCCGGCCGGGTCGGCGCTGCCCCCGGCGGTCATCGCCGACTTGCTCGAGGCCAGCGCCACCGTGGTCGTGGCGGAACTGGCCGCACTTGGCGCCGCGGGTGGCTGGCGACCGGCCCCCGGCGAGTGGAGCGCGAACGAGTGCGTCGGGCACCTGATCGAGGCCGAGCGACGAGGGTTCGCCGGCCGGATCCGGACGATCCTCGCGGCGGCCCCTGACAGTCCGGCCGACCTCGAGGCGTGGGACCCGCCGGCCGTCGCCGAGGCACGGCGCGATCACCTGCGGCCAGGCGGTGAGCTGGCGGCCGAATTCGTCGATCTGCGCCGCGACAGCGTGGCGTTGGTGCGTGGGTTGCCGATCGAGGATCTGTCGCGCCTCGGCATGCACCCGGAGGTGGGGCCGCTGCGGGTGGACGAACTGCTGGGCGAGTGGGTGCACCACGACCGCAATCACGTTCGCCAGATGCTGGCCGTCACGCAGGCACGCGTCTGGGGCCAGATGGGCAACGCCCGCCGGTTCAGCCTCGAGGATCTCTAGGCCACCGTTGCCGGGTCAGGTGGCAGGCGACTCCGCGCTCCGTTCGAGGACCGCGAATCCGGCCCAGCCGATGACCGCGCCGACGATCGGGGCCACGAGGTAGATCCACAGCTGGTTGAGATCGCCACCGACCACGGCCGATCCGATGGAACGGGCCGGGTTGACCGATGCGCCGCTGAGCGTGGCCGTGGCGAAATGGATCGCCACCAGCGATAGCGGGATGGCCAGCGCCGCGAGTGCGGGCGCCCGCTTGGTCGAAGCGAGGATGACGCCGACGAATCCGGCGGTGAAGACGACCTCGAGGATCAGCGCGCCGATATCGGTGATGCCGGTGCCGGGCTTCGTGATCCCGGCCTTGACGGCATCCTGGCTCACGGCGATGAGGACGATCGCACCGGCGCCGATCGCCCCGATGATCTGGGCGAGGATGTAGCCGACGGCATCGGCTGGCGTGGTCCGCTTGTCGAGGACCATCGCGACGGTGACGGCCGGGTTGAAGTGACCTCCCGAGACGTGGCCGAAGGCGAAGATCGCGGCGAGCAGGCCGAACCCGAACGAGAACGGCACGACCAGCAGGTTCGGTGTGGGGGCGCTTGCGACCTGGAAGGCCGCGACCGAGGCGTACCCGATCGTGAAGAACAGGAGCGAGCCAAGCAGCTCGGCCAGGTATGCGCGGGTATTCATCCTTCCCTCCGACGAACGATGGCTCCGATGGTCACACGATACCGAGCCCGGCCCGTGCCGCGCGAATCAACAGCGAGTCGCGCCAGGCCCGGCACAGCACCTCGACAAGCTCGAGGCGATCGACCGCCTCGTCCGGATCAGACCCCACCGCCTCCGCGCCGTGCCGCTCGAGGATGGCCGCGTTCGCAAACGGCTCAGGCCCTTCGGTCAGAGCCGCGGCGACCCGTTCCGCGAGTTCCGGACTACCCATCTCCCCGAACGCGACGACCGGCAACCGCGGGAGGTGGAACGCGGTCTCTGGCAGTGCCGTCGGGTCGGGCCGCTCGCCGGCGAGCGTCAACGCCATCGACGCCGGCAGGTGCGCGTGGGCGACGGCGCCGATGTCCGGTCGAGCGGCATGGACGGCCAGGTGGATCGCGAGGTCCGAGGTCGGGCGCAGTCCGGTCGCCGATGTCGCCTCGCGCTCCGGGTGGCCCAGCCACACCACGACCAGGTCGGCCGGCTCGAGCTCGTCCTTTCGACGACCCGTTGGCGTGACCAGCAGTCGATCGGCATCGAGCCGGATGGACAGGTTGCCTTCGCCCGCGGCGATCAGTCCTCGGGCACCCAGCCGTCGACCGGCCCGGATCAGCGCATCAGAGCCCCGGGCAAGGTCCATCGCGGCATCGTAGCGGCCGCTCGCACCGCTCGCGCCGATGGTCTGCTCCCGGTCAGCCGCTCCGTCGCTACCATCGAACCCATGGGTGACATCGTCGCGTCGTCACGGCCGCGCCGGCGTCCGCGTCCCTCAAGCGGCCCGAGCGGTCACCATCGGCCGGGGGTCGGGCGCAAGCTCGACCCGCACCGAGCAGCCATCGCAGGCGACGTCGTCGGCCTCGGCCTCCAACGTCATCGGCCCGTCGCACCAGGGGCATTCGAGCGTGAGCATGTGAACCAACTCCCTTCGTCCTACGACGTTTCCGTCGAGCGGGAGCATCGAGGCGACCTGTGACAGCTAGCGTGTCAGAGCCGATCATCGAGCTCCACGGGATCGTCAAGCGCTACGGCCGCACGGTCGCGCTCGACGGCGTCGACCTCACGGTCCGGCGCGGTGAGCTCGTCGGGTTGCTGGGGCCCAACGGCGCGGGCAAGACCACGACCGTCAAGCTGCTGCTCGGCCTGGCCAGGCCGACGTCCGGCACCGGTCGGCTGCTCGGCGCACCGCTGGGCGATCGGACGGCGCGTCGGCGCGTCGGCTATCTCCCAGAGCTCTTCCGCTACCAACCGTGGCTGAGAGCTCGCGAGGTCCTCACGCTCCACGGCGCGCTGGCCGGCCTGCCGGCAGCCACCCGACGGCCGGCGGCGGCCGACGCGCTGCGGCACGTCGGCCTCGAGGACCGAGCCGAGGATCAGGTCGGCGGCTTTTCGAAAGGGATGCAGCAGCGGCTCGGCCTCGCCGTCGCGCTCCTCGGCGACCCGGACCTCGTGCTCCTCGACGAACCGACGTCCGCGCTCGATCCGGTCGGGCGGGTCGAGGTCCGCGAGATCGTCCGGGCCGCGCGGGACCGCGGTGCCACGGTCATCCTGAATTCGCACCTGTTGACCGAGGTCGAGCAGGTCTGCGATCGGGTCATCATCGTGAACCACGGCCGGATCGTGGCCGCCGGCACGCTCGACGAGGTCATCGCCGGTGACGGCGTCCGGATCCGGGCGACCGGCCTCGAACCGGCGGCACGGGCCGCCCTCGCCGACATCGGTCCGATGCAGGACGACGGGGAGTGGCTGACGTTCCGGCCGCTCGGCCCAGACCGGATCCCCGACGTCGTGGCCGCGATCGTCGCGGCCGGTGGGCGTGTCCACGCCGTGGAGCCGGGCCGCGGCTCGCTCGAGGCGCGCTTCCTCGAGCTGGTCGCAGCCGACGCGAGCCCCGACGCATGATCGTCATCGCCCGCCTGACCGTCTTCGAGCTGTTCCGACGGCGGGTCATCTGGTTGCTCGCCGGCCTGACGATCGTTTCGGTGCTGCTCGTCGCCCTCGGCGTCGAGCGCCTCGTGACGCTCGCCCGGGGCGACGGGGTTGAGGAACTGCAGATCCGGATCGGCGTGTCCCAGGTCCTGATCCTCATCGCCTTCATGTTCAGCTTCGTGCTCGCGATGACCGCCGCGTTCCTCGGGGCGCCGGCCGTGGGTTCGGACATCGAGTCAGGCGTCGCCCTGGCGCTGCTGGCTCGCCCGCTGCGCCGCGTCGACCTCCTCCTCGGCCGCTGGCTCGGCCTGGCTGCCGTCGTCGTCGGCTACACGGTCGCGTCGGGCGCGCTGGCGATCCTGGTCGTCTCGTTCATCTCCGGCTTCGGGCCGCCCGAACCGATCCTGGCCCTCGCGTTCCTGGCGGCCCAGGCGCTCGTCCTGCTGACGCTGACGCTGGCGCTCGGGACCGTGCTGCCGGCCGTCGGCGCCGGGGCGATCGCCGTCGTCGCGTACGGGATCGGCTGGATGGCCGGGGTCATGGCCGCCGTTGCGGCCGCGTTCGACATCGCGTCGCTGGCCGCTGCCGCCGAGGCCAGCCGCTACCTGCTCCCGAGCGACGGCCTGTGGCGAGGCGTCGTCTACGGCCTCGAACCGCCGCTGGCCGCCCTGATCTCGGTGGGTCGGGGGCAACGGGCGCTCGAGGCCAACCCGTTCTACGCCATCGACCCGCCACCACTCCCGTTCCTCGCCTGGTCCGTCGCCTGGGTGGTCATCGTTCTCGGGCTGGCCGCCTGGCGGCTGTCCCGTCGGGACCTCTAGTCGCCGCGGTACCGGAACTCGCGATCCAGTGGTGGCGGAGCGCCAACGAATCCGACCGCTGCAGCGCGAGATCGAGGCTCAGGTCGCTTCTCGGTGGCTCAGTGCAACCAAGACGACGTCAGCGCGGGTCGATCGGGCCTGCGCGACCTGCCAACGGTCGAGATCGTTGGCTCTCAGCCAGCACCCAACGCCGATGGCACGGTTCAGCCGCGGTACCGGAAGCAGCCGGGCAGGTGGTCATCGACCAGCCCGACGCTCTGCATGAAGGCGTAGACGATCGTCGAGCCGACAAACCGGAACCCGCGCCGCTTGAGGTCGGCGGACAACGCGTCCGAGGCGGGCGTCGTGGCGGGCACGCTGCCGGACACGGCCGACGCGGGCAGTCGTGCGGGTGGGTCCGGGAAGATCGAGGCGAGATATTCGTCGAACGAACCGAACGCCTCGGCCAGGTCCAGCGCCGCGGCTGCGTTCCCGATCGTCGCATCGATCTTGGCCCGATTGCGGACGATGCCGGCATCGGCCATCAGCCGGGCGCGATCCTCGTCGTCGAAGGCGGCGACCACCCCCGGATCGAAACCTCGGAACGCCGTCCTGAACGCCTCGCGCTTGCGCAGGATCGTCGACCACGAGAGTCCGGCCTGGAACGACTCGAGCGCGAGCCGCTCGAAGAGCTCGACGTCGTCGTGGACGGGCGTGCCCCACTCCTCGTCGTGGTACGCGACCATCAGGGGGTCGGCGTTCGGTCCTGCCACCCCGCCGGACCACCAGCACCTCGGTCGCTCGTCGATCGCCATCGTGTCGGCGACGATACCCGACCTACGGCAGCGGCTTCGTGTCGAAGAGCGTGCTCCGCAGCATCGGGTCGCCGGCTGGGCGCGCCGCGTTCAGGATCGAGCGGAAGACCGAACTCGAGACGGTCTTGTGGCCCTTCGATCCGATGAGCGTGACCTTGATGAGGCGTCCGGACACCCCACGCGATCGCAGGTCCAGGGCCGTCAGGTTGCCGACGTCCGTGCGCGGGTCGGCGGCGAACCAGGCGGACAACCGGGCTCGCGTGTACGTCTTCATGTGCCAGGTCGCGTACGGTGCCGAGTCGTCGTAGGCGGTGCCGTCCGGCCGGCGGTCCATCGAGCCGCGCAGATAGCTGACCTTGCCCGCCACCTTCTTGCCGGTCGCCGAGGTGTAGACGTTCTCGTTGTGTTCGGTGGCCCCGCCACCGGTCGAGTGGTACATCGCGTTGGCGATCGACGAGCCCTTCCAGAGGACCTGGTTCGCGGTCGCGTCGATGGCGGCGTTCGTCGTCGCCTTCTCGGCCTTCGAGCCGCGGTAGACCTGCGAGCGCGTGTCATCGACGGTGTCGAAGTAGGACACGCCGGGTCGGAGCTTGCGAGCGGCGTACGAGCGAGCCGCGATCGCCTGGGCCTGGAGCGCGGCCGCCGGCCACGCGGATGGCATTTCGGCCGGCACGACGCCCCGCAGGTAGAGCTCGAGCGCGAGGCGGTTCACGACGGTCACCGTCGCGGCGGTCGTCTTCGGCGTGACCCGGAGCGTGCCCCGGTACTGGTCGTACGTGGTCGGCTTCGAGAAGAGCTGGAGCCGTCCGGCCGGATCCGCTGACCGGATGACGAACGGCTTCTTCGCGGCGACGCTCAGGAGCTTCGCCCCGGCCGCATCGAGGACCCGAAGGCGCCAGGTCGTCGTCGCTCCGGTCGTCTTCGGCGTGAGCGTCAGTCGGGCACCCGCTGGGAAGATGCGGGCGATGCCGTCGATGCTCCAGTCCGTTCGGCGCCCGTAGACCACCAGGGGCTTCGCCTTGGAGACCTTGAAGCGGCTGAGGACCCGGACCCGGATGGCCGGCGGCGGATCGAGCGGGCCGAGGGTCGCGCCCTGGTAGTAGTGGCCCAGGATGTCGGCCGTGCTCTGCCCGTCGATGGCACGGCCGCGGGCACCGTACTGCGACATCCCGACGCCATGACCATAGCCGCGACCGTAGAAGGTGACCGTCGACCCGAGGACGGTCGGCTCGTCGGGCCAGGGTGGGGTGGGCGTCGGCTCGGGGGTCGGCGTCGGCCGGGGCTGGACCGGCGGCCCGTCGGTCGGGACCGGGACCGCCGCGCTCACCGTTCCGGCACCGAGCGCGACGAGCAGGGTCATGCCGAGCGCCGCCAGCGCCGAGGTCGCGCGGTGGGGGTGGGAGCGGTCGTGGCGACCGTGAGCGGGGTGCAAGCGACGTCCTCGAGGGTCGTGGTCCGAAGGTCGAAGGATGGCGGTCCGCCACCCGGCCGGCCATGACCCGACCGGACCACCACGGACCCATCCGAACGACCCACGACAAGGCTACGCTTCCGCGATGGGTCTTCGCCTGTTCCTCGGTCACGGCGCGAGCGGGAATGCGGCGAGCATGGCGCCGTTCGTCGACGGCCTGCGTGCTCGCGGCGTGGACGCCAGCGCGATCGACCTGCCCAAGCGAAAGGCGGAGGATGCCCTGCCCGCGTTCCACACCGTGGTGCCCTCGGCGCGCGATGTCGCGGTCGGGGGGCACTCGTACGGCGGGCGGGTCGCCAGCCTCGCCGCGGCCGAGCCCGACGCGCCTTACGCCGCCCTGGTCTGCTTCAGCTACCCGCTCCATCCGCCCGGCGGTCCCGAACGAACGGACGCCCGGATCGCCCACTGGCCGGCCATCCGTTGCCCGGTCCTGCTGCTCTCCGGCGAGTCGGATCCGTTCGCGCGGATCGACCTACTGCGGGCCTCGGTCGGGCGCCTGGCCCAGGCCGAGCTGGTGACCTATCCGCGCCTCGGCCACACGCTCCAACCGGTCCTCGACGACGTGCTGGACCGGGTCGCGGCGTTCCTGTCCGGACTTCCGGCGCACCCGGCCTGACCCGTTCGCCGGGTTGCCGGGACCGGACGCGGGTGGGTACCCTAGGTTTCCCCAGATGCCGCCGCGATCATGGTCGCAGTCGGCAGCAAGACCCATCCCAGTCGCCGTCGGAGTGCCCAAGGCCGCGGCCCCAACCCCGGTTCGCTCCGACCCGACACGCCGTCGCTCGACGCGCTCACCGCGTCGTCCCGGTAGGAAGGAGCGGCATTGCCAGTCCGGTCATACCGCCGCCAGGCGGTCGTCGTTGCGGTCCTCGCGACGGCCCTTACGCTTTCCGTCGTCGGTCCGCACATCGCGCTCGCCAAGAACCCGCCGGGCCTGGGCAAGTTCATGAACGCCATCGGTCGCGTCGAGTCCGGCGGGCGGTACACGGCCCACAACAAGACCTCTGGCGCGTTCGGCAAGTACCAGATCATGCCGTCGAACTGGCCGTCGTGGGCCCGCCGCTACCTGGGCAACGCCAAGGCCAAGCCGACGCCGGCGAACCAGGAGAAGGTCGCCGCCGGCAAGTTCCGCGACCTCTACAAGGGGCTCCACAGCTGGCGACGGGTCGCCTACTGGTGGTTGACCGGTTCGTCGCGCTCCGTCGGCTGGTCGTCGTACGCCAAGACCTACGTCGCGAAGGTCATGCGCTTCTACCTCAAGGCGTCACCCAAGATGCCCACGGCGCCCGGTCCCGGCGGCACGAAGCCCAAGCCCAAGCCGAAGCCCGTGGCGACCATCCACCGCTACTCCGAGAAGAGCGCCCGGATCACGTACGCGGGCACGTGGCGGACGGCTCGTCACGGCGGATACGCCGGCGACGGCGTGAAATACGCCACGAGGGCGGGCGCCACCGCGACCGTGGCCTTCAGCGGCACGAAGGTCACCTGGTACGGGCCGGCCGGACCGACCCGGGGCAAGGCCCGGGTCTCGATCGACGGCGTGTTCGTCAAGACCGTCGACCTGCATCGGCGCACCTTCTCGGCGCACGTCGCCGCCTACGGCAAGACATTCGCGACCGCCGGTCCGCACACGCTCACGATCGAGGTCCTCGGGACGGCCGGCCACCCGATGGTCGCCATCGACGAGTTCATCGTCCGCTGACGGGCGGTCAGCGGGTCGCGATCACCTCGATCTCGACCCGGAAGTCCGAGGCGAGCGAGGTCACGCCCACCGTCGCCCTGGTCGGCGGGTCGGTCGGGAAGACCTGCCGATACACGCCGTTCATCGCCGCGAAGTCGCCGAAGTCGCGCAGGTAGACGGTCGCCTTGACGACGGCGTCGTAGTCGAGTCCGACGGCGCGCAGCAGGCGCCCGACGTTGTCGAGCATCTGGCGCGTCTCGGCCTCGATGCCGCCCGGCACGGCGCTGGCCGTGCCCGGGAGGTTGCCGACCTGGCCGGCCAGGAACACGAAGCCGTTCGCCTCGACGACCTGGCTGAAGGGCAACGTGCTGGCCTCGATGCCGGGCAGCGCCGGAACGGACTTGGGCATGTTCGGTCTCCTCACGTGTCGGGGTTCGTCGATACTGTGCGCCATGACGGCCATCTCCACGACCGTACTCAGCAAGCGCTATGGACGCGGCACCGCGCCATTGGCCCTGGACGACCTGACCATCGATGTCGTCGAGGGCGAGATCTTCGGGTTCCTCGGGCCCAACGGCGCGGGCAAGAGCACGATGATCCGTCTCCTGCTGGGCTTCCTGCATGCGACGACAGGTCATGCCACCGTCCTCGGGCTCGACGTCGAGCGCGATTCGGTCGCGATCCGACGGCGCGTGGGTTACCTGCCGGGCGGGATCGCGTTCTGGGACGGCCTCTCCGGCGAGCGGTTGCTCGACGAGCTCGCCGACCTCTCCGGCCGGCCGCCGATCCGTCGCGCCGAGCTGACCGAGCGTCTGGAGCTCTCACCGCAGACGCTCAAGCGAACCGTGCGCGACTATTCGCGTGGCATGCGCCAGAAGCTCGGCATCGTCCAGGCCCTCCAGCACGACCCCGAGCTGGCCATCCTCGACGAGCCGACCGAAGGTCTGGACCCGCTCATGCAGCGGGCCTTCTATGACATCCTCGATGAGCTGCGGGATTCCGGTCGCACGATCTTCTTCTCGTCGCACATCCTCTCCGAGGTCGAGCGCGTCTGTGACCGGGTCGCGATCGTCCGGTCGGGGAAGCTGGTGGCGCTCGAGGAGATCGCGGCCCTGCTGGCCCGGCGCAAGCGGAACGTCGACATGCACGTCACCGGCCCGCCGCCGACGCTTGACGGGGTCGCGGGGGTCAGCGATGTCCGGTTGGCCGGCGGTCGCCTCACGTGTCGGCTCGAAGGCGACGTGGGACCCTTCCTGGCGGCCATCGCGGGCGCACCGGTCGACGACCTGACCATCGAACCCGCTCGCCTCGAGGAGGCCTTCCTCGAGTACTACGAGCCCGAGGATGCGCCGGCCGAGCCGGCGGGAGCGCCGGCGGCATGAACCTCGCCCTGCTGACCCACACCTGGCGCGCCAATCGCTGGCGGCTCCTGATCGTCGCGGCCGCCCTGCTCGGGTGGGGCATGATCATGCCGATCGTGTACGACTCGTTCGGGGCGCAGTTCCAGGAGTTGCTCGACAGCGGCGCCTTCCCGTCCCAGTTCGCCCAGTTCGGGGGCGGCGACATCTTCAGCCTGAGCGGCACGGTCGCGATCGGGTTCGTGCACCCCATCGCCGTGGGGTTGAACCTGGTGTTCGCGCTGGGTTTCGCCGCTTCGGCGGTGGCCGGTGAGCGGCAACGCGGGACACTCGAGGTGCTGCTGTCGCGGCCGCTCTCGCGGCGCCGGGTCTACCTGACGCTCGGGCTCGCCGCTGCCCTGTTCTCGGCCGTGACGATCGCCGCGCTGGTGTTGGGTTCGTACCTCGGCGCCACCATGACCGGCCGGACCGACGAGCTCGGCGTCGGGAACCTGCCGTTGTTGTGGCTGAACGGCGCGCTCCTCTACTGGGCCATCGGGGCGATCGCGCTGCTCGCGTCGGTGTCGCTCGATCGGCTGACGCCGGCGATCGGGATCAGCCTCGCGATCGTGCTGGTCTCGTACTTCCTCGACGTCCTGGGCTCGCTGTGGCCCGATGCGAAGTGGCTCCAGCCGTATTCGCTGTTCTACTACCTCGACCCCAAGGCCGTCCTCGCCGGTCTGCCGGACGCCTCGGACTTCGTGGTCCTCGCGGTCGTCATCGCCGTCGCCGTCGGCATCGCGCTTGCGCTCTTCCCGCGGCGCGACCTCGCCGCCCCGTCCTGATCGAGCCCTAGAGGCGACGGTCGGCCGCCGCGACCGCCCGCTCGCACCACCAGGCGAGGTCATCGGCAGCCGGAACACCGGACGCGAGGACGACGCCCGCCTCGGCGTCGCGGCCCTTGCGCCAGCCGCGCAGGAGCAGGCCGACGATCATCGCCAGGTCGTGCTGGGCGTCCCAGTCGCCGATGAGCCCGTCGAGGTCGTGGGACCGGGTGCCCGATCCCCATCGGCCCGCGTACCAGCCGATCGACTCGCGATAGCGCCGCAGGACCTCGTCCGGTCGGAACGGCAGCTCGCCGCTGTTGGTCACCATGAACCAGCCGAGTTCGACGGCCACGGGTGCCTGGAGCGTCATCTGCCAGTCGATGAACGCTACCTGGTCCCGCTCGAGCAGCGCGACGTTGGCGAGCTTGATGTCGCCGTGCAACCCGACCGACGGGAGCGTCCCGAGCGCCTCGACCAGCGGGGCCACGTCGGTGCCCAGCCGATCGAGGAGGTCCCGCGCCGGGCGCGGGGCCATGCCCTCGAAGGCATCCCAACCGCGCAGGAAGATCTCGCCGACTGGGTTCTGGTCGGCGGCGTATCCGATCGCCGATCGGCGCGTCAGCAACGTGAGCCGTTCGGGGAGGGGGCACCAGGGTGGGGGCGGGCCACCCGTTCTGGCGGCCGTGGAGGTGAGGATCTCGCTCCAGGGCAGCGAGTGGAGCAGGGCGATCCGATCGATCAGCCGGTCCGTGGTGGCCACGTCGAGCGCGGGCTCGTACGTCGGCCGCTCCCACGCGACCAATTCGGTCGATAGGTCCGGCATCAGGATCGCGGCCTCGCCATTCGCGTCGACCGCGGCCCCGAGATAGGCGACCGAGCGCTCGCCGCCGAGGTCGGACAACCAGCCGATCGTGGCGGTCCGGGCGTTCGCCAACCAGGCCTCGCGGATGCCGTCGTCGCGCGTCGCGCGGACGATCCAGTCACGGGACGCCGAGGTCCGTTTCAGCACGAACCGCTCGGGGCCGCGCTCGATCGCGCTGAACGTGGAGCCCGACCAGCCATCGGTCGCGAGGGGCCGCTCCTCGATGCCGGCGAGGTCGAACTCCGCCAGCAGGTCGTCGAGCGGGCGGTCTCGCCAGGCGGTCACGTGACGCGGCGAGGACTCAACACGGGGCCGGGACATCGAGCGAGCCATCGGGCCCGCCGTCCATGTACTCGACGTGGGAATCGGGGCAGTTGCGGGTCAGGACCACGACGAGGGGCTCGGTCGTCGAGGCGTTCTCCTCGACGTGGATCTCGTCGGCCGGGATGTAGATGAAGTCGCCCGCCTCGGCATCGAACGTCTGCTCCAGGCCGGTCGGGCCCCACGTGTAGCGGGCGCGGCCGGAGAGGATGTAGATCGAGGTCTCGCACTCCCCGTGGTGGTGGATGCGGGTCTTGTCGCCCGGTGCCGTCGAGACGATGGCGGAGTACAGGCGGGTCGAGCCGGTCCGTGGGGCCGAGATGGCGATCGATCGTTCCATGCCGGCGTGCTGCCCGACGTTGGTGAGCCGGTCGGTCGGCGTGATTCGAGTGGCCATCGCCCGATGATACGGGGCTACCATCCGCGCCATGCCACCCGCACCACCGCCCCGGTTCCCGCTGTTCGATCGGCCCTCGCCCCTGCAGCATCTGCCCGCCTTCTCCGCCGCCCTCGGCGAGGGCGTCGACGTCTGGATCAAGCGAGAGGACCTGCTGCCACTTGCGTTCGGCGGGAACAAACTGCGGAACCTGGAGTACCTCGTCGGCGCGGCCCTGGCCGAGGGCGCGGACACGCTGGTGACGAGCGGCCGTCGTTGGTCGAATCACTGCCGGTTGACGGCGGCGGCCGGCGCGCGAGCCGGGCTCGGCGTCCACATCGTGCTGTCGGGCCCGCCGCTCGATCCACCGGGACCGGGCACCCGGCTCGCCGAGGCGCTCGGCGCGACGGTCCATCAACTCGCCACGGCGGACCGGGAAGAGCGCGACGCGACCGTGGCCGGTGTCGTGGCCGATCTGCAGGGGGCCGGCCATCGGCCCTTCGTGATCGGCGTCGGCGGCTCCGGCCTGCCCGGGACCTACGGGCAGTTCGAGGCCGGCCAGGAGGCGTTCGGCCAGTCGGCCGCCCTCGACGTCCGGCCGCAGGCCCTGTTCCTGCCGTCGGCGACCGGTGGGACCCAGGCCGGGCTGGTCGTCGCGAACGGGGTCTCGCACGGCATCGATGGCCCGATCGTCGGCGTCCTGGTCGCCCGGCCCGAGGCCGAGCTCCGCCCGTCCATCGAGGCCCAGGTCGCCGGTCTCGCCGGGCTGCTCGGGTCGGCCCTGCCCCCGCCCGAGACGATCGTGCTCGACGGCTCGCAGTTCGGCGACGGGTACGGACGGCCGACGGCGGCCGCCGACGCGGCGATGCGACTCCTCGGCCGGACCGAGGGGATCCTGGTCGACCCGATCTACACGGCCAAGGCGCTGGCGGCGCTGGTCGCGCGGGCCCGGTCCGGCGAGCTCGCCGGCCGGCCCGTGGTCTTCTGGCACGCGGGCGGCACGCCCGGGTTGTTCGAACCGCTGGACTGACGGCAAGCTGGTCGGGGTCCGGTCGCCTGCGACCTACTCCCCGGCCGATCGCCACGCGTCGCGCAGCTTCATCCGGCCCGCCGTCTGGAGGACCGCGCCCGAGTAGACGCGTGCCCCGACCGTGAACAGGGCCCAGATCCCGATCAGCGTGATGGCGATCGACAACCCGATCTGCCACGCCGGGATCGCATCGAATGCGGCGCGCAACGGGACGACGAACGGAGCCGACGCGGGGATGAAGGTCGCGATGGTGGCGACCGTTCCGTCGGGGTCGTTGATGACTCCCAGGATCGCGACGAAATAGCTGGTCATCGCGACCATCGTGACTGGGGTCGAGGCGTTCGACGCCTCTTCCATCCTCGACGCGAGAGCGCCGAGGAACCCGAGCGCCGTCGAGTAGAGCGCGTAGCCGAGGATGAACCACACCGCGAGCAGCAAGATCGCGCCCGGCGTCGTGCTGGGCAGGACCAGGCGGTTGGTGAGGCTGGCGGCGATGAGCGCCGCGGTGACGAACACGACGAGCTGGACGATGCCCAGCACGCCGATCCCGAGGACCTTGCCCATCAGCAGGTCGCGCGGCCGGACCGTCGAGAGCACGACCTCGACCACGCGGCTCTGCTTCTCCTCGACGACACCGGTCAGGACCGTGAAGCCGAAGCTGAAGATGCCGACGAGGATCAGGACGGCCCCGATGTTGGCCACGAGGAACCGGGCTCGGTCGGCGTCGGTCTGCGGGTCGAGCTCGACCGCGGCCGGTGTCGCCTGCGCGGCCGCGAGCGCGGCCTGGTCGACATCGGTGTCGGCCAGCACGTCGTTCATGCGCAGGCCAACGACGGCCGCGCCGACGACGCTCTGGACGACCGGGTCGGCCGATTCCTTGTAGATGACCGAACCCGGCGAGGACAGGTCGGCGGGCACGTCGATGACGGCCTCGACCTGGTCGGCCTTGAGTGCCGCCTCGGCCTGGCCGCGGTCGGCGTACGGCAGGAACACGATCGAGCGGTCCGCTCCCGAGGCGATCGCGGTGATCGTCCCTTCGAGAGCCGGCGGGCTCGGCTGGACGACGCCGATCTTGGCGTCCTCCTGGTCGCCGAAGAGGAGCGCCGGGACCAGGAACGAGCCGACCACGATGACCGTGGTGAACAACACGCTGAAGATGAAGCCGCGGCTCCGGCCGCGCTCCACGATCTCGCGTCGGGCGACCAGCCAGATGCTGCGCCAGCGGCTCATCAGGCCACCTCCTTGACGGGCTCGGCCGGGGTGACCGCTTCCATGAACAGCTCGGACAGCTTGGGTGGCTGATACGCGAACGTCCGGACCTCGCCGGCCTGTCGCGCGTGGGCCAGCAGCTCGTCGAGATCGACCGAGCGGTCGACCAGGAGCTTGACCCGGTCACCGCTGTGGTCGAGCACGGTCAGGTCGGCGCGACCGTCGAGCCACGCTCCGTCGGAACCGGGGACCTCGATCTCGAGATGCTGGCGGCCGGACGCCTCCTTCAGGTCGTCGATGGCGCCGGCGGCCACGATGCGACCGCGGGCGATGATCACGACGTCCTCGCAGATGTCCTCGACGAGATCGAGCTGATGGCTCGAGAACACGACGCCGACGCCGGCCGCGGCCCGTTCCTGGACCACCTCGGTCATCGTCGCGATGCCGATGGGGTCGAGGCCGGAGAACGGCTCATCGAGGACGAGCAGCTCGGGGTCGTGGGCGAGCGCCACGGCCAGCTGGACGCGCTGCTGGTTGCCGTGCGAGAGCTCCTCGAGCTTCGACTTGGCGCGGTCGGCCAGGCCCATCCGCTCCAGCCAGTGCGCCGCGGCCGCGTTCGCAGCCTTGCCGCCGAGGCCATGCTGCTGGGCGAAGTAGCTCAGTTGCTCGGCGACCCGCATCCGCGGATAGAGGCCGCGCTGCTCTGGCATGTAGCCGAAGCGCAGGCGTGCGTCGCGATCGACCGGCGCGCCCTTCCAGCGGACCTCGCCGCGGTCGGCGCGGGCAAGCCCGAAGATGGTGCGCATCGTCGTGGTCTTGCCGGCGCCGTTGGGGCCGAGGAACCCCACGATGCGGCCGGGGGTGGCGCGGAACGACGCGCCGTCGAGGGCCACCACGGGCCCATAGCGTTTGGCGAGATCGATGACTTCGAGCATGTCTGAGACTCCTGACGCGGCACCGCGGTCGCGCCCGCTTGGGGGCTGTGCATGAGGGTAACTGTGCCAGACGATGGCGGAACCCCCCGGTCAGACCGAGGGGTTCGAGGCGGCGGGAGGGCGACCGGTCACTGGGCGGTGATCGTGCCCTTCATGTCGGGATGGACCTCGCAGATGAAGGTGTACGTGCCCGCGGCCAGGGCCGGGACGGTGTAGGTCACCTTCTTCGAGGAGACGATCTCGCCCTTGGCCACCGAGGCCCCGGAGGCGTTCGAGATCGCGATGTTGTGCGGGGCGCCGTCCTGGTTGTCGAAGTCGATCGAGAACGCCGTGTCGGCCTTGACCGACACCTGCGACGGGCTGAACTTCATGTCCTTGGCGGTGATCGAGACGGCGGCGCCGCTCGCGGTGCCGGGGTCGGCCGGGGTGGCCGGAGCCGCCGAAGCGCCTGAGCAGGCGGCGAGGACGGCGGCCAGGGCGACCAGGCCGAAGGCGAGGGTCAGGCGCTTCATGGCGGAGGACTCCTTCGAGGGTTCGGTGGTGGGTTGACTAGGCGCCGGCGCCGGCCGTGCCGCGCTGGCGGGCGACGAACGACGTGAAGTTGGCGAACTCTCGGCGGATGACGTCGACCGGGCTGCCGTCGTGGCGGGCGAAGTCGATCGCGACCGCGACGATCAGGGCGACCTCGATGGCCTTGGCGATGTAGGCGGTGGTGTAGTACGGGCCCGTGATGGCCCAGCCGATGATGGTCGTCGCCGCATAGCCCATGAGGCCCAGGCGGATGACCCAGCGGAAGCGGACGGCGAGGGCCAGCGGCACGATCATGGCGATCGCGGCGACGGCATAGCCGACGGCGTTCAACGTGAACAGCAGGCCACCGAGGGTCGAGTGGATGTACCCGGTGGCGAGGGCCAGGCCCACGATGAGGGCGCGGAGTGCGACGTCGGAGGGGCGAAGGGCGGTTCGGGAAGCGAACATCTTGGCGTTGACCTCAGCGATCGTGTTGCGCCGGCGGAGGGAGCCGGCTGTCGAGGGGCATCGTCAGGGCCAGCCCTGACATCGGCGGTGGGCGACCGACATCACCGTGATGGGACGGACGCCCACCGCCCGGCTCGACCCGTGCCGGGTCGTCCATCGGCCGGATGACGTAGCCACCGTCGGCGAACGGCGATGCCGGTACTCGCGGAGCCGTCGTATCCTCGGACCGTGGCCACACGAACACCGCGCGCTCGCGCGCCTCGCGCCGCCCCGCCCGAGGAGCCCATCACGGAAGCTCCGGCGAAGCCGGTCGCCTCGACGAACGGCCGGGCCGCCGCACGGGCGAAGGCCGCCGCCCGACGCGATCCGGACGGCGGGCAGGGCGACACCCATGAGCTGCTGGTCGCCGCCGTCGCCGAGACGTCGCGCCTGCTCGAGGCCGACGGGGCCATGGTCTACGTCCTCGATCCGGAGACCGGGCACCTTCGGTTCGCGCACGACGCCGGCATCCGCAGCGCCCGCAGCCGGGCGTGGGTCCGCTCGATCCGGCTGCCGATCGGGACCGGCATGTTCGGGAATGCCGTCAAACGGCGCGCCGTGGTCAGCACCGACGATTACCTCGTCGATCCGGCCTTCGACCACGCCCCGGACCCGGACCGGGTCGTCGAGGACATCGGCATCCGGTCCATGGTGGCCGCCCCGCTCGTCCACGCGGACGAGGTCTTCGGTGCGCTCGGGGCGTTCAGCACGCGACCGGCGGCCTTCAACGCCTCCCAGATCGCGCTGGTCCGGGCCCTCGCCGATCACGCGGCGGCGGCGATGGCCAACGCCCGGCTCATCGAGGCCCTCGACTTGTCGCGGTCGGAGCTGGCCAAGCGCGCCGAGGCGGAGCGCTCGCTGCGCGAGATCGGCGCCCGGATCAGCGCCGCGGCCGACCTGCCGGCAGTCCTGCAGCGGGCCGTCGACGAGGCCGCCCGCCTGCTGCGGGCCGGGGGAGCTCGCATCGACCTGATCGATCCGACCATCAACCTGCTTCGCCCGGCGTACGCCTCGGGCGATCAGAGCGCGAACGACGACGATTGGCCGGAGGACCCCGAGGAGACTCTCGACGAGGGCATCTCGGGCAAGGCCGTGGTCACGGGCAAAGCCGCCTGGACGGGCGACTACGTCCACGACCACAGCTTCCGCCACGGCAACCTGGGCGACCCATACGTCCGCCGGGTCGGGATCCACTCGGTCATGGCCGCGCCGCTCGTGGGCGATGCCGGGCCGTTCGGGGCCCTGACGATCTACTCGAGCCGCAAGGACGCATGGGACGAGACCGATGCCGCGCTCCTCACCGCGATCGCCGACCAGGCCTCGATCACCATCACGACCACCCGCCTGATCGCGGAACTGGATCGCTCGCGCGAGGCCCTCGGCCGACGCGCCGAGGCCGAGCAGGCCCTGCGCGAGATCGCGGCCCGGATCACGATCCTGCGAGAGCCGGCCGAGATCCTCGTGGACGTGGTCAAGCATGCCGGGCGGATCGTCCGCGCCGACGGGGTCATCCTCGACCTGCTCGACCCCGCGACCGGCGACCTGCGCTGGACCTACGACGACGGCTTCGGGGCGGCGTTCACGCCCGACGAACGGGCCGCGCTCTGGATCTCGGTCGGGGTCGGGGCGACCGGCACGGCCGTCGCCGAGGATCGCGTCGTCATCGCCGGCGACGACCTCGCTTCGCAGTTCCCGCCCTCGCCCGAGTCGACCGAGTTCTACGAGCGCACCGGCTTCCATTCGATGGTCGCGGCGCCGATCACCGGCGAGACCGGTCCGCTCGGCGTCATCGAGGTCTACTCGAAGAGGCGCGACGCGTTCAACGAGACGGACGCGGGCCTGATCGGCGCCCTGGCCAGCCAGGCGGCCATCGCCATCACGAACGCCAAGTTGATCGACCAGCTGGCCCACTCCCAGTCCGACCTGGCCGCGACGGCAGACGCCGAGCGGACGTTGCGGGAGGTCGCCGCCCGGGTCAGCGCGATGCGGGACCAGCAGGAGATCCTCCAGTTCGTCATCGATGCCGCCGCCCGCCTCCTCGAGGCCAAGGGCGTGACGATCGACCTCATCGACGACGAGGGGATGGCGGAAGCCTGGCCGGACCAGGCGTTCAGCGAGCGGACCAAGGCGAACGCCGGCCTCATCGTGGACATCGAGGTCGACCCGACCGTCGGCGTCTCCGGGCTCGCCATCTCGACGCGCGCGACCGCGTGGACCGGCGACTACCTCGCGGACGACCGCTTCAGCCATACCGCGGATCGCGACGCGTTCGTGCGCGAGAGCGGGATCCGCTCGGTCATCGCGGCACCGCTCGTCCACCGCGACGGCGTCCTCGGCGTCGTCAACGCCTACTCGGACCGGCCCGATGCGTTCGATGCGAAGGACGCCGGCCTCCTCGCCGCCCTGGCCGACCAGGCCGCGGTCACCATCGCGAACGCCCGCCTCATCGATGAGCTCGAGGTCTCGCGCGAGGAGATCGCCCGGCGGGCCGATGCCGAACGCACGCTGCGCGAGATCGCCGCCCGCGTGTCGGCCATCCTCGACCCGGCCGAGGTCCTCCAGCAGATCGTCGACGAAGCGGCCCGCCTGCTCGAATCCGATGGGGCCCGGATCGACCAGTACGACCCCGCGATCGATGCCCTGCGCTGGTCGTACTCGGCCGGCGACGCGATGGCGGTGATGCCCGAATGGGCGAAGACCGGCGGCCTCAAGCCGGGCCAGGCCGTGGCCGGGCTGGCGTTCGCCGAGCAGCGTGCCGTCCTCACCCGTGACTACCTCGCCGACGAGCGCTTCGATCACACGGACGAGATCGATTCGTTCATCCGCTCGGCCGGCATCCGGGCCGTCATCTCGACGCCGCTGTCGGGCGAAGGCGGGCCGATCGGCACCATCTCGGTGGTGTCCCGCAGCCCGGGCGCCTACGACGCGTCCGACCTTGAGGTCCTCACGGCGCTGGCCACCCAGGCGTCCATCGCGATCCGCAACGCGCGGCTCATGGCGGAGCTGGAGCGCTCACGGGCGGTCATCGAGCGACGGGCCGAGGCGGAGCATGCGTTGCGCGAGATCGCCGCCCGGATCACGGCGATCCGCGAACCCGGCGACCTGCTCCAGCGCATCGTCGACGAGGCGCTCCGCCTGCTCCGCGCCGACGGCGCCGTCATCGACGAATTCGACCCGATCGAGGGCGTCCTCCTGTCGGCCTACGACGCCGGACTGACCGAGGCGCAGCGAGCCTCCGTGCGGACGACCCGCCTGCGCCTGGGCGAGGGCCTGTCCGGCCGGGCGATGGCCGAGGGTCGGGTCATCACGGCAGGCGACTACCTCAACGCCGACTTCCTGCACGTCGGCGAGACCGACCAGCTGGCTCGGGCGACCGGCATCGGCGACCTCATCGTCGCCCCGATCATCGGCGACGAAGGGCCGCTCGGCGCGATCGAGGTCTACCGCCACGAGCGGAACGCGTTCGACATGATCGACGAGGCGGTCCTCGGCGGCCTCGCCGACCAGGCCGCGATCGCGATCACCAACGCGCGACTGATCGAGGAGCTCGAGCGATCCAGGCGGGCGGTCGCCCTGCGCGCCGAGACCGAACGCTCGCTCCGCGACATCACGGCCCGGATCGCGGCCCTGCGCGAACCCGACGTCATCCTCGAGCGCGTGGTCGAGGAGGCCAAGCGCCTGCTCGGCACCGACGGCGCGCACCTGACCCGCATGTCCGACGACGCGGACGTACCTCGTGCCGGTCGTCGTGGCCGGTGGGTCCGACGCCGAGACGCGGGCATGGCTCCTGGGCATGCAGTTCCCGCTCGGCGGGGGGATCAACGGCCTGGCCGCCGAGCAGCGCGTGCCTGTTTCGACGATCGACTACCTCGCCGATCCGCGGATCCCGCAGGAGCCCGACGACGTCACCGTGGCCCATCGGCTGGGGCTGCGCGGGATGGCGGCCGCTCCGCTCCGGGCACCGGGCGGTGAGGTCATCGGGACGCTGGCCATCTCGTCGGCCACGCCGCGCGACTTCATGGCCGAGGAGCTGGACCTCCTCCAGGGCCTGGCCGACCAGGCCGCCATCGCCATCACGAACAGCACGCTCCTGACCCGCCTGACCGAATCCGAGGAGCGCTACCGGTTCCTCGTCGAGAACGCGCCGGATCTCGTCTGGTCGGTCGGGCCGGACGCGCGACTGACGTTCCTGTCGGACGCCGTCGAGCGGATGACCGGGCGTCGGCCCGAGGAACTGCTCGGCCAGCACTTCGGCGTGCTCCTCCACGAATCGTCGCGTGATGTCGCCGAACTCGACTGGTCGGCCGGCATGGCGACAGGCTCGCAGGAACTGCGCGGCCGGATCAACCTGCTCGGCCCCGACGGCGAGCCGATCCCCTCGGAGTTCATCGCGATCGCGCGGCTCGACGAGGACGGCAAGTTCGCCGTCGCCAACGGCTCGGTCCGCGACATGCGCGAGCGGGACCGGCTCGAACGGGAACTGCGCGAATCGGAGACGCGCTTCCGGCAGCTCGTGCAGACGACGCCGGACGTCATCTACCGCAGCGATGCCGACGGCAACTTCCTGTTCATGGCCGAGGGCGTCGAGGCGCTCTTCGGCTGGACCTCGACCGAGGTCGTGGGGATGAGCTTCGCGGAGCTGACCGCGGAGGAGTCGCTCGAGGAGGCGATGCGCAACTTCGAGGCGCAGCGCGAGGAACACGACGTCGTCCGCCGGTTCCGGTACATGGTCAAGCATCGCGACGGGACGGTCTTCCCGGCCGCGATCTCGTCGGTCGCGGTCTGGGAGGACGACAAGTTCGCCGGCGTCCAGGGGACCGCGCGTGGCCTGAACGAACAGGAGCGCCTCGAGCGCGAGCTGGCCCAATCGCAGGAGCGCTACCGGTTCCTCGTCGAGAACTCCCCCGACGTCGTCTTCGCGACGGACCCGGACGGGCACTTCACGTTCATCTCCGAGGCCATCGAGACGATGACGGGCTACCCACCAGGTGAGCTCGTCGGCCAGCACTTTTCGCTGCTCGTCCAGCCCGAGTCGATGGCGGTCGCCGGCGACCGCTGGCAGAAGCTCGTCGCCGACCCCGCCACCCAGCAGGTGGCCGAGCTGACCCTCATCGGCAGGGACGGGCGGATCACCCCAGTCGAGGTCCACTCCATCGGCATCACTGGCCCGGACGGCAAGTTCGCCGGCATCCACGGCTCGACCCGCGACACGAGCGAGCGGGAACGCCTCCAGCGCGAGATCCGCGACTCCGAGGAGCGCTATCGCTATCTCGTGTCGTCGTCGCCGGACCTCGTCTGGGTGACCAACGCCGACGGCATCCTCACCTTCGTCAGCGACACGGTCGACTCGATGCTTGGCATGACGGCGCCCGAGCTCGTCGGTCGCCCGTACTGGGAGGCCTTCGCGCCCGAGGTCCGGCGCGAGGTCGAGGTCCGGTTCAAGTGGCTGTCGCGCCATCCGACCTCGGTCCAGCGCTCGCGGCTGCCCTTCCGGCACGCGGACGGTCACGACGTCCTGGTCGAGATCAATGGCATCGGCATGGTGTCCGACGGGAGGTTCGTCGGCGCCCATGGCGCGGCCCGCGATGTCAGCGACCGCGACCGCCTCGAGCGCGACCTGCGTCGCCAGGCAGGCGAGCTGGCGGCCGGCGAGGAACGCGCGCACCTGGCGCGCGAGCTGCACGACTCGGTCACGCAGGCGCTGTTCTCGATGACCCTCGTCTCGCGGTCGGTCGAGCTGTTGATGGACCGCGACGTCGAATCGGCGCGGGCCCAGATGACCCAGCTGCGCGAGCTCCAGCGCGAGGCCCTCGCCGAGATGCGGGCGCTCATCTTCGAGCTCCGACCAGGGAATCTCGAGCAGGACGGGCTGACTCGGGCGCTCAAGACCCACACCGCCGCCCTGCAGGGCCGGATCGGGCTCCCGGTCGTGGTCGAGAGCACGCTCGGCGAGGAGCGCCTGCCGTTGCCTGTCGAGGAGACGCTGTACCGCATCGCCCAGGAGGCGCTCCACAACGTCGTGAAGCACGCGGCTGCCCGGCAGGTGCGCGTCGAGGTCGGTCGCAAGCGAGCGGGCGTGCGGCTCCGCATCGAGGACGACGGCAAGGGCTTCGACCCGGCCCACGTGCCGGCCGGGCACCTCGGCCTGGCCGGGATGCAGGCTCGCGCCACGCGGATCGGGGCGTCCTTCTCGTGCAAGAGCGTCAGCGGCAAGGGCACGACGATCGAGGTGGTGGTGCCCGACCCGGTCGCGGTCGAGGGCGCCGCCGAACCAGGCAAGCGCCGCGCTCGGGCCGCGGACCCGGCCGTGCGCGACCGATGACGTAGGCGAACCCACGTCGTTCGGCCGACCCGGGCATCGGCAAGAGTCCGTTCCCGGTTCGAGGCCGTGCGCGCCACGATGGTGGGGATGCACGACCCGAGCCCAGGGCCTGCGCCGCTCAGAGTCCTCGTCGTGGACGCGGATGATCGGGTCCGCGAGAGCCTGAGGGGGCTGCTGGGGATCGGCCAGCGACTGGTCGTCGTCGGCGAAGCCGGCGGATCGAGCTCGGCGCTCGAGCTCGTCGCCGATGCCAGCCCTGACGTCGTCGTCGTGGACCCGCGCCTGCCGGAGATCGAAGGCGGACTCGCGTTCATCGCTCGGCTCCGCGCGCTCGCCCCGAGCGTGCGTGTCGTCGTGATGGGCTCGTACGAAGGCATCGACCAGGGGGCGCTCGCGACCGTCGCCGACGGCTTCGTTCGCAAGACATTCCGACCGACGGAGCTCGTCAGCGCGGTCGAGGCGGCCGGCCGGTCGCGGCCTGCCTGAGGGCGCATCGCGTGGCGGCGCTTGATAGACTCGCGGACGACCGCGTTGCGCGACCGGCTGACGATGGCGCTCCGGCGCCGGGAGATCCAGTGTCCGACCCCACGAAGATCCGCGTGCTCATCGTCGACGACCACTCGGTCGTGCGCACGGGCCTGCGCGTCTTCCTCGACCTGCAGCCCGACATCGAGGTCGTCGGCGAAGCCTCCGACGGCTCCGAGGGTGTGGCCGTCGCCCGCCGCCTCGAGCCCGACGTGGTGCTGATGGACCTGCTGATGCCGAACATGGACGGGATCACGGCCATCGGGCGGATCAAGGCCGAGCGTCCCGACACCGAGATCGTCACGATGACCTCCTTCATCGAGGAGGAGAAGGTGACAGCCGCGCTCGAGGCCGGGGCGTCGGGCTACGTCCTCAAGGACGCCGAGGCGGAGGAGGTCGCCGCGGCCATCCGTGCCGCGTTCGCGGGCGAGGTTCATCTCGATCCCGCCGTCGCGCGCCTGCTCGCCCAGCGGATGCGCAACCGCAAGTCACCCGAGGACGAGCTCGCCGAGCCGCTGACCGAACGCGAGAAGGACGTCCTGCGCCTGCTCGGCCAGGGGATGAGCAACAAGGAGATCGGGGCGACGCTGTTCATCACCGAACGGACCGCCCGGACCTACGTGTCGAACATCCTGGGCAAGCTCGGCCTGGCATCTCGGACCCAGGCGGCGCTCTACGCCGTCGAACACAAGCTGGTCGACGCCCCGAAGAGCTGAGGTGGCGCGCCGGACAGCTAGTCGGCGCCGATCAGTTCACCGACACGATCCGATAGTGGCGGTCGCCCGCCGGGGTGACGATCACGATCTCGTCCCCATCGGACCGGCCCAGGAGCGCACGACCGACCGGCGACGATGACGAGATCCGGCCGGCCGCGACGTCCGACTCCGAGGAGCCCACGATCGTGTAGTCGATGGTCTCGCCGTCGGTCTCGATGCGCACGACCGAGCCGAGGCCGATCCGTGCACCGGCCGCGGGCGCTTCGACGATGACGGCCGTGCGTAACCGGGCCTCGATCGCCTGGATGCGGCCCTCGAGGAACGACTGCTCGGCCCGGGCCGCGTGGTAGTCCGAGTTCTCCTTGAGGTCACCGAGCTCCTTCGCGGCGCGGATCCGGCCGATGACCTCGGGCCGCCGATCGCGGATCAGCCCGTCGAGCTCCGCCTGGAGACGCGCGGCACCCTCGGGCGTCAGCGCGCCGAGATCCTCCGGCGGCCCGGGCTGGGATGCCGCCGTCGCCATCACAGGGGCGGCCGGAGTCTTCCGCGCGGCAGTCGCTGATCGACGTTTTGGCTCGGGCGGTCGCCCGTCGGCTCCCTCGGCGTCCCCGTCGGGCAGCTGGACGATCCTCGTCGGCGGCGTCGGTACCACGACCGGTTCCGGCAGCAGCGAGCCGGTCAGGCCAGTTCGTTTGCGCTCACCCGTCGGGCGGCGGAGGTTCGCGAACGGGAGGACGGTGTCCGGGTCGTGAAGCGCCGCCCGCGCGGCGTCGCTGACCCCGGCCGCGAACGCGGTGAGCAACGCGTCCTCGTATTCCTCGACCGCGGGCGTCGCGCTCCACCAGATCCGGGTACCGGCCGGCATCCGGAGCGCATGAAGCCAGTGCCCGCCGGAGTGGGGCCGTCGGTCGCCGAGCGGGGTCGCGAGGAGCGCCGCCACGCGGCGGCTGACCGAGTTCTCGGACGAGCCCACGTAGAGGACCGGTTCCGAGGGCAACCAGAACGCGGCCAGGCGCGCGGCGAGGGCCTTGGACGTCGGTCGCCCCCTGTCGAGGCGGAGGTCGTCGAGGCGTTCGAGCCACTTGCCGATACGTGTCAGCTCGAGTGGCGCGGCCGGCAGCGGCGACGCGATCTCGACCACGAACACGCCCGCTCCGGTCGGCGGGAGGGCTCGGCCCCAGACGGCCGGACCGTCGGGCAGCAGGCCCACGGCGCGCAGGAGGGCGGAGGCGCTTCGATCGGGGCTCACCGCTCCGATGGTACCCGCGAGGCGCCCGGGGTATCGTGCGCAGGTCGTGGCGACCGATCGTTCCGCCTGGGCCGCATGAGCCAGCGCACCCCGACGCGGCCATTTCCGCGATCGCACGTCGCGTCGGTTCGGCGCGCCACGATCGTCGGCGCGGCCCTGGCCGTCCTCGTCACCGCGTTCGGACCGGCCAGCGGCGCGAGCGCGGTCGACCCGACCCAGGTCTTCGGTCGGTCCGTCGGCGAGGGCGTCACCCCGCGGTCCGAGGCGATCCTGCGCGCGACGCTCCAGCGCCGACTCGACCGCCTGCGTGTCCGGGAGGGCATCCCGGGTGTCTCGGTCGCGATCCTCTTTCCGGATGGCACCACGTGGCGCGGGACCAGCGGCCTCGCGAACGTCACGGCCCGCGAGCCGGTGACCGTGGACACGGCGTTCGCGGTCGCGAGCATCAGCAAGACGTTCACCGCGGCCCTGATCCTCGCGCTCGCCGAGGAAGGCAAGGTGGACCTGGCCCACCGCGTCATCGACTATCTGCCCGAGCTCTCGATCGATCGCCGGGTGACCGTCCGCATGCTGCTGAACCACACGAGCGGCCTGCGCGACTTCTTCCTCAACCCGAAGATCGACAAGGCCCTGCTGGCCGATCGGGGTCGGACGTGGAACGCGGCGAGGTCGCTCCACTACATGGGCAAGCCGTATTTCAAGCCGGGCAAAGGCTGGCATTACTCGAACACGAACTACCTGATCCTGGGACTCATCGCCGAGCGGGTCGACGGTCGATCGCTGGCGACGCAGCTCCGGACGCGGTTCTTCGAGCCGCTCGACCTGGCGCACACGTTCGAGCAGATCAACGGGGAGCCACATGGGCCGGTCGCGCACGGCTATCGGTTCGATGGCGCGAGCACCAAGCTCCGACCGGTCGATCTCAACGACGGCACGGACGTGGCCCCGTTCACATCGGTGGTCACCGCGGCCGGTGCCGCCGGATCGATCGCCTCGACACCGTCCGACCTCATCCGCTGGGCGCATGCCCTGTATGGCGGCGACCTCCTGGGTCCGGCGGCGCTCCAGACGATGATCGGTGGCGTCACCTACGCGGCCGATCGCACGACGGCGATCCCGTACGGCCTGGGCGTCCAGACGATCGTCTTCGACGGTCACCCGAGCCTGGGCCACTCCGGTCGGTTGCTCGGGTTCCGGGCCGTCGTCCGCTGGTTCCCACAGGAGCGGGTCGCCATCGCGGTCGTAACCAACCAGAGCCGCTCGGACCCGTCGGTCATCGCGCGCTCGATGCTCCGCCTGGCGCTCCTGCGCACGATGGGCGGTTGCCGCGACTGCCGCGATCCGCTCTGACCGGGGCCTCGCGACGGCCCGGAACGAGCCGGCGCGCCACGAGCGGACGGGTACCTCCGGATGACTGGATCGGGTACCGACGGCTCATTCACGCGGGCGCTCACGTGGGCCACAGTTCGGCAACGCTCAAGGGGGCACGATGCCCATCCGCGTGGACGCGTACATGGCCGGGGGGATCGCCAGCGGCACGGTCGACTGTGCCGGGCAGCTGCGCGACCTGCTCGAGACGTCCACCGACGTGGCGATGCTCGAGACGAGCTGGCTGCCCCTCGATGGTGGCGCCCCCCAGGCGAAGGGTGACGTCGCGGTCGCGATCGACGACGTGCTCATCGTCATCTCGGACGACGATCCCTACATCTCGCAGCACGCCGCCTGGCACGGTATCAGCCTCGTGGTCGGGCCGTACGTGATCGATGGCGAACTGCCGACGCTTCCAGGCTTTGACCCCGGCCGCGCACTGACTCGCCCGAGCGGTGAGTTCGTGATGCTGCGTGAGGTCAAGCTCGGCCTGGTCGGCGGCGGCGACGAGACGGTGGCCTTCCCGCACGCCCTCATCAATCGCTACGGCGTCGACCGGGTCCGCGCCGACATCATGCTCGGCTTCTTCTTCCCGGGCGCCGCGATGGACGCCCCCGAAGGGACGCACGCGCCGCTGTCGGCCGGTGTCCCGGCCCCGACCTCAGATGCGTCGGCCGACGCCGAGTCACCGGCGTCGCCCGAACCGGCGACCTCGGCCGGCCCGACCTAGCCGCTCCGGCCGCTCCCGACCCTGCCCGTCCGGCGTACCGGCTTGCGGTGCGCGTGGTGGTCCGGACCCGTCCGGGCGTGACCCGCTCGCATCGACAGCGGCCGGGCTTCGGCGCTCCGATCGGGAACGAAGCCCTCTTCGACCGTCCAGGGGATCGCCACCTTGAGCATCCGCTGGATGCCGCGCAACAGGTCGACCTCGTCCATGCATACCAGCGAGATGGCCTCACCCGTCGCCCCGGCCCGCCCGGTCCGCCCGATCCGGTGGATGTAGTCCTGCGGGTTCCAGGGCAGCTCGAAGTTCACGACGACTGGCAAATCCTCGATGTCGAGGCCGCGGGCCGCGACGTCGGTGGCCACGAGAACCCGGATCTCGCCGGACTTGAAGCCCTCCAGGGCTCGCGTGCGTTCCGGTTGGGAGCGGTCGGAGTGGATGGCGACCGCGTCGAGCCCGTCGCGATCGAGTCGTGAGGCGAGCCGGCTCGCGGCGAGCTTCGTCCGGGTGAAGACGAGGACCTGGCGCAGGTCGTACGTTCGGATGAGGTGCGCGAGCAGCTCCTCTTTGCGATCCCGATCGACCGGGTAGACGAGCTGCTTGACCGCATCGACCGTCGCGTTGCGGGGGGCCACTTCGACCGTGGCCGGATCGCGCAGGATCGTGCCGGACAGGCGGCGGATGTCGTCCGAGAAGGTCGCCGAGAACATGAGGTTCTGCCGCTTCGCCGGCAGCAGCGCGATGATCTTCTGGATGTCGGGCAGGAAACCCATGTCCAGCATCCGGTCCGCCTCGTCGAGGACGAGGATCTCGACCTGGCCCAGGTTGGCGACCTTCTGGCCGACGAGATCGATCAGCCGGCCCGGTGTCGCGACGAGGATCTCCACCCCGGCGCGCAGGGCCTTGATCTGCGGATCCATCGGGATGCCGCCGTACACGACCGCGGAGCGCAGCGGGACCGTGCGTCCGTAGGTCCGCACGCTTTCGTCGACCTGCATCGCCAGCTCGCGCGTCGGCACGAGGATGAGGACCCGCACGGGATGCCGGGCCGGCGAGAAGCTCGTGTTCGCGTGGGCGCGGAGGCGATCGAGGATGGGCAGGACGAAGGCAGCGGTCTTGCCGGTCCCCGTCTGCGCGGCGGCCAGCACGTCCCGGCCCTGCAGCACGAGGGGGATCGCGGCGGCCTGGACGGGTGTCGGGGTCTCGTAGCCTTCTTCGGCCACCATCTTGATGAGATCGGCCGAGATGCCGAGCGGTTCGAATGTCAAGCGTGGGCTCCTGGGTGGATCCCGTCGCGGTCGTGGGCGCGGGAGCGCGATGGGAGGCTCGGACGTCGGTGGCGTGATGGGCACACCGGTCCTGAACCGCCCGGAGCATAGCCGAAAACGGTGGTGCGCCTGCGCGCTGACCCGTTCGCCTGCGGACCATGGCCGGATGGTCGGGCTCGGCAGGGACTGGCCAGGGCTGGCATACTGGGCGCCAGCCCCCCAAGGCACAGACCGACAGACAGGGCATAACAGAAGACCGCCGCCCCCACGGCAGAACTCCTGTCATCGCGTCGGGTGCTCGCACTCGACGGCCCGGATCGGCTCACCCGATCCATCGCGTCCGGCTCTTGCCCACCGCTCCGAGCCGGTGTCGCCCGTCCCGCGTCCTTGCGATCCTTCCTGCCGCCGGCGGCCACACCCACCGTCGTCGTGCCCCCGCACGGCGTTCCGGCAGGGAGGAGGCAAGAGTCTTGCAGGTACACACCAACGGCGCCCAGCGGGCGTCTTCCCACCGATCGGTCCGCCTCTGGGCGCTCCCGATCCTCGCACTGATCATCGCCGTGGGCGGTCTCTCCGCCAGCGCGACCCCCGCCAGCGCGGCCGGCGTCAAGGTGGTCGTGGTCGTTGGCCCGGTCGGGTCGAGCACCGCCAAATACATCAAGAGTGCCAAGAAGTACGCGGCCCTGGCCCGGAGCTATGGCGCACAGGTCGTCGAGGTCTACAGTCCCAAGGCCACGTGGACGAGGGTGAAAGCGGCAGCCAAGGGCGCCAACATCTTCATCTACCTCGGCCACGGCAACGGGCATCCCAGCCCGTACGGCGCGTTCTACGCGGACCGCAAGGACGGCCTCGGCCTGAACAAGGCCCTGAGCAAGGGCAACAACAACACCAAGTACTACGGCGAGGCCTACGTCAAGGCGAGGCTGGGCCTGGCGCCCAACTCCGCGGTCATCCTCAATCGCCTGTGCTACGCGTCGGGCAACTCCGAATGGGGTCGGGCCAACCCGAGCAAGGCCACGGCCAAGAAGCGGGCCGACAACTACGGCGCCGGATTCCTGCGGGCCGGAGCCCGGGCGGTCTTCGCCAACGGCATCGACAGCGCGTCGTGGATCATCCGCGCCCTGCTGACGACGAACCTGACCATGGGCCAGATCTTCAAAGCCGATCCGGCGTGGACGGGGACGCGTGACTACTCGTTCGCGTCGGTCCGGACGCCCGGATATCGCGTCTGGCAGGACCCGTACGCGAAGGGGCGGTACTACCACTCCCTGGTCGGCGACTTCAACCTCACCGCCGCGCAGGTGCGCGCCGGCTGATCCGCTCGCTATCCGCTCGAACGGTCCGGCGCCCCAACGCCGGGCCGTTCGATTCCCGGCGCGGGATCGGCTAGGCGGCGGCGCTCGCCGAATCGATGGTGGCGCCGGGCTCGGCGGCCTCATGCGGCGCCATGATCGTCGCCGGACCGGTGCCGCGGTACAGCACCGCAGCCGCGACGCCACCGATGAAGACCACCGCGCCCGCCAGCATGAACACGTTCCGCACGCCGGCCAGGTCGCCGAAGACCCCGGCCAGGGCCATCGACACGACCGACGCGCCCGACATCGCCGCCTGGAGCGTCGCCATCGCGCGGCCGCGGCCGGCATCGGGGACGCCCGTCTGGAAGATCGTCACGACGGCCGCCTGGAGCGGGGTGATGAACCAGCCGATCGCGAACAGAAGCAGCAGGACCTGCACGACGTGGGTCGTCGTCCCGACCAGCCCGATCAGGACCGCGGTCGCGAGGAGGGCGACCGTGATGATCGTCGACGGCCGCAGACGCGCGGCGAGCACCGCGACGAGGCCGGCCGCGAGGATCATCGAGGCACTCTGGGCGACGTCGACCGCGCCCAGCCACACCGGGCTGACGTCGAGGACGTTGACGATGAGCGGCAGGAACAGCACGTTGACCGCGCCCAGGCCCAGCATCGCGACCGCCAGGGCGATCAGGGTCGTCAGGAGCACCCGTGAGTGGCCGATCAGCCGCAGGCCCTCGAGGACCGACGCGCCGACACCGCTCGCCGCGACGCGCTCCGCGTCGCTGGGCCGACCGACCGACCGGCTCACGCCCAGCACCAGGAGCGCCGAGGCGGCGAAGGTCGCTGAATCGATGAGGAACGCGGGCCAGGTGACGCCGGCCACGCCCACGATGAGCCCGGCGAGGGCGCTGCCGATCACGCCGGCGATGACCCGGGTGGCCTGACCGATCGCGTTGGCCGCGAGCAAGCCGTCGGCCGGGACGACTCGTGGGATGAGCGCCCCGCGAGCCGGGCTGAAGAACGTCCCGATCGTCGCCTGCGCGAACGCCAGGACGAGCAGCAGCGGCACGAGCTCCGCCCGCCCGACCACGACGAAGCCGAGCACGATGACCGCCCGCAGCGAGTCGGAGACGATCATGATCGTCCGCCGGTCCCAGCGATCGACGTAGGTGCCCGCGACGATCCCGATCGTCAGCGGCGGGATCGCGAGCGCCATCGCGACACCCGCCAGCGCCAGCGTCGAGCCCGTCAGCTGGTTCACCAGGAGCATGAGCGTCAGGAGCGTCAGGCCGTCGCCGACGTCGGAGATCGCCTGGGCGAGCCAGAGGCGCCGGAAGTCCGGCAGCCGCAGGACGTCGCGGACGGTCATCGCGGCCGGGCGGACCTGGTCGGTCATGGCTCGACCTCCACCGGCTCCAGGTCGGCCATCGGGTAGAAACCAAGGACCAGGCCGTACGGCTGCCCGTCGCCTTCCTCGGCGTCGAACCCGTCGATCAGCTCGATGAGGCGAGCCCGGACGGCTTCGGCCTGGGGCTTCGACAGGCGCGCCAGGCCCTTCGAGAGGAGCAGCTTCAACGAGGGGTCGGCATCCTCGCCGCTCTGGATGCGCCCGGTGCGCACGCCGCGCTCGATGTCGTCACGGGCGCCCTCGAAGACGGTCGTCAGGACGTCGTGCATCTGCGGGCTGTCGGCGGCGAGGAGCGAGCGGTCGAGGCTGATCTTGAGCTGCGCGATCCGGTAGCTGGTCTCGATGATCCCGGACACGACGCGCGTCCCGGCCGTCGCGATGAGCTCGCGCTCGAGCAGCAGGTTGACGTGGTGGTACAGCTTCGTCTGGCTGACGCCGAGCGCCACGGCCAGGCGCTTGACCGTGAAGGGCTCGTCGTGCTTGGCGGTCATGAGCTCGAGGATCCGCAGACGCAGGGGGTCCGACAGGGCCTTGATCGTCTCGACGTCGGAGATGCGTCGCTCGGGCAGGGGGTCGGGGCCGAGGTCGAGGGCGGCGGCGGCGTTCACAGGCTCACCATCGTTCAGCGTTGTCCCTACCATTCACACTAATGTGAACGGAAGGTAGATGCTGAACGGGCGCGTGTCAAGGGGGGTTGGCGGAGCCCGCTTGCGTCAGATGCATCCAACTTCGACGCCAGCGATCGACACCGTCGGTTCGTGTCGCTCGATGGCGCCCCACGCAAAGAGCCGACCGGTCCGATCCGGTCCCTTGCGCGGGATGCAAGAACGCGACGAGCCGTAAGGCCGACGGCGACGGGACGTGCATCTCATGCAACGCCTCGTCGGAACCTTCCGTCGGGCGCAAGGTATGCGCCGATCCAGCCCCGGACAGTCGGAGGCCCCGGTCGGGACGGTCGTCCTGCCGGGGCCGGGAACTGAGTTATTCGGGCTGTCGCGGGGGCAAGCTAGGCGGCCGCCGCCTGGGCGATCACGCCAAGCATCGCGAGGATCGTCATCAGGACGACCAGCGCGGACGGCAGGATGCCGAGGCCGTCGGTCGCGAAGATCTGCTGCTGTGCGGGCATCGGCGCTCTCCTTTCCGTCCATTGGCCGGCGGCCGACCTGGCCACCTCGCTGCCCTGCAGTCTCAGGCACCGGCTCGCGGGATCCAGCCGACGAACGCCCGTTTCCGACCTCGGCAAACGCGCCCGAGGTCGCATGGACGGTTGACGACCCCCACCCACCCGTGACGGCCGGCGTCGGTCGACAGATTGCGTATCGACATGTCACAACGTGATTGACAGACTTGACAAAGTGAAAGCGTCGGATTACAACGTGCATATCACGCACGAGGAAAGTCGAACTGACCTATGGCACACGACGTCATCTCCACATGCCCCGTCTGCTCGAGCGAGCTGGCCGTCACGCGACTCCATTGCGGCAGCTGCGGGACCACCCTCGAGGGTGAGTTCAGCGTTGGCCGCTTCGGCCGCCTGAACCGCGACCAGCTGGCCCTGCTCGAGAGCTTCCTCCGCTCGCGGGGCAACCTGCGCGAGATGGAGCGCGAGCTCGGCATCAGCTATCCGACCGTCCGTTCCCGCGTCGAGGCGCTCGTCCAGGCGCTCGGCTTCGGCGAGCGAGCCGATACCGAGGACTTCGGCGACACCCAGGCCGAGCCTGCGGCCAGCGCGACCCCCGTCAGCCGCGAGGCCATCCTCGAGTCGCTGGCCCGGCACGAGATCAGCGCCGAGGATGCCGCGGCCGCGATCCGGGCGCTCGGCAAGGCCGCCCCATGACCCGGACCGCCGCCGGCCCCATCGGCATCGAACACGAGATCGGCCCCAGCGGGCTGCTTGCCATCCGGCTCCGGGCGGGCGAGGCGCGGCTGCGCGCCGTCGAAGGATCGGTCGTGCGCGTCCGCGACGCCGAGGGCGACCTCGAGCGCCGCGTCCTGGTCGAGCGAGGTGCCGGCAGCCTGTCGCTGCGCATCAACCACGGCGACATCTTCGGCGGTGACATCCACCGCGGCGGCCATGCGGCGGAGCTCGTCATCGACGTCCCGGCCGCGGCGACCGTCGTCGTCGAGACGTCCAGCGCCGAGGTGACGGTCGACGGCCTGACCGGCGACCAGCGCTACCGCACGTCCTCCGGGGATCTCAGCCTCCGCGACGTAACCGGCACGTTGATTCTCGAGACGGTCTCCGGCGACATCGACGTGCTCGCGGTGAAGACCTGCTCGGTCGCGGCGCGGACCGTCTCGGGCGACGTATCCGTCCGGGCCGCGGACCTCGAGGCATTCCGGGCCACGACCACCAGTGGCGACGTCCGCCTTGCCGGCCGGCTCGCCGGCTCCGGGCCATTCGCCATCGACACCGTGAGCGGCGACATGCTGCTGGCGATCGCGGGTGATGTCCGGCTCGAGGCCAGCACGGTCGCGGGTGACGTCACGTCCGGTGGTCGGGCCCGGACCGAGGGCAAACCGGGTCGCCGCGTCCTCATCGTCGGCGGTGGTCGACCGACCATGACCGTCCGTTCCATGTCCGGCGACATCAGCCTGGCCGAGCCGACCGCGGTCGTTCGCCCGGACGCTCCGCCGGTCCCGATCGCCCCGTTCACGTCAGAGGAGCCACCGATGCCGCCCGAAGCGCCGCTGCCGCCCGAGATCGTCCGCCCTGACGCCGCTGCCGACGATAGCCCGACGGTCGTCGTCGACCAGACCGGGCCCGACGCTGACGACGAGGCGCGACTCACCATCCTGCGCGCCCTCGAGCGCGGCGAGATCGACGTGGCCGAGGCCGGTCGCCGGCTCGAGACCCTGGAAGGTGGTTCGTCCGATGCCTGACGACGCCCTCGAGCAGGTGCTCCGCCTGGTCGCCGACGGCCGCCTGACGGCGGAGGAAGCTGGACCGATCCTCGACGCCCTCGACGGGCGCGCGGATGCGACCGACGCGCCGACCACGCGGACGACCACCGGACCCACGACCGCGACGGCGACGAAGCCGCTGACGGGCACCGTCCAGTCGCGTGCCATCCGGATCGAGGTCAGCGATCGAGGCCGCAAGGTCGTCAACCTGCGGGTGCCGCTGGCCCTCGGCCGCGCGGCCCTCGATCGCATCCCCGGCCTGACCGACACGGTCACCGAGCGCGTCCGGGAGGCGCTCGCCTCCGGCATCACCGGCCCGATCCTCGACGTCGATGACGACGGCGACGGTGTCCGGATCTTCATCGAGTGAACGAGCTCGACGCCCGACCCACGGAAGGAGGACTCACGTGACCTGCGTTCGATCCGATCTCGCCCATTCGACCTTCGACGTCCCGCTCGTGATGGCCAACGAGCGAACCGCCGCCTTCCGGGGCGAGGCCCGCCGGACGCGTCTCACCGACGACGGTCTACCGGGCGGGGCGGTCCGACGGCTCCGCCACGGCGTCGGCCATCGCCTCATCGCGGTCGGCTCCGCCCTGGTGGCCGAGCGACGGTCGCAGACCCTGGCTCGCTGACCGGCGGCTCAGTCGACCGGCACGCCGCCCTTGACGACGGTCCGGGGGCGCCGCAGGACCTCGATGTCCTCCAGCGGATCCGCGTCGAGCGCCACCAGATCCGCGAAGCGGCCGGCACGGAGCGAACCGACCTGGTCCTCCCAGCCCATCAGTTCCGCGGCGACGATCGTCGCCGACCGGACCGCGTCCAGCGGCGACTGACCCAGCCGGACCTGGTACCCGAACTGGATGGCGACCATCGCGTGCGGGTAGACCCCGCTGTCGGTGCCGTAGGCGACCTTGACGCCGGCCGCGACCGCCTTGCGGAAGCCCTCGCGCTGGGCCTGGGTCGTCTGGTCGTTCTTCTCGAGGGTCTCGGCCGGCCACCCGGCTCGACGTCCCTCCTCCGCGATCCAGTCACCGTCGTAGACGTCGGCGACGAGATACGTGCCGTGATCGACGAGCATCGCGATGCCCTCGTCGTCGATGAGCGAGCCGTGCTCGATGGATCGCACGCCGGCCCGGATCGCGACCTTGATCCCCTCGGCGCCGTGGGCATGGGCCGCGACGAACAGCCCGTGCCGTGCCGCTTCCTCGACCGCGGCGCTGACCATCGGCTCGGACAGCTCGATGACGGCGGGCTGCGTGCCGCGCGTGAGCACGGCCCCCGTGACGATGCACTTGATGAGCGTCGCACCGCCGTCGACGAGGACCCGAACCTTCTCGCGGACCTCGTCGGGTGTCTCGACGACCCCGAGCCGCAGCTCGGGCGACAGGCCGAGCGACGGCGCCTCGCCGGTGACCTCGCCGCCACCTCCAGGGGACGTGATGTACGCCCCGGCGCACTGCATCCGCGGCCCCGGCGTCCAGCCACGGTCGATGGCGTCGCGCAACGCGACATCGATGAAGGCGCGGTACGTCCCCACGTCTCGGACCGTCGTGAACCCGGCCCGCAGCGTGGCCGCGGCGTTCCGGACGCCGCTGAGCGTCTCCTCGGCGGCCGAGGCGTCGACGGCCGGGATGCCGGCGTATTCGAGCTCGCCGACCTGGTGGCTGTGACAGTCGATGAGCCCCGGCACGACCCAGTCGCCCGCGAGGGGAACGGGCTCCACGTCCGAGGGCACCTCGTCATCGGGACCAAGGACCGCCTCGATCCGCTCGTCGGCGACGAGGATGCGGCGGTCGGTCAGCCAGGTCCCGGCGACCACGTCGAGGAGGTGCGGGGCGGTGATCAGGCGATGGCCGGCGACCATGGCCCGAGCGTAGCAGGGCTACCATGCGCGGATGACGACCACGTTCGAATCGCTGCCGTTCACGGGTGACGAGGCCGCCGACCGGCTGATCGCCACCGACCCCCTCGCCCTGCTCATCGGCTTCGAGCTCGACCAGCAGGTCACCGTCCAGAAGGCGTTCAGCGGCCCCGCCGAGCTCCAGCACCGGATCGGCCACCTGGACGCGGCGAGGATCGCGGCGATGGACCCGGCCGAGCTCGTCGAGGTCTTCCGCAAGCCACCGGCCCTGCACCGGTTCCCGGCCTCCATGGCCGGCAAGGTCCAGGACCTCGCCCGGGCCATCGCCGACGACTACGGCAATGACGCGAGCCGCGTCTGGTCCGAGGCGACGTCCGGCAAGGACCTCGAAACGCGCCTGCTTGGGCTACCCGGCTTCGGCCCGATGAAGGCCCGGACGGTCCTGGCCATCGTCGTGAAGCGCTTCGGCGTGAAGCCACCCGGCTGGGAGGCGGTCCTGCCGACCCACCCGACACTCGCCGACGTCGACTCACCCGAATCGCTCGCGGCCTACCAGGCCGGCAAGCGCGCGAAGAAAGCCGAGATGCGAGCCGCGAAGGCCGCCAAGGGCTAGGGTCATGGACGAGCGGATCGCGCGTGCCCTCAGCCGTGGGCACCGCATCGACATCACCACGACCGGCCGCCGGACCGGCCTGCCGCGGCGCATCGAGATCGTCTTCCACAACATCGATGGGCGCATCTACATCAGCGGCATGCCGCGCGCGGACCGGGTGCGTGCCTGGATCCACAACCTCAGCGCGGACCCGAATCTGACGTTCCACCTGAAGGGCGCGGGACAGGCCGACCTGCCGGCGACCGCCCGGATCGTCACCGACGAAGCCGAACGGCGCCGCGTCTGCGAATGGATCGTCGCCAACGCCTGGCCGAACCAGGACGCCGAGACGATGATCGCCTACTCGCCGCTCATCGAGATCACGTTCGCGGATCTGGCGGCATGACCGACCGCTAGAGGACCAGTGTCTCGAAGAGGTGGTCGAGCTCGGCCGCCGGATCGTCGGAGAACCCGGTGTGGACCTCGGACGGCTGGATGATCGTGCTGGCCGGCGACACCAACCAGTGGAACCGCTCGGCGGGCTCGAGCTTCGCGATCGGCCCGGCTGACGGGTCGCCGGCGGCGATCCGCTCGATCGCCTCGAGGTGCGGCCGGACCGTGGCTGGATCCAGGTCCGGGGCCAGCGCCGCGAGTCGTCGCTCGTCGAGGGCGGTCCGCGCCCCGAGGAACGGCCGCGAACGGCAGAGCAGGATCACGCCGGCGTTGAGCTGCTCGCCGCGCTCGACGCGCGGCACGACCCGCACGACCGCGTACTGGAACACGTCACGCGGCGCGGGCACGCTCGGCATCCTCGATGAACGGCCGCGGCGACTCCAGCCGCAGGGTGAGGTAGCGCACGTAGGCGCGGCGCTGCGCGTCGGCGTCGCCCGCGACGCGGTCGACCGGCAGCCAATCGTCCGGGAGGGCGGCCACGAGCCGCTCCAGCAGGGCTGCGTCGATCCGGTTCGCCAGCCGAGCGTCGGCGTCCGCCACGGAGCCCGCGAACGGCAGGAGCACGTGGTCGGCGAGCCGCTCGAACCCGCGCCGGGCGTGCGCGTCGGGATCGGTCCAGGTGTGATGGATGTACAGGGCCGCACCATGGTCGATGAGCCACGTCCGGCCGTGCCAGACGAGCAGGTTCGGGTTCTGGACCGTGCGATCGGGGTTCGTGACCAGGCCATCGAGCCAGACGACCGCGGCCGCCTCGGCCGGATCGAGCGTCGCGACCGCGCTCGCGGCGACCGGGTTGAACGGCAGCGCGCCCGGCAGGAAGTCGAGGCCCAGGTTGCGTCCGCCGCTGGCATGGACGAGGTCGCGGATCTCCTCGTGCGGCTCGGCGTCGCCGAGTGATGGATCGAGCTCCACGGCTACGAGGTCCGGCACGTTCAGCCCGACGGCCCGGGCCAGCTCGCCGGCCAGCCACTCCGCGACGAGCGCCCGTGGTCCCTGCCCCGCGCCCCGGAACTTGACCACGTACAGGCCGTCATCGTCCGCCTCGACCAGGCCCGGCAGCGAGCCGCCCTCGCGCAGCGCCGTCACGTAGCGGGTCGCCGTCACCGTCCGCATCGCGAGCGAGCCTAGCAGGCCGACCCCGGTGCCGGTGCAGGTCCGCATGGGTCCCACGCGGGCGACCGGGATCACCCGGCTAGCCTTGACTGATGCCCGACTACGACGAGCGTGCCCTGCTGCACGAGCTGGAACCGGAGGCCGGCCGCCTCTTCGATCGCCACGCCCGGGTCGCCCAGGAGTGGTTCCCCCACGACTACATCCCGTACCGCCTCGGGCGCGACTTCGACAAGGAGCCCTGGACGCCCGACCAGCCGCGCCTCACGGGCGTCGCCCAGACGGCCTTCGAGATCGGCCTGCTGACCGAGGACAACCTGCCGAGCTACCACCGGCTCATCCACGGCATGTTCGGCAAGGGTGACGGCGCGTGGATCAACTGGGTCGGCCGCTGGACCGCCGAGGAAGGCCGCCATGCCATCGTCCTGCGCGACTACCTGACGGTCACGCGCAACATCGATCCGGTCGCGCTCGAGCGAGGCCGGATGGCCCAGCTCCAGCGGGGCTACGAGCACGACGCCCCGGACACGTTGCGCGGCCTCGCCTATGTCACGTTCCAGGAGCTAGCCACGCGCATCGCCCACCGCAACACCGGTCGCTACTCCGATGACCCGGTCGCGGACCGGATCATGGTGCGCATCGCCGCCGACGAGAACCTGCACATGGTCTTCTACCGCGACATCCTGAGCGCCGCGATCGAGCTCCAGCCGTCGGCCGCGGTCCGCGCCATCGTCGATGAGGTGCTCGCGTTCCAGATGCCCGGCGCCGGCATCCCGAACTTCGTCCGCAAGGCCGCCACGATCGCAAGGGCCGGGATCTACGACCTGCGCGTCCACCGCGACGAGGTGCTCCTGCCGGTCATCAAGCACTGGGGCATCTTCGAGCTGCCGGATCTCGACGCGACCGCCACGGCCGCCCGAGAGCGGCTCGCGCAGCACCTCGACGAGCTCGAACAGGCAGCCCGGAAGTTCGAGGCGCGGCTGGCCCGGGCGGGCGTCGAGCGGGTCATCTCGACCGTCTGACGGGTCTCCCCGGCGCTCCCGGGCCGGCGCCGGTATCCTTGTCGAACTCCATGGCCCACGCACCCGACGACTCCCTCTCGCCTCAGCCGTCCACGCCCCGAGCGGGACGCCGCCCGCGCAAGTTCTCGCTCCCCGACCACCACCACGAGGAGGCTGCGGGCGAGCGGATCGAGGCCTTCCTCGACGGCCCGCCGACGCGTCGCCGGCGCTCCCGACCCCACCGGCAACGGCCGCTCGACTTCGACACGCGCCCCGACTGGACGGCCGCCCTGCAACGCGAGGCGGCCCGCCAGACGCGGTACGGTCGGCCGACCTCGGTGCTCGTCATCGACCTGATCGTGGGACCCGGACCGATCGACCCGGACCGGTTCGCCCGCCACCTCGGCGAGGTCCTCGCGCGCGAAGCCCGCGAGACCGATCGCGCCGTCCGTGCCAGCAAGCAGCGGTTCATGGTCCTGCTGCCCGAGACGAACCAGGACGATGCCGCGCATCTCGTCGGCCGGCTCCAGCGTGGCTACCGGGCGTTTGTCGGAACAGGCGCCGGTCTCGGCCGACCTGCGGATCGAGGTCGCGGCCCTGCGCCGCGGCGCCGACCCCGACGACGCGATCGCGGACGCCGACCGCCGCCTCGAGTCCGCCAGCTAGGTCAGATCCCGCCGCTGAACGTGTCGCAGTCGGCCGGCTCGCCGCCCTGGTAGCCGATCGTGAACCAATGCTGCCGTTGTGCTGCGGACCCGTGCGTCCAGGCCTCGGGGTTGACCCGGCCGTTCACCGATTCCTGGATCCGGTCGTCCCCGACCGCCGCGGCTGCGTCGAGGGCATCGGCGATCTGCGCGTCCGTCACGGGCGCGAGGATGCCCGCCTCCGCATGGTTGGCCCAGGCGCCGGCGTAGCAGTCGGCCTGGAGCTCGGTGCGGACCGAGCGGCCCTGCGCCCCCTGGTCGTTGGTGCCCTGGCCAAGGTCGCCGAGCAGGTCCTGGACGTGGTGGCCGTATTCGTGGGCCACGACGTAGCCCTGGGCCAACGACCCGCCGGTCGCCCCGAACCGCGTCCGCAGGTCTTCGAAGAACCCGAGGTCGAGATAGACGAGCCGGTCGGACGGGCAGTAGAACGGCCCGGAGGCGGACGTGGCCGTGCCGCAGGCGCTCGGCGTCGCCCCGGAGAAGAGGACCGTGTCGACCGGCTGGTAGCGCAGGTTCGAGGCCGTGAACACGTCGTTCCAGTAGGCCTGCACGCTGTTGACGTAGCCGAGGATCCGGCAGTCGTCGCGTTCGTTGGCGTCCTGGCCGGTCTGGCACTCCGTCGCGATCGCCGAACTCTCGGGTCCGGTCACCGCCCCGGGTTCGAGGATCCCGCTCAGGTCCTCGGGGTTGCCGCCGAGGAGCGCGTAGGCGAGCAAGAGCACGAGGCCGAGCCCGCCGCCGCCGATGGCGATGCCGGTCCGGCCGCCCATCCCGCGTCGGTCGCTGATCTGGCCCGGGTCGAGCTGGGCATTCGGGTCGAAGGTCATCGTGGGGCCTCGCACTGGGACGCTGCGTCCCGTCCATCGTAGGCGCGGGCCCTGACCCGGCACGCCACAGCCGGTCGCCGTCCGCATCACATCCGCATCGCGACTCGACCGCGGCGCATCACGCTCAGCGGGTGAGCATCGTGTTCCCGTCGCGCTTGCCCTTGCGTCCGGCCGTCGTCGGGCGCGGCCCCCGCACCCGGTCGGCCTCGAAGCCGTCGAGCAGGCGCTGCAGGCCGTACTCGAACTGGTCGTCGTCGGACACCGACTCGCCCGCGACCGCGAGCAGGTTCGGGTAGCGCTCGGGCGGCAGGGCGCGGAAGTACGCCATCACCGCCTCGGACATCGCCTTCGCCTCGGGCGAGCTGAAGTCACCGCCGGGCGTCTTCGATTCGAACATCGCGAACCCGGAGGCGAAGTTGATCAGCGCGCCCGAGGCCAACGAGATGGTGCGGGCGTCGAACCCGGCGTCGTGGAGCACGGCCATGACCCACTCCGCGGCGTCGAGGGCGTGCGGCCCGAGGGTCGGCCGCTCGCCCAGGAGCGGCGCGATGTTTCGGTGGCGCACCAGGACCCGGCGAAGCGCCCTGGCCATCTCGGCCAGTTGCTCACGCCAGCCCTCGGCCGGGGCCACGTCAGCCGCGACCTCGCCGATGAGGGCATCGAGGATGAGATCCTCGAGCTGCTCCTTGTTCTTGACGTGCCAGTAGAGCGACGTCGCGCCCGCGTCGAGTTCCTGGCCGAGCTTGCGCATGGACAGCGCGGCCAGGCCGTCCCGGTCCGCCAGCCGGATCGCGGCCGCCACGATCTGGTCGCGGGTGAGGGGGCCGCGGCCCTCAGGTTGTCCGGTCGTGAGCGTCGACCAGGTGAAGTCCTGGTGGCGATCCGGCCGTCGTTCCGTGGTCATCGTCTCGCGCTCTGCTCCGCTACGTCATCCGTCGTGTCCGAACAGTGTACGTCAGTCCAGTACATTGTTCTTGACACTCGCACACTGTACGAGTAACGTTCCCGCCAACGCACTCGAACAGTGTACGAGAAAGGTACCGACGATGACACGAACCCAGGTCAAGGCCCGCCGCTGGTGGATCCTTGGCGTCCTCATCCTCGCCCTCTTCGGGGTGAGCCTCGACAACACGATCCTCAACGTCGCGCTGCCTACGCTGGCACACGACCTGTCCGCGTCCGCCAGCCAGCTCCAGTGGATGGTCGACGCGTACATCCTCGTGTTCGCCGGGCTGCTGCTCGTCGCGGGCGCCCTCTCCGATCGCTATGGCCGCCGACTGGCGCTGGTGATCGGTCTCACCCTGTTCGGGGTCGGTTCGGCGCTGGCACCCTTGGTCCAGACCGCCGACCAGCTCATCCTGCTGCGCGCGTTCATGGGCATCGGCGCCGCGTTCACGATGCCGTCCACGCTCTCGATCATCGGTGACGTGTTCGAGGCCGATGAGCGTCCCAAGGCGATCGCCGTCTGGTCGTCGATCAGCGGCCTCGGCATCGTCGTGGGCCCCGTCCTGGGCGGTTGGCTGCTCGAGCACTTCGCCTGGGGCTCGGTGTTCCTCATCAACGTGCCCTTCGTCGTCGTCGGCATCGTTGCCGCGCTCGCGGTCATCCCGGAGTCCCGTGCGCCCGGCCGCGTCCCGCTCGATCCGATCGGCGCGGGCCTGTCGGTCGCCGGCCTCGTCGCGCTCGTGTACGGGATCATCGAGGTCCCCTCGAAGGGTTGGGGCGATCCGGTCATCCTCGTCTCGCTCGGCCTGGCGGCCGTGCTCATCACGACGTTCTTCCTGTGGGAGCGGCGCGTCGCGCACCCGATGCTCGACGTTCGCCTCTTCGCCAACCCGCGCTTCTCGGCGGCGAGCCTGTCGGTCACCCTCGTCTTCTTCTCGCTGATGGGTGCGCTGTTCTTCCTGACCCAGTACCTGCAGGGCGTCCTCGGCCTGTCGGCCTTCGAGACCGGCCTGCGCTTCATCCCGATCGCGCTGGGCGTCGTCCTCGTCTCGCCGTTCGCCGCGAAGGCGACCGTCAAGTTCGGCGCGCGCATCACGACCGCGACCGGCCTACTGGTCGTCGCCGCGGGGATGGGCTTCCTCGCGACCGTGGGCGTGGCCTCGTCCGACCTCCACGTCGGTGCAGTCCTCTTCGTCCTCGCCGCGGGCATCGCCCTCGCGATGACGCCGGCCACCGACGCCATCATGGGCGCCCTGCCGCCCGAGCAGTTCGGTGTCGGCTCGGCCGTCAACGACTCGGTCCGCGAGATCGGCGGGGCCTTCGGCGTGGCCATCCTCGGCAGCCTGTTCGCGGGGGTCTACGCCTCGACGATGGACGTCACGTCCGGCATCGCTGGGCTGCCGGCCGAGGCCGTCGCCGCGGCCCGGGATTCGCTGGGCGGTGCGGCGGCCGTGGCCGCATCGATCGGCGGCGAGGCGGGTGCCGCGCTGCTGGCCCAGGCGCAGGCCGCGTTCGTGGACGCGATGTCGATGACCTCGCTCATCGGGATCGGGTTCGCCGTCGCCGGTGCCCTGGTCGCGTTCATCTGGCTGCCCGACCGGGCGACGACGAGCGAGGCCCCGGCCGCCGAGACGCCCGGCGAGGCCATCGGCACGAGCGTGGCCCCGGCCGTGGCATGACATCTGTCCATGCCAGGACGGGACACTTGGCAGGTCCAGGACTCGCCGTCCCGGGCCTACCGTGTGGTCATCGCGAACGGACCGCCGGACACTGACACTCTGGACCGGCGGCGCGTCGACCTTCCGGCGGGATGCCGGGCGGCGGCGGAGCCGGCAACTTGTTGACACGGTGGTCCGAACACGACAGACCAAGCAGCCTCACGACCGTTCGGTCCTTCGGGACCGGCGGTCGTTCGGCGTTCCGGCGTCTACAGGCCGAACGGCGTGAGGAGCAGGCCGACCAGCCAGGTGAACACCTGCCAGGTCAACCACAGGATGCCGATCAGGAGCAAGCCGATCCCCGCGAAGAACATCCGGTGCTCGGTCGTGCTCGCCTCCGGTTCCAGGGCATAGCGCCGGAAGAGTTTCAGGTTCTCGGCGTTCGACTTGGAGAAGAAGTCGAACACGTCGCCGACGAAGGGGATGACCCCGATGACCAGGTCGACCGTGAGGTTGACCATCATCCGGGCCAGGACGACGCGCGGCAGCTGGAAGCGTGACGCCTCCGCGATGATGTACGACCCGGCTAGCGCGGACACGGCGTCGCCGATGAACGGGATGAGGCCGATGATCGGGTCGAGGCCGACCCGCCGGCCGGTCCCGGGAACCTTGATGAGGTCGTCGAGGACGTGGCTCATCGCCTCGATGCGGCGCTCGGCGGCCCGGAATCGCTCGGTCCGGCTGGGGCCGATGATCTCCGGTTCCTCCACGGTCAGGCGGTGCCTCCGACGACGTCGTTAGTTGACAAGTTCTGGCAGGTACATCGGACATGATACGCGCACGAGGACGCGGTCGGGGTGGATCGCACCTACCGAGGAGCGAAGGTCATGCACGAGCTGGAACTGGCCCGGATCGTCGAGGCGGATCGCCGGCGGGGGATCGACGCATCCGTTCGAACGCGCCGGCCGCGATACCTCGATGACGGACCCCACGACCCGGATCAGGCGCCCCTGGCCGACGCGGTCCGGTCGGCCGGGCTCGCCTCGGCGGCCCGTGCCTGCACGGCCTCATCACGGACCTCGACCGGCTCGTCTCGACCGTAGCGGGCCACGATCCGGCGGGCGGTCGCGATGACCCGCTCGCGGATCTCGATCGGCTCCAGCACCTCGATGCTCGACCCCACCAGGAGCATGCGGCCGGGCACCTCGTCCGGCCAGCTCAGCTCGAGGCGCAGTCGATGCCAGTCGGGCTCGGGTTCATCGAGGTGCTCGGCGTTCTCGATCGCCCGCCAGCCGACCGCGTCCGCCAGGCGCTCGAGGCGGTTCGTCGGCAAGCGGACGACGACCTTCACCCGCGGCGTCTCGCGCTCATACGCCGCGCTCGACTCCGCCCAGTAGGTCGCGAGCTCGAAGCCGGCCGGGCGCTCGGTCCGTTCGTCGAGCACGACCGCGCCCACCACGCGCGACACGCGATACGTCCGGATCTGGCCCTCCGAGAGGGCCACGATGTACCAGACGCCGCCCTTCAGGACGAGCCCGAGTGGGCTGAGCACACGGGTCACCGTACCGTCGCCGCGTTCGTACTCGATGCGGGCGACCCGGCCCTCCCAGACCGCCTCTGCGAGGGTCGCGAGGTAGGGGACCGGCTCGTTGGTCTGGAACCAGCCGGACGCGTCGAGGTGGAACCGCTCGACCAGCCGCGAGGCCCGTGACCGGAGCTCGGTCGGGAGCGCGGCGAGGACCTTGAGCCGGGCCGCCGTGACCACCGTCCCGAGGCCCAGCTCGGCGGCGGGGCCGGGCATCCCGGACATGAACAGCGCTTCAGCCTCGTCGGGTGTCATCCCGGTCAGGCGGGTCCGGTAGCCATCGACCAGGCGGATCCCGCCGTACGGTCCGCGATCGGCATAGATCGGGACGCCGGCCGCGCTGAGGGCCTCGACATCGCGGTGGATGGTTCGGACCGACACCTCGAGTTCGCGGGCGAGCTCGGCCGCGGTCAGGCCGCCACGCGTCTGGAGGATGAGCAGGAGGTTGACCAGGCGGCTGGCACGCACCCGGCGAGGATACACCGGACCATGACAAGAGTTGTCATGTAGTTGCCATGCCCGGGCTCAGCGCTGGCTGCTCTCCCCGCCGCGGTCGCGCAGGAAGCGCTCGATGTCGGCGATGAGGTCGTCGCCCTCGGGCAGGCGCTGCTCGTCCGCCATCGCCTCGAGGCGCTCGACGTACGTCCGGGTGGTCTCCTCGACGGCCGTGGCGGTGTCGAGGCGGCTGCGAAGCTGGGCCGCGTCGTCGGCGAGCTCGCCCGTCGGCAGCTCGACGCCGAGGTGGTGCCCGAGCGTCTCGAGCAGGGCCAGCGAGGCGGCCGGGTACGGCCCGGAGATGTAGTGGGGGACCTGGGCGAAGTAGCCAAGGGCCGGGATCCCCGCCTTGGCGACCTCGAATTCGAGCGTCGAGACGAAGGCCGATGGGACGCGCAGGGTGCCGGCCGGGCCCGGGGCGACATCGGACTCTGAGGAGGCCCGGGGCCGATTCGGTCCCGAGGATCGGCACGGGGCGCGTATGCGGCACGGCGGCCGGGATCGCGCCCAGGCTGATCCACTCGACGACGCCGAGGCGCGTGATCAGGTCGATCGTATCGGCGACGAGCTCGCGCCATCGGTAGTCCGGTTCCGGCCCGACCAGCACGAGCAGGTCGTGATCGCCGGCTCGCGCCCGGCACAGCTCGAGCGACGGCCAGGTCAGCTCGTCAAGCCGGCCGTCGACGATCTCCAGGGGTGGCCGGCGCGCTCGGTAGTCGAAGATGCGATCCGCGTCGAACGTCGCCACGACGGGCGCGTCCTCCACGAGCAACGAGAGCGCCGACGTCGCCGCAGACCCGGCGTCGACCCAGCCGTCGAAGGCACCGAGGAGCGTCGGGGCGACGAGATCGCCGGGGTCATCGAGTCGATACAGGCTCACCGCGCAAGGATAGGCGTCGGCCGGTGGTCCTCCAAGCTGACCGCCCCGGTTCAGCGCGCCTGCGCGATGATCTCGCCCGACGTCATCGCGAACCAGGCATCGGGCGAGGCGGCCCACTCGCGCCAGGCGTCGGCGATCCGGGTCAGCTCGTCGCGGTCGGCGAGCCCCTCGGCGAGCGCCTGGTCGGCGAACGCCGAGCTCGTCACGCGATCCGCCCAGAGCGATCCCCACCAGGCGCGGTCCTCGGGCGTCGCATAGCACCAGGTGCTGGCCGACGCCGTCACGTCCGTGAAGCCGGCGGCGTGCGCCCAGGCCAGGAGCCGTCGTCCCGCATCGGGCTCACCACCGTTCGCACGCGTCACTCGCCCGAACAGCTCGATCCACCGGTCCAGGGCGGGGAGGAGTGGGAACCAGGCGGTGGTGGCCATGTCCATCTCGCGTACGGCGACGATGCCCCCGGAGCGGGTGACGCGCCGCATCTCGGCGATCGCGGCGACCGGGTCGGCGAGGTGATGGAGGACCTGGTGGGCGTGCACCACGTCGAACCGGCCGTCGTCGTAGGGGAGGGCGTAGGCGTCACCGACCTCGAACGACACGTTCACGAGTCCGGCCCCGGCGGCGTCGGCGGTCGCCTCGTGGAGCGGCTCGTCGACCGCGTCGATGCCGATGACCCGGCCGGGCGCCACGAGCCGCGCGAGGTCCCGCGTGATCGTGCCCGGGCCGCAGCCGACATCGAGGAGGTCCTGTCCCGCGCGCAGGTGGGGGAGCAGGTACCCCGCCGAGTTCTCCGCGGTCCGCCAGCGATGCGAGCGGAGCACGCTCTCGTGATGGCCGTGCGTGTAACGCTCGCGGGGTGCGGTCACGTGGGAACGGCGACGGTCAGGGTGCCGGCGTTGCCGAGGCGGCCGAGGATGCGGCCGGGGATGCGGCCGGAGACTTCGCCGGGGCCGAGGACGGCGGCAGCGAGGCGAGGATGCTCGTCGAGAGCGCCTCGTCATAGCTCTCGATGTCGAACACCACGCCGTCGTGGATGTACCAGATGCTCCCGATCGCGTCCTCGCCGAACGAGCCCTTCATGACGTCCTTGCCCTCGAGCGTGGCATTCGACGTTGCGAGCTCGGGGAAGTCGACGCGCCAGCCGTTCACGATCGCGTCGCGCAGCTTTTCGGGTTCGACGCCGGCCACGCGGAAGGCCCAGATGCTGTCGAGATCGATCACGCCGTCGGGATCCTCGGCGCGGGCCGCCTGGAGGTCGGCCGGCGTCTTGCCGATCGACGCCAGGAACTGCGTGACGCTGGTGCCCCACGCGTCGTCGACGAGGACGTCGGTGCCGGTGAAGCTCTGCACGACGAGCTTGGTGCCATCCACCTCGGTGGGCAGGAGCGCTTCAAGATCGGGGAACGTATGGCTCTCCGGGAGGGGCTCCTCCTCGGGAGGCAGCGACTCCTCGTCGATGGGCTCATCGGACGCGGACGGCGCGGCGGCGATATCCGCCGGCTTGTCGTTCATGACCAGGACCCCGACCGTCGTCCATCCGGCGGTCGCCACGATCACCGCGATGATCGCCACGATCGGCCAGTAGCCCGCTCCGCCGCCGGGCTTGGACCCTGTTGGGTTCGTCCCCGACTCCGCGGTCCTCGCCCGTCGGGATTGGACGCCTCGTTCCCGCACCAGCACCTCCGTCGACCGCCGGGCTCTCCCGGCTGTGCGTCGCACAGTCTGCCACGTCGGACCGGATGGCTCCCTGGACGCGCGGTCGGCCAGGGTTCCCAGGGCGTGCTTCGTCAGCGGCGAGGCCAGGGGATCGGGCGAGGTTCGACGCGGGGGAGCGCGTCCCAGTCCTCGCGGATCGGCGTGAAGACGTCGATGACGAGCGCCCCGTCGGGCCCGGTGACGAGGTCGTGCGGCCGGTTCGACGGGATGCGCCACGTGCCACCGGCCTCCAGGAGCCGCCGCTCGCCGTCGACGGTCATCGTGACGGTGCCCGAGACGACCATGCCCATCTGCTCGTTCTCGTGGCGATGCTCCGGCACGATGGCGTCGGGGGCCAGCTCCACGAGCGCAAGCGTGAGCCGGTCCCCGCTGACCGTCCGGGCGCGGACGGCCTCGCCCCAGACATCGATGGGCGCGACGGCATCGAGATCGACGAGATAGCTCACGGACGGCTCCTGCTGTTGCGTTCCGATCTGCCCGGTGAGTCTGACACGGGCGTGCCGTCGGACAGGCGGCCCGGCGGCCGCATCTCCGCCAGAAGGCACTCTCCCGGAACCGTAGGCGGCCTCCGAGCTCCAGCCTGAGCCGTGGCGCGCTCGATCCGTGCGTGACCGGCCCACCGGCGGCGATAAATCCGGCCGCGAAGGGCGCCTAACGCTCCCGGCGGGATCCTTCTGGCGGAGAAGGTCGCCGCGCCGACCGGACCGCCACCCGTCCGGACCGCGTCAGCCCCCGAGACGTGCCGCCAGCCAGCGCATCTGGGCGAGCACGTGGAACCCTTCGCCGCCCTCATGCTCGTTGAACGGGAACTCGGCGATCTCCTTCGGCCCGCCGTAGTGGTTGTAGGCGGCATAGACCGTCGAGGGCGGCGTGATCTCGTCCATCAGCCCGACGGAGAACAGGGCCGGCGCGACGGCCCGGCGACCCAGGATCGCGACGTCGAAGTACGAGAGCGTCCGGTGCACGGTCTCGACCTGATCGCGATGGGACTTCAGGTAGCGCGCGATCTCGGCGTACGGATCGGTGTCGACTAGCGTGATCCCGCGCGGAAAGTCGGTCAGGAACGGGACGTCCGGCATGGCGGCGGCGATGTCCGGCACGAGGGCGGCGACGGCGATGCTGATGCCGCCACCCTGGCTGCGACCGGTCACCACCACGCGGTCACGATCGATGGCCGGATGCCGTCGAACTGCCTCGACCGCCCGCACACCGTCGATGAACACGCGCCGGTAGTAGTAGTCGTCCGAGCTCTGGATGCCGCGGGTCATGAAGCCCGGATGGGCCGGCGCGCCAGTCGGGTCCGGATCCGGCGTGGCGCCGACCGACCACTCCGAGCCCTGGCCGCGCGTATCCATGAGGAAGTGGGCGTACCCCGCGACGGCCCAGTTCACCCGCTCGTGGGGCAGGCCGCGCCCGCCGCCGTACCCGACGAACTCGACCACCGCCGGCAGCGGACCGGTCGCCCCCGCCGGCAGGTGCAGCCAGGCCCTGACCGTCGTGCCCCCGAACCCGCTGAAGCCGACGTCGTAGGTCTCGACCAGGGTCAGCCCCGTGTCGACGAGCGTGGCCGTGGCGATGAGCTCCGTTGCCTGCGCGTCGGCGAGCGTCCGGTCCCAGAAGGGCCACAGGTCGTCCGGGACCGCCAGGTCCGGGGTGTATGCGCGCAGTTCCTCGATCGGCAGGTCGAATTGGGGCATCGGTCCTCTCCCTCCCCACGCGAAGGCCGGCGGCGGCCGGACACCGCGGGATTCTGGCAGAAGGGGGCGGCGGTCGTTTCCGACCGCCGCCCCCTTGACCCCGGGAACGGATGCGCTACTGGACCTTGACGATCACGAATCGATTCTCGAGCGGATGGCGGCCGTGCCGGCCGAGCCAGATCCGGCTGGGCGGGAGCTTCTTGCCACCCATCGACCCCGCGATCGACAGGCGCTGGGCGCAATCGGTCTTCAGGTCGAAGCCGTCGATGCGGCCGTAGTTGCGGAAGCGGTACGTCAGCGTCAGCTTGTCGGCGCTCAACGTGATCCCGTCGGCGTTCTCCAGGCGGACCGGGGTCACGGTCATCGGGGCGCTCGACACGATGCGGCCGGTGAAGACGACCTTCCGGGTACCGGCGTGGGTCACGCGCAGATGCCAACCCTTCGAGTCATGCCAGACGTAGTCGCCGCCGCGGGCGCCGGCGTGGAGCTTGAGGGGCCGGCCCTGGACCGCCGCCGGCCAGTGCGTATCGGGACAGGCGGCCGTGGCGCTGACGTCGACGGCCGGCGAGGCGGCCAGCGTGGCGGCCGGGACCATGAGGCCCGCTCCGAGCGCGCTGACCGTGAGGAGGCCGGTGATGAGACGACGACGATGGTTCCGCAAGGTGGGCTCCCTTCTGGAGGACCCGCGATGAGCGCGGGCTTGAGGAGCGTCAGGATGCCGGCGAGGCGATGAAGACCGCGTTAAGGTGGGACGGCCGGGTGGGATCGCGGCGACCGAGACGGCGCCGAGACGCGGGCTCGGTTGAATGGGGCCGGCGAAGCGAGCTGCAGGGGGATCACGATGGTTGACGACGCGACACCGACCGGCGCCCACGACATCGGGGTGGCGCGCAACGCCGCGACCTGGCCGGTCCAGTTCCAGCCGAACGAGCAGCTCGAGGCCCTCGATCCGACCACCTCCGGCTTGTGCCTGTCGGGTGGCGGTTCGCGGGCGATGCTCTTCCATGTCGGCGCCCTGCGGCGGATGAACGAACTCGGCCTGCTGTCCCGCCTGAACCGGATCTCGAGCGTCTCCGGTGGCTCGATCGTCTCGGGGCTGCTGGGGATCCACTGGAAGGACCTGACCTTCGTCGATGGGGTCGCGACGAACTTCGAGACCCAGCTGGCCGGGCCGATCATGGACTTCGCCTCGGTGCCCGTGGACATCCCGGCCGGCATCAAGGGCGTCTTCCTGCCGCGGGTCACCGCCGCCTCGACGTTCACGAAGATCCTCCACGACCACCTGTACGGTGACGCCACGCTCCAGGACCTGCCCCACGAGGGCGCCGGTCCCCGGTTCGTCATCAATGCGACGAACCTCCAGTCCGGGGCCCTCTGGCGCTTCAGTCAGCCGTACACCTGGGACTGGAAGGTCGGCCAGATCGAGCGGCCGACGTTCCCGGTCGCGGTCGCGGTCGCCGCATCGGCGGCGTTCCCGCCGTTCTTCTCGCCGGTGCGGCTCGACATCCCCGACGGCGCCTTCACGAAGGGCACCGGCGACGCGGAGCTCGGCCTCGAGACGCCCGCCTTCCAGCGCCGGGTGCTCCTCGCCGACGGCGGTGTCTACGACAACCTCGGCCTCGAGACGGTCTTCAAGCGCTGCTACACGATCTACGCGAGCGACGGTGGGGGCCGCATGACCGAAACGCCAGATGTCGCGACCGACTGGATCCAGCAGCCGCTCCGGGTCATGAAGGTCATCGACAACCAGGTTCGAAGCCTGCGCAAGCGCCTGCTGATGGCGTCGTATGGCCGCGACCACGCGGGCGCGTACTGGGCGACGTGGTCGGACATGGCGGACCTGGCCACGTTCGACGTCCCGGGCCTGCTGCCCTGCCCGATCGAGAAGACCCGGCCGCTCGCCGAGATGGCCACCCGGCTGACCAGGGTCCCGGTCGCCCGCCGGCGTGCGCTCGCGAACTGGGGCTACGCGATCGCCGATGCGTCGATCCGCGCCGCCGAGCCGGGGCAGCACGACGCCCCGGGCGGCTTCCCGTATCCCGGCGGGCTGGGCTGATCCTCGTCCCGGTCTAGCCCGAGGTCGTCGTGCTCTCGAGGTCCTTGCGGAGCACGTCGGTCTGCTTCTGGAGCCCATCGAAGAAGGCGCCCGGGGTCAGGCCGAACACCCCGGCGACCACGATGCCGCCGATGTTCGAGAGGCTGTAGATGTCGGCGAGCTTGATCGCCTCGGAGGCCGATCCGGCATCGGCCGACAGCGCCGTCGTCAGCACGGGCGCGACATTGATGAGCAACACGCCACCGACCGCCGCCAGCCCCGACAGCAACGGGGTATGGAGCAGGCGGGCCTCGAAGAGCCCGAAGTCGTCCACGGCCGAACTCGTCCTGGCTTCCCGGCGTAGTCGATCCATCAGGCCCACGGTCGCGCCGACGAAGAAGAACAGGATGGCCGCGAGCAGGTTCGCCGGTGGCGCTCCGGCGAACAGCACGACCACTTCGATCCCGTAGGCCAGCAACGAGGTCACGAAGATCGTCAGGAGCAGGCGATTCTTCGCCCGCACCATCTCTGCTCGACGGGAGTCGCGGAAGTCGTTGATCGCGTTGAGCACGACCCGAAGGATGGTCCGGGCGGTGGTGTCGCTCATCGTCGGATCGCTCATTTGGCCGGTCCTCCACTCGCCGACTCAGCGATGGGCGCGAAGTACTTGTCCGCCGTGATGGGATCCAGCACCTTGACCGCGGCCACCTGCATCGCGAGAAGCGACGATGCCTGCGGGATGGTCGAGCCCATCAGGCGGCGGCGATCGGTCAACGCCTGGTCGAGCACCTCGTTCTTCGGCTCGATGAGGAGCATCGCCTCCTCGGCGGCGTGGAGCAGTCGCCACCGGGCGATGTCGTCGTAGTCCTTGGCCTGTTCCTTCTTCCTGTCCCATTCCTCGAGCTGGGCCAGGACCTGGTGGACGTCCTCGCGCGCCAGTCGAGCGGTCACGGCGTCATCCGATGCGTCGCCGGCCTTGCCGGCCTCGGCCACGATCGCGAGGCGCGTCTCGAGTCGCTGACGTCGCTCGCTCAGTTCGTTCGCCCATCGGTCCGCGTCGCGGCCGCGGGTGAGCCGGTCGCCGAACAGGGTGCCGATCACCCCGACGACGGCGGCGGCGATGATCCCGATCAGGACCGATGACGCCGCGTCCCGCCCGACCGGCGCCGGCAGTAGATAGGCGATGAACATCGCGACAGACGCGGATGCCGGCAGGACCGGCAGGACGGTGCGGAACCCGGAGACAGATGCGCCCAGGCCGGTCGTCTTCGTCGCGTCGCTGCTGAGCTCGGTCATGCGTGCCACCCTCCTGATGGCACTCTATCCGTTGGTCGTCTCGCGTTCGTCACGACCACGATGGCGATCTGTCGCTGCGATGCCCAAGGAGGATCCGTGGCCAAGGGTGCATGTACGGTCGTGGTGCTGGTCCCGCATCCGAGCCGGCCGGCGATGCTCACATTGGTCGCCCCGGCGTGGACCGATGGAGCGGCCCAGCCGCCCACCCTCACGATCGCGCGCGACTTCAAGGTCCGGGACTGCCTGACCGCCATCGAGGCGTTGCTCGGCGTCGTGCCGGTCCCGCTGCGGATGGACACGAGGCGGGTCGATGCCGACGGCGACCCGCTGGTCGTGGTCGTCGACCTGGCGGCCATCGGACCCGATGCGCCCAGTCCGTTCGAATGGACCGACTGGGCCGCGGTGCCGCTCGAGACGCTCGAGCCACCGGAGCTGCGCGAGGCACTCCCGCGCTGGATCGGTCGTCGGCAGCTCGGCAACACGACCGCCGATCAGCCCTGGTCGATGCCCGGCTGGTTCGAGCGGGCCTCGACCTGGATGGTCGAGCGGATGGCGGAGCTTCACGCGCCGGCGTTCGAGGCGCCTCGCGTCGTCTACCTGTGGGGGATCTCGGCGGTCCTGCGTGCGCCGTCGGCGCTTGGGCCGATGTTCTTCAAGTGCAGCGCCAGCCCGATCTTCGAGCGTGAGGCGACCGTGACCGCCGCGCTGTCCGAGGCCACGCCGGAGCTGGTCACGCGTGTCGCCGCCATCGAACCGCGCGAGAACTGGCTGCTGATGTACGACCACGGCGAGCGGACGCTCGGCGACGACCCACCCGAGACGTGGGGGACGGGGCTCGAGGTCCATGCGCGGATCCAGCAGGCGTGGACCGGACGCGAGGCCGCGCTCCACGCGGCCGGGGCACCGATCCGTTCCCTCCGTGACCTCGCCATGGCCGTCCCGACGCTCGCCGACCAGGAGCCGATGGAGACCGAGCTGACGGGCGAGCACCGGGCCGCCTGGAAGGCCTCGATCGGCGCGCTCACCGACGCCTGCGCCCGTCTCGACGCGCTCGGGCCGCCCCCCGGGCTGGTCCACGGCGACCTGCATCCCTGGAATGTCGCCGCCACACCGGACGGGCCGCGCATCTTCGACTGGACCGATACGGCGATCAGCCACCCGTTCGTGGACCTCGGGGTGTACGCCACGCGTCCTGACGACGTCCGCCTCCGGCGGACGCTTCGGGACGCCTACCTCGCGCGATGGACGGAGCACCTGCCCGCCGCCGACCTGTCCGAGGCGGGCGACCTGGCGATCACCGTCGGCGCGCTCTTCCAGGTCCAGTCCTACGTCCGGATCCTGTCGAGCCTCGACCCGGACGACCGGGGCGACCTGTCGGGGGCGGCGGGCTCGTGGGCGCGAGCCGCGGTGGCGACCCTGACGGACGGCATCGACCTGCGCCGCCCGGGGCACGCCGACGGTTGATACGCGACGGTCGGCCGGTCAGACTGCACGAGTCGCACCGACGACTGGGAGATGACGGCGATGTCGCTCGTCGATGATTACGTCGCACGGACACCGCGATCCCGGGCCCTGTTCGAACGCGCCACCGATTCGATGCCCGGTGGCTCGACCCGGACGACCGTGTACACCGCGCCGTATCCGCCGTACATCGCGTCGGGCGAGGGCCTGCGGATCACGGACGTCGACGGCAACGTCTACCGCGACTTCCTGGGCAATTACACGTCGCTGATCCTCGGTCACGCGCACCCGGCCGTGGTCGCCGCGGTCGAGGCACAGGTCCGACGCGGATCGGCGTTCGGGGCCCCGACCGAGACCGAGATCGAGCTCGCCGAGGAGATCCGCCGACGGGTCCCCTCGATCGAGCATCTGCGCTTCACGAGCTCCGGCACCGAGGCCACGATGTTCGCGATCCGGGCCGCCCGGGCCCACGCTGGGCGGGCGCTCATCGGCATGTTCGACGGGTACTACCACGGCACGCACGACTCGGTCATGACCGGGACGCCGGGCGTCCCCGACGACCTGTCCGATCTCGTCGTGCGCCTCCCGTGGGGCGATCCCGAAGGGGTCGTCCGGGCCGTACGCGGCCACGAGGACGACCTCGCGGCGATCATCATCGAGCCGGTCCAGGGGGCCGGCGGGGTCCGCGAGCCGGGTCCGTCGTTCCTGCCGTTCCTGCGGACGTTCACCGAGCGGCACGGCGCGTTGCTGATCTTCGACGAGATCATCTCGTTCCGGGTCGATTCGGGCGGCGCCCAGCAGCGGTTCGGCGTCCGGCCGGACCTGACCACGCTCGGCAAGATCATCGGGGGCGGCTATCCGCTCGCGGCGTTCGGCGGTCGCGCGGACGTCATGGAGCTGTTCGATGCGCGGCGGACTGGCGCCGTCAGCCACGGCGGGACGTATAACGGCAACCCGGTCGCCGCAGCCGCCGGCCTGGCCACCCTGCGCGAGCTCACGCCCGAGGCGTACGCGCGCCTCGAGGCGCTCGGCGAACGCCTGGAATCGCACATCTCCGCCGCGATCGCCGTGCACGGCCTCGACGCCCGGGTCGCGCAGGTCGGTTCGCTCTTCCAGGTCTGGGCGGGCGAGGGCGTCGCGGCGTTCGCCACCGGCGTGTCGGGCCGGGCCTCGCTCTTCCTCGGGCTGCTGCTCGAGGGCTTCTATCTCGCCCCGCGTGGGATGGGCGCGATCCCGCTCATCGCGACGGAGTCCGACGTCGACGACCTGGCGGCCGCGATCGTGCGCGTGCTCCGCTCGATCCAGCCGGCCCCGACGGTCGCGCCGGCGGTCGTGCCGGCGTGAGGCCCGTCCGCTAGTACCTCTAGCCGGGTACCCGGCGGCGGGGTCGGGGTGCTAGATTGCCGAGCGTGGAGGTCCTGGCCCAGTACTTCCCGCTCATCGTCATCGGCACGCTGTTGGTGCTGCTGGCTGCACGCGTCCTCGTCGGGTCCATCCCCTCGCGCCGCGCTGCGCGCCGTCAGGGCCGAGTGCCCCAGCATCGACGGACGATCCGGGTCGTCGGCGTGGGCGGTGGAGGCGGCAACGCGGTCAACGAGATGATCCGTGCCGGCACCCGGGGCGTGGACTTCATCGTCTGCAACACCGACGCGCAAGCGCTGACCCGTTCCTACGCGCTCACGCGGCTCCAGATCGGCGAGGCGGTCACGAACGGCCTCGGCGCCGGCGGCGACCCGGAGGTCGGGGCCCGGGCGGCCAAGGAGGACGCCGAGCGGATCGCCGCGGCGCTCAGCGGCTCCGACATCGTGTTCATCACCGCCGGCCTGGGCGGCGGCACCGGGTCGGGCGCGGCACCGATCATCGCGGCCATCGCCAAGGCGCAGGGCGCGCTGACGATCGGCGTCGTCACGCGGCCCTTCAGCTTCGAGGGCAGCCGCCGGGCGGCGGTGGCCGACGCGGCCATGACCGAACTCGGCAACGCGGTCGACACGCTCATCGCCATCCCCAACGATCGCGTGCGCGACGTGGTGCCCGAGACAGAATCGCTCGTCGATGCGTTCAAGGTCGTCGATGGCGTCCTGCGCGAGGGCGTCCAAGGCATCCTCGAGATCATCACGATCCCGGGGCTCATCAACCTCGACTTCGCCGACCTGCGCGCGGTCATGAAGGACGCGGGCCCCGCGCTGATGGGCGTCGGCTCGGCCAAGGGCGTGAACCGGGCCGCGGACGCCGCCCGCAAGGCCATCGCCAACACGCTCGTCGAGGAGACCATCGATGGCGCTCGCGGGATCCTGTTCGTCGTGTGCGGTTCCAAGAACCTGCGCCTCGACGAGGTGACCCGCGCCGCCGAGACGATCCGCGCCTCCGCCGACCCCGAGGCGAACGTCATCTTCGGCGCCACGCTCGACCCCAAGCTGAAGGACCAGGTCAGGATCACGGTCGTGGCGACGGGCTTCGACCCGGCGCGCGCCCCGCGCCCGCGCACGCCCGTGCGGATGGCCGTCCCGATCGAGGATGTCGATGAGGATCGGTCGCCCGGCCCGGACGGCTCCTCGTCCGCGGGGCCGGTCCCGGAGGAGTCACCGCGCGGCCGGCGCCAGGCGCGTGCCGTGGTGGCTGAGACGGACGCGGGCATCGCCGACGAGCCCGAGGACCTCGACGTCCCGAGCTTCCTCCGCCGCAACTAGGGTCGGCGTCGGCCCTGGCCGGCGCCCGCCGGGAATCGATCGACCCGGGTCGACTGACAACCCGGGTCGGGGATCACGCTTGGGTCAGGCGGGCGTCACGCCCGCAGCGAGAGGATGGGGTCAGCCGCCACGCTGGCTGCGGAAGCAGTCGCTGCAGTAGACGGGCTTGCCACTGGTGGGGCGGAACGGGACCTGGGCTTCCTTGCCACAGGACGAGCAGGTGGCCGAGAACATCTCGCGGGGGCCGCGGTCGTACCCGCCGCCACCGTAGCTGCCACCACCGCCACCGCTCGAATAGCCGGCGCCGGAGCTGTATCCGCCACCGTATGAGCTACCGCCGCCATCGGCGTTCCGCGCGGCCTTGCGGCTGGCGCGGCACGACGGGCAGCGTCGCGGCTCGGTGAAGCCGCGCTGCGAATAGAAGTCCTGCTCGGAACCGGTGAACACGAATTCCTGTCCACAGTCCGCGCAAGTCAGATTCTTGTCATTGAACACGAAATAGAAACTCCTCTCGATGCCCGACGCGATCCCTTCATCGGGTTCTCGCGTCAGTCGTGAGAGGAGTCCGAGTGCGTCGTGCTCGTATGCGGCCACGAACGCTTTCGTGGCACTACTCCGCGACTATACCCCCTTTTCCCGGATCTCCACAACGGGTCGGCCGAAAACGGCGGTGCGCCCCCGAGCCGCGACCCTACGCCGGCGGCAGGGTCAGCAGCCGCGTGGCCACGTGCTCGCCGCCCTCGAAGCCCTCGAGCCGCAGCTCGCGGTCGGTGCCGATCATCGATCGTGACAGTTCGAACGACGTCCGGTCCTGGTGCACGTCCTCCGATCCGACCGGCCGACCATCGACATACGCGTCGACGCGATCGAGATTGGCGGTCTGGACCGCGATCGTGATCGTCTGCCCGGTCTGCGTGGCCTCGGGCTGCAGGCGCCGGACGACCCGTCCCGCCATGCGGCTGACGGCGGCCTCGATGAGGTCCTGGTTGTCGTGCAGGAGATCGTCCGCGGTGATCGCGTGGACGTCGTTCTCGGGCACGGTCACGCCGACGTCTTCGAGGAGTTCGCCCGCGTGCGCGCCGACGCGCGTCGTCCGCCGCACGGCCACGCGGAAGGTGGCCCCCTGCGGCAGCTTCTTCAACGGCGAGCCACGGGCCGGGATCAACTGCCGGAGGAGGTCGTGGGTCCAGACGTTCGCCCCACCCGCGCCCGTGTGCGCCGCGACGCCGACGATCGGGCCGATCGCATGGTCCTGGAACCCGGCCGCGAAGATGTCCGTCGCGCTGTAGCAGCGCGCATCGGTGATGAGCACGACCGGACCGTAGTAGGCCTGCCCCCGGTCGTTGGCATCATCGGCCGAGCCGATCGGGAACCCGGTCGAGAACGTGGCGCCCGGTCTCGACCGCCTCGACCACCGATGGCTCCCACGGGCTCAGGTCGATCGGGTCCGAGTTGTTGGCCCGGCACAGGCTGCCGGATGAGCGGACTCACGATGAACTGGGCGGATTCGGGTTCGATGCGCCGCGGCGTGAGGACCTGCAGCAGCCGCTCGGCCGCCCGGATGTCGCCGCCGCCGTTGCCGCGGACGTCGACGATCAGGCCGACCGTCGGGCGCTCCGTCGCGAGGCGCACGAACTCCTCGACGAACCCCGCCGGGTCGGGGACGAGGAACGTGAAGATCCGGATGTGGGCGACGTCCCCGATGCTCGTCTGGCGGATCCTGGCACGCATCACGCCGGGCAGGTCGGTGGCGAGCTCGTTCGAGCCGGCGGCCGGCGGCGCCTGCCAGCCGCGGGCGAACAGGTCGCGCCGGACCAGGTTGACGGTCGTGGTCTGGGCATCGAGGCCGAGGGCCCCGCGTCGGCCGAGGTTGCCCTGGGCGACCGGGACCGCCACCGCCAGCGACTCATCGGTATCGGCGAACGGCGACTCCTCGGCCGGCTGGTAGGTGATCCAGCGGACGCGGACCTCGCGCTCCACGTCGGTCGCGGTCCGGTAGGTGACCTCGACCCAGTCCTCGTCGGGCGGCGCCGTCCGCCCGAGCGTCCGGATCGTCAGGGCGTCGAGCCCGCGCGCCATCCGGGCGTCGGTGTTGCCGCCGCCCTGGTGCTCGGCGTTGCGCTCGATCGCGCGTTCGATCGGCGTGCCGTTCCAGTGCGTGACCTCGACGCCGGCCTGGAACGTGGCATCGAGCTCGGCCCCGTTCGCGACCTTGGACACGACGTAGCGGAGCTGGCCGTCGCGCGTGCAGGCCTCGACGAGGAACGGCAGGTAGACCGTGTGCGAGCGGTACGGCTCGGGCGGGACGTAGTGCGTGTGCAGGTCGCGGAGGCGCGGTGAAGATCTCGACGAGCTCCTCGTGGAAGTCACTCTCCGGGCCCATCCTGCCGGTCTCCTCGCCGTCCTGGAGCCGGTGCTGGACCAGGCGCAGTCGCTGGAGGGGGTCGACCGCGTACCGCGCCCGCTTCATCGGGAGGTGCACGTAGATCTGTTCGACCAGCACGATGGCCTGCTCGACGATCAGTCGCCGGTCGCCGAGCGTCAGGTCGCCCTTCCAGGTCAGCAGGTCGGCCAGCGGCAGCGGCGCGATCGACTCGTCGTCGTCGGTCGGGCCAATGCCGATCGTCGGGGCATGCGGTACCTCGTTGTAGCGGCCCGGCAGCTGGCTTCGGATGGCCTCGGGGAGGTTCGCGAGGTTCGCCAGCATGTCGAAGTAGGTGTCGTCCCCCTCGGTCGCCAGCGAATCGAGGGTCAACGGCACCGCAAGGGAGGCGAAGCTCTCGGCGCCGATCACGACGTCGAGGAGGGCCGGGGCCATGCCCTGGTAGATCGTCGGGTCGAGTCCGGCGATCGGCGGCTGGTCGAGGTCGAGGAACCAGCGGGCGTCGGCCTCGGCGCCGTCGACCGCCTGGTTCGCCGCCAGGCCAAGGTCCGTCGAGCCGAAGGCCGAGCCGATGGCCGCCGCACGCTCGGGCATGTGCTCGAGTGCGTCGGCGAGCGCCGTGGCCGCCTCGCCGAGGCTCATCGGGCCGAGCACCGGGTCGGGATCGTGCGTGTCGAGATGGAAGGCGCGTGGGTTGCCCGCGACGTCGAACTGCTCGTCGACCGGACTGAGCTTGTCCAGCAGCGCCGGCGTCCCGTAGCGGGCGACGCCGCCGATGACCACGAGCCGGATGTCCGTCTCGGTGGCGTCGATCAGGTGCCGGTACGGATCCCCGGTCTTGCCGGCCACGACCGCGATGTCCGCGAGCCGGTTCGGCTCGATCGAACCGAGCGAGCCTTGCCAGCCGAGCATCCTGGCCGGATTGACGGTGACCATCTCCACGAGCTGGAGATCGCTCAGGCCGAGTTGCCGGTCGTCGCTCCAGGATCCGCGCGACCTTGAGCTCGTTGAGGAGGTTCTTGCTGGCGGTCGGCGCCCAATCGGAGCCGAGGGCCACGTTGACACCCAGCTGGACCGCCGTTTGCACGTCCGTCGTCCCGCCATAGAGGATGAGGTTGCTGAAGGGCGACCAGACGATCGAGCCGCCGTTCTGGTGCATGACGTCAAGGTCTTCGGGCTTGAGCGCCGTCGAATGGATGCCGACGAACTTCGGCCCGATCGCCCAGGTCTTGTTCGGGAATTGGAGATCGCAGAAGTGGTCATGCGCCTTCGAGGTCGGTAGACCCTCCGCCAGGTGGACGATGCGAGCGCCCTTGCCGGTCAGCGACTTGCGGAAGGACTCGCGACCGTCGGGCGTGACGTCGCCGATCTTTGGTCGCGCCGGGTCGAGGCCGGCGGCATCGGGCTGCTCGGCGTTGCGGACGATGCCCTTGTACAGGTGCTTGATCGGGGCCGCCCGGAGCGTGAGGCCCTGCGAGGTCGTAGTGCCCGAGACGAGGCTCTTGCATTCGACGTAGCGGATCGTGGCCCGGATGAGGTCCGGCAGGGAGGCGATCACGCCCGCGGGGCCGCTGACGTAGCGGCGATAGCCCTTCGTGCCCTGCCACTCCTCGCGCTTCGTGTACAGCCTGGGAATCCGGAACAGCGGGATAGCGTTGTAGGCGAGGTGGTTGTGGAGCTCGATCATGCCTGGGTAGATCGTGCCCGTGGTCGCGATGACCGGCGATCCCGCATGGGCCGGCGGCGTCTGGTTGGCCGGCGTCACGTCGGTGATCGATCCATCCGCGACCCAGACCACACCGTCGGCGATGACGTCCCGGGCCGCGTTCATCGTGACCACGCGGCCGCGCAGTCCGTATCGAGGGAGCGGATCGGGGGGCATGGTCAGGGAAGCTGGTCGGCCGCGGCCTGCTCCGCGGGCGTCAGCGGCGCCGCCGCGAGGCTCGCCACCCACGACGGCAGGAACAGCTTGAGGTAGTCCGGCGATGGCCTGCCGATGTCGTTGTCCTTCGGGCGGACGGCGCGGTCGCCCGAGGTGCCGACCCAACGCGGCGTGCCATACGGCAGATCCGTCCGCGGCAGCTGGCTCCGGGACGCCGGAGCGGCGAAGGTCGGGTTGCCGAGGTCCTTGGTGTAGGCACGCCCGGAGAGTTGCGTGAGGGCGGCCTGCCAGGACGCCTGGAAGCCCGCCTCGCCGTGTCCGGCGAGCTCGATGACGTCGAGGCCCGCGGGCACCACGTTCGGGGCGAGCCGGCGAGCGCCCGGTCCCATGGCGAGCAACGCCGTGACACCGGCGTTGGCCGAGTGCACCCGGCTCAGGAGCTCGCGGTGGAGCGCCTGGACCTTCGGCTGGTCGACGAGGGTGAGCCGCTTCGCCGGCGTGAGGTCCAGCGTGTCGACCGGCAGCGTGCGGAGGATCAGGTAGCGCTTGGTCAGACCGGCGGCGCGCAGGACCCCTTGGAACCGCTGGCCCGCCTCGCCCGAGAGCGCCCGGCCTGTGAACGTGTCATCTTCGGAGGTCTGATCGGCCAGGACGATGAGGCTGAGCTGGCTGAACCGCCCGCGGTAGATCGGACCGGTCCCGAACGAGGGGTGCGACGTCACACCGAGCGTGGCGAAATCGGGCCAGTCGAAGCCCGGCTCCCCGCCGAGCAGAAGCCGCGCGAGGCTCGCGGGCGGACCGGCGTCGAACGATCGCGGACTCGCTCGCGGCGGCTCGTAGGGCAGATCGCCTGGATCAGCGTCATAGCCGGCGTTGCTACCGCCGGCCGTCGACGGGTCACTCAGGTGGGCGCCTTTCGCGTTGTACTTGCCGGCGGCCGAGAAGAGGCGGATCGCCCGCTGGTCGTCACTCCGGTTGCTCGAGGTGCCGCCTCGGCCGAGGCGCGGGCACGTCCCGAACGGGAAGTCGCGGTACGGGATGGCGGCCGAGGAGTACGGGAACGTCGCGTTGAGGTTCCGCGACATGCCCGGATCGGTCGGGAGCCAGCCAGGATCGGCCTGGAGCCGGTCCCGGACGTGACCGATGGCGCGCGCGAAATCGGCCTTGATGGCGGCCGTCGAACCGCCGGCTGCGCCGCCCGGATGCAGCACGCCGACCACCTTCACCCGGTTCGGGATCGAACCGAGCGACGCGTTGTGCAGGGCGTCCGGCTGGGCATTGCCGCCGTGAGCCTCGATCCACGTCGCGACGGACTCCTTTGCGGCCCGACCGACGGCGATGACCAGGCGGACGTCGCCATCGATCACGGCCTTGTCGAGGATCCGGTTGCGGTGCTTGACGACCGGCGACCGGGGATCCTGGGCCAGCGGGACCAGGTCCTGGGTGTACTGGCCGAAGATCGGGTAGACGAACGAGTTCAGGAACAGGTAGGACCGGTCAAGGCCCAGGAAGCGCAGCAGGTGCTGCATCCGCGCGCCCGTGCCACCGGTGAACGAACGATGCGAGAGCGACTCATCCTGGGCGCCTTCCTGGCCGACGATGACCACCTTGGCAGATCCGTCGAGTCGACCCCGGAAGAACATCGGCCCGTGGTGCCACCGAAAGACCTCACGCCCCACCACCTCCAGGCCCAGCCCGCGGTAGTTCGGCGTCTCGGCGAACAGCTCCGCCCAGCCGCTCGCACCCGACGGGCCTGGATCGTGCTCCCAGGGGTTGCCTCGGATGTCCGCCATGATGCCGCCCTCCTGCAGCGCCACATCCTGCCAGCGCGGTGTCTCGCGAACGTCTCCACGGGGACCCGGCGGGGGCGAAACGCGGCCGCCCGGCGGGGCGCCGGACGACCGCGAACCTCAGATGTGGGCGCTCATCGATGCTGCGAGCAGCACCACGAGCACCACCCCGAGGTTGATGGCCGCGTGGACGAGGGTTCGCACACGCGGGGAGATCTGGACCTCCACGGCCCACCTCCTGACGGCAGCCCGGCTACCTGCGTGAGGCCCGTGGCTTTGCGTCCCCGCCTCGCGACGGGTTTGCCATTTCGGCCGGTTCGACGCCGGGGAAGGCGTGTTGACCGACGTCAACAGGGTACGAGCGCACCGCCCGGCTCCGCGAGAGGCCTACTTGGGCCATGGGGTCCCCGGTACCTACGCCGATTCGGACGTCGGGGCCGGCCCGTTCAGGTGGCGATCGAGGAATGCCAGCGTGTCGGCGAGCGCCTTGCGAAGTAGCGGGTCATCGCGTCGTTCGACCGCCCGCGCCAGGACCGAGTGCATCCTGCGGTCGTCGGTCTCGATCTCCTGGCGCTCGGCGTGCGGGAACTCCTTGCCGATGAGGTCGTATCGCTTCCTCGGTGAGATCCGGTCGCGACTGAAGCGCATGGCCCGGACACAGCTCCCGTCCCCGATGCGCTCGTGGATGACCCGGAGGTCGGCCTTCGACACGCCCAGGTCCGAGCCTCGGAACGGGAGCAGGAACGGCAGGGCGGGCTGGCTCAGGACCGCCGCCCGGATATGGGGATTCGTGATCGTGCCAAGCGCAAACCCGCCCGAGAAGCACATCCCGATGACCCCGACCGGCCGGTCGCCGGTCGAGCGAGCCTCCTCGTCGGCGAGCGCGCGCAGCCACTCGACGATGGCGCCCGTGCGTCCCGCCGAGAGCGCCGACAGCTCCCGAGCGACGCACAACTTGACCACGCTCGCGACCTGGTGACGCATGCCTCCCCCTGTCCACGCGGCGTCGAGCAGGATCGGCAGCACGATCCGGTAGCCATGCGCGATGAGCTCGCCGGCGATCGCGAACGTCGACGCCGATAGCCCGGGCGATTCGTGGATGAGGATGACGGTCGGGCCCGGCGCCTCCCGGCGGATGACCCGTCTCGTGAGCGACCCGACCGACGTGGCGGCCTCGAAGCTGCCCGACACGTAGCCATCCGGGACGACGACCGTGTCCATCGAAACGCCGTCAGCCGAGTTCGAGCCCTGCGGCCCGGGCGTCCTCGACGAGCGACTCGAGGGCCTCGTCGGTCGTCGCGCATGAGCGGACGAGGCCCATCACCCGGTCGACGCCCAGCTCGCGGTACCCGGCCAGACGGTCGACCCGGGCGGTGCCGCCCTCGCTGATGTCCTCGGTCCACATGTGGACCGAGATGGCGAGACTGGCCGGGTCGCGACCGATCTCCTCGCACCGGCTCCGAACGACGGGGAGTGCCTCGTCGACCTCGGCCGGCGACATCCCGTCGAGGTTCAGCTCGTCGGCGAGGCGCGCGGCGAGGCGCCATGTCACGTTCGGCCCGTTGCCACCGACCATGATCGGCACGCGCGGTTGCTGGATCGGCTTAGGGACGTTGCGCGCGTCCTGGACCGACGAGTACTGACCATCGAACGTCGCGTGCTGGTGCTTGTCGCCTGCCAGCATCGCCGCGATGACCTCGAGGTCGTCACGGAGCCGCGCCAGCCGCTCCTTCGTCTCCGGAAATCCGTAGCCGTAGGCGAGCCACTCGTCGCGCTTCCAGCCGGCCCCGATCCCGAGCTCCATCCGGCCACCGCTGATGGAATCCATCGTCGAGATCATCTTGGCGGTGAGGGCCGGGTTGCGGAACGCCGTGCAGATGACGATGTGGCCCAGCCGGACCCGCGACGTCAGGGCCGCGAGCGCCGAGAGCGAGGTGAACGATTCGAAGGTGATCTCGTCGGTCGGACGGGGGACGGTGTGGAAATGGTCGAACAGCCAGATCGCGTCGAACCCGAGCGCGTCGGCCTGCTTCGCCACTTCCGTCGTCCGGCGCCACGCATCGAGCGGCTGCCAGCCGTCGTATTCGCCGACCCAGCCCTGGGGGACGATCGCCCCGATCTTCATCGACCAGCCTCCGTCTCGCTGAGCTGCACCACCGTCTCGCCGCCGAACGCCATCGGGTCGCCCACCTGGTATGCGTCGGCGATCTTGTTCCAGGCCTCGAAGCCGGGGTGGGCATCGTGGGCATGGTGGCCCTCGCCCGTGGCGAAGATCGCCACGATGAGGTACTGGGTCGCGCCAGCGACTGGTCTCGAGGAGATGTCCATCCGGTTCAGCGTCGCGCCGACGAGCAGGCCGCGGGCCTCGAGGTCGCGCCAGACCGGGAGCTCGTGCTCGCGGAAGCCAGCCTCGAACTCGTTCACACGATCCTGGCCGACGCTCAGGACGACCGCCACCGTTTCCATGTCTCACCTCCCGCGCCATCATCGGCCATCGACGACGAGGCGCACACGACGGCCCGGATCACGGACGAAGATCGAGCTCCACCTCGCGCCAGAAGGTGACCTTGCTGCGCAGGGTCTGGGTGGTCGAGAGGTCCGACTCCGCCTCGAGGGCGTCGACGAGCTTCCCCCGAGGTACCTCGGTGCCACGGCTGGCCTTGCCGTGCTTGCCGCCGAGGGTCGAGACGACAGTCTTCAGTCGCCCGGGCTGGTTCGACGGAACCCGCCGCTCGAAGCCGAACCAGAGCGTCTTCGGCGTGCCGTTCAGCCCACCGTGGTGGCCGACTTTGTAGAGGGCGACGTCCTTCAGTTCTTCGCGGATGTCGGCGCTGTTCGACGCCTGGAACAGCGCATATCGCCAGTTCTCGATCTGCGCGTCCCCGGGGAAGAGCAGCTTCTTGCCACCGATGTCGAAGAGCAGGATGAGGCTCGTGTTGTTGAGCGCGTCATCGACGCTGCGGACGATGGCGAGCAGCTCCTCGGCGCTCATCCGGTCGATCTGCGGCACGACCCACTTGGCGACCTGCGGGATCTCGACGCTCTGGCTGGCGTGCGGGAACAGCGGATCGGTCGCATCGGGGCCGGAGCGTCGCGACATCGTCGCCGCGAGGTGCCAGTACTCGGTCGCGTCCTTGCTGGCCAGGCTGGCGATCCCCGGCGCCTGCTCGAGCGTGGGCGGGCCGAGGACCTTGATCGACACGCCCGGCAGCACGGATGCGATCGGCAGGCGGGTCCCGAAGCTGGCGTAGACCCGCTTCTTGCCGAGCGTCATCAGGCTCCGGACCGCACCGGTGTTCTTGATGTTCGTCTCGCCCAGGAAGTGGATCTCATCGGCCAGGGTCCTGGGGGCATGGCCGGTCGCCCGCAGCGTCGACGCCCGGGTGAGGACGCGTCGCGCGACCGTATGCATGTCGCGCATCGAGACCGCGGCCGCTCGCCGCCGTGCGGCGAGCGCGTGCGTTCCAGCGCTCGATCCGACCGGAGCCGTCGCGTCGGGATCGATCGCGGGGTCCTCGGTCCACGGCTGCACCACGAGGTCCGGGTCCAGGCCGGCGATGATCCGTCCGCTGGCGCCATCGAAGCCGGACATGTGGTCGGCGTGCCGATGGGTCACCACGACCATGTCGAGCTTGTTCTCGCAATGTATGGCGATCTGCTTGGCGACGGCGGCCAGCGACGAGGGTCCGGCTGTCGGCAGCCTGGTCGACCCGAAGTCGATGAGGACATGCCTCTTGGTCTTGTCCGGATAGCGGAACTGAAGGAGGAAGCAGTCGCCGAACCCGACGTTGTAGGCATAGACCCGCAGGCTCGTCGGGGCGGTCATGTCCACGCCTCTTCGCGGTTCGACGGGATCGATGCTTGGCGGCCCTTCTTGCCCACGGTGGTGTCGAGCAGTCGAGCCCGATGGAGCGCCGGCAAGGCCTTCGCGAGGGACGCTCCGGTGTCGAGGAAGCCGTTGTCCCACAGGTAGTCAAGGCGTCGCTGCGCCCGGGCCCGACGGCTGGCGCTCTGGCGCTCCTTGCGACTCGGGACCGGGTTGTAGATCGCGTACTTGAGGTCGCCGTATTCGTCGAGGATCAGCGTCGATCCACCGCGCAGTACGACGTCCTGATCGTCGGCCATCCCCTCCGGCTTCCTGAGGTGGTAATCGCCAAGGGCCGTGGCCGGGATCTTGAGGTATTGCGTGACCTCGACGACGGTCTCGCGGATGTGGAACCCGTCCTCGGGCGAGACGCGGAAGGCGGGACGCACGCTGGCGACCCGGGTGAAGGCTTCCGGATCGAGCTGGAGCGGCTTCCGGTTCGCCCACACGAGGCGAAAGGCCTCGGTCGCGTCGTCCTGGAGGCTCGCGAGGTGGGTCCCGAAGCGGCCGAGCCGGGTCCTGGGTGGCTCCCACGTCCCGTCCGTGGTTTCGGCGGCGGGCGTGACGCCGAACGCGGCGAACGACGCGAGCAGCCGATCGCGAAGGCGGAATCGGGAATCGTCGCTGCGGACCTCGCGATCCGACGTCAGGAGGGCACTCAGGTAGTCCCCGAATTCGATGTGTTCGGGTGGGGTGTAGTCGATCGCGCGGATGGCCATCGTCAGGAGGATCTCGGCGATCGTCGCGCCCTCCTCTGCGACGCGATCGCGGCTCACGTACCGGGTCTCGGGGCTGAGCCCGTCGACGACTCGCGCCACCCAGGCATCGAGGAACGCGTTCAGCACCGCCGCCACGAGCACCTCGCCGCGGCGATGCGGCTCCTCGAACTCGAACTGATCGAGGAGGTCCTTCGCCGGCTTGATCAGCACCGAGCGGCGCAGGGCGTTCACGCGTGCCTCCGGGGCGTCGCCCCGCAGCTCGTCGGCCAGCCCGAAGAGCACGGTCTTCGAGAGCCGCTCACGGCTGACCGCGTCTCGTTCGAGCATCCCGGCCGGCGGCCGGTTCCGGCGGCTCCCGTCCGGTCGGCCGGGGATCTCGTCCACGAACGGGATCAGGATCTCCTTCAGCGCGAAGACCGAAAGCAGCGCGACGATGTCGGCGAGTCCCTCATGGAGCGCGGCCTGGTCCGGTGATGACGGGTGGGTGAACCCGTCCCGCAGCCCGTCGAGGAGGGCGTGGGTCGTCTCGTGGACGATGATGTCGTGTGAGAGCCCGAAGAACGTGGGCGCGTGGGGGGACCGGACGTACCCGAACACGAGCGACTCGGAGTCTTCGGAGTAATACGCATTCGCCTGCTCGAACGCGTGCGGGACGACCTTGAGCTGCGGACCGCCGGTGCCCCACGCCACGCGCCGCCCGAGCGCGAATTCGAACCGGTGGAGCGTATGCATCACGAGCGCGTACGCGTTCCGGGCATGGAACACCGAATCGTCAAGGATCCGGTTCGACGGTGGCGCCTTGATCTCCTCGGCCGCGCCCATCTCCGCCGGTGAGTACATCGTCTGGCTCGACGCGTCGTAGTCGACGACGTGGACCGCGTAGCCCATCGGGCCGAGCTCGAGGTCCTCGTACGGGATCGTGATCCAGGCGGTCACGATCTCGCCGTTCCGCCTGACGCTGGGATCCTGCGCGACGATCTCGACCCGTCGCATCACCGTGGTGCCCATCCAACCCCGCTCCGCTCACGAGACGACCCTGAGACATCCAGAGGGTAGACTCCCGCCGTTTCCGCGATCTCGCAGGCTTGCCGGAGGGCCCACGTGGCGACGAAGAACCTTGTGTACGTGCATGGGGCGGGGCCCCAGCCATCGGCCGAGGACCTGAAGGCGAAACTGGACCAGATCCTCTTCGACGGCCCGCTCGCGACGTCGCGCGTGGCGCGCTACGCGAACGTGCGCTGGACGGCCGATGGCAAGGCGCTCGGTGTGGCCGCCAGCGGGGCCGGCCAGGCCAGGCGCAAGGCCGCGGTCACGCACGCCGCGCGTCGCACGCTGAGCCCCGAAGCGGCCGCGCAGACGATCGTCAAGGCCGCCCTCTCGAGCCGCAAGAAGGGTCCGCTCGGCGCGGCGTCACCGGCGAAGCAGCGCGCCGCGGTCGAGCTCGTGACACCGTTCTACGAGCACGCCGACCGGGTCGCGCGGCGCAGCTCGGCCGGGGTGCTCGGGATCGGCTTCCCGGACTTCATCTTCCGCAAGGTGGTCGGCTTCTTCGCGAGCGATGTCGTCGACTACCTGTTCAACGGGTTCGCCGACGAGATGCAGGCCGAGGTCCGCAAAGTGCTGCTCGCGGGGCCCGTGCCCGAGGTCATCATCGCCCACAGCCTCGGCACGATCGTCACCTACGACGTGCTGTCCGAGCCGCTGCTCAAGGACCGGGTCCCGTCGGTGCTGGTGACGGTCGGCTGCCCGCTCGGCATCGACAACGTCCAGAAGCGGCTCCGCAACGGCGCCGGCCGACCGAATCCCATCCCGCCAAAGATCACGACCTGGTCGAACTTCGCCGATCGCTTCGACCCCGTGGCGATCGAGGCGACCTTGCGCGACGAGTTCAAGCCGAACGACCTGATCGTCGACGACGAGGTGAACAACCGCGCGAAGAACAACCACGACATCGACGGATACCTGACCATCTCGATCGTTCGCTCGATGATCCGCAAGGCGGTCGGGGCGGTCTAGGCCATCCTGCGGTCGCGGACGCCGGTCCATCGCAAGGAGGATGTGGCGCCCCGGATCGCCCCGTAGGCTACGGGGGTGTTCACCAGGATCCGGGCAAGCCTGACCGCGAACCCGTTGCTCGTCGACGCGACCATCGCGCTGGGGCTGTCGGCGCTGTCGTTGTTGACCGTCGTGGGTGGCGCGACCGACGCCGGTGGGCGCGATCCGCTCAGCGTCGGACTGCTCCTGCTCGAGACCCTGCCCCTGGTGTTCCGGCGCCGGTGGCCCATCCCGGTCCTTGCGGTCACGCTCGGGGCGACGATCCTCCACGCCAGCCTGGTCGAAGGTGCCGTTGTGAACGAGAGCCTGGGGGCCCTCGTGGCGCTGTTCACCGTCGCCGAGCAGTACGACCGGCGTGTCTCCGTGATGGCCGTGTTGGCGGTGGCCGGAGCATTCGCCGCCGTCATCATCGTCCGAGCCGGCTCGCAGGTCGCGGTTGCCGGGTTCTTCCAGACCATGCTGTCAGTCGGCATCGTGTGGGCGCTCGGCGACTGGGCTCGAACCCGGCGCCGGTACTCGACGGCCATCGAGGAGAACGCCCGGCTCCAGGAAGCTGATCGCGAGGAACGCGCCCGGCGGGCCGTCCAGGACGAACGCGAGCGGATCGCCCGCGAGCTGCATGACATCGTGACCCACCATGTGAGCGTGATCGTCATCCAGGCCGGAGCTGGGCTGACCGCCCTGCAACGTCGGCCGGAGCAGGCCAGGACAGCGCTCGAGGCCATCGACCGGACGGGTCGTGAGGCCCTGGCGGATATGCGCCGGATGCTCGGGATCCTTGGCGAGCCCCCGGCCGACGGTGACCCGTCGCGCGAACCGTTGCCGGGTCTCGATCGACTGGGCGAGCTCATCGAAGCGGTGCGCGCGGCAGGCCTCCCCGTGGAGTTGTCCATCGAAGGCGATCGGCGTCAGCTCGACGCCGGCGTCGAGCTCTCCGCGTATCGGGTCGTCCAGGAAGCCCTGACGAACGCGCTCAAGCACGCCACCGGGGCGCGCGCCCGCGTCCGGCTGACCTACGAGCCCCGAACGCTCGAGATCGACGTGACCGACCAGGGCGGAACCGGGCACCGAGACCTCGGGGAGATCGGGCCCGGTGGGCGGGGCCTGATCGGCATGCGCGAGCGCGTCGCGCTCTTCGACGGCGATTTCGAAGCCGACCGGATCCCTGGAGGCTTCCGCGTCCATGCCCGCCTCCCGCTCGCGACCGAACCGGTGACGGACGCATGACGGCGGCGATCCGGGTGATCCTAGTGGATGACCAGGAGCTGGTTCGCACCGGGTTCCGGATGATCCTCGACGACCAGCCCGACATCGAGGTGGTCGGCGAGGCCACCGACGGCCAGCAGGGTGTCGAGGCGGCCCGGCGACTGCGTCCCGATGTCGTGGTCATGGACATCCGGATGCCCGTGCTCGACGGTATCGAAGCCACCCGCCGGATCGTGCGCGACGGCGTGGCTCCCGACGCCCGCGTGCTCGTTCTGACCACGTTCGATGCCGACGAGAACGTCATCGAGGCCCTACGAGCCGGCGCGAGCGGCTTCCTCCTCAAGGACGTAACGCCAGCCGACTTCGTGGTCGCGATCAAGACCATCGCCGCCGGCGACGCGCTGCTGGCGCCCACGGTCACGCGCCGCCTGCTCGACCGGTTCGCCGACCGCCTGCCGCCCGTCAACGAGGAGCGCAACGCGGCCCTCCGCGACCTCACGGAACGGGAGGTCGAGGTCCTGCGGCTGGTGGCGCGAGGGCTTTCCAATCGCGAGATCGCCGAGCAGCTCGTGCTCGCCGAGCCGACCGTCAAGACGCACGTGTCGCACGTCCTCGACAAGCTCGACTTGCGCGATCGGGCCCAGGCGGTCGTGCTGGCCTACGAAGCGGGGCTGATCCGCCCCGGAGCCCTGGACTCCGGGCGCAGCGACGGATGAGCCGGTACCGATACCACGGGATGAGCCGGCCGCGCTGATTCGATCCCCGACGCTCGCGCAGTTCGGGACCGGGGAACGACGACGTCGAGGTCGCCCGGACCGAACCTGATGTCGACGCGAACGAGCCCCGTTCGCATGACATCGGAGACCATTCGGATGACACAAGACTCGGCCATCTCGACGGCCGGACTCACCAAGCACTTCCCAGGGGTGGCGGCGTTGACCGACCTCACCCTGGATGTCCCCGCAGGTTCCATCTACGGCTTCCTCGGCCCCAACGGCGCCGGCAAGTCCACCGCGATCAAGGTGCTCGCGGGACTCACGAAGCCCACGAGTGGCAGCGCCACGGTCGCGGGCATCCCGGTCCAGGCCGGACCGGGCTACCGCCGCGAGGTCGGCTACCTCGCCCAGGAGCCACGCTTCTACGACTGGATGACCGGCCGCGAGACGCTGCGCTTCGTCGCCTCCCTCTATCCGGCCGAAGGTCGGGCCGACGAGGCGGCGATCAATGCCGTGCTCGCCCGTGTCGGCGTGGCCGATGCCGCCGATCGCCGAACCGATACCTATTCGGGCGGCATGCGACAGCGACTCGGCATCGGCCAGGCGCTGGTCGGTTCGCCGGCCGTGCTCCTGCTCGATGAGCCGGTCAGCGCGCTCGACCCGATCGGCCGGCGCGAAGTCCTCGACCTGATGCGCGAGCTCAAGGGCGAGGTCACCGTCTTCTACTCCACGCACATCCTCGAGGACGTGGAGCGGGTGAGCGATCACGTGGCCATCCTCGACGGCGGCCGCCTCGTTCGCTCCGCTCCGACGGCCGAGCTGCTCGAGAGCTTCAACCAGGATCAGCTGCGGGTCGTCCTCGGCGGCGCCGATGACGCGACGGCCGTGGCGCTCACCGCGATCCCCGGCGTCGTGTCGGTCGAACCGACCGATCGGGACGCCGCCCTGCGGACCTACCTCGTCCGGATCCATCCGGGCGCGACCGCCGGCGTGCAGGCCGCGATCACGCGGTTCGCCGCGGATCACGACATGACCATCGCCGAGAACCAACTCATCCGCCTCGGGCTGGAAGACGTCTTCCTTCGCCTCGTCAACACCAAGGAGCGTGCGGCATGACCGCCTCGACCGTCTCGTCCTCTGCCCGTGCTGCCGGGCGCACCGGTTCCACGGGTCGTCTCTCCGGCGTGGGTCCGCTGTTCCGCAAGGATCTCGCCGACTGGCGCCATGGCAAGCGCCTCTGGGTGATCCTCACCGTGACGACGCTGATCCTGGTGCTGACCGCCGCCAACGGCGCCATCACGACATGGGTCGTGGCCAACACCCCCGGCGCGGAGGCACCGACCGACCCGATCTCGCTGGCACCGCTCGACAACTTCATGGCTGCCATCGCGTCGCAGTTCATCCTGCTGGTCGCCATCCTCGGCGCCATGAGCCTGCTCGTCGCGGAGCGGGAGCACGGCACCCTGGCGTGGGTCGCCTCGAAGCCCGTGTCGCGACCGGCGATCTGGGTCTCGAAGTGGCTGGCGGCGGCCGTCGCCCTGTCGGTCATCGCGGGCCTGCTGCCGATGCTCGTGACCTTCGCGGTCTCGAGCGTGCTCTACGGACTCGTGGACATCGGCGCGGCGCTCGTCGTCGCGGCCGGGGTCGTCGCATCGGTCACGTTCATCACCGCGGTCGTCCTTGCCGCCTCGACGGTCATCTCGAACCAGGCGGCCGTCGCCGCGATCGGGTTCGCGGTGGTGTTCATCCCGCAGATCGTCGTCGGCCTGCTGCCGGGCGACATCGGAGCGTTCCTGCCGACCTCGATCCTCCCCTGGGCGATGGGCCTGGCGATCGGCGCCGACGTCGGGTTCATCACCCCGATCGCCTGGGCGGCTTCCCTCGTCATCCTCGCGGCCTTCGCCGCCTGGCGGACGGACAAGATGGAGCTGTAGCCTCGCGCAGCCCACCACCTAAGCGCTCGGCCTCGCGGCCGGGCGCTGTTGTTGTCTCCCGGCGCGGTCACGCTATCGTTTCGGGGTGTTCGACTTCCTCCAGCGCGACCAGCCCGGCCAGGCCGCCGTCTTCTTCCCGGGCTCGGCGCCACCGCCAGCTGACGCGTTCCTCCGCCTTCGCGACCTCGGCTATCAGCTGACCGAGCGCCGAGCCGACGACGTCCTGTGGGGGTTGCATCTGGAGCACCCGGTCCTTGGGCCAGCCGACCTGTGGTGCGACCGCGACGCCCCGCCGATCGACGACTTCATCCGGTTCGCGAACAACCTCACGGATGCCGAGCGAGCGGGCGCCGCCGGCTCCTCGTCGAGCGTCGGGCTCCGCGTCCCGGCGAATAGGCGGCAGGTCCTGCGGGATCGCAAGACGATGTTGCGGATCGCCCGCGACGTCATGGGTGAGGACGGCGTCATGGTGCTCGACATCGCCTCGGAGCTGCCCTGGTCACGCGCGTCGCTCGCAGACGAGCTCGCCCACGAGGCGGCGCTCGACATCGAGGCGCTCTACTGCCTCCATGCCGTGATCGGCGACGAGCCTGGCGACCAACCGGCCCACTGGCTGCATACGCACGGGCTTGCCGAGCTCGGGCGGTTCGACCTCGACATCGTCGGACCCCACCCGGACTTCGTGGCGAACTGTGCGGACCCCATCCGGGCGATCGCCACGATGGTCCTCGAGGACGACGTCGCCGCGGACCAGTCGAGCTTCACGTTCGGCCACCCGGGCGGCGGCGCGCGACTCGTGCCGGCGACGGTCTTCATGCGGGACGCCGATCCAGCGATGGCCGCCCTGCGCGATGCCGAGCACCACGACGACCATCGTTCGGTCCTGTGCGAGCCCGCCGGGCGCAAGCTGCTCGGGTTCGGTCGGGGCGATCGGCCAGAGCCGCTGCACCTCGCCCGCCAGTCACCGCCGGACCAATTCGTCGTCTACTTCCCCACGACGACGACCACCCTGATGGCCGAGCGGGCCCTGGCCACGATCGGCGTCCTGCGGGCACTCATGGTGGAGTTCGCCGAGTTCGAGCTCGGCGCGTTGGTCAAGCTCGGCTATCCGACCGACAGCGACGGCCGCGAGCACCTGTGGTTCACGGCCCACGGCATCGGCGAATCCACGATCGATGCGACGCTGGAAAGCCGTCCATTCGCCGTCGACCTGCGGCCGGGTGAGCGCGCCGAGCGGCCGCTCGAGTACCTCACCGATTGGATGCTGATGACGCCGGCCAGTCCGACCACGCCGCGCTCGATGATCGGTGCCCGCCTGCTGCGTCAATTCGCCGACGAGATCCGGGCCGCGATGGCCGCGGATCGTCAGGTTCCCTGACGTCGTCCGACGCGACCCGCCCCGAGGAGGAACCCGATGGACTGGACCCTGGAAGTCGTGCTCCTGCCGGTCAGCGACATCGATGCGTCGGTCGCGTTCTACCGCGACAAGGTCGGCTTCCACCTCGATCACGACACGACCAATGCGTTCATGCACGTCGTGCAGCTGACCCCGCGGGGCTCGGGCTGCTCGATCGTCATCGGCGACCTGCCGGCCCAGCGCGAGATGGCCCCGGGCTCGATGCGCGGCCTGCAGCTCGTCGTCGCCGATGCCCAGGCGGCCCGACAGGAACTGCTGGATCGCGGTGTCGAGGCCAGCGAGATCACGGTCCTCGACCCGCGCGACGGCGGCACGTTCTTCGGCTTCAGCGATCCGGACGGGAACACCTGGACCGTGCAGCAGCTCAAGGTCCGGGGCGAGAAACCGCTGATCCCGCTTGACCATCGCGAACGGTACGGCGAGGGCGTCGAGCCCTGATCAGACCCACACCAGGACGACGGTCCCCAGCAGGATCGCCGCGAGACCGAGGCTCACGAGGCGTCGCCGCCGAGGGGTCGTGATGAACTGGCGCAGGGCCTCGCCGGCGCCCGCCCACAGTGTGGCGGTCGGCACGATGACCGCCATCATCGTGACGGCGACGACGACGCTGCCGAGGATTGGCTCCAGCTCAGTGAGCCGGAACGTGGTCACCGCGCCGAGGGCGAAGATCCAGGCCTTGGGATTGAGCAGCTGGAAGCCGGCCGCCTCGAACAGGCCGAAGGGGCGCGCCACCGACGACCGCTCGGGCGTGCCCGCCCGGGCGACCTGCCACGCGAGGAACACGAGGTACGCCGAGCCGGCCAGTTTCATCACGATCGCGAGGCCCGGGACGGCCGAGATGATGGCGCCGGCCCCGAACGATGCCGCCAGCGCCATCGCCCCGATGCCGACCGCCGTGCCCACGACGTGCGGCATCGTGCGGCGCAGGCCGAAGGCCGCGCCCGAGGCCCAGAGCAGGACGTTGTTCGGGCCAGGCGTGACCGAACTCACGAACGAGAACGCCACGAGCGCGAGCAGTTGGTCCACTCGACGACCGTAGGCCGGGTCGCCGCCGGGGTCTTGTACGATCGTGCGATGGGAGCCTCCCAAGGCGGCGAATCCGTCCGAGCATGGAAGCCGCCCGTGCCCGGCGTGCGCGAGGTCCTCCAGGCACGGTTCACCGACCACGCGTACCCGCCCCATACGCACGACACCTGGACACTGTTCCTCGTGGACGACGGGGTCGTTCACTACGACCTGGGCGGTCACGCCCGTGGCGCGGAAACCACGACCGTCTCGCTCCTGCCACCGCACGTCGTCCACGACGGACGACCCGGCTGGTCGGGCGGCTACCGCAAACGGGCGATCTACCTCGAACCGGGGGTCGTCGGGGAGGACCTGATCGGCAAGGCCGTCGACCAGCCGGCGATCCCCGACGCCGACCTGCGCGACCGCGTGTCGCGGCTCAGCGACGCGCTTGGCTGTGTCGAGGACACCTTCGAAGCCGAGACGCGCCTCGCGTTCGTGGTCGAGCGGATCCGCGCGGCGTATGGGGCGATGGACGGCGCCTCGGATGACGGGCCGAATGACCTCGCCGAGGCGTTTCGTGCGTACCTCGATGACCGGCTGTTCGCGCCCGTGACCGTGGCCGCGGCCGCCACCGAGCTTGGCGCGAGCCCGACCCGGCTCACGCGGGCATTCGTCCGCGCCTTCGATATCTCGCCGCATGCCTATGTCGACGCGCGACGACTGGATGCCGCCCGCGACCGGATCCTCGATGGTCAGCCGTTAGCGACGGTCGCAGCCGACGTCGGATTCTTCGATCAGGCCCACCTGACACGCCGGTTCAAGCGGTTCCTCGGCGTGACGCCCGGCCGGTTCGCCGCTTCCGGCTCGTAGTCGTCCCGGGCGCGCCGAGACGCCGGCAAGACGAGCCCGAGCCAGACTGTGGGGCGAAGACACGACCGGGCAGGCGGTCGATCGTGGAGGAAGGGGCACACCCGCCGATGGCAGATCTCACGCGGCCAGGGCAGTGACGACACGCCGGCTCGACACGGTTGGTCTCCGCGCGTGGGGCGCGCAGCTCGACGACGCGCAGTTCGGCCGGGCGCTCTCGGCGGCGGGCACCCTCCTCGCCGCTTCGAAGGCTCGTGACGCGACGGCGTACCGGCGCTGGGCGAAGCGCGTCGACATCGCCGCGGAGCTGACACTGGCGATCGCCGCACGCCCCGATGGCCGCCGACGCATCGCCTGGACGATCAGCCCGGTCGTCGATGCGAATGGGGAGGTGCAAGAGATCCGGCAGCTCGGCCTCGACCCCGCCGTCCTGGCCGACGCCTGGGCCACCGCGGTCGCGCCATTGCCCGGCTGGGATCCGCGTGGCGCTCCCTCCTTCGAGGTCCGGGCGGCGAACTTCGATCTTGCCTCGCACTGGCAGATCGGCGAGTGGCTCGGTCCACGAGGCGCGCTCACCGCGTCATTCGTGGCTGACCCGGACCTGGGGACCGGGAACGAGTTCGAATGGCCGGTCCGCGTCGCCGCGGTGCCAGGCCCAGGCTCGGACGCCCTCCTGGATCGGCTCCAGACGTTCGCGCAGTCGCAGCATGCGTGGGCACTCGACCTGGTCGAATTCGTCGCGCCCGTCGGGCCGGAGGAGCCGTGCGACATCCTGCTGGCGCCCTGGTCACTCAGGGAAGCCGTCGAACAGGTCGCTGTCGCGCCGCATGGGTACGACGCAGCCTGCCTCATCGCGCTCGACGGTCTCGACGTGTTCGCCCAGGAATCCGTCGGCGTGACAAGGGACGCGCTCGCCGAATCGGTCGACGCCTGGGCGATCGGGGTGGTCGAGGTGCCCGACGCCGACCGCGAAAGCTGGTTCGTCGATCTGATCCGGGAGCTGTCGCATGATCACACCCTCGACCATGCACTCCGATTCGCGACCCAGTCCGGTCGTGTCCCCTTGGTCATCGCGGATCCGCGCGCGATCTCACGGATGGGCGTCCGCGAAGCCGCGGTTCGAGCCGTCAACATGCTGGAGCGGTTCGACGGCGATCTCATCGAACTGCCCGCGCTCCCGGCGGGATCCTTCCCGATGGGCGCCGGTCGATATCCACGGACCGAGGTCCTGCGGCTGTTCCAGGACCCGCAGGCATTCGGACAGGAGAGCCGCGGCGCCACGGCGGTCAGCATCCTGAGCGGGATCCCGGAAACGTACCTGGCCGGCGGGCCCGGTGGCGAGGAGCCACCGGTCGCGGCGAGGCCGCCCGACCGCGCGGTCGCCGCGAAGCCGCCCGAGGCGGGCAAGCCAGGGGACGCGCCCGCCCGCTACCTCCAGGCCCAAGTGCACCGACAGCCGCCCGCGGAACCGAAGGCGAAGCCGAAGCTCGTTCGCGGTCCGCTCGACCCGGCGGCGCCATACCTGCTCGACGTGCACGTCGGCCCGCCGCGGCGGGGCTGGCAACGGGGTGAGGTCGCCCTGCCGCCGGATGCCGTGCCACAGGACGGCAAACGGCACAAGTTGCGCGTCATCTTCGATCCGGGTGGTCGAGCCAAGCCGATCGTGTCGAAGATCGTGCTGCCGCCGGTCGGCCCGAGCACCACGTGCCGGTTCGCGTTCAGGACGCCGGCCCGGGGCCGCTTCCGCGGCCGGGTGATCGTCCAGTTCCGCAATCGCGTGCTGCAGACGGCCCTCGTCACGGCGGACCTGGCGAGTGCGGCCGCGCAACCCGGGACGCAGGCCGGCCTGAAGGTCCGCATCGAAGCCACCCTTCGACCCGGCATGGTCGCCCTCGACAAGCGGCGGCCCTACGACCTCGCGATCGTGCACAACGACGACGACGAGGGCAAGCCGCGGGCCACGGCCTCGGCGGGGGACTGGGCGGCGACGCTCCGCACGGTCGACATCAAGGACGAGGTCAAGGTCCTCCAGGGCCTCCTGAGCAAGGCCGGCCAACGACCCGAGGATTACCAGACCCTGCGTTCAGCCGCGACCGTGGACCTGATCTTCGCCCTGGCCATGCATGGCGTCGACATGCGCCGGGGCCTCTTCTCCGGATCGCCCGATGCACCCGTCGCGAAGGACGGGGTCGTTCCGCGGATCCAGATCCTGGCCGCGAACCCCAACGCCTTCCTGCCGATCGAGTTCCTCTACGACTTCCCGCCGCCGACCCAGGACGCCACGATGTGCCCGAACGCGGAACAGGCGCTCCTCGACGGGCATTGCGACCCGAAGAAGTTCCACGGAGTCGCGGCGGCGGACGGCGCCATCCCGATCGTGTGCCCGATCGGCTTCTGGGCGATGAACCGAGTGATCGAGCGGCACGCGAAGGCGGCCGGGCTGCCGAAGCTCAAGGGCGCCGCGGCCGGCCTGCGGAGCACCCCGGTCCCCGGGCGCGACACGCTCGGTGGGCTATCGACCGCGCTCTTCGCGAACAGCGACCGGGTCCTGGCCCCCGACGCCGACGCGGTGATGCAGGCCTTGACGAAGGCGGCCTCGAAGGGTTCGACGCATGCGACCACCTGGACGGAGTGGGTCGAGGACATCAAGGCGCGGGGTCCGGACATCCTCGTGCTGCTCGCGCATACCGCGAAGAACGTCCGTGCCAACCAGACCGCGCTCGAGATCGCCGCCGCGGACCAGGTCCCGGCCGGCCGCTTCAGCGAGTCGTACGTCCGATTGGCGGCGCGGGCGAGCGGCGAGCCCGACGACCGACCGGGTCCGCTCGTGTTCCTGCTCGGCTGCGAGACCGTCCTCCCCTGGCTCGAGTACCAGACCTTCGTCGTGCGCTTCCAGGAGCGCGAGGCGTCGATCGTGGTCGGCACTGTCGCGACGGTCGCGGCCAGCCACGCGGCGAACGTCGCGGTCAAGCTCGTCGAGGAGTTGGCCGCCCGGACCGGACCGGGCGCCGGCAAGCACCGCGCCGAGGCGTTCGGGGACGTGCTCCTGACCGCCCGTCGCCGGCTGCTGAGCCAGGGCGAGGTCATGGCCCTGTGCCTGACCAGCTATGGCGACGCGGACTGGAAGCTCGCGTAGGCGGCCTCCACCATGTTCGCCATCGAGATGCTTCCGGCGGCCCAGGGCGATGCGCTCTTCATCGAGTACGGCGCCGGGTTGGCGCGTCACCGGATCCTCATCGACGGCGGCCCGCCATCGACGGTCGACGCGGTCGTATCACGGATCGAGCGACTCTCTCCCCAGGACCGCCACTTCGAGTTGCTCATCGTCACGCACGTCGACACCGATCACATCGGGGGGATCCTCAGGCTCCTGTCCGACCCGCCGACCGGCCTCGTGTTCGACGACGTGTGGTTCAACGGATGGCCCCAGCTCGAACCACTCAGCGCCGACCTGCCGCTCGGGCCGATGACCGCGGACGCGATCCTCGGACCGAAGGACGGCGAGATCCTCGACCGCCTGCTCGAGCTCCACGTCGACAAGGTCGTCCGGAACCACAACAAGGCCTTCGCTGGCGGGCCCGTGATGATCCGGGCCAAGGGCCAGCTGCCGAGTCACGTGCTCGGCGGCGGGATGCGGATGACGTTGCTGGCGCCGGCCCACCGCGCGCTGCTCAAGCTACGAGAGGCGTGGGTCGAGGTCGTCCGCGAGGCCAACCGGACGGAGGAGGAGGTCCGCCTGATCGTCGATGCGGCCGCCAGGCGAAAGGGGATCGACCTGCCCCTCGGCGACCGCCCCGACGTTCGGAGCGTCCTCACGACGGACTTCGAATCGGATCGCTCGCCGGCCAACGGCAGCAGCATCGTCGTGCTCGCCGAGTTCGACGGGAAGCGTGCGCTTCTCACTGGCGACGGGTTCGCCCCGGCGATCACGGCCGGCCTGGATCGACTCCTCGCCCCGGGCGATCGGCATCCCGGTCACGGCCGTCAAGCTCGCCCATCACGGGAGCCGGAACAACACGAGCCTGGCGTTCCTCGAGCGGCTGGACTGCCGGCGGTTCCTGGTCTCCTCGAGCGGCGCGATCTTCGATCACCCGGACGTCGAGGCCCTGTCGCGGGTCATCGTCACGAGCGGGCCGGGCGTCGAGCTGGGCTTCTCCTACCGTGCCCCCTCGACCGAGATCTGGGACGACCCGACCCTCCAGGGCGATCCGGAGTTCCCGTTCACGACGCGCTACCCGGACGTGGCCGAGGAGGGACTCCGGAGCGAGCTGTAGCGCTACCCCCGCAGGTAGGCGAGCACCGCCAGCACGCGGCGATGGTTCTCGTTCGTCGGCTCGAGGGAGAGCTTCGAGAAGATGGCGCCCACGTGGCCCTCGACCGTCTTCAGCTCCAGCGACAGTCGATCCGCGATCGCGTGGTTCGACAGCCCTTCGGCCATCAGCCCGAGGATCTGGCGTTCGCGCGGCGTCAGCTCGTCGAGTGCCGAGTGCCGGCGATGGCGACCGAGGAGGCGCGCGACCACCTCCGGATCGATCACCGAATCGCCAGCGGCCACGCGCCGGACCGCGTCCGCGAGATCGGCCAGGTGGGCGACCCGGTCCTTGAGCAGGTACCCGACGCCGGCGGGGTCGTCCCGGAGCAGTTCGACCGCGTAGCGAGTCTCGACGTACTGCGATAGGACCAGGACGGCGGTCCCCGGGCGATCGGAGCGGATCTTGCGCGCGGCCTCCAGCCCTTCGGTCGTGTGGGTCGGCGGCATCCGCACGTCGACGACGATCACGTCGGGCCGTGTCTGTTCCACGAGCGCCATCAGTTGTGGCACGTCGGCGGCCTGGCCGACGACCTCGAACCCGCCGGCCGCGAGGGCGGCGGCGAGCGCCTCCCGCAGCAGGCTCGCGTCGTCGGCGAGGACGACCCGCAGGCGGGCCTCGCCGTCCGTCATCACAGGGGCAGCTCGGCGGTGAGCGTCGTGCCCCGTCCGGGAACGCTCTCCACCTTGAGTGTCCCGCCGGCCGCCGCCAGCCGATCGCTGAGGCCGCTGAGTCCCGACCCGGACGACGGATCCGCGCCACCGCGGCCGTCGTCACGGACCATGATGACGAGTCGCCCGTCGCGCTCCACCACCGTGACCTCGGCCTCGGTCGCCTCGGCATGGCGGGCGACGTTCGTGAGCGCCTCGGCGATGACGAAATAGGCGGTCGCCTCGATCGGGGGCGCGAAGCGGGACTCCGGGACGTCGACGATGACGGTCAACGGCGCACGCTCGGCCAGCCCTTCGACGGCGGCGCCGAGACCCGCTTCGGTCAGGACCGGTGGGTGGAGCCCTCGTGCGAGGACGCGAACCTCGTCGATCGCGGTCTGGAGCTCGGTCGTCGCCTCGTCGAGGAGTTCCGAGGCGCCGCTGGTGGTTTCCTTGGCGACCTGGAGGCGGACGGCCAGGGCGACGAGCCGCTGCTGGGCACCATCGTGCAGGTCGCGCTCGACCCGTCGCCGCTCCGCATCGCCCGCCTCGACGATCCGGGCCCGTGACGCCCGGACCTCCTCGAGCTGGGCCCGCACCTGGGCCGCCAACCGTTCGTTCTCGAGCGCGAGCGACGCGGCGGAGCCGACCGCTTCGACGAGCCCCGGGTCCTCGGCGTCGATCGCCGGATCGTGGACGAGCACGCCGAGCAACTCGCCGTCGTGTTCCAGTCGGGTCACGGAGGTCGACGCATTGTCGGCCGGCAGGATGACCGGCCGGCCCGCTCCGTCGACGAATCCGTCGCCCGAGGGCGAAGCGAACGCCAATTGGAGTGTCGGATCGCCGAGGGTCCGGGCCAGGACGTCACGCAGGCCGCCGACCGGCACGCCGCGACCCAGCTCGACGAGCAGCTCCGCCGTCCGGCCCCGGTCGAGACGCAGGCGCAGGATGCCGATCAACAACCCGATCGGCAGGACGAACAACGGGATCGGCTGGAGGCCGGATGCGAAGAAGTCGTTCAGCGGTTCGATCTCGAATCTAGTCCCGGCGTACTGGAGCGCGATCGACACGACCGCGATGGGCACGGCGATGAGGACCGGAAGGATCACGCGCCGCCCGACAGCCGTCGCGTTCAGCCAGTGACGCCACAGCCGGATGACGATCAGCGGTGCCGCTGCAACGGGGATGAGGAGGCTCGCGACCAGGCTGAACGCATAGACGTCGTCGCTCGGCCAAGTCAGGAACACGTTGCGAAGGCAGTCCGCCTTGCACGCGTCGAGCGGCAACTCATAGACGAGGCTGACGACGACGCTAAAGGCCACGATCTCGAGGTAGTAGAAGGCGGCGATGGCGCGGTCCCACGAGGCGACCAAACGACCTGTCGGGAACGACAGCATCATGTGGATGAAGATCGGGACGAACATGGAGCCGAGCAACAGCGACAGGCTCCAGACGGTCGAGTCATGGATGTATCCGAACGCCCACACCTGCTCGGCACAGACGTACAGGAAGATCAGCTTCCACAGCCGGCCGGTCGGTTGGCGACGCATGGACTCGATCAGGACGACCAGCCAGACGAGCCAGAGCGCCAGACGATAGGCCTGGTACTCGGGGGTCACGCGCAGGAACGGATTCCTGGTGGAGACGAGCGGGATGACGGCCGCTGACACGACGACGAGCAGATAGCCCGCCGCGACCACGACGATCCGGCTCGTCGCCGGGTCGGCGAAGCGCGGACGGATCGATCGCGTCGTCGCTGTATCTGCGCTCATCCACGCAGCCCCAACTCGGCCGGCTTGGACCATGCCGGCGCGCACATCGTGGCATCCGTGGGCAAGTCCGCGGCACCGTGCAAACCCCTGAATCGCGAACCACCGACCACCGGACACGCCCCCGCGACATCGCGCTCGACCGCGCCTACGGTCACCGGCCATGAAGACCTATCGCGCATTCACCGTGTCGTTGGCCCTGATGATCTGTGGCCTCGCCCTGTCGGTCGAGGCATCCTATGCGGCGACACCGCCGCCGCCCTGGGATCCACACAACGGGACCCTGATCCAGGGCGCCACGATCGTGACGATGGATGACGAGCACACCGTCATCCCGAACGGGCGCGTCCTCGTCCGCGACGGGCGGATCGTGGCCATCTGGTCAGGGCCGCGGCCGCCGTCCGGCGTCCAGGTCGGCGCTGCCAGCCTCGTCAAGGCGGGTCCCGAGGACCTCCTGTTCCCCGGGCTGATCAACCTGCACAGCCACCCCCGGTTCAATCACCTCAACCTGTGGCCGGCACCGACCTCGGATGCGATCCCGGCGGAGGGGAAGGCCGGCACCGACCCGTACGCCAACCGCTACCAGTGGGGCGGGGCGTCCCCCGACAACGCGCCACCCGAGCACGTCCGGCTCGTGTCCAACGCCGCGGACGTCTTAGGCGCGAACGAGGGCCTCGGCCTGGAAGGCGAGATCGTCAAGTACGCCGAGGTCGCGGCTCTGCTCGGCGGTGAGACGGCGATCCAGGGCGCACCGCTGAACCCGGAAAGCGACGGCGTCCTCATCCGCAACATCGACAACGACGTCTTCGACGACCGCATCGCCTCGCCTCGCGTGGGGTCGGTCGAGGCCATGACTCGCACGGACGTCGCGGCGGTCACCGACCTGATGATCCAGGGCGCGACCGATGCGTGGATGGTCCACCTGGCCGAAGGCGTCCGCGATGCCGACCGTCGAGCCGGCGACACCTTCTCGTCGCGCCACGAGTTCGACGTCCTGAAGGATCAGGGCCTCCTGACCGACATGACCGTCGTCATCCATGGCACCGGGCTCGAGCCGGCCGATTTCGCCCAGATGCGCAGCGCACCCACGATCCGTGCCGACGGCGTCGGCGACGGTCGCGGCGCCAAGCTGGTCTGGTCGCCCCTGTCCAACCTGCTCCTCTACGGGCACACGACGAACGTCTACGAGGCGTTGGCCCAGGATCTCGTCGTCGCGCTCGGGACGGACTGGTCGCCGAGCGGCTCGCGGACGCTGCTCCGCGAGCTCAAGATCGCCGACATCGCCCTGCGCGACCGGCGCATCCTCGGCGCCAGCCGGGAGCTCGTCCCCGCATTCGCCGATCGCGGGCAAGACCCCGCGGCAGCGGCGGGCTGCGAATGACGCCCTCGACCGTGCCCTCGTCGACATGGTCACCCGCAACCCCGCGATCGCCCTGCGCTGGGACGACCGGGTCGGGTCCATCGAAGCCGGGATGCACGCGGACCTCATGCTCCTGCGCCGTCCGTCGGCCACCGACGACGGCGACCGGCAGACCGTCTATCGCGAGCTGATCGACGCCACGGAACGGGACGTGCGTCTCGTCCTGGTCGACGGCGACCCCTTGGCCGGCGACGTGGCGCTCATGCAGGCGCTCAAGCGCCGCGATCTCGAGATCGTCAGCTCTGCGGCGGGCGGGTTCTCGAAGGCGGTCGACGTCACGACGACAGCGGCCGTTCCCGAGGGCAGCGACACGCTCGCAGGGATCAAGACGGAGCTCGCCCAGGGTCTCGCCGCGCTCGGCGGTGACGGGCAGCCCGGTCCGGTGCGGACATACAGCTACCTCAAGGCGCATGTCTACGGCGGGGCGCTCGCGGGCCTGCCTGATGACTACTTCCGTGGCCTCCTGGGCGCCCAGGTCGGGGTCGCCCCGGACGGGTCGCTGAACCTGGAGGCCGTCCAGCTCGCCCCGCTGTTCGCGGACGACGACGACTTCATGTGGCACCTGCTCAACGCCGATGTCGACCCGGCGACCGGCCTGATCGCCGACTCGACGCCGCCCTTCGCCCTGTACCCATCCAACTTCAACCAGATCGTGCCTGGCGGGAACCCGTTCGTCGGCCTCCCGGCGAGCGGTCCCTGACGGCGCGGGAAGGGATCCATCGATGAGAACGACCTTGCGGCAGGCCGCGATGCTGGCCGTGCTGACGACCCTGGCGGCATGCGGATCGCCCATCTCCTCCCCGTCGGCTGGGGCCTCGCCAGCGAGCGCGGCCGGTGGGCCACGGTTCGAGACCGTCGACTGCCCCGACGATGTCCGAAAGGCCGGCGTCGATCCGACCTGCGGCTACGTGACCGTGCCGGAGAACCGGGCGGTCACCGGTGGCCCGACCGTCCGCCTGTTCATCGTTCGCCAGCGACCCTCGGGGGAGCTGAAGCCTGACCCCGTTCTGGTGATCGAGGAGCCCGGCTGGGACCACAAGTGGCAGGATCGTGACGCGCTGCCGGCGCGCATCCACCGGGAGACCATCCAGTTCGAGCGACGCGGCGTCGGTCGCTCGGAGCCCAGCCTGGCCTGCCCGGAGATCGAGGCGGCGGTTCCCGAGCACCTTCGGCTGCCCATCGGTGGCGCCGAACCGGCTCCCGGGCTGATGGACCCCGTGCGCGCTTGCCATGACCGGCTGGTCGCCGCAGGGATCGATCTCGCCTCGTATGGCGTCGAGACGCTGGCGGCGGACGCCGAAGACGTCCGGACCGCGCTCGGGATCGAGACCTGGAACATCCGAGCCAAGGCCGGTGGCGCGAGGCTCGCCTTCGAGATCCTGCGCCGATACCCGGGTCATGTCCGTGCGGCGTGGCTGGACAGCCCGGAGGTCCCCGAGGTCGACTTCCTGACGACCGCCATCCTCGGCACGCGATACGCGATGGACGAAGTCTCACGCACCTGCACGGCCGACACGGCCTGCAACTCGGCGTTCCCCGACGTGCCGGGTTCGCTGGCGGCGACGCTGGCCGCCGACTCGGCGATGGGCCACACCTCGTTCGACGGTTCCGTGCTCGACGTGTGGGAGGACCAGAGCTCACGGCTCGGGCCGTGCGCTTCGGACTCGCCGTTGCGCCCGATGTCATCCCTGCCGCGCTGGCGTTCGGGGCGACCGGCGGGGTGTCGGAGGAGCCCGAGGACTGGATCGGCCAGCAGCCGCCGTTCACGCTCGGCTACCAGATGGACCAGTGGGACGTCGCCGACGCGAGCTCGCGTCCAGTTGTTCAGCCACGGGGCGTGGTTCTCGTCGATCTGCCGCGACCAGATGGCCTTCGTCGATCACGCCGCGCTCGGGAAACTCGCCGCCGGCGATCCGGGCTACGTGCCCGCCTACGTCGAGTCTCCGTTCGACGCCATCTGCTCGATCTGGGATGTCGGCAAGGCCGACCCGGTCGTCCACGAGCCGCTGACATCGGACGTGCCGATCCTGCTCATGGTCGGCCAGTTCGACCCGTACGGCCCGCGGCCGCTCGTCGAGCAGGCGGCCCGGACGCTGTCACGGAGCCAGGTCGTGGTCGTGCCGAACTACGGCCACAACGTCCTCGCGCTCGACTGTCCGGTCTCGATCCGGAACATCTGGCTCGAATGCGCCGACGGTGGCGCCCGATACCGGCTGCCTCAGCTCGATCCCGCCGCTCAGCTTCGAGGGGGTGTGACCGGCGGTCGGCTGACGCGGTCCGATACGATCGGCGTCCAGAAGTCGATCAGGAGCGAGGTGGGGCATGGGGACGTGGCCGAGCGGCATCAGCGCGATCACGCTGTTCGTCGAGGACCTGCGCGGCGACGAAGGCGTTCTACCTCGAGGTCTTCGGCCTGCCGCTCCACTACGAGGACGACGCCTCGGCCGTGTTCGACTTCGGGAACACGCTGATCAACCTGCTCAAGGTCGAGGAGGCGCCCGAGCTCATCGGCCCGGCGAAGGTGGGGTCGCCCGACGCCGGGGCGCGCTTCCAGTTCACGATCGGCGTCGATGACGTCGACGCGATGGTCGCGCAGCTGACGGCGCGTGGGGTCTCGCTGCTGAACGGCCCGATCGATCGGCCCTGGGGCATCCGGACCGCGGCGTTCCGCGATCCGGCGGGTCACATCTGGGAGATCGCGAAGTAGGGGAGGGCCCTACATCTCGATGGCGTTCATCAGCTGGAAGTAGTTGCCATCGGGGTCTTCGAAGGTCGCGATCTGCGAGCCCGGCGCCGCTTCGAACTCGTACGGCGCGGTGACGACGATCGCCCCGGCGGCCTTGAACTTCTCGAAGTCGCCCTTCACGTCGTCGGTCACGATGTTCCAGATGAGCCGACCCGGAGTGTCGTTCTTGCCCTTGACCTCGGAGTGTGGCCCGAGCGTCACGTACCCCGCGCCGAGCTTCCACGCCCAGTACCCGTTGCCGGCGTAGGCCGGCTCCCCGAGCAGCTTGGTGTAGTACTCGGCCAACCGAGCCGGGTCCTCGGACCCGATGAGGATGCTGTTGAAGTCCATGCTGTCTCCTGTCCAAATTGATGGAACACTCAGCATGACTCGTCGTGCCAACGCTCGTTGTTCGATGCGCCCACGGTGCGGCGCCCACCATGCACCGGCGAACCCAAGTCGTGACGCGCGCACCTACTGCACTGCTGCGATGGTCACCGCCGCAACAACAAGAACGAGTGCCGCAAGCTGTAGACACATCGCGATCGCGAGAATGAGCGCTTTCCGGCCATTCTGAACGCGTGCTTTCGATATCACGGCGATGCGAACTTCCGCTGCGCGGCGCTCGCCCACCGAACCGGTAGCGTCCCAGAATTGCGGCTCAACGAGACGCAGAAGGTCGGCGTCGTCCACCTCCTCGTAGGCTATTGGCCAGTTCGTTGCAAGGGCCAGTACCGAGGCGATTCCCAGGCAGACCAGGCCAATCGCAAAGAGAGCGACGGAGGATGTCGGCGGCGTCGCCACTGAAAGTGCTGGGCTGATCACGGTCAACCCAGCCAGAGCACCGGCGATTGCGGCCGATGACGTTATGACGTGGGCGCCCCTTTGCTCGATTGACGCCTTGCGAGCGCGCTCCTCCGCAAGCGTCTCCGATACGAGAAGGGCGTACGCCGCTCCCGCCTGGATCAAGGACGTTGCCGAGTTGTTGGTCGCGACATTCGCGAAGGACCTACCGGCGTTCCGTGGGCGGTCGTTCACCCTCTCGGACTTGCACTGTCTTCAGTGGGCCCGGGTCCGAAGGCAGCTGAGTCGGCTTTGGGTCCGGGGCCTTGATCACAGGCTTGGTGACGATCGGGCCAGGATCGTTCGACGGTCGCGGTTTCTCGTCAGGCAAGGTTCCTGTCCTCGGCCTCAGCTGCAGCCGGACGTGCTCCCGCAGTTCAGGCACTTGTAGCACGA
>CAVVDC010000008.1:0-225780 GCA_963746855.1 uncultured Chloroflexia bacterium
TGTCATGCCATTGCTCCCACCTGGGATCAGATCCGGGACTCGACCGGCTTGCGCCGGCCAACCTCCGTTCTCCTACCCCCAGGCGACACCTTGCGGTGCAAACGATCGTTAGTGGTTCCGGAATATCAACCGGATGTCCATCGCCTACGACGTTCGTCCTCGGCTTAGGCCCGACTAACCCTGAGCGGACAAGCCTTCCTCAGGAAACCTTAGGCTTACGGCGTGTGAGATTCTCACTCACATTGCGCTACTCATGCCGACATTCGCACTTCCGTCCGCTCCAGCCGTCCTCACGGTCGACCTTCACTGCAAACGGAACGCTCCCCTACCAAACCACGACCGGCGAACCGGTCATGGAGTCCGTAGCTTCGGTACCAAGCTTGAGCCCCGCTGAATTTTCGGCGCAGATCCACTTGACCAGTGAGCTGTTACGCACTCTTTCAATGGTGGCTGCTTCTGAGCCAACATCCTGGTTGTCTGTGCGAATCCACATCCTTTACCACTTAGCTTGGATTTAGGGACCTTAGCTGACGATCCGGACTGTTTTCCTTTTGACCACGAAGCTTAGCCCTCGCAGTCTGACTCCCGGGCTCTGAAATCACGGGATTCGGAGTTTGGTTGGGGTTGGTAAGCGGGAAGCCCCCTAGCCCATCCAGTGCTCTACCCCCGTGATTGAACGCCCGAGGCTAGCCCTAAAGCTATTTCGGGGAGAACCAGCTATCTCCGAGTTCGATTGGCATTTCACCGCTATCCACAGCTCATCCCCTAGCTTTTCAACGCTAGTGAGTTCGGTCCTCCACGAGACATTACTCTCGCTTCAACCTGGCCATGGATAGGTCACTCGGTTTCGGGTCTACAGCGTGCGACTGATCGCCCTATTCAGACTCGCTTTCGCTCCGGCTCCGTCCTTCGCGGACTTAACCTCGCCACACGCTAGTAACTCGTCGGCTCATTCTTCAAAAGGCACGCCATCAGGCTACCGGCGAACCGGCAACACCCTCTGACTGCTTGTAGGCACGTGGTTTCAGGTACTATTTCACTCCCCTTCCGGGGTGCTTTTCACCTTTCCCTCACGGTACTCGTTCACTATCGGTCGCCAAGAGTATTTAGCCTTGGACGGTGGTCCGCCCAGCTTCCCACATGAGAGACCTTCCACGTGGTACTCAGGTGGCTGATCACGGAGGTCGGTCGCTTTCGCCTACGGGGCTGTCACCCTCTATGGCCTGCCGTTCCAGGGCAGCTCGACTAGCGATCGACTTGGTAACTCCGCCGGGACCTTGCCGGGTCCCGATGATCGGCTCCTACAACCCCCACTCAGAAACGGCGGCAACCTATCGCGCTGAGTGAGTTTGGGCTGTTCCCTTTTCGCTCGCCACTACTCAGGGAATCGTTTCCTTTCCTCCAGCTACTGAGATGTTTCAGTTCGCTGGCTTACCTCTTCCTGGCCTATTTGATTCAACCAGGAGTGACTGGGCATGACCCCAGCCGGGTTTCCCCATTCGGACATCTCCGGATCAAAGTCTGCTCGCGACTCCCCGGAGCTTTTCGCAGCCTGCCACGTCCTTCTTCGGCTCTTGGCGCCAAGGCATCCACCCCGTGCCCTTTGTAGCTTGACCCCCTCCAGCATCTGACCAGGTGGCCAGTCGCGGGCGGGATCGTATCGGGATCATTCCTTGACTACTCGGCGAAATCGAAGATCTTCAATCTGCCGAACACATTCCAGTTGTTAAGGTGCGACCCGCCCCGAGGGGCGAGTCTCACGACGGCGACCGAAGTCTCCGACGTCCCAGCGGTCCGCTGGTCGGTGGCCTGCCGGCAGACGGCAGGGCACGGATCAGGGGATCGATCTGACAGGCGAGCGGCCCGCACCAGTCCACCCTCTCGAGTGGTGCTGCGGACCTTGATGTGACGCTATTCGATTGCGGCCTCGGCGCGGGAAGCGGGTTGGTGGAGACGAGGAGACTCGAACTCCTGACCCTCTCCTTGCAAAGGAGATGCTCTACCGACTGAGCTACGTCCCCTAGCGCCGAAATGGGTGAGTGGTGGGCGTTTCTGGACTCGAACCAGAGACCTCTGCCTTATCAGGGCAGTGCTCTAACCAGCTGAGCTAAACGCCCGCCGTGGGCAGCGATGCCAGCTCGACGACCGAGATCGTCGCGGGCGGCTGCACCTTAACCCTTGAAGAGTGACAGGAAGTCCAGACCTCGGATGTCCGAATGGGTTCGGTGTTCTTTCCAGGTCGCGATCGGTCTCCGGCCCGATCCACGAAGGACCGGTCCGGCGAGCTCCACCTGGCGGGGAGACATCGATCGACCGTGCGATCAACCCTGGGAGCCATCAACGCCTCGACCCCACCAAGGTCGAGACTCGGATCTCCCTAGAAAGGAGGTGATCCAGCCGCACCTTCCGGTACGGCTACCTTGTTACGACTTCGTCCCAATCACCAATCCCACCTTCGACGGCTGCCTCCTTGCGGTTGGCCCACCGGCTTCGGGTGTTACCAGCTTTCATGACGTGACGGGCGGTGTGTACAAGGCCCGGGAACATATTCACCGCCGTATTGCTGACCGGCGGTTACTAGCAACTCCGGCTTCATGTAGGCGAGTTGCAGCCTACAATCCGAACTGAGACCGGCTTTAAGGGATTCGCTCCACCTCGCGGTTTCGCCGCCCGTTGTACCGGCCATTGTAGCGTGGGTGTAGCCCAGGACGTAAGGGCCATGCTGACTTGACTTCATCCCCACCTTCCTCCGAGTTTCTCTCGGCAGTCCCGTGTGAGTGATACAACACACAGTAGGGGTTGCGCTCGTTGCGGGACTTAACCCAACATCTCACGACACGAGCTGACGACAGCCATGCAACACCTGTGGCCAGGCCCCTTGCGGGGAACCGACGTTTCCGCCGGGATCCTGGTCATGTCAAGCCCTGGTAAGGTTCTTCGCGTCGCGTCGAATTAAACCCCACGCTCCGCTGCTTGTGCGGGCCCCCGTCAATTCCTTTGAGTTTTAGCCTTGCGGCCGTACTCCCCAGGCGGGACACTTAATGCGTTAGCTTCGGCACTGGCGGGGTTGATACCACCAACACCTAGTGTCCATCGTTTACGGCTAGGACTACCGGGGTATCTAATCCCGTTTGCTCCCCTAGCTTTCGCGCCTCAGCGTCAAGAACAGGCCAGGAAGTCGCCTTCGCCACTGGTGTTCCTCCCGATATCTACGCATTTCACCACTACACCGGGAATTCCACTTCCCTCTCCTGCCTTCGAGTCGATCAGTATCGAGTGACCCTCCCCAGTTGAGCCGGGGGCTTTCACACTCGACTTGAACGACCGCCTGCGCGCTCTTTACGCCCAGTAAATCCGGACAACGCTTGTCACCTACGTATTACCGCGGCTGCTGGCACGTAGTTAGCCGTGACTTATTCGTCAGGTACCGTCATCATCTTCCCTGACAAAAGAGGTTTACAACCCGAAGGCCGTCATCCCTCACGCGGCGTTGCTGCGTCAGACTTTCGTCCATTGCGCAAAATTCCCGACTGCTGCCTCCCGTAGGAGTCTGGGCCGTGTCTCAGTCCCAGTCTGGGTGATCGTCCTCTCAGACCACCTACCGATCGTCGCCTTGGTGAGCCGTTACCCCACCAACGAGCTAATCGGACGCAGGCCCCTCCCGAAGCGCCTTGCGGCTTTACTGATGCCAGTGAAGGCACCACCACATGCGGTATTAGCCACCCTTTCGGGCAGTTATTCCCCACTTCGGGGCAGGTCACCTACGCGTTACTCAGCCGTCCGCCACTAACGAACAGAGCAAGCCCTGTTCGTCCGTTCGACTTGCATGTCTCATGCACGCCGCCAGCGTTTATCCTGAGCCAGGATCAAACTCTCCGAAGAAAACTGCGCTGTCTTGCGACAGCGACTTCATCCGAGGGTCTGACCACTCGCACATCTTTAGTCACAGATTTCCTGTCACTCTTCAGTTGTTAAGGTGCAGCGTCCGGGGCGTGGCAGCCCGCGGCGCGACCCCGAATGATGGGGCTTTGCGGTCGAGGTGTCAAACACGACGACCCGGGCGGCCGAGCCTCGGCGGCCCGTTCTGTGCGACCTCCGGGAAGGCGGCACGAGCGCGAATGGTAGGGGTCGGCACCCGACCCGTCAAACGGCGCTCCGGCCCGCACCCGAGCCTAGATGGGACTCGTCTCCACGAGCAAGATGAACGCCGCCCCGCTCAGCCAGCACAGCAGTGCGAGCTCCGGGGAGGCCGTGACCCCAACGGGACCGACGAGGACGAGGTAGAGGACGATCCCGAGGACCAGCGCGGCACCGGCCTTCAGGAGCCGGAGCAGGATCTCGTAGACGAGGTTGCTCATCGGGTCCGGGCTAGACCGCTCGCCGGCCTTGCAGCGCCCGGATGAGGGTCACCTCGTCGGCGTACTCCAGGTCGCCGCCGACCGGGAGGCCCCGCGCGATCCGGCTGACCACCCCGACGACCGTCTCCAGGCGCTCGGCCAGGTACATCGCCGTGGCCTCGCCTTCGAGGGTCGGGTTCGTGGCCAGGATGACCTCCGCATACGGCGTGCCGTCGCGAGCGGCTTCGTCGGCCCGGGCGAGCAGCTCGCGGACGCGCAGGCGGTCCGGGCCGATCCCGTCGATCGGCGAGATCGCCCCGTGCAGGACGTGGTACAGCCCCTTGAACTCGCCGGTCCGCTCGAGCGCGAGGACGTCGAGCGGCTCCTCCACGACGCACAGGCGGGTCTGGTCGCGCACCGGATCGCGGCAGATCGGACACAGCGGAGCGTCGCTGATGTTGAAGCAGCGGTCGCAGAAGACGACCTTGTCGCGGACGTCGACGAGCGCGGCCGCCAGGGCGCGAGCCTCGGCGTCCGGCGCTCGCAGCAGGTGGTACGTCAGGCGCTGGGCGGTCTTGGGGCCGATGCCCGGCAGGCGCGCGAAGGACTCGATGAGCCGCGCGACCGGTTCGATGAGGGGGGTGACCACCGAGCGACGCGACCTACATCCCGGGCAGGCGAAGCCCACCGGTCACGGCGGCCATCTTCTGCTCTGCCAGTTCGCGTGACGCGCGGAGGGCGTCGTTGACGGCCGCGACCACGAGGTCCTGGAGCATCTCGACGTCGGACGGATCCACCGCGGCCGGGTCGATCGTGACGCTGACCAGCTCCTGCTTGCCCGTGACCTGGGCCCTGACCACGCCGCCACCGGACGACCCGTCGACGATGGTCGACTCGAGCTCGGTCTGGATGCGCAGCATCTCCTGCTGCATCTGCTGGGCCATCCGCTGCAGATTGGCCATGCCCATCGGGTCAGCTCCTCGGTGCGGTTCGTCGGTCGTCAGTCTGGCGGATGCGGCGCGCCCGTGCAGTCGTCAGTCGACCTCGGCCACGTCGACCATGACATCGGCGAAGACGCGCTTGGCCTCGGCCATCACCAGCGCGCCGTCCGACTCCGGGGCGGGCGGCGGGACGACCTCGATGTTCGCGACGACGCAGCGGACCGACACCTCCCGTCCGAGGGCTTCGCCGATCCCGGCTTCGATCTTGGCCCGGCGGCGCTCGATGGCGTCCTTGAGAAAGGACTGTTCCTCGGGGAACCCGAGCGTCACGATCGCGCCATCGACGGCGACCGGTCGACAGGCGAGGATGAGCGGCTTGGTCGGAGGGTCCGCGCTGAGTCGCGCGACGATCTCGGGCCAGGCCGCAAGCAGGGCGGCGAGGCCGTCACCCGCCGGTGTCGCGGCTCCGGCACCAGTCGACTTGGGGACGGGCGGGGCTTCCGCGACCTTGGCGGCGTCCGCGCTCGAGAAGATCGACGCCTCGTCGGGGGCGGGCTCCGACTTCGGTTCCCTGACCGGGACCGGCGTGGCGGTCGCGAGCTCGGTCTCGGCGGCCGGTGTCGGTTCGGCGGTCGTGTCGGTTCGGCGGTCGGCGTTGGTTCGGGGACCGGGGTCGCGTCCGGGACCGGACGAGCGGCCCGGGCGGGACGCGCGATCGGTGCGGACGTCGTCGCCACGGGACGCTGGACCGGGGGCCTCGTGGTCTCCGCCACCGACGGCGCGGTGGCCCAGGCGCCAGCCGCGGGCCGGGGTTCCGCGAAGAGTGCCAGCTCGAGCTGCAGTCGCAGGCCACCGACGCCGGCGCGGTCGGGATCGATGGCTGCCAGACGCCGCGCGGCGTCGGCGAGGCCCGGCGTCGCCCGGCCATCACCGGTGGCCAGCTCCTCGACCAGCCGGGCGCGGATGGCATCGATCGCCTGGTCGAGCAGGATCCGGGCATCACGGCCACGTTCCTCGAGCCCGTCGAGCAGGGCGATCCCGGTCGCCGCATCGCCGGTCACGAGCGCCTCGACGAAGCCGTCGACCGCCTCGGCATCGGCCAGACCCAGGAGATCGCGGACGCGGCGCTCATCGATCGTGTCGACGGCCGCAGACAGGAGCTGATCGAGCATCGACTCGGCGTCGCGCATGCCGCCCGCCGCGAGCTGCGCGATGAGGTGCACGGCGGCGGGATCGGCGGTCCGGTCGTCCGCCTCGAGGATGCGGGCCAGCTTGCCTTCGATCTCCGGGACGGTCAGGCGACGGACGTCGTAGCGCTGGAGGCGCGACAGGATGGCGGCCGGAAAGCCCGACGGCTCGGTCGAGGCGAACATGAAGGTGACGAACTCGGGCGGCTCCTCGAGCGACTTCAGGAGGGCGTTCCAGGCGTCCTTCGTGATCTGGTGAGCTTCGTCGAGGATGTAGACCTTGCGCTTCAGTTCGCCCGGCGGATATGGGAGTCGTTCGCGGAGCTCACGGACGGCGTCGATGCCGCGGTTGCTCGCAGCGTCGATCTCGACCAGGTCGAGGGTGGTGCCTTCCCGGATCGCCACGCACGACGGGCAGACGTCGCACGCGTCGCCGTCGCGCAGGTCGGTGCAGTTGACGGCCTTGGCCAGGATGCGCGCGAGCGAGGTCTTGCCGGTGCCACGCGGTCCGACGAAGAGGACGGCATGGGCGACGCGCCCGGTCCGGACGGCGTTCCGGAGCGTCTCGACGACCGCCTCCTGGCCGACGATCTCACTGAACGTCTGGGCTCGCCAGCGGCGATAGATGGCTTGATGGGGAACGGGCGAGATCACCGGGTCCTCCGGTCGAGGGCGAGCGGGAACGAAGTGCCGTGCACCCTCCGTCGACCAGATCGTCCCCGTGCCCACCATGACGGGCGGCTCGGATCAGGCCGTGCCGCGGCACCCGACGATGATCGCTTAGTGCTGCTTCCTTCCGGACCTGACACGGTTCGCGGTTCGCCGATGCGCGGGACCCGATCCTCAACGTCGCACCGTCGGGTAGCGTTCGAAGACGGAGACCTCGGGAGGGGATTCAGCCCTGCTGGAGCGGATTGCAGGTACAGGGCACCGCTAGTTCCCCGCCTAGCACGGCCCGGGCAGTTTACCGCGGGTAGCCATCGGCCGGGCGATAGGGGCGTGCCGGCAGGCGTCGTGAGCTCCGGGCGAGGGTGGTCGATGGGAAGGCGGCGGGGAGCACCGGAGCGAGCGCACCCCAGGGTGCGTGAGCGAGGCGCGCAGCCGCCAACGCCCCCAGCGGCCGTCATCGCTCGGAGCGTTAGGGGTGGCGGAGAGGGCGGGATTCGAACCCGCGACGGGTTGCCCCGAACCGCATTTCCAGTGCGGCGCCATAGTCCACTAGGCGACCTCTCCAGGGGTCTCGCGCTCCTGAGACCGGGCCGTCGGTCCGGGCGGCACGAGCCCTCAGCTCCGCGAGATGGCGGTGCCTGGCAAGACCGCGTCCGAGCACCGAAGCGAGCGCACTTGAAGGTGCGTGAGCGAGGCGCGCAGGCGCGAACGCCGCCAAGGACCGTCAGATCGGGGAGCATATGTGGCGGAGAGGGCGGGATTCGAACCCGCGGTGCTTTCGCACACCGCTTTTCGAGAGCGGCACCATCAACCACTCGGACACCTCTCCGCGGGGGAGGATACCAAACCGTGGGTCCGACCCGGCCCGGCGGCCCGTCCGGCCGGGCGCCTCAGCCGACTGGTGCGGTCGGTGCCGTAGCGAAGAGCGCGAGCGCCTCGTCGCGACGGATCCCGCTGACGACCTTGATGCGGCGTCTGAGCGAGTCGTGCTGCGCGAGCTGGATGACGGTCCCCGCCGCCCCGTTGCGATCGTCGGCGAGGGCGTAGACCAGGGCCTCGACGTCGCTCTCGAGCAGGGCCCCGACACACATCGCGCAGGGCTCCATAGTAGCGAAGATCGTGGCATCGGCCAGTCGTGCGGCGCCGAGTTTGCGCGCAGTCTCGCGGAGGGCGTTGATGACCGCGTGGGCGGTCGGATCGTTCCCCTCCTGCACCCGGTCATGGGCCCGCGCGACCATCGCATCGTCGACGACGGCGACCGCCGCGTGGGGCTGCTCGCCGCGCGCCAACGCGAGGCCAGCCTCCGCGAGGGCCTCACCCATGAACAGTTCGTAGTTCATGAGAACGATGCTAGCAGACGGTTCGACCGCTCCCGTTCCCTGGGCGCGTTCGGGCGCTACCGAGTCGCAACCGTCGACATCACGGACGGAGGGGTAGCATGGCGCCCGCGATGGCAGGCACCAAACGGATCGGCATCCTCACCGGCGGCGGCGACGTACCCGGGTTGAATGCGGTCATCAAGAGCGTGGTCTATCGCGCCACCGAGGTCGGGAACGACGTCCTCGGTATCCGCCGCGGCTGGGAGGGCCTCACCCATGTGCGCCCGGAAGGCGGCATGGACCCGGACTACCTGCGACCGCTGGACCGCTCGAACACCCGGACGATCGACCGGACGGGCGGCACGATCCTGCACACGTCGCGGACGAACCCGCGTCGGATGCGTGGCGCCGGCCTGCCGCCCTGGCTGGACGACGCGGCGCGGGCCCGATACGCCACCGGCGAGGACTCCTACGACCTCACGCCGCTCGTGCTCGACAACCTCGGGGCCTTGGGCATCGACCTCCTCGTCACGATCGGGGGCGACGACACGCTGTCCTACTCGCAGGTGCTCGTGAACGAGGGCGTGCCGCTGGTGGCGATCCCCAAGACGATGGACAACGACGTGCAGGGGACGGAGTACTGCATCGGCTTCTCGACGGCGATCACGCGCGCCAAGGAGGCCATCAATCGCCAGCGCACGACGCTGGGGTCGCATGAACGGATCGGCGTCTTCCGGATCTTCGGGCGGGACGCCGGGTTCTCCGCGCTGTACACGGCGTATGTCACCTCCGGCAGGTGCGTGATCCCCGAGGCTCCGTACGACCTGGACGCCCTCGCCGAGCTGATGGCCGCCGACCACAAGGCGAACCCAAGCCATTACGCGTTCGTCATCACCGCCGAGGGCGCGATCTGGAAGGGCGCCCAGATGGCCGACGTCGGCGAGGCCGACGCGTTCGGCCATCGCCACAAGGCGAATGTCGGCGAGGCGCTCGCCTACGAACTGCGCGACCGGACCGGCATCGAGACGCTCGCTTCCGAGCTGACGTACGACCTTCGCTCGGGTGAGCCGGATTCGATCGACTCGATGGTCGCGACGACGTTTGCGAACGTGGCGATGGACCTCGTCGAAGCCGGGGAGACGGGCCGCATGGTCGCCATCCAGGACGGCAAGTACGCCCACACTCATCTGCCCGACCCGAAGCTTGGGCCGCGCCGGGTCGACGTTCCGGTCATGTACAACGTCGCGCGGTTCCGCGCGCGCTACGACGGGAAGCTCGGGGACCCGATGCTGCTCGTCGGCCTCGACTGACGCGCGGGCCTCGGCACTCAGCTCAAGCTGAAGCCGGTGAACAGGATCGAGGCCAGGACGAACGCGAGGGCCAGGTTCAGGAGGGTCGCCGCCCCGAAGACGAGGACCGGCTTGACGCCGGCCTCCCGCAGCGAGGACGGGCGGAACTCGAGCCCGATGCACACGAACGCGAGGATGAAGAACGTCGTGCGCAGGTCGGTCCCGGCGATCCGAACGATGTCTGACGCGTTCTCGACGCCCGAGGCGTTGATGAACCAGGTCGCGATCGCGGACGCGGCGATGAACCCGAGGATGAACTTGGGGAAGCGGGTCCACAACACGCCCAGGCCGATCGTCGCGCCCGGCCGCCGCTCGACGCGGTACACGAAGTAGGCCGTCAACAGGAACGCCACCACGCCCATCATCGCGTTCTGGGTCGACTTGACGATCGCTGCGATCCGGAGGGCGTCATCGCCGACGATCGAGCCAGCGGCGGTGACCGCCGCGGTCGTGTCGATGTTGCCGCCGATCCAGGCGCCGGCGACGGCCTGGGACAGGCCGAGCTGCTGGGCGAACCACGGCTGGATGAAGATCGAGGGCAGCGCGAAGACGATGACGAGGCTCGCCACGTAGGCCAACTGCTCCTTCTTGGCCGCCACGGCCCCGGCCGCGGCGATCGCCGCCGAGACGCCACAGATGGAGACGCCGGCCGCGAGGAGCGCGCGGAGCTTGGGGTCGATGCCGAGGGCGCCGGCCAGGAACCACGTCGCCAGGAACACGGTCGTGATGAGGACGATCGACTGGACGATCGACGGCACGGCCGCCTGCGCGATCAAGGCGAGGTTGATCGACGCGCCGAGCAGGACCAGCCCGGTCTTGATGAAGAACTCGGTCCGGAACGCGGCGTTGAGTCGGTCGCGGACGCCGAGGGCCTGGAGGATGGCGCCGCCGATGAGGCCGACGATGATCGCGTAGATCGGGAATTCGATCGACTTGACGAAGGCGACGTCCGGGAACCACAGCGGGACGTTCGTGTCGAGGTACCGAACCAGCAGCGCCAGGCCGACGACGATCGCGAGCGAAATGCCGGCACGGATCCACCAGTCGGCATCGCGCGGCGCTTCGAGCGCGACCTCCGGCTGGAGCGTCGCCTCGGCGCTTACGGGACCATCCCCTTGGTGATGACGCCGGCCAGGACTAGGAGGAGCAGGACGAGACCGACGATCGTCGCGGCCCAGTCCTCATTGAAGCTCGGCCGCGAGGGGTCGCGCTCCTGGCCGGTCGGTGCCGGCTCGGGCGGTTCGTCGTGCGACGGCGACACGATCGGGCTGCCGTCGTCGGTCACTCGGTCCCGCCGGGCCTACGCGTCCAGGCCGGACAAGCCCCGGATGGCGCGAGCCAGGGCCGACATGTCGTCCTCGCCGTGGCCCTGGGCGATGAGGCCGGACTCCAGTTGGGCGGCCAGGGCACTGACCGGCAAGGCGGCACCGAGCTGTGCCGCGAGGGCGAGGGCGATCCCGAGGTCCTTGCGATGGAGCTCGACCTTGAAGCCCAGCGGGTAGTCGTTGGCGAGCATGCGGCCGCTCCGGTTGGCGAGGACCCAGCTCTGGGCAGCTCCCCCACCGAGCGCCTCGACGACCTGCTCGACATCCAGCCCGGCCCGGATGGCGAGCACGATGCCCTCGGCGACGCCGAGGTAGGTGCCGGCGAGGATGACCTGGTTGACGGCCTTGACCGCCTGGCCTGCGCCGATCGGCCCGACGTGGGTGATGGTCTTGCCCATCGCCGCGAGGACCGGCCGCGCGCGTTCGACGTCGCCGACCTCGCCGCCGACGAAGATCGTCAGCGTGGCCTTCTGGGCGCCCTCGCTGCCGCCCGACACCGGGGCGTCGACCATCGCCAGGTCGTGTTCGCGCAGGCGGGCGGCGAAGTCCCAGCTGCCCGACGGGGCGATCGTCGAGCAGTCGATGATGAGCGTGCCCGCTCGGGCGCCCGTGGCGATGCCATCGGGCCCGAAGATGACGGCCTCGACGTCCGGCGTGTCCGACACGCAGATGACGACGATGTCCGCCTCGGCGGCCGCGGCGGCCGGCGTGTCGGCGATCGTCACCCCATGCTCGGCCAGTTCCGGGGCCCGACCCGCGGTCCGGTTCCAGCCGGTGACCGGGAACCCGGCCCTGGCCAGGTTGGCCGCCATCGCGGCGCCCATCGTGCCGAGGCCGACGAAGCCGATACGTTCCACGACCACCTCCAACGCCGCGTCGGGCGGGGGCGACCCGGATCGGCGGACCTCGATCGTACCGCGTCAGCCGGCGGGCGGGACGCCGTGGCAGGACCCGCTCCCGGTGTCGGTGAACGTGTTGCCGGCGATCGGGATGAACGAATAGTCGTAGCTGGAGGCGTGCAGGGTCAGCTTGAGGACCCCAAACGAGGTGGCGTCCTTCAGCTCGCTGTTGGCCGCGGTCGTGGTGAACGTCCGCAGCGTCTTCCCGCCGGTTCCGACGACGAACTCCCGGGTGCCGAAGCTCGGGTCGGCCGCGCCAGCCGGGGTCTGCGGTGCGAAGCGTTCGTAGTCGTGCTCGTGGCCGTTCAAGATGATCTCGACACCAGCGGCATACAGGGCGTCCCAGAACGACCGCGTCGAGGCGTCGGGGCCGTGGTAGCCCGAGCTGAACTGGGGGTGATGCCACAGTGCGATCGTGCACATGGTCGGGTGAGCGACCAGGTCTGCTCGCAGCCACACCTCCTGCGGCGAGCCCACCGCGCAGCTCACCAGCGTGCAATTGCTGTTGAGCACGACGACGTGCCACGCCCCGATGTCGAGCGAGTAGTAGCCCTTCGCCGGGTCACCGGCCGCCGCCCCGAAGTACGCGAAGTACGGGGCAGCGCCGGCCGTCCCGTACTCGTGATTGCCGATCACCGGGATCGTGCGCGACTTGTGGCGGCCCCAGGTCGGCCCGTAGCAGTCCCGGTAGTCGGCCGTGGTCCCGTTCGGGTAGGCGTTGTCGCCGGCCGTGAAGACCGTCCCCGCGATGCCGTCGAGCAGCGTCGCGGTGGCCTCGTCCTCGACGAGCGCGCAGTCGGCGATGTCGCCGGCGCCAACGAGGACCGGATCGCCCGGGGTGGCCGGATCCACGGTGATCGTCGCCGTCGCCGGTCCGCTGGGACCGTTCACGTTCGAGGCGACGAGCGTCACGGTGTGCGGCCCCTCGGTCGAGTAGAGGTGCGACGGGTTCCGCAGGGTCGAGGTGTTCGCCGATCCGGATGACGGCTCGTCGAAGTCCCACGACCAGGCGTTGGCCCCGTTGGTCGACAGGTCGGTGAATTGGATCGCGAGCGGTGCCTGGCCACTCGAACGATCCGAGGCGAACGCCGCGGTGGGGACCCCGATCGGCGCAGCACCCAGGGTGACCACGAGCTGCGGCCGGTTGGCCGTGGCCTCCTTGCTCCGGAAGATGGCGCTGTTCGTCGCGTTGCTCTTGATCGCGAAGGTGTACAGCCCATCGCCAGGCACGGCCGTCGCCGGCAGGGCGAACTCCACGTACGCATTGGCGGTGGGTGCGGGACCGCTCGCGAGCGCCGGGCCGACGATCGGCGGGGCGTTCGACCATCGCAGGCCGGTCTCCGTCCAGGTCGTGTCCGAGACGGCATGGACGCTCTGCGGATTCGGGCTGGCGTCCGTGACGTACAGCCGGAGCTTGACGCCGCTGACCGACCCGCCCGTGCCGGCGACGTTGAACTTCACGTAGCTGCGATACGTCCCGCTCGCTCCGCTGTTCTCCCGAGTCCGGATCGTTCCGAGCGTCCCGTAGTTGGTGTTCGGGGAGCTGCCGTACACCTGGGCGTCGGCGGCGGGGGCGAAGGTGATCGAACTGCCTCCCGCCGGAGGCACGACGGTGATGGCCGTGGGTGGGGACGTGCTCGTCCCGTTGCTGTTCGAGACCGTGAGCTTCGCCTGGTAGTTGCCGGGACTTTGGTACGTGTGCGTGGGCTTCGAGAGCGACGAGGCGTTCGCCGAACCCGAGCCCGGGTCGCCGAAGTCCCAGGCATATGTCAGGTTGACGCCCGTCGAGCCGGTCCCGTCGAAGGCGACGAGGTGGGGCGCTGGGCCGCTGCCGGGCGTCGCCGTGAAGCTCGCGACGGGCGGGTTCCCGATCGTGACGTAGGCCGGCCGCGTCCTCGTGCTCGATCCGTTCCCGTTCGTCACCGTGAGGGCGACCGTGAACGTCCCGGCCGTCGTGTACTGGTGGACCGGGTTGGCCTGGCTCGCCTCCGGCGGGGTCGATCCGTCGCCGAACGACCATGCGTAGGTCAGCCCGCTCCCCTGCGACGCCGAGCTGTCGAACGCGACCGACTGACCGACCGGCCCGCTCGTCGGATTGCCCGTGAACTCCGCGACCGGTGGGACCGGCCCAGCGTTCGACGTCACGACGAGCTGGGGCGGATTCGCGGCGACCTCCCTCGTCGCGAAGATGGCTGAGTCGGTGCCGGCGCTCTTGATCGCGAACGAGATCGGGCCGTTGCCCGGGACGGCCGATAGCGGGAGCGGGACCTCCACGTACGCGTTGGCGACCGGCGCGGTCGTCGATGCGATCGGGGAACCGATGATCGCCGGGGCGTTCGCGTACGTCAGTCCGGTCTCCGTCCAGGTCGTGTTCGCGATGGGGTACACGCCCTGGCTGTTGGCGCTCGCGTCCGTCACGAACAGTCGCAGCTTCACCGAGGCGACGGGGCCGGATAGCCCGGCAACGGTGAATCGCAGGTAACCGCGATAGGCCGGATCGGCCGACGAGCCGCTGCCCTCGCGCACCTTCATGGTCGTGAGCCCGCCGTAGTTGCCCGATGGGCTGCCGGAATTCACGTGGGCATCAGCCGCCGGCGTGAAGGTGAGATCAGCCGCGGCAACGGTCGTCGGGGGGATGAGCGCGGTCACGAGGACGAGCACGGTGAGGACGACCCGACGACGTCGTCGGGTGCTCACAGCACGATGGTGAGGACGATCGCGATCAGTGGGGGTACGGCCTGCATCGCCGCCGCTGACAGGAAGCGGCGGTCGGTCGCGAGGAGCACGACCCCGGCCAGGACCATGCAGGAGCAGGCGAAGAGGACGATGGCGGTCCCGGCGGTGACCTGGCCGGTCGCGATGAGGACGAGCCCCGCGATGATGCCCAGCCCGAGGAACAGGTTGTAGAAGCCCTGGTTGAGCGCCATCGGCCGGATGACCTCGGCGTCCGCTTGCGACGCGACTCGGAACCGTGCCCAGACGGTCGGGCGTGACCAGACGATGCTCTCGAGGTAGAAGAACCCCACGTGCATCAAGGCGGCGACGAGCGCGGCGAACTGGGCAAGGGGTGACATCGGCCCATCCTACGACAGCGGTCGATCCCGAGGACGCCGGGCGGTCCAACGTCCGGATGACGCGGGCGCAGTAGGGTAGGTGGGCCAAGCGCGCCCGGTGAGGTGCACCATGCCCGATCGGAAAGCCAAGCCGCCGGCCGACGAGGGCGACGACGACCAGTTCGCCGTTCGGGTCCGCGTGACCCGCGAGCAGGCCGATGTCCTGCTGCGCCGCAGCGAGTACGACTTCGGCGACCACCCGCGGATCGCCGAGAACCCCGATGGCACGGGCGACCTCGACCTGTTCCTCTCGCGGTCGCAGATCGACGGCCTCCGTTCGGAGGGCTATGAGGTCGAGGTCGGACCGAACCTCTCGGCGACCGCGCGCGAACTCGCCGCCGAGATCGAGGAAGGCGACCGCTTCCAGGGCGGCAAGGTCGCGCCGACCGGTCTGGGCCGGAAGATCGGTGGCAGTCGTCCGCCGGGCTCAAGCGCCCCGAACGATCGACCGGGGCGTCCGTCATGACGTTCCTCAAGGTCGACGAGATCGAATCGGCGCTCGTCGCGCTGCGCAATGCCTACCCGACGCTCGCCCAGCTGATCACCCTGCCCAATACCACCCCGGAACGACGAACCAGCAACGCCCTCCTCATCCGCGGCAACCCGAGCTTCGATTGCCGACCGGCACTCATCTTCGTCAGCGGCGTCCACGCCCGCGAGTGGGGCGGGCCGGACATCCTCGTGAACCTCGCGACGGACCTGCTGGAGGCGTACACGACCAACGCCGGCCTGGGCTATGGCGGCAAGTCGTTCAGCGCGTCCGAGATCCAGGGCATCGTCAACGGGACCGACGTCGTCGTCTTCCCCGACATCAATCCGGACGGCCGCGCGTGGAGCATGGCCGCCGCGGCCGGCACGAACCAGGCGATGTGGCGGAAGAACCGCAATCCCGCGAGCTCCGGTGGGAACCCGTCCCGCATCGGCGTCGACGTCAACCGCAACTACGACTTCCTGTGGGACTTCCCGGTGAAGTTCTCGGCAGGGGCCAACATGAACACGCTGGCCTCGACCGACCCGGCATCTGACCTGTTCCATGGGACCGGCCCCTTCTCCGAGGCCGAGTCGAGGAACGTCCAGTGGCTCGTCGACCAGTTCCCGAACGCGCGCTACTTCGTGGACGTCCACTCGTACACGGGCGACGTCCTCTACCCGTGGGGCGACGACGAGAACCAGACGACCGACGCCTCGAAGTCGTTCAAGAACGCCGCCTGGGACCACCAGCGCGGGGTCGCCGGCGACGCATACGGGGAGTACGTCTCGTCGTATCGCCTGACGGAGCTCCAGACCGCGGCCAACGTCATGCGCGATGGGATCAATGCGGTCCGCGGCCAAGGCTATGTGAGCAAGCAGGGCTTCTGGCTGTGGAGTTCGACCTATCCGACCTCCGGCACCAGCGAGGACTGGGCGTTCACCCGAGAGTTCCTGGTACCCAGCCGGGGCCGGCTCAGCGGCTTCGTGATCGAGTTCAACAAGGTCCAGACCTTCTTCCCGACGTGGCCGGAGATGGTCGACATGATCCTCGACGTCGACGCCGGCCTGGTGGCCCTGTGTGCCTACGCGAAACCGCGCCGGATCGCCTACATCCTGTGCTGGATCCGGTCCCGCTTCTGGGCCATCTGGCATCGGGTCTTCCCGCCCGAGCTCTGGGGGCCGTACGGTCCGTGGACCCGGATCGTCGGGCTTGCCGAGGAGATCGCCGACCGAGTCGTCACGGTGATCCGGCAGGTCACGAAGCGCGGACGGTAGGCATCCGGCTGGAAAGTTGGCGCGCCCGGCGGGACTCGAACCCACGACCTTTAGGTCCGCAACCTAACGCTCTATCCACTGAGCTACGGGCGCACGATGCCGCCGGGGTGTGGCGGAGAGGGAGGGATTCGAACCCTCGATGCAGGTTACCCCACATGGCGGTTTAGCAAACCGCTGCACTAGGCCTCTATGCGACCTCTCCGAGGCGACGGCGGCCGGTATCCTACCACTTCGCCTGCGCCAGCCCGACCCCAAGGAGACCATCATGCGCGATGAACATCGGCCGACCCGGGTGCCGATGACCGAGGCGGAGATCCGGGCGGTGTGGGTCGGCGAACTGGCCCCGTTGACGGCCCCCATCGAGCTGCGCGAGTACGACCCTGGATGGCCGCGACTCTTCGACCGCGAGGCAACTCGCATCCGCTCGATCCTCGGGGATCGCGTGCGCCGACTCGAGCATGTCGGCTCGACGTCGGTGCCGGGTCTCGCGGCGAAGCCGATCATCGACATCGTCCTCGTGATCCCGGATTCGAGCGACGAGTCGACCTACCTCCCAGACCTGGAGGCTGCGGGCTACGTGCTCCGGATCCGCGAGCCTGCGTGGTTCGAGCACCGGGTCTTCAAGGGCCCGGACACGAACGTCAACCTCCACGTCTACACCGAGGGCTGCGCCGAGATCGAGCGCTACCTCCTGTTCCGTGACCGGCTCAGGACGCACGACGACGAACGCGACCTGTACGAACGCACCAAGCGCGAGCTGGCTGCCCGAGACTGGCAGTTCGTCCAGCAGTACGCCGATGCCAAGACCGAGGTGGTGGAAGGGATCATCGCGCGGGCGACAGATGCGGCCACCTATGATGGTGGGGAGGTGACCGATGCTCAGTGAGGGACTCCGAAAGCTCCTGATCGCCCAGATCAGCAGCGAACTGGCGGCGCATCAGCTGTACCTGGCGATCTCCCTGTACTTCCAGCGCCAGAGCCTCGATGGCTGGGGCAAGCTCTTCAGCGACCAGTCGATCGAGGAAGCCCAGCACGCCACCAAGATCATGGACTTCCTGACCGACAACGAGATCGCGTTCGACCTGCCGGCGCTCAAGGCGACCTCGACGAAGTTCGGGTCGGCGCTGGTGGCGGCCCAACGCGCCCTCGAGTCGGAGCGGGCGGTCGCCGCCCAGTTCGACAAGATGGCGGCCGTGGCCGTCGCCAACGGCGACCACCGCGGCCATCAGTTCCTGCAGTGGTTCATCGAGGAGCAGGTCGAGGAGGAGGCGAAGGTCCAGCGGATCGTCGACCTCATCTCGAGCGGCATCAACCTCTTCCAGGCGGAGGCCCTGCTCGGCCAGTTCGAGTAGTCCCGCTGCCGGGCGATGCATTGACGCTGGGGCACGCTTGGGCTACCGTCCGCACACGCATGAGCCACTACTTCTACTTTCAACGCCCGGCATGATGGTTCTCGGTCACTAGGACCGGGGGCACGGGTCGTGCCGGGCGAACGAGGCAGAGGCAAGACCTCTGCTTTTTTGTTTGGCCGAGCGACCGACGAGGAGACAAGTACGCGATGTTCGTCGTGATGGCGCCTGGAGCCAGCGAAGCGGATGTCCTCGGCGTCAAGAGCCAGATCCTGGCCGAGGGCTTGACGCCGTTCGACCATGTCGCTGTCGACCACGTCGTCATCGCCGTCGTCGGCGAGATCGGCGGCCGCCGGCCAGTCCTGCTGGATCGGTTCGCCGCCCTGCCCGGGGTCGAGCGGGTCACCCCGATCAGCCGGCCGTTCAAGCTCACGTCGCGCGAGTTCCACCCCGAGGACACGGTCATCCGGGTCCTCGATTCCGTCATCGGCGACGGCTCGCTCACGATGATGGCCGGCCCGTGCTCGGTGGAGACCCGCGACCAGCTGTTCGAGACCGCCGACGCGGTCGCGGCCGCGGGCGCGACGGTCCTTCGGGGCGGCGCCTTCAAGCCGCGCACCAGCCCGTACGCCTTCCAGGGCCTGGGCGTCGAGGCGCTCCGCTACCTCGCCGAGGCCCGTGAGCGGACCGGCTTGCCGGTCATCACCGAGGTGATGGAGCCCAACCAGGTCGACATCGTCGCCGAGTACGCGGACATCCTCCAGATCGGCACCCGGAACATGCAGAACTACTCGCTGCTGCGCGACGTCGGCCGGGTCGCCCGCCCGGTCATGCTCAAGCGTGGCTACGGCGCCACGGTCGAGGAATGGCTGATGGCCGCCGAGTACGTCGTCAGCTCCGGCAACCCCAACGTCATCTTGTGCGAGCGCGGCATCCGGACGTTCGAGACGTACACCCGCAACACGCTGGACCTCGCCGCCGTCCCGCTCCTCCATCGCCTCACCCACCTGCCGGTCATCGTCGACCCGAGCCACGCGACGGGCAAGCGCTGGCTGGTCAAGCCGCTCGCGATCGGCGGCGTGGCCGTCGGGGCCGACGGCGTCATGGTCGAGGTCCACCCGAGCCCGGACGAGGCTCTCTCGGACGCCGAGCAGCAGCTCGACATCGAGGGGTTCCGCGACCTGATGACCGCCATCGTCCCGGTCCACGAGCACGTCCGCGGGCTGCACACGGACCGCAGCGTCGTCGGCGCGTCGCCGCACCGGCGACGGCGACGGCCTGGCCCGGCATTGAGCGCCGCGACCGTGTCCGGGACCGGATCCGCGGCCGCACCCGCCGTCGTCGGCACGGCCGCCCGCCTGCGCGGCGAGCTGCGCCTGCCCGGCGACAAGTCGATCAGCCATCGCGCGCTGTTGCTGGCGGCGCTCGCCGAGGGGGAGAGCCGGATCGGCGCGGCCGGCGACGGGGCGGACGTCCGCTCGACGGCCGGCATCGTCCAGGCTCTGGGCGCGACCGTGGAGCGCGTTCGCGGGGACGGTCGCACCGTCGACTACCGCGTGGTCTCGCCCGGGGCCGATGGGCTCCGCCAGCCGCCAGCCACGCTCGATTGCGGCAACTCCGGCACGAGCCTGCGGCTGACGAGCGGGATCCTCGCCGGGTTGCCGATGACGGCCACCCTCGACGGCGACGATTCATTGCGCGGCCGTCCGGTGGCTCGTATCATCGAACCGCTACGCTCGATGGGGGCGTTGCTCCGTGCCCGGCAGAACGATTCCCTTCCTCCCCTGACCGTGACCGGTCATACCCCGCTGACGGCCATCGACTACACCACACCCGTCCCGAGCGCACAGGTGAAGTCGGCGGTGCTGCTGGCAGGCCTTCGGGCAGATGGTCGGACGACCGTTCGGGAGGCGGTCGCGACGCGGGATCACACGGAGCGGATGCTCCGGTCGCGGGGCGTGCCCGTGGAGCGTGGCGACGGACCGGGCGAGGCGGTGACCTGGACGGTCCAAGGAGGGATGGCGTTGCAGGCGGTGGACGAGCGGGTCCCGGGCGATGTCTCGGCGGCGGCCTTCTGGCTGGTCGCGGGCTCCATCCACCCCGACGCCGAGCTGACGCTGCGTGACGTCGGGGTGAACCCGACCCGCCGAGCTGTCATCGACCTGCTCCGCCGGATGGGTGCCGACATCGACGAGCGTCCGCACGCGGCCGGTGTCACCGGGCGTTCGGAGGACGTGGGCGAGCCGATCGCGAACCTCGTCGTTCGTTCTGCGGAGCTCCGCGGCACGGACCTCGCTCCATCCGAGGTGGCCGCGGCCATCGACGAGATCCCGGTGTTGTGCCTGGCGGCCGCCCTGGCGCACGGACCAAGCACCATCCGGGGCGCGGGCGAGTTGCGCCACAAGGAATCGGACCGGCTCGCCGGGATCGCAGCCGGACTGCGGGCCCTGGGCGCCCGGATCGAGGTCGTCGGCGACGACATCCACATCGAGGGAGGGGCCCCGCTGCGTGGTTCCACGACCGACAGCCTCGACGACCACCGCCTCGCGATGACGTTCGCGATCGCCGGGCTCGTCGCCTCGGGGGCCACGACCATCGAGCGCCCGGCCTCGGCTTCGATCTCCTATCCGGGCTTCTTCGACGACCTCGAAAGGGTGCGAGCATGACGAAGCGCGTCGTCCTCATCGGCCACCCCGTGGCGCACTCGTTGTCCGGTGCGATGCAGCAGGCGGCGTTCGATTCGCTCGGCATCGATGCCACCTACGAGCTGTGGGACCGCGCCCCGATCGAGCTGGCCGACGCCGTCGCCGAACTGCGCACGGACGACTTCCTTGGCGCCAACGTCACGATCCCCCACAAGGAACGGGTCGTGCCGATGGTCGATCGCCTGACCGAGGAAGGCCACGCGACCGGTGCCGTCAACACGATCACGCGAGAGGGCAAGCGCCTCATCGGGCACAACACGGACGTGCCCGGCTTCAAGGTCGCGCTGGATCACCTCGTCGGCAAGCAGAAGATGCCGCGCAACGCCGTAGTCCTGGGCGCCGGCGGCGGCGCCCGCGCCGTCGTCTACGGGCTCATCACCGAGGGTTTCCAGCGGGTCATCGTGTTCAACCGGCACCTGCACCGGGCGGAGGGCCTCGTCAAGCACTTCGGTCGGAGCGCCGCGCACATGGAGCTGCGCGCGATGCCATGGCACGAGTCGATCATCGAGGCCGAGCTCGCGAAGACGCGCGTGCTCGTGAACGCCACGTCCATCGGGCTGGCCGACGACGGGAGCCCGGTCCCGGCGGCGGCCCTCCATCCGGAATTGCTCGTCCTGGACCTCATCTATGCCAAGACCCGCCTGCTCCGCGACGCGGCATCGGTGGGTGCGGTCGCGAACGATGGCGAGCTCATGCTCCTCCACCAGGGAGCGGCGGCGTTCACGTTGTGGACCGGGCAGAAGGCGCCGCTCGAGCTCATGCAGCAACGCCTCGCCGAGGCCCGGGCCGGTGGCCTGCGCTCGGCCGAGGGCGAGCCGACCGGTGAGCCCGACCCCGTGGGCGAACCTGCCGAATCCGCCGTGGCCGACTGACGGTCCGTTCGACCGCTCGCGACCGACCAGACCGATGCCCGCCTTCCGCTTCCTGACCGCCGGGGAATCGCATGGGCCGGCGCTTGGCGCCACGATCGAGGGCGTGCCCGCAGGCCTGGCCCTGACCGAGGACGACCTCGCGGTCGATCTTGCCCGGCGGCAGCGGGGTTACGGCCGCGGCGCTCGCCAGGCGATCGAGCAGGACCGGGCGCAGATCCTGGGCGGGGTCCGCCACGGGCGAACGCTCGGCTCGCCGATCCTGCTGCTCATCCACAACCGCGACTGGGAGAACTGGACCCGGGTCATGCAAGTCGCGCCGCTGACCGAGGCCGAGGCCGACGAGCTGCTGGCCGCCGCGAAAGACGGCAACAAGCGCGCCACACCCGTGACCCGCGTCCGACCCGGCCACGCCGACCTCGCTGGAGCCCTCAAGTACGGCTTCAACGACGTCCGTGACGTGCTCGAACGGGCGTCGGCCCGCGAGACGGCGGCCCGAGTGGCGGCCGGCGGGGTCGCCCGGGCGTTCCTCCGCGAGCTGGGCGTCGAGGTCTGGTCGTTCAGTGCCGAGGTCGGTGGCGTCGCCGTCGATCCCGCGAACTGCACGCGCCCGCGCGACGAGGCGGACGAGTCGCCCCTCCGCTGCCCGGACCCCGAGGCCGAGGCGCGGATGATCGCGCGCATCGACGAGGCCCGGTCCGCCGGTGACACGATCGGCGGCGTGTTCGAGGTCGTCGCCCACGGGCTGCCGATCGGCCTCGGGTCGTACGTCCACTGGGATCGGCGCCTGGACGCGGCGATCGCCGCGGCCGTCATGAGTATCAACATCGTCAAGGGCGTCGAATTCGGGCTCGGGTTCGAGCAGACGCGCCGCTTCGGCTCGGCCGTGCACGACGTCATCGAGGGTCGAAGCGAGGACGGCCGCTGGGTCCACCGCACGAACAACGCAGGCGGCCTGACGGGCGGCGTCACGAACGGCGAGCCGCTCGTCGTGCGCGGTGCCGTCAAGCCCATCTCCACCCTGGCCCGGCCGCTGCCGTCTGCCGACCTCGTGACCGGCGAAGCCGTCGACAAGGCGCATTACGAGCGCAGCGACATCAGCGTCGTCCCGGCCGCCGGGGTCGTCGCCGAGGCGATGGTCATGCTGGCCTTGGCCGGGGCAGTCGTCGAGAAGTTCGGCGGCGACACCCTCGACGACGTCCGAACGAACCTGGCGGCGTACCGAGCGCGCATCGAGCGGGCGCCCGATGCGCCGGTGGCCGGCGGACGCCGACCCGCCGAGACCACCGCGACCGCGGCGGCCGAGACGCACGGATTGACCGGCACCGACGAGGCCGGCTCCGGCGGCGACGACTAGGCCCGCATGGACGTCGTGCTGGTCGGCCTGCCCGGCAGCGGCAAGAGCGTCGTCGGCAAGCGCCTCGCGCAGCGCCATCGCGCGACCTTCATCGACCTCGACGAACGGATCGAGTCGGCCACCGGCCGGGCGATCCCGGAGATCTTCGCCGAGGATGGCGAGGCGGCCTTCCGGGACCTGGAGCGGGCGGCCGTCGCCGACCTGGGTCCGGCCGACGCCGACTCCGCGATCCGCCGGGTCGTGGCGACCGGCGGCGGCGCGGTCGTCGACCCGCGCAATCGATGGCGCCTGTATCGCGGTCGGGCGTCCGTCTGGCTCGACGGGCGCCCGGAGGTCCTCGCGCAGCGGCTGCGCCGCTCGCCGCACGTCCGACCGCTCGTCACCGGACGCGACCCGATCGGGACCATCCGCGACCTGGCCGGCAAGCGCGAGCGCTTCTACGCGGCGGCCGACATTCGCAGCTCGGCGGTGGCGGAGGTGCACGGGGTCGTGGACGCCCTCGACGGCCGCCTCGACGAGCTGGCGCCGACGATGGCCGCCCGCGGGACCGCGCTCCTGCGGGCGGAAACCCCGATCGGACGGTTCGTGCTCGGCGACGGCATCGCCCATCGGGCAACGATCGACGCCCTCGAGCGCCTGTCCGCCCGGCGGGCCATCCTCGTGTCCGAGCCGGGCGCCTGGGCCGCGGTCGGCGAGGGGCTTTCGAACGCCCTCGAGGCGGGCGGCTGGGCGGTAGAGCGGGTCCTCCTGCCGCAGGGCGAGGATGCCAAGCGGCTGGCCGTCATCGAGGCTGCTTCGCGTGAGCTCGCGCAGTTGCGCGTCGAGCGCAGCGAGCCGCTCGTCGCGATCGGTGGCGGCGCCCTCGGCGATGCGGCCGGCTTCCTCGCCGCAACGTACTTGCGCGGCGTGCCGATCGTCCACGTGCCGACGACCCTCGTCGCCCAGATCGATTCGTCGATCGGCGGCAAGACCGGCGTCGACCTGCCCGAGGGCAAGAACCTCGTCGGGGCGTTCCACCAGCCGGCCGCGGTCATCATCGACGTCGCGGTACTCCGATCCCTGCCAGAGCGGCAGCGCCGGGCGGCCCTGGGCGAGGCGGTGAAGATGGCGGCGCTCGGCGACGAGCGACTGTTCGAGCTACTCGAAACGACCGGACCTGCGATCGCTCGAGGCGACGAGGATGCCTTCGAGTCGGGCGCCATCGCCGACGTCGTGGAGCGCTGCGCCTGGGCGAAGGTCGTGGTCGTCCTGGCCGATGAGCGAGAGCGCGACGCGGGCGGCGGGCGGATCACGTTGAACCTCGGGCATTCGCTGGGGCACGCGCTCGAGGCGGCCGGTAGGTACGGCGAGCTGCTGCATGGCGAGGCGGTCGCGTACGGCCTCCGCGCCGCGTGCGCGATCGGGGTTGCCGCGGGCGTCACGCCGTCCGACCGGGCGGCTCGCATCGGCCGACTGCTCGATGCGCTCGACCTGGCTCGGGAGCCGCTCCCCTACCCGGCCGAGACCGTGCTCGGCCATCTCCTCGCCGACAAGAAGCATGCGGGCGGGCACCTGCGCTGGGTCCTGCCGACCGCCGACGGCGTGACGGTCCGGGCCGATATCGAGTCCGCTCTGGTCGAGCGGGCGGCGGGCACCGTGCTGTCGGCGGGAGCGCCCCGATGACGACGGTCCTCGTGCTCGAGGGGCCGAACCTCAACCTGATCGGCACGCGCGAGCCCGAGATCTACGGGTACGAGACGCTCGACGAGATCCACGCGGGCATCGCGGCACGCGCGGCCGAGCTCGGGCTGACGGTCGAGTTCTTCCAGTCGAACCACGAGGGGGCGCTCATCGATCGCCTGCACCGGCGCGACTTCGACGTCGCGATCGTGAACGCTGGGGGCCTGACCCACACGAGTGTCTCGCTCCGGGATGCCTTGCTCGCCGTCGAGCGGCCGTTCATCGAAGTCCACCTCTCCGACCCCGCGAGACGCGAGCCGTTCCGGCAGGTCAACTTCCTCCACGACATCGCGCTCGAATCGATCGTGGGCCAGGGCGCGCGGGGGTACCACCTCGCCCTCGAGACGATCCACCAGCGTCTGGGTGGCGGGCATGGCTAATCGGGCGCCCGAGACCGCCGAGCTGAAGCGGCTGCGGCGCAAGATCGACGCGCTCGACCGACGCCTGGTCGCGCTCCTCAACGAGCGCGCGGAACTGGCCCGTGACGTCGGGCGGGCGAAGGCGAGGGTTGGTCGGCGGGCGATTCGCGACGCCGAGCGGGAACGCGAGGTCCTGCTCCGCGTCACGATGGCCAACCAGGGCCCGATGCCCCAGGCCGACCTCCTCGCCGTCTACCGGCGGCTGATGGCCGCCACACGGGCACTCGAGGCGCAGGACCGATCCCGAGAGGATGGCCCCGACGGCGCCTGATCCCGGCGGCGGGCCGCTGACCCGCTTCGCGCCCGCCCCGACCGGCTATCTGCACCTCGGGCACGTCGCCAACGCCGTCTGGGTGTGGGGCACCGCGGGGGCGACGGGTGGCCGGGTGCTCCTGCGGATCGAGGACCACGATCGTCAGCGCTGCCGGCCCGAGTACGACGCGGCGCTCCTCGAGGACCTCGACTGGCTCGGGTTCCGGGCGGATCTCGGGCCCGTGCGCCAGTCGGACGATGACGCGCCGTACCGCGACGCGCTGGCGGTGCTCCAGGCCCAGGGCCTCGTCTACGGCTGCGACTGCTCCCGGGCGACGTTCGACGCGTGGGCGCAGCAGACCGAGGGGCTGTGGTCCGGACCCGGCTGTCCGGGCGCGTGTTCGGTCCGCGGCCTGGCCGGGCCGGTGCTTCGGGTCGCGCTCGGCGGCGGACAGGAAGCGTGGATGGATGGGGTCGTCGGGCCGTGTGCGGGCGACGTGGCCACCTCGGGCGACCTGCCCATCCGCGACCGCCAGGGCAATTGGACCTATGGCTTCAGTGTCGTGGTCGACGACCTGCGCCAGGGGATCGACCTCGTCATCCGGGGCCGCGACCTGCTCGAGGCGACGCCCTCGCAGATCCGGCTCGGGCGGCTCCTGGGTCGCGCGCGCCCGCCGGCGTTCAACCACCACCCGCTCATCCGGCGGCCGGATGGCACCAAGCTCTCGAAAGCGGACGGTGCGACCGGCCTCCGAGCGATGCGCGCGGCCGGACGAACAGCGGATGAGGTGATCGGCGGCGCGGCAGCAGCGATCGGACTGCTCGGCGAGACACGACGGATCGCGGCCTCTGAGGTCGTGACCTTCTTCCGACACTGACCCGATCAGCGACGCCACCAGGTCCAACGTCGACGCTTCTTGTCGTCCTCTCGTGTCAGTGACAGCCGTCGCTCGTGCCATTCACCCCCGATCCACTCCGCCAAGGTCCGCCACGACATGTAGGCCACATTCGGACCACCGCGCTCGAGCGCGCGTCGTGGATCGGGCGCGTCCGGACGCGCGACGCCGTGCGCGATCACCTCGGCAACGTTGGACCAGGCCCGTGGACCCCGACTCGGACCATTGACGATATGCAGATCGACGACCGGGCCTTGTTCCGGCCAGACCAGGGCCGTGTCACGAAGCAGGGGCAGGGAGCCCAGGTCGGCGATCGTCGGGTCTCCGTCGCCGTCCCACGCCAGTCCGGCTACGACCGGCCAGGTCGACCCAGGGGGCCAGCCGTCGGCCAGGGCGACCACCACGAAGTAGCCGCTTCGCGACCCGTTGAGCGCCTTGACCCGGACGACATCTCCCACCGCGACCGGGGAGGCGGTCGCGGTGGGCCGGGAGATCCGGGTCGGCGGTCGCTGGGGACCGCGCAGCGTCGACGCGAGCTTCGCGATCACCTGCTGTCGCCGACGACCCTGCGCGGGGTCCTCGTGCATGAACGCCTCGACGTCGGCACGGCGATCGATCACCTTGAGCGCCTCGTCTCGAACGTCATCCTGCAGTCGGCCGGTCGCAGCCTGTGCCGCGGCAAGGCCCATCCAGAACCGCGATGCCTCATCTGTATCTGCAATGGCATCGCCGTGTGTCCGCAGGAGCTTGGCCGTGGCATCGGCGGGCGAGAGCCCATCCGCGATGGCGTCTCGCCAGTCGCCACGGACGTCCGACGTGAGGTCGTCGTCGAAGATGCCGACTCCCCACGTTCCCACTATCCGGGCTCCGTTCGGTCCTCGATCTCCCAGGCGTGGTCGAGGGCGTGCCAGGCGATCCGGCGCGCCGCGTAGCGTGCCGTCCAGCGGCGGTCCGCGAGCGGCGAGCCATCTGACGGCCGGCGCAGCACCTCGAGCATCGCGACGCGCTCGGCCTCCACCGCCGGGCGATCGGCAAGCGACGGCGTCGAGAGCTTGATGCCCATCTCGCGGGCGTACGCGTGGTCGGCGTCGATCACGTGCCCGGCCATCTTGTCGCGGTCCCGGCCGCCACCGCGCGGGCCCTTGCGGAGTTCCGCGGGCGCTCCGGCGACGACGCGGTCGAACACGATCCACGCGGCTTCGACCAGGCTCGCGAGGCGCTCGGCCTCGGCGGCGGTGGTCGGGCGTCGGTCCAGGTCGGTGATCGCGGATGGGACGCCGAATTCGGTGCCGGCGCCGCCCGGCACGGACGTGACGGTCTCGAGGTCCCCGGTGGCGGCGTGCGGAAGCGTGAGCCCGGCCGCACGGGCGACGATCGCGTACCGGGGATGGTGGTCGAGCAGGGCGTCGATGGCGAGTGCGGCGTGCTTGCCGCCCCGGCACCAGCCGGGCCAGTCGAGAGCCCAGACGAACGCCTTCTTGGCGCCGACCTCCTCGCCGATCTCGATCCGTGCCACGACCCGAGGATACGGCGCTCAGGCGGTCGTGGCCGCCCGGAGGCGCCCGACGAGGCCGATCAACGCATCGACATCCCGACCGTCGGCACCGAGCGCGTCAACGAGCGCGGACGCGACGATGACCCCATCCGCTCCGGCCTTCGCGATCGCCCGGACGTGCGCGGGCTTGCTGACGCCGAACCCGACCGCGACCGGGACCGGCGAGGCGGCCTTGACGTCGCGCACGTGCCGGCCGACGGACGCCGGGAGGGTCGCCCGGGCGCCCGTGACGCCCACGAGGGACACGCAGTACAGGAACCCGCCGCTCCGCGCGGCGATGGCCGCACGGCGGGCCGCGGGCGTGGTCGGGGCGACCAGATAGATGACCGCCAACCCGACGTCCCGGGCGATGGCCTCGAACGGTGCCCCCTCGTCCGGGGTCAGGTCGGCGACGATCAGTCCGGCCGCGCCTGCGCTTGCGAGTCGACGGGCGACGGGCGCGCCGTCGCCGCCGCCGATCACCTGGTTCGCGTAGGCCATCGGCACGAGCGGGATGTCCGGACGCTCGGCACCGATGCGCTCGATGAGCCGCAGCGACCCTTCGAGGGTCGCCCCGGCGCGAAGAGCGACGCCAGACGCCCGCTGGAGCGTGGCGCCGTCCGCGAGCGGATCGGAATACGGGAGCCCGACCTCGAGGACGTCCGCGCCGGCATCGGCCGCGGCGAGGGCGATCCGGAGGCTGGTCTCGGCATCGGGGTAGCCCGCGACCACGTACGGGATGAGGGCGGCCCGGCCCTCCGCACGAGCCCGGGCGAACGCCGCCGCGATCCGCCGGGCGCCGACCGTGTGGTTCGTGCCGCTCGTCGCAAGGGCCGTCGTCATCGGGCGCTCGCGATCGCCTCGGCATCGAAGGTTGCGACGATCGCCTTGGGCGCGGTTCGCCGCCAGGCCGAGACGATGACGTCCCGGACGATCGATGGGTCCAACGCGTCCAGCCGCACGCTCACCCACCCGAATCGACCGACGTATGGGGCACTCGATACGGCGTCCGGAAACGCCGCGAGGAGATCGGCTTGCTGGTCCCGGTCGGTGCGGATGCTCGCGCTGCCGCCCTCCTGGCCCGTGATCAGGTAGATCTTGCTTCGAACGCGGAACGTGACGTCGCCGGCATGCTCGGCGTCACCCCACGTCTCCTGCTCGTGCGTCCCGGGGAGCGACAGGCAGAACCCGCGCAACTCGTCGATCGTCAACGGGCGCCGTCCCACGGCTCGACGTCGGCGAAGCGCTCGAGAGCGGCCAGGTCCTTGTCGCCACGGCCCGAGAACCCGACGAGCATCAGGACCTCGTCCGGCCAGCCGCCGCCGACGCTGCCGATCCCGCCGAGCAACCTGGGCAGGGCGGCCACGGCGTGGGCGGTCTCGAGCGCGGGCAGGATCCCCTCGGTGCGGGTCGTGGTCTTCATCGCGGCCACGGCCTCACGGTCGGTCGCGGCGGCGACCTCGATCCGGCCACCTTCGGCCAGGGCGGCCAGTTGCGGGCCGATGCCCGGGTAGTCCAGCCCGGCCGACGCCGAATGGGCCTCGACGACCTGGCCGTCGCGGTCCTGGAGCATCAGCGAGCGTGAGCCGTGCAGGATGCCGGGCGTGCCGCCGAGGATGGCTGCCGCGTGACGCCCGGTCTCCATCCCGTCGCCGGCCGCCTCGACGACCGCAAGCCGGACGGTCGGCTCGCCGATGAACCGGGCCAGCAAGCCGATCGCATTCGAGCCCCCACCGACGCACGCCACCGCGACATCGGGCAGCCGCCCCTCGACGGCGTGGAGCTGGGCCGCGGCCTCATCGCCGATGCGGCGCTGGAGGTCGCGCACGATCGTGGGATACGGGTGCGGACCCATCGCCGACCCGAGCACGTAGTGGGTCGTCTCCACGTTCGTGACCCAGTCGCGCATCGCCTCGTTGACCGCGTCCTTGAGGGTGGCCGTACCAGACGTGACCGAGCGGACCTCCGCGCCGAGCGCGTGCATGCGCAGGACGTTGGGGCCCTGGCGCTCGATGTCCTCGGCGCCCATGTACACGACGCACGGCAGGTCGAGCAGCGCGCACGCGGTCGCGGTCGCGACGCCGTGCTGGCCGGCGCCGGTCTCGGCGATCACCCGCGTCTTGTCGAGACGCCGCGTCAGCAGGGCCTGGCCGAGGGCGTTGTTGATCTTGTGGGCACCGGTGTGGGCGAGGTCCTCGCGCTTCAGGTACAGCCGCAGGGCCGGGATGCGTGGCGCTCGACTTCGGCGGTTCGAGCCGGCAAGCCGCGACGCTTCCACGCGGACGGCCTCCCCCAGGCGATCCGCCCGGTAGATGGGCGTGGGCCGACCCGCATACCGTTCGAGCAGCCCGCGCAGTTCCGCCCAGAACACCGGGTCGTGGCGGAGGGCGTCGTAGGCCGTCTCGAGCTGCTCGAGCGCGGCCATCAGCGTTTCGGGGACGTACCGGCCACCGAAGTCCCGCTCCATCCCCCAGCGGCCAGCCCCATCCGCATCCAGCAGGCCCGCGGGCACGGGCGTCGGCCCGAACGGGGTGTTCGGTCGATCGTCGCGGGCAGCCCGCGCCCGCTTGACGAACAGCTCGACGAGATACGGGTCCTTCACCGGGCGCTGGCCGGGTTCCCGCGGGAACTCGACCCCCGAGGCGACATCGACCCCGACCGCCGGAACGTCGCGGAGGGCGCCGGCGACATTGGCGGCCGACAGCCCGCCGGCCAACGTGACCGGCAGCTCACGAGCGACCGCCCCGGCCAGCGCGATCGACGCCCGTTGGCCCGTGCCGCCCGGGTGCGGACCGCCGGCCGTGTCGAGCAGGAGCCGCTCCGCCCCGGCGGCCAGGAACGCGCGCCCGCGCTCGGCGATCCGCGCTGCGGCCTCGGTGACGTTCAACGGCGGTCCGGCTGGCAGGTGCAGCACCTTCCAGACGGGACGCCCGGCCGTGGCGACCACCTCGATCGGCTCGTCGCCGTTGCACTGGATGGCGTCAGGATCGATCGCCGCGACGATGTCGGCGAGCCCTTCGGGTGTCGCGTCCACGGTGATCGCGACGAGTCGGGGGCGGGCCGCTTCGCTCGTCAGGTCGCGGATCGCCCGCGCGAGGGCCGCTGCCTCTTCGAGGGCCATGGCCCGCGGCGTCCCCGGCACCAGGTTCAGTCCGAGCGCATCCGCGCCGGCCGAGGCGGCCGCGATCGCGCTGCCGATGTCGCCGACCCCGCAGATCTTCACGAACGGCCGGCGCGCGACGTTGGCCGGGTCGGTCGGCGCGGCGCCGGCGGCCACGAACGCCCGCGCGGCGGCTTCGGCATCGGCCGAGCGCATGAGCGCCTCGCCGACGAGGGCCCCATCGAATCCCTGCGCTCGCCACCGGGCGATCGACTCGGGGTCGCGGACGCCCGACTCGGCGATGACCACGCGATCGTCGGGGACGAACGCGCGCAGCCGGCCGGCTCGTTCCGGATCGACGACCAGCGTCCGAAGGTCTCGATTGTTGAGGCCGATGAGCCGGGCGTCGGTCTCGAGCGCCAAGGCCAGCTCGCGTCCGTCGTGGACCTCGACGAGCGGCTCGAGCCCGAGTTCCAGGGCCCGGTCCACGAGCGCCCGCAACCGGCGCTTGGAGGGGTGCAGCACGGCCAGCACGAGCACGGCATCCGCCCCGGCCGCACGCAGCATCTCGAGCTGGCGGGCGTCGACGACGAACTCCTTCGCGAGGACCGGGATCGACACGGCGGCGCGGACCGCGCGCAGGTCCTCGACGGAACCGCCGAACCAGTGCGGCTCACACAAGACCGAGATGGCCGCCGCCCCACCGGCCTGGTACGCACGCGCCCGCTCGACGACGTCCTCACCGCCGCCGGCGATCCGTCCGGCCGACGGCGACGAGCGCTTGATCTCGGCGATGAGATGGAGACCCGGCGCCAGGAATCGCTCCACGAATCCGCGCGGCGCGGTGGCACCGACCAGGACGTCGCGGGCGCCGGCAAGGTCGCTGCCGAACGCCGCCTCGAGGTCCGCCTTCCGACGCGCCGCGATCTCCTCGACCACGTTGCGCGCCCGCTTCGGCGATGCGGCGGAGGCGCCAGGCGCGGCCTTCCCCCGCCGAGGTGCCAGCGTCGCCGTCATGCCGTCACCTCTGACCCCGCCGCCGCCCGGCGCTCGGCGCGCAGGCGCTCGAGCAACTCGAGACCGAGCCCGGCGTCGATGGTCAGCGCGGCCCGCTCGATCCCCTCCTCCATCGATCCGACGGCGTCGGCCACGAGCAACGCCGCGGCCGCGTTGAGGACCACGACGTCGCGCCGGGCGCCCGGTTCGCCGCGCAGCACCGACTCCACCATCCGCGCGTTCTCGTCGGCGGTGCCGCCGACGAACCTGGCGGTCGGTGTCAGCGGGAAGCCCAGCCGTGACGCCGGGATCTCGTGTCGGTCGACCCCGTCGGGACTCACGTGGTAGAGGACGCCGCTGTCGTCGAGCGGCAGCTCATCGATCCCGGCGCCATGGATGACGAACGTCTTTTCGGTCCCGAGCCGCTTCGCGACCTCCGCGACGCGCAACGCGGCGGCCGGGTCGCCGACGCCCAGCAACTGGCGGGTCGTGCCCGCGGGGTTGGTCAACGGGCCGAGCAGGTTGAACGCGGTCCGGACCCCGATCTCTCGCCGCGTGGGGCCCGCGTGCTTCATGGCCGGATGGAAGCTCGGGGCGAACATGAACGCGAACCCGACCTCGCGCAGGGCCGCACCGGCTGACGCCGCGTCGTGATCGATCCGGACACCAAGGGCATCGAGGACGTCCGCCGATCCCGCCTTCGAGGTGATCGCCCGATTGCCGTGCTTCGCCACCGGGATACCGGCCGCGGCCGCGATGAGTGCCGCGGTCGTGGAGATGTTGAACGTCCCGCTGCCGTCGCCACCGGTCCCGACGACGTCGATCGCGCCGGTCGGCGCTTCCACCCGGACCACGCGCTCACGCATGGCGGCCGCGAACCCGGCCAGCTCGTCGACGGTCTCGCCGCGCATCCGGAGGCCCATCAGCAACGCCGCCAGCTGGGCGGGCGTCGCCTCGCCGTCCATCACCGCGCCCATCGCGAGGCGTGCCTCGTCCATCGACAGCGTCCCGCCGTCGACGATCGTGACGAGCGCGGCTCGCACCTGGTCGCTCACCGCGCCGCCTCCGTGGCCTCGGCCATGCCGGCCGTCGCGAACGAGCCACTCGCCGCATCGAGCAGTGACGCCTCGCCCTCGCCCGCCTGGCGCAGGAAGTTCGCGAGCAGGTGCGGGCCCTCGGGCGTCAACACGCTCTCCGGGTGGAACTGGACGCCCTCGAGCGGCAGCGTCGCGTGCCGGATGCCCATCACCACCCGGTCGACCTCGCTCATCGCCGTCACGCGCAACTCCGGCGGGAGCGTGGCCGGATCGACCACCAGCGAGTGATAGCGCGCGGCCATGAACGCGGGCGGCATCCCCTCGAGCAGCCCGGCGCCGTCGTGGGTTACCTCGGACGCTTCGCCGTGGACGAGCGTCGGCGCGCGGACGATCGAGCCCCCGAACGCGACGGCCATCGACTGCATGCCCAGGCACACGCCCAGCACGGGGATCGCGCGCGCCGCGGCGACCTGGATCGCCTCGACCGACACGCCCGCGTCGTCGGGGTCGCCGGGCCCGGGCGAGATGACGATGCCCCGCAGGTCGGCCGCGGGGTCGTCGGCCATCGCCTCGACGCCGGATCGATCGATGGCGTCGTTGCGGATGACCCGGACCTCCGCACCCGCGGCCTGGAGCGCCTGCACCAGGTTGAAGGTGAAGCTGTCGTAGTTGTCGACGACGAGGATCACGAGCGCACTCCCGCCGCGGGTTCGGCGTCCGGTTCCGCGGCCGGCGCGTCGGGGACGCCGGCGGCCAGGTCGATGGCCCGTCGCAAGGCGGCGGCCTTGTGGTCGGTCTCCTCGAACTCACGCTCCGGCACCGATCCAGCGACGATCCCGGCGCCCGTGTGGACGTGGGCCTGGCCATCCTTGAGGACGGCGCTCCGGATCGTGATGGCCGTGTCCATGTTGCCGTCGTAGCCGAGATAGCCGACCGCGCCGCCGTACAGCCCCCGGCGCTCGCCCTCGGCGGCGGCGATGAGCTGCATCGCCCGGACCTTCGGGGCGCCCGAGAGGGTGCCCGCCGGGAAGACGGCGCGCAGGGCATCGAGCGCGTCGGCATCCGGGCGGAGCCGGCCCTCGACGTGCGACACGAGATGGAGCACGTGGCTGTAGCGCTCGACCTCCATGTACTTGCTCACCGTGACCGTCCCGGCTCGGGCGACGCGGCCGAGGTCGTTGCGCCCGAGGTCGACGAGCATGACGTGCTCGGCGCGCTCCTTCGGGTCCTTCTGGAGCTGCTCGGCCAGCAGGTCGTCCTCGCGGGCGTCGGCGCCGCGCGGACGGGTCCCAGCGATGGGATGGGTCGTCAGGCGATCGCCCTCGACTCGGAGCAGCAATTCCGGCGATGCCCCGACGACCTCGAATGACGGCGTCCGCACGAAGAACAGGTACGGGCTCGGGTTCACGCGTCGCAGCGCACGGTAGATCGCGATGCCATCCATCGCGGCGCCCGTGGCCGGATCGATCGGCAGCTCGAACGACTGGCGCCGGGCCAGCACGACCTGGATCGCCTCGCCGGCGGCGATGGCGTCCTTGGCGACCTCGACCGCGTGGACGTAGGCCTCGCGCCCAAGGCTGGTGTCGATCGGGGGCCGCGACGTGGCGGCGGCGCCATCGCCGGCCCGCGCGTTCGTTCCGGCGAGCTCGGCCGTGGACGGCCGGGACGTCCGGTCGAGCGCATCGAAGATGGCCGCCTCGGCGATGCGGTACCGGCCCTCAAGATCGGGCGCATCGGTGTGCAGCGACGCGATCGCCGACAGCGTGTGGGTGAGGTGGTCGAAGACGATGACCAGGTCCGTCTCGATGAAGGCGGCGGTCGGGACCGCAACGGGATCGCGGTCGGGCAACGGGACGGTCGGCTCGAACGCCGAGACGGCGTCGTACGCGAGGGCGCCGACGGCGCCGCCGGTGAACCGCGGCATGCCCTCGATCGGCAGCACCCGGCGGCGCGGCGCGAATTCGCGGATCGCCGCGAGCGGGTCTGCGACCTCGGCGACCTCGATCGGCAGGTCGGGCGCGTACGTGGGCACCGTTACGGGGCGCGTCTGCGTGCGCGCGAGCCCGTCGCGAACCTCGAGGAGCCGCCGGGGCCCGATGCCGAGGAACGAGTAGCGCCCGACGCGTTCGCCGCCCTCCACGGACTCGAGGAGGTACGCCGGCCCGCCATCATCGAGACGCAGGAACGCTCCGATGGGCGTTTCCAGGTCGGCCGGACGCGTCGCGCGCAGCAGCACCGTGTCGGCATCGCTGGCCAGACGCTTGGTCTGGGCCAGGCTGAGCGGATCCGTCGTCGTCATCGCGTGGGCCTCTGAGAATCACAAACGACCGTTCGTCCCGGGACGAAAGGTCGTGCCTTCCGCGGTGCCACCCTCATTCGGCGATGCCGCACTCTCGTGACCGACGGGTCGACCGGTGTCGCCACCGGCGCCGATCGGCGCTGCCCTGTATCGCTGGCGCTCTGCGCCGGAGCCTACTGACGTCGGTATCGCCCGTCGCGTTCGGTCCGGAGGCTCCCGGGTCCATTCACCATCGTCGTCGTCCCGGCTCGCACCAGCCGCCGGGTCTCTGAGTCGACGTGCGACGGGTACTCGTCCCGTTCACAGCCCGTTCTTCGTGATGTGGCCGGGAGTATGGGCGGGTGCCGCGGACGACGTCAAGCGTCGTGACGTGCTGGTCCTGGCTCCGCGGGCCGCTCGTCGAAGGCCTCGCATCGCAGCATCGGTCGGGGCGGGTAGCGCGGATACCGCGGATCCGTCCGTGAGCGCTCGCACAGGATGAACGTGCTGCCGCGGCTCGTGTCCACCCGACGGGCGTGCAAGCACGTTGCGCAGAGGCCGGCTCGGGCGCTGTCGGAACGCGCGGTCAAGGCGGCCAGGCCTGCCGCGGACGTGTGGCGGAGAGGGTGGGATTCGAACCCACGGAGTCTCTCGACTCTGCGCTTTTCAAGAGCGCCGCCATCAACCGCTCGGCCACCTCTCCGGTGCGCAGGATACCAGCGAGTCGGCGTCGGACCGCCCGCATGATCCGTTCAGGCGGGCTTCTGCCGTGAGCGTCGGCGTGAACTCAGACCGAAGACGCCGATCCAGCGCCGGACGACCGGCAGCCAGGCCATCGCGCCCAGGACCTGGATGCCCATCGCCACCACGACCAGCAGCAGTCCTGGCACCGAGAGCACGAGACCTGGAACCGCCCAATCGAACGTTTCCGTGAACGGGGCGAAGACCGAGGTCGTCAGGTCGATCGCAGGCTCGTCGGTCGCGCTCTCGCCTGGCGAGCCGCCCAAGCCAGGCAACGTCAGCGCGGCGCCCGGTGGCGGCGATCCTGGCCCGGTGCCGGCGCCACCCAGGACCGAAGGGCTCGATGACGGGTCATCGCGGCTTGGACGGTCGGAGGGCGACCCGGGAGCGGTGCCCACGGAGGTCGGGGTTGGCGCCGCCGACGATGGAGCCGCCGTCGCCCCGCCGGCTGGGGTCGGGGTCGGCGTCGGTGTGGGGATCGGAGTGGCGCCCGGTGGCGGTGTCGGGGTCGGAACAGGCGTCGGGGTCGGAACGGGTGTGGGTGTCGGAACGAGCGTGGGTGTCGGGGTCGGTGTCACGGTCGGCGTCGGCGTGGGTGCCGGCGTGGGCGTGGGTGTCGGCGTCGGCGTGGGTGTCGCGGTCGGGGCCGGGGTGGCGACCTTCGCCTTGATCGCGATCAACAGGGTCTTCGGGTCGTCGAAGCCGTCGCTGCAGTCCTGCGACCTCCAGGCGTCAGCGTTCCACTCATACGCGCCGGGGACCGTCCCACTGACGACGATCTCGGTCGTCACCGACTTGTTCCCGGGTGGTGGCGCATCGAGGCGATCGCCGCCGTTCGATGCCTGGATGGTCACCGTCGTCGATCCGCTCGTCGACGCCAGCCAGGTCGTGCCACTTGGCTGGGCGACCACATCGGCCGAGGTCACATCGAAGGCGCCGGGGATGTCGATCGTCACGCATCCAAGGTCGTCCTTGCCAGTTGGCCCACCCTGGTTGGCGAACGTGACCGAGATCGTCGTCTTGACGCCGTTCTCGATGACCGCGGGTGAACGGTTGATCCGCCAGGTCGTTGCCGCGAGGCCCGTTGCCGGCAAGGCGAAGCTGACGATCCACGCCAGGAGCACCAGGCTGCCGGCGATGCGGCGGGACATCACGCGACCTGGTTGTACGGCGTCCAGAGCCGCATCGAGTGGACGTCGGCCCCAGGCAGTGGCGCGTTGGGCGCGGTCTCGATTCCGGCCACGAACGCCTTGACCATGGTCTCGTCAAGCTGGGTCCCGGCGGCGTCCTCGAGCCGATGGAGTGCCTCGGTCAGAGGAAGCGCCTTGCGATACGGCCGCGTGGTCGTCATCGCCGAGAAGGCGTCACCGATCGCGAGAATCCGGGCGATGATCGGGATCTCCTCACCCGCGAGGCGATGCAGATAGCCCGACCCATCCCACCGCTCGTGGTGGTGGCGGATGCCCATCCGGATGACGTCGATCTCGGGAAGGTCGCGGACGATCATGTCGCCGAGGGCCACGTGCTGCTTGACGATGTCGTACTCGCCCGGGGTCAGGGCGCCGGGCTTGCGCAGGATGTGATCGGGGATGCCGATCTTGCCGACGTCGTGGAGCAGACCGGCGACCCGGATCGTGTTGACAAGGTCCGGTTCGAGCCCCAATCGTTCCGCGAGAAAGACGCCGTAGCGCGCCACGTCCTCGGAGTGCTGCTTCGTGTAGCGGTCCTTGGTGTCGACCGCAAGGATCAAGCCCTGGAGGACGTCGAAGGTGCGCGTCTCCGGCTCCATCTCGATGGCCGAGCCGGCGACACGGACGGCGTCGCCACCGCTGGTCTTGGCTTCCTGGAGCATCGTCGCGGCGACGGTCAGGAGACCGGTCGCCGAATCGGCGTGGTCCGGATAGGTGCACACGCCGGCGCTGACGGTCAGCGGCAGGCGCTCGGCGGCATCGACCTGGAGGGCGTGATCCGCGAGCGAGACCCGCAATCGCTCGAGGACCTCCTCGATGTGATGAAAGGACGTGCCTGGCGCCACGATGAGCAGCTCATCGGGACCAGAACGGCCGAAGATCACGTCCGCCGGCAGGGTGGCTGTCAACCGGTCAACCACCGTCAGGAGCGCCTGATCTCCGGCGTCGTGCCCGTAGTGCTCGTTCAAGAGGCGGAAGTTGTCGATGTCGACGAGCGCGACGCCGATCGCCGCGTTCGTCGCGCGAGCCTCTTCCACGGACCGGGCGAGCGCCTCGACCAAGGCCCCGTGGTTGAGGGTCCCGGTCAACGTGTCGCGCTGGGTGGCCTCGATCAGCGCGTCCGTCTGGCGACTGATCCGTCCCTGGGCCGACCGGAACACGAGGTACAGGGTGAACGCGGCGATGAGCCCGGCCGACAGGGTGACCAGGACGATGTTGCGACGGACCGTCTCCAGGAGGGTCAGGATGGGAACGGCGTCACGCCAGACGCCGACCACCGCCTGGACCTTGCCATCGGTGACCAGCGGGAAGTACTCCCGAAGGACGTTGGTCGTCTCCAGCGGCGGGCCGGTCGCCTCACTCAGCGGCGTGTCGGCGATCGTGGCCGTGGCGCTCTGGCCGGCCAAGGCCGCCGCGAAGTCGGGGCTGACCGGACTCGTGCTGCCGTGAAGGCTCGGCTGGTCGGCCAGCAGGACCCGTCCATCCGGGAGGCGAACCTCGACGCGCAATATCTTGCCGGGGCCCACCAGGTAGGCGAGGCGCTCCTGCATGTCGGCCTGCCGCTCCGGCGTGAGACCCGCCGGACCGAGATCCGCTGGCGTCAGGGTGCTCGTGACGAACAAGCGGACGAGCGCGGCGTCCGCGCCCACCGTGGCGTTGAGCGACGCGGCGTAGAAGTGCGTCGAGACCATCACCGTCTGGACGACCGCGGTCAAGCCGACGATGACCAGGAAGATCCCGTAGACGAGGATCATCACGATGGGGCGCGGGACGCGGTGCATGGCGCCGAACACGGTGATCTGGCGGCTCCGACAGGGTGACGGGTCGTAAGTCCACCGACAGTACGGGGGTGTGCACGCACCCACCACGGGACGGAAGTCCCACGGGAACCGGGACCGTGAACGTTCCCGACGTCTCGAGTGACCGATGTCTCGCGGGGATCAGGGTCGGGTCAGAGCCTCGCCGAGCCGAGCGACGTCAGCGCGTCCTCGCAGCCTCGACGACGACCGTGCCGGCGATCAGGTCGTGCCAGCCGCGCCGGCGCTTGTCGATGAGGATCCAGAGATAGCCGAGCCCGAAGAAGAGCCCTGAGACCCAGTAGCCGATGAGCCGCAGGATGGCCTGCCCGCTCGTGATCGGCCCGCCGTCGCGGTCGCGCACGACTCGAATGTCCATCATCTTCATGCCCGGGGTCTGGCCGGACTGCGCCCAGAAATACGGGAAATATGCGAGGGGGATGACGAAGAAGCCGATCGCCGGCAGGATCGACAGGATCGGGACCGAGAAGAGCAGCACCACGGAGACGAGAAAGAGCAGGCCGACGACGATGCCTATGACGATGCCGTCGACGATGTACGCGACCAGCCTGGCGCCCGGTCCTCCGAAGGCGATGCCCGCTGCCGGCCCGAGCTCGGCCTCTGGCGCCTGCCAGCCCGTCGGTTGGTCAGTCATGGCTCGATCGTATCGCGACCGAGGTACGACCGCAGCACCTCCGGCACGACGACCGACCCGTCCGGCCGCTGGAACGTCTCCAGGAGTGCGGCGACGATGCGGGCGAGCGCCAGCCCCGAGCCGTTGAGCGTGTGGACGAGTTCGGTCTTGGCGCCGGGCTCGGGTCGGTAGCGGATGGCCATCCGGCGGGCCTGGTAGTCCCGGAAGTTGGAGCACGAGCTGACCTCGAGCCAGCGCTCGACGCCCGGTGCCCACACTTCCAGGTCGTACTTGCGCGCCTGGGTGAACCCCATCTCGCGCGTGCTCATGAGCAGCACCCGGTACGCGAGCCCGAGGCGCTGGAGGAGGACCTCGGCCCGCCCGGTCATCCATTCGAGGGCCGCCGGCGAGTCCTCCGGGCGCTCGAACAGGACCATCTCGACCTTGTCGAACTGGTGAACGCGCAGGATGCCGCGGGTGTCCTTGCCGGCCGCCCCGGCCTCCCGTCGGAAGCAAGGCGAATACGCCGCATAGTGGATCGGCAGGTCGGCCGCCTCGAGGATCTCGTCGCGGTGGAGGTTCGTGACCGGGACCTCGGCCGTGGGGATGAGGTAGAGGTCGTCGCGAGTGACGACGTACATCTGGTCTTCCTTGTCGGGGATCTGACCGGTTCCGCGGGCGCTGTCCGCATTCACCACGGCGGGCGGCCACACCTCGGTGAAGCCGTGCTCGCGCGTATGGACGTCGAGGAACCAGTTGATGAGGCCGCGCTGCAGCGCCGAACCGGCACCCTTGTAGACCGGGAAGCCGGAGCCGGCGATCTTCGAGCCGCGCGCGTTGTCAAGGATGTCGAGGGCTTCGCCAAGCTCCCAGTGCGGCCGACGGGTCCAGGTGCCGCCGCCGAACGTGGCATCCGCGCCGACCTCGCCCTCGAGCGGCTGTTCGTGCGGGAGCTGCTCGCCCCAAGTGCGCACGGTGACGTTCGCCTCCTCGCCACCGACCGGGACGTCCGGGTCGGCCGGGTTCGGGATGCGCAGGAGTTGGTCGTCGAGGGCCGCCTCGGTCTCGGCCAGCTCGGCGTCGATCACGGTGATCCGCTCGCCGGCGGCGGTCGAGCGCGCTCTGAGGCCCGCGACCTCGGGTCCATCCGGGGCCGCCCCGTCCTTGATGGCCTCGCCGACCTGCTTCGAGACCGCGTTCCGTTCGGCCTTGAGCGCCTCGCCCTCGGCCAGCAGGCGACGCCTGGTGGCGTCCAGCTCCAATGCGGCGTCGACGAGCGCGGGATCCTCGCCCTTGTCGGTCGCCCCGCGGCGGATGACGTCGGGCTCGTCGCGGAGCCGCTGCAAGCCGACGCTCATGAGCGGGTGCTCCCATCTTCCGTCCATCCGGACGCTTCCCAACTACGCTCCGTCACGAACGCCGGGTCGAGACTGGCGAGCAGCCAACCGGCGCGAGGTCCGTTCGAGCGACCAAGGAAGGCGCGGTAGATAGACTCGAAGGCGCGGCGTGGCGGCAGCTCGTCCTGTCTCGCCAGGGTGAAGATCAGCGACTGCCAACCTTCCCCGCCCTCGGGCGCTTCTCGTTCGCCGAAATTCGAGAGCATGGCAAGGAACCGTCGCTGCGGCGGGTCGAGGTCGGTCACGACATCGGGGAGGCCGTCGTACCGGACGGCGACCTTGGCCGACTCCGGGGCGTAGTTCTCGATCCAGGCTCGAGCGGCCGCGACCCGCTCCTCGAGGATGCTCCGCTCGCGCTCGCTGAGCGGGCTTCCCTTCTCCGCCTCGATGCGCGCGGCGACATCGACGCCCGGGATCTGGGCCAGCAGCGCGAGGTGTGAGAAGGCCGGCCGGAAGGCGGCCGCCTCGGCCGCCACGTCCGCCTGGGGGTCCATCAGGGCATATCGGAAGGTCGCCTCGTGCCCGGGCGGGAGCTCGCCCTTCACCTCATGGCCTGCCGTGGCCGCGGCGAACTTGTCGAACTCGTCGAACAGGCGCGGGATCGCGTCCGTGCCGTCGGGGTCGAACTCGATGGCATGGTTGGGTCGCGGGCGCAGGAACAGGAAGCGAAGCTGTTCCGGCGGGATGACCTCGACGATCTCGTGGGCTGCCGCGCCACGACCCTTCGACGTCGACATCTTGCGACCGCCGATGTTCAGGAACTCGTACGGCACGTTGAGCGGCGGCTCGCGCTCGTAGACCTCGCGCGCGATCGCATCGCTTCGATCGCGCGAGCCGCCGGCGGTGGAGAGGTCTTTCCCGCACGGCTCGATGGTCACCCCGAACAGCGACCACTGGGCCGCCCATTCGAGGTTCCAGGGCAGCTTGGCGGCCCCGCCGAACGGCGAGATCCAGCCCGACGAGCCGCAGCCATGCGCCCAGGTCACGAGGGCGGGCCGGCATTCGTAGAACACGCGCTCGCCGTCCCACTCGGTGACGATCGTGGTGCCGACCTTGCCACAGGTCGGGCAGATGACCCCGAGCGGGTGCCACATGTCCGGATGCTGCACGTTGGCGACGCGACGGTAGATCTCGCGCACGAGCGCGGCCCGGTCGAGCGCGATCCGGATGAACGGGTCCATCTGGCCGGTCGGATAGATGTCGCTCATCCAGTAATAGCGGTCCGGATGGATGCCGAGGCCCGCGAAGACGTCGATGAACCGCTGGGCGTGGTGCCGCGCATACGACGCGTGGCCATCGCCGGCCTGGTCGGGGACGTGGGCCAGGGGCCGCCCCATCTCCTTCTCGACCGCATCGGGGGTCAGGAGCGCCTGGGCGTCCATCGGGTCAAGGTCGTCGACGCCGTAGAGAAACGTCGTCTCGATGTCGTTCGCGCGCAGTGCGCGCACGATGACGTCGAGGATGACCGGGCCGCGCAGGCTGCCGACGTGGACGGTGCCCGACGGGGTCTTGGAGTCGTTGACGACCTGGGGTCCGCGATCGCGGACTCGTGCCGCGAGTTCGTCCGCCCAGTCCATGAGCTCTCCGGGTCTAGGTGATTCCGACGATCCTGTACGTGAAGTCGCCCGCGGGCACCCGTACGACGACCTTGTCGCCTTTCTTCTTGCCGAGGAGCGAACGGCCGACCGGACTCTCGTTGGAGATGCGTCCCTCGGCGGGCTTGGCCTCTGCGGAACCGACGATCGTGAACGTCTCTTTGCCGTCGGGGCTTTCGACCGAGACCGTCGAGCCGATCTGGACGTGGTCGGTGGAGTGGTTCTCGTCGATGATCGTCGCGTTCTTGATGATCGCCTCGAGGGTCTGGATCCGGCCCTCGACGAACGCCTGCTCGTTCTTGGCGTCCTCGTACTCGGCGTTCTCGGACAGATCCCCGTGCTCCTTGGCATCGTGGATCCGATTGGCGACCTCGGGCCGCTTGACGCTGACCATCTCGTCGAGCTCGTGGCGGAGCTTCTCGAGACCGTCGCGGGAGAGGTAGGTGGGCTTGTTGTTCACGTCAGCTAGCCCCCGATGCAAGGTTCCGGTGGGATGACCGGGACTGGGCGGTCAGGTGATAAAGGAAAGAACTCCAGGCATGCGACGGGTGTCCCGCGCGCCTGAAGTTCCGAACCGGGAGCGAATGGTAGTCGCGGGGGACGTGGGTGTCAAAGGTGGCCGCCGCATCGGGAACCGACCTATGACCCTTCCGCCAGCCGCAACAGCCGCCGCTTCACTCGTTGCAGCGAGCCGCGGTCCGGAAGCGCCACGAACAGCGTGTCATCTCCGGCGATGGAGCCGGCGACCTCCGGCCAGCGAGCCCGGTCCAGGGCCGCCGCGATCGCGTGCGCCGAACCAGGCAGCGTGCGCAGGACGAGCAGCAAGCCCGCCTCGTGGATCTCGAGCGGCAGATCGGAGAGCAGCTTCCGGAGCCGGTCCTCACCCGAGGTCTCTGCCTCGATGAGCCGCGGCGGCAGCGCGTAGGCGGCGATCCCCTCGCGCGACACCTTGATGAGGCCGAGCTCGGCCACGTCGCGGCTGATGGTGGCCTGGGTCGTGCGGAACCCGCGTTCGCGCAAGGCGGTCGCCAGCTCCTGCTGCGTCCGCAGCGGACGAGCGTCCACGAGATCGCGGATCGCGCGTTGCCGAAGCTGCTTCATGACTTCCATCGAGGCGCCCCGCTACCGCGCCAGCCAGACCACGACGACCAGGGCCGCCAAGCCCAGGCGATAGACGACGAAGATGTCGAGTGAACGCGTCCGGACGTACTCCATCAGGAAGCGGATGGCGATGAGCCCCGACACGAAGGACGCGATCAGCCCCACGATGAGCGGGCCAGCGGCGATGGTCACACTCGCCTCGCCGGTGATGAGCTGGCGGGCCTCGAAGATGATGGCGCCGGCGGTGATCGGGGTCGCCATCAGGAAGCTGAATCGCGCGGCGGACGATCGATCGAGACCGGCCAGTCGGCCGGCCGAGATGGAGACGCCGGATCGGCTGATCCCGGGCACGAGCGAGAGCACCTGGGCCACGCCGATGCCGGTCGCGATCGGGAACGTGATCTGTTCCATGTGGCGCGAGGTCCCGCCCCAGCGGTCGGCCAGCCACAGGATGACCGCACCGACGACGAGCGTCACCGCGACCAGGCCGATCCCCCGGAACGAGGTCTCGATGACGTCGTTGAACACGGCCCCGGCGATCGCTGCCGGGATCGTGGCTGCGACGATGAGCCAGGCCAGGCGTCGGTCCGGATCGTCGCGGAACGAGCGATCGCGGATGGTCGCGAAGCCCGCGGGCACGATGCGGAGCCAGTCGCGGCCGTAGTAGATCAGCAGGGCGGCCAACGTCCCCAGGTGGAGCATGACCCCGAATTCGAGCGAGTCGATGAACGTGTCATCCCAGCCGAACAGGAACGGCACGATGATCAGGTGCGCGGACGACGACACCGGCAGGAACTCCGTGAGCCCCTGCACGATCCCCATCACCAGCGCCTGGAACAGGATGTCCATGGTCTAGGCGCCGATTCTCAGTTCGGATGTCGTGTCGTTACCTGATGAAGAGCGGAGCGAGGACGAGGGTGATGGTCGCGAGCAGCTTCACCAGGACGTGAAGCGACGGGCCGGCGGTGTCCTTGAACGGATCGCCGACCGTGTCGCCGACGACGGCCGCGGCGTGGGCGTCGGAGCCCTTGCCGAGCACGTTGCCCTCGTCGTCCTTGAGCTGGCCGGATTCGATGTACTTCTTCGCGTTGTCCCACGCGCCGCCGCCGTTGTTGAGCACGGTGGCGAGCAGGACACCGGAGATGGTGCCGACCATCAGCATGCCGGCGACCGCCTCGTAGCCGAGGAGGACGCCCACGATGATCGGCGTGGCGACGGCGACGAGGCCGGGCGCGACCATCTGTCGAAGGGCCGCCTTCGTCGTGATGTCGACGACGCGGGCGTAGTCGGGACGCTGGGTGTAATCCATGATCCCGGGCATCTCGCGGAACTGGCGGCGCACCTCGACGATGATCGACTGCGCGGTCGTGCCGACCGCACGGATCGCGAGCGAACTGAAGAAGTACACGAGCATCGCCGCGATGAGCGCAGCGATGAACACGTTGACATTGGCCAGGTTGACCGACTCGAGCAGCTTGGCGCCATCGACGTGGGCCTCGATCCGCCGGCCCTGGATGACGTTGACCTTGTCGATGTAGGCGGAGAAGAGCAGGAACGCCGCGAGCGAGGCCGAGGCGATCGCGTAGCCCTTGGTGAGTGCCTTGGTGGTATTGCCGACGGCATCCAGGCGGTCGGTGATCTCGCGGGCGCCCGCCTCCGCGCGGCTGAACTCCGCGATGCCACCGGCGTTATCGGTGATCGGGCCGAAGGTGTCCATCGCCAGGATGTACGCGGTCGTCATCAGCATGCCCATCGTCGCGACCGCGGTCCCGAAGATGCCTCCGACGTTCCGCCCGTCAGCGCTGATGAGTCCGGCATGGTCCCCGAGCCAGAAGCTGACGAAGAGCGCGATGCTGATCGTGATCGCGGTCACGAGGGTCGTTTCGAAGCCCACGGCCGTACCGCTGATGATGTTCGTGGCCGGGCCGGTCTTGGACGCCTCGGCGATCTCGCGCACCGGCCGGAACGAGCCGGCCGTGTAGAACTGGGTGATGTAGACGAAGGCGACGCTCGTGGCGAGGCCGACGATGCCGGCGAAGAAGAAGTAGACCCAGGTCGGGAGCCCGAACGTCGTGCCCACGCCGCCGTTCGTATCCATCATCACGGACGTCGTGATCGCCAGCCCGACCACGGACAGCAGGGTGGTCACCCAGTACCCGCGGTTGAGCATGTTCATCGGGTCCTCGGTCTCCTTGCCGCGGACGAAGAAGATCGCCACGATCGTCGCCATCAGTCCGAAAGCCCGGACGACGAGCGGGAAGAAGATCCAGGCCTCCGGGTTGGGCCAACCCGCGGCCTCCGCGATCGAGAACACGGCGACACCGAGGATCATCGCGCCGATGTTCTCGGCGGCCGTCGACTCGAAGAGGTCGGCGCCGCGGCCCGCGCAGTCGCCGACGTTGTCACCGACGAGGTCCGCGATGACACCCGCGTTGCGCGGGTCGTCCTCGGGGATGCCCTTCTCGACCTTGCCGACGAGATCCGAGCCGACGTCGGCGGCCTTGGTGTAGATGCCGCCGCCGAGCTGGGCGAACAACGCCACGAACGAGGCGCCGAACCCGAAGCCGACGATGAGGAACGGGGCGTCGGCCACGGTGACGTCACCGACGAACGTGTGGTACAGGGTGAAGATGCCCCACACGCCGAGCAGGGACAGGGCGACGACCAGGAAGCCCGAGACGGCGCCGCCTCGCATCGCGACCTGGACCGCCTCGACGAGGCTGCGCCGGGCGGCCGACGCCGTCCGGACGTTGGCCCGAACGGCCACGAACATGCCGATGATCCCCGACGCCATCGAGCACGCCGCACCGACCAGGAATGCCACCGAGGTCATGATCCCGATCGGCAGGCCGGCGAGCTTGGGCACGTCCGCGACTTCTGGGGTCTCGACGAGGGTGATCACCGCGCCGATGACGACCGCGCCGACGAGCGCGAGGATCGCGATGGTCGAGTACTGGCGCCGGATGAAGGCGACCGCGCCCTCGTAGATCGTCCCGGCGACGTCCTGCATCTCGATGGTCCCGGTGTCACGCGCCAGGACGTCCCTGGCCAGGTAGACGGCGAACAGGATGGCGATGATGCCGGCCGGCAGGATGATCAATTGGAGCGCACTGGCATCCATCAGGTCAGAAGGTCCTCCACCCTTGGGCTGTTGACCCGATGCCGTCCGCGGCTCGTGGCAGGCGCCACTCGGGACGGGCGAACCGGGGAGTGCTGCCTCTGGTCCCGACGGCATGCACCGGGAGCTGGGACCTTGCAGGCCGGCGGCGAGTGTAACAAGGCGCCAAACGGTGGGTCAAACCCACGCGTTCCAGGGGATTATGCAGCCCGGTTTCGGCCGACGGCGGTCCGGCTGGACAGCCCCTATACTGCCGGACTTGTGAGCCACCGACCCATCTCGTGAGCGGACGACCCGCCCTCGGGTGTCTCCTCGAGATCGTCGAGACGCTCGTCCTCACGCTCGTCATCTTCTTCGTCATCCAGACCTTCGTCGCTCAGCCCTACCAGGTCAAGCAACAGTCGATGGAACGGACGCTGGAGCCCGGTGAGTACGTGCTGGTCGACAAGCTGACGCCCCGGATCGACACCTACAAGCGGGGCGACATCGTCGTCTTCAAGCCGCCGCCCGACTGGGTCCAGCCGGACAACACGCCGTTCATCAAGCGGGTCATCGGCGTCGGCGGCGACACGATCGAGGTCCGGGACGACGGCCGCGTGTACGTGAATGGCATCGCCATCGACGAACCGTACCTGTACGCCGACGTCGAGGGCGGTGAGCCCGAACCGACCGAAGCGGATCCCGACTCGAACAGCTGGGCCGTGCCCGAGGGCGAACTCTTCCTGATGGGCGACCATCGCTCGAACTCCGCCGATTCCCGAGCCTTCGGCTCGGTCCCGGTCGACAACGTGATCGGCCGGGCGTGGTTGCGGTACTGGCCGGCGGACACGTTCGGGGTCCTCCAAACGCCGACCTACCCGGAGCTGGCACCGGCCACCCCATGAACCCGGCCCTGGCGGGGGTCGCCCTCGCCATCACGGTCGGCGCCATCGTGGCCGTCTCGACCCGGGACGCCCGCGCTGCCGTGCTCGGCCTTGCCATCGCCATGGTCGGCGCGCCCATCCTGGCCGATCCCATGGCGGACCCGACGGCGCTGGCCGCACGCGTCGTCGGTGCCGTCCTGGCCGCGTACCTGCTCTGGATCGCGGTCCGCGACGGCGAGTGGGGCACGGGCGGCTCGCGTCTTGGTTGGGCGGCGGAGGCGTCTGTCGCGGCCGCGGCCGCCATCGCCGGGTATGGGACGCACGGCCTGGGGGCCCCCGCCCTGGGACCGGCGCTCGCGCAGGCCGCCGGGTTCGCGCTCGCGGCGCTCGCGGTCACACCGCTGGTGACCGGGCGGGATCTCGTCCGGATCGGGATCGGCCTGCTGCTCCTGACCCACGGCGCGCTCCTGGTCCGCGTCGCCCTCGGCGGGACGCCGACGTCCCTGGAGCAACTCGTCACGGCCGGTCTCGTCGTCGGGCTCGGTGGGGCGGTGGCCGTCCTCGCCAGCGCCGCTCGCCGGGACGGGGCCGAGGGCTTCGAGCTGGAACCGGAAGGCCGGACGCGGGTGCCACGATTCCTGCCGCGTCGGCTGCCGGCACGGACGGCCGGCCGGTCCGACGAGCCTGCCAAGCGGGCGCCGTACGCCCATCCGCTCGAGCGGCCATGAACCTCGTCCTGTTCCTGGTCGTCACGTTCGGCGCCGCAACGATCGCGTTCCTCGGGCGGGGTCGGGCGGGCGTCGCCAACGGCGTCGGCATCGCCGGACTCGCGGTCGCCGTGCTCGTGGCGCTCACGATGGATCCGGCGGCGACGTTCACGATCGGCGGGACCGTGATCGTCGCATCGGACTACGTCCGGCTGTTCCTGATCCTGGGCTCGATCGTCGGGCTGGCACTCGCGGTCAGCGGGCTGGCCGCGGGCTCGAGTCGCGACGCCCCGGCCGTGATGCTCGGCACGCTGGGCGGCAGCGGGCTCGCCCTCTCGCTGCCGGACCCCCGGATCGCGGTCCTGGCGGCGACGGCCGCCGGACTCGGCGGCGTCGTGCTGACCCTGACACCGACCGGCGGCCGGATCGGGGCGACCGCGGGTATGCGGGCGCTCCGGGCGCTCGTGGTCGCCGGGGCGATGGCGATCGCGGCGACCGCCTGGATCGGGCGCGACCTGAGCCAGCTGGCCGCCCAACCGGTCGTCTTCGGGCTCGCCTACCTCGCATTCGCGGTGGCCGTCGCGATCCGTTTCGGGGCCATCCCATTCCACGTCTGGGCCGCCCGCCTGACCGACGCCGTCCCGGAGGCCGCGCTGCCGGTCGTGACCGCATGGGGTCCGGCCGCCTTCGCGGTGGTCGCGCTGGCGTGGGTCGACGGCTCGGTCGCGCCGCTGCTCGTGGAGATGGACGCCGAACGGGCCATCATCGTCGCGATCGGGGTCGCCTCGATCGTCCTGTCGGCGTTCGCCGCCTGGATCCAGGACGACCTCGAACACGTGGTCGGCTATTCGATCATCGGTGACGCCGGCGTGGTGCTGCTGGCGATTGCCGCCCTCGATCCGGCGGCCTGGGCGCCGGCTCGCACCTGGATCCTCGCCTACGTCGTGACCCGGAGCGCCTTCGCGGCGTGGGCCGCGTCCATGCGGGCGACGTTCGGCACCGGCCGCATCCCCGAGATGCGCGGGTGGGCGATCCGCGCGCCCGTCCTGGCGGTCGCGTTCGGGGTGATCGTCGTGGCCGGGATCGGCCTGCCGGGCCTCGCGGCGTTCGAGGCACGCCGGGCACTCGTCGACCTGGCGCTCGGCAGTCCGCTGCAGATCCTCGTGTTCCTCGGCACGTTCGCACCGCTCGCCTACTACGGGCGCCTGCTGGCCATCGGGCTCTTCCGACCGGAACGCGTCGGCGAAGGCGGGATGGCGGGTCGACCCCACCGGACGCCGGTCGATCTCAACGACGTGCGCGGCTCGATCCGAACGTTCTGGGCGGCGAATCGGGCCGCGTCATCGGTCCTCGTGGCGAGCCTGACGGCGATCCTGGCCCTCACGGTCTCCGCCGGTGGCCTGGGCGTGCCGGCGGCGGCGGCGGGCCTGCCCCCGGGTCTCGAAGGTCCGAGCGAGTCCTTCGTGCCGGAGCCCGGGCCGACGTTCGACGAGTCGTTTCCGATCGACTCCGGGGTACCGAACGAGAACCCGGGCGGACCGTCGTTCCAGCCCGTTCCCACCGACTGAGGCGACCGGGCGGCTCGCTTGGTCGCACGTCTCAGGTGCCGAACCGTCACGAACGAGCGTGAACCAGCCACTGATCCGGCCGTTTCGGCATCCTGGGGGATGGACCGCGAGGAACTCGTCGCGGGACCGCACCTGGTGGGTGCGCGACCGGGCGGATCCGGTCACTCGGCCGGGGCAAGCACCCAGCGGTCGACGTCGCGGTCGTAGTCGTGGAGTTCCTCGGGCCGGAACCATAGCCCGAGCTCGGTCACGGCGGCCTCGGGACCATCCGAGGCGTGGACGATGTTCTGCGCCGTCTCGAGGGCGAAGTCACCGCGGATCGTGCCAGGGGCCGCCTCGTGTGGGCGGGTCGCCCCGTTGATGGCGCGCACGACCGCGATCGCGTTCGGGCCGTCCAGCGCGGCAGCCACGAGCGGCGCCGAGGTGATGAACTCGACAAGCCCCGCAAAGAAAGGCTTCTCGCGATGAGCGGCGTAGTGCGCCTCGGCGAGCGCCGCATCGACCTGGACGAGCTTCAAGCCGACGACCTTGAGGCCGCGCTCCTCGTAGCGCGCGAGGATGCGGCCGACCAGCTGGCGCTGGACGCCGTCGGGCTTGATGAGAACGAGGGTCCGTTCAGTGGATGGCATGACGTCCTTGGGTGATGGATTCGGGTTGGACGGCCGATATCGTATCGGATGGTCGACGACGCGAGGGTCAGCGGTCGTCGTCGTGCCACTCGTCCTCATCGACGCGCCAGCCGCCCTCGTCGTCCCGCCAACCCGTGTCGCGATCGGGTTCGGACGATTCGACTGACTCGGCCGGCGGCTCGGGTTGGGCCGGCCAGGCGGGCTCGGGCACGGCCTCGGTCGGCTCCGTCGGCGACTCCGTGAGTGGCTCGGCGATCGGCGCGACCTCGACCGGCCGATCGGGCTCCGCCAGCGCCTCGAGCCACCAGGCCGACGCCGCCGGCAGGCGCGGGGCTTCGCGATCGTGCTCGTGCTCGAGGGGGGCGGGTGTCGGGGTGGGCGGCGTCTTGGCGATCCCCATGGCGGCCGCATAGGAGCGCCTCGCCTCGGTTTCGTGGCCGACGGCTCGATAGGCGTCGCCCTGCACCACGAGCAATCCCGCATCGACCGGCTCGCCGATCGTGCTCAGGACAGCCGGCGCGAGAGCGGGCGCCAGCCGCACCACCAGGCCGAGCTGGACCGCGGCGGAGGACAGATCCCCAGCCTCGAGGGCCGCTTGACCGTCGTCGAACAGCGCCGACGGATCGAGGTCGTTCGGACCGACCACCGCGGCCCCGGCCGCGAGCGCAGCCGCCTCGTGCAGGTCCCACAGTCCCGGCTCGGCCGACGCCCTCTCGGGGTCGGCGCCTGCGGCCAACGCGACCTCGGTGTCGGGCGTGTCGCGATCCTGGTCGCTGGCGGGCGACGTCTCCTCGCGATCGGCGTCGACGACCGCCTCGGCCCGGTCGGGCGGGAAGAGCGTCGTCGGCGACGGCACGGGCTCGGCCGGGTCGGCGGGCCAGACACTGGAACGTGGCATGCCCCGGAACACGGGGTCGATCGTGCCCGTGTGCAGGGCGAGCGCACGTCCCGAGAGACGCCGGGCTTCGCTCGGGCGACCGAGGGCCGAGGCCGCCTCGGCCGCGACGACCAGCGCCACCACCGTATCGCCGCCGCCGGCGAGCGCCTCACGGGCCGCTTCCCCGCCACTGGCCAGGTCGCCGGTCCGCCAGCGGACTTCCGCCAGGTCGACCCGGGCAGCCGCGTCCAGCGCTCCGCGCCCCGCCAGCATTTCGAGTTCCGACCTGGCGAGCGCCAGCGAACCGAGCCGGAGATGGAGACCCGCCAGGTCGAGGGCGATGTCCCGGGGTTCGCCGGCTTCGGGCTCGGGCTCGGGCTCGGACGCCGGTCCGGGCGCGGCTTCGGGTTCGACCGCGGCTTCCGGTTCGGGCTCAGCCGCCGGTTCGGGCTCAGCCGCCGGTTCGGGCTCCGCCGCCGGCTCGGGCTCAGCCGTCGGTTCGGGCTCAGCCGCTGGGTCGGACGCCATCGCGGGTTCGACCACGGCTTCCGATTCGACCACGGCTTCCGATTCGGGCTCCGGTGCCTGTTCGGACACGGCATCTGAATCGACCGCCGACTCCGGCTCGAATGCGGCTTCCGGCTCGGGCACCGGCCCCGGCTCGAACGCCGCCGCCGGTTCGGGCTGCGGCGCCGGCTCGGGCCGCGGCGCTGGCTCGATCGCCGCTTCCGGCGCGGGCTCCGCCTCCTGTTCGACGGCCACCGGCAGTTCGTCGTTCGCCGGAGGTTCGGGGCCCACCGTCCACGGTTGGTCCGCGTCCGATCCGGGCGTCGCGTCCTCGTCGACCATCGTCGGTCCCGGTCAGGCGGGCAGGCGGAGCTTCGACTCCAGCCTGCGAAGGTGCCGGGCCGGGGCCACGACCGCAAGCCGAAGGCCATCGTCGCGGATAAGCCTGCCGGCGAGCTCCTGGACGGCCGCTGCCGTCACGGCCATCACCGCCTCGAGGGCCTCGTCGAGCGTCAGCACCCGGTCGTGGAGCGCCTCCTGCCCGCCGATCCACGAAGCGACGTGACGCGTGTCGTCCATCCGCAGCTCCATCCCCCCGGCGAGGTAGCGCTTGGCCTTCTCGAGCTCGTCGTCGGGGATCGGCTCGTCGCGGAGGCGGGCGAGCTCGGCGAGGATGGCCTCGAGCGCGGCCGCGATCCCGTCCGGATCGACGCCGGCGGAGATCTCGAGGGCGCCGGCGTCGGCATAGTCGACCAGGCCGGACGACACGTCGTACGCGAGACCGCGCTCCTCGCGCACGGACAGGAAGAGGCGGCTGCTCATCCCGTCGCCCAGGACGGCGTTGAGCACGGCCAGGGTCCAGCTGTCCGGGTGGTCGCGGTGCAGCGCGGGAAGCCCGAGGCAGAGCTGGGCCTGCGCCGTGTCGCGCTTGCCGACCGCCACCCGCGGCCCCGCCGGCAGGACCGGCGCCGGTGCGAACCCGGGCAGCTTGCCGTTGCCCGTCCCGAACGCGGTACCGACGAGGTCCACGGCCTCGCCGTGGGCCAGGTCGCCGGCCAAGGCCACGACCGTATTGGCCGGCCGGTACGCCGTCCGCCAGAACGACCGGATGGTCTTCGCCGGGAGCGCCCGGATGCCGGCTTCGTCGCCGCAGATCTCGCGCCCGAGCGGGCCATCGCCGAAGAGCGCGGCCTGGAACAGGATCTGGCAATACTCGGCGGGGTCGTCGAGGTAGGACCGGATCTCCTCGACGATGATCGCGCGTTCGTTCTCGATCTCGCGCGTCGCGAGGGTCGGGCGCACGATCAGCTCCCCGAGGACGTCGACCGCGCGAGCGGCCTCCCGTCGAGGGACGCGCACCCAGTACACGGTCAATTCGCGGTCGGTCGCGGCGTTGAAGGAGCCGCCGACGCCCTCGATGGCCTCGCTGATCGCCCGCGTCGAGGGGTACGCCGACGTCCCCTTGAACGTCAGGTGCTCCATGAAATGGGCGACGCCCGCCTCGTCGTCGGTTTCGAGGCGCGACCCGGCCAGGACGTACGCGGCGATCGAGACTGAGCGAGCCCCGGGCATCCGGGTGCTGATGACGCGCGGCCCGGAAGCCAGCGCCGTCCGTTCGAACATCGTCGGGATGGTACAGGAACGAGCGGGGCGCCCCGGTCGCTGGGCCAGGGCGCCTCGCAGCCGGTGAGCCGACGACTAGATGTAGCCGCTGATGAGGTCCTTGGCGAAGAAGACGACGAACGCGATCGAGACGACCCACATCAGGGGATGGATCTCGCCGGCCTTGCCGCGGACGACCTTGATGAGCGTCCAGGTGATGAATCCGGCGCCGATGCCCACGCTGATGTCGTAGGTCAGGGGCATGAGGATCATCGTCAGGAGCGCCGGCAACCCGTCCTCGATGTTGTTCACATCGATGTCGCGGACCTGGGTGAACATCAGGTAGCCGACAAGGACGAGGGCCGGGGCCGTCGCGACGCCGGGGACGACGCCGGCCAGCGGCGCGAGGAAGATGGCGAGCAGGAAGAGCACGCCCGTCACGACCGACGTGAAGCCCGTCCGTCCGCCCTCGGCGACGCCGGCGGCGCTCTCGATGTAGGTCGTGTTGGACGACGTCCCGGCCACCCCACCGACGAAGGCCGCCACGGAGTCCACGAGCAGGACGCGACCGACGCCCGGCACGCGACCGTCCTCCTCGGCGAGACCGGCCTCGGCCGCGACGCCGGTGACGGTGCCCATCGTGTCGAAGAAGTCGATCAGCATGATCGAGAAGATCGTGAGGATCGCCGACAGCACGCCCAGGGTCGCGAACACCTGGAACGGATCCTGGAGGCCGAGGCCGAGCGTCGAGAAGTTCGGCGTCCACGTGAGGGTGTCGACCTTCGACACGCCGACGATGATCGAGACGATCGTCGTCGTCAGGATGCTGATGATCAGCGCGGCCTTGACCTTCAGGGCCCACAGGATGATCGTCAGGAACAACCCGAACAGGAACACGTACTGGGCCGTTTCCGTGATCGGGCGGAGCGTCACCGCGGGGATGCTTCCGTAGCTCGCTTCCTGGCCGGCGATCAGCCCGCCGTTCGCGAACCCGATGAACAGGATGAACAGGCCGATCCCGACGCCGATCGAGCGCTTCAGGGCCAGTGGGACCGCGTGCATGATCGCCTCGCGCAAGCCGACGAGCACGAGCAGGGTGACGACCAGGCCCTCGATGACGATGACGCCCATCGCGCCGGCGGCGTCGAGACCCTGAGCCGTCAGGCTGAAGGCGACGATGGCGTTGATGCCAAGACCGGCGGCGAGCGCGAACGGGTAGTTCGTCACCAACCCCATCGCGAGCGTCATGATCCCGGCGATCAGGGCCGTGGCGGCCGAGACGGCGATCGGATCGAGATTGAGTGGCTTGGAGAGGATGCTCGAGTTCACGAAGATGATGTAGGCCATGACCATGAACGTGGTCAGGCCGGCACGCGCCTCGGTGGCGAGGTTCGTCCCTCGGTCGGCGAACTTGAAATACGACGCGATCGCGTCCACGCGTTCCACTCCCTCCTGTTCGGAGCGCGCCGACACCCCACGCGGGCTCGGTCCGCGCTGACGCCTCCCCCCGCCGGACGCGGGTCCGGCCTCCGGATCCGCTACTCGTCCTCGTGGGCGTCGAGGCTGAGCAGCTCCATCTGGACGTAGTCCCGCATCTCGAAGGCGAGCTGGGTCGGCGCGAACGGCGACCCGTCCTCCGCGCCCGGTCCGACCGGCGCGAACTCCACCACGACCCGCTCGTCACCCTGGACGAGCGCGTAGACCAGCAGCTGGTCCGGTCGGGTCTCGAACTCGAGATGCTCGAACGAGTCGATGTTGAGGGTGATGGCCAGGGGCGTGAAGTACGTGGAGGTGTCGTCGGCGTCAACGACGATCCGCTCGACCCAGCCGGTGCCGTGGGCGACGACCTCTCGACCGCGCAGGTACCGGTAGGTGACGGTCTGCTTCAGCAGCGGTCGGAGCAGGTGGAGCATGTCCGTGCGGCTCGAAACGACTCCCTGGTTCACGAAGAACTTGGCGGCGGCCGAGGTCGTCACGGGTCGTCTCCAGGGCACGGAGGATGGACGAGTGACGCCGATGGTACCGCACGGCCGGGGGCGTCACGACGCGTATCATCGCGCCCATGCTCCTCGCGCTCGACATCGGCAACACGAACGTGACGCTCGGGCTGTTCAAGGCGGGCACGCTCGTCGCGACCCGTCGGGCGGCCACGAACGCCCGAGCGAGCGCGGACGAGTTCGAGGCGCTGCTCGACGCGCTCCTGCGGCTCGACGACGCCTCGCTCGCGGACGTATCGGCGATGGTCGCGGCGTCCGTGGTCCCGACGGTGACCGCCGCAGCCGAGGCGGTCGCGGCCCGGCGCGAGCGACCGCTCCTGCTGGCCACGGTGGGGACGGTCCCACTCGCCGTGCGCGTGGACCGCCCCCAGGAGGTCGGTGCCGATCGCCTGGTCAACGCGCTGGCCGCGGGCCGGATCTATGGCACGCCCGCGGTCGTGATCGACTTCGGAACCGCGACGACGCTCGACTGCGTCGCCGCCGACGGCGCCTATGTCGGTGGCGCCATCGCGCCCGGCCTCGAGCTCGGCCTCGAGGCGCTCGCGTCGCGGACCGCCAAGCTACCGCGGATCGAATTGCGAGCGCCGGACCGGGCGATCGGACGGGACACGGTCTCGGCCATGCAGTCGGGCACGGTCTTCGGCTACCAGGCCCTGACCACCGGCCTGCTCGCCCGGGTGCGTGGCGAGCTCGCCGAGCTGAGCGGCGTCGCCCCGGCCGATGTCCGGGCCATCCTGACCGGTGGGCTGTCGGCCGCGCCGTGGGCCCAGGCCCTGCCCGGCGTCGATGCCATCGACCCCGACCTGACGCTCAAGGGCCTGGCCATCCTGCACGCCGAGGTCGTCGCGGGCGAACGACTCGAGCTGGGCCTGCCGTGACGGGGCCGCTCGAGGGACGGCTGGTCGGTCGCCTTATCGGTCTTGGCGTCACCGGTTCGATCGCCGCGTACAAGGCGGTCGAGTTGCTGCGCCTCCTGCGGGCCGAGGGCGCCGACGTCTCGGTGATGCTCTCGCCGGCCGCGACCCGGTTCGTCGGGGCGCTCTCGTTCGCGGCCCTGTCGCGCCACCCCGTCGAGACCGAGCTGCTCGACCTCCTGCCCGACGGGCGCATCGGGCACGTCGTGCTCGCCGACTCGGCCGACGCGATCGTCGTCGCGCCGGCGACGGCACACTGGCTCGGTGCCATGGCCAACGGCCTGGCCGGCGACGTCATCACCGCGACCTGCCTCGCGACCGCGGCGCCGGTCATCGTCGCCCCGGCGATGGACGGCGAGATGTGGGTGCACCCTGCGACCGTCGCCAACACCACCCGCCTCCGCGACACCTTCGGCTATCGGATCGTCGAGCCGGAGGCCGGTCCGCTCGCCTCGGGCCAGTCGGGGGTCGGACGGCTCGCCGAGCTCGACTCGATCGTCGACGCCGTGGCCGCCGCCGTGGCCGACCGGCCGGTTCGCGCCCCGGACCCGGCCGCGCGTCCGCCGCTGGTCGGCCCCGGGCGGGATGCCGACCTCGCCGGCCGGCACGTCGTGGTCACGGCCGGCGGCACGCGTGAATCGATCGACCCGGTCCGGTTCATCGGCAATCGCTCGACCGGAAAGATGGGCGTGGCGATCGTCCGGGCGGCCGCGGACCGGGGCGCCCGGGTGACGCTGATCGCGGCGAACCTCGAGGTGCCACTCCCCGACGACGATGCCGTGACCGTCGTCCGGGTCGAGTCCACCGCGGACCTGCGAGCCGCCCTCCTGCGAGCCACGACGCCGGACGGCGAGCGCTCCGGCTTCGACGCACTCGTCATGGCCGCGGCCGTCGCCGACTTCCGGCCGACCGGGCCTGCCGATCGCAAGCTCGAGCGGGGCGGTTCGCTGACGCTCGAGCTCGAGCCCACGCCCGACCTGTTGGCGGAGGTCGCCCGGATCGCTCGAGGCCTCGATACCGAAGGGGCGCGGACTCGCCAGCCACTGACGCCCGAGCCGTACCTCGTCGGGTTCGCCGCCGAGACCGGCTCCCTCGATCGAGCCAGGGACAAGCTGCAGCGCAAGGGCGTCGACCTGCTGGTCGCGAACGATGTCGCGGAGGCGGGCTCCGGATTCGGGACCGACACGAACCGCGTCCTCATCCTGGAGGCGGACGGCTCGCGGGACGACCTGCCGCTGCTCACCAAGCGGGCGGTCGCGGACGCCATCCTCGATCGCGTCGCCGTCGCGCTGGACGACCGCGATGCGGCCGCGCAGACTGGAGCGAGCATCGAACCCGCCCGGGAGCCAGCATGAGCGCCTCGACCGACACGCCCCGCCGACTGACCGTCACCGACATCGCCAAGCGCTACGCCGATGGCGAACGCCTGCCGATGCTGACCGCCTACGACTATCCGACCGCGAAGATCCTCGACGAGGCCGGCATCCCGCTGCTGCTCGTCGGCGACTCGCTCGGCCAGGTCGTGCTGGGCTACGAGACGACGGTTCGCGTGACGATGACGGAGATGCTCCACCACACCAAGGCCGTGGTCCGCGGGTCCCAGCGGGCACTGGTCATCGCGGACATGCCGTTCCTCTCGTACGCCGCGCCCGAGGAGGCGCTCGAGAACGCGGGCCTCTTCCTTCGCGAGGCCGGCGCCCAGGCGGTCAAGGTCGAGGGCGGCGTCCGCAGCGCGCGCATCATCGAGGCGCTCGTCCGGGCCGGCGTCCCGGTCATGGGCCACATCGGGCTCACGCCCCAATCGATCAACACCATCGGCAAGCACAAGGTCCAGGGCAAGGACCGCGACCAGGCCCGGGCGCTGCTGGCCGACGCGCAAGCCGTCCAGGAGGCCGGGGCCTTCTCGATGGTCATCGAGCTCGTGCCGGAGCAACTCGCGGCAGCCATCACCGAGCGGCTGCGCGTGCCGACGATCGGGATCGGGGCGGGCGCCGGATGCAGCGGCCAGGTCCAGGTCCTCACCGACCTCATCGGGCTCGGCGACTTCGTGCCGAGGCACGCCCGGCCCTACGCCCACATCCGGGCGGCGATCCTCGAGGCCGCCAAGGCGTATGCCGACGACGTGACGGAGGGGACGTTCCCCGGTCCGGCGGAGACCGTCCGCATGGAGGAGGCCGTCCTCGACGAGGTCCTGGGTCGCGGCTCGCCGGACCGGCCGGCCAGGTCCATTCCGGTCGGCGGGATCCCGCTCGACCGCGACCTCTGAGCGCCGACGCGCCGCCCGCGGCCGCACTCGGGTCCGTCGGCGACCGGACCGTGACCCGGGTCGTGCGCACGCGCGCCGAGCTGCGAGCCGTCCTGGCCGCCGCGCCGCAGCCGATCGGTCTCGTGCCGACGATGGGCTGGCTCCACGATGGCCATCGAGCGCTCATGGCGCGTGCTCGAGCCGAGGACGCGACGACGGTCGTGACGATCTTCGTCAACCCGCGGCAGTTCAACGAGGCGACCGACTACCAGCGCTACCCGCGCAACGAGGCGCGTGACCTGGCGATCTGCGAGGCCGAAGGCGTGGATATCGTCTGGGCGCCGCCGGTCGAGGAGGTCTATCCGTCCGGCTTCGACACCGTCGTCCACGTCGGCGCGCTCGCCCGTCCGCTGGAGGGCGCCGCCAGGCCGGGCCACTTCGACGGGGTCGCGACGGTGGTCGCCATCCTGTTCGGTGTCGTCGGGGCCGAGCACGCCTACTTCGGCCAGAAGGACGCCCAGCAAGTGATGGTCATCCGGCAGATGGCCCGCGATCTCGCCATCTCGACCGAGGTCATCGCCTGCCCGACCATTCGGGAGCCCGACGGGCTGGCACTTTCCTCGCGCAACGTCCATCTCACGCCCGACGAGCGACTGGCGGCGGCCGTCATCCGGCGCGCGCTCCGGGCGGCGCGCTCGGCCTGGGAGGCCGGGGAGCGCTCGGGCGACGAACTCCGCGCCACGATGACCGGCGTGCTGGCCGCAGAGCCGCTGGCCGACGTCGAGTACGTGTCGGTCGCGGACGGGGCGACGCTCGAGGAGCTCACCGACGTGACCGGGCCGGCGCTCGCCTCGCTGGCCGTCCGGTTCGGCTCGACCCGCCTGATCGACAACGAGCCGTTGGCCTAGAGCCCCGACTCGGCCGCGGCACCCAGGATGCGGTCGATGAACAGGTACTCCCAGACGAGGGCCTTGATCTCCTCGATCTTGCCGTGGTCTGCCGGGTGGGTCTTGACCAGCAGGTCGTGGACCTCGGACGCGACCGCGTACGTGTCCTCCGGCACGAGCGTGGCGAACAGGTCGGCCCGACGGATCGACTCGATGACCCGGTCGCTGGGACGGTAGCCGCCGGACAGCACGAGCCCGAGCGCGCCCTCGCCCCCCTCCGCGTCACGGTGCGCCCCGACGATCGCGCCGATCACGTCCTCCCGATCGCCCGGGACGATCACCAGGCTGCGCGCCCCGATGCGCTCGAGCATGTGCTCGGGCTCCATGGCGCCGATCGCGACCCCGCCGATGACCTGGTCGAGGTCTGGGCCGGGGTGGAGCGTCTCCCCGTGGACCCCCTCGAGGACCATGGCCAGCGTCGGGTTCGAGAGGATCGGCCGGTAGGGCAGGACGCCCAGCAGCGGGATGCCCTGACGGGCAAGCCCCTGTTCGAGGGTCCGAGCCAAACCGGGCTTCGCGTCGAGATCGACCTTGTTGACGATCGCCCCGGCGACGTGCACGCCCTGCCGTTCGAACAGCGCCGCGTTCAGGACGATCTCGTCGATCGGCCGGCCGACGCCGCCCTCGGACACGATGACCGCGGGCGCCCCGATCATGGACGCGACCGCGGCGTTCGAGAGCCCGATGACGGCGCCGACGCCGGCGTGGCCGGTCCCTTCGATCAGCAGGATGTCGCGGTCCTTCGCGAATGCCGCATGAGCCGACCGGATCCGCTCGCCGAGGTCCTCCACGACCCGGCCCTCGATGTAGGCCTGCGTGAAGCCCCGCGGGATGTGGACCGGGCTCATCTGGCCGAGCGGCTCGGAGAGCTCGAACACGCTCTTCATCAGGACCGCGTCCTCGTCCGCGGGCACGCCGTCTTCGATGATCGTCCGCTGGCCGACGGGCTTGACGAAGCCGGTCGAGAGGCCGCGCCGCTGGAAGCCGTCGAGCACGCCGAGGCTGACCGTGGTCTTGCCACGGTTCTGGCCGGTCGCGGCGAGGTAGACGTGGCGCATCGGGCGCCCGGATCAGGAGTGAGAGGCGGTCTTGCGCTCGATCTGCGCGAGGGCATCGCGCAAGCGCGACATCGTCTCGGCGTCGACCGCGTCAGGCTCGAGGTAGGGGCCGAGGCGCTCCATGATGTCGGCGACCAGGCCCAGGAAGACGCTCGCGTCGGCGACGAAGAACTGCGGCTCGTTGTTGTAGCGCACGAGCGTCAGGCGCCCTTGCAGCACCCTCCGCTCCTCGACGTGGGCGATCTGGGTCGCGAAGTTGTGGCCCTGGATGCCGTCGGGGTTGTTCAGGAAGTTCAGGGCGTTGTCGATGGCGAGCCCGAATCGGGCCCGCCAGGCGACCAGGCGCTCGTGCACCTCGGAGGGGATGCGGACCTCGGCCACCTCGTCGAACACCTCGGGCGGCACGGTCAGCAGGCCGACCAGTGTCGTGCCGGCGCGCGGGCCGAGCATCACCTGCAGGCTCCGCTCGAGCGTGAACACCTCGGAATCGAAGCGCGGGCTCGTGATGACGTCGGTCAGCAGGTCCTCGACGTTGTCGAGGATGCCCGGCTCCGCAACGGCGTTCGAGAGGTGGAGGATCTCCTCCTTGAACAGGAACTTCTCTTCGTGGTCGTACATGGGCCGCGATGGTAGCACCGGGCCGGCGCGCATCCGCGACCGGGGCGGTCAGGCCAGGATCTGCTCGATGAGGGTCGCGGTCGTCCAAGCGATGTAGTCCTCGAGCGACCAGCCGCGCCGCTGGACGAGTCGGCCGTACGACTCTTCGGCGGTCAGGACCCAGGCGATGTCGGCCGCACGCTCGGGATCCAGGCCGTCGCGCAGGGTGCCCGGTGGCCAGTGGCTGACGGCGTCGGCGAACAGGGCCCGACGGCCGCTCTCACGCTCGAACCAGGCCCCGCCGATCTCCGGGTCGCCGACGCCCTTGCGCAGCACCTCGACGAGCTTCGAGTGGGCCGCCCAGAAGTTGCCGGCCGTCTCCGCGAAGACCTCGAGCGCGACCATCGGCGTGCCGCCGCGTTCCACGACCGCCGCCCGCGCACGCTCGATCGGTCGCTCCGAGTCCACCTGCTCGAGCAGCGCGTCGATGATCCCGCGCTTCGAGCCGACCGACGTGTAGATCGTCTCCGTCGACACACCCGCGGCCGCGGCGATCTGGGCCACCGACGTCACCGGATAGCCGCGCTCCGAGAAGAGCTCGAGCCCCGCATCGAGGATGCGCTGCCGCGTCTGCTCGGCCTGCGCCTGACGCAACGGCGACCGATATGGACGTTTGACGATGGTGTCACTCATTTCATTCCAGTATGGTTCAGGTGATTACAGATCAACTGTAACACAAGTTACCGAAAGGAGCTCGATATGTCCGCCATCCAGTCCACCGGGACCCGCCCCCAGCGCCGCGTCGAAGGCGTCGTGCCAGAGCGCCGGCTGCTCGGAGCGTTCCTCCTCGTCATCGGGACCATCATCGCCACCGGCTTGGTCTCCGACCAGTTCAGCCAGTACACGCTCCTCGCCGTCAGCGCGGCCAGCCTCGTGGCCTTCGCACTCTCACGCGAGTACGGCTACGCGATCCCGGCCGGCATCACCGGCGGCCTCGGCACCGCTGCGTACGTGATCGCGCACGGCGTCTTCGCCGCTCCGTACACGCCGGCGGTGTTCTTCCTGTCCATGGCCGGTGGCTTCCTCGCCGTCTGGCTGCTCGGCCTCATCGCCGTTCCGCAGGAGAAGCATCCCTGGCCCCTCGTTCCCGCCACGGTCCTCGGTGCCTTCGGTCTCGCGTTCGCGGCCGGTCAGCCCGGTGCGATCCAGTGGATCCAGGTCGCCATCGCGGCCGTGATCATCGTGGCCGGTGCCGGACTCCTGCTGCGCCACGACGGAGCGGCCCGATGACGGCGCTACGACGGATCATCGCCCGTTACCCGATCCCCGCGTACCTCGTCATCGCCTTCGCATTGTCGTGGAGCCTGACGGCTCTCGTCTCGACCTCGATCATGTTCGGTCTGCTGGCCCTCTTCGGGCCGGCGGGCGCGGCCCTGATCGTCTCGTGGGCGGACGGCACGACCGGCGAGCTGCGCACCCGGATCGGCGCGTGGCGCCGGGCCCCGAGCGCCTACCTCGTCGCCTTCGGCATCCCGTTCGTCGTCGCCGGAGCGGCCCTCGTCGCCTACATCCTGCTCGGCAACGCCAACCCGGGCCTCGGCTCGATCAGCGCGATCGAAGTCGTCATCTTCGTCCTCGTCATCGGCGAGGAGATCGGCTGGCGCGGGTTCCTCATGCCGCGGCTGCGCGCTCGCATGGGCATCGCCACTGCTGGCCTGCTGACGGGCGTCATCTGGACGCTCTGGCACCTGCCGATCTACCTGGCGCCCGACCAGGGCCTCGCGGCCTTCGCCGTCTTCGCCTGGTGGGTCATCCCGCTGGCCGTCGTGATGGGCTTTGTGGCCGAGCGCGCCAGCTACAGCGTCCTCGTCGCCACGGTCATGCACGGTGCCGCGAACATCGCGACCCCGATCCTGCTCCCCGACGTCGACCACACGTGGACGATGCTCGCGACGGGCACGGTCTACCTGCTGCTGGCGGTCACGCTGGTGGTCCGCTCGACGGCCGCGGCTCGGACAGCGGCGCGGCAGGCGGTGGTCGCCGCCGGTTCCGCGGTGACCACCGCATGACCGAGCGAAGGCCGCAGTGGCGGCGCCGGGACCCCGGCAAACCAGGAGCCCCGACCGGAAAGCGTCGGGGCTTCGTGATTCGATGAGGGGATCCGCGATCTACGGGTAAAGCCCGCGCATGTCCATCGCGTCCGCGACGCGCTCCACGGCCAGTAGGTAGGCCGCTGTTCGCATGTCGCAGGATTCGCGCTCGGCGATCGCGAGCGTCTCATCGAAGGCCTTGGTCATGATCCCGTGGAGCTTCTCGTTGACGACCGTCTCGCTCCAGTGGTCTCGGTTGAGGTCCTGCACCCATTCGAAGTAGCTGACGGTCACGCCGCCGGCGTTGCACAGGATGTCGGGGATCATGAAGACGCCCCGGCGGAACAGTTCGGTATCGGCGTCGGGCGTCGTCGGGCCGTTGGCCGCCTCGGCGATCAGGCGGGCCTTGATCCGCCCGGCGTTGCGGCTCGTGATCTGGTTCTCGAGCGCGGCTGGGATGAGGATGTCGCAGTCGACCTCGAGGACTTCCGCGTTCGTGATGTCCGTCGCGCCCGGGGAAGCCCTGGACCGTGCCGTGCTCCTGCTTCCAGGCGACGACCTTGGCGATGTCGAGGCCACCAGGCGCGTGGATGCCGCCGGTCGAATCGGAGACGGCGACGACGGTCGCGCCTTCCTCCGAAACGAGGCGCGCGGCGATCGAGCCGGCGTTGCCGAAACCCTGGACCGAGACGCGGGCCTTCTTGAGATCCATGCCCAGGTGCCGCGCGGCCTCGACGACGGTGTAGACGCAGCCGCGGGCCGTCGCCTCATGGCGACCCTCGGACCCGCCCAGGCTGATGGGCTTGCCGGTCACGACGCCCGGGACCGTGTAGCCCTGGTGCATCGAGTAGGTGTCCATGATCCAAGCCATGACCTGGGCGTTGGTGTTGACGTCCGGCGCGGGGATGTCGCGCTCGGGGCCGATCAGGACCTCGATCTCGGTGGCGAAGCGCCGGGTCAGGCCCTCGAGCTCCTTTTGGCTGAGCTTCTTGGGATCGACGATGACGCCGCCCTTGCCGCCGCCGTACGGGATGCCGACGACCGCGCACTTCCAGGTCATCCACATCGCGAGGGCCTTGACCTCGTCGAGGCTCACGTCCTGGTGGTAGCGAAGGCCGCCCTTGGCGGGGCCGCGTCCCAGGTTGTGCTGGACGCGGTAGCCCGTGAAGACCTGGACCGACCCGTCGTCCATGTGGACGGGGAAGTGGCAGGTGAACTCGCGTCGTGGCTCGCGGAGGACCTGGCGCAAGCCCGGGTCCATGTTCAGTCGCTCGGCCGCCAGGTCGAACTGTCGCTGGGCGACCTCCCATGGGTTGATCGCGGCGGCGACGTGCTCGGTCGTCATGAAGAAGGAGACCTCAGTGTCGGGCGGCGCTTTGGCGCCACCTCGTCGTTTGGGTCGTCTCCCGGACGACCCCACGGGGCGCGGCGGCGGCGGCGAAACGACCTTCGATGTGGTCCTGCCGGCCAGACGACGCGCGACTCATGCGCCGCCGAGTATATCCCGAGAGACCCTCTGGTCGCCTGCCCGATGGTACCGGTCGGCAAGGTTGCCGCAACCCTGGCGCAACCTCCGTTCGAGGCGAGCGGCTCGAGACGGCTTACATTGGCGAACCTGGGAGCTCAGTGAACGGAGGTTCAGGACGACTCGGTCGACCGTCGGCATCGTGCTGATCGCCGTCGCGCTCGCGATGAGTGGATGCATCGGAGGGCCACCGCACACGCCGGGTCCGACCCGTGACCCCGCGTCGAGCGCGTGCGGCCGGGCGTTCGTTGCTGCCGCTGCGGCGGACGGCGACGACCTGAGCGATCTCTATCCGGTCGTCAGGGCGTGCCGCAGCCCCGGCGAGTGGATCGAGTTCTTCGTGGCGACGGAGGGTGGAGGGTTCTCGGGATCACCCGAGGCTGTCCTGACCGAGGTCTGCCGGGAGCCAGCGGTCGCTGCAGAGCCGCTCTGCGTTGCGGCGCGATGAAGCCCCCGGTACGTCAGGCGACGGGGCGCTCGAAGAGCGACAGCTGCCAGATCAACGTCGTCCGGTGCACGCGCCTCACGAGGCCGTGGTCGGCCAGGATCGCCTCGACGTCGGCGGTGCGGTGGACATAGGCGCGGAACGGCGATCGGATCAGGCGGCTTCGGGCGTTGAGGATCGTGATACCGACGCGGCTGAGCCACGTATCCCGCGGATAAACGAGGCCGTACCGACGACGGGCCAGGCTCGCCGATCGACCGACAAGCGACGCCATGTCCGGATAACAGCAGATGACCCGGTCGAGGGCCACGAGATCGGCCGGGGCGACCTTCGACGCGACCGCGACGAAGTCGCCGGCGACGTACTCCACGCGGTCCTCATGACCCTGCCGGACGGCCTCGTCACGAGCGGCCGAGATGTAGGCGCGGGAGGCGTCGACATCGACAGCGGTGGCGGCCCCAGCCCGCAGCAGCTCGTGGTGGACCGCGCCGACCCCGCCGCCGATGTCGAGGACGGTCTGTCGTTCGAGCCCGTCCGCGGCCAGCGCGTCGATCAGGGCGCGCGTCATCCGCGCCGGTCCCGACCGACGGTAGTTGCGCAGCTGTCGATCGGCATGGCGCGCATCGAACTGTCGATCGAATCGAGGGTCGTCCGGCGAGCAGCAGGTCAAGGAACGTCTCAGTCCGGCCCGGGCCGGTACAGGACGGCGGCGCCGACGCAGCCCGGACCCAGGTGCGGGCCGACCGAGGGGCCGACGAGGTGGATCGTCACGGCGTCCGGGTCGAGGTCCGGCGCGCGGGCGAGGACCTCGGTCTTGAAGCCCTCGACGTCGGGCGTGACGGTATGGAGGATCGCGAGGCGCTCGATCGGCCGATGCGTGATGAGCTCGATGACGCGCTCCCGCGCCTTGGCCCGCGTTCGGACGCGATCGGCGGTCTCCACGACGCCCTTCTCGACCGCGATGATCGGCTTGACCGAGAGCAGCGTGCCGATGGCCGCCTGCGCACCCGAGATCCGGCCGCCCTTCTTGAGGTACTCGAGCGTCTCGAGGGCGACGTACATCCGCATATCCGGCGCGCGCGTCTCGAGCGTCTCCGCGATCTCGGCGGCGGGTCGGTCATCGGCGGCCATCTCGACCGCCATCCGGGCCAGGATCCCCTCCGCCATCGACGCGCCCCACGAATCGACGACGTGGATCTCGCGGTCGGGCAGCATGTCGCGCGCGATCTGGGCGCTCTTGATCGTGCCCGACAGCGTGCCGGCGACATGGATCGAAACGATCGCCTCGGCCCCGGCCTCGAACGCGGCCTCGTAGGCCTCCTTGAACTCGCCCGGTGACGACGCGGCAGTCGTCGGGAACGGGGCGTCCGGCGCGACCATCCGCTCCCAGAAGGCCTCGGCCGAGAGTTCCGTACCGGCCTTGAAGGTCTCCGACCCGAAATACACCAGGAGCGGGATGACCGTGATCCCCTCGGCGCTCGCGTCGGCCGGATCCATGTCCGAGGCCGAATCCGTGAAGATCGCGACGCGGCTCAAGAGCGTTCCTCCTCGCAGCCCACCCGGACGTTGCGGGCATGATACGGGCGGGGTCCAGCCCGGTGTCAGTGCCTGACCGGTCGGCGAGCGGCTACCCTTCGGCCGATGGATCGCTCGCTGTGGGCCGTGCTGGGCGGCACGTTCACGCTCCGCTTCAGCACCGGCCTGACGGGCGCGATGCTGAGCGTCTATCTCGCGAAGCTGCCCGACCACGACGGACCGGTCGTGACCGCGACGACCCTCGCGTTGCTCCATGCCACGTTCTATGCCGCCGAGCTGGTCCTCTCGCCGGTGTTCGGGCTGCTCTCCGACAAGCTCGGCCACCACCGGGTGATGCTGTTCGGACCGGTCTTCGGCGCGGCGGCCGTGATCCTGACGGGCCTGACGACGAACCTCCTCCTGCTCGGCGGCACGCGACTCCTCGAAGGCGCGTCGACCGCCGCCAGCATCCCGTCGATCCTCGGCTACATCGCGGCGGTCACGGCGGGCAACGAGCTCCTCCGGGGCAAGGCCGCGGCGCGCTTCGAGGGCGCGACCCTGGCCGGCATCGGGGTCGGCTTCGCGGTCGCGCCGCTCCTGTTCGCGGCCCTGGGCCCGGTCGCCTTCTTCCTCAACGCCGCGTTCTACGGCGTGTCGTTCCTCATCTACCGCTACGGCGTGGCCGACCACGACGCGGACGAGCGAGCCGCTCGTGCGGCCGCCACGAGCAGCCCGCGGATCGACTGGCGGCGCTACGGGACGTTGCTCCGGAGCTCGCACGTCTGGCTGCTGGCCCCGACCTGGATCGCCGTGAACGCCGCGATCGGCCTGTGGTTCAGCCAGTCCATCTTCCAGTTCTCGAAGGCCGACCCACGCTTTCCGGACCAATTCCTCCTACAGGGCTTCAGTCCCGTCCAGATCTCGCTCGCGGCGGTCGTCATCGGGGTGATCTTCGGGGCGGGCCTCATCTACTGGGGCAACCGCTTCCGGAACATGCGCCGGACGACCATCATCCTGTACGGGATCATCGGCGGCGGCGTCCTGGTGCTCGGGGGCGTGGCCGTCAACCATGGCGCCGCGATGTCGATCGTCGTGCCGCTCGCCGGGCTGATCGCGTCGGGGATCGGACTCTTCGTGCTCGCCGGTGCGACCCCGGCGGCGCTCGGGCTCCTGGCCGACATCTCCGAGCGGTTCCCGGCCGATCGCGGCGCCATCATGGGTCTCTACAGCGTCTTCCTGGCGATCGGCCAGATCATCGGCGCGATCGTCGGTGGGATCGCCGCAGATTGGCGCGGAATCGACGGCCTGCTCATCGCCACGATGGCGATGCTGGTCATCGCCCTGCTGCCGCTCGCCCAGCTCCGGCGTCAGGAGCACTACGTCGGCGGACCGGGCACGGCGGCCTCGTTCGACGACGTGGCGCCGGCGTGACGGCCGGGCGGCCCTGGGCACCCGTCCCGCTGGCACGAGGCAGCCGGGGTGCGGTGGTCGCCCCGCATCACCTGGCCACGGCGGCTGGGCTTGGCGTCCTGCGGGCGGGCGGCTCCGCTGTCGATGCCGCGATCGCCACGAACGCGGCGCTTGCGGTGGTCATGCCGAGCGGGTGCGGGATCGGCGGTGACGCGTTCTGGTTGACCTGGGATGCGTCGAAGGGCCGACAGGAAGCCCTCAACGGGTCCGGACGGGCCGGCTCCCGCGCGGATGCCGGCTGGCTCCGGGCGACCGGGCTCACCGAGCTGCCGCGGCGCGGCCCGCTCAGCGATCACGGTGCCGGGGGCCGTCCGTTCGTGGGGCGACGCCCACGCCGCGCACGGTCGACTGTCACGCGACGCGATCCTGGGCCCGGCCATCGAGCTGGCACGGAACGGGTTCCCGGCCTGGGATGGCTTCATCGACGCGGTCGAACGCACGGCGCCGCTGGTCGCCGAGGCGCTTGGTCCGGACGCCGGGTTCTTCCCGGTCTACCGTCCGCACGGTCGTCCATGGCGAGCCGGCGAGCGGGTCCGCTTGCCGGCCCTCGCCTCGACGCTGGAGACCCTCGCGCGCGATGGCTTCGATGCCTTCTACGAGGGCGACCTCGCCGAACGACAGGCGCGGACGCTCGACGATGTCGGGGCGCTCGTCACGGCGGCCGACCTGCGCGACCACACCTCGACCCCGACCACGCCGATCGAGATCGACTACCGGGGCGTCCGGGTCACGACCCATCCGCCGAACAGCTCGGGCGTGGTCGCCCTCGAGCTGCTCTCGATCCTGTCGCAGTTCGAGGCACCCGGCGCCGACGCGTTCGGCCCGGCCGGCGTCACCGACCCGGCCTGGATCCACACGGGCATCGAGGCGGCGAAGCTAGCGATGGCCGACCGGGACGCGTACCTGACCGACCCGACGTTCGAGGACGTGCCGGTCGAACGCCTCCTCGACCGGGCGCATGCCGCGGAACTCGCGGCCCGGATCGACCCGCGCCGTGCCGCCCGCCCGGTCGCCTCGGCCAATCCGGTCGGTGGCGGGACGATCTACCTCGCGGTCGTCGACGCCGACGGGAACGCGGTCAGCCTCATCGAATCGAACTACCTGGGCTTTGGATCGGGGGTCGTGGACCCCGGGACCGGGATCCACTACCAGAACCGCGGGAGCTACTTCAGCCTCGACGAGCGGCATCCGAACCGCCTCGCGCCCGGCAAGCGGACGCTCCACACGCTGCTCCCCGGGATGCTGTTCCGGGACGGCCAGCCCGGCCCGTGGGTCGTCGCGGGCTCGATGGGCGGCGACGCGCAGCCGCAGATCCACGCCCAGCTCGTGTCGGCCCTCGTCGATGGTGGGGTGGATATCGCGACCGCCGTTGCGGCGCCGCGCTGGTACGTCGAACCGCCCGACCACTTCGCGCCGCCCGTCGCCGTCCGCCTCGAACCGCGGCATGCGCCGGGCGTGGCCGAAGCCCTCGCGGCGATCGGGCACACGTTGCTGCCGACCGAGCCGTTCGACTCGAACCTCGGGCACGAGCATGCCATCGAATGCGTCGCCGGCGGGCCGGCCGCGCCGGATGGTTCGGTGGCGGCTGCGACCGACCCGCGAAGCGCCGGCTTGCCGGCCGTCTGGTAGCGGCGCGTCGGTTCTGGCCACCGGCCCCGACGGCCGGTTTCGCGCGCACGACGCGTATACTCGGGCCCGCCGGTGGCGGGCTGCGCTCACACGAAGCCGCCACCGGCGCTGAGCGTCTTGAGCGCGCCGTCGGGAGGGGCCCGTGAGCTCGAACATCAGCCAGAACTACCCGTACTCCAGCGAGTCCGAGGACGAGCGCGCGTCGAGCATCGCCACGCTCCTCGCGGCGCGGGCAGACCTGGCCGGGACGCTCGCCGCGGAGACGACGCCGCTCGGTGACGACCCACGGTGGTGGGTCTGGAAGTGCCCGACGCCTGGCTGCCCGGGCCTGCTGCACACGGCCGGCTACGCCCTGGAGAAGCACGCCGTGTACGTCGTGTGCGACGGAACGTGCGCGAAGACCTTCCTCCGGTAGGCGACGAGGGCCCGACCGAGAGCGCCAGTCCGGCCGCCGTCGCGAGCCCGGACGCCGACCTTGGCGCCAGTCGCCGGCAGCTCATCACCGAGGGCCTCGGCATCGCCGTCTCGGCGGTCGGATTCGCGTTCGTGTACGGCCTGTCGGCGCGGGAGGCCGGTTTCTCGCCGATCGAAGCGATCGCGATGAGCGTGATCGTCTTCGCGGGGGCGGCCCAGTTCGCGGCTGTCGGCTACGTCGCGAGCGGGCTCGCATGGCCCGGCGTCGTGCTGCTCACCGGCCTCCTGAATGCGCGGCACCTCCTCTACTCCGCGGCCCTCCGGCCGTGGCTGAAGGGCGTGCCATTCGCCCGCCGCGCGCTCATGGCCCACCTCCTCACGGACGAGGCGTTCGCGCTGACCATCGGTCACTTCCGTCGGATCCGCCGGACCGATGAGTGGGGGTTCTGGGTGGCCGCCGTCGGGATGACCTTCATCCCGTGGAACCTCGGGACGATCGCCGGCGTGTTCCTGGGGAGCCAGATCCCCGATCCGACGCGCTTCGGCATCGACATCATCTTCCCGGCGGCGATGGCCGGCCTCGCGATCGGGCTCATCACCGGGCGGCGCGAGCTCGTGGCGGCCATCGTCGGCGCCGGGATCGCCGTCGGCGTCGCCCTGGTCTCGAGCCCGTCGATCGGCATCGTCGCCGGCGGGGTGCTCGGGCCGCTCATCGGCCTGCTCATCCCGGCGAGCGCCGCCCATGAGACGGCGCCGCTCGGCACGTCGGCGTCAGCCGAGCGCTACGCGATGCCCGGCGCGCACGTCGACCTCGAGACGCCCGATTCGATCATGCCGCCCCGATGAGCACGAACCTGGTGATCCTGGCGGTGCTGATGTTCGCGGTCACGTACCCGACGCGTGCCCTGGGCCTGCTCACGCCGGGCCTGGATCGGCTGCCGCGCTGGGCGTTCGACTACCTGCAGCTCGTCGGACCCGCGGTGCTCGCCGCCCTGGCGGCGGTCGCGGTGATGGTCACGGTCGACGACGGCGGCGTCCCCTCGTTCCACGTCGGGGTCGAATGGATCGCCATCCTCGCCTGCCTCGCCATCGTGGCGTGGCGGCGCAACCTGCTGCTCGGGCTGGTCGTCGCGATCGCGATCGTGACCGTGACGCGTGGGCTGGGCATCGCCGCAATGCCCTGACGCCGGCCTAGCCTCGGCGGGCGTCGGCCTCGATCTCGATCAGGAGGCTCGGGTCGATGAGGGCGCTGACCTCGACCATCGTCGACGCTGGCCGGGTGTCGCCGAAGATCTCGCCGTGGACCGGGACGACCTCGGATGACCGCGCGATGTCGGTCACGAACATGCGCGTCCGCACGACATCGGCCAAGCTGAACCCGGCCTCCTCGAGGGCCGCGGCGATGATGGCGAGCGAGGCGCGCGCCTGGGCCGCGATGTCACCGGGGTGCTGCGAGCGCCCATCCGGACCCGCGTCGGTCGTTCCCGCGACCCAGCACGAGTCGCCCACGACGATAGCCCGGCTGTAGCCGGCGACCGCCTCCCACGGTCCGCCCGACGAGATGCGACGTCGCCCGGTCACGCCCTATCCGGCCGGTCGCGACTCATCGCGCCAGGCCAGGACCGCCGGATCGCGCGCGATGGCCAACAGCAACCCCGCCAGGAGCGCCGTCCGCGGCACGATCGACTCGACGTCGAGATACTCGGCCGGCGAGTGGTCGTTGCCGCCGATCGGCCCGAGCCCGTCCAAGCTGGCGACGCCCATGCCCGCCGTCGTGTTGGCGTCCGATGCACCGCCCGTCGCCGAATCCGCGATCTCGAAGCCGAGTCCCTCGGCGACGGCCTTCGCGTGATCGACCAGGCGGGCGCTCCGTGTCAGCTTCTCCATGGGCCACCAACGCGCCATGGGTTCGAACTCGACGGTCACGTCCGGGACCACCGTGGCCTCGGCGATGCGGCGGACCTCGGCCTCGGCCGTCTCGAGATCGGCGCGGACCGCGGCGCGGAGGTCCACCTCGAGCGAGCAATGCTCCGCCACGACGTTCGGTCGCGTGCCGCCACCGATGACCCCGACGTTGACAGTGACGCCCGGCCAACGGCCGTTCAGCGCGTGCAGCTCGCCGACGATTCGGGCCGCCTCGAGGATCGCGCTGCGGCCCTTCTCCGGCTCCACGCCCGCGTGGGCCGCTCGTCCGGTGACCGTGATGCGGAGATCGAGGATGCCCTTGCGCGACGACACGATGTCGCCGTTCGCGCGGGCGCACTCGAGGACGAGGGTCGCATCCATGGTCCGGGCGATCTCGATGATGTGCGGCGTCGAGGTCGGCGAGCCGATCTCTTCGTCCGGGTTGGCGATGAACACGAGGCGCTCGAACGGCAGGCCACCGAGCTCGCCCATGAGCGCCTTCAGCGCGTACAGGCCCGCGAGCAGCCCCGACTTCATGTCGGTCACGCCCGGCCCCCGGGCGATGCCGTCGGCGATCGAGAAGGGCCGCGCCGCCACGGTCCCGGGGTCGAAGACGGTGTCCATGTGCCCGATCAGCAGGATGCGTGGGGCGCCGGTGCGACCCTCGAACGTCGCCACGACCGTGTCCCCGAGCCGCCCGGCCGGGTCGGGCCGGACTTCGATCGTGGCGCCGAGCCCGGCCAGGAAGTCGGCCGTCCAGCGCCCGACCTCGTTGACGCCCGCCGGCGTGTAGCTGCCGCAATCGATGTTGACGAGGCGCTCGAGATCCCGCAGGTAGCTCGGCAGGTCGGCGGTCACCGCCTGGCGCAGCGCCTCGAGCTCGGGTGCCGCTGCGCTCGCCGTGGGGGCATCCATGCCGAGGAGTCTAGCTCCCGGTGGATGCGTCGCACCGGTCGGCCGGACGGTCTCCACGGCGATGCCCGCTTGCTATCCTGCCCGGACCGTGCGACTGATCGAGACCCGCCTGCTCGAAGGACCGAACGTCTACCGGCTCGAGCCGGTGGTGAAGCTCGAGATCGCCGTCGGTCGCCGGCGGACCTGGTACGGGCAACGCGATCCGGGTCGCCACGCCCTGGTCCACCTCGGCCGGTCCGTGCCGCCGCGTGACTGGCCCGACAGCATCGAAGCCGTGGTCGGCTGGATCCGGCGCCTGCGCGCCGACAACGGCGAGGGGCGGGGCGGCGTGGTGGTCCATCGCTCGTCCGACCCGGGTCACTGGATCGTGACGTTCCCGTGGGTGGGTGCAGAGCGCGCCCAGACCTTGACCGAGGCGGCGTTGGCGCTCGCGGGACGAGACGTCTCGCCGTCTCGGACGGCGCGCCTGACGGGCAACCAGGAACGGCTGCTCACGCGCTGGTCGGAGCGCATCGCCGAGGCGCGCACCTCGCCACCGGCGTGGATCCGGGACGCGGACCGGCGGGTGCCCGTTGTCTCCATCTCGGGGACGAACGGCAAGAGCACGGTCACCCGGCTCATCACCCACATCCTGCTTGGGGCGGGTCGCCACGTCGGGACCACGACCTCGGACGGCGTGCTCGTCGACGAGCGCCTCATCGAGCCGGGCGACTGGACTGGACCGAGCGGCGCCCAACAGATCCTCGTCCGTCGGGACATCGACGTGGGGGTCCTCGAGACGGCCCGCGGCGGCATCGTGCTGCGTGGTGTCGGCTACGAGTCGAACGAGGTCAGCGTTCTGACCAACGTCTCGTCCGACCACCTGGACCTGCAGGGCATCCACACGCTCCCCGAGCTCGCCGAGGTGAAGGCCACGATCGCGCGCATGACCAAGCCGGGTGGCTGGGTCGTGCTCAACGCCGACGACCCCTACGTGGCGGCGGTGGCCCGTCGGGTGAAGGCTCGGGTCGCGTTCTTCTCGCTCGACGAGCGCTCCGCGGTGGTCGACCGGCACCGGGCCCGGGGCGGACGAGCGTACGTGCTCCGGCGCGGCGTGCTGATCGAGGCGAATGGTGAGCCCGAGACGCGCATCGTGGAGATCGGCGAGGTCCCGATCACCATCGGTGGGCTGGCGCGCCACAACGTGGCCAACGCCCTCGCGGCGGCGGGCGGGGCGCGTGGCCTGGGAGCGACGATCGCGCAGGTGCGGGACGGCCTCATCGACTTCCGGCCGTCGGCCGAGCGCTCCCCCGGACGGCTCAACATCTACCGGCTCGGGGCGCGGGTCATCATCGTTGACTTCGCCCACAACGAGGCGGGCGTCGCCGCCATCCTCGACGTGGCCGAGGGCATCGCCGCCGGTGCGGCTGGCCGGGCGGCGCCCATCACGGCGATCGTCGGGACCGCGGGCGACCGGCCGGACGACACGCTCCGAGGCATCGGCCGGATCGCTGCCGAGCGGGCGCAACGGGTCGCGATCAAGCAGACGCTCAACTACCTGCGCGGGCGAACGCCGGAGTCGGTCGTGGGCGAGATCCTGGCCGGCATCGAGGCGGGCGGTGGCAGTCGTGCCGACGTCCCGGTCTACCGTTCCGAGACCGAGGCGCTGCGGGCCGAGCTCAACGGCGCGGCCGGTCATGGTCCGCACGGACGGCCGGCCGATGCGCCCCGCGTCGTCGTGCTCATGTGCCACGAGGAGCGCGAGGCGGTGTTCCAGCTGCTCGCGACGCTCGGCGCTCGCCCGGTCGATGTCGCCTCCGAGCTGACCGAGCTCGTGCCCCGGCTGCAGGGGCGTCCGCGGTCCGGCTGACCGCCTTGCGTCGCGGACGCGCGGCGGCGCATCATCGCGCGGACGTCGAGCCGGACGATCCGGTCGGTCGGAGGGTTGAGGGAGTACGCCGTGGAGACAGCGGTCGGCATCGCGCTCATCGTCATCTCAGGGCTCGAGATCGCATTCATCGTCCGCGTGGTCCAGTCGAACATGGGTCGCAGCTGAGTTGACCCTCGAGCTCCCGGCCCCGACGCAAGGGCCGCTCGGCGCCTGACCGGCGGCCGGCTCGGCGCCTGACCGGCATTAGGCCGCTCGCCTTGCACGAGATGCATCTCCGGTCGCCAGAGCCTGCTTGTGGTGCCGGAGATGTGCTCATGACTTGCACATGACGCAAGCGACGGGACGTGCATCTGATGCAAGCCTCGGTCGAGATCTTGCGCTCAGGGCAAGTACTGGTCGCGTCGCATGCGTTACGGGCCGATTCGGGCCCGACTCCGCGCTTCTCGAGGCCGATCCTTGCGCCCGCCGCAAGAGTGGGCGCCCAGAACGTCGTCTGGATCGACAAAGGGACCCGCGGCGCCCCACGCACGACCCCAACGGCTGGCAGTAGCAGCTGTTACTTGCCCCCAGCACAAGGCCCCCCAGAGCGAACTCGCGCCCGCGCCCCCGCGGGCAACCCCCTCAGTCCTCGGCCAGCACGACGATGCGGTCGGCGGCCGCGAACGTCGTTGTCGCGGCCTTGGACGGGTTGACCGACACGCCGTACGCGGCCGACGCGTCCTCGGCGGTCGCCGCGATCCGGTAGCCGAAGGCGATCTCGCCTCGTCGCCGGGCCGCCTCGATGACCGCGGCGAACGGCACCGCCTCGCCCAGCGCGACGTAGTCCCCGGCGGGCTTCAGGTAGATCTCGGAGCCCTCGGGGTCGAGGAGGTCCTTGAAGACGGCGTTGAGGTGCTTCGATTCGGCGACCTGGGCGATCATCAGGCTGATCAGCCGGTCGCTGACGATGAAGTCATCGGCCCGCGCGACCTCGGCGAGCGCCCGATCGCGCAGGTCCAGCATCTCGCTGACGATCGAGAAGTCCCGGTCGAGCCTGGCCGCGATGTCGCGCAGGTGGAGCAGCGTGATGAGCGTCCGCGCGTCGGCGCGCGACGGATCGAGCGAGTCGTAGCAGAGCACGATGATGTGGTCGAAGGTCTCGACGCCGAGTCGGTCGAGCGTCCCGCGATCGGTGGCGTCGCCGCGCTGGAACGCCAGTCGCTGGGCGGTCAGGCGCGGTTCCAGCCGCTCGACATCGGCCTCGATCCCGGCTCCCGATGCGAGGACGATCGTCTCCGACCCGTCGGCGACGTACGCGTCGAGCTCGTGGATGATCGACGGCGCCCGCCGGTTCCAGCCGAGCACCAGCGTCCGCTCGGCGGCGGGCGTCCGCGTCGGGGCCTGTCGGAGCCACGCCTCATCGACCGGGGCTTCCTCGCCCAGGTTGATCCGGTCGTCGTCCGCGGCGATGACGATGAGCCGGTCACCCTCGGCGATGACCGTGTCCGAGCGCGGATTGAGGTGCGGCGTCCCACCGGCCGGGAGCAGGCCGATCACCGACGCATCGGCGAAGTGCCGCCAAGGTGTCCCCGAAGGCCCGGCCGGTCAGTGACGGCTGCTCGGTCAGGTAGATCTCGTCGCCGGCGAAGTCGAGCAGCTCCGAGTAGACCACCGACAGGCCGGACTGTCGGCACGTCTGGGCGGTGATCCGGGCGATGACCTCCTCCGAGAGGATGAGCTCGACCTCGTCGCGACCGACCATCCGGGCGATCTCGAGGTTCGTCCGGTCGCGGATCTCGGCGACCACGTGGTACGGCTCGGGCCGACGCTCCGGGTCGTTCGTGATCGCGAGGATGGTCTTGATGACGTCGGCGTCGGGCTCGTCCCCCTCGGGCGCCAGGACGACGATCGATCGAGCGGTCGCTGGGCTCACGATGCGCAGGTCGTCGATGTCCATCGGGCTGCCCGAGCGGCACACGAGCTTGGTCCGGCCGGTGGATCCGACCCGGGCATGGATCTCGTCCTCCATCTCGACCTTGTCCCGGTCGGCGAGGACGACGATCGAGCGGCGGGGCTGGTTCGAGTTGGCCTCGACGATCTCCGAGATGACGGTGTGGATCTGCTGCGACCAGCCAAGGATGACGGTGTGCTCGCTCTCGACGACGGTCGAGCGGCCCTTGCGCAGCTCGGCGAGCCGATCCTGCAACCCGTTGTTCATGATGCCGATGAGCGTGCTGATGATGAAGATCCCGCCCAGGGTGATGACGAACATCGCGAGCAGGTAGCCGGCGGTGCCTTCGTCGCCGCCCATCGTGCCCGGGTCGAGCGTTCGCAGGAGGCCGAACCGCAGGAGCGTCGGGAAGTCGAGATCGTCGCTCGCCATCCCCGTCAGCCAGACGATCAGGGCGACCGCGACGATGAGCAGCGCGGAGATGACGAACAGCCCGACGATGAGGGCGATCGTGCCCCGGCCCATGAACTCGTCGAAGCGATAGCGCAGGCGGCTCCGCCAGTCCACGGCAGGCTAGCCCTCCGGGGCGACGAGTTCGCCGGGGTCGGCGAACGCCGTCCCGCCGCGCGACGCGCCGGCCGCCGACATCGCCTCGCGATAGACGCCGATGGCGTCGTCGACGCAGCACACGACGAGATCGCCCGGGATCGCCCGTCGGAGCGCGGCGCGAACGGCGGTCATCTCGTCGAGCACCTTCTCGGCGCGGATCGCTCGACCGTTGCCGGCCGCCTTGGTCGAGCGGACGCCCTCGATGACGTTGGTGGCGGTTTCGCCTGGCTCGCGCCCCCGCAGGTTCTTGTCCTCGCGGACGATGACCTCGTCGAACGCGGTCGCGGCGATCGCGCCGTAGGCCCGCTGGTCCTCGTCGCGGCGATCGCCCGGGATGCCCAGCACGCCGATGGCCCGCCCGGACCGGGTGCCCGCCTTCGCCGTCCCGAGCCGCCCGGCCTTGGTGACCGGCTCGGTCATCATCCGCTCGACGAAGTCGGCGAGCTGGCGCATGCCGTCGACGTTGTGGCAGTAGTCGATGACCACCCGGACGCCCCCGACGTCGAGCAGGTTGAGCCGACCCGGCGCCTGGAAGAACGACGTCGTGAACGTGCGCAGGCCCTGGCGGATGTCGTGCAGGTGCGCGCCGGCCGACCACGCCGCGGCCGCCGCCGCCAGGGCGTTCGCGACGTTCATCCGAGCCCGGCCGCCGAAGGTCGCCGGGATGAGGTGCGTGTACAGCACGGGCATCGTGCGCGGCCCGAGCTTGAGGACGATCAGCTCACCTTCGGCCGAGGCCTCCAGGCAGAACGCCGCCCCGCCGCGCCCGGTGTGGCCGTCGACCCGGTCGAAGCCGTCCTCGCCCTTCGTCATCGACATGCTGAAAAGCACGACGCGACCCGCGCAGTGCCGGCCCATCCGGTACACGTGGGAGTCGTCGGCGTTGAGCACGGCCGTGCCCGAGCGCGGGACCGCCTCCACCACGACGCCCTTGACGTTCGCGAGCTGGCCGATCGTCGTGATCCCGCCCAGCCCGAGGTGGTCGCCCGCGACGTTGGTCACGACGGCCACGTCGTTGCGGTCGTAGCCGAGACCCTCGCGCAGGATGCCGCCGCGCGCGACTTCGAAGACCGCGGTGTCCACGGTCGGGTTCTGGAGGACGGTCTGGGCCGACTTCGGCCCCGACATGTCGCCCTTCTTGATGAGCCGGTTGTCGACGACGATGCCGTCGGTCGAGGTCATCCCGACCCGCCGGCCCATCAGCTTGAGGATGTGGGCGATCATCCGGACGGTCGTCGTCTTCCCGTTCGTGCCGGTCACCGCGATGATCGGGATGCGCGCCGCCGTGCCGGACGGGAACAGCGAATTGATGACCGGCCGGGCGACGTACTGCGGCTCGCCCTCGGTCGGGTGGGTGTGCATCCGGAACCCGGGCGCCGCGTTGACCTCGACGATGGCGCCGCCGGTCTCGCGCACGGGCGTCGCGATGTCGGGACAGATGAAGTCGATGCCGGCCACGTCCAGACCCACGATCCGGGCGGCCGTCTCCGCGATCTCGACGTTGTCGGGGTGGGCCTCGATGGTCCGGTCGATCGACGTGCCGCCGGTCGACATGTTGCCGGTCAGCGCGAGCTTGATCCAGGTGCCGGCGGGCGGCACGGCATCGAGTTCGAAGCCCTGCGCCCGGACGAGCGCCTCGGCCGCGTCGTCGATCTTGATCCGGGTCAGGACCTTCTCGTGGCCGATGCCGCGCCGGGGGTCCTGGTTGGCGACGTCCACCAGCTGGCGGACGGTTCGTTCGCCGTCGCCCGTCACCGAGGCCGGGACCCGCTCCGCGATGGCGGCCATCTTGCCGCCGATGACGAGGCACCGGTAGTCGTTGCCGGCCACGTAGGTCTCGACGACCAGGTCACCCGAGCGGCTCTCCCCGAGCGCGCCCTTGAAGGCGGCCCGCACGGCCTCTTCCGAGCGGAGGTCCAGGTGGACCCCGCGGCCGTGGTTGCCGTCAAGCGGCTTGACCACGCACGGGAAGCCGAGGCGCTTGGCCGCGGTGACCGTGTCCTCCTCGGTCTGCACGACCTCGGAGCGCGGTACCGGCAGGCCGGCCGAATTGAGCAGCCGGTTGGTCAGGCTCTTGTCCGACGCGATGTCGACGCCGATCGCCGAGGTCTGCGAGGTCATCGTCGCCCGGATGCGCTGCTGATGGACGCCATGGCCGAACTGGACGAGGGAGTGGCGGTCAAGGCGGATGAACGGGATGTCGCGGCTCACGGCCTCATCGATGAGGGCCTGCGTCGAGGGCCCGAACGCCTGGCGCTCGGCGAGGCGGATGAGCCGCTCGAGCTCGGGCGCGAAGTCGAAGAACACGTCCGGGTCGTCGGGGGCGACCAGGTGGTTGACGAGGGCGACGGCCATCTTGCCGGCCTCGAGCCCGACCTGCTCCTCGCGGTACTCGAAGATGCAGTTGTACTGGCCGGGCGCGCCGGCGGCCCGGGTCTTGCCGTGGCGGACGTCGGTGCCGGCGAGGTTCTGGAACTCGAGCGCGATGTGCTCGGCGATATGCCCGACCCACGTCCCGTCGCGCAGGCGGGTGATGAAGCCGCCCCGTCGTCCGAGCGAGCAGGCGTGGTCCTCGAGCGTCGGGAGCAGCGCCACGAGCGCGTCGGTGAAGTTCGGGAGCTTGTTCGAGGGGTACTGCTCCAGCACGCCGAGGTCGACGAGCATCCGGATGACCGGCTCGCGCGCCCAGTAGTTCGGACCGCGCAGGACGCGCGTCTCGAGGATCCGCAGGGTCGGCGCCGGACCGATCGCGATGGCCCCCGCGGCTCCGGCCTTGGCCGCGCGAGAGCCGCCGCGCTTGGGGCGGGACGCGGGTGCGGTCTGGGCCACGGGACTCCTCCTCGGTCGGCGGCGTTGGGCGACGGCGCCGGGCCGCCGGGCAGGACTAGCTGGATGCGGCCTCGCCGCCCGGCAGGGCGTGCAGGGTCGGCGAGGTCAGTCGTTCGCGATGGCGCAGGTCGAACCGGTAGCCGGACGGCAAGGAGTGCAGGACGACACCGCTGATCATCAACGGCCGGTGACCGCGAACCTCCCAGGCGTCGGTCTCGGACTGCGACCCGTCGACGACCGTGATCGAGCCGCGGCCGATGACCTCGAGGATGCCGTCGGGCCCGACGACCCCCGCCGTGTCCTCGTCGACCCCGAGACCCAGCAGCGACGGGTTCTGGGCGATGAGGCTGAGCAAGCGACCGAGCCGGTTCCGCTGCTGGAAGTGCTGGTCGATGATGACGCCGGGCAGGACCCCGAGGCCGGCGGAGATCTGGGCCATGCGGTGCTTGGGCGTGGCCCCGGACGCCCCGAACGCGATCATGTGGCTCGACATCGCCGACGCGCCGGCCGACGTCCCGGCGACGACCGCGCCGTGCCGGAACCGCTCCAGGATCGCATCGGCCAGCCGCGTGCCGCCGATCGTCGAGGACAGGCGCAGTTGGTTGCCGCCGGTCAGGAAGATGCCGGTCGCGTCGCGGACCGCAAGGGTGGCCTTCTCGTCGTTGGCCTGGGGGCGGGTGACCGCGTGGAGCGGGATGACCCGCGTGACGCCCAGTTCGCCGAAGACCTGCTTGTACCGCTCACCGGCCTCGAGCCCGAGCGACGACGCCGTCGAGATCACGGCGATGGTCGCGTCCACCCCGCCGGCGAGCGCGACGAAGCGACTGAGGATGACCCGATCACGGACCTTGTCCTCGGCGCCGCCGATGATGATGACGGTTCCCTCGGTCACGAGCCTCACGTACTCCGGGGTTGGATGGCGGTGAGGATACCGCCTCGCAGCGGGCCACCGCCCGGAGGAGAGACGGGACCGCGCCGCGGGGTGCGAGAATCGCCCCATCATGGCCGACCCGAACGAGCCGCCCGTCCTGCGACCGATCCCCGGATCGGCACGCGGCCGGGGTCGGATCGTCGTCGATCTCACGGAGATGATCGATCGTCCGACCCGGCGCCGGGCCGGGGTCTTCCGACGGGCGCTCCGACGCGAGGCCTCGCGCCTGCGCGACCCGCGCCGGATCGCGGCCATCCTGCTCCTGAGTCTCGTCTTCGCGCTCTTGATCTCGGGCTTGCTGGCCCGCGGCGAATTGGCCGGCGCGGACGCCCGGGCGTATTGGGCCGGCGTCCGGATCTGGCTCAACGGCGGTGATGCGTACCACCCGACCGGGCCATTCCTGCCCTACGTCTACGCCCCCTGGATGCTGCCGATCTTCGCGCCGTGGGCCGTGCTGCCATGGGACGTGGCCTGGTTCATCTGGCGGGGCGGCACGATCCTGCTCCTGCTATGGACGATCCACTGGGCCTACCGCCGGCGGCCCCTGACGACGGCGGTCATCTTCGCGGTCCTCGCGTTCCCGATGGGGGCCAACCTCGACACCGGCAACATCAACCTGCAACTGACCCTGATGCTGTGGGCGGCCCAGTTCACCGGCCCGCGGCTCGGTGGCCTGCTGTGGGCGCTCGCGACCTGGATGAAGTGGGTCCCGGCCATCCACTGGTTCATCCTCGCGCCGCGGACGCGTCTCTGGGGACTCGGCTGGCTGGCCGTTTCGATCGCGCTGAGCATCGTCACGCTGCCGCTCACCATCGTCCAGCTCCAGGTCCTGTTCGGGTTCGGGGCTCGCCCGATGCGGCTTGACTACCTGGTCTTCCTCTGGGCCTTCGTGCCGTGGCTCTATCGCCGGCCGGACCCGTTCGACTTCCTTCGGCCCGCGACATGGCGGCGCTGGCTGGAGCGGGCCGCGCCAAGGATCCGCGCCAGGGTCAGCCGGCCGCTCCCGGGCTGACGGCGATCGCCGGATCGGGCGCGACCGGATCTTCGCGCCGACGCTCGGACACCGGTCGGAGCAGGAGCGCCCCGATGGCGAACCAGACCGGCGCCAACAGGAACGCCAGGCGAGGCCCGGTCTCCGGGGTCCCCGACGCCGCCAGCCGGTCGATGATGATGCCCCCGATGAAGGCCGCCATGACCCCGTTGGTCGCGGTCGCGACGTTCGAGATGCCCATGTACCGGCCCGAGGACGCCTTCGGGATGATGTCGGTCATGAGCGCCCAGTCGACTGACAGGAACGTGCCCGCACCGACGCCCACGATGATCGCCCCCGGCAGGAACGTGATCGGCGTGGGCGCCAACGCGCAGATCACCATTCCGACGGCACCCATGGCGCAGGCGGCATAGATCACGCGCTTGCGTCCGACGCGATCCGAGAGGCGAGCCGCCGGGATCGTCGACACGGCCGTGAACAGCGCGACAAGCAGTGTCGCGATGTTGATCCAGAGCGCACGTTCGCCGGGATCGGTCATCCCCTGCGCCCGCTCGAGGTACGGCACCGCGAGGTTGAACAGGAACGCGGTTCCGCCGAGCACGAAGAAACGCGAGGCCACCAGGAAGATGAAGCTGCGCTCGCGCAGGATGTCCGTGCCCCACGCCTCCGTGGCGACCGACCACCAACTCCGCGATCCCCGGTCCTTCGCCCGGCGACCCTCGTCGAGCCGGAAGAACAGCGAGAGCATCGTCACCAGCTCGATGACCCCGAGCATGATCGTCGGGAGCGTGAAGTCGCCCAGGACCAATCCGATCGTCGCGACCAGGACGCCGGTCACGACCCCCAGGACCTGGAACAGGCCGACCAGGGCGCTGGCCAGGCCGACCTGCGGCGCGGGAACGAGGTCCGGGACATACCCCTGGAACGGCCCCTGGGCCATGTTCGACGAGAACTGCAGCAGGATGATGAACGCGGTGACCGCCAGGATCGTGTTCGACGTCGCCAGGCCGATCAGGAAGACGAAGTCGAGGATCGTCCCGACGAGGATGTACGGCTTCCGCCGTCCGAACCGACTGATCGTGTAGTCACTGATGGTCCCGACCGTCGGCTGGACGAGCACGGCGATGATGACGCCCGCCGCCTGGACGATGCCAAGCGTCGTGTATTGGACCGCGGGATCCGGCACCAGGACCTTGATCCGTTCCTGGAGGATGACCGTGATGCCGTTGAAGACGGCCACGAGCCCGAGCCAGTAGACGGAGAGCCGCAGGAGATGGCTGATCGGCAGGATCGCCGTCGGACGCGCATTCGCTGGATCGCCGGGACCGGGCTCGCTTGGGCCGCCTGTCATGGTCCAACCCTCGGCGTGACGGGGCTGAGGTGCCCGTGCATCCTACGTCACGGCGAATGACGCTCCGGTGGGGTCCAACGTTACCGTCGTGTGCAGCGACACCAGCCGCCGGTCCTTGGCCGCTGGGGCGACGAGGCGGAACAGCGACCGATCGAGCGAGTAGATCCCGGTCGAGACCACGCCGATGTCGCCGAGCCGGAACGAGAAGACCGGGTTCTCCCCGTTGCCCGCGTAATGGAACGGCGAGCCGTCGCGGCGCAGGACGGCGAGATTGGCCTGGCCACCGAAGCGATCGTGCAACGCGCCGAGCATCTGGCCGACCGATCCGCCCGGCTGCCAGGCATCCTCCAGCCAGCGGGCCCCGACTTCGGTGTCCGCCCGACCGTGGATCCGGCCCTGGCCGCGGTACGTGGCACGGAGCCCGCGGTAGTCGCGCAGGTCGCCGTTGTGGCTGAACGCGTAGCGGCCGGCCGGGTCCTCGAACGGCTGCGTATCCGGCATCGTCAGCGTCGACAGCCGCGATGGCCGCCGCAGGTGCACGAGCGCGACGGCGGTCTCGGTGGCTCCGACTGCGCCGCGGCCAGGATCATCGCGGAATGCGCGCAGGTCGCGATACGAGGCGAGCGACCCGTCCGGCGCCAGCCACGCCGCGCCCCAGCCGAACCCGGCGATGCCGAACCGTTCGAGCCGCTCGGCGAAGGACCAGAGGGCATCGAGTCGGAACGGCTCCTTCGCCCGGGCGATGAAGTGCTCACACATCGGTCGCGATGCTAGCGCGTGTGGAGGCGTCAGCGCCGGATGGTCGACTCGAAATCGGGGAAGTACCGGCCGATCACCGGCAGGTCGAAGGCCTGCAGGATCGACTCCTTCGGCTCGTGGGCGATCAGGAACCGGAACGACCGCACGACCAGGTCGTGTGGGTCGCTCGCACCTGGTGCGAGGCGCTCGAGGTCCTCGTCGGCGACCGCCACGCGGTGGCTCGACATCGAGCCGTCCGCGTCGGTCAACGCGACGCCGCAGGTCCAGCCGCCGGCGTCGGCCCTCGTGCAGCTGACATCGATCTCGGTCATCGGGTCGGTTCTCCCTGGCAGGTCGGACACCAGTACGTCGTGCGCGGCAACTCGGTGCCCTGGCGGGTCGACACGATCGGGGTGCGACAGCGTCGGCACGGGCGGCCGCTGCGACCGTACACGTAGAGCGGGCCCGGTGCGCCGCGATCGCCGGCGGTCGTGACCCGTTCGGCCCCGTGGCTCGGGATGGCGTTCGCCAGGAGCAGGCGCCGCGCGGTCGCGATCAGCCGGTCGAGCGCCTCGTCGTCGATGTCGGCCACCGTCAGGAACGGCGACACTCGCTCGATCCAGAGCACCTCGCTCTTGTAGACGTTGCCGATGCCGGCCATCGCGCGCTGGTCGACGAGGGCGACGGCGATATCGGCTGCGGCACGGGACGGATCGCGCAGGCGGCGATGGGCCTCGGCGGCGTCGAATGCCGGATCGAGCAGGTCCGGCCCGAGACGCGAGAGCGAGGGATGGAGGGCGGCGGCGCGTGCCTCGAAGAGTTCGACGACGGGGGCATCGAAGCAGACGGCGACGGCGCCGGGTACCTCGAGCACCAGTCGGGCGCGGGCGGGCGGCCGGCGCCAGCGCTCGCCGGGCCGGTATCGATGCCACGAGCCGTTCATCCGCAAGTGCGTCCGGAGCTCGAGGCCGCCGTCGAACCGGATGATGAGGTTCTTGCCGACCGATTCGACCGAGTCGATGGTCCGCCCGACCAGGCGTTGCGCCTGCGGCACCGCGCCCGGCCCGTTCGTCCGCGCCGCGGTCACGGCCCGTCCGACGAGGTACGGCCGCAGGCCGGCGGCGGTCCGGTAGAGCGTGTCGCCCTCAGGCACGGGCGCCACGCAACACGAGGCCGCGATAGCCGGCAACGAAGCCTGCGTCGTGGAGCACCGGGCTGAACGACGATTCGCCCACGGGCAGACCGTCGACCTTCTTGATCACGAGTTCACGCACGCGTCCGTCCGCGAGCAGGCTGCCGAGCGCACGCGCGGCGATCGCCCCGATCTCCGGATCGTCGGCGGCCGGCAGGGTCTGGAGCGTTGCGCCGCCGCGCTCGAGGTACAGCGCCGCGACTCCATCGACGAGCACGACGTACGCACCGGCCGCCCGTTGCAGTGGCCGGCGGTCGGACTCGCCGCGGCGCGGCCAAGCGAGGGCCGCTCCATACGGTTGGGCGGGATCCGCGGCGGCCAGCAGGTGGATGGTGCGCCCGCCGTTGCCATCCAGCGGATCGCGCGTCGCACGCAGTCGGTCGAGCGCGCCCGAGAGGGCGAACTGGGCCGCACCCAATCCGTCGACGAAGTAGCCGCGCCGGATCCGGCCGGCATCCTCGAGTGCGCGGAGCACCGGGTAGACCGCACTGAAGCCGCCGTCGAGACCCTCCGACGCGACCGCTTCGCGGGTCAGCACGCCGTGCCGCTCGAGCATCGCGAGCGCCTGGGCGTGGAGCCGTTCCGTGGGGCTGATCGTGGCCGGTGGCTCCACCAGCGACCAGCGGCCGGCCGCCTCGGGCGGACCGAGGGCCGTCAGCCGGCCGGGTCGCGGGCGGCGGGTGCCGCTCCCCGTCCGCTTCCAGCGCAGCGCCCGCAGCGGCGCGAAGGTGTCGTTGGTGACCTCGCCGGCCCAAACGAGGTCCCACAGGGTGTCGAGCACGTCACGGTCGGGGCCGCCCCCGGCCGCCGCGTGCAGCTCTCGATAGAAGGAGGCACCGCGTTGTCCGAGGTGCTCGCGCAGGGCTTCGTGGCGCGGTCCGCTCGGCCGCTCGACCCCCTCCAGCGGGCCGGTCGGTCGGACCGCATCCCGGCCCGGACGGATGAGCGCGATCCGTCCGTCGTCGCGGCCGAGGCTTCCGCGCCCCACCCACGCCACCTCACCGAGCGAGCCCAGCTCGTCGAGCAGGCGCGGCTGGTAGCCCGGCACACGGGCCGGTAGCACGTCGCGCTCCAGGACCGAGGCCGGGATCGGCAGGCCGGCCAGCTGGTCCACGACCTCGGCGAGACGCTCCAGGGCGGCCGTGCCACGGAACGGGGTCGGGGCACTCCCAACGGGTGCGATGCCGTGCCAGTCGGGCAGGAACCGCCCCAACGCGACTGGATCGACCGGCTCGACCTCGCGCCGCAGGCGCGCCAACGAGCGACGGCGCAGGAGCTTCAGGACGTCCGGATCGCACCATTCGCGATCGGCGCCGCCCGGCCGGAACTCGCCGCGAAGCAGCGTGCCGGCGGCCAGCAGCCGTTCCAGCGCGTCCTCGACGATGCCCACCGGCAATCCCCAGCGCCGCGCCGGGTCCGGGGTAAGGAACGGCCCGTGCGATCGGGCCCAACGTGCCAGCAGCCCGTCGAGGGCGCCGCTGACGGGCGTCAGGAACGCCTCGGGCACACCGACCGGCGCCGACACCCCGACCCCGTCCCGGTAGCGCGCCACGTCCTCGATCGCGATCCAGCGCTCCTCGCCGGCGATCCGGGTCCGGACCGCTCGCCGACCGGCAACCAGAGCCTCGAGCCACGGACCGGTGGCGTCGGCCCCGCCCTCCACCCGCGCGGCCAGCTCGTCGGAGCTCAGGTCGCCGAGTCGTCGGAGGAGGTCATGGATGCCATCGGCGGTCGTCGCCCGCCGGTCGTCGGTGAGCGCCTGGAGCGACAGCTCCAGGTCGGCGAGGGCGTCCGGATCGAGCAGCTCGCGTAGCTCCTCCTGCCCGAGCAGTTCGCGCAGGAGGTCACGATCGAGCGTCAGCGCACCGGCGCGGCGCTCGGCCAGCGGCGTGTCGCCGTCGTACATGTACGCGGCGACGTAGTCGAACAGGAGGCTGCTGGCGAACGGGCTCGCCCGCAGCGTCTCGACGCTGTGGACGGCGATCTCGCGTCGCGCCACGGCGGCCAGGACCTCGCGCAGGGCGGGCAGGTCGAAGACATCGCTCAGGCATTCGCGATAGGTCTCGACGAGGATCGGGAAGCTGCCGTAGCGCGACGCGACGGCCAGCAGGTCGGCCGCCCGCTGGCGCTGTTGCCACAGGGGCGTGCGCGTGCCGGGGCGGCGCCGCGGCAGCAACAGGGCCCGGGCCGCGTTCTCACGGAACCGGCTCGCGAACAGCGACGACGACGCCACCTGCCCGACGACCAGGTCCTCGATCTCGTCGGCCTCGGGGAAGAGCAGCGCCTCGATGCCGTCGAGTGGCGCATCGCCCTCCGGCAGCCGGATCGCGATCCCGTCGTCGGACCAGATCGTCTGGACCTCGAGGCCCAGCCGCTCGGCCAGTCGGCTCTCGATGGCCATCGACCAGGGGGCGTGGACTCGTCCACCGAACGGTGTCAGCAGGGTGAGGCGCCAGTCGCCGAGCTCATCACGGAACCGCTCGAGCACGATGCGCTTGTCGGTCGGCAGGCTGCCCGTCGCCTCGCGCTCGTCCTCGAGATACGCGAGCAGGTTGTCGGCGGCGCGTTCATCGAGGTCGTGCTCCTCGCGTAGCCGACCGGCAGCCGCCCGCCGGCCCGGGTCGCCCTTCGCGAGGTCGGCCTCGAGCTCGCCGATGAAGGCGCCCATCGCCCGTCCGAGCTCGATCGGCCGCCCGACGGCGTCGCCCTTCCAGAACGGCAGCTTGCCCGGCACGCCGGGCGCCGGCGTGACGGTGACCCGGTCGTGGCTGATCTCGTCGACCCGCCAGCTGCTCGCGCCCAGGACGATCACGTCGCCGTGCATCCCCGCGCGCAGCTCGTAGACCATCTCCTCGTCGAGCTCGCCGACGCGCCGGCCGGGCGTGCCCGCCTCGCCGACCATGAACACGCCGTACAGGCCGCGGTCCGGGATGGTGCCGCCGCTGGTCACGGCCACGACCCGGGCGTCACGCCGGCCTTCGACGACGTCGGTCACCCGGTCCCAGACGACGCGCGGCTTGAGCTCGGCGAACTCGTCCGACGGGTAGGCGCCCGCGAGCATGCCGAGCACGCCTTCGAGCAGGTCCCGGGTCAGCGTCTCGTACGGCGACGCGCGCGTGACCGTCGCCAGCAGGTCGGCGACGGTCCAGCGGTCCATGACCGTCATCGCCACCAGCTGCTGCGCGAGCACGTCGAGCGGATTGCGCGGGATCGCGGTCGCCTCGATCGCCCCGTCGTGCATGCGCTTCGTGACGACGGCGACCTCGAGCAGGTCGCCTCGGTACTTCGGGAAGATGACGCCCTTGCTGGGCGCCCCGACCTGGTGGCCGGCCCGGCCGACCCTCTGGAGGCCGCGGGCGACGCTCGTGGGGCTCTCGACCTGGATGACGAGGTCGACGGCGCCCATGTCGATGCCGAGCTCGAGGCTGGAGGTGGCGACCAGCGCAGGCAGGCGCCCGGCCTTGAGGTCCTCCTCGATGGCGAGGCGCTGCTCTCGGGCGATGCTGCCGTGGTGGGCCCGGACCAGGTCCTCGCCGGCCAGCTCGTTGAGGCGCTGGGCGAGCCGCTCGCTCAGGCGACGGCTATTCGTGAAGACGATGGTGCTCTGGTGCTCTCGGATGAGCTCGAGGATCCGTGGATGGATGGCCGGCCAGATGCTGTTGCGCCGCTCCGGACTCGTCGCCGGACCGCCCGGTTGGTCGTCGAGGGGCAGGATCTCGCCGATCGCGGCCATGTCGTCGACCGGGACCACGACCTGGAGGTCGAGCGGTTTGCGAGCCCCGGCATCGACGATGTCGACCTCGCGGTCCGGGCCGACGCCACCCAGGAACCGGGCGATCGCCTCGAGCGGCCGTTGCGTGGCACTCAGGCCGATGCGCTGGAGCGGCGGCGCGTCCGGGGGTCGAAGGCGTTCGAGCCGCTCGAGGCTGAGCGCGAGATGCGCGCCACGCTTGGTGCCGGCGATCGCGTGAACCTCGTCGACGATGACGTGCTCGACGCCGCGCAGGACCTCGCGGACCTGGCTGGTCAGCATCAGGTACAACGATTCGGGGGTCGTGATGAGGATGTCCGGCGGGCGGCGGGCGATCTCGCGGCGGTCCTCGGACGGCGTGTCGCCCGTGCGGCTGGCGACGGTGATGGTCGGCATGGCCGTTCCGAGCCGTTGGGCCGCGTGCCCGATGCCCGTCAGCGGCGCTCGCAGGTTGCGCTCGACGTCGTAGGTGAGCGCCTTCAGGGGGGAGACGTACAGGACACGGACCGTGCCTGGCTGGGCGCGGGTTCGTTCCGGCGTCGGGTGGGTGGCGAGCCGATCGAGCGCCCACAGGAACGCGGCGAGCGTCTTGCCGGAGCCGGTCGGGGCATGGATGAGCGTGTTGCGACCGGCCGCGATGGCCGCCCAGCCGCGTGCCTGGGCTTCGGTCGGCGTCTCGAAGCTCGCCTCGAACCACTCGCGCACGGGTCGCGAGAAGGGGGCCAGCGGGTCAGCACCGACATCGATGGTCGCGGTCACGGAACCATGAGTATAGGCGCGCTTGCGCGTTTAGACCAGATGTTCTGAATTGGCGGAACGGATGGTCACGTCGGACCCGGGCCGAATGGCCCGCGAGAAGCGGTCGTTGGGCTCGTTGCCGTCTATTGACGGCCGGGGTGCAATAGCGACATCAACCGATCAGGTCAGGCAAGGTGTCCAAACGGCACCAAGGAAGGGAGTCAGAAACCATGGACCGCCGCAGATGGGCGATGGTGCTCGGAGGGGTCGCCGCCGTCTTGCTGTTCTTTCTCGTCAACCCGTGGGTCATCCTACCGGAGGGCATCGTCCACGACCTAGCGTTGTGGGGATTCTGGATCTCGTTCATCGTCCTGCTCGTCGTCCTGTTCCAGGAGCGCAACGAGCCGGGAGGCTCGACCGTCGAGATCGAAGGTCCGGCCTTCACCCGCTTCCTGTTCAGCAACTCCAAGGCAGGCCTCTTCTGGCTGCCGATCCGCCTGTTCCTCGGCTTCGAGTGGATCGAGGCTGGCTGGCACAAGCTGACCGGTGAAGGTTGGGTCGACGGAGGTTCCGCCCTCGCGGGCTTCTGGGCGAGCGCGGTCAAGATCCCGGCCGAGGGCCAGGGTCGACCGCCGATCACCTTCGAGTGGTATCGCGACTTCATCAACGTCCTGCTGACGGGCCACCACGAGACGTGGTTCGCCTGGCTGATCACGCTCGGTGAGCTCGCGGTCGGACTCGGACTCCTGCTCGGCGCGCTGACCGGCCTCGCGGCCTTTGGCGGAGCGCTGATGAACATGTCGTTCCTGCTCGCAGGCTCCGCGTCCAGCAACCCCGTCCTCTTCACCCTGGCGATCGGGCTCATCCTGGCTTGGAAGGTCGCCGGCTACTACGGCCTCGACCGATACCTGCTGCCGATGCTCGGCACCCCCTGGCATCCCGGCGTGATCACCGGTCGCGAGACACATCCCACTGGGGCCGCACCCGGCGGAGCCCCCGCCGGCTGACCAACCCCCGGGCATAGGCCCGATACGCGTCCCCACCGCCTCCGAACCTTCCCTCGGAGGCGGTGCCCGTTATCGCTCGGCGACTTCCGCGACGCGTCGCCTGATCGCGCCGACCGTGACCGCCGCGAGCGACCACGCCGCGAGCTCCTGGCACGCCGCGAGTCGAAGCAGCCCGACCTGGCTGCGGACAGCCGCCACCGAGTTCGGCGCGACACTCAGCTCATCGACGCCGAGGCCGACCAACAAGGGGATCATCTCCGGGTCGGCCGCAGCCTCGCCACAGACTGCGACATGACGACCCTGGGCCTTGGCTGCCGTCACGACGCCGGAGAGCAGGCGCAGCACGGCCGGCTGGAGGGTCGTCGCCAGCTCGGCGAGGGCCGGATTGACGCGATCCGCGGCCAGCGTGTACTGGACCAGGTCGTTGGTACCGACGCTGAAGAAGTCCGCGACCTGCGCCAACCCGTCGGCCACGATCGCCGCCGCTGGAACCTCGATCATCACGCCCAAGAAGACCGCCGAGGGCGCCGGATCGGCGGCCGCCACGATCGCATCCAGTCGAGCCCGGACCGCGACGACCTCCTCGACCGTGGACACCATCGGCAGCATGACCCGCAGTTCACGACCGGCGGCCGCATCCACGAGCGCGCGGAGCTGGTCCTCGAGGAGCGCGGGTCGTGCCAGCCCAAGCCGAACTCCGCGCACGCCGAGTGCGGGATTGGCCTCGGGCCGATCCGTCTGCCAGGCCGCCGGCTTGTCGCCGCCGACGTCGAGGGTGCGGAATACCACAGGTCGCTCGCCCATCGCCTCACGGATCCGGGCGTACAGGTTCCGCTGTTCGGCAACCGATGGCGGTGCCGACCGTCCGAGGAAGAGCAGTTCCGTCCGAACCAGGCCCACGCCATCCGCCCCGGCCCTGTCGGCGGCTTCCGCCTCGAGCACCGACCCGACGTTCGCCGTCACGGTGACCGACACGTCCCCGAACGCGTTGGCCGGGCCCCGGTCAGCCACGGCGGCGCCACCAGCCGGCCCGGACAGGACGGACAGGTCGTTCGCGCTCGGATCGACAACGAGTCGCCCGGATCGGCCGTCGGTGCCGTCGACCAGTGCATCGAGTCCGCCGGGTAATGACAGCGCATCGGTCCCCAGCCCGAGCACCAGCGGGATGCCCAGACCGCGCGCGACGATCGACGCGTGACCCGTCGGCGCGCCGCCGGCAAGGCCGATCCCGGCGACCAGTTCGGATCGGAGTGTCGCCACGGCCGAAGGGTCGAGATCGTCCGCGACGATGACCGCCGGCCGGCCGTCGGCGTGCCAGAGGTCCGAGCGCGGCTCGTCACGGAGGATGCCGGCGACTCGGCGACCGACATCGCGGACATCGGCCGCGCGGGCCCGGAAGTACTCGTCGTCGACCGCGGCGAGCGTGCTCGCCTGGGCATCGGCGCTCGCGAGGATCGCGTCAGGCGCCGCCATCCCGTCGTCGATCGACCGCATCGCCGGGTCCACGATCCCGGGATCTCGGGCGAAGAGCGCCTGCGCCTCGAAGATGGCACCGAGCTCCTCGCCGGCGCGCTCCGCCAGCTGTCGGGCGAGCGCCTCGAGCTCGTCGGCGGCCGTGTCGAGCGCTGCGCGGAGCCGCTCGCGCTCGGTCGCGGACGTCCCGATGGGGCGAGATGCCGACGCGCCGGCCGGCCTCGGTCGGACGATCAGGATCCGGCCGACGCCGGCACCCGGCGAGCCGACCCGTCCCGACAGCACCACGCGTGTCACGAGCATCTGCCTCGGGCCCGCTCGGTCAGCCGGCCGAGACGACGTCGGCCAAGGCGCGCAGGAGGAGCGCCGACGAGGTCGCGCCCGGATCCTGATGGCCGATGCTGCGTTCGCCAAGGTATGACGCTCGACCTTTTGTCGCGAGCATGGGCACGGTGGCCGATGCCCCGGCCTCGGCGGCATCAGCCATCGCGCGCGTCACGTCGCCGATGTCCGCGCCACCGGCCAGGGCCCCACGGCCGGCGTCACACCCCGGCACCAGCGCGTCGAGCATGGTCTTTTCGCCGGTGGTCGCCTTGCCGAGCGACTCGATCCCGCCGATGGCGGCCGCCAGCGCCTCCACGACGATGTCTGGGGATGCAGTCGACGGATCCGCCGCAGCGATCGCACCCCCGGCGCGCATGAAGGCCGTCCCGTACAACGGGCCGGCCGCACCGCCCACGGTGCTGATCAGCGTCCGGCCGGCCGTCCGAAGCATGCCGCCGGCGCGGAGCAGGTCGGTCTCGGCCTCGGCGATGCCGGCGTCGAGCGACGCCACGATCGCCGTGAAGCCGCGATCCATGTTGATGCCGTGGTCGCCGTCGCCGATGGCCTGGTCAAGGGCGGTCAGCGCCGCCGCCTGGTCGTGGAGTCGCTGCGCCGACAGGCGAAGCCAGCTTTCGAGCGCGTCGAACATCGGATCGTCACCTCGGCGAGACGGTAGGCGAACGGAGTCTAGAGGGGTGGCCGCCGCACCGGAGGGAGCTGGCGCGGCGGCCGGAGGCGGATGTCGCGGTTCAAGCGCCCCACTGCAGGGCAGCGGTGTGCACGGGCGCATCCCAGAGCGTCGTCAGTTCATCGTCGAGCCGCAGGAGCGTGACCGAGAAGCCGGCCATCTCGAGGCTCGTGATGTAGTTCCCGACGAGCGAGCGGCCGATGCCGATGCCCTTCTCGTCGAGGATCCTGGCGACGCTGTTGTAGGCGAGATAGAGCTCGATGAGCGGCGTGCCGCCCATGCCATTGACGAAGGCGAGGACCCGCTCCCCGCGCTCGAGACCGAGGTCACCAACGATCGGGTCGACGAGCATCCGCGCGATGTCGTCGGCCGGGGCGAGTTTCTCGCGACGGCGGCCCGGCTCCCCGTGGATGCCGATCCCGATCTCCATCTCGTCGTCGGGCAGGTCGAAGGTCGGGGTGCCCGCGGCGGGCACGATGCACGAGGTCAGCGCCATCCCCATGGAGCGGGCTCCCGCGTTGACCTTGACGGCCGTGGCAGTCACGTCAGCCAGCGAGCCGCCGGCCTCGGCTTTCGCCCCGGCGATCTTCTCGACGAGGACGGTCCCACCGACGCCGCGGCGGCCAGCCGTGTAGAGCGAGTCCTGCACGGCGACGTCGTCGTTGGTCACGACCGTCGCGACTTCGACCTCGCCTCGCGACCAGCTCGGCCGCGAGCTGGAAGTTGAGCACGTCACCGGTGTAGTTCTTGACGATGTGGAGGACGCCGGCCCCACCGTCGACGGCCCGGGTGGCCGCCTCCATCTGGTCCGGCACGGGCGAGGTGAAGACATGGCCGGCGCAGGCCGCGTCGAGCATGCCCAGGCCGACGAACCCGCCGTGCAGCGGCTCGTGGCCGGAGCCGCCGCCCGACACCAGGGCGACCTTGCCTTTGACTGGGCCGCCCGCCCTCAGCACGACGAGGTTGTCGAGATCGATCTTCAGGATGTCGGCGTGGGCCCGGCCAAGGCCGGCCAGGCTCTCGGGGACGAGGTTGGCAACGTCGTTGACGAGCTTCTTCATGCGGCTGGGCGCGTTGGTGGCCATCGGATCACTCCTCTGCTGTTCGGTGAAATGGGTGCCGGATTCAAGCGTCGGCGCGGGCAGCCTCGGGGATCGCCGGTGCGGGCACCGTGGCGGTCGCCTGGCGGCCGATGAACTCGTACAGGAACGCGCCGACGACGCCACCGATGGTGGAGCCGAAGACGTAGACGACCACCAGCTGGTCGACCGGGACCGGTGTGGCGCCGATCGCCTGACCGAGGATCGCCGGGCCGAGCTCGCGGGCCGGGTTGAGTGACGCACCGGTGATCGGGCCGACGAGGATGATGATCCCGTAGACGATGAAGCCGATGATCAGCCCGGCGAACCCGGACGGCGCCTTGCCCGACACGGCGGCGCCGAACACCGTGAAGACGAGGATCGCGGTCCCGATGACCTCGGCCGCGAAGCCGATCGCTAGACCGGCGTTGGCATTCACCGACACGGCGCCCAGGCCGAGCTTGGCGGGATCGTTGCCGGTCAGGATGATCAGGGTCAGTCCCGCCCCGATGAACGCGCCGACCAGCTGGGCGACGATGTATCCGCCGGCCGTCCGGCTGTCGATCTTGCGCGTCGCGAGCAGCGAGATCGTGACCGCGGGATTGATGTGGCATCCACTGATGTGGCCGATCGAGTAGACCGCCGCGAAGATCGCGAAGGCGAACGAGAACGAGATCGTCGAGAGACCTGCGGTCCCGCCGATCCCAGTCCCGCCGGCGCCGGCGGTCAGGAAGAGCGTCAGGGGGACGGAGCCCGCGCCGATGAACACGAGGATGGCGGTGCCGAGGGCCTCGGCGGTGAGCTTCTGGGCCGTGGTCGGGGACGACATGGATCTGCCTCCTGTCAAGTTTCAGGTGGGTGTGCCGAGATACGGAGCGAGCTCCGCGACGAGGGCGCTGATGGCCGCCTCGGAGTCGGGACCGTCGGCGGCAAGGACGATCTCGGACGACGGGCGGATCGTCAGCCCGAGCAGGGCGATGAGGCTCTTGGCATCGGCCTCGCGGTCGCCCTGTCGGATGACGATCCGGCTCTCGAACCGCGACGCCGCCTGCACGAAACGGGCGGCCGGCCGGGCATGTAGCCCGGCAGGATCGCTGACGATGAGATGCCGCTCCGGCATGTTCAACCCCCCGGGAGCTTCGCCATCGAGGCGGCTCCCTCGGCGGCGGCGACGACGTCGGCGAGCGACGCGCCGATGCTCGCCTGGACGGCGGCCAGGATCGCGCCCTCGACGAGCGGCGCTTCCGAGACCCGGACGCGGTCGCGCTCGAGTGATTCGAGCTCTTCGAGCGCAAGCTCGAGGCTGAGGGCCGCGCTGCCCAGGTCGAGGAGCACGAGGACGCCATCCGGGCTGGCCGCCAACGTCGAGCGCAGCGCAGCCGTGATCCGGGGGGCGCTCGTCCCCAACCGGCCGTCCTCCGTGCCGCCTGCCGTCCCCACCGCGACCTCCTCGCCCGCGACCTGCGCGACCATCTCGCGCAGCCCATCGACGAGGGTCTCGCTGTGAGAGATCAACACGAGACCCACCAATCGCTCCTCCTTTCGCTGCCCCCAGCTGGATGCCCGAGATGCTCCGGGGGGACTTGTCAAGAAGCCAGCAACGGATGGACAAGAGGTGCGATGAACGTCGCGATGACGTGTCGAACGAGGCACGACGACCGTTGCCGCAGGGTTGGGCCGCGCCTACACTCGGCCGACCGCCGACTCGCTCGAAGGGACGATCGTGCCGTCGCCATCGCCAACGCCAGCCGCCGCCAGAGCCGATCGACCAGGGACCACGTTCGTCGTCGATACCAGCGCCCTGCGCGCCGGGCTTGCGCGATGCGGCAAGGTGGTCGCCCGTCACCAGCGCGAGCTAACGCGGCTCGACACGATCCTCGGTGATGGCGACCACGGCGACAACCTCATGATCGGGTTGCGCGCCGTGGATGAGATGCTCAACGACCTCCCGCCCGAGACACCGCCCGGCGAGATCCTCCGCGCCGTCGGCCACCGGCTCGTGGCCGCGGTCGGCGGGGCATCAGGGCCCCTCTACGGCACGGCCTGCATCGAAGCCGGATTCCGCGCCGGCGACGCAGCCGTCCTGGATCGAGAGACCATCGCCGGGATGCTCGACGCGGCCGCGAGCGGCCTGATGAGGCGAGGGCGATGCCAGCCGGGCGACAAGACGATCCTCGACACGCTCGCGCCGGCGGCCGCGGCATTCGGGGCCGCGCTCCGGGCCGGCCAAGCACCCGACGACGCGTACGTCGCGGCGGTCCACGCGGGTCGCGCCGGGATGCGGGCCACGCGGGACCTGATCGCCCGTCGTGGCCTCGCGATGCGACTGGGCGAGCGCTCGGTCGGCTATCGCGACCCTGGGGCGGTCTCGTGCCTGCTGCTCCTCTGCGCGCTGGGAGGAGCATGACGGATCAAGCCGCCCTGCTGGCTCGCATCCATGCCCTGGAGCGAGAGAGTCGACGAGCGTTCGACGACGCCCAGCGCGAGGCGGACGCGCTCTTTGCCCAGTACCAATTGAGTCAGTTGGTCGCGTCGGGCGGGTCGCTCGCCGATCTCGCGCGGTCCGTGACGCTCGAGGCAGTCCGCCTGGCCGCGGTGGATGGCGGTGCGTTGTGGCTGAGTGAGCCGGCGGGACGCGGTCTGCACCTGCTGGCCGCGGTGGGCAGCGACGCCCCATCGCCCCTCCCCCCCACCCTGGGCGACCTCGACGACGGCCGCATCTGGGCGGCGGGACTTCGTGGTGGGCGCCCGGTCGTCGTTTCGGACGATCCGCCGGTGATCCTGCTCAGCCTCTGGGCGGACGACGCCCGTCTCCCCGACCCCGACGGGATTCGCGTCATCCAGCTCGCTCGGCACGAACTGGCAGTCGCGTTCCAGGGGGCACGCTTGCGGGAGGCGCTCGAGCGCGAGCGGCAGGAGCTCACCGCGGTCGTCAACGGCACGACGGACCTGATCCTCCAGGTCGATGCCGATCGACTGGTCGTTCGCCTGAACCCGGCCGGAGAGCGGCTCCTCGGCGTGGCCGCGGCCGATGCGGTCGGGCGCAGCTGTGCCGACGTCCTGGGCTGCGATGTGGCGGGCGGCCACGATCTCTCGGCCTGCCCGCTGGCCGAGGTGATGGCGGGCGGCCAGCCGGTGGCCTACCGCGAGACGGCGGTTCGTGGGCCGGATGGCGCCTCGATCCAGGTTGCCGGCGGGTACTCGGCCGTGGCGCCATCGTCACCTGAGACCGACGACCCGCTGGCCCGCGCCCGCGCGACCGCCATCCTGCGGGACATCACCGCGGTCCGGTCGCTCCAGGAGCTACGCGAGGGTTTCGTGGCGACGGTGAGCCACGAGCTGCGGACCCCGCTCTCGCTCATCCGCGGCTACACCGAGACGCTGCTGCACCTCGAACTCGAGCCGGAACAGCAACGTGACTACCTCCGTCGGATCGATGAGGTCACCGAGCGGCTTTCGTCGCTCGTCGGTCAGATCCTCGACATCACGCATCTCCAGGCCGACCCGCTCATCCTGGAACGCTCGCCCATCCAGTTCGCATCGCTCGTCAGCCGGCTTCGGGGGGATCTCGAGACCGCCGATCGCGCCGACCGACTCGTCGTCGAGCTGCCGGACGACCTGCCACCACTCGATGTGGACGGGCCACGCGTCGGGCAGATCCTCGAGAACCTCGTCGGGAACGCCTTCAAGTACGGACCGCCGGATGGGCTCGTCACGCTCAGCGCCAGGACCGCCGGCGATCGGCTGGACGTCGCCGTCGATGACGAGGGTGTCGGGATCCCACCCATGGAACGGCCGCTCGTGACCGAACCGTTCCACCGCGCGTGGAATGTCCGCGAGTCGCGCATCCCCGGCACGGGACTCGGGCTGTTCATCAGCCGCCGGCTCGTCGAGGCGCACGGCGGGCAGCTTCGGGTCGAGGATCGACCGGACGGGAAACCCGGGACGCGAGTCGCCTTCACGCTCCCGCTCCTGCGCGGTCGGACGGCGCCAGCCGGCCAGACCGCAGCCCCACGAGCCGATGCCCCGGCGTCCGTGGAGGTGACCCGTGGCTGAGACGATCCTCATCGTCGAGGACGAGCCCGAATTCGCGGCGCTGGTCGAACTGTGGATGGGACGTGCCGGGTATCGGACGGTCGCGGCCGCGACCGGGCCTGACGCCCTCCGCCGCTTCTACGACGAGCATCCGGACCTCGTGATCCTCGACGTCTCGCTCCCCGGTCTCGACGGCTGGCGGATCATCGAGCGGATCCGCGAGTTCAGCCGCATCCCGATCCTGATGGTCACGGCGCGAAGTTCGGAGGCCGACAAGGTCCGTGGCCTCAAGCTCGGAGCCGACGACTACATCACCAAACCCTTGAGTTTCCCCGAGCTGTCGGCCCGCGTGGAGGCGGCGCTGCGGCGCGCCGCGACGGCGGCCCCGGAGCGACCCCATCGCCTCCAGCATCGGGAACTGGTCGTGGACCTCGACGAGCACCGCGTTCGGCTTCGCGGCGAGGAGGTCCGGCTGACGCCGACCGAATTCCGGTTGCTGGCCTATCTCGTGGAGCACGCGGGGCAACTCGTCACGCACCGGCAAGTGCTCGGCGCGGTCTGGGGCGCCGGGTACGACGTCGATGTCCACCTGCTCCGGATGACGATCCGGAACCTCCGCCTGCGGCTCGATGCCGTGGCGCCCGGTGAGTCCTACATCGCCACCGAGTACGGACTCGGGTATCGACTGACCGGCCCGTCCCGGCCGATGCCCGGACCAGCCTAGGGTCGCTCGGCCCGTCCGCCCAGCAGGTCGGCGGCTTCGTCGGTCGCCCGCACCTCATGATCGGTCATCAGATGGCGCCGGTCGTGGCTCGAGTGGTCCACGAAGCCATCGAGTCGATGGCGCAGGTCCTGCATCCGGCCTACCTGCCGCTCGGCGATCGGCCGGAAGGCGGCCTCGCTCGTGGCCACGGCCCACAGCTCGAGGAAATCGTCGAGGCAGAACGCCGCCGTCGCGAGTGCCGCGGCCCACGCCGCGTCGCGGCTACGCTCGGTCGATCGGGCGAGCGCCGTCTCGACCGCCGAATGGCCCTGGGCGCAGGCCATGCACGGCGGGCGGCGGCGGGCGAGGCGCAACCGGACGCGGAGCGAGCGGCCTCGTGACCCGATGGCCCCGCGAATGACCTCGAGCCGGCGCTCGAGCATCGCGCCGTAGAGGATCGACGAGCCGAGCGTCCCGCCGGGGCCACGTCGGTCGGCCAGGATCAGTTCGCGCGTGTGGCGCCGGCACAGCGCCTGGGAGCGCTCGAGCTCGCCGCGGAACCCGATGTCGAGCACGTGCTGGGCGATGATCGAGTCCATCATCGCGCGCTCCGAACGAGCCCGGACGGCGCAGACCGGACAACCGCCCTCGGCGATCGCGGCACTCAACCGAACGTCGACGATGTCGCGCGCCGGCAGCTCCGAGGCGGCCGGGCGGCCCTCGTCCGCCATCAACGCCCCGCTCGCAGGGCGAGGGGATCCGCGAAGCGCAGCGCGCCATCGACTGCGGACACGCCGAACCCGGCACGCTCGAGCAGCCGCGCGGCGATCGCGGCGCGGGTCGCCCGGTCGATCGGCTCGACCGGGTCGCGCTCGGACAGCGTGATCTCCACCTCGTCGGCCGGGGTGACCGCGACGAGCGCACCGGCCAGGCCGGATCGCCGATACGCGGGTGCGACCCCGAGGGCCAGCAGGTCACGGCGGCCGCTCTCGGTGGCTGGACCGGCGACCGCCAGCCCGACGACGCGCGTGCCGACCACCGCGGCCGAGACGATGGCACCGTCCGCAAGCGCCGCCCCGATCAGGCGATGTCCCTCGTTGGCGTCCGCTGGCGCCACCACGCGTGCTGCGAGCGAACACCCGGACCAGGCGGCCGCATCGACCGACGGGACGACCACCGGTTCGCCACCGGCCGCGTCGCCGGCGTCGCCGTCACGCTCGCCGCCCGAGGCCCCGCGATCGGCGGCGGCGTCCGGATCCCACCACCCCCGATCCCGGGCCTCGCGCAGCAGGCGCGGGATCATCAGGTGGCGGACGAGCGTCGCGGTCTCGCGCGACTGCGCTTCCGAGGCGGCCTGGGTCGCATCGATCGGGATCCCGGCGTTCGGGGCGTCGTCGAAGGTCGCCGGCGGCGGCGCCTGGCCATAGCGGGCGGCCTCGGTCGCCCAGCGTTCGCGCCATTCGACCGGGGTCGCGATCGGGGCCTCGCGGTGGGCACCCGCGAGCCACACCAGGCTCCACGAGCGTGGCACGACCCGATAGGCGTCGTAGCCGCCGCCGCCGGTGGCGAGCCACCGGCCTCCGGCGTGCCGATGCGCGATGGCATCGACCAGTCGGGCCGCCTCGCCCATCGCGGTCGTCGTCATGCGCAGATGCGCGAGCGGATCCCACGCGTGCGAGTCGGCACCGTGCTGGCTGACGATGACATCCGGCCCGAACGCGGCGGCCAACTCGGGGAGCAGGGACCGCACCGCATCGAGCCAGGCGCCTTCGCCGGTCATCGGCTCGAGCGGGACGTTCACCGCGGTCCCGGCCGCCGTCCCCTCCCCGGTCTCGTCGACGAAGCCACTCCCCGGAAACAGGTATACCCCGGTCTCGTGAAAGGAAACGGTCAGGACGCCGGGGTCGTCCCAGAACATGGCCTGGACGCCGTCACCGTGGTGGACGTCGAGGTCGATGTACATGACGCGCAGCCCGTCGCGTCGCGCCCGGGCGATCGCGAGGGCCGGGTCGTCGTAGATGCAGAACCCCGACGCTCGATCCGGCATCGCGTGGTGGAGGCCGCCGCCCGGGTGGAAGGCGTGGACCTCGTCGCCGCGCAGGATGGCCTCCATCGCGCGGATCGAGCCGCCAGCGACCGCGGCCGCCGCGTCGTGCATCCCCGCGAATGGCGGATCGTCGCCGCCTTCGCCGATCCCGGCAGCGGGACCCCCGTAGGGCGCGTCCGAGAAGCGCTGGATGATCTCGATGTACTCGGGGTCATGGCACCACCGCAACTCGTCGTCCGGCGCGGGCTCCGGCGCGAGGCCGGGCGTGGCGCCGAGGGCCCGCAACAGGTCGATCGCCGGCGCGAACCGCCTCGGGGTCAGCGGATGCTCGGGCCCGAAGTCATAGGTCGGGGAGCGAGGGCCGTAGACGAGCAGCATGCGTGGCACGATAGCGGCGATGGAACGGGTCTACACCACGCCGCTCCTCGACAAGCTCGGGATCCGGCCGGGGATGCGGGTCGCGCTCATCGACGTCGACGACGATTCGATCCGGCCGCTGCTCTCCGGACGCACCTCCGACATCACCGAGGGCTGGCCCGGTCCCGACACGGACGTCGTCCTGCTAGGCGCCGATTCGATGGCCCAGCTCGCACCACTCTCCGAGCTGGCCGCCCGGATCCGACCGAACGGCGCGATCTGGGTCGTGTCGCGCAAGGGCAAGGCCGCGACGCTCCGCGACGTCGAAGTCATCGAGGCCGCCCGGGCGTCCGGGCTCGTCGACAACAAGGTCGCCTCGTTCTCGGCGACGCACACGTCCTTGCGCCTCGTCATCCCCGTCTCGCGACGCGGAGTACCATCCGCGAATGGATAGCTTCGTCATCATCCTGATCGTCGTCCTCATCCTCGTCCTCATGTGGCGAGGCCCCAAGAACCTGCCGAAGCTGGGCGAGGCCCTGGGCCGGGGCGTGAAGGAGGCGAAGGCCGAGGCGGCCATCGCCCAGGCGGAGATCCAGGCCCGGGTCGGTGACACGCCGGCTGACTCGCCGACGGCGCCGCCCGCCGAGGGCTCGTCTCCGGACCGACCTGCCTGAACGCGACGAGGCTCGCTCAGGCGCTGGAGACCGCGTGATCCCCGACGAGATCGCCGCCCTGACCCACCGTCCGGGCCCCGGCCCGCATCGGACGACGCTCACGACCAACGGTCGATCGGTCGACACCCTCGCCGACCTGCCTCCGCTCCGCGATCGGCTGCTGTTCGTCGGGCTCAACCCATCGCCGGTCAGCGTCGAAGCCGGGCACTATCACCAGGGTCGTCTGGGTCGGACGTTCTGGCGCCGGCTCATGCTCGCCGGGATCCTGCCGCCCGGAACGGCGGTCGAGGCGGCCGATGACGCCCTCGTCGAGGCCGGTCACGGCATCACGGACCTGCTCAAACGCCCGAGTCCCCGCGACGAGGCCACCGACGCCGAGCTGACGTCCGGCGTCGGGCCGCTCTGGCAGAAGATCGCGATCTGGCGCCCGGCCGCCGTCGTGTACATCTACAAGCGGGCCGCCTCGATCTCGGCCGGCCGTGACCTGACCGAGCACTGGGGCCAGTTGACCGGCGTGGCGATGGCCGGGCGGCCGTGCTTCCTGATGCCCGGCCCGTACGCGCCGACGGAGGAGGTCGACGAGGGCCTCAACTTCCTGCGCAACCTGGCGGCGGCCCTGCCGGTCGACCGGGCCTAGCTCGTCAGGTCCGGGGCGGGCGGATGGCCTCCGAGCCACGAGGCGCCCGGAGCGAGGTCACGGAGACGGGGAGCCGAGGCCGCCCACGCCGCGTCATCGGCCGGGCCGGTGATCGAATGGGCGCCACGGCGGCCGTCGAGGTCGCCGCTGAGCACGACGGAGCCATCCCCAACCACGAACGCGAGGTGGTCGGGTCGCGGCCCCGGTGTCGCCACGACGCGCAGCGGGACGTCGCCCACGTCGATGATCTCGTCGTCGCCGAGCTCCCGGACCGCGTACGGCAGCGGTCGCCCGCCACCCGGTCCGACCATGACCTCGACGCCGAGCTGCAGGGCGAGCGCCTCGGCCCCGGCCGCATGGTCCGGATCGACGTGGGTCAGGGCGATGGCCCGAATCGTGCCATCGCGCGCCGCCGCCTCGGCGATCGCCCGGTCCAGGCTCGGCCCGGTCGGATCCCCCGGGTCGACGACCACGAACGACCGCCGCCCGACGAGGTACGCGCTAACGGGTTGCCCGGCGACGCCGCCGCCTGACGGCATGACGATCCGGACGACGCGTGGGGCCGCGTCTTCCACGACCACCGGGCCCAGCGCCCCCGGCGCCAACCGTGCCCGCACGTCGTCGAAACCCGCGATGTGTTCGAGCTGCTGGAGGGTCGTGCTCGTCGGTAGCCAGAGGCCGAGATCGCCGGCGGCCATCGCGGCGAGGGCATCGCTCGGTCGAAGCCAGGCATGCTCGACGACCTCGTCACCCTCCAGCGTCGCCTTGGCACCGTCGGGGAGCTCGGCCGCAAAGAACCGGGCATCGAATTGGCGGGGCATCGACGGCGGCGTCACCCAACGCGACAACGGCACCAGCCAGTCGGTCCGGAGCGTCAGGTCGAGCTGGGCGGCCAGCGCCTGGAACCCGATCTCGCCACCGACCAATGCGGCCCGCGCCGCCCCGAGCGCCCCCGGCGACGAACCCGGACCGACGTCCGCGAGCAGCACGCCGGCCTCCTCGAACGACTCGCGGATCGCGGCGACGTACGTGGCGATCGCCTCGCTCGGCGACAGGTCGCCGCCCAGGGCCACGGCCGCATCCTCGGCGGAGATGATCGATCGCGTGACCAGGCTCGGATGGGCGTCGGTCGGGTCGACCCGGCCGCCGGGGAAGACGTGGACGTCGGGCGCGAACGCCATCGAGGCGGGCCGCCGACCGAGCAGCACCTCCGGACCGCGGCGGCCGGGGCGAAGCAGCACGACGGTCGCCGCGGGTCGGGCCGCGACCGGGATCTCGTCAGGCGAAGGCACCGGCGCATCCTAGCGCCAGTAATTCGTCCGGGACCTCTTGTATCGGCACCCCGCGAGGCGTATACCTTCCCGGCGCGCGTTGCCAGGCGTGGGAGGGGAAGACGTGGACCGTTCGATCGTCCGCACCGGACGGCTACGGATCTCGGCTGTCATCGCGACGGCCGCACTGATCTGGGTCGCCCTCGCAACGCCGATGAGCATCGCTGGCGCCGAACCCTCGACGCCCGGCGATAGCGCGACCACCGCCCCGAACGACGTCGACGTCATCGTCCGGTTCAAGGACGACCCGGGCAAGGCGGCCAACGCCGCGGTTCGCCTGGCCGGCGGCAGTGCGACCGAGGACCTCGAGCTCATCGATGGCATGGCGGCGACGGTGCCGGCGGCGAACCTCGCCGACCTCCGGCGGAACCCACTCGTCGCCTCGGTGGAGATCGACGGACAGATCCACGCGTTCGAGGCGCCACCGCCGTCGAGCGATCCCGAGTACCACAACGCCTGGGGCGTCGAACGCATCGGCACCGAGGCGGTCCACCAGGCGGGGATCAAGGGCGCCGGCATCAAGGTCGCGATCATCGACACCGGCCTCGACTACGTCCATGACGTCCCGCCGAACGTCGATCCCGAGTTCTCCACCGTCTACAAGGGCGGCTACGACTTCTTCAACGGCGACGCCGACCCGATGGACGACAACGGTCACGGCACCCACGTGGCCGGGATCCTGGCCGCGGAGAAGAACGGCTACCTCGTCGTCGGCGTGGCCCCGCAGGTCGACCTGTACGCGCTCAAGGTCCTCGATGCCTCGGGGTCGGGCGAGTACAGCGGGCTGATCGCGGCTCTCGGCTGGGCCGTGGACCACGACATCGACGTCGTCAACATGAGCCTCGGCGGCCATGACCCCTCGGCCGCGCTGCAGGACGCCGTCGCGGCTGCGTATCAAGCGGGGGTCACCCTGGTCGCCGCCTCGGGCAACACCGTCACGCTCCAGGACCTGATCTACGGCTGCCCGGTGGCCTATCCGGCGGCCTACGACCAGGTGATCGCGGTGAGCTTCACCGGGACCGCCGACAAGCTGACCGGCTACTCGTGCACGGGTCCGCAGGTCGACCTCGCGGCTCCGGGCGACAACATCATCTCGACCGTGCCGGTCGGCAATTGCATGTTCTGCTCCGCGAACGGTTACAAGGCCGAGAGCGGCACATCGATGGCGTCGCCGCATGTGGCGGGCGTCGTGGCGCTCACCCTGTCGCACGGCATCGCCGATTCGAACGGCAACGGCCTGCTCGCCGACGACGTCAAGGCCCACCTCTGTGCGACGGCCGCCACGGCCTCGTATCCAGCCACGTCCGACGCCCGATACCCGAACTGGTATGGCTGCGGCATCGTCGACGCGACGCATGCCCTGGTCACGACCCCGCCACCGGACGGGCAACCCGGCAATCACAAGCCCGTGGCGGCGCCTGACGCCGCCGATGCCGTCGAGGATGGCGGACCGATCACGATCGACGTCCTGGCCAACGACACCGACGAGGATGCCGGGACGACGATGACCATCGCCGCGGTCACGGACCCGGCCAAGGGTTCGGCCACGATCGACGCGGGCGGGACCGTCAGCTACGCGCCCGATCCGGACGCCGCCGGCACCGACACGTTCACCTACACCGTGTCCGATGGCGCCGGGGGGTCCGCGACCGGGGCAGTCACGGTGACCGTCGCCGCGGTCAACGATCCACCGATCGCGGCGGACGACACCGCCGGCGTCCCGTCCGGCGGGTCGGTCTCGATCGATGTCCTGGCCAACGACACCGACATCGATGGTGGCCCACTGCAGGTCGTGAGCGTCACGACGCCGACGGACGGCACCGCGGTCATCGATCCGGGCGGCGACTCCGTCACGTACACGCCGAACCCGGATGCCACGGGATCGGACGCCTTCTCCTATGGCGTCGACGACGGGGCGGGCGGCACCGACCAGGGCGACGTCGCCGTGACGATCGGGCCCGCCAGCGGGCCACCAGACGCTGCCGACGACTCGGCGACGACCGACGAGGACACGCCGGTCACGATCGACGTGCTGGCGAACGACAGCGACCCCGACAGCGACCCGCTGACGATCACCTCGGTCACGGAACCGTCGCTCGGCACGGCCGTCATCGACGGCGACGCGATCGTCTATACGCCGAACGCCAACGCCAGCGGCACCGACTCCTTCGACTACGTCATCTCGGACGGCGCGTTCGGCAGTGACAGCGCCACGGTCACCGTGGTCGTCGCGCCCGTGAACGACCTGCCGAAAGCCTCGTCGGGCTCGGTCTCGGTGCCGGCGCCGAGCGCGGTGGCCTTCCAGCTGCTCGGCTCCGATGTCGAGACGTGTGAGCTCGGATTCAGCGTCATCGCGGCGCCCGCCAACGGCTCGCTCACCTCGCCCGGCGCGGTCGCCTGCACGGCCGGGACACCGAACAAGGACAAGGCCGGCGTGACGTACACGCCGAAGGCCGGGTTCGTCGGCGACGACACGTTCACCTACCAGACGTCCGACGGGACCGCGACCTCTGGCGTGGCGACCGTCACGGTCCATGTGACCGCGCCGCCCAATGCCGTCCATGTCGGAGACCTGGACAACACGTCCGTGAAGACCGCCACGAATTGGACGGCCAAGGTCACGATCGTCATCCACAAGACCAACGAGGGAGCCGGCGGCGGGGCGCTGGTCAGCGGGACCTGGAGCGACGGAACGACCGGATCCGGTGTCTGCTCGACGAATGGCAGCGGCATCTGCTCGATCTCGAAGACCAAGGTGCCGCTGACCACGACGTCGGTGCGGTTCACCGTGACCAACGTGACCCTGATCCTGTCGCCCTACCTCAAGGGGTTGAACCACGACCCCGATGGCGACTCCAACGGGACGACCATCGTGGTCGCGATGCCCTGAGCCTCAGCCGCCCGCCGCGACCGCCTCGGACAGCTGTTCGAGCAGGGGCCCGGGCTCGGTCACGGGCAGGCGGCACACGAACCCGCGACAGACGTACGCGGTGGGCCGGCCGTCGAGGGCGACCCGGTCGGCCATGAGCGGAACGACGCTCGTGGCCGGCGCGTCGCTGACGGCCACGACCTGGTGCGGGCGGAAGCCGGTCTCGACGACCTCGAGCAAGCCGCGCGACGCTGGGTCGCCGGGATCTCCGACGATGGCCACCTCCACGGCCGCGGCCAGGGCGAGATCCATCGCCGAGAGCCACTGGGCGAAGCCGGTCGGATAGCGTTCCACGAACGCCACCACGGTCCGCAGGGCCCGCTCCGCGGCGTCGGGGTACCGGCCCTCGCCGGTCCAGGCGGCCAGGCGCAGCAGTACCAGGGCCGCTACGGCGTTCCCGGACGGGACGGCGTTGTCCTGGAGGTCCTTGGGTCGGGCGACGAGTCGCTCGTGGTCGTCGGCGGTGTCGAAGAACCCGCCAGCGGGATCGGCGAACCGCGCCAGTACCCGGTCCATCAACGCCCGAGCCGCCGTGAACCAGCGCTCGTCGAAGGTGGCCTCGTAGAGCGCGAGCAGGCCGTCCGCCAGGTGCGTGTAGTCCTCCAGCACGCCCTGCCCGGTCGCCCGCCCGTCCTTCCACGAGCGCGACAGCGACCCGTCCGTCGCCAGCAGCCCGGCCGTGATCGCCTCGGCCGCGCGCACGGCCGCGGCTCGATACCGGTCCGCAGCGGCCACGTCGTCACGGCGCAGCAGCCGAGCCGCATCGGCGAATGCCGCGATCGCCAGGCCATTCCAGGCGGCGAGCGCCTTGTCGTCGCGGGCCGGCTGGGGCCGTTCGGACCGCCGGGCCAGGAGGCGGGCCCGGGCCCTCGCGAGGTCCGCCTCGAACCGGGCGTCCGCCCGTGACGGCGGCGGTGTGTGGACGTCGGGCCAGACCCGCGACAGGATCGTCCGACCCTCCCAGTTGCCGTCGTCCGTGACGCCATAGGCCGCCATGAACGGCTCCGCGTCGTCGCCAAGGACCTCGCGGATCTCCGCCGCGGACCACACGAACGTCAGTCCCTCGACGCCCTCGGTGTCGGCGTCCTGGCTCGCCGCGAAGGCGCCGTCGACCGTTGTCAACTCTCGGATCATGTAGTCGAGCGTGCCCATCGCCACGTCGCGGTAGCGGGCGTCGCCGGTCTGGGCCCAGGCATGGGCGTACACGCGGGCGAGCTGGGCGTTGTCGTAGAGCATCTGCTCGAAATGCGGCACCAGCCAGACCTGGTCGGTCGAGTAGCGGTGGAAGCCGCCGCCGAGCTGGTCGTGGATCCCGCCGTCGGCCATCTTGTCGAGGGTGAACCGGACGATCGCGTCGAACCGCGCGTCGCCACTCGCGAGCCGGCGCAGCAGGTATTCGATCGTCATCGGCTGGGGGAACTTCGGCGCCCCGCCCCAGCTCCCGTTGCGGGTGTCGAACGAAGCCATGAGCCCGCTTGCGACGGTCTCGAGCAGCCCCGGCGTCGGGTCGTTGGTGCCGACCTCGAGGCGTTGCTGGTCGACGAGCGCCGCGACCAGCCGGGTCCCGGCGCCTTCGACCGCGACACGTTCGTCGCGCCAGGCGCGATCGACCCCCTCGAGAACCTGGCGGAACGACGGCATCCCGTGGCGCGGCTCGTCCGGGAAGTAGGTCCCGCCGTAGAACGGCCGGCCATCCGGGGTCAGGAAGACCGACATCGGCCAACCGCCACCGCCGGTCATCGCCTGGACGGCGCCCATATACAGCTGGTCGAGGTCGGGGCGCTCCTCGCGATCGACCTTGATGGATACGAAATGGTCGTTCAGGTAGCGAGCCGTCGCCTCGTGCTCGAACGACTCGCGCTCCATGACGTGGCACCAATGGCACGCCGCGTAGCCGATCGAGAGGAAGATGGGCCAGTCGAGCAGCTTCGCGCGCGCCAGCGCGTCCGGACCCCACGGGAACCAGTCGACCGGGTTGTTGGCGTGCTGGAGGAGGTACGGGCTGGTCTCGTCGGCGAGGCGGTTGGACATCGGACCGCTCGGTCGGCTCAGCCGTGCGCCACGAGCGCTGCGCCTGGAACGACGCTCGCCGACGCGAGGACGCCGGCGAACTTGCGCCGGTATGCGGCCGGGGTCAGGCCGGTCTGGCGCTTGAACAAGCGACGGAAGAACGTCGGGTCCTCGTAGCCCACGAGGTAGCCGATCTCGTCGATGCCGGTGTCGCTCGACTCGATGAGCTGTTTCGCTTCCTCGACGCGCAGGATGTGGACGTACTCCATCGGGAGGTAGCCCGTGGCGGTCCGGAACCGGCGGGCGAACGTGCGCGGTCGCAGGCCCGACCGCTCGGCCATCGCGGCGACCGGGTTCGGACTCGAATAGTGCCGGGCGATCCACGCCTGGGCGCGGCTGATGACCGCGTCGTCGTCCTGGATGCGACGGACCATGGCGGTGAACGGTCCTTGGCCATCCTCGTGACCGGACAGCAGGTGGACCTTGGCGGTTCGCAGCGCGTGCTCCGGACCGCACAGGCGCGCGATGAGGTGCAGCGCCAGGTCCTGCCAGGCCGTCACGCCGCCGGCCGTGATCACCCCTTCGGGTTCGCTCTCGAGGCTCAGGACCGAGCGGTCGTTGAACGCCACGGCCGGGTAGTGCTTCCGGAACAGGTCGCGGTAGGCCCAGTGCCCGGTGCACGCCCGGCCGTCGAGCAGGCCCGCCTCGGCGAGCACCAGCGACCCCGAGCACACCGACGCGATCAGCGCTCCGTTCGCGTGCATCCGCCGCAGCCACGCGATCTCGCGCGTGTAGCGGCCGGTCGGGGCCGTGTCGATCGGGGTGTACATGTCGCACACGACCGCTGCGTCGACGTGATCCACGCGACCGATCGCGGCGTGGGGTTCCACCAGGACATTGCCGATGCAGCGGAACGGCTGGTCATCGGCAGCGACCACGATGACGTCGAGCAGGGTGTCGACGGGCTCGCCGCCGATCATGTCCGGATAGACGGCACCGACGGTCCACAGGACGTCGAAGAGTCCGTACAGCACCGAGGGCGACGACTCCGGCGACGCGAGCAACGCGATCCGTGGTTTGCGCGGTACCGACATCGAGCTGGCCCTCCGAGGGTGAACGTGACAGATTCGACCCGTTTCCGTCCGATCTGTCTCTGGAAGCATGGCACGGCGGCTCGACAGACTTGTCCACATCCGGCAACCATCCGAGTGGAGGTCAACGATGAGCGCTCCGACCGAAGTCCCCCGACATGCCGACTCGCCAGTCCCCGCCGCGGCGATCGACCGGCTGCGCGGGTCGGTCGCCGGCGAAGTCCTGACCCCGGCCGACCCGGGCTATGACGAGCGTCGGGCCGTGTGGAACGCGATGATCGACCGTCGTCCCGCCGTCATCGTCCGGTGCCAGGGTGCCGCCGACGTGATGGCTGCGGTCACCTTTGCCCGCGAGCGCGACCTGCCCATCTCGATCCGGGGCGGCGGGCACAACGTCGCCGGATATGCCGTGGGCGACGGTGCGGTGATGGTCGACCTGTCGGCGATGCGCGACGTGCGCGTCGACGCCGATCGGCGGCGGGCCCGGGTCGAGGGCGGCGCGACCTGGCGCGATGTCGACACGGCCACGCAGGCGTTCGGTCTCGCGACGCCGGGCGGACTCATCTCGGATACCGGCGTCGCCGGGCTCACCCTCAGCGGCGGGATCGGCTGGCTCCGAAGCCGCCACGGCCTGTGCATCGACAACCTGGTCGCGGCCGACGTCGTCACCGCCGACGGCCGGCTGGTCCATGCCAGCGCCGACGAGCACCCAGACCTCCTGTGGGCGCTCAAGGGCGGCGGCGGCAACTTCGGCGTCGTCACCGCGTTCGAATTCGCGCTGCACCCGATCGGCCCGACGGTGATGTTCGCCGGCCCGGTCTACCCGATCGATGCGGGCGCCGGCCCCATCCGCTTCTGGCGCGACTTCCTCGCCGACAAGCACGACCAGGTCGGCTCGCTCGTGGAGTTCTCGACCATTCCCGAGGATCCTGGGTATCCGGAGGCCGCCTGGGGCAAGCGGGTCTACACGATCGCGGCGGCCTACGCCGGGGACGCCGACGAGGGCGAGGCGCTGCTCCAGCCGCTTCGCGAGCTCGGCGAGCTCATGACGGACTTCTCCGGCCAGATGGCCTACGGCGACATGCAGCAGCTGTTCGACACCATCATCCCGTTCGGCCAGTACCGCTGCTACTGGAAGAGCCGGTACCTGAACGGGCTCGGCGACGACGTTATCGACACCATCCTCGAGGGCAACGTGCGCCCGCCGTCCCCGAACACGCTGTCGTCGATCTGGAACTTCGGTGGCGCGACAGCCAAGGTCGGCGCGGATGAGACGGCGTTCGGCGACCGGTCGATGCCGTGGATGTTCTCGATCGACTCGATCTGGAGCGCGGCCGAGGATGATGCCCGGAACATCGCGTGGACCCGCGACTTCTGGGGTCGGATGCAGCCACACGCCCACAAGGACCGGATCTACCTGAACTTCCCGGGCCTTGGCGAGGAGGGCGAGGACCTCGTGCGGGCGTCCTATGGCGACAACTTCGCGAGGCTCGTCGCCATCAAGCAGCGCTACGACCCGGACAACCGCTTCCATTTCAACCAGAACGTCGACCCGAACGCCTGACGGGGACTCCCGCGCTGCAACCGCCGTTTTCGGTGCCGTGACGCACCGATAACGGTGACATAACGGCCACATACGGCGTCGCGAGTATGGTTTCAGCGACCGACCAGGCATACGCTGGCCGCCCGCCTTGCGTAGGGAGTGCCCCCCGTGGTGAGGAGGCTCGGTTCGGTTCTTGCGGCGCTGCTCGTCGCTGGCGTCCTCGCGTCGGCGGGAGCGGTGGCGCCCGTGGCCGCCGCCTCGCCCGTCCCCAAGGTCGTGATCATCGTGGGACCGGTCGGGGCGATGACAGAGGGGTTCCGGCGAGAGGCTCGCGCAGCGGCGGCCGTGGCCCGTCGGTACACGCCCGACGTCACCGAGATCTACTCCCCGAACGCGACGTGGCCGGCCGTCAAGGCGGCCCTCCAAGGTGCCTCGCTCGTCGTCTACATGGGCCACGGCAACGGCTGGCCCAGCCGCTACCGCGACGCGCTCTATCGACCCACGCAGGACGGCTTCGGGCTCAACCCAAGTGCCGGCGGAAACGACTCCACGCATCAGTACTTCGGGGAGAGCCGGATCGTCGCGTCGGTCAAGCTCGCGAACGACGCGGTCGTGCTGCTCCACCACCTCTGCTACGCAAGCGGCCTCTCGGAGCCGGACCTGCCCGAGGGCACGCTGGATCAGGCGCGGCAGCGCGTCGACAACTTTGCGGCCGGGTTCATCGACGCAGGCGCGTCGGCGGTCATCGCCGAGGCGTATGACGACCCGTCGGGGTACGTCAAGTCGATCCTTGGCGGCGACCGGTCGATCGATGCGATCTGGCGCTCGGCGCCGAGCGCCAACGATCACGTGTTCGGATTCGAGAGCCAGCGCAGCCCGGGCTACATCGCGCAGATGGACCCGAAGCACGCGACGTCGGGCTTCGAACGATCCATCGTTCTGCGGGCGGGCCTCGCGTCGGCGGACGTCCGAGCGGGCGCTCGCGGATCGGCCGGCGGAGGCGCAGCGGCCGTCGCGCCCGGTGCCCCGGACCTACTCGCGACGGGGATCTCTCTCGGGACCCCATCGGTGAAAGGGCTGACCGCCGCCGGCGGCACGGCCACCCTTCGGATCCCGTTCAAGATCAAGGACCGGGGCGACCTGCCGAAAGGCATCCAGGCAAGCGTTCGCTGGGATCCGATCGACGTCGCTCCGGTTGCGACCGATCCACCGACAGAGGTGGCCGTCGAACCCGCGATGCCGACGGTGGCCGACCAGTCGCCGGCGGAAACGACGGCGCCGGTGCTGCCGCTGAACGAGCGCGACGAGGCTCCCGATACCAGTCCGACGGAGACCCCGACCTCGCCTCCCGAGCCGCTGCCGCCCATCGCGCCACCCACCGACCTCGTGCTCGTTGCGCCGGAGCAGACCGGGGACGTCGTCGCCCCGGCAGACCTCCATGTCGGCACGAAGTACCTGTCCGTGCCGGTGGCCATCCCGGCCGCCCCGGGTCGCTACCGCCTGACGATCACCCTGCACGACGACGACGGCGTCGCCTACGACGCGGCCACGCAGACGGTCCTGCCGACCCTCGCGGTGCGCGTGACGGGCGACCTCGACGGCGCGATCCTCGTCGCGCCGACCGCCACGCTGCCCGCGGGCACCGACGTCGGGTTGCCGGTCCGCGTGGTCAATCTCGGCAAGGCCGCCTGGGGGCACGGGCCGACGATCGAGACGGGTAGCCGCTTTGACATCGACCCGGCGGTCGCCGCGACCCTCGTCGGTCGATGGCTCGCGCTGTCGGACGGCACGATGACCCCGGTTCCGGCGACCGCCCGTGTCGACCTGCCGGCGGGCCTCGAGCCGCGAGTCACCGTCGATGCGACGTTGGCGCTTGCGGTGCCTGACCGGCCCGGCGACTACCTCCTGGTCCTCGACGTGCTGACGCCCGAGCATGGCTCGCTGATCGCCGCCGGTGTCGAGCCGACCATCGTGCGGGTGACCGTCGTCCCGTAACGATCACGCCCCGCGCGTACTCGCCGAGGCCCGGCCGATGTGCCCATGGTGGCGGAGCGCCAACAATTCCGACGCGAACGGCCACTGGTCATGGTCCACGCCGTCCGGCGTTGGCTCCGTGCCACCGATCCGTCGCGAAATCGGGCAAGCGACACCCCGACCGGCCGCTTTCTGACCCCACCGTCCAGAATTGTTGGCGCAGAGCCACCATCGCGGACGGCCGCGCCGCTGTCAGGGAGTACCTGACACCCCTCGACATGGTCGCGCCATACCATTCGAGTGTGAGTGACGCCGTCCACGACCCTGGCCCCGACCGAAGTTCCGCGCGCGTCAAGGACCTCGCGCCGGACGTGGCCGCCGAGCCGATCCACCTCGGTCCCGGCGACGCCCGCACCGGCACAGTCCGGATCGGGACGGCCTCCTGGACCGACCCGACGATGACGGCCGCCGGCGTCTTCTACCCCGAGGGCGCCGACTCCGCCGAGGAGCGCCTCGCCTACTACGCCAGCCGGTTCCCGCTGGTCGAGGTCGACTCGACCTACTACGCCCTCCCTGCCCGCCGGACCGCCGAGCTGTGGGTCGCCCGCACGCCGCCCGACTTCACCTTCGATATCAAGGCGCACGCCCTGATGACCGGTCAGCCGACCGAGACCAAGCGCCTGCCGAAGGACCTCCGCGCGGCCCTGCCCGAGGATGTCGCCGCGAAGCCGCGCATCTACGCCAAGGACCTCCCCGACGGGTTGCGCGACGACGTGTGGGCCTGGTTCGCGGACGCCCTGGAGCCGCTCAAGGAGGCGGGGCAGCTCGGCTCGATCCTGCTCCAATACCCGCGCTGGTTCTTCACGTCATCGGAGAACCGCGACCAGATCGAGGAAGCGATCGGCCGCCTACGCGACGCCGGGATGACCGGCGCGGTCGAGTTCCGCAGCGCCTCGTGGTTCAACGAGAAGAACATCGAGCGGACGCTCAAGTTCCTCGGCGATCGCCAGATCCCGATGGTCATCGTCGACGAGCCGCAGGGCTTCAGATCGAGCGTGCCCGCCGTCGTCGCGGCCACCTCGCCGGATCTCGCCATCGTGCGCTTCCACGGCCGCCGGACCGAGACCTGGGAGGCCAAGGGCATCCAGGCGGTCGAGCGGTTCCGCTACCTGTACGACCACGATGAACTGCAGGAGTGGGCGCCGCGTGTCCAGGAGACGGCCGGCCAGGCAAAGGACACGCACGTCCTCTTCAACAACTGCTACGCGAACTACGGCGCGACGAACGCCCTCGAACTGGCACAACTGTTGCTCGATCTCGAGGCGGCCGACGCCTCGTAGCGCTAGGTCGAGGCGTCGCGCAGCGCCTCCGCCCGGAGCTTGGCAAGGTATGCGGAGGCGCCCTTGTACCTCGGCCAGGTCACGTCGTGCTCGTACGGCGACGACGGCTCGCGACAGTCGATGCCCACCGAGCGAGATGGCCCGTGGGCCCGCGGCCGAACGAAGCTCGTGGTCGAATGTCAGGAGCGAGCCATCGATTGATTCGGCGAGCGCAAGGTACATCGCGTCGTACGGGACAGGCCAAATCGTTCGGTCAGGTCGATGGCCGCCAGAAGCATCGGCCGGTCGGGCTCGATGGTCGCCATGGCCATTCGTCGAGCTGATGGACGCGTTGACGACTGCCTCGCCGGTCCATCGATGCCTACTCATCAGGGCGTTGACGACTTCCAGCCAGAAGTGGGATGGGACGACCAGGACCGTACTTCTCTGGTGTCGGCTTGCTCGATGGACGGTCGCCGCCGACTCTCCATCCGCCTCGGCACGAACGATCGCGATCCCCGCGGACGCGTCGATGACGATGGCTGGCATGTCACTCGTCCTCGAGCGGCGGGAGGCCACGTGCGGCTCGATCGATCTGCTCGTCGCGACGCTCATGGTCTAGGCGAATCCACTCGGCGTCAGTCAAGCCGTCGTCCGGAGGCGGGTACTTCTCGCGCCATTTCCTTGCCGAGGGCCTCCAGGCGATCGAGAGCCGCCAGCCGTCGACGGAGGAGATCGTCCTGGTCAGGGCTGAGCCGCTGACCATCCTCAACGGAGACCAGGTACGCCAGCGGCCGATGGTCGCGCTCGATCAAGATCCGCTCCCCCGCCGACGCGGCGTCGAGGATCTCGCCGAGCTTCTTGCGCATGTCCATCGCCGTCACGGTTCTCATGGTCAGTTATGATACTCGACCATCATGACCGGTCAAGAGACGTCACCCAGATGGCCGCGGCGTAGGATTCGGCCATGAGTGCGAATGCCGTGGCTGGCTTCCAGCCGAGTACCTGGGGACTCCACTTCTCGAACAGCTTTCCGCCGGGACCGACGGTCAAGCTCGGGTTCATCGATCCGCGCTGGGTCGGCGTCGGCGACGCGAGCGCCGGCCTGTGCGGCGGGATGGCCTGGTACGTGCGTGACACGTTCACGAAGAAGCGCGCGGTCCCGCCCGATACGACCCCGCCGGCCAACGGCTCGCCGCTGTTCAAGGCCATCGTCCGGAACCAGGTCGAGTCGCTCTACTGGCTGAGCGTCCCGCTGCGGTTCTACTGGCTCTCGGCGTGGGTGGCCGGCAAGCCCGGGCGCCGGGCGATCGACCACGAATGGGACAAGATCAAGGGCACCATCGACAGCGGCAAGCTGCCGATCGTCGGGATCATCCGCAAGGCGTCATGGAACCCGTTCGCGCTGACCTCGAACCACCAGGTCCTCGCGTACGCGTACGACGACGATGGCACGACGCGCCACCTGAAGATCTACGACCCGAACCACCCCAACGCGGACGACGTGGTCATCACCATCGGGCCGACGACCCTGTCCCAGTCGACCGGCGAGACGGTGATCGACCTGTTCAACGCGGGGTAGCGGCCGCGCGGCTACACGTCATACGGGGCCTCGGCCTCCGCGGCTCGTCGCATTGGAGTAGGTGCTTCCAGTGCTTCAGCGGCCACGGCGTGCAGCCACTCAGGGCTGATCTCAGACCCTCTCGTGAGCCTCATTTCTCGCATGATTCGGACGAGGTCCGCACCAGCCAATAGATGGGTCGGGTACCGGTCCTCGAGTACCTCTTCCTGTCGCTACGCGCAGCCGCCTGCCTGGTGAAGTAGGACGTTGTGACGAAGAGCCCGACTGTCCCCGGCCTAGCCGGGCGACAAGCCGCGACACATCCTTCGGCCCCACCGCGGAGTGGTGCGCGCATATCGCTTCGCCTCACCGAGGAACGGAACCTCATATTGGATCGGCGGCGGCAGCGTGAAGGATCCCGAGAAGTCGAACCCTCCATCAGCCGTTGGGCGAGTCGGCGTGATGTTGTGTCGAACCTCATCCAGGCGCCCGAGCAGGGATACGACGCCTGCTTCGAAGCCCGTTGGTGTTCAGTTGGGCAAGTTGGGACAGCAGACGCGCATCTGACGATCCGGTTGGTGGGAGCTGGGCCGCGGTTGACCTCACGTTAGGTGCGGCTCTGGACGATGGAGGTCGAGCCGGCCTACTCAGGCAGGCGGTTCAATCTCGAGGATGTTCTCGAAGCTACTGAAGACGTGCCCGACCAGTTCTTTGTTGACGACGCCGACCTCGCGAAGTGGCAGTTCCTGAAGGGCGCGAAGAGTCTGACCAGGATCAGTCGCTCGACCGGTCTCGAGTACACCTACGACGAAGGACCGATCCCGTTCCCTGACCCGATCGATCGGGCCTCCCGAACGATCCAGACCGGCGAGGCTGGCTCGACGCGTCTCGCTTCAAGCATCCGATCCAGACCGAAGACGGTCGGTCCGACGGCTGACGCCCCGTGAGCTCGAGGGGCTCAATGGGTTCCAGGCGATTGGACGCCGCAACGTCCGACGGGAAACGCGCGTTCATGATGGGCGACGCCCTGGTCGTCGGACTCGTCGAGCGCGTGGCGCGTGAGCTGATACGGGACATCGCCGTCCCGACGGTCGCCGTGGAGCGCGCAGCCGCTTCCTAGGGGTCTAGATCGACCGATGGCCGGACTACAGCTCCCGAACCCGCCGCCATCGAGTCCGGCCGTTCGCAATGTGATGCGGGCAAACCGAGCGCGAAACACCGCACCCGAGCTCACCCTTCGCCGAGCCTTGCGCGAGGCTCGACTTAGCGGGTACCGGCTCAACTGGCGCAAGGCTGCCGGACGACCCGACATCGCCTACCCCGGCCGCAAGCTCGCGATCTTCGTCCACGGCTGCTATTGGCATCACTGCCCGCGCTGTTACCCGAGCCTGCCGAAGTCCAACTCTGCGTTCTGGGCTCGATAGTTCGAGCTCAACCGCGAACGGGACGCTCGCAAGCGCTCGAATCTTGAATCCCAAGGATGGATGGTCATTGAAGCTTGGGAATGCGATGTCCGCGACCGGCTGCCACTCGTCACGGAGACGTTCGAGTGATCAAGGATGAAAGCTTGAACACAAGGGTGCCAGATCTGGCGTTTGCTGAAATGAAATGGGAGGGATCAGGTTCCGTCCGGCCGTCGAGGACCTGATTGGAAGGCTTGACTCAGGGCGCGGTTGCGGCAACTCGCGGCAAAACCTGCGAAATCAAGGTCCGGAAGCGTTTCCACTCTGTCGCGATCTCAATCAGCTCGGATTCATTAGGCGACCAGAAGAATGCCCGCTTGACGACTGCCGTGGCGTGAGCTTGACCCTTGGTGCGAGAGATTGGAACGAACAGAATCCGATTGAGGCGGCCAAGCAAATCAGAAGACTCCCAAGTTTCGAAGGCCAGCTCTTCGTGAATGAAGCTCGGAGAATGAGGTCGATTCGATAGGCTGTCCACGATCATCGATGGGCACGGTCTTCAGTTCGACGCCGTATCGGTCGAAGTCACCAACACGACCCTTCGCTTTCTGGCCGGCAAAGGCACGGATGACATCGGCTGCAGCAGACTTTCCGGCTCCGACTGGACGACCAATCGACGACGCAACGGCGTCAATCGTGGTGCCTTCGATTGTCCTGAATCTCGCGAGTGTCGCCGACTCGAAATGGCCCTCCGGATCACGGACGGCTGTGATGGCGAAATCGGACCTGCCTGATGAGGTAGATATTACGAATGGTTGTTGAAGAAGTAGTGTGAGAGCGGATTTTGTTGCGGAGGTTGTAGACTTGCTTGCATGTTGATGATTAATGAGTGTGATTGAGAATTGTTATGTGAAGTGATTTTAATATAAGTTGAAAATAGTAAGGATAGAAATAATATTAATTATGGTTAGTTTCGTATTATTGTCATCGACTGTCCGCTTGGCGTCGAACTTGGCATCCCCCCAATAAACGATTCGACCGTGCCAAACGTCGACGAGGTCATCCCAGGGGTTTGACGCGGATCCTGCCGAACGCTCGTCGGTGACAAGGACGATTGCGGCCGGCACTAGCTCGTCGAGTGACACGAACCTGAGGGGGCGAATTCCCCCCCTGTTCCGCATCCCGCTGCCCGGAACATTGATCCAGCCAAGGAACTGGTCGTCGGTGTTCCGGACGGAGCCCAGATCTCGGAAATCCTGCCCGAGCCGGTAGCGCTTCGGGGTGATCATTGGATGGATCGTAGTCCTCAGGCAGGACCACATCATCAATGCCGCTGCTTTCCTACCAGGCCAGGTGCAGGTTCGGGTAACGATCGGCCAGTTCGTCGAGGGTGAACGTGAGGCGACACCCAAGCGGGCTTCGGTGCCGTCGATGTCGATGATCACGGCATCCGCCAGCAACTCCATGTCGCCTGGCCGCAGCTCGATGCCTTCGAGGACGAGCTTCACGATCTTGGGCAGCGTCTGGGCCACCTCATCGCGCAGCTCATCGCCGTACGCGCGGATCACGATGTTGAGTGCCCAACGGCGACTGGCGGATCCCATGCATGTCGATGATCACGGCATCCGCCAGCAACTCCATGTCGCCTGGCCGCAGCTCGATGCCTTCGAGGACGAGCTTCACGATCTTGGGCAGCGTCTGGGCCACCTCATCGCGCAGCTCATCGCCGTACGCGCGGATCACGATGTTGAGTGCCCAACGGCGACTGGCGGATCCCATGCGGCGCACGCTACAGGGATCGGATCAGATCGTCGATCGGGCAAATGAAGGCTGATCCGCTGGCGCACGCTACAGGGATCGGATCAGATCGTCGATCGGGCAAATTGCGTTGTATCGGCCGCGTCCGGAAGGACCTAGAACATCGTTGAATTCCAGGGGGTCGTCGGGGTCGCGAACAGCGCATCCGCCGCGGCCAGCGCGCCCGGGCGGCACTCCTTCACGCGGCCCGCGGCGGCCAATTGCGCGAAGTTGAACGCGCCGAGGTAGACCGTCGCCAGGTCCTGGATATCCATCGACAGGTCCGGCGCGGCGCGCGTGCCGGTGACCTTCGCCACCCCATCGGACTCGGGAACGGAGAGCTGCCACGTGCCGGCGTTCCAGGGGCAGAAGTCGTCGGTCACCTCGAACACGAGGCTCCCGGGTCCGCGGTACGACCGACCCTCGAGTGCCGCCGGCAGCTCGATGATGCGCAGCCAATTCGCGTCGTTGACGCTCATCGCGAGGCGCCGGGGCTCGGTGATCATCAGCTGGAGCGGATGCGGGACTTGACCGCGCCACGTGCGAACGATGCCGACCAGGTCGATGCTGAACACCCACTGCCACAGCGCCTGTTCCGACACGACGTCGAGACCGATCAGCTCCATCACCGTCGCGATGCTCTTCGGCCCATGGCTGTCCCAGTCCGCCTTGATCCGGTAGATGACGTACGCCCGCGCCTCGCCATCGACCTCGAGCAGCGCCAGCACCTTCGGCCCGTTGCCGTTGCGCATCCACTCCGCGTCGTTGAGCAACTGGCGCCACTTGGCATCGATCCGCGTGAGCGAACCCGGCGTCACGGCGCGACGCGCTTCGAAGATCGGCGGGAATCGCTCGGCCGCCTCGTCGCGATCGACGATCCGCACCCGCCCCGGCGACTCGACCGGCCGCGCGAAGACGATCTTGTCCTTCTGCGCTTCGATCTCGGCCTGGAGGGTCGCCAAGCCGAAGCCGAACCGCTGGTAGATGGCCGCCTCGGACGCCCAGAGGATCGCGACCGGTTCGTTGCGCTCGCGAGCCTGCTCGAACAGGCGGGTCATCATCAGGCGCAGGATCCCGCGGCGGCGATGGGTCGGCATGACCCCGATCAGCGTCACTCCGGCCGCCCCGACCTCGCCGCCCGGCGTGGTCATCCGGAACGTGAAGGTCCCCGACAGCCCGACCTGCGTCTCGCCTTCGAAGGCGCCGAAGATCCGATCGAGCTCGAGGAACTCGCGCTCCATCTCGATCTCGGCCGCCGAGAACTCCTCGCCGAAGGCGATCGCGATGGGCACGTAGAAGCTCGCGAGCGTCTCGTCGGTGGGGTTGCGAAGCGTGATCGCGGTCACGTCGTCAGGCACGTGCGCATCCTGCCATGACCGGGACTCGGAAGTAAGTCGTCGGTAAGTGGCGACTGGTTGACTTGTGCGACGACGGCCGTTGACCGCCGACGGGGAGCGATGTACGTTGTACACCATGCAACGAACGCAGATCTATCTCTCGGAGCACGATCTCGCCATGCTCGATCGCGAGGTGGAGCGGACCGGGCGAACACGGTCCAGGTTGATTCGCGACGCCATCGATCGGGCGTACTCGGACCAGGTCGACGCGGACGAATTCGAGCGGGTCCTTCGTGCTTCCGCCGGGGCGTGGAAGGACCGTCCATTCACGGGCGCCGAGTTTGTCGATGCGGTTCGTGGCCGACGACCCGGAGGCCTCGCGGCCCTCTGGCCTGAGGGGTACGGGCCCGATGCCGACCCTGGTTGATACCTCGGTCCTGATCGACGCGCTTCGCGGCGACCCGAGCGCGACGACATACCTCGCGACGACACGTCGAAGCGACACGATCGTCAGCGTCACGCCCGTTCGCACCGAGATCCTCGGGGCGTGCGCGACGATGAGGTACGACGGACGTTCGACGTCCTGCGGCTGATCCACTGGCTCGACATCACGGTCGAGTTGGCCGATGTCGCCGGGGCGCTGCGTCGACGATTCCACCGGGCCATCGCCGGGATCGAGACCGTCGACTATCTCCTGGCCGCCGCCACGATCCAGGTCGGCGGGAAACTCGCGACCCAGAACGTTCGCGACTTCCCGATGTTCTCGGGGCTTCATCCACCGTACTGAGCCGCCGGCCCGTGCCTCAGACCGACGGGAGTTCCTGGAGGTCCGTCTGGGCGTCGGCGAACAGGTCGCCGCGCTCGGCCACGCGGTCGATGATGGTTCGGATCGTCCAACGGTCCGGCCGCAGGTCCGCGTCGTCCAGCTCGTCCCAGGCGATCGGCGTGGACACGGGCGCGCCGTCGGCGGGCCGAACGGAATACGGCGCGACGAGCGTCTTGATGCTCGCGTTCTGCGTGTAGTCGAGCCGGGCGCGACCCTTGCGGGCTTCCTTCGCCCACTCCCAGGAGACGAGATCCGGCACGGTCGAGCCGACCGCGCGACTGACCCGCTCCACCCAGCCGCTCGTCTCGGAGAAGTCGTACTTCGGTTCGATGGGTATCCAAACCTGGATGCCGCGCTTGCCGGTCGTCTTCGGATAGCCCCGCACGCCTAAGTGGCCGAGCGCGGTCCGGTAGAGCCGGGCCAGCACGAGGGTCTCGTCCCAGGTCGTCTTCTCCCCGGGGTCGATGTCGATGTATGCGAAGGCGGGTCGCCATGGGTTCGGGAGGCGGCCGGTCCAGGCGTGGATCTCGAAGCTCGCCTGGTTGCCGAGCCAGGCCAGCGCGGCCGCCCGGTCGGCGAGGAGATGGTCGTTGGCGTCACGGTCCGTGCGGCCGTCCACGCCGGTCTCGTGCCAGCGGGTGAGCCACTTCGGCGCGGTCTCGGGGATGTCCTTCTGCCAGAACCCGGGCGAGCCGGCACCGTTCGGAAAGCGTTGGAGGTTGAGCGGCCGGCCGTCGAGGTGGCGCAGCATCGTGGGCGCGATCCGCGCGAAGTAGCGGATGAGCTCGCGCTTGGTGATGGGCCCGCCACCGTCCGGATCGCGTGCCTCGAATAGGGGCTTGTCGAGGTTCGTCAGCTTCAGCTCGTCGGCCCCGACCCGCCACAGCCCTTCCTTGCCGAGCGCATCGAGTGCATTGAGCTCGTCGTTGGTGACGCGCCAGGCGGCGGGGAAGTCGCCGGGGTCAGCGGCGTTCGACTTCGACTTCGATGTCGACTTCGCCTTCGAGTCCTTCGGCATCGGCGAATCTTGCCGCGATTCGTCCGCTTCCGGCGAGGCCGCTTCGGCAGCACGGACCGCCGTCGTCGTGGCGACCGCGGTCTCGCGCACGACGGCGGTCGGGTCGCGGCCGGGCTCGATCCCTTTGAATGCGGCCTGACGGACCATGCCGTCGCGTGACCAGCCGCCGAGCTCGGCCCGGACGACCAGCTCCGGCCGAATCCAGGTGATGTTGGCGAGGTCGCCGCCCCATCGCCCGCGGTAGTCCTTCGGTGGCGGCGGATCGAACGGTGGCTCGTCGGTCTGGAGCGCCGCCATCCGGGCCAGGAGGTCCTTGCGGATCGCGCCCGTGAACCCGGATCCGACCTTGCCGCTGAACCGCAGCTTGCCGTCCTCGTAGACCCCGACAGCGATCGCGCCGAGGTCGCGCGCGCTCCCCTCCCCAGGCGTCCAACCGCCGACGACGAGCTCCTGCTCCGGCCGGATCTTGAGCTTCAGCCAGGCGTTGGTGCGACGGCCCGGTTCGTAGCGCGACCGGCGGAGCTTGGCGATGACGCCTTCGACGTGGTTGGCTTTCGCGGCCTCGTAGAAGGCCAGGCCCTCGCCCTCGATGTGTGTCGCGAATCGAACGCGCGGGTGGTCCTTCAGACACGCTCCGAAGGAGCCGCTTGCGATCCTCCAGGGGGACGTCGAGGAGCGATCGGCCGTCGAGGTACAGCAGGTCGAAGACCTGGTACACGAGGCCAGTGGCCGTCTTGTCGCCGAGCTTGGTCTGGAGCAGCGAGAAGTCGGGGTGGCCCTCGTCGTCGAGCGCGACCACCTCACCGTCGACGATGGCCTGGCGGGCATCGATCCAGGACGGGGTCGCAAGCAGTCGGGGGAAGTAGGACTCGGCGTCGTTGAGGTTGCGCGTCCACGTGCGAACCTTGCCGTCGGCGACGACAGCCTGGACGCGGTAGCCGTCCCACTTGATCTCGTAGAGCCAGTCGGGGTCGCTGAAGGGCTTGTTCGCGAGTGTCGCGAGCATCGGTTCGATGTGCTGGGGCATGGGTGCGGCAACCGCCCCCGCCAGGTCGATCTCGGCCTCGGCGGCGGGCGCCTGGCCATTCCAGAGCGCGTCGCGATCGGCCTTGACGTCGTCGTTCGTGCGGCCGGTCTTGACGCTCTGTGGATGGTCCTCGGCGTCCCAGCCGTCCTGCGAGGCCTCGTCGCGCTTGTGGATGAGCAGCCACTGCTCGCCCTGGTCGTCCTCGAAGGCGGTGCTCGGCGCGCTGCCCGGGTCGACGGCTGGTCCGGACGATCGTGAACCGGCCTTTGAGCTTCTCGCCGTGGAGGATGAACTTGAGCTCGCCGTTGGGGATGGCGGTCGTCGCATCGCTGGTGGGTGCTTCCGCCTCCCAGGTCCCCCAGTCCCAGACGATGACGTCGCCGGCGCCGTACTGCTTGGAGGGGATCACGCCTTCGAAGTCGAAGTACTCGATGGGGTGGTCCTCGACGTGGACGGCCATGCGCCGGATCTTCGGATCGAGCGTCGGGCCCTTGGGCACGGCCCAGCTAACGAGCACGCCGGCGACCTCGAGGCGGAAGTCGTAGTGCAGGCGAGTCGCGCGATGTCGCTGGACGACGAACCGGCCGCGGCCGCGGCCGGCCTCAGGGTTCGAGGCGCCCGGCGCCGGCTCAGGGGTCTTCGCGAAGTCGCGCTTGCGACGGTATTCCTCGAGGGGCATCAGGCCGTCAGTGTGCCCGATGCCCGTGACGCGGTGCGATGGCTGTGCGCCCACGCGCCTCGTTACATCCTAGGGGCCGCGATCTCGCCGAGCTTCTTGGCCTTATCCAGGAGCGTCTGGGGCGGCGTCTCGGGCGGCATCTCGTCGATGGGCACGCCGCTGAGGGTCCCGACGGCGATCATCACGACGTCGTCACCCTTGAGGATGTACAACTTTGCCGCCAGGTAGGCCGGCTGCCAAAGGGCGTCATCGCCGAGCCCTTCGACGGGTGTCGCGTCGGGCGCGGATTTCAAGGTCTCGAACGCCGCCGCCGCATCGACGGTGGAAAGCTGCGTGACGGCAGCGATCGCGCCTGTGGCCGGGACCTCATAGATGCAGATCATCCCGTCGATCTGCGCCGTGGACTTGACGTCGAAGCCCAGGATGTCGGTGGCCTCCTCGGCCGTGATGAACTTGCAGGGGTCGGTGGCTTCGACCGGGGCACTGGCCGGCGCCGCGCTCGCCGCGGTGCTGGCCGCTGCCGAAGCGGCCGGCGTGGCCGCCGCTGCGGACGCGCTCTCGACCGAGGGCGCTGCACTGGTGCCGCCCACGGCCGTCGGCTCACTGGCCCCGCCCGTTCCGGCCCCGCCACTCTGCGTGCAGGCGGCGACGGCCAGGAGGACTGTGAGGCCCATGGCGATCAGACATCGTCGACTCGTCATGACGCGTCCTCCTGAGGCATGGAACCGTCGGGTGACGATATCAGGCGTGCATCGACGTCAGGGACCCGGCCGGGCTCCGATGCCTTGGTCCACCGGCGTCGTCGGTTTCGGTTGCAGTCGCTGCCATAGACCGGCACTCACGAGCAGCAGGAGTCCCAACGCGATGAGCGAGACGACGCGGTACGCGACGTCGAGGGCCGACAGATCGATCAGGAAGACCTTGGCCGTGGCGATGGCCAGCAGTACCAGCCCGGCCTGGCGGAGCAACGAGAGGCGGAGTCGCAGCCCGGCCACGAAAGCGATGACGCCAAGGGTCGCCCACAACACGCTCAGCGCGACCTGCCCCCACGTTCGGAGCTCGCGAGTCGGGACGCTGCCGCCGATCTGGGTGGCGACTGCGTCTACCACCGCGATCGAGAGGAGGTAGACGAGTGTCACCCCGGCGGCGAGCCACGACCAGCGCGCCCAACGCCGGTCTCGAGCCGACCAACCGAGGTAGCCGAGCCCGGCGCAGACCGCGGCGAGCGCGGCCGCCGACTCGATGGCGATCATCGCGTCGACGACCTCGAGTCCGACGACGAGCCGGGTCGGCGGCGCGACGATCGCGACCGCCACGATCGCCGCCCCGCCGATGAAGGCGATGTCCGCCCCGAGGTACGCCAGGCGGCCGGCTCGATCGAGACGGGTCATGGCCGTGAGGGCGGCTCCGATCGCGACCCACAGGATCACGACCAGCCATGGGTCGAACTCGGAAGCGATGGCATAGGCCAGGACACCAGCGGCAGTGATGCTGGCGATCCGCCGCGCGCGGGCCGCTCCGTGCAGCAAGCCCGCGAGGTCGATCGCCATGGTCAGCGCGAGGGCCGCCGCGCCTGTCGGGTCGAGGAACGGCCTGCCGCTCGGTGGCGATCGGAAGGGCAGGCCGTAGATCTGGAGGAGAACGCCGGACGCGATGGCGCCGACGACCATCGACGCGACGACCAGGCATTCGTTGGCCGCCGGGCGCCATTCCTCGGTTCGCAGGTCCGGGGCGATGAGGCCGTCGACCTGCCACGGGATGGGATTCGAGGGGAGTCTCGGAATCAGGCGGTGGACGCCGACGCCGATGACCATCAGGACCGAAAGGGCGATAACCAGCGACGGATCATCCAGCCTCGCGGCGGCACACACGGTCGCGATGAGGACGCCGAATGCAGCCAGCCCCGAACGGAGGCTCCGATCGCGGACGATCCAGACGCCGGCCGCGATGCCGACGAGGAAATAGCCGAGCGCGGCTCCGGGTGTGTCCGTGAATGGGATGCGATCGGGCGCGACCTGTGCCGGCAAGAAGAGATCGACCAGGGCGATCCCGGCGAGTCCGTAGAGCACGGCCGAGGCGAACGCGCTGTATGGATGCCCGCGACGGACCGCGAGCCACGCCAGGGCGACCGCCTCCGCGGTCCAGGCTACGGGAACCGCGGGAGCACCGAGCTGGGCAGGAGCCGCCATCGTGAGTAAGGCGATGCCCGCGCCGATGGTGAGCAGTCCGAAGAGGTTGCGCTCGCCATCGCGCATCACGAACCACACGCCGATCGCCAGGTGGGCGAACGAGGCGATCACGAGGAACGAGCCCCGATACGGCTCGAGATCCTGATCAAGGACCGTGAACCCGGCCCATACGAGGAACGCCGCGTTGGCCAGGAGGAGCGCGGCCGACGATGCGCTCAGATCGTCGCGATGGCGTCGGAACTCCTCGCCGCCGGCCGCCACCAAGTTCAGCAACGCGAAGAGTCCGAGGCCGACCATGGCGACGCCGGGCTCCGTATCCCCGCTCACCAAGGCCGCGGCCTGCGGCGCGGCAAGCACGAACGCCACCGGCGGCAACCAGCGCCACGCACGCCAGAGCGCCACGGCCGTCGTGCCGACGAGAACGACGCCGACGAACGCCAGCGTTTGCAGGTCGGCCGGCGCATCGAGCAGCGGTGGCGCGGCAAGGACGGCGATCAGGCCGAGTGAGGCCACGACCGGGGAGTCGGCACGGATCGCGACGGTTGCCGCGACCACGGCACTGAGGAAGGCGATGGCCAGCCCGAGCTCGATCGGGATGAGGCCGTACAACCGCGTGGCGGCCACAAGACTGATCGAGATGATCGCCAGGCCGACCGCGGTCAGGACATGTCCGAGCAGGCGACTCTCGCGTTCCATGAGGACCGCGCCGCCGGCCAGGGCGGTCGATCCCGCGATCAACCCCATGAGCACCCGTATCTCCGGCCCGATCCATCCCCGACTGAAGGCCAGGCTCAGGAAGAAGACCGCGCCGAGAACGAGAGCGAGCCCACCCACCCAGGCCAATGCTCGGCCGGTGAGGCGAGCTTCCAGATCGGCGAAACTCGGAACGTCGATGCCGCCTGACTGCGACTGCGGTTGTGCGGCCGGCCAGGTCGATGTGGCGGGCATTGGCGCAGACGGCCAAGGCGAAGTGGCGGCGGTCGCCGGCGCGGCGACCACGCTGGCCTGGGGGCGGGCGGACTTCGGGAGGACCCAGCCGCTGACGGTCGGCGGGGCGACGGGTGGAGGTGTGGGCGGCGCGGCCGCTGCCGCCGTGTTGCCGGCGATCGCGGGCTCGCTGGAGGACGGCCGGCCCTCATTCTCAAGGTGAGCGAGGCGTTCCTCGAGCCGCGCGATCCGCGCTTCCAGCGCCTGTTCTCGATCGGTTCCGTCGGTGCCCATGGCCCGGGCAGTCTGTCAGGGGACGAACGTCATTGGTATCGGCCAGGAGACAGGACGACCAGTACCAATGGTGCGCTCGTGCACCGGGGCGGGCGGGTCCGGCCCTCCCCCGTCGGCTTGCACGAGATGCACGTCCCGTCGCCAGCGGGCGAGCTGGGGCTGGAAACGTGCTCAGGGTTTGCGCCAGATGCACGGATCGGACGAGGCTGGGAGCGTCGGTTGCGCCGGATTGCATGTCGTGCGAGAAACAGTTGAGTCTCGCCGGTCGCGGCGACGTTGCTTGCATCCGATGCAACGGGTTGTCTGGTTCTTGCGCGTGGCGCAATAACTGGACGCACGCGGGGCTACTCGGGTCCGAAAGCAGCCGACTCCAAGGCGATCTCGTCCCGTGACCCGGCTGCGATCGGGTCGGGAGCGGGATCCCTTGCGTGAGGCGCAACGAATCAGTGATCCGGGGCCACGAACCGGGCTACTGCAGCTGGAACTTGCGCTGGGAGCAAGGCGGCGGCGGACCGGGCGATCGCGGCGGAACGCGCCGCGCCCGAGCCCCTACGCGCTCTTGCGCTTGCGGGCGGGCTTCGCGGGCTCCTCGGCCTCGGCGTCGGCATCGGCCGCCTCGGCCGCGGCGGCCTTGGCCTTGGCCGGCGCCTTCGCGGCCTTGGCCGTCCTTGCATCCTTGGCCGCCTTCGCGTCGGCGACCGACACCGGCTCCGTGCCGCCGGCCGCGCGCGCTTCCTTGGCCGCGTTGACCGACGCCTCGAGGGCCGCCATCAGGTCGATGAGCTTGCCGGTCTCCTCGGGCTGCTCGATCTCGACGGTCTCCTTGCCCTCGACCTTGGCCTGGATGATCGTCTCGAGTGCCTCGCGGTACTCATCCTTGTACTGGGCCGGATCGAACTCGCCGGTCATCGCCGACACGAGCTGCTTGGCCATCGCGAGCTCGGCCGGCTTGAACACGAACTCCTCGTCGGCCAGTTCCAGTTCGCCGAGCGAGCGGATCTCGTCGGGCCAGTGGAGCGTGGTCATGAGCATCGTGTCGCCGAACGGATCGAGCGCGGCAAGCGCTTCGCGGTCCTTGATCACGACCTTGCAGATCGCGGTCAGGCCGTCTTCTTCCAGCACGGACTTCAGGAGGTAGAACGCCTTGCGACCGATCTTGTCGGGCTCGAGGTAGTAGGCGCTCTTGACGAAGCGGACCGCGGCGTCGTCGCGCTTGGCCTTCGTGAACTGCTCGATCTCGATGGAGCGGACCGTCTTGAGCGGCACACGCTCGAGGTCCTCGTCGGTGATGACCACGTACTCGCCGGGCGAGTACTCGTAGCCCTTGACGGTGTCCGAGCGGGAGATCGGCTCGTCCTCGACCGGGCACCAGACCTTCATCTGGATGCGCGACAGGTCGTCCTTGTGGAGCATGTTGAAGCTGATGCCCTTGGACTCGGTCGCCAGGTACAGCTTGACCGGGATGGTGACCAGCCCGAACTGGATGGCCCCCTTCCACATCGCCCTTGCCACGATCGAACCTCACCGTCGATGCCGATCACGTCCGGGTACCCGGCCCGGGACGTCGGCGACCGTCACCTTAGCGCACGAGGGCAAGGTCGAGCGAGCGCGGACTCGACACGCAACGTGTCAGCGGCGTTGCAGCGGGCCGCGCGGCCGCGGCCCCGACCCCTACTTGAGGACGATGAACCCGTCCAACTGCACCCGGCCGGCAGACACGATCTCGAGCGTGATCTTGTGCTTCCCGCTCGAAGCGAAGGCCTTCGTGAAGATGACGCGTCGGTTGTGGGTACTCGCCCGGCGCAGGTCGACGGTCTTCTGGTACACGCCGTCGATGTAGACGCGGACCTTGGCTCGACCCGGCCCGATCGGCGCCACCGCCGAGATGGCCCGGCCCGTGAAGGTGTGGCTGAGCTTGGCGTGCAGCTTGGTCGAGCGATGGAGCGTGTCGAGGATCGCGGCCGACGAGCTGGTCTTCACCCATGAGGCGGTGTACTTGACCGTCGCGCTTCGGTCGTCGACGAGGGCCGCCCGGAAAGGCGCGGATACCACCCAGGCGCTCCAGTTGGCGGCGGCATCGCGGGCCCGGATCCGTGCCTCGTAGGTCGCGTTGAACGCGAGACTGCGAGCGAACGAGTGGACCTTCCCGGACGCGGCCTTGACCGCGTACCACGCGCTGCCGTTCCTGCGGAACTGGACCTCGTACCCGGCGATCGCACTGGTCTTGTCGGTGGCCGCGGCCCAGCTGATGACCGCCGGCGCGCTGCCCGGTCCGGTCTTGCCCCCGGCCATCGTGACCACGACGGCCTTCGCCGTCGGCAGGTCGTTCTCGACGACGACATCCGTCGCGACTGACTGGACGCGTCCCTGGTTCGCGGCATCGACCGTGATGCGATACGTGCCCGCCCGAGTCGGGTTCGGCAGCGTGAGGCGCAGGGTCGTGGCGTTGGCCGTCCAGCCCAGCAGGCTCGTGTTGTCGAGCGTCGCCGTCCAACCGGCCGGCAACGACCGGACGGCCAGGGCCACCCGCTCGAAGAACGTCGTGCTGCGGGTGAGTGTCAGTGGGACGACGACCGCGCCGCCAGCCTCGCCCACCGCGGCCGGCTTCACCGACCCGATGTCGAACGTGCCGAGCGACCCGAGCTTGGAGACGTCGAGCAGCTTCTCGTGCTTGCTGTCCGGATCCGTGGAGACCTTCCAGTCCCACGTGCCGAGGTACTTGAGCGCCTCCTTGACCTGGGCCGGCGTCGCCATCGGGCGGCTGGCCTTGTAGAGCGCGACGGCGCCGGTGACGGCCGGGGTCGCCATCGACGTGCCCGACGAGTAGCCATAGGTCGGCCCGGGCTTCGTCGACCAGATGCACTTGCCGGGCGCGATGAGATCGACGTCGTGGCCGTAGTTGCTGAAGTTCGCGAACGTGTCGTCCTTGTCGTAGCTGCCCCACGAGTAGCAGCGTTTCCCGCCCGTGCCGCCGGGTTTGCCGTCGGTATCGGCGAGGGCCGAGACCGTGATGACCTCGTTGTAGGCGGCCGGGACCTTCTTGCTGGCATTGGCGTGGTCGTTCGCGGCAGCGGCGACCACGGTCACGCCCCCGGCGACGAGCCGGCAGACGGCCTGATGGAGGACGTCCTTGTTGGTGAGGCCGCAGTTCGCGTCGTCCTTGCCGGCCTTGGCGACGCTCATGTTCACCGCCTCGAAGAGCGGCCGGCTGCTGTCGTCCGGGTCGTGCTGGGAGAGGATCCAGTCGAGCCCGCAGACGTACCACGAGAGGTAGCCGTAGCCATCGCCGTTGAGGATCTTGACCGCCCAGAGGCGCGCGCCCGGGGCCACGCCCACGACCCCGAAGTCGTTGTCGAGGGCCGCGACCGTGCCGGCGACGTGCGTCCCGTGGCCGTTGTTGTCCGCCCAGGCCGAGCGATCCGAGCTGGAACAGTTGTAGCCACCGGCGATGTTCAGGTCGGGGTGCGGCCCGATGCCCGTGTCGACGATGGCGACATCCGCGTCCACTCGCTGGTCCAGGCCATTGATGTCGGCGACGAGCGACTTCTTGGCGCCGATGCGCGACACCCCGGTCGGGATGGTCTGGGCGGCCAGGTGGACGATCTCGTCGGGGACGACCGCGACGACGTTGGGGTCACGAAGCAAGGCTCGTCGCTGGCCCGCATCGAGCGAGGCCGTGAACCCGCGGAACGCACGGGTAAACGTGCGGTCCGCACGGACCGCGGCCCGGTTCGCAACGCCCTTGACCTTGGCCGTCGTGTTCGTGCTCGCCTTCAGGACGACGATGAAGCGCCCGGTCGCGTCGAGGCCGCCGTTGGGCTTGGCCGGTGACGGTTCCTCGGGCCGGGCGGCCGCGGGCGCGGGCGGCGGCCCCGGGTACCGCGGCTGCGGGCGCCGATTCGACGGCCGGCGCAGGGGTCGATGCGGGCTCGGGGACCGGCGTCGGCTCGGTGCTTGCACTCGCGTCAGGGATCGGCGTCTCGGTCGGTTCGGCGGCGCTCGCCGGGGCGACGACTGGCAGGACGATGAGCGTGGCGAGCAGGGTGGCGGCGAGCCGGCGACGCAAAGGGCACTCCGTTCGGGCGGGGCTTCGGAGGAGCGCGGAGGGGACGGCAGCCACGCACCGCGCTCGCCTCTAAGTGTCCCCCGCGACGCAACCCGCGCCAACGGTCCCTTCGTCCGGGGTACTCCGTAGCCGACCGGTCCTCCCCGAACCGCACCCATTCGGGCTATGCGTGAGACGCGTGCGCGGCACGCTCGCACGACTCAGTCGGCCGCGCGGATCTCCGCCTCGGCCTCGGTCACCCGGGCCAGGATGTTCGAGCGCATCGTGTCGAGTCCGGTCCAGACCGCCTTCGTCGCCGTCGAGATCGACGTGAGCTGGGCCTTGAGCGTGCGCACGAGCTCGAGCTGCTCGCGGATGGCGGTCAACGCGGCGGCGATCGCGGCGGGATCCACCTCGACCTCGTGCTCGGCCAGCGAGGCAACGGCGAGGAACCGCGCCAGGCGAACGGCCGCCTCGAGTGTCGCGGGCTCGGGCGCTCCCGGGTCGATGACGCAGTACACGTCATCGCCGACCAGGCTGAACGGCGCGACCCCGACCGGGGCATGGATGGGCGTGAAGACGACCAGCCCGATCGCGGCGCCGCGGTTCTCCTTCGCCTCGCGGAGCTCCTCGCGGATCGCCCGCATCGACATCGGCCGGTCCTTCGCTTCGACGACGACCCGCAGGTCGCAGCCGCGCGCCACCCGCGCGTCGAGGGTCAACACGAAGTCGCCCTTCTTGGACTTCATGACGGCGCCCGCGTCGGTTCCGGTCCGGTCCAGCAGGTCGCCGGCGCCCCGAGCCAGCTCGCCCAGCATCGCGTGGAGCAGCTCCTCGAAATCCGCGCCCTTGGCCGCGGACCTGGCACGCTCCGCGCCTCGAGCGGCGGCCGCGGCCTCGATGGCGACGAGCCGCTCCTCGACCGACTTGAAGCCCGCCGCGATCTCCTGGCGGAACTGGTGCATCGGCGAGTTGAGTCGAGTCGGGTCGAGCAGGTGGGCGAGCTTCGAGGCATCGCCATCGAAGTACGACTCGAGCATGCCCCGGATGCGCCCGATGGCGCTGTCGCGCTTCTTCTCGTCGAAGAGCTCATCCACCATCCCGCGCAGCGCGCCTCGGTCACCGAGGAACTTCTCGAGCGTCCGCGGCAGTCGACCGTCGCCGTCGGCGAAGTTCGTCCGGAGGGTCTGCTCCAGGGCCGACGCCGCCCGTTCGTTGACCTGCTCGGCCTGGCGAACGAGGCGTTCGAACTCGGTCTTGACGACGTCGACGTTGACCGTGATACCGGCGTCTTGCAGGGCGACGAGGCCGATGCGCACGGCGCGCTCGATGAGCGCCGGCTGGTCGTCGGCCGGGCGCTCCGCAAGGAACGCCGCGAGGCCGTGATCGGCGATGACCAGGCGCTCGACGAGGATCCGGTCGCCGTCGAGCCGGACGCGTGTCGGCAGGGGCGTCGGTTCCGGACCGGCGATCGGCGTCGGGAGCGGGTGGATGGTGGCGGTTTCCATGGGCCGAACGGTGACGGGAGGCCGTGACATCTAGGTTGTCACGCCTTCTGCCGCGAAGGTCGTACCATGTCGAGCGCCGGCGGCATGGACGCCCGGGGCTCAGCCGGCGACAGTATGAGGTTCCATGTCGCGCGCCCCCGCCTCACATCGCCTGATGGCGCTCCTCGGCGCACTCGGCCTCATCGCCGCCGCGACGACCCCGGCCTTCGCCGCCGACCCGCGAGCCGGAAGCCAGGGGACCGACCCCCGCCTTCGAGCGGAGCGACCCGCCTGGGCCACGGCCGCCGACCCCGCGACCACCGACACCTCCGACGGCACCCGGCTCCTGGTCCGCTTCAAGGCCGGCACGACACGAGCGGAATGGCGCGCCGCCACGGCCCGGCACGGTCTCACTCGGGTCGCCGACCTGCCGTCCAGCCGCCTGTCGGTCGTGCGAGCCACCGATGCCAAGACCGCCATCGCCGCCCTGCGCGCGGATCCCGATGTCCTGCGCGTCAGCGTGGACCATCGCAACCAGCTCGATGCCGACCCCAGCGGCGAGACCTATTGGACGGAGCTCTGGGGCCTCAACAACACGGGCCAGCTGCTCTACCAGGGCCTGCCCGAGACCGAGGGCCTGCCCGATGTCGATGTCGACGTCCTCCAGGCCCACGAGATCACGACCGGCGACCCGAGCGTCGTCGTCGCAGTCATCGACGACGGGGTCGATTTCAGCCACCCGGATCTCGCCGGCCGAGCCTGGACGAACCCCGGCGAATCTGGCGCAGGCAAGGAGACCAACGGGGTCGACGACGACGGCAACGGCTTCATCGACGACGTGCACGGCTGGGACTTCTGCCACGGCGACAACACGGTCCACGACTTCGACGACGACTTCCACGGGACGCACGTCGCGGGCACGATCGCGGCGTCGCTCGACGGCGCCGGCGTGGTCGGGGTCGCACCGTCGGTGAAGATCATGGCCCTCAAGTTCATCAACAGCCCGGCCGATGGCGACTGCGGCTGGGATGAGCAGGCCATCGCCGCCATCGACTACGCGGCGTCCTTCGGGGTACATATCGCGAACACGTCGTGGGGACGCCGCGGCGACCCGGGCGAACCATCCGAGCTGCACGACGCGATGGCTGCGGCCCCGACGCTGTTCGTGGCGTCGGCCGGCAACCAGGGCATCGACAACGACGAGGCCCTCCCCGCCATTCCGGCCACGTTCGACCTCCCGAACATCGTCTCGATCGCCGCGATCGACAACTCCGGTGGCATCCCGGACTTCTCCAACTACGGCGCGACGACCGTCGACATCGCGGCCCCGGGTGTCGCCATCCTGAGCACGCTCCCGGCCGACAGCTCGCACCCGCAACCGGGCTGGGGCTGGCTGGACGGCACGTCGATGGCGGCCCCGCACGCGACCGGCGTGGTCGCCCTGATCGCCTCGGCCGCTCCGAGCCTGGCGGGTAACCCGTCCGCCCTGCGTGCGCGGCTGCTCGCGACCGGCAAGGCGGCGCCCGCGACGGTGGGCTGGACCGCGACGGGACGGATCGTCGACGCGTACCGGGCGCTCGACACGCACGGGCCGACCGCCCTGCCGCCATCGAGTGCGTCGTTCGTCAAGGGCACCATCCTCGGCACCACGGTGCGGACCCGCTTCGGCTGGGGCGTCGCGACCGACGACCTGACCGGGATCAACGCGTACGGTGCCGGCCTGCAGACCGACGGCGGCGCGTGGGCGACCATCGTGAGCGCCTCGACCGCCCGAACGACCGAGCGCGCGCTCAGGTTCAAGCACACCTATCTCGTTCGCGTCCGCGCGCGCGACGGGGCGCAGAACTGGGGCCCATACGTGGCCGGATCGGCCATCGTGCCCAAGCTCTTCCAGGAGACGAGCACCCACTTCAAGTACTCGAAGGGCTGGAAGTCCTCGAAGAGCTCGACCGCCTCGGGCGGCAAGACCAGGTACGCGACGAAGAAGGGCGCGACTGCCACCTTCACCTTCACCGGCCGGGCCTTCGCGCTCGTCGCGCCCAAGTCCCGAGGTCGGGGCAAGGCCAAGGTCTACGTCGACGGCGTGTTCAAGGCGACCGTCGATCTGCATCGCACCAAGGGTCTTGCCAAGGTCCTGGTCGTGACCGGGTCATGGGCGACGTCCGGGTTGCACTCGGTCAAGTTCGTCGTCGCCGGGACCAAGGGCCACGCCCGGTTCGATGTCGACGCCGTCGCGATCCTGCGCTAGCGGTCAGCTGCCCCGGTAGGTCGTCATCGAATAGGGCGCCAACAGCAGCGGCACGTGGTAGCTGCGCGCGGTGTCCGTGATGCGCAGCTCGACCGAGAGCTTCGTGAAGAACGTCGCATCCTCGTGCGCGACGTCGAATTCCAGCCGGTAGTCGCCGGCGACCAACGGGCGCTCGAGGAGGTCGCGGACCCGCCCGTCGCCATCGGTCAGCGCCTGGGTCAGGCGGATCGGCGCATCGCTGACATCGGTCCGGTACAGCGTCACGCGGACCCCGACAGCCGGCACGCCGCGCTCGGTGTCGAGCACGTGCGTGGAGATCGTGTGACGGGTGCCCCCGGGCTGGTCGGACACGCGTGCCTCCGGGCTATGCTTCGCGGATGGGAACGCTGCGGATCGAGGTCGGCGACCTCCACTTTACCGCCCACTGGGAGGCGGCGGCACCAAGGACCATCGAGGCCATCCGACGGATGCTCCCGATCGACTCGAAGCTCATCCATTGCCGCTGGACCGGCGAATCGACGTGGATCCCGTTCGGCGACTTCCGGCCCGGCCTCGACTACGAGAACCACACCTCGCACCCGGCGCCCGGCCAGCTCGCCATCTATCCGGGCGGCATCAGCGAGTGCGAGATCTTCTTCCCTTACGGCGGCTGCACGACGGCATCCAAGGTCGGCCAGCTGGCTGCGAACCATTTCGCTTCGGTCGTGCCAGACGAGGGCTGGGACGACCGCCTGCGCGAGATGGGCCGGCGTTGCCTCTGGGAGGGCGCCCAGACGATCCGGATCACCGAGGTCGAGTGACCGCGGCCACCGGGTCGGCCTCCGCGGTCGGCGGATCGGCGTCGTGTCGCCGCGGGGCCCTTTCCCGCCAAATGTGCGTCGCTCGGAACGCTGGGCATGCTTGACGACGTGGATCGACCCGTGGGTGGGCCGGGATCGGGGACACTCGTGCACAGGTCGAGGGCGGTGATGCGTGAACGGCCAGGTTCGGCCCGCCGATCCCGGCCCGGTACGCGCCTAACGCTCCGACCGGGGTCCATCTGGCGGACTAGCGCGTTTCGCGCGCCCAGCGCGACGCCCGATTCGCGATGACCGATCTCGTCATCCGGGGTGGGACGGTGGTCACCGCCACGGGCTCGCGGCGGGCGGACATGGGGGTCCGCGGGGGCGTCATCGAGGCCGTCGAGCCGGACCTGTCCGGACCGGCGGCCGGGGCTGACACCGTCATCGATGCGACCGGGCTGCTGGTACTCCCAGGCGTCATCGACGTGCACACCCACAACCGGGTCGCCTCGGACGCCGAGCCGGACCGGTTCTTCCAGGACTCGGTGGCGGCCGCGTTCGGTGGCACGACCACGTTCCTCGCCTTCAACAACCCGGGGACCGGGTCGTCGCCCGAGGCCGAACGGTCGCTGCTCACCGGAGTCCGGGAGTGGCGCGCGGCCACCGACGGCGACAGCGCCATCGACGTCGGGCTGAGCCTCGGGGTGAGTGGCCATGCCGACGACCCGCTGACGGAGCTGCCGGCGACGATCGAAGCCGGGATCGCCACCTCGAAGGCGTTCATGGTCTACGACTTCCGGCTGCCGGACGAGTCGCTGCTGGCGGCGATGGGGGTCATGGGTCGCCGCGGCGGGATGCTCCAGGTCCACTGCGAGGACCCGGTCCTGCTCGAGGCCGGGATCGCCGCCGCACTGGCCCGTGGCGAGACCGCGCCTCGCTTCCACGCGAGCTCGCGGCCGCCGCACGTCGAGGCGGTCGCGACCGCCCGGGCGATGGACTTCGCCGCACGGGCCGACGCCCCGGTCCACGTTGTCCACCTCTCGTCGGCCGCGGCACTCGCCGAGGTCCGCATCGCCAAGGCGGCCGGCGTCCGGGTGACCGCCGAGACGTGCCCGCACTACCTCGTGCTGACCGAGGAGCGCTACGAGGAGCCAGACCCGACCCGTTGCGCCTGCTTCGTCATCTCGCCACCGCTCCGATCGGCCGCGGACCGCGATGCCATGTGGGCGGGCCTGGCCGACGGCTCGCTGGACCTGGTCGCGACCGACCACGTGCCGGATCGGATGGGCCTCGAGAAGGCCGTGGCCAGTCATGGCGCATCGTTCGACCAGATCAGCAACGGGGCGCCCGGTATCGAGACGTTGCTGACGCTCGTGTACTCCGAGGGCGTCGCCAAGGATCGGATCACCGTCGAGCGCATGGTCGACGTCCTCGCGACCACCCCAGCCCGGCGGTTCGGCCTCACCTCGAAAGGCTCGCTCGAGGTCGGGCGCGACGCGGACATCGTCCTATTCGATCCGATCGCCCGGCGCACCGTCCGCGCCGCCGACCTCCACCACACGAGCGACTACACCCCGTACGAAGGCCTCGACGTGTCCGGCTCGGTCCGCGATGTGTTCGTGCGAGGCGGGGCGGTCATCCGCGACGGCGCATTCGTCGGCCGACGGGGAGCCGGCACGTTCGTCGCGCGAGGCCCGATCGCCGGCTGAGCGGGCCTGCGGTCAGACGATCCCCCGGGCATCCATGACTCGACCCCAGTGGAACACCCGGACCGCGACGAGGACCCCGAACGCGGCGATGACCAGGATCGCGGCCGCCGCCACCGACGCGTCGAGCCCGCCACCCTGGAATTCGCTGTAGACGACGAGCGGCAGGGTCTGGGTATGGCCCTGGACGTTGCCGGCGAACATTATCGTGGCCCCGAACTCGCCGAGCGAGCGGGCCCACGTCATCACGAGGCCGGCCGCGAGCGCCGATCCCGCGAGCGGCGCCGTGATCCGGCGGAAGAGTTGCAGCTCGGAGGCGCCGTCGACGCGCGCCGCATCCTCGAGGTCATGGTCGACGCCGGCGATCCCCGACCGCGCCGAGCGGATGAAGAACGGGGCTGACACGAAGATCATCGCCAGGACGACGGCGACCGTCGTGAACGGCACGGAGAACCCGAGCAGTTCGAACGGGGCCGCGAGCAGGCCGCGACGCCCGAAGACGAGGAGCAACGCGAGTCCGGCCACCGACGGCGGCAAGACGATCGGCAGATCAACGACGGCCTCGATGAGCCCCTTGCCACGGAACGACCGGCGCGCGAGGACGAACGCCAGCGGCAAGCCGAGCACCACCGTGACGACCAGGGCGATCGACGTCGTCAGGAGGCTCAGCCAGAGGGCATCGAGGACGGCCGGTGTCGCGAGCGCGACGCCGAGCGAGCCGGTGAGGACGGCCCTTCCGATGAGCGTCAGGATCGGCAGCCCCAGGAAGAGGGCGAACAGGACCGCGGTGGCGGTGACGGTTCGCTCGCCCCAGCGCCCCGGGGTCGACCGTCGTGTCGCGGAACGAGCGGACGCGGCCGGGCTCCCCCCAGGCCGCCCGGCCGCCTCCTCGATCACGACGGAGGTAGGAACCCGAGGCCGCCGAAGATCGCCTGGCCCTGGGGACCCGCGAGCCAGTCGAGGAACGCCTTGGCGGCAGCGAGGTTCTTGGACTCCTTGACGACGACCCCGGCATACGTCGCCGGCACGTTCGCGTCGTCAGGCACGTCGATCGTCTTCACCTTTTCGGAAGCCTTGGCATCGGTCTCGTACACGATGCCCGCGTCGCCCTCGCCGAGCTCGATCTTGCCCACGACGTTCTTGACGTTGTCCTCCTTGGTCACGACGTTCTTGTCGTACGACGCCCGATAGTCGGCCGGATAGTCGGCTTCCTTGGCGAGGTTCTCGACGAGCTGCTTCGCGTACTTCGTGATCGGGACCTCGTCACCGGCAGCGATGACCTTGATCCCGTCCTTGGCCAGGTCCTTCGGGGAGGCGATCTTTGCCGGGTTGTCGGCGGGCACGATGATCGTCAACTCGTTCGCGGCGAAGTTGACGGCGGCGCCATCCGCGAGGCCGGCATCAACGAGCTTCTTCGGATTGGCGGTGTCGGCGGACAGGAAGACATCGACCGGCGCACCCTGCTCGATCTTCGCCTCGAGAGCCGACGACGAGTCGGTCGAGATCGTCAGCTTCGTTCCTGGGTTCGTCGCCTCGTACGCGGTCTCGGCCTGCTCGAGTGCGCTCTTCAAGGAGGCGGCGCCGAACACGGTGAGCTCGACGGCGGCAGCGGACGGTGGCGGGGTCGCCGATGCCGCGCCACCACCCGAGCACGCTGCAAGGACGACGACGAGGGTGCCGACCACGACTGCATGGCGGGACGTCATGTTCGGGGCTCCTTCGACGACGGGATCTCGACGATCACGTTCGTGGACTTGACGACACAGACCGCCTCGTCGCCGACCTTGAGATCGAGGTCGTCGACCGCCTCCGCGGTCATCAGGCTGACCAGCCGATGGGGGCCGGCGATGACCTCGACGACCGCGGCCACGCGATCGCGCTCGATCCGGGTGACGATCCCCGGGAACCGGTTCCGGGCCGACTGGGCGACGATCGGCCGGTCGGTCGCGGCCTTCCGGCGCTCGGCGAGCAGGCGGGCGACGTCGTCCATCTGGATCCGTCGCTGGCCACCCTCCGAGCGCTCCATCCGGAGGCGCCCGTCAGCCTCCCAGCGGCGAAGGGTCTCCACCGTCACCCCGAGCATCTCGGCCGCCTGACCGACGCGGATGGTCGTCATACCGCGGAGTATCAGTTGAATCAGGCCTTCGTGTCTAGAAGTTGTGGCGTCGATAGCAAGGAACCGTCGCAGGTTGTCGTCGTCATCCATACTCCCGACATGACGGACACAGCCGGGCGGGTCGCCTGGATCACCATCGCCCCGATCAAGTCGATGGCCCTCGTGTCGCTCGAAGCCGCGACACTGGAAGCCACGGGCATCGCCGGTGACCGCGCGTTCGCCGTCCTCGATGCGGACGATCGCCTGATCAACGGCAAGCGCCTCGGGCCGCTCGCCACGATCCACCCCGCGTACGACCCGGTCGCCTGCACCCTCGCGCTCGACTTTCCGGACGGGAAGACCGTGGCGGGCACCCTCGAGCTCGGACCGGTCTACGTCGCGCCGTTCCGGACCCGACCGCGAGCCGTCCACCCGGTCATCGGACCGTGGACCGAGGCGATCTCGACCTTCGCACGCCAGCCGTGTCGCCTCGTGGCACTGGCGATCCCTGGCGACGGTGGGGATCGCGGGCCGACCGCGACGCTTGTCTCGACCGCTGCGCTGGATGCCCTGGCCGGGGCCGGCGGCGAGGATGCGCCGCTCGACGGTCGGCGGTTCCGGATGACGTTCGGGATCGACGGCGTGGACGCCTATGCGGAGGACCGCTGGGTCGGCCGCGACGTCCGGGTGGGCGAGGCCGTGGTGCGCGTCGCCGGCAACGTCGGCCGGTGCGCGGTCACGACCCAGGACCCCGACACCGGCTACCCGACCTTCGACACCCTGCACTACCTCGAGGAGACGCGCGGATGGCTCGAGACCACCGAGCCGCTGCCGTTCGGCGTCTGGTCGGAGGTCATCGCACCGGGACGCGTTCGGCTGGGCGACGCAGTCGAGGTGGCGGGCGCCTGACGGCTACTCCAGGAGCGCGTAGGCCCGCAGCGTCAGGAACTCGGCGAAGTCGTCCGCAAGCACGAGGCGATCGAGCAGCTCGGCGGCATCGGCCAGGCGCCCCTCACCACCCTCGCGCAGGCGGGCCAGCTCCTCGTCCCGGATGGAGGCGTAGAGGGCCGGATCAACGACCCGCCCGTCCTCGAGCGACGGCTGCTGCGTGATCCACAGCCACAACTGGGAGCGGCTGATCTCGGCTGTGGCCGCATCCTCCATCAGATTGTCGATGGCGGCCGCCCCGACGCCGCGCAGCCACGAGTCGAGGTAGGCGAGGGCCACGCGGATGTTCGCCCGAAGACCCGCTTCGGTGACACGGCCGCCCGCGACGGAGAGGTCGAGCAGGTCCGCGGCGGTGACCGAGACCTCCTCGCGCCGCCGGTGCTTCTGGTTCGGCGCCGCACCGAGGACGCCGTCGAAGACCTCGGTCGCGATCGGCACGAGGTCCGGGTGGGCCACCCAGGTCCCGTCGAAGCCGTCGCGGCTCTCGCGTTCCTTGTCGTCGCGGACCTTGGCCAGGGCGACCTCGGTCACGGCCTCATCGCGCCGGTTCGGGATGAAGGCGGCCATCCCGCCGATCGCGTGCGCGCCGCGCCGATGGCACGTCTGGACGAGCAGCTCGGTGTACGCCCGCATGAACGGGACCGTCATCGTCAGTTGGGCCCGGTCCGGCGTCGCGATGTTCGGGTCGGTCCGGAACTTCTTGATGGCACTGAAGAGGTAATCCCAACGCCCCGCGTTGAGTCCCGCGGCGTGCTCGCGCAGCTCGTAGAGGATCTCGTCCATCTCGAACGCGGCGAGGATCGTCTCGATCAGCACGGTCGCCCGGACCGAGCCGCGCGGGACGCCGAGCGCCGTCTGGGCGTGCACGAAGACCTCGTTCCAGAGCCGCGCCTCGTGGTGCGATTCGAGCTTGGGCAGGTAGAAGTACGGCCCGGTCCCGCGGGCGACCCGCTCTGCGGCGTTGTGGAAGAGGTACAGCCCGGCATCGAACAGCGACGCCGAGATCGGCACGCCATCGACGAGGACGTTCGATTCGATCAGGTGCCAGCCCCGCGGCCGAACGAGCAGCGTCGCCGGCCGTTCGCCCACCCGATACGACTTGCCTTCCGGGGAGTCGAACGTGAGCGTGCCCCGGACCGCGTCCATCAGGGCGGCCTGCCCGCCGACGACATTGGCCCACGTCGGCGACAGCGCGTCCTCGAGGTCGGCCATGAACACGCGCGCGCCCGAGTTGAGGGCGTTGATCATCATCTTCGGCTCGGCCGGTCCGGTGATCTCGACCCGTCGATCGTCGAGGTCGGCCGGGGCCGGGGCGACCGTCCAATCGCCCTCGCGGACATCGAGCGTGCCGGGCAGGAAGTCGGGCATGACGCCCGCATCAAGCTCGGCCTGGCGCTCCTCGCGCCGGCGCAACAGGTCGAGTCGGACCGGTCCGAACCGTCGCTGGAGGTCGGCGACGAAGGCGAGCGCCGCGTCGGTCAGGACGCGGTCGGAACCCGGGACCGCCGGGCCGCGGACCGTGACGGCAGGCGGTGCCATCAGCCCTCTCCCCGGCGGACGGTCGCCTCGATGAGCCCGTGCGGCTCGGTGGTCGAGACGTAGACGAGGCGATCGTTGGTCATGCCGAAGGGCGACAAGTCGACCGGCCAGTGGTGCAGGTTCGGCAGGACCATCCGAACCTCGTCGAGCTCCTCGTGCCGCTCGAGCATCGCCCGGCCCATGATCCAGATCGACGCCTGGACGCTCGGGCTGTCGTGGTCGGCGAAGACCTCGAGCAGCGTCCGACGGACGGCCTCGTAGGTCGCGTCGTGGTCAAGGTCCGGCGAGCCGTAGCGCCAGACCGCGGTGACCTTCGTCGCCATCAGGCGGTCGTCGGTCTCGGCCAGCGTCGTGAACCGGTCGCGCGGGAAGCCGCTGAACGCCGAGCGCGTCGTCTTCATGACGACGAGATCCTCGACGCCGGCCTCGACCTGCGTGCTGTCGCGCGTCACGGCGACCGTCGCGACGCGCGTGCCCTCGCCGCCACGGACGAAGGCGTCGGGCGCCGGGGCGCCGGCCACGTCGATCGGGCGCCAGGCATGCTCGCGCACGTTCACGGTCGTGCGCGCGACCTGGGCGTTGTCGAGGAAATGGCGGCCCAGCACCGTGGCGTACGCCTCGATCGAGCCGGTGAGGTGTTCGGCCGCGTACGCGTAGGCGGTGTTCTTCATCGTGTCGGTGGCGACGACGAGCGAGTTGTCGCCGTCGGTGTGGGCCGCGACGAAGTCGCCCTCGAGGGCGATCGCGACGGTCACGTCCCGCAGGGCATGGGGCGTCGTGTCCCGTCCGACGCGGACGATGCGGATGGCCGCCTTGCCATAGCGATCGGCGGTGAGTTCGATCACGATCCACCCTCCGTGGCTCCGGAACGCAGGGTCGCATATCGGTCGGCGGCGATGTCGATGACTGCGTCGAGCGCCCGGTGCAACTCCGCCTCGCGCTCGGCCGCCAACGCGGCCTCGAAACCCGGCAGGAGCGCCGCGCGCGATCGCCCCTGCACGAACACGCAGTAGCGGAACCCGAACCGGTCCTCATAGGCCGCGTTCAGGTGGTCGAAGGTCGCGGCCAGGTCGGCGACCGGGCCGCGGTCGTAGCCCTGCTCCTTGAACGAGAGGGCCGAGACGGCGCCGGGTGGCGCCCCGAGACGCGGGTGGGCGTCGATAAGCTCGACCTGTTCGCCCTCGGGCATCGCGTGCGCGATGCGACGCGCCCCATCGAACAGCTGCGCGACGGTCCCGTACGGTCGACCCATCGCCAGCCGGCCGAGGAAGCGTGGCGCTCCCTCGAACAAGGGCGCCATGCTGGCCGCGAAGATGCCGGGCGAGAGCACGTCGAGCACGTCGATCGAGGGCGGCGCCGACGGGTGCGGCTGGGCCGTCATGGCGCCGGCTCCGGTCGCCACGCCGCCCACAGGTCGAACGACCCGTCGGTCAGGTAGCGTGGCTCGCCGGTCCCGAGGACGATCGCGAGGCGCGAAACCTGCTCGCGGACATCGTGGGTGTAGGCGAACCAGTCGCCGGCGGGCGCCCACGACGGCGGCCAGTGATCGTTCTCGGGCGTGTTGGTGATCCGGATCGGCCCCCGTCGTCCGTCGCTGCCGGTCGTGAAGATGTCCTCGTTCCAGTTCGTCGGGCCGCCAGCGTAGTCGTTCTCGCTCGACACGAACCCGATCTCGCCGAGCGGGCTCACCGAGCCCTCCGAGGCGTTCGGCATCTGGATCGGCAGTGGCTCGGTCTCGCCGCCGTCGACGGACACGTACGCGAGCGTCGTCTCCTTGAAGTCCGTCCCGAGCGTGACCAGCAGGCGCGACCCGTCCGGCGTCCACGAGGGCCAGTTGCCCTCGATCACGTGCCTCGGCTCTCCGGATCCATCCGCCGCGCGGATCCAGATGCTCCCGGCGCCCTGCCAATCGGTCACGTACGCGATCGACGCCCCGTCGGGCGACCACGCCGCCGCGCCCTCCACGCCGGGACCCTCGGTCAGCCGGCGGAGATGGCGGTCCGGCACGTTCGGATCGGCGTCGATGACCCACAGGTCGCCCTCGATGCGACTCGTGAAGCGCGAGAAGACCAGTCGGCCCCCATCCGGCGACCAGGCGGCCATGGCGGCGAGGTCCGGCAGATCCGTCAGGCGGACGAGATCCGAGCCGTCGGTGGCCACGCTCCAGATGTCGGCGGCAGTCGGCATGCCCGACTTGGCGTCGACCTCGAGGCGGGAGAAGGCGATCCGACCGGCAGGTGGGACCGCGGTGTCGGGCTGCGCGGGTCCGGGCGGCACGGTGGCGGGACCGGGCGGGTCAGCCGGCGCGGTGGTTCCGCACCCGATGAGCGTCGTTGCCAAGGCCATGGCGATGGCCACCACCGATACGCGGCCGCGCCCCCCTACCAACCGCCCACCTCGCGGATGAGCCGATGCAAGACCCGCGCCGCGACCAGGCGCCGGTACTCGGCGGTGGAGCGAACGTCATCGATCGGGTGGAGCTCGCGGGCAAGGGTCTCGGCGGCAAGGTCGGCGGTCTCCGGCGTCGGCGGTCGGCCTTCGAGCACGCCCTCGGTCGTGCGGGCACGGATCGGGGTGGCCGCCACGGACCCGAGGGCGAGGCGAACGTCACGCCAGCCCCGGGCGATCGGCGCGTGTTCGTGGCTCCCATCCCGCCAGGCGAGCGCCACGGAGACCTTGCTGATCGACTGGGCTCGGCGCGTCCCGACCTTTCGAAAGCGGACCTCACGGCCCGTGGCGAGCGGGAGGCGGATGCCCAGGATCAGCTCGTCGGGGGCGAGGGCCGTCCGGCGATAACTCGGCCAGAACGATGCGGCGGGGACCGTCCGCTCGCCGCGGGCGCTGCCCAGCACGAACGAGGCATCCATCGCGAGCAGGACCGGCAGCGTGTCGCCGGCCGGGGACGCGTTGGCGGCGTTCCCGCCGAGCGTGCCGCGGTTCTGGATCTGCGCCGCTCCGATCGTCGCGGCCGCCTCGACCAGCGCGGGGAGATGCTCGCGGCACACCGCCGACCCGCGGATCTGGGTGTAGGTGGTCAGCGCGCCCAGGACGACGGCGTCGCCGTCGATGGCGATCCCGCGCAGCTCGTCGAGGCCCCAGAGGTCGACGATGCGATCCGGCGGGTCGCCCAGCTCGCCGGTCAGCGCGACCATCAGGTCCGTGCCACCGGAGATCGGCCGGGCGCCCTCGAGCGCCGGATAGGCGTCCGCGAGCGTCCGCGGGCTGATGACCGGTGGCTCGATCGGCATCGCCGTGCCTAGCCGGGGTCGCGGCTCATCGCGAGCCGCCCGCCGCGAGCGCGATGGCGTCGACGATCTTCGTGTAGCCCGTGCAGCGGCACAGGTTGCCCGCGATGGCCTCGCGGATCGCATCGGCGTCGGGGCCGCCGCCGGCATCGAGATAGGCCCGCGCCGCCATCAGCATGCCCGGCGTACAGATGCCGCATTGGGCACCGCCGGTTGCGAGGAAGGCGGCCTGCAATCCGTCGAGCGTCGGAGCCGCGCCCGGGTCGGCGCCCGGGGTCGCGAGGCCTTCGACGGTCCGGACGTCGGTGCCGTCGACCTGGCAGACCGGGACCAGGCACGAGTCGACCGGCGCGCCGTCGAGCAGGACCGTGCACGCCCCGCACTCGCCTTCCCCGCAGCCCTCCTTCGTCCCGGTCAGCGCGAGATCCTCGCGCAGGACGTCGAGCAGCCGGCGCATCCCGGGCACGTCGACATCGACGGGGGCGGCGTTGACCGTGAACCGGTACGTGGTCATGACCGGGCCGGTTCCGAGACACCCGGCGGCAGTGGCGCGACCTCGGGTCGCCCGGCGAGCTCGGCGAGGATGCGCTCCGGGCTGGCCGGCAGGTCCGGGATCCAGACCCCGGTCGCGTCCGCGATGGCGGCGACCACCGCCGGCGCCCCGACGTCCATCGGCAGTTCGCCGACGCCCTTCGCGCCGTGGGGCACGCCCGAATACGGCGCCTCGACCAGGATCGTCGCGATCCGCGGTGCGTCGAGCGAGGTCGGGATGATGTACGTCGCCAGCCGGTCGTTGAGGTACCGGCCGTCGCGCAGCTTGATCTCCTCGATCGTCGCGTAGCCGACCGCCTGAAGCGTGCCGCCCTCGACCTGCCCCTCGGCGAGGATCGGGTGGATGACATGGCCGATGTCGTCGGCGGCGACGACGTCACGGACGTGGACCTCGCCGGTGTCCAGGTCGACATCGACTCGGGCGACACAGGCGGCCCAGCCGAAGGCGGGGTACGCGTCGCCGCGGTACGTGTCGTCGTCGAAGCTGATGCCCGGATACGGCTCGAAGCGTTCGTCGATGCGGATCGGGCCGGCACGCCGGGCGTGCTCGCGATATCCGTCCCGGAATGTCTTGCCGGTCGCGGCCTCGACCTGTTCGCGCAGGCGCCATGCGGCCTTGATGACCATGCCCCCGACCACCATCGCGGTGCGGGACGCCACCGTCGGCCCGCTGTTGGGGACGATGGCCGTGTCCTGGGGCGCGATCTCGACGTCGTCGTAGGCCACGCCGAGCGCGTCGGCGACGACCTGCGGGAAGATCGTCTTGGTCCCCTGGCCCATCTCGGTCGAGGCGGTGAGGATCCGGATGCGGCCTTCGGCGGTCAGCTCGAGCGAGACGACCGACCCGATCTTCACCTCGCCCGAGCCCGTGAACCCCGCGCCATGCCACGCGAGGGCGAGTCCGATGCCGCTGGCCACGCGCTGGCGCTCGGTTCGCAACGGCGAGCCTGGGATCGTGCCGGACCCCGTCCGGGCGCGGCGCTCGCGCTCGGTTCGGGTGCGCAGGCGCTCGAACTCCGACGCCTCGGCGGCCCGTTCCAGCACCTCCTCGCCCGCCACGCTCTCGCGCAGCACCTGGCCGGTCGGGGTCGTGTCGCCGAGCCGGTAGACGTTGCGGCGCCGGATCTCGAGCGGCGAGAGCTCCAGGCGCTCGGCGATCCGGTTCAGGTGGGTCTCGGCCGCGAACTCGGTCTGCGGGGCCCCGAAGCCGCGGAACGCGCCGTTGGGCGGCGTGTTCGTCCGGGTCGCCCGGGAGCGGATGCGGACGTTCGGGCAGCGGTACGGGCCGCCCGCGTGGATGGCCCCGCGGCTCAGGACGACGGGCGTGAGCGTGCAGTACGCCCCGCCGTCCATCACGACCTCGATGTCCTGGGCCAACAGCCGGCCGTCGCTGGTGACGCCGGTCCGGTGCCGGACGATGGCGGGGTGGCGCTTGGTCGTCGCCGCGATGTCCTCGTGGCGGTCGTACATCATCCGGACCGGGCGCTTGGCCTTGAGCGCGAGCAGGGCCGCGTGCAGCGCGATGACCGAGGGGAACTCCTCCTTGCCACCGAACCCGCCGCCGGTCTCGGCCTGGATGACCTGGGCCTGCTGGTCGTCGATCGCGAGGCCCTTCTTGAGGGCGGCGTGGACGTAGTACGGGCATTGCAGCGAGCCCGTGATGGCCACGCCACCGTCGTCGCGCGGGACCGCGATGATCCCGTTGTTCTCGATGTAGAGCTGCTCCTGGTGGCCGACGCGGTATTCACCCTCGAGCACGAGATCGGCGGCGGCCATGGCGGCCTCGACCTCGCCGTTCTCGATCGTGTAGCTCGCAAAGACGTGATCGGACTCGAGCGGATCGAAGACGGGCGGCAGGGCCGTGGTCCGGGCCTTGATCGCGCGGCGGGCTGCCCGCAGGGTGCCTCGGTCCGCGGCGGCCAGGAGAGCCAGCGGCTCGGCGTGGTGCCGGATCTCGCCGCCGAGCGGCACGAGGATCGGCTGGTCCGCCTTGATGGAGCTGACGATGTTCTCGCCCGGGATGTCGGCCGCGGTGACGAGCACGACCGTCGACCAGTCGAAGTCGGGGTCCTGATCGAGCGCGAGGAACGTCGCGTGCGCGTCCGTCGAGCGGACCGTGGCGCCATACCAGGCCCCCGGCACGACGATGTCGTCCGCGTATTTGGCTGCGCCGGTCAGCTTGGCTGGGCCCTCGCGCCGGGGCGGCGGCAGGCCGCGGGCGCGGCCCGGCGCGATCCGGCCGGCCGGGATGACGAGCGCGCCGGGCGACTCGGTCCGGGACGTCATGCGGGCAGGGACCCTCCTCGACCGGAGCGTACCATCGGCCGGCCCCGGGATGGGCTTCGACGACGTCGCGGGGCGTCGTCCGCACCGCACCGAACCGGACTCCACCGGAGGTCCCCGCGCGTTGCGATGGGTCACCGGCAAACGTCCTGGAGCCGTCCGGAAATGGTCCTATCGAGCGTGGGCGGCCATATCATCGGGGTTCCTTGGCCCGATCATCATCCAGGAGTCATCCCGGACCATGGCACTGTCTCAGGACGCGCTCATCGGCATCTTCGTGGTCATCCTGGCCGCGGATATCATGGTCATCGTTCTCGCGTTGGTGTGGTCGCGCATCCAGGCTCGGCGGCAGCCTCGGCCGGCGTCGAAGGCGGTGGCCGCCTCGGCGGCGGGGCGCCCGAACGGATCGTTGGGATCGAACGGGGGAAACGGGAGTGTCGGCAATGGCGCGTACGGCTCGGCAAACATGAGTGTCGGGGGTCGGGTCGGCGCGATCGCGCCGCCGGCGGATCCGGCGATCGACAGCCTGACCGGGCTGCTGGCACCGACCGCCTGGGCCCGGATGGTCAACGACGAGGATGCCCGCGTCCGGCGATATCACCGCGCGGCGACCATCGTCATCATCGAGCTCGAGGGCCTCGACAAGCTGGCCGAGCGGATGGGGCCGGGTTCGATCGAGCGGATCGTGCCCGCGGTCGCGGACACGATGCGGCGCGGGGCCCGCGAAGCCGACCACATCGCCCGCCTCGGGACGGGCCGGTTCGCGGTGCTGATGCCCGAGACCGACGAGGTCCTCGCGATCAACTACGTCGAGCGCATCCGGCGGGCCTGCGAACTGTGGCTCGAGGCCGGGGCCGTCGCGCTGCACCTCGCCATCGGCTGGGCCAGCTCGGCCGGCGATGGCCACCTCGTGGATACCGAAGCCGCGGCCATGGACCGGATGTTCACGGAGCTACGCCGCACGTTGCGGGCGACCACGCCCGTCGAGCCGCCCGCCGCCGAGGGCGGGGAGATGAAACCGGCGCCCGCCGGGTAAACGAAAACGGGCGAGCCGGCAGTGCCGGACTCGCCCGTTCGAGCCTTGGTCAGCCGGCTGTCTGTGCCGGCACCCCGGAGCTCGAGGCCGCGTGTGCGGCCCCTTCGGCCGGGACGATCACCTCGCGGCGAGCCCGACCCGGCAGCGCGAGGGCCACGACCGCCCCCACGGCCACGATGACCGCTCCGATCCACACCGCCGGCACGAGGCCGTCCACGAACTGGGTCGGCGACGCGTACGAACCAGTCGACGAGAACACGCTGGCGAGGACGGCCACCCCGAACACGCCACCGAGCTCGCGGATGGTGTTCGTGGCGCCCGAGGCCTGGCCCTCCTCGATCGGGTCGACCGAGGACAGCACGACGTTCGCGATCGGGGCGAAGAACAGCCCCATGCCGACGCCGGCGAGCACGAAGCCCGGAACGAGCAACAGGTACTCCACGGTCGGGCTCGTCACGGCCGCGATCCAGGCGAGGCCCGCTGCTAGTAGGGCCATGCCGGCGACCAGGAGCGGCCGACCGCCGATGCGACCGGCGAGCACCCCGGCGATCGGGGCGACGATGGCGGGCATCGCCGTCCACGGCAGCGTCCGCAGACCGGATTGGAAGGGGCTCAGGCCCTGCACGACCTGGAAGAACTGGACCAGGAGGAACACGGCGCCGAAGACGCCGAAGTACATCAGGAACGAGACGACGTTGGCGGCCGTGAACCCGCGGCTGCGGAAGAATTGTAGCGGGAGCATCGGCGACTTGACCCGCGATTCCCAGGCCAGGAAGGCGACCAACAGGACGGCGCCAGCCGCCATCGCACCAAGGATCGTGGGATCGGTCCACCCTCGGTCGTTGCCGTGGATGACGCCCCACACGAGGGCCAGCAGGCCGGTGCTCACGAGGCCAAGACCGGGCAGGTCGAGCGCGCCGTCAGGGCCGCGCGACTCCTGAAGTCGGAAGAACGAGAGTGCCACGGCGACGATGCCGATCGGCACGTTGAGCCAGAAGATCCAGTGCCACGACACGCCTTCCGCGATCGCGCCGCCGACGAGTGGACCGATGGCGATCGCCAGGCCGGCGATGCCACCCCACGCCCCGAGGGCGACGGCTCGTCGCTCCGCCGGCACGGCGGCCGACAGGATCGTCAGGCTCAGCGGGACCACGATCGCACCGCCGATGCCCTGGACCGCGCGGGCCAGGATGAGGACATCGCTCGAGGGCGAGAGCGCGGCCGCGGCGGACCCAGCCGTGAAGATGGCGAGACCGATGACGAACATCCGGCGCCGGCCGAACCGGTCGCCAAGTGCGGCGCCCGTCAGGAGCAGCACGGCGAACGTCAGGGTGTAGGCATTGACCATCCACTCGAGCTCCTCGAGCGTGGCGCCGAGGTCGGCACGGATGACGGGCAGGGCGGTCGTCACGACGAGGTTGTCGAGGGAGACCATGAAGAGGGCGATCGAGGTGATCGCGAAGGTCCAGATGGTGGACCGGCGGGACGTCATGACTGGGTGGCTCCTTTCCTAGTTAGTAGTCACTAAGTAGCGGATCGAAAAAGGGGGTGATTGGCGGCGTCATCGGGGGGCGGCGATCCTCCCGAGCGAGGCGAAGGAGAGGTCACAGGCCTCCGCCGTCTCGGGCCCGATGGCGGCGGCGGTATTCATCAGCATGCCCAACGCGAACCACTGCTCGAGTTCGTGGTCGTCGGCACCAGAGAGTTCCCCGACCAAGCGGTAGATCCGGACGAACTCCTCGCCGACGGCCTGACGGATCTCTGGGTCGCCGCATGCCGCATACGCCTGGAGTTGTGACAGCAGCAACTCGCGATCCCGAAGCAGGTCGCCATAGGCCATCCCCATCGCCTTTAGCACGCGCTGGGTTGAGGGGTCTTCCGCTCGGGCGGCACGGCCGGCCACCTCGAACGCGAGGCCCGTCCGGCGAAAGCCGTGGCGCATCGCGGCGATGAAGAGGTCCTTCTTCGTGCCGAACAACTGGAAGAGGTATGGCTGGCTGACGCCGGAGCGACGAGCGATGGCCTCGGTCGAAGTGCCGGCATAGCCGGTCTGGGCGAATTCGGTCATCGCGGCGGCGACGATCTCGTCGCGGCGCTCCTCGGCGGACAGGCGGGTGGTCGGTGTCATGGCGGTAACTTAGTGAGTACTAAGTCGCATGTCAACCCGGCAAATGTCCAGGTGTCGCGAGCGGCGCCCCGGAGACGAGTGCCCGGTGGTCGGCGTTATGCACGAAGCCGGGCTCAGGGGTCTGGGAGTCTGTTGTATGCCCGTCGGATGCATACTCACGACGGAGGAGGACGACCGTGGAGCGACGGACCATCGGAGACGTGCTCGAGGCGGCGCGCCAGCGACTCGATCGCCTGACGCCAGAAGAGGCACGTGCCGAGATGGACGGCGACGCCATCCTCATCGACATCCGCTGTCGGGAACTGCGCGAGGACGTCGGGGTCGTCCCCGGTTCGATCCACCATCCGCTTTCAGTCCTGTACTGGCGGCTCGATCCGACCTCCGGCCACGCCGACCCGAGCGTCGCCGACCCGGACCGACGCGTGATCCTGATGTGCGCGCACGGCTACTCGTCAAGCCTGGCGGCGGCGACCCTTCGCGACCTCGGCTTCGAGCGGGCAACCGACATCGACGGCGGGTTCGAGGCGTGGGCGGCCGCCGGCTTGCCCGTGGAACCGCCGTTCAGCTCCGGTGCGTCTCGCGCATCCGAACCAGCACGACCAGACCCGAGCCGGCGGTAAGCACGGCGACCGCGCCGATCGCGAACGGCATGCCCGCCCGGTCCGCGAGCACACCGACGACGATCGCCCCGACAGCGAACCCGAGGTCGCGCCACAGTCGGTAGACGCCCACCGCCGCCCCGCGCCAGGCCGGATCCGCGGCATCCGCGACCGCCGCGAGCAGCGTCGGGTAGACCATCGCCGTGCCGAGCCCGAGCAGCGCGGCGGCCAGGATCCAGGCAGCGAACGCCGAGGTCGACGCGATGAGACCGATGGCGCAGGCCTGGACGAGCATGCCGGCGACGATGAGCCCTTTCCGCCCGATCCGATCCGAGAGCGCGCCGGTTCCGATCTGGGCGACGCCCCAGACGCCGGGATACACGGCGGCCAGAACGCCGATCTCCGCGACGCCCAGACCGTGCGACGCGTAGAGCAGCGGAAGCAGGCCCCAGGCCATCCCGTCATTGAGGTTGTTGACGAGTCCGGCCTGGCTGGCCGCAGAGAGCGACCGGTCCCGGAACGTCGTTCGGGCAAAGACCGTGCGCCAGGCCAGGCTCGCTGCACCCGGTTGACGTTCCAACGCGACGTGGCCCTGCGTCTCTCGCACGAAGATCGTCGAAACGCCGAGGCCCAACCCTGCAAACGCGAGCCCGAGGAAGAACGGCTCCGGCCGGAGGCCTGCGTCAGCCGCGATGTACCCGGTCGCGAGCGCGGTCAGCGCGACAGCGAGGTACCCGGCGGCTTCATTGAGTCCCATCGCCAGGCCACGGCGGGCCGGGCCGACCAGGTCGATCTTCATGATCACCGTGCTCGACCAGGCGAACCCCTGGTTGAGCCCGAGCAGCACGTTCGCGACGATGACCCACCCCCATTCGGGCGCCCAGATGAGGAGCAACGGCACGGGCACTCCGAACAGCCAGCCGGCGACGAGCACTGGTTTCCGGCCGATCCGGTCCGCCAGCGCCCCGGCGGCGAGGTTGGCGAACGCCTTCGTCACGCCGAACGCGAGCACGAACGCCATGACGATCGTGAACCCGGTCAGGCCGAACACGTCGTGCGCGAGCAGCGGCAGGACGGTCCGCTCCTGGCCGATCATCCCGCCGACGAGACCGTTCACCGCCACGAGGAGCGTGAACTGGCCGGCATTCGCGCGTAGGCCGAGCCGCGGGGCTGGAGCCGTCGTCACCGCGCGAGTATGAGCGGGCGCCGAGCCGCGAAGCGTTGCTAGTCCCGGCCCAGGCGGATGCCGCGGCCCGGAGTCGCGCCCGTGTGGACGCCGCCATCGACGACCGCGACGCCGTTGACGATGACGTGGTCGATGCCATCGGGGAACTGGCGCGGCTCGTCGTAAGTGGCATTGGATCGCACGCTCGCCGGGTCGAACACCACGATGTCGGCGAGCATCCCATCTCGCAGCACGCCCCGATGGCGCAGCCCGAGCCGGGCCGCCGCCGCACCCGTCATCTTGCGGATCGCTTCCTCGAGCGAGAGGCGCGCCTCGTCGCGCACGAACTGCCCGAGGATCCGCGGGAACGAGCCGTACGTTCGCGGCGCCGGCTTCGCGCCGAGGAACGTCGAGTCGGTCCCGACCATCCCCACCGGATGCGCGACGAACAACGGCAACGTCTTCGACCACGGTCCGCTGGTGACCTGGCTCACGCCGAGGTTCTCGGACAGCAGGAGGTCGCACATGGCGTCGACCGCATCGCGGCCAGACTCCGTCATGACATCGGCCAGCGTCCGTGACTCCCATCGGAGATTGTCCGGGTGGGTGAACGCACCGAGTCGCAGGTCCGCCCAGCCGGCCGGGCCGGTGTAGGCCGCCCCCCGCGCGGCGATCTCGGCGCGGAGCCGGTCCCGCGCCCCGCGCTCGGCCAGCCGCCCCTTGAGCGGACCAGGGCCGCCGGCCTGGATCCACCCGGGCAGCTGGATGAGCAGCCGGGTGCTCGCCCACTCGGACGGATAGGTGTCGAACGTGATGTCGAGCCCTTCGGCCCGCGCGTCGTCGACCAGCTCGAGCAGCGGCTCCGCGGGTCCCGGATGCGTCTCGCGGTGATAGAAGTGGGTGATGTGCGAGGGAGCGCCGGCCCGTCGGCCGATCTCGATCGCCTCGCGGAACGGATCGAGGTACCGATCGCCGAGCTGGTAGCGGACGTGACTGTGATAGAACCCGCCCGCTCGACCGGCCTCGGCGGTCAGCTCGGCCAGCTCCTCGGTCGTCGCGTACGACCCCGGCGGGTAGTCGAGCCCCGACGAGACCCCGACGGCACCCTCTCCCATCGCGTCGCGCAGCAGCCCGCGCATCCGATCCATCGCCCGGGCATCGGCGGGAACGTCATCCCAACCGAGGGCATCGATGCGGAGCGCCGAGTTGCCGACGAGGGTCCCGACGTTGACGCTGACCGTCCCGTCGAACCGCTCGAGATAGCGCCCGACCGTATCCCATTCGTAGTCGATCGCGGGCCGCCCATCGAGTCCCGAGTCGAGCTCGACGAACGCCTCGAGGTCCTCGCGTCGGGCGAACGGGGCGAAGCCGTTGCCGTCGACGCCGACGATCTCGGTCGTGATGCCCTGGCGGACCTTTGGCTCGTGTCGCGGTTCGGCCAGGATCATCAGGCCGCCGTGGCTGTGCAGGTCGATGAAACCGGGCGCGACGACCCGGTCGGTGGCATCGATGTGGCGCCTGACATGGGTCGGCAGCGGCGCGTCGGGCGCGAGGATCCGCACCCGCTCCCCGTCGACGACGACACTCCCCGCTCGCCCAGGCGTGCCGGTCCCATCGACGATGGTCCCGCCGCTGACCACCAGATCCGCGCTGTCCGCCGTCGTCATGCGCCGCGGTCTCCGGGGCCCTCCAGGCGACGGCCGCGGACCCAGGCGCCGCGGACCATGTCCGGGTGGGCGCGGAAGATCAGCCGGCTGGCGAGGTCCTCGGGCTCGACGTCGACCACGCCTGGAACGGGCGCCACGAACGACGGATCGATCGCGATCACGTCCGCTTCCTTCCCGGCCTCGAGCGAGCCGATCCGGTCGTCGAGCCCGAGCGCGGTCGCTCCGCCGAGGGTCCCGATCCGCAGCCAGTCGAGCGGGGTCAGGTTCGGTCCCTCGGCGATACCCGCGACGGCGAGCGCGTTCTTCAGGTACGTGCCGACGCGCATCGCCGTGAAGATCGAGAGGTCGGGACCGGCGCTGACGTCGGACCCAAGCCCGACCGAGAGGCCCGCCTCGAGATACCGCCCGAGCGGCATCATCCCCGACGCCAGGAACAGGTTCGAGGCCGGGCAATGGGCGACGCGCGTGCCGGTCTCGACGAGGCGGGCCAGCTCCCGCTCCGAGAGGTGGACCGCGTGCGCCAGCACGGTCCGCTCGCCGAGCCCGCCAGCTCGGTCGTAGACGTCGACGTAGTCGAGTGCCTCGGGGAACAGCCGAGCGACCTCCTCGATCTCGCCGCGATCCTCGGACACGTGCGTCTGCCAGTAGGCGCCGGTGGACGCGGCCAGCGACGCGGACTCGCGCAGGAGGTCGGCCGTGCACGAGACCGCGAACCGCGGGGTGACGGCGTACTGGAGGCGGCCCTCATCCCGGCCGTGCCAGTGGGCGATGAGATCGGCCGACTCGCGCAGGCTCCGGTCGAGGATCGTCGTCGGGTCGATCGTCCGGTCGTAGGTCAGTCGATCCATCATGACCTTGCCGACGATCGCCCGGATGCCGTGCGCCTCGGCTGCCCGGAATGTGGCGTCGAGGCTCGCCTCGTACACCGCGCCGTACGCGAGGGTCGTCGTCGTGCCGGCGGCCGCGAAGGCCTGCCAGGCGAGCGGAGCGAGTCGTTCCGCCTCGGCTTCGTCGTAGCCGCGCTCGAGCGGGAAGATGTACCGGTCGAGCCAGGTCAGCAGGTGGAGGCCGGCGCCGAGGCCGGCGTTCGGGAGCTGCGGCAGATGGACGTGCAGGTCGACCATCCCGGGCGTCACCACCCAGGGTCGGAGATCGATGGCCGTCTCGAGGTCGATATCGGCCGGGCGAGCCGCGGCCGCGCCGGCGAAGGCGATGCGTCCCCGCGCATCGACGACCAGCAGCCCGTCGGGCTCGTGGCGCGTCCCGCCGGCGTCGAGCGGCGTCAGGAGCCGCGCGCGGAGTGCGAACGGCGGTCGATCAGGCAGGTCCACCGGGGAAGGCTAGCAGGACGCCGAGGGCGACCCGGGGGCGGCGCCGCGCGGACGCGTACCATCACGGCCATGGCGTCGATCGATCCATCCATCGACATCGACGGACCGGTCCAGGCCGAGGTCTTCGTGGTCTGGCTCCGCGACGGCCGGCTCGAGCTGACCGGCCCGTGCGGGCCTGCGCCTTGGCTCATCGACATCGGCCGCACGGATCATCCGGTCGAGGTCGTCAGCACGATCGTCCGTGACGTGATCGGCGAACCGCGGATCGTCCATTCCACGTCGTGGCGACGGGATCGCGACGCGGTCATCCTCACCTTCGTGGTGGTCATCGACCCGGCGCTGGTCGGCTCGATGGCAAGCGCTCCCGTCGGGAGAGCGGCGCTCGCCCGTTCCGAGGCGACCGCGGCCCCCGACGAGATCGCGTTCGAGCAGGTCCTCGAGCATGGCCTGCGGCATCTCGCGTGGCTGATCCGAGACGATCCAGTGGTCAATGCGGAACTCGCCGCACCATGGGCGACGGCCCTCGACGGCTACGTGCCGGAACCGTTCCGGACGCTCGGCTGAGTGAGCAGGGAGAGAGAAGTGGATACGACGATCACGGTCCGATGCGCCTGTGGTTGGGAGGCATCCGGATCGGAGGGCGACGTCATCGAGGCGACGGTCGAGCACGGCCGCCGGCTGCACAATATGGTCGCCACAAGGGAGGACGTCCTGGCGATGGCCGTCCCGGCCGTCGCGCCCGGCGAACCGGCTACCGAACCGTCGCGCCCCTCGGCTCGCTAACGTTTTCTGACGCGGCTCCGCCGAGGAGGAAGTACGTTGGCGTCGGGCCCTTGCCCTTGACGTCGATGAGCCCGCGGGCCTCGAACCGGTAGGCGTCGCCGAGGCGCTCCTTGATCGCGTGGGTCACCTGGACACGCCCGGGGATCCCGAGCGACTCCATGCGGCTCGCCATGTTGACCGTGTCGCCCCAGACGTCGTAGATGAACTTCTTCGTGCCGATCACGCCGGCCACGACCGGGCCACAGTGCATGCCGATCCGAAAGCTGATCCCGAGCCGCGTCGCCGCCTCGATCTGACCCACGGCCTCCGCCAGGTCCAGGGCCATCGCGGCCACCCTGGCCGGGTGATCGTCGGAGCGCTCCGGCATACCGCCCACGACCATGTACGCATCGCCGATGGTCTTGACCTTCTCCAGGCCGTATCGATCGACCAGGTTGTCGAAGACCGTGAACACCTCGTTGAGCACGCCGACCAGCTCCGGCGGTGACATGGTCGCGGACAGGCGTGTGAACTCGACGATGTCCGCGAACAGCAGCGTGACATCGTCGAAGCGGTCGGCGATGAGGGGCTCGCCGTCGCGCAATCGTTGCGCGATGGGCTCGGGCAGGATGTTGAGCAGCAATCGCTCGTTCTCGCGGGCGAGCCGCTCGCGCTCCTTCACGGCTGTCACGTCCGTGCCGTAGACGTTGATGAACCCGAACTCGGGGACGTCGACCGGCAGCAGCGCATAGGCGTGGTCGCCGGCTTCGATCTCCACCGTCTCGCGATCGCCCGCGTGGACCCGCTCGAGCAGCGCATCGCGGAGGTCGATCGGCAGGCCCGTCCCGATGGACAGCCCCAGGCCCGCCACGATCCCCTCGCTGGCCAGATTGGCGTACACGAGCGTCCCGTCCCAGCGGATCCGAAACACCGGGTTCGGATTCTGGTCGGGGAACTTCACGATCGCCCGCTCGGCGGTCACGTCCATGCCGTACAGGTTCGTGAAGCTCAGATCACGGATCGGGATGGGCCACACCGCATAGGTCCGGCTGTCAGCCACGAACTCGACGAAGCCGCGCGTCGGCGAGACCGCATCGAACCGGGCGATGACATCGGCGGGCATCCGATCGCCCACGGTGACCCGGAGCTCGCGCAGGATCGCGGCGCTCGCCGGGTTCGCATAGATCAAGCGCGAGTCGGCGTCGATCCGCATGACCGGATTCGGGTTGTCGTCCGGAAAGCGGTTGATCGCGCTGACTTGTTCGCCGGTCAGGCGCGCGACACCTGGGTGCGGGGCAGCGGGGTCGTCCGGCTCGGCCATGCGGCCGATCGTAGTTCGGACGTCAACGGCCCGCGCGACGCAGGGCGACCGGAGAGGCGCGTTAGCGCTTCTTGCCGCGGACCTCGAACAGGTGAGCGGTCCACTCGGAGCCGCCTCGGTCGATCGTCGCGGAGCTACCGTGCCAGCCGCAGGTGCAGGTGATCGTCTGGTCGCGGTGCTTGTACTCGTCGATGACGTGCTTGAACGGCTCGGCGACGGGCGTGGCGGACTTCAGCGGGGGACGACTATTCAACGGAGACTCCTGCACGGTCAGGCCGGGCACGCAACGCGTGGGGGGGTCGCTCATGATAGCCGATTCGGGCCCCTACCGTCGGGTCGTCCGGGGCCCGGGCCGGGCCACGGCCGGCCTCGGTCCAGCTTCAGTCGGGCGAGAGGTGGTAGCCCATCCGGCGTGGCAGGCGCGTGACCTCGCGCAGCATGGTGGAGACCGGTTCCCCCCGCTCCTCGGCGGCCTCGCGACGGACGATCGCTTCGCGCACGACCCGTGCCCCGAGGTAGCGCATCGGCTCGGGCGGGAATGCGCGCGTCCGGCCGCCGACGAGGAGCGACGGCGCCAACGGATCCGCCGGGAGCGCCTCCGCCCGACGGTCGCCCAGCGCCATGCCGGCCAGCAGTCGTCCGGCGACCAGCGAGGGTCCGACACCGTTGCCCGAGTAGCCGTGGGCGTAGTGGATCGGGCGTCCGGGCACACTCGCGAACGACGGCAGATGGTCCGAGGAGATGTCGATGGGACCGCCCCAGGCGTCCTCGACCCGCACGTCCGTCAGCGAGGGGAACAGCCGGCGCAATCCGGCCGCGGCCCGCGCGGAAGCGCCGGCATCGTCGGTGAAGGTCGGTCCGATCCGCCCGCCGAACCCGGCCTTGCCGCCGCCGCCGCCGATGGCGATCCGGCCGTCTCGGGTCGGGCGCAGGTAGTGCAGCGTGAACCGCGCGTCGGCCAGCCCCTCGCCGCGGGTCCAGCCGAGCGCCTCGAGCCGGTCCGGGATCGGCTCGGTCAGAACGATGTTGCTCGACCAGGTCACGAGCCGACGACCGAACGACGGCCACGCCGCCGCCCAGGCGTTCAGGGCCACGACCGCCGACCCCGCGATGACCTCGCCGTCGCCGGCGGCCGATGTCGTGCGGACCCGGACCGGGCGACCGGCACGACCGATGGCCGCGCGCCGGCCGCCTGCCCCGACCGCCCCGAGCCATCCGGGTCGTTCGCCATCGAGCTCGACCGCCTGCGTGCCCTCGTGGATCGTCACGCCCCGTTCGAGCGCCACGCGACGCAGGGCGCGGGCCAGGATGGCCGGCTGGATCGTCGCGGCTCCGGGCATGAACGCCCCGGCCCGCAGCACCGGCGACGCGATCCGTGCCTGGACCTCCTCAGGATTCAGGGCGACGTAGCGGTCTCCTACCCCCAGGGCGGCACACGCCTCGGTCGCCTTGCGCCACTTTCCGTCCTGTGCCGGCGCGGCACTGACCGAGAGCGCGCCCGCCTTCGTGTACCAGGCATCGACGCCGTGCTCGTTGCACCAACGGCCCAGCTCGTCCACCGCGCCGTCCATCGCCCAGGCGGCCTCGAGTGCCCCGGCCTCGCCGTACCGCTCGATGAGCGTCGGCAGCTCATCCCACCAGCCAGTCACGAATCCGCCGTTGCGACCGGACGGCCCGCCCCCGCAGATGTCCGCCTCGACCAGCACGACCCGCGCCTCGGGTGCCAGCTCCCGCAGCCGCAGGGCGGTCCACAACCCCGTGTAGCCACCGCCGAGGACGACGACATCCGCGGTGGTCGAGCCGCGCAACGGCGGGGCTGCGCCGGCGAGCCCTGGATCGGCGAAGGCCTCGGCGGCCAGCGCCTCGCGCAGCCACCACGAGCGGCGCTGCCCGCTCGGCCGGACGCCGCCCAGCACGCCCGTCAGCCTCCGACGGTCAGCAGACCGGGATCGAGGACGTCGTCCACGGTCACCGGCTTGGGCACCATACCGAGCTCCGTCATGTACGCGATCGATTCGGTCCAACCCGCCGTATCGAGGGCGCCGAGGCCGTCCGCGGCCTGGACCGTGCCCGACCAGGCATCGATCGTCGCGGTCAGGATGGCCGCCTGCGCCTCGCGGGCCTTGGCCAGGTCCGGCACGGCCTTGAGCGCGGCGTTGAGCCCGTCCTCCGGCGTCTCGGTGATCTCGCGCATCGCCCGCAGGGTGGCGCCCACGAACGCGGCCACCGCGTCGCGCTTCGTCTGGAGCGTCGAGACGCCGGCGATCAACCCGGGTCCCGGCAGCGGCGTGATGTCGTCGATCTGCAGGACGTTGACCGACTCGCCCGCGAGTTCCAGCTGGATGGGCTCGTTGTTGATGAAGCCCGTCGCGGCATCGACCACGCCCGCCGCGACGGCTGCGCCCTGCCCGTAGTCCGGGTACTCGCTGATCTTCAGGTCGGCCGGGGTCAAGCCCGCCGACTTCAGGAGCGCCTGCAGCATGACCCACGACGATCCGTACTTCCCGGGGATGCCGAGCTTCTTGCCTTGGAGATCGGCCGCCGACTCGATGCCGGACGACGACTTGGCGAAGACGATCGAGGGGAACTTGCCGTAGATGGTCGCGACGTACTTGATCGTGATGCCCTGGCTAACCGCCGGGATGACGCTCGTCCCATCCGAGATGCCGACATCCACCGCGCCCTGGCCGACGAGGGTCACGAGGTTGGGATCGGTGTTGTGCTGGAACTCGATCTCGAGCCCGGCATCCCGGTAGTAGCCCTGCTGGTCGGCGAGGTAGAACGGCGCGAACTGGACGCTCGGGATGAAGCCGAGCCCGACGACCAGCTTCACCGGCGCCGCCGACGACCCGCTCGTGGGCGACGGTCCCGCGACGATCGACGGCGACGACGCGCCCCCCGTCGACGAAGCTGCGCCCGTGCACCCCGCGAGCAGCAGGCCGACGACGAGCAGGGCGACGATGGGATGGCGGCGCGATGACACGGGGACCTCCAGGCTGGGATGACGGGTTGGTGCGTTCATCGGCCGCCGACCAGGCGACGCTCGATGAGGACGACGGCGAGGTACAGGGCGATGCCGACGAGGGCGATCGTCAGCAGCGTCGCGAACATGAGCGGGATGTCGAACATCGACCCGCGGGCGAGGTTGATGAGCACGCCGAGGCCACGGTCGGCGCCGGCCCACTCCCCGACGATGGCGCCGACGACCGCGAGCGTGACGCCCACGCGCAGGCCGCCCAGGATCGATGGCAACGCAGCGGGGATCTCGAGGGTGGTCAGGACCTGGCCCCGCGTCGCGCGCAGCGATCGGCCGAGCTCGAGCAGTCCGGCATCGACCGCACGGATGCCCACCATCGTCGCGATGGCGACCGGGAAGAAGACGATGAGCGAGCAGATGACGACCTTGCTCAGCAGGCCCGCCCCGAACCAGAGCACGAGCACGGGGGCGAGGGCGAGGATCGGGGTCGCCTGGGCCGCGACGAGATATGGCGACAGCAGTCGCTCGACGAGCGCGCTGCGAGCCAGCACATACCCCACGACAAGGCCCGTGCCGGCGCCGACCACCAGGCCGAGCGCCACCTCGAAGAGGGTCGTCACCAGGTGCGGGAAGATCGTGCCGTCGACGAGCGCGACCAGGAACCGGACCGCGACGGTCTCGGGTGGCGGCAGGATGAACGGCTGCAGGCCGCCGACGACGACGACCAGCTTCCAGACGATGACGAAGACCGCCAGGGCGCCGACGATCGGCCAGAGGTTCGCCCGGTTCACGAGGCGAGTTCCAGGTGGGCGCGGATGTCGGCCGCTGCGGACGACGCCGTCGCACCGTCGAGACCAGCGATCGTGCGCGGTCGAGGCGCCTCGACCGGCACATCCGCGACGATCCGGCCAGGCCGGGGCGAGAGCACGACGACCCGATCGGCGACGAGGATCGCCTCGGCGATGCTGTGGGTGACCAGGATCATCGTGGTCTTCGCCAGCTCGCCGAGCCGCAGCAGCTCGAGGTCGAATTGTTCGCGCGTCAGCGCATCGAGCGCGCTGAACGGCTCGTCGAGCAGCAGGACCTCGGGCTCCATCGCGAGGGCCCGGGCGAGCGCGACGCGCTGACGGGTGCCGCCGGACAGCTCGGCCGGTCGAGCGATGAGGGCCGGCGGATCGAGCTGGACCAGCTCGGCGAGTTCGAGCAGCCGCCGATCGCGCCGCGCTGGCGACCAGCCGGCGAGTTCGAGCGGATAGGTGATGTTGTCGGCGCCCGTCCGCCACGGCAGGAGCCTTGGCTCCTGGAAGACCAGCCCGATCTTGGGATCGGGCTTGGTGACCGTCGAGCCGTCGAGCTCGACCGTGCCGCGATCCGGGGTCAAGAGGCCCGAGATGACCCGCAGGAGCGTGGATTTTCCGCTGCCGTTGGGCCCGATGCACGCGACGAGCTGGCCGGCCGCGACATCGAGATCGACGCCGTCGAGGGCCAGCAGCCGACCGCCGTCGCGCGTGGGGAACGAGGCGGCCACATCGGTCAGGCGCAGCGCCCCGCTCATGCCATCGCCTCGGCCGGGACGACCGGGCCGGCCAGCGGGCGCAGGATCGGCGCCGTGGCCGGGTAGAGCGCGACATAGGCCTCGAACAGGCGGTCGTAGAGCGGGGCGTGTTCGGCCCGCGGCTCGATCCGATGGTCGATCCGGGTCATCGCGCCGATGGCGGTCTCGACGTCCGGATGCGCACCGACCCCGACGGCGCCGAGGATCGCGGAGCCGACGACAGCGGTCTCGAGCACGGCCGGCACCGCCACGGTGAAACCGGTGACGTCGGCCTTGATGGCGTTCCAGACATCGCTCCGCGCCGGTCCCCCGCAGGCCCGCATCTCGGTCACCCGGACGCCGGCCGCTAGCATCGGCGTCGAGACGTGGCGGATGGCGAGCGCCGCGGCCTCGACGATCGCCCGGGCCAGGTGTCCCCGGCCGTGCCCGAGGGTCAGCCCCGCGAAGACGCCACGGGCGCTCGGCTCCCACAGCGGCGAGCGCTCGCCCGCGAGGTACGGCAGGAAGACGAGTCCATCGGCGCCGGGCGGCGTCAGCGCGACCTCGGCGAGGAGCGCCTCGGTGGTCACTCCGCCGTCGACGATGCTGTCGCGGAACCAGTCGAGGGCGCGACCGGTGGCGGCCATCGCCGCGCCCACGCTGTACCGGCCGGCGAGCGGCGCCGGCGTGACGAACGCTCCGGGCACCTCGACCGGTCGATCCCAGTAGACCCCGAAGCCGCCGGCGGAGCCACCGGGGTCGTAGGCGTCGCCGGGTTCGCGCAGGCCAGCGCCGTGGTAGCTCGCGAAGGCATCGACGGTCCCGCCGACCACCGGGATGCCGGGCCGCAACCCGAACGCGTCGGCGGCGATCGCGGTCAGCTCGCCGACGACCGCGCCGGTCGACCCGGTCGGTGGCAACTTGTGCCCTGGCACGCCCGTGGCGCCCACGACGGCCGGGTCGGGCACGAGCTGGTTCGGGATCAGCGGCGCGACGGCGACACCGGCCAGCCGCAACACGAGCCACTCCCAGGTGGTGAGGTACAGGTGCGTGGCCGCGGCGACCGCGGGTTCGTGACGCTCGACCCAGAGCGCGGCCGGCAGCCCGCCGAGGGCCCAGCCACGAACGCCGGTCGCGGCGGCCAGCTCGGCCGCCTCGCCGGTCGAGCGGGTGTCGAGCCAGGTGATCGCCGGGCGGGTCGCCTCGGCACGCTCGTCGACCGCGACGAGCGTCGGGCCGTGGCCGTCGACACCGATCGCGACGATCTCCCCGAGCTCCGGGGCATGCAGCGCGCGGACCGCGCTCACGACGGCCGACCACCAGGCGCCCGGATCCTGCTCCGCCCAGCCCGGGCCGGCGGTCAGGTCGATCGGGAAGCTGGCTCGCGCGAGTCCGAGGAGCCGCCCGTCGAGCGTCACGAGGCCGGCCTTGACCTCGTTCGTGCCGAGGTCGAGCCCCAGGACGGCGCGTTCGCGGGCGCTCATCGTCCGTGCCTCGGGGTGGGTCGCGGCGCGGCGGCGGCGCGTGCTCCGTCCTCGGCCAGGGCCACGACGGCCTCGGCCGTGGCCACGTCGGTCACGAGCGTCCGGACGATGCCGGCACGCAGCGCGCCGAGGATGGGCCGGACCTTGGCCTCGCCGGCGGCGACGCCGATGGCGACCGGCACGTCCCCGAGGCGGCGGGCATCGAACGCGATCACGCGCTCGCGCAGCGCCGGACAGACGAACGCACCGTCGAGGTCGAACGGGGCGACGAGGACCTCCCCGACGGCGTCGGACGACTCGAGCTGTCGTTCGATCCGGTCGCCGACCGCGGCGGCACTCCAGGCCGGGCCGCCGATGCCGAACAGGGCGACATCGACGCGCTCCCACAGGTCGAGCACGACTCGCACCCCCGCGTGGGCGACGAGGGCTCGGCGGGTGGCGGCATCGTCGACGAGGCCCGGAGCCATCAGCCCTCGGGGCGTGGCGTCGAGCGCCTCGGCCACGCGGCGGTACGGCTCGCGTTCGGGGCCGGTCGTCCAGTAGCCGCCACACAGCGGCACGACGGTCGCGGCGATCGGACTGGCGGCCTCGTCCAGGGCGTCCGCGGTGGCCGACACCGAGGCGCCATCGCCGACGCCGATGACCGCGCCGCTCCGGACCGCGTCGCGCAGGACTTGCGCCGCCAGCCGGCCCACCATCCGGCGAGTCAGGTCCTCAGGCCCGCCGACCGATGGCGCGAGGTGGACAGCGTCGAGCTTGAACCGGCGGCGAAGGGCATCGGCCGCCGGGCTCTCGACGGCGGTCGAATCGTGGATGCGGATCTCGACGATGCCCTCGGCTCGCGCCCGCTTCAGGATCCGCGACACCTGCGGCCGGGTCACGCCGAGCTGCTCCGCGATCGCGTTCTGCGTCTCGCCCAGCTCGTAGTAGAGACGGCTCGCGCGCACGAGCTGCTCGATGTCGGTCATCAGTGCACAGATGTACTGAACAGATGTGCGTCCATGAGTTGCGCATCATGGGGCCACGCGGGTCATCACGCAAGGACCGCGAAATCGAAGAGCGGGCCCCGTTGCCGGGACCCGCTCGAAGGTGTCGCGCGCTCGCGATGGAGTTAGAGGACCAGGTCCGAGACCGGCGGGACCGACTCGTAGCCCTGGTGCGGCAGACCGATGTACGGGAACGTCCCGAGGAACGGCATGTCCGCGTTGGTGTCGACGCCGTCGCCGACGAGGTTGTTCGGGGTCCGGTTCGGCAGCCCGAAGGCGCCGTTGAGGAACGTGCCATAGCCTTCGGCGATGGCCCGGATCTCGATGTCCGTCACGTCGTCGCCGAGGCGCCGGCCGTTCGGGAAGCCGCACAGGTCGGCGTTGAGGACCGCGAGCCGGTCGGGCATGCTGCCGTCCGGCGTGCCGCCGGGGCAAGCCCCCTTGGCGCCGGGCACGATCGCGGTGTTGACTCGCAGCATGTCGGCCAGGACCGGCTTGGTGCCGATGGCGTTCACGCCCGGGACGCCCTTGAGCAGGATCAGCGACAGGTCGGTGCGACCGGTCGTGTTCGCGTCATCGAGGGCGGGGTACAGGAAGTTGACGAGCCCGGCGAGTTCCGGCTGCTCGTAGTACTTGGCGAACTGCCAGTCCTTCGAGGGCGCCTGGCCGTTCCAGTAGTCCTTGAGGTGGCGCGGGATGACGACCTCGTTGATGAGCGGGTTGCCCAGGCGCGAGATCTGCACCCACTTGCCGGACCACGAGACGCGGCCCTTGCTGTCGATGGTCTTGTGCTCGCGACGACTGGCGCTCGCCCAGACGCCCACGACCGGCTGGGAGGCGCTCTTGCGGACCTCGGTCAGCGGGACCTGGAGCACGATCGACGCGGTGTTGTAGCCCGCGACGCCGTCGACGCCGTCGGCCGCACCGAGCGGGATGACATGGAGGTTGTTGAAGGGTCGAAGGCCACCGAGGTCGAAGATCGAGCCGAGGTCGACGAAGAACGCATCGTCGCGGGGACCGGCGAAGACCTTGGTGTGGTTCTTGACCGCATGGACGCCACCGGCCGCCAGCGTGGCGTAGTCCGGCGTGCTGCGCGGGCCGATGTTGGCCGGCACGGTGCGCAGGTTGCTACCGAGGGTCTTGTGGCCGTGCTTGGTCGACTTGATGACGCTGTAGTCCTGCGGCACGAGCCACGTCGCGTCGTTGACCGTCGTGATCGGGCCGTTGTTGTACAGGAACGACGAGACGCCGTTCCTGCCGGACTTGGCCTTGGTCTGGAAGCGGAAGCTGTAGGTGACGTCGTCCTTGCCGTCGCCCGTGTTGTCGATGTGGATCTGGTACGAGACGGCCGGGTCGAACGGGTGGAAGTTCGGCCCACCGCCGGGCTGCTGGAGCGGGATGTAGTTGGCGATGATCGTCAACTTGGTCGGGTCGTCGGGGCTGACGAACGCGTACAGGTCCGTGTTGTCCGCGGCCGGATCGCCGCCGATGAGCGGCGCCTCCCGGTGGCTGGACGCCAGGACGCCGGACACGGACGTCAGGGCGATGAGGAGGGCGCCGGTCAGACCGGTCGCCTTGGCTCGTGTGGACACTGGGTCCTCCTTGACTGGGACTGCGGCAAGGTCCCTCCGGACCTGTCCGTCTGGCACCGGGCCGGTGTGTCGCGACCTCCACCGGGACCGTTCGGCGGGGATGCGTCGGTGCCGCCGATTCGGATGAATCGCGTTGGCTCCGGGCCCGCCCGCCGGTCAGTCGCCTCGCCCGAAGCCCGGTCGCTGGGCGGCGCTACCGTCGAAGGACCTTCGTCGATCGGTCGCCCAGCGACGCGCCCGGCGAAGGACGGCCCGAGCAGGCGTCGGTTTGCGTCGTCCGGCGACGAGTCCGTCGACGGAGCGGTCTCGTACCGGGCGCGCTTCGTCAGTAGCGCCGCTTAGCGACGAATCAGGGAAGGTCGGCGAGGATACGGCGGGCTTCGGCGGTGCCGGTGGCGGAGAAACCGGGGTCGGTCGCGAGCGCCAGCTCGAGGTCTCGGCGTGCCGATGTCGCGTCGCCGAGTGCAGCCGCGATCGCGCCGGCGTGGTAGCGCAGCAGCGGATCCCGTGAGCCGAGCCGAAGGGCCTCGTCGGCGTGCGGCTTTGCCGCACCGTCCCGGCCCAAGCGGTGCAGCGCCCACGCGACGGCATCCGCGGCACGAACGGTCGGCGTCCGCGCGTAGGCGGCCTCGGCCAGGCTTAGCGCCCGGGCTGGGTCGCCGTGGTCGGCTTCGAACAGGGCAAGCTCGAGATCGACCGTCACGCCGCTCGCCTGGAACAAGGCGATCTCCGCCCGGGCGAGCTCGAACGACTGGTTGGCCGCGTCCTTGTCGCCAGCGGCCGCGTGGACCTCGCCGAGCGCGATGACGTACTCGGGCAGCGGCAGGATGGCGGCGGCGCGCTCGAACTTCGTGGCGGCGGCAGCCAGATCGCCCTGGCCGACGGCCAGCCGACCCAGCCCGGCGATCGACGGCGCGTGGTTCGGAACGAGGGCGAGGGCCGTCTCGTACGCGACCTTCGCGCCGTCGGGATCGCCGTTCGCGACCAGCAGGTTGCCGAGCAGGGCGGTCACGTAGGCGGTGTTCTCCGACGCCAAGCCAGGCGACGCGGCCGCCTCCTGCATCGCCTGCAGGGCACCTGACAGGTCGCCGTGCAGTTCCCTGACATACGAAAGCCGGGCCAACGACGGCAGGTCGGCGGAGAGCGTCACCATTCGTTTGACCTCGGTCGTCGCTTCGTCGTACCGGCCGAGCTCGACCAACGCGTCGACCACGACGCCGTGTGCCGGGCCGTAGTCGGGGAAGGCTTCGACCGCCGACTCACCCGTATCGAGCGCGAGCGCGAACTCGTGGCGTCCGAGCTGAAGCCCGCCGAGCCCGACGAGCACCAGCACGTCGTCCGGCGACAGCTCGAGCGCCCGTCTGAGGGAGGCCTCGGCCGGGGCGTAGAGCGACGGGTCGGCCGTCTCGCGGACCCGCTGCAGGAGTGCGAGGCCGAGATCGCGCTGGGTGGCCGGATCGTTCGGATCTGCCTGCACGCGCGCGGTGAGTGATTCGATCACGGCCTGCGTCGGGGGCAGGCTGGCCGCGGCCACCGGCGCCATCGAGGCCAGGACTGCAGGTGGGTTGGAGAGGGTAGTCGGCGGCAAGGACGGCGAGGGGATCGGCATCGGCGACGCGCCAGGCCCGGCGCACCCGGCGACCAGGATCAGGCCGGCGAGCGGCAGGGTCAGTCGGCGCGTCCGCGAGAACATGCCGTGGATACGGGCCTCGGCTCCCGGTGGATGACCGAACGACTAGAGGACGCGACCCGGGTTGAGGATGCCGAGCGGGTCGAGCGCGGTCTTGATCGAGCGCATGACGCGCATCGCGTCCGGGCCGCGCTGCTCCTCGAGCCAGTCGCGCCGGGCGACGCCGATCCCGTGCTCGCCCGTGATCGTGCCGCCAAGGTCGAGCGCGGCGCGATAGAGATCGGCCTGGACGAGCTTCGTCAGTCCCTCGGCGCGCTCGTCGCCCCGGTCGAACACCAGGTCGGGGTGGAGGTTGCCGTCGCCGGCGTGCCCGAACGTCCCGATCCGGACGTCGTGCTTGGCCGCGATCCTCTCGATCGCCCGGAGCATGTCGGGCACCTTGGACCGCGGCACGCCGACGTCCTCCATCCGGACCTCGCCGAGCCGTTCGAGCGCGTAATGGGCGGCCCGCCGCGCCTGTCGAAGCCAGTCGGCCTCCTGCGCATCGGCGGCTCGCAGGACATCGGTCGCGCCGGCGACCCGGCAGGCCGCCTCGGCCCGTTCGAGCTCGTCGTCGGCCGCGATCCCCGGCATGTCCGACTCGACCATGAGCATGGCCGCGGCCGTCCGGTCCAGCCCGAGGTTGTTCATGTCGTCGACCGCGACGATCGTGAATTGGTCGAGGAGCTCGAGGGTCACCGGTGACAGCCCCGCCGCGGTGATCGCGGCGACCCCATCGCCGGCGCTCTCGAGCGTCGGAAAGAAGGCCAGCATCGTCGAGCGCGGCGGCGGAGCCGGTCGGAGCTTGAGCGTCGCCTCGGTGATGATCGCCAGCGTCCCCTGGCTCCCGACGAACAGGTGCGTCAGCGAGTACCCGGCGACGTCCTTGACGTTCTTGCCGCCGGTCTTGACGACCGAGCCGTCCGCCATGACGACCTCGAGAGACAGCACCGAATCGCGTGTCTGGCCGTACTTCACGCAGCACAGGCCGCCGGCGTTCGTGCCCAGGTTGCCGCCGATCGAGCAGATCTCGAACGAGGCCGGGTCGGGCGGGTAGAACAGGCCGACCTCGGCGACGGCCGCCTTGAGCGCGGCGTTGATGATGCCCGGCTGGACCACGGCGACCAGGTTCTCTCGATCGATCTCGACGATCCGGTTCATCGCGGTGAACGCGATCGTCAGGCCGTCCTCGATGCCCGTCGCGCCGCCGGAGAGGCCCGTCCCCGCCCCGCGCGGGACGATCGGCACGCGATGCTCCGAGGCCAGGCGCACCAGCGCCGCGACCTGGGCCGTCTCCGTCGGGAGCGCCACGGCACCAGGCAGGCCAGGGTGCAGGTACGGGGTCTCGTCGCGTCGATACGACTCGCGATCGGTGGCGTCGGTCATGAGGCGCAGGCCGGGAAGATCGGCGCGGATGGCCTCGATGAGGGGACCGATGGTCATGGCTGGCAGTGTAGGAGGCGCGGGGTAGGATGCGGACGATGGCGATGTCAACCCGCGGTCCGGCTCGCCGCACGCCCCTCGTCGCAACCTTGGCCTTCGCCCTCGTCGCGCTCGGCCTCCCCTCCTCTGCGGTGTCGGCGGTCCATGCCGCCTCGCCGGTCGGTGTCGGCGACATCGTCGCCGGCGTCGTTAGCCGCTCGAGCGTCCACCTGACCGCGACCTATGACGCGCGGCTCAAGATCAACTGGGCCGCCCACCGCATCAGCGTCGCGGCGACGCTGTCGATCACGAACACCTCCGGCGGCCCGATAGACCGAGTCGAGCTGAACACGATCGCGGCCCGCCTCGGCGCGATGAAGCTGGACCCCGTGACCGTCGACGGCGTCGGGGTCAACGCGACCGTCAGCGATCAGACCATCGTGGTTCCGCTCGGCGGCGTGCTGCCGGCCGGCGGCTCGATGACGGTCCGCGTCCGGTACGTCGCCACCCTGCGAACCACGCTCAGCGGCTCCAACTGGCTGTTCACCAAGGCGAACGGCATCGTCGACCTCTACCGCTGGCTGCCGTGGGTCAGCAGGAAGACGCCGTTCACGCGGCCGAACCACGGCGATCCGTTCGTCACGCCGTCGAGCCCGTCGGTGCGGGTCACGATCGTCACGACCCGCAAGCTCGTGCTCGCGACGTCCGGCAACAAGGTCTCGACCAGCGCCGATGGCCTGACCAAGGTCTACACGGCCCAGAACGTCCGCGACTTCACCGTCACGGCCGCCGTCGATTACAAGACCAAAGAGCGCATCGTCGGCGACAACATCGTCCGGGTCTACTACCGGCCGGGCGCGCCCGCCGCGGCGATGCTCGATGGCGCCGCGGATGCCTTCACGGCGTACGAGGCGCGGCTGGGCGCCTATCCGTACCCGGTCTTCAAGGTCGTCCAGTCGGCGGGCGCGTATGGGATGGAATCGCCCGGGCTCATCTGGATCCCGACCGGCGTCAGCCGCTCGAACCTGCGCTACCTGACGGCGCACGAGACGGCCCACCAATGGTTCTACGGCCTGGTCGGCAACGACCAGGCGCGTGAGCCGTTCACCGACGAGGCCGCCGCCGATCTCGTCGCCCGCTACGTGACCAAGATGAAGCGCAGCAGCCGCTGTGCGGCCGGGCGGCTGGATCTCTCGATCTACAGGTACACAAGCCGGTGCTACTACGAGAAGGTCTACATCCAGGGCGGCAACATCCTCGACTCGGCCCGCAAGCGGATGGGCTCAGCCGCGTTCTGGGCGGCGCTGCGCGGCTACGTGGCGGCCCATCGGTTCGGGCTGAGCTCGACGGCGGCGTTGCTCCAGGCCCTGGACGACGGGACGCCGAAGGACCTCAGTACGCTCTTCGCGCCGCGGTTCCCGCGGATCTACTAGGAAGTGATCCTCCCCAAGATCCGGGATCCGCGGTTCATCACCGTCCGTCGCGGCGGGACGCTCGAAGACGACGATCATCGTCTGCTCGCGGTCTGGGCGGCTGACTGTGCAGAGCATGTGCTGCACCATTTCGAGCTGGCCCGGCCGACGGACGACCGTCCACGTCGAGCGATCGACCTCGGGCGTGCCTGGGCGCGGGGCGAGATCGCGTGGGCCGACGCTCGCACGGCGGCCGGCCATGCAAACGCCGCGGCCAGGGACCTGCGCGGGGCGGCGCGGCACGCCGCCTACGCTGCCGGCCAAGCCGCGGCGGTGGGTCATGTGGCGGCCCACGAACTCGGAGCCGCAGCGTACGCGATCAGAGCCGTGTGGGCGGCAGCGCCTCAAGACGAGCGTGTGGCGGCCGGCCGCTCGGAGTGCCACTGGCAACGCGCCCGTCTCCCCGACGAGGTCCGCGAGCTCGTGCTCGACGACCAGCGGCTGCGCAACGAGTTGTGCTGGTTTGCGTTCGACTGCTGACGCGGCTCGCTCGCGGCGGCCGCCACACCGTCAGGTCAGCTCGAATCGCGGCGGGCCGTGGGCTGCGAACCGCCGGTCCGCGGCGAGCGCCTGGGGCATCTGTCGGAAGCCGGCGGGGAGGAGCGGTCGCCAGGCCCGCCAGCCGGCCACGAGCCAATCCGCCACGAGGCGGTGGCGGGCGTCCCAGGGCAGCCCGTAGGCCTCGCGGATCGTGGGCGGTAGCAGGCCGACTGACGGCCATAGCGTCCAGTCGTAGAGGGCGGTCGGCACGCGCAGTTGCGCGAGCGCGCCCGGCAACGGGGGTCGCAGGATGACGCCCGCCAGTTCGCGCGCGAGCGGACCGACCTGCACGGGCCCGGCCGGGTCCAGCATCTCGTCCCAGTACGCCTCGAACGCCTCGTAGTCAGACGGCAGCATCGTCTCCGGCACGCCGAACGCCCGCCCGATCGGCCGCGTCTCGGCGTAGAACCGCGCCCGCCGATCGCGGTCCAGCGGCTCGAGCCAGGCGTCGCTCACGGTCAGCGTCGACTCGATGAGCGTCGCGTGGACCCACAGCGACAGCGATGGGTCGCGCGCGGCGTAGCCCGGCCCGACGATCCCGCGGTGGAGCGCGTTCAAGCGGCGAATCTCCGCGCGAGCGGTCCCCGCGGACCCATAGACGATCGTGAGATAGCTCCGGATCGTGCCGTTCAGTCGTCGCCACGGATCCGCGCGAAAGTCGGAGTGATCGTTGACCCCTGCGGCGACCGACGGGTGCGCGATCTGGAGCAGGAGCGCGCGCGGGCCGGCACCCAGCAGGAGCATCGCCTCGCGGTTGAGCCGCCACGCCTCGGAGTCGGGGCCGTACAGGCCGGCCAGGTCCGCCGTGGCCTCGCGGGCGACGTCTGACTCGGCCTGGTCGGTCATCCGCGCATCCGATATCGCCGTACTCATGAGTGCACGATACCGACGATCAAGGAGGGACGCCGCCGGTGACTTCCGCCGACGTCGCGGCAGCGCGCTGGGGCGCGGACTTCGACCCTGACGAGCTCGCCCGACTCGAGACCCGCATGTGGAAGGCGTACTACCGGCGCCAGCCGGCGCGACTCTTGGGGCTGCTCGTGCTGGCGCTCCGCGAGCAGGCCCATGTCGGCTGGCCACGCGCCCTCGCCGCGAGCCTGTACCTGACGAAGGCGGCCGCCGGATTCGCGCGCGCGACCGGCGACTACGACCGCTTTGCGCCCGATATCGGCCGGGCGTACCGCCTGCTCCGGTTACCGGAGGCGGTCGATGCCGAGGCGGTCGCCCGAAACGAGCTGCGCTGGTGGGTCGTCCGGCGCGAGATCGGCCTGGCCGCCGGCAACGCGGCGGGCGACGCCATCACCGATCTGTACGCCACGATCTACGAGATCCCGCGCGAGCAGGTCGCGGAAGCCGGGCGATTGCGCGGTGTCGCGGCCGAGGTCCGCGACCGCGGCGCCAATGACGATCCCGACGGTGCGACCGGAGCTGGCCGCACGTACTGGCCCGAGGTCGCGCGACTCCTGCGCGATTCGTATCGGAGCTTGCAGGCCGCGCTCGACGAGGCCTGATGGATCGGGCCTAGCGGTCTTCGGGACGGCGACCGATGAGCCACCACGCCGCCGGGAAAAGCGCGCCCGCGACGACGAGCTTGGCGGCATCCCAGAGGATGAACGGCGTCAGGCCGGCGGCGATGGTGTCCGCCCAGGACAGGCTCAGTGTCACCTTCAGCCACGGCAGGCCGATCGCGTAGATGACGACGCTGCCGATGAGCATCGCGGCGAGCGAGCCACCGAGCTTGCGATCCCAGCCGAGCTCCGCCAGACGCCCGACGATCGCCCCGGCGATGACGAAGCCGATCAGGTAGCCGCCCGTCGCGCCCCAGATGATGCTGATGCCGCCCTTGCCCTCGGCGAAGAACGGCAGGCCGACGACACCGAGGAGGACATACAGGGCGACAGCCGCGAAGCCGCGCCGGAAGCCGAGCGCGCCGCCGACGACGAGCACGCCGAAGGTCTGGCCGGTCAACGGCACGGGCTCGCGGGCGATGTAGATCTGGGCCGTCAGGTAGATGAAGAGCGCGCCTGCGGCGATGAGGGCGAGGTGGCGGACTCTCGGTCCGATCCGCTCACCGACGCTGATCGGGACCAGGAAGTCGGCAAGGGTGATGCCTCGCTCGGCCCGGGTGCTCCGGTCGAGTCTCGGAAGGGCGATCGTCAATCGAGGCTCCGTTGGTGGGGGTCGCCTGGGGTGCGACCGACCGGCCGAGTCTAGCATCCGGACTTCACTCGTAGGCGACGGCCCGGACGATCGAGACGCGCGCGGCGAGGCGGGCCGGGTAAGCCGCCGCCAGCATCGCCAGAGCGACCCCGAGGACCAGCGCGACGACGACCGTCGGCCACGGGATGGCGATCGCGATCTCGGGGGGGCCGCCTGCCAGCGCGACCATGAGCGCGCCGATCAGCACGCCCGTCACGATCCCGACGATGGCGCCGGCGAGCCCGACCACCCCGGCCTCGACGACCACCGAGCGCCAGACCTGGCGGGTCGTCATCCCGGCCGCGCGGAGGATGCCGATCTCGCGCACGCGCTCGATGACGTTCATCGTCAACGTGTTCGCGATGCCGAGCGCAGCGACCACCACGGCGATGATGGCGAGTGCGTCGAACAGCCCGAAGACCCGGTCTAGGGCATCGTCGATGGCGCCGGCCACGCGGTCGAGAGTCACGACCTCGAGCGCCGACAGGCTGGCCGCGGCGGCCAGTTCGCGCTGGGTCCCGGCTGGCGCGTTCGGGGCGAACCGGACCGCGAACGCGTCCGCGCCGGTGACGCCGAACCGGTCCGTGGCGTCGGACCAGCCGACCAGCACGGCCTCGCCGCCGCGGCCGGGCAACGTGCGCTCGGCGATCCCGACGACGCGCAGCGGGGTGGTCGTCCCGTCGACAGCGGCGGCGTTCAGGGTGGCGCCGAGGTCGATGCCAAGCCGCTCGGCCACGGCGGCCGGCACGATCGCGGCACCGCCGGCATCGAGCGCGGCCAATGCGGCCTCGCGATCGCCCGCGATCAGCGTCAGGCGTCCGTCCGCGACCAGATCCGCGCCGACCATCGCCGCCGCATCGGTCGCGACGCCATCGATGGCGAGGTCGAATGTGGCGAGCGGGCTGACCCGGGCGACCCCGGTGATCGCGTCGAGGTCCTCGGCCACCCCTTCGTCGGCGGCGATGGGCCGGATCGAGGTGACGAGCACGTCGCCCGGCACGACGTCGGCGATCCAGCTGCTCGCCGCCGTCCGGGCGCGCTCCCCCACCCCGCCCAGAGCGACGACCAGCGTCAGCCCGACGGCCAGGGCGCCGATCGTGAGGGTCGCCCGGCCACGGTCACGCAGCAGCGTCGCGCGGGCAAGCCGCTCCTCGAGGCGGAACGGGAGGCGGAACGGCAACCCGCCCAGCCGGGCAAGGACCGGGATCAGGACCGGAACCAGCAGCGTCGCCACCAGCAGGACGGCATACACCGCGACCGCTCGGATCGCCCCGACGGTCCCCGCGTCGCGCGGCCAGACGAGGAAGCCGGCGACCGCGACGGCCACGAACACCACCGCCAGCCAGCGCAGCCGTGCGCGCCGGGCATCCGGCAGGTCCATCCGGGCGCGAAGGGCCTCGACCGGCGCGATCCGGGCCGCCCGGCGGGCCGGCTCGAGGGCCGCCGCGAGCGTGATGAGGATGCCGACGGCGACGGCGACAAGCGCCCCGGTCAGCGGCAGCCCGGGCGCATCGAGCGTGACGCCGCCGATCGTCCGCAGGTAGGCGACTATCAGGTTCGCGAGCAGAGGCCCCAGCAGGATGCCGAGCACCGAGCCGACGACCCCGACGACCAGTGCCTGGATGAGGATGAACGAGCGAACCTGGGCCCGCGTCGCGCCGGCTGCCCGTAGCAGGCCGACCTCGCGGAAGCGTTCGATGACGGTCATCGAGAGCGTGTTGAAGATGAGGAAGGCGCCGGTGAACAGGGCGATCGCCGCGATCATCGCGGTCGTGGCCTGGAAGTCCGAGGTCGAGGCGCGCAGCGACGCGGCAAGGTCGGCGGCGGTCGAGACGACGTACGGCTCGCCGAGCAGCCGAGTCTCGAAGGCATCGATGACAGTCTGCGGGTTCGTGCCAGGCTCGAGGCCGACGTCGACCCGCGTCACCCCGACGACATCGAACACCGACTGCGCCGTGTCGAGCGGCACGAAGACCGTCCGCCCGTCCACGACGTCGGGTGGCCCATTGCCGGCCACGATCCCGACGACGCGGTACTCCGCGGGCTCGCCGGCACCGAGGACGGTCAGCGTCGAACCCACGGCCAGCCCGTCGGTGTCGGCGAGGCGCTGCGTGACGAGGGCACTCGGTTCGCCGACCCGTGCCAGCGGCGTCCCGGCGACCAGGGCATCGTCATGCAGCGACGGCTCCGTATCCGGATCGATCCCGAGCACGGTCACCGACGGCGGCAACCCACCGGTCGACGATCCCGACCCGAGATACGTCCGTCGTTGCAGGGCGGGCGCCACGATCGCCACGCCGGGCGTGTCCTCGATGGCCGCGACGGTCTCCGGACCGAGTCCGGTCTCCCCGAACGCCGAGACCCGCAGGTCGCTCAGCCCGACGAGGTCCCGGGCGGTCCGCTGCGCGGAGGCCTCGATGCCGGCGTTCGTGGCCAGGCCGGCGAACAGCACGCCGACGCCGAGGGCGACGCCGACGGTGGTCAGGATCGCGCGCAGCGGGCGCGCCAGGAGGCTTCGCAGGGCGAGCCGGGTCAGGCCATCCATCGTGGGCGAGGGCGCCTAGAGGCCCAGCTGGGCGAGCCGGGCGATGAGCGGGGCGGCATCGTGCGAGTCGCGCCGGCCGAGCTCGATGGTCTCGCGGATCGACCCGTCGCCGATGACCAGCACCCGGTCCGCGTAGGCCGCGGCCTTCGAGTCGTGGGTCACGAGGACGACCGTCTGCTGGCGCTCGACGCACGAGCGATAGAGCGCGTCGAGGATCTCGCTGCCGGTCGTGTAGTCGAGGCTGCCGGTCGGCTCGTCGGCGAACAGGAGCGCGGGCCGCGTGACGAGCGCCCGGGCGACGGCGACCCGCTGCTGCTCCCCGGCTGACAACTGGTCCGGCTTGTGATGCTCCTTGCCGGTCAGGTCGACCAGCGCGATGACGTCGCGGATGCGCTCGCGCAACTCGCCGCGCGACGGGTCCTCGCCCGCGATCGTGAACGGCAGCGCGATGTTCTCGGTCACGTCGAGCAGCGGGATGAGATTGAACGACTGGAAGACGAACCCGGTTCGGTCACGCCGCAGGCGCGTCGCGGCGTCGTCCGACAGGCGACTCACGACTTCGCCCTCGAGGATCACCTCGCCCGACGTCGGCTGGTCCAGGCCGCCGAGCAGCTGGAGCAACGTGGACTTGCCCGACCCCGACGGGCCCATCAGGGCGACGAACTCGCCCTCCTCGACCTGCAGGGAGACGCCCCGGATGGCCTCGACCGTGGTCTCGCCGAGCGGGTACGACTTGGCGAGCCCGCGGGCCTCGAGGATCGGCGCCATGGGCGCCAGTGTAGCCGCGGCTATGACCCCAGGAAGAAGCCGGTCACGTCGCCGACGATCGAGTCCACGAGGTCGGGCGGGCGACTCGGCTCCAGGACGCGGAGGCCGTGGGCGCCCCCGATGTCGGCGGTGTCGTCCGGCGACGCGTCGGGTTCCGTGGCGTCGGGCGGTGGCGCCAAGGGCCCGGCGACCCCAGGCTCCGGGTCGAATGTCCGCTCAACCCCGCTCGGCGCGAGCTGGGTGGGCGTCGGCTTGGGCGTCGGCTTCTTCGTCGGCTTCGGGGTCGATCGCTGGACCGGCTTCGGCGTCGGCTTCTTCGTGGCCTTCGGCTTCGGCTTGGCGGGCGGCTTCGCCTTCACCGTCCCGCATCGGTCGGCGAAGATGACGGTCCACATCTTCTTGCCGTTCGCGCCCTTGTACGCCCCGATCCCGATGACGTCCCAGGCCTTGCCGAGGATGTTGGCGCGGTGCCCGGATGAGTCCATGAAGGCGTTGTGGACCTTCTGGGTGGCGGTGCTGTCGCTCGCGTTGTTCCAGCCGATGTTCTCGCCGGCGATGTGGTAGCAGTAGCCCTTGTCGGACATGACGTCGAACACGCGGCCATAGCCCGGGATGTCGTGGCTGAAGTAGTCGCGCTGGATCATGTCCTTGCTGCGCCAGCGGGCGATGGAGCGGAGCTCCGAATCGACCTTGAGGGCCTTGCGCCCGGCGGCGGCCCGACTCTGGTTGGTGAGCGCAACGAGCTCGTTCTCGGAGGCCGCGCTGAACGCGTTCTCGCTCCAGGCGGCGGCCGGCGATGGCGCCGCCAGGCTGAAGAGCGAGGTGGCGGCGAAGACCAACGCGACGGCGCCGGCGATGCGACGGGAGATGGTGAGCGACGGGCGAGCCGACATCCGATGCATGCACTCCGCGGGGGCGGACTTGCCGAGGGTCCGGTGTGGTCCTCACGGTAGATGGCCGGTGCGGCGTGGTCCGCGAGGCGATAGTCCGGGTGGTCGGGGTCGCTCGTACCGCAGGGCTGGTGCGCTTCGTCACGGTGCGTTCCGGGCAGGTGCGGTCCGGGGCCGTCTCCCGTCGAAACCGCCCGACTCGGCGATGATTGGGGTGCCCTGCCGATCGCCCTGACGAGGACCGACTTGACCGCACCGACCGACGTACTCAGCCTGCGGGCCCTCAACCGCGCGTTCATGGCGCGCCAGCTCATGATCGAGCGATCGACGATGCCGGTCGTCGACGCCGTCGAGCACCTCGTCGGCCTGCAGGCCCAGGTCCCGCTCGTGCCGTACACGTCGCTCTGGTCGAGGCTCGACGGCTTCGACCCGTTCGAGCTCGGCCGGATGGTCGCCGACCGTGACGCCGTCCGGACGCACGTGATGCGGTCCACGATCCACCTGGTCACCGCGCGCGACGCGCTGTTCCTGCGGCCCATGATCCAACCGGTCCTGGACCGGGTGTTCCGGAGCAGCAGCCCGTTCGGTCGGGCCGTGGCCGGGATCGACGAGGGCGCGCTGCTCGCGGCCGGCCGCGAGCTGCTCGAGGCGAAGCCGCTCAGTCGCGCGAAGCTCAGCGCCGCGCTCGTCGAACGCTTCCCGGGCTATGACCCGCTGTCGCTCGCCTACACGGTCACCTATCAGCTGCCGCTCGTGCAGATCCCGCCGCGCGGCGTTTGGGGCGTGAAGCCGATCCAGGCGACGTGGACGACGCTGTCGTCGTGGCTCGGGACGCCGGTCGGGACGGCGACGCCCAAGGACTACGAGGCGCTGGTGCTCCGCTATCTGGCCGCGTTCGGCCCAGCGTCCGTCATGGACGTCCAGAACTGGTGCTGGCTGACGCGGCTCGGTGCGGTCGTCGAGCGGCTCCGGCCGCAGTTGCTCGGACCTTCCGCGACGAGCGCGGCCGCGAGCTGTTCGACCTGCCCGACGCGCCGCGTCCCGACCCCGAGACCCCCATCCCGCCGCGGTTCCTCGGGGAGTACGACAACCTGTTCCTGTCCCACGATGACCGCTCGCGGATCGGTGCGGTCGACCTCGCGGAGCGGAACTTCCGCAAGGGCCCGTTCTTCGTTGACGGGTTCGGGCACGGCTGCTGGGACCTGAAGCGTGACGGGCGGGCCGCCACCATGGTCGTGGAGCCGTTCCGGCCGTTGCCTCCCGCCGACCGCCAGGCTGTCGCCGACGAGGCCGATCGACTGCTGGCCTTCCTGACCCCGGATGCCGAATCGCGCGACGTCCGATTCGAGGGCGAGTTCGCCTGATCGACCGCCGGCTCCCGGTCGGCGGGCGGGTGTATCGTCGGCGCATGAGAGGCGATCGCGTCGAGATCGTCGTGGACACCGGGCAGGGTGTCCAGACGTTCGACATCGTGGCGACGAAGAACGGTCGCCGACTGGAGGTGACGACGGCGCGCGGCGTCGTCGAGGTCACCGAGGTGACGCGTGGCGGGACGCCGGTCCGAACCGGCCGGTTCATGGCCAGCCGCCTGATCGCCCTCGTCGAGCATCCCGCCCAGGAAGGCTCGGATGGGCGGGTCGACGTGACGACTCGCCGTCGGATGCGACCGCCCGAGCCGGCCTAGTCCCGGCGCGCCGCCGCGGCGGCGAAGACTCAGTGCCAGGTCTGCAACTCGACGATGTTGCCCGCCGGATCGGCGACGTAGCACCAGGTGACGTGGCGGCCGTCGGCGGTGGTGAACGTGACGACGTCGCCGACGGGCGAGCCGCCCGCCCCGATCATCGCGTCGCGCGCCGCGGCCACGTCCGGGACGCGGAACGCGATGTGGCCCCAGCCCGGCCGGTCGACCGCCGGCGGCCGGGACGGCTCCAGGCGTTCGTACTCGTAGATCTCCAGCGTCGGCCCGCCGTCGAGTTCGCCGGGCAGGCGCAAGTGCACGCCCATCAGGTGCGCATCGGTCAGGCCGGTCGCGCGGTCGAGGTCCGCGGACCGGAAGTCGCGTTCCGGCGGGACGACGACCATGCCAAAGACCGACCCGTAGAAGGCCGCGAGCGACCGCCAATCGGAGGTCGTGACGTTGACGTGCCCGAAGCGGGCCCCCTCGATCAGCGGCATCACGTCCTCCGTTCGTTTCCGGGTACACTCCGCTGGCCCCGCCCCGGGCGGCGGCATCCGTGGTGGCCTTAGCTCAACCGGCAGAGCACTGGATTGTGGCTCCAGAGGTTACGGGTTCGAGCCCCGTAGGCCACCCCACCCCCAGGCGACCTCGACCTACGAGGCCAGGGTCTCGGCCCGTCTTCGCCGCGATCCCGTCAGCCAGATCGAGGCCGTCGCGACCAGGACCCCGACAGCTCCGCCGATCATGGCACCGCGGAGCAGGTCAGCGGGCGTCAGGTTCGCGGCCGATGTGGGAAGGACCGGATGCAGGGGCAGGACGACCGTGCCGCCGCCCTGGAAGTGCATGGTCTCCAGCTCGGCCGGTTCGCCGGTCGCCGGGTCGGTCACGATCTCGGTCGTCGTCTCGATCCAGCCCGGAGGCGGCGACACGGACCGGGCGATCGGCTGCGGGAACGCGAAGGCCAGGGCAGCGGCCGTGACGACGCCGATCGCGGCGCCGAGCAGGCCCGCGAGGAGGACGACCCGCACGTTGGTCATGGCGCCACGGTGCCGGTCCTCGACCGGGCCGTCAATGGCCCGACCGTCAGCGATCAGCCGGCAGCCGCGAGGGCTGCGACCTGGGCCGACGCCCCCTCGAGGATCGGCTCGCCGTGACCGACGAGCAGCGTCTCGAAGGTGGAGTGCGCCGAGCTTGGCGACCGACGCCTTGGCCGCGGCGGGATCGGCGGTGAAGTCCGGGTTCGAGCCCTGCAGCTTGCCGCCGGTCGTACCGAGCGCGTCGCCGGCGACGAGGAGCCCGCCGACATCGTCGAGCACCGCGATGTGGCCCGCGGTGTGTCCGGGCGTCGCGACGATCAAGAGGTCAAAGACTCGATCGCCGTCGGACACGGCCACGAGCGGACGCGGAGCGCTGATGGCCGAGAGATCGGCCGCCCCCGCATAGCCGGTCGCGTCGGGGGCCTTGCCGAGGACCGCCGACGCGCTCCCGGCGTGGTCGGGGTGCTTGTGGGTCAGGACGACGTGGCCGACCGCGCCCCAGTCGAGCCCGATCCGCCCGAGGGCCTGCTCGATCTCGTCCTCGCTGCCGGCGACGCCCGTGTCGACGATCGCGGCCTCGCCGCCGCGGACCAGGACGTACGCGGACACGAACCCGAGGTTGGCCCGCTCCCAGGTGACGGCGCCGCCTGCCGGTGCTCCCGGCTGTGAGGGCTCGGCAGCACCGGACGTCGCGCCGGACGTGCTGGAGGTGCCGCCGGTCGGCCGGCTCGTGCCCGACGCTCCCGACGTCGCGGAGCCCACGGCCGCGGGCCCGCACCCGGCGATCGAGATGACGGACAGCGCGACCGCCCCGCGACCGAGGTCGGTGAGGAACGTGCGGCGGGTGATCGGGATGGCCGTCGGCATCACGCTCATGGTACGAGCGAGGTCACGCGGGCGGTTCTGGGACGCCGGCGCCCCGGTCCGTCAGCCGGTGATCTCGGCCCGATCGGTGAACGCGGACGCGACGACGAGCGAACCGATCAGCCAGACGGTGATGAGGACGAACGCCAAGTCCGCCGAAAGCGCACTCGGGTCGGGCGGGGCACCGAAGGATGCATTGCCGCCGCCGACCGCCGCGGTCGCCAGGTCGAACGGCAGGTACTTGACGATGTCGGGCAGGAAGATCGACGCGAACGCCTCACCGAAGTAGAGCGCGATGCCGACCCCGATGCCGGCCAGCTGGCTGCGAGCGAGGGTCGCGACGGCGAACCCGATGGACGCCTCCGCACTGATGACGACCCAGCCGCGAAGGAAGTTCTCGGGCAGTCGTCCGATCGCCGGGCCGTCCGAGAGGCCCTCGAGCGGGATCCCGGCGATGGTCGCGCCAAGGGCCCCGGCCAGCACGCCGATCCCGAACGTCACGATGGTCCCGATCGCGAGGATGACGGCGATCCCGGCGAACGTCGTCAGCATGTACACGACTCGGCTCTCGCCTCGGGCGACCGTGTTCTTGAGGGTCCCCCAGGTCCACTCCGAGCCCGCCACGGCCGCGCCATAGACGACGGCGAAAAGCCCGCCAAGACCCAGGATGAAGCCGAGGATCAGGTCGTAGGCGCCCGGGAAAGTGAGCAGGAGCATCGCAGCGGCCGCACCGTTCTGATTGCCGGAACCTTCGCTGATGCCCCGGGTGCTGGCGACCGCGAGCAGGATCAGGACGAGCAAGCCGGCCAGCAGGGCGAAGGTCACCCAGGTCGCCGGGCGGCGGATGAGCTTGCGGATCGTGGAGATGAAGAGCCTCATGCGCCGGTCCAGTCGGTCGGTCCGGCAGGCTCGACCGGGCGGCCGGCGAACGTCCCGTCGGGATCGGTACCCGATTCGCTCCGGGTGAGCGCGAGGAACAGTTCCTCGAGGTCGTTGCCGGCCTCCAGGCCCGAGGCGTAGATGCCCGCCTGGCCAAGGGCCCGGTTCATCTCGGATGCCCGCTCCTGCGGGATCTGGACCGACAGCCAGCCGTGGTCCGTCACCGACGCCGAGACGTGCTCCGGGGCGGTCATGGCGGTGAGGATCTCGGTGGCCCGGGCGACCTCGTCGGCGGCGACGCGGACGCGCACGACCCCCTCGGTCGCGAGCAGGTCCTTCATCGTGCCTTCGCGGACGAGCTTGCCCGTCGCGATGATCCCGACCACGTCGGCGAGCTGCTGGACCTCGGCGAGCAGGTGACTCGAGACGAAGACCGTCTTGCCGGTGGACGCGAAGTGCTTGAGGGTCTCGCGCATCGCGACGATGCCCGCCGGATCGAGCCCGTTGGCCGGCTCGTCGAGCAGCAGGAGCTTCGGGTCGCTGAGGAGCGCCCCCGCGATGCCCAGCCGCTGCTTCATGCCGAGCGAGTAGCGGGAGACCTTGTCCCCGCCGCGCTCGGTCAACCCGACGAGCTCGAGGACCTCGCTGATGCGCGTCTTCGGCGTCCGCGGACCGGCCGCCGCGAGGGCGTTGAGGTTCTCGCGGCCCGAGAGATACGGGTAGAAGGTCGGCGTCTCGACGAGCGCCCCGACCTCGAAGAGCCGGCGCCGATCGCCACGGGCGAACGGCCGACCGAGCATCTCGATCGCCCCGCCGTCGGCATGGATGAGCCCCGTCAGGAGCCGCATGGTGGTGGTCTTGCCGGCGCCGTTGGGCCCGAGGAAGCCGTACACCACACCCGTCGGGACGCTCAGGTCCAGGCCGTCGAGCGCCAGCCGCGAGCCGTAGCTCTTCCGGACCGCTCGCGTCGCGAGCGCCAGGTCACTTCCCGTCGTCATCGCCCTAAGTGAACCATGTTCGGCCGGTCGTCGGGGCGCCAGCCGTGCCGCCGAGACCTCAGGCGCCCGCGTCGCGTCCCGGGGACTGGATCAGGTGGGTCGGGGCGTTGTGGATGGCGGGGATGGTGCCGAGCCGGCCGGCCTGGTAGTCGGCGACGGCCTGCATCACTTCCTCGCGCGTGTTCATCACGAACGGGCCGAGCCAGGCGACCGGCTCGTGGATCGGGCGCCCGCCGAGGACCAGCACATCGAAGTTCGGGCTCCGCGACTCCTGGGTCGGCGCCGCGCCGAGCGTGATCGTGTCGCCCGGCCCGAAGACGGTCAGCTGGCCCGTCTCGATCGGGCGGTCGTCCGTCCCGACCGTGCCGTGACCGGCGAGGACGTAGGCAAGGGCGTTGTAGTCGGGACGCCACGGCAGGACCAGGCGGGCGCCCGGGTGGAGCGTCGCGTGGACAAGGGTCATCGGCGTGTAGGTGGAGCCGGGACCGGCGTGGCCGGCGACCTCGCCGGCGATCACGCGGACCAGGGCGCCGCCGTCTGGCGACGAGAGGAGCGCCACCTCGCTCGCCCGGATGTCCTGGTAGCGCGGGGCGGCGAACTTCTGGTCGCTCGGCAGGTTGACCCAGAGCTGGATGCCGTGGAACAGCCCGCCCGCGAGGACGAGCCACTCCGGCGGCTTCTCGATATGGAGGATGCCCGCGCCCGCCGTCATCCACTGCGTGTCGCCATTGGTGATGACCCCGCCGCCGCCGTTCGAATCGGCGTGCTCGAAGGTGCCATCCATCATGTAGGTGACGGTCTCGAAACCGCGATGCGGATGCCAGGGCGTGCCCTTCGGCTCGCCGGGCGCGTACTCGACCTCGCCCATCTGGTCGAGGTGGATGAACGGGTCGAGGGCGGACAGCTCGACGCCGGCGAACGCGCGGCGCACCGGGAAACCCTCGCCTTCGAAGCCCTTCGGGGCGACCGTCAGGCTCGACACCGCGCGATGACGGGCGATGGTGGGATCGGGCTCGGCGATGCGAGGCAGGACGCTGATGTCGTCGACGGTGATGGCGGGCATGGCGGCGGTCGTTCCTTCGGTGCTGCTGGTGTCCCAGAATATAGTTGCGGACGCAACGACTGTCAATGGCGACCGGCCCAGCGGCACCGCGTGAGTATCCCCTATCGCCGCCGACTCTCATGGCATCCGAAGGTTGGAGCCCGACGCTGTGGCGCAGGAGGGTCGAGGGATCGACCACCAGCCGCCCAACGCACAGGAGCCTCCACCCATGGACTGGACGACCCAACCGATCCGTCGCGGGCTCGCGACACTGGCCCTCGCGGTCGGCCTGCTCGCGGTCGGCGGCGTCGCCGCCGTGTCGGCCGCGAGTCCGGACCCGTCGGCCTCGTCGGCGCCGAGCACGACCACCCCGGACAGCACGACCGCGCCGCCGACGACCGACCAGCCATCGAACGGCGCCGGCCACGCAAAGGGCGATTGCCCCGATGCGGCCGCTCCGAACGGCTCGGGCGGCTCGTCCGGCGGCAGCTCCGGCGGGTCGAACGAGACCACACCGACCACCCCGACCACGTCGAGCGATCCGGCGACCGTTCCCGAGGTCTAGGCACTCGTCGCGGTGGCGGTTCCCCCCGGGCCGTCACCGCGGCCACACCCCAGCGCTCGCTCAGCCCACCGGTCGATCGATGTACGTCTGGTAGTCGGGCATCAGGCGCTCGTATTCGCTCGCCATCAGCGGTGACGAAACCATGAAATCCGCCGACGCGCGATTGCAGGCGACCGGGATGTTCCAGACGACCGCGATCCGGAGCAGCGCCCGAACATCTGGGTCGTGCGGTTGCGGCTCGAGCGGATCCCAGAAGAACACCAGGAAGTCGATATCGCCCGAGGCGATCATCGCGCCGAGCTGCTGATCGCCGCCGAGCGGCCCGCTCTGCAGCTTCACGATCCCGATCCCGAGCTCGTCCTCGAGCAAGGTGCCGGTCGTGCCGGTGGCGACCAGGTCATGTGGCAGCAGCACCTGGCGGTTGAAGGTCGCCCACTCGACCAGGTCGCGCTTCTTGTTGTCGTGGGCGACCAGCCCGATGGTCTTGCGGATCGGGAGTCGGCTGGCCATGACATCACTCCTTGTCGTACGGACCGGTTCTACCATGGCCGGGAGCGCCGAACCACGCCCCATCCGGTAACGGATCGACAACGCGTCGACTGCGCTGCGCAACCGCCCTGCACCGCACCAGACCGCCCTCTACCATTCTTGTCGTCATCAGCCGTCGAGCCCAGGGCGACGTCCCCTCCCTCTCCGATCGGGGTCGCCGGATGTCTGTCATCCCGTCGCGTCCTTCGCGTCCGTTGCTGCGCGCGTCGATCGCGCTCGGGTCGATCCTGCTGGTCGTGGCGGGTTCGGTCGGCGCCCAGATGGTCCTGGCATCGACGGTGATCCGGACGTACGACATCCGTTTCCAGACCACGACCCGTGGCTCGATCGCGTTGATCGGCAACACGATCGTCACGTGCCCGGACGCGGATCCGGACTGCGCCGGGGCGCGGGATGGGACGGCGACCGGTGGCGATGCCAACAACAACGGCTATGCGATGGAGCTCGTCGACGTCGACGGAGACGCGTCGACGGCAGACTCCAGCAGCGCCGACCTGTCGCTGCCCGCCGGCGCGACCGTCGAGTTCGCCGGTCTCTACTGGGGCGCGAACTCCGCGTCCGCATCCCGGGACGAGGTCCGCCTGGCCGTCCCAGGTGGGTCGTACGCCACCGTCACGGCGACCACACCGGTCGACGCCACCGGCACGGTCTATGGGGCGTTCGCGGACATCACGGCAACGGTCTTGACCCTCGCCGATCCGAACGGGACCTACACCGTGGCGGACATCGCCGCCAGTGTCGGCGTCGCGGATCGCCACGGTGGCTGGGCGCTCGTCGTCGTCTACGGGGACGCGTCCCTGCCCTTGCGAAACCTGACGGTGTTCGACGGCTTCGCCATCGTCAACAGCACCGCGCCGACCTCGATCACCACGACCGTCAGCGGGTTCGTGACGCCGGTGAGCGGGACCGTCAATGCGGAGGTCGGCCTCATCGCCGGCGAGGGCGACCGCGGCTTCACCGGTGATCGATTCCAGATCGACGGAGCCGACGTCTCCGATGCCCAGAACCCGGCCGACAACGTGTTCGACTCGACGATCTCGAATCTCGGGACGCTCGCGACCGCGAAGGATCCCGATTACGTGAACCAGCTCGGCTGGGACGTCGATCGCCTCGACGCGACCGGTCTCGTCGCGAACGGCGCCACGTCGGCGGACCTGACCTTCACCACCGGCGGCGAAACCTACTACCCGCAGGCGTTGACCTTCGCCGTCGACGTCTTCGAGCCGAGCCTGGACGTGACCAAACAGGGCCTCGATGTCGACGGCGGGAACCTGGTCGTGGGCGACGAGATCGAGTACACGATCGACATCGAGAACGTCGGCAACGACGCCGCCGATGACGTCGTGCTGACCGACCCGGTCCCGGCCGACACGACGTACGTGCCGGGGACGCTCGAGATCCTGTCGGGCGCGAACGCCGGCAGCCTGACCGACGCGACCGGCGACGACCAGGGTGATGCGACCGGCGGCAGCGTCGTCATCCGGCTCGGCACTGGCGCGGACGCGACGAGCGGCGGGACGATCGGGATCGGTGAGACGACGTCGATCCGGTTCCGGGTGTCGATCGATGGCGGGACGGCGGCCTCGACACCCATCGTGAACCAGGCCACGGTGGCATACGTCGGGGCCACTCTGGGAACGTCGTTCGACGGCGAGTCCGACAGCGACAGCGGGACACCGGGCGACCAACCGGACACGATGACGACCGCCGCCCCGAGCGCTCCGGAGGCCGACGACGATGTCGCGACCGTCGACGAGGACGACTCGACGAGCATCGATGTGCTCGCCAACGACACCGACGTCGATGGCGATATCGACCCGACCACCGTCAGCATCACGGCCGGCCCGGCCCACGGTACGATCACGGTCGACCCGCAGACCGGCGTGGTCACGTATGTCCCGGACGCCGACTACAACGGACAGGACACGTTCGACTACGAGGTCTGCGACGCGACCGGCCTGTGCAATTCGGCGACGGTCACGATCGACGTGACGTCGGTCGGCGACCCCCCGGTGGCGGTCGATGATGCGGCCACGGTGGACGAGGATGGCGCCATCGACATCGATGTCCTCGCCAACGACACGGACATCGACGGCGACATCGACGCGACCTCCGTGTCCGTCACGTCCGGGCCGGCGCACGGGACCACCTCCGTGGATCCCACGACCGGCGACATCACCTACACGCCCGATCCGGACTACGCGGGTCCGGAAAGCTTCACGTACGAAGTCTGCGATGCGACCGGCGGGTGTTCGACCGCCACGGTCGACGTGACCGTGACTCCCCTGGCCGATCCCCCGGTCGCGACCGACGACACGGCATCCGTCAGCGAGAACGGGTCGGTCGGCGTGGACGTCCTCGCCAATGACACCGACCCGGATGGCGACCTCGACCCGACGACGGTGACGATCGTCGCGGGGCCATCGCACGGCACCGTCACGGTCGACCCCATCACCGGCCGCATCACCTACACGCCCGAAGCCGACTATCACGGCAGCGACGCCTTCACGTACCAGGTCTGCGACGCGACCGGCTCGTGTGCGACGGCGATCGTCAGCGTCACGATCGTCGCGGTCCCCGACACGACGCGGGTGCTGTCGACGCCCGTGACGGTGCCGACGTCGCCCCCAGGTGACGCCCTCCCGATCGTGCTGGCGCTCGTCGGCTCGCTCGGCCTCGTTGCCGCGCTCGGGCTGCTCGTCCGACGCCGCGCCGACTGACCTGGCCGCCGGCGGCTGAACTTCCGGACGACGACCCGGCCCTCGTGGCATGCTCAGGGCGTGTCCGACACCGAGACGCCCCCGTCCCCGCGGGAAACGATCCGGCCGCTGCTCCGGACCCGGCAGGTCCGCGAGTTCACCGACGAGCCGCTGACCGACGCCGAGCTCGAGGCCATCGCGGACGCTGGCCGCTGGTCCGGGAGCAGCCGGAACGAGCAGCCATGGCGGTTCATCGTCATCCGCGACCGTGACACGATCTCGGCGATCCACGACGCCGGCCTACCGCAGACCCGGTCGCTCAAGAGCGCCACCGCGGCGATCGCGATCGTCCTCCCCGCCCAGCGAGAACGGCTCGTGTCCGACGCCTACGACGACGGTCGCGCGGCGGAGCGGATGTTGATCGCGGCCAACATGCTCATGCTCGGTGGTGGGATCGCGTGGATCCGCCTGGACGTGCTCGACGCAGCCCGCGGCATCCTCGGGCTGCCGGCGGATCACATGGTCCGAACGGTCCTGTCGCTCGGTCACCCGACCGAGGCGGCGAAACTCCCCCAGTCGAAACCCGGCGAGGCGCGCCGTCCGCGCGACGAAGCGATCATCGCGGAGCGCTGGCCGGCTGACTGAGCGCCCGCCGTCGGTGCAAGATGTCTATACAATCGAACCCGTCGTCCGGCATCGAGGAGGTTCGCGCGATGCAGCAGCACTCGATCAGCATGCTCGGGACCGGGCTCATCGGCGACTTCTACACGGCCACCCTGCATGGGCAGCGGAGCCGAGACCACGTCCGCGTCGTCTACTCGCGGAGTGCGGAGCGTGGCGCAGCCTTCCGTGAGCGCCACGGGATCGAGGAGAGCACGACCGACCTCGCGACCGCGGTCAACCACCCGGAGACCGACGTCGTGGTCGTCGGCCTGCCCAACTTCCTGCACGAGGAGGCGGTCGGGCTCGCGGCGAAGGCCGGCAAGGCCGTCCTCTGCACCAAGCCGCTCGGGCGCACGGCCGAGGAGGCCGCCCGGATGCTCAAGGTCGTCGAGGACGCCGGCGTGTTCGCGGGGTACCTCGAGGACCTCTGCTACACGCCCAAGTCGCTCAAGGCGGTCACGGCGGTCCGCGACGGCGCGATCGGCGACGTGACCTGGGTGCGCTCTCGCGAGACCCACCCGGGACCGCACAGCGCCTGGTTCTGGGACGGCCGGCTGACGGGCGGCGGCGCGATCATCGACCTCGGCTGCCACTGCATCGAGATCATCCGCAACTTCGTCGGCAAGGGAAATCGGCCCGTCGACGTCCTGTGCCACACCGACACGCTCGTCCATCCCATCGCCGACGAGGACAACGCGATCGCGCTGATCCGGTTCGAATCGGGGGCCATCGGTCAGTTCGAGGTGAGCTGGACGTTCCGTGGCGGCATGGACCTGCGCGACGAGGTGGCCGGCACCCACGGCACGATCTGGATGAACCACTTCCTGCGCACCGGCTTCGAGATGTTCACGACCGGCGGCGGCGGTGGCTATGTCGCCGAGAAGGCCGAGACATCGGCAGGCTGGCTCTTCCCGGTCGGCGACGAGGTGTCGGAGCTCGGCTATGTCGACATGTTCCGCGACATGTTCGACGCGATCGAGGCCGGCCGCGAACCGCAGGAGACCTTCTACGACGGCTACGTCGTGAACGCGATCATGGACGCGGCCTACCGGTCGGCGAAGCGCGACGCCTGGGAACCGGTGACGCTCGACTGGCGCGGCGGCTCCACCCCGCGCATCGCCTCGACGCCGGAAACCTACGAGGGCCAGGTCGTCATCAAGCGCGAGATCCTGCCCGACGGCCGCCACAAGCTCATCCTCAAGGACCCCGCGTCGGGCGACTTCACCGATCGGGTCGTGGCCGGGGGCTAGCCCCGCGCGTCAGGAACCCTCGGGTTCGAGCCGCACCACGTTCCACGATCGCGGGGGCAGCACGACCGCCAACCGGTCGCCGTCTACCGCCGCGCCATTGGCGGACCTCGGGACGACCCGGAGCGGTTCGACCGCCGTGTTCGACGCCCGAAGGTCGGGGTCAGCGACGACGGTGTGCTCGTGGACGACCAGGCCGTCAAGCCCGCGCAGCGTTGCCTCGAGGGTCAACGGGCGATCGAGCCGGTTGACCGCGAACAGCGTGAGCCGGCCCGCGCCATCGTCGTGGACGACGGTCGCCTCGATGGCCTCGACGGGCGCCCCGCCGTCCGGGGTGTACGTCGGCGCATCGACCTGGAGGCCCAGGACCGTCCCACGCGCCCACCGGGTGACATCGGCGAACGGGTAGGCCGAGGCTTGTAGCCAGGCTGGCCCGCCATCGAGTGTCCGGATGGCCGGGATGACGTTCACCAACTGGGCCAGGCACGCGATACGGACGCGGTCGGCGTGGCGCAGCAGCGTGATGAGCAGGCACCCGACGACGAGGGCGTCCGCGATGTCATGCTCGTCCTCGGCGAGGGCAGGCGCCCGTCGGAACACCCCACCCGCGTCCTCACGCTCCCGATGCTCGGTCATGCGCCAGACGTTCCACTCGTCGACGCTCAAGCCGATGCGCTTCTCGCTCCCCTTGCGGTGCGCGACCCCGTCGGTGATGCCGGACACGGTCCCGATCATCCGGTCGAGCTCGAGCGAGCACCCGAGGTACGCCTCGATCGACGGGTACGCGGCGGGGTCGAAATAGCTGTGGAGCGAGATATGGTCGGTCACGTCCCAAGCGAGATCGAGAACCGTCTCCTCCCACGCCCCGAATGTCGGCATGCCGGGTCCCGAACTTCCGCACGTCACTAGCTCGATCGAGGGATCCACGAGGCGCATGACCTTGCCGGCCTCCGCCGCGAGCCGGCCATACTCGACAGCGGTCTTCTGACCGATCTGCCACGAACCGTCCATCTCGTTGCCGAGGCACCAGGTTCGGACGCGATACGGCTCGCCATGGCCGTTGGCCGCCCGCCAGTCCGCTTGGCGCGTGCCGGTCGGCGCGTTGCAGTACTCGACGAGGTCCCGAGCCGCCTCGAGCCCCCGCGTGCCGAGGTTGACTGCGAGCATCGGCTCCGCCCCGACGAGTCGCGTCCAGGCGATGAACTCGTCGACGCCCACGAGGTTCGGCTCGATCGAGTGCCAGGCGAGATCGAGTCGGGACGGGCGCTCAGCCCGCGGTCCGACGCCGTCCTCCCAGTCGTAGCCCGAAACGAAGTTCCCGCCCGGGTAGCGGATGATCGTCACACCGAGGGTCCGAACGAGATCGATGACGTCGCGACGCCACCCATCAGCGTCGGCTGTGGGGTGTCCTGGCTCGTAGATCCCGCCGTAGATGGCCCGGCCCATGTGCTCGACGAAGGATCCGAAGAGCCGCTCGTCGACGACGCCGACTACGACTGTCGGATCGATCACCACGCGGGCGTCAGCCAAGCGTGGTCTCGGTCAGGAACCGGCAGCGCTCGACCAGGTCGACGGTCGGGCCGACGAGGGTCAGGGTCGCGCTGAGGGGAAGGTCGGCGGAGGAGGTGCCGACCTGGACCCGAATCGTCCCCGCCTCGATGACCCGCCGGTAGTCGGCGCCGGTGTAGGCGAACTGCTCCGTCGAGAGCCGGAAGGACACCGATCGCCGCTCGCCGGGCTCGAGTCGGACGCGGCGGAACCCTCGCAGCTCCAGGACCGGTCGCGCCACCGTCGCTTCGTCGTCGCGGACGTACAGCTGGACGACCTCGTCACCGACCCGGTCGCCGGTGTTGGTGACCGAGGCGGTTACCGTCACCTCGCCGCCCTCGGTCGGGACCTCCGTCCGGTCGAGTCGCAGGTCCGACAACGCGAAGGTCGTGTAGGACAGGCCGAAGCCGAACGGCCACAGCGGCGCCACGGGTCCGTCGACGTAGTCGCCCTTGGGCTGCGAATGACCGCCGGTCGGGTGGTGGCGATAGGTGAGCGGCACTTGCCCGACGTGCCGTGGGAAGGAGATCGGCAGCTTGCCGCCGGGATTCGCGGCACCGGTCAGGACGTCCGCGATCGCGTCGGGACCTGCATCGCCGGGCACCCATGCCAGGAGGATCGCCGCGCAGTGCTCGGCGGCCCATCCGATCGCCAGCGGCCGCCCACTCACGACGACGAGCACGACCGGGGTCCCGGTCGCGACGACCGCCTCGAGCAGCTCCTGCTGGCGGCCCAGGAACCCGAGATCCAGCCGGTCGCGGAACTCGCCGGTGGTCGAGTCGTCCGTCAGCCCCGACCGTTCGCCGAGCACGACGATCGCGACGTCGGCGGCGCGTGCGACCTCGATCGCCGCCTCGATCTCCTCGTCGGTCCCGGCCGAGATCCCGGAGCCACGCGCATTGCTGACCTCCGCGTCGACCAGCGACGAGCGGAGCGCATCGAGGATCGTCCGCCGGCCGGTCAGCTCGTCCCCCGGCTGGATGACGTCGCCGTCGCCGACGACCCCCAGCGCGTTCCCGCCGTTCCGCATCTCGCGCAGCGTCTCCATATGGACCAGGTGGCTGTAGTCGCCGAGCAGGTCGCGCACGCTGTCGGCGATCGGACCGATGACCGCCACGCGCCGCCGATCCGCGCCGAGCGGCAGCAGCCCGTCGTTCCTGACCAGCACCAGCGACTCCTGGGCGAGCGTGCGCGCGACCTGGGCCTCGTCGGCGGCGAGAGCGTCGAGCGTCGCCTCCAGGGGGACCTCGACGTAGGGTCGGTCGAAGAGGCCGAGCCGGAACTTCATCCGGAGCATGCGTTCGACCGCGGCGTCGAGGTCGGCCTCTTTGGCCCGTCCGTCCTCGAGATACGCCTCGAGCGGCGCGCCGAAGGCGACCGTCCGCGGCAGCTCCGAGTCGACGCCCGCGACGAGCGCCAGGCGGGCCGCCTCGCCGAGATCGGCGGTCAGGCGATGGGCCGTGGCGATCATCTCGACGCCGATGTAGTCCGAGGCGACGATGCCATCGAAGCCCCACTCGCCGCGGAGGATCCCGGTCAGCAGCTCGGCCGACGCGTGGCAGGGCACGCCGTCCACATCGCAATAGGCCGGCATCATGCTCGCGATCCGGGCATGGCGGACGGCCGCCTCGAATGGGAACAGCTGCTCGTCGCGGAGCTCGCGCTCGCCCATGTGCGCCGGCGCCTGGTTGAGGCCGCCCTCGGCCAGCCCGTGGCCGACCATGTGCTTCGCGGTGGCGATGACCCCGTCCGCGAGGTCGGAGCCCTGGATCGCCTCGGTGTACGCGCAGCCGAGTTCGGCTGCGAGGTACGGGTCCTCGCCGTAGGTCTCCTCGATGCGCCCCCAGCGCGGGTCACGGCCGATGTCAAGGACCGGTGCCAGCGCGTGCCGGGCGCCCGTCAGCAGCATGCGTCGGCGGATCGTGGCGGCCATCGCCGAGACGACATCCGGATCGAAGCTCGCCGCCGCGCCGATGGACTGCTGGAAGCACGGTGCGGCCCACGCGATCAGGCCATGCAGGCACTCCTCGTGGATGATCGCCGGGATGCCCAGCCGCGTCTCCTCGATGAGATAGCGCTGCATCGCGTTGGCCGCCTCGGCCACCTCCACGGGTCGCAGGTTAGTGGACCCGGCGAGGCGTGTGATCTGGCCGATGCCCTCACCCGCCAGCTCTGCCAGGCGGGACTCGTCGAGTCCGGTCTCTCGGACCACCTCGAAGGCCCAGAAGGCGCCCAGCTGCGCCAGTTTCTCGGCCCGAGTCATCCGGACGAGCAGGTCGGCCACGCGCGCCTGGATCGGCAAGGACGGGTCACGATAGGTGGCTCGGGTGGTCGTCATCGTCGGCTCACCCCTTCGAGGCTCCGGCCGTCAACCCGCCCACCAGTTGCCGTTCGGCGACGACATAGAAGAGCAGCGCCGGGATCAACGACATGGTCGTGTAGGCAAGGATCCTCGCCGTATCGGACGAGTACTGGGTCGAGAAGTTGGTGATCCCGAGCGGCAGCGTCCAGTTGCCCTGGTCCGACAGGATCACCAGCGGCAGAAGGAACGCGTTCCAGCTGGACACGATGGCCAGGACGGCCACGGTGCTGAGAACGGGTCGTGACAGCGGTAGCAGGATCCTCCAGAAGAACCCGAACGACCCGCAGCCATCGATGGAAGCCGCGTCCTCGAGTTCACGCGGGATGCCCCGAAAGAACGGCCGCAGCACGATGATCGTCAAGGGCAGGGCGAAGGCCGCCTGGGGAAGGGCGATGCCCAAGGGGTTGTCCAGCAGGCCGAGTGTCCGGATGAGCACGAAGAGCGGCAGGATGGCGACCGCGGCCGGGAACAGGAGGCCCAGGGTGAACAGCGTGAACACGACCTCGCGACCGGGGAACGACCGGCGGGCGAAGACGAAGGCCGCAAGCGCCGCGAACGCCACGACGGTGACGGTCGTGATCACCGCGATCAGGAGGCTGTTGAACAGCTGCTGCCAGAACGATCCGGACGCGAGCACGTCGGTGTAGTTCGACACCCGCCACGGGTCCGGCAAGGCCATCGGGTCGAGGGATAGCTGGTAGTCGTCCTTGAATCCGCCCAGGGCCGCATACGCCACCGGGATGATGATGATGCCCGCCAGGACGATCAGGATGCCCCACCGAACGAGCCACCCGATAGCCGTCGACAGCCGGCCCGTGACCGCTGATGCCGGGACGACCGCGGCCGCGTCCGAGGTCACTTACCCGGCCCCCGTGAGCGCGCCATCCACGTCACGTCGGAGGACGACTCGCTGGTAGGCGAGCGCGACGATGAGCGCGATGACGAAGAGGATCACCGAGATCGCGCTCCCATAGCCGAGCTGGAAGCGCTCGAAGCCCCAGTCGACCAGGTAAGTCGCCATCGTGTTGGAGGCGTCCACCGGCCCGCCGCCCGTCGTGACCCAGACCAGGTCGAACAGCTGGAGCGCCCCGATGATCGACAGGAAGACCGAGACCCGGATCGTCGGGCCCAGCAGGGGCAGCGTGATATAGCGGATCGATTGCCGCCGCGAGGCGCCATCGATCGCGGCCGCTTCCTCGAGCTCACGAGGGATGCCCTGGAGCCCGGCGAGCATCAGGATCATGTGGAACCCGAAGTACTTCCAGCTGATGATCAGGAAGAGCGCCCAGAGGACCGTATCGGGATCGGCCAGCCATGGCTGGTAGAGCGACCCGAGCCCCACCGTTGTGAGCGCCCCTTCGGCGAGGCCGCCGGGCTGGAGGATCAGTCGCCAGACGATCGCGGCGATGACCTCCGCGATGACGTACGGCGCGAAGAAGAGGAGGCGGAAGACCGCGCGACCGACGAACCGCCAATTCAGCATCAGCGCGATGCCCAGCGAGAACGGGATCTGGAGGACGAGCGAGAGCACCACGATGATCGCGTTGTGCGTCGCCGCCCCGATGAACACCGGTGCGCCCAGGGCTCGCTGGTAGTTGGCCAGACCGACGAAGTCGGTCAAGGGCGTCAGGCCGTTCCACTTGTAGAGGCTGTAATAGGCGGCCTGTCCGATCGGGATCAGGACGAAGACGGTGTAGAGGATCAGCGCGGGCAGCAGGAAGATGCCGACCGCGGCAAGGGCGGACCAGCGCGAACGGGCCGGCTTGGTGCCGGCCCGTTCGGTGCGGATGGTCAAGAAGCTCAGCCGCCGGACTTCGCGGCGTCGGTGATCGTCTGGGTCACCTTCTCCGGCGTCCCCGTCCCGGCAAAGAGCGTTGCGACGGCATCGTTGATGACGCCGCCCAGCTCAGGCGTCGTCGCCTGGTCAAGGTATAGCTGGACGTATTGCGCCTTGGCTCGCGCGTCGAGCACGGACGTCAGCTGGGGATCGGTCACCGACGACTCTGAGCCGACCGTCACGGGCAGGATGCCCGTGTTCATCGCGCCCATCCGCTCGGCGTTCGCCTTGCTGCTGATGAACTTGAGGAAGTCGACGGCCTCGGGTGAAGCGTCCTTGCCGACGGCCCAGCCGTTGCCACCACCGAACCCGTCGGTCGGCGCTCCCGCACCGCCGGTGACGGCGGGGAACGGGAACCAGCCGAGGTTCCACTTGACCGGCGTCTTGTCGGGCGTGTTGGCCTGCATGGTCCCGGGCGCCCACTGCCCCTGGAGGAGCATCGCGGCCTTCTCAAGGGCCATCGTCGCGGCCGAGCCGCCGGCGCCGTCCCACTCTGCCGCGAGGAACCCCTTCTGGAATGGCTCTTTGGCGAGCAGCTCCTGCAGCTTGGTCCCAGCTTCCACGAAGCAGGGGGCGGTCCAGTCACCGGTGCTCGTCGCCTTGTTCATGGCGTCCGCGCCGCACAGCCGGGTGGCCAGGTTCGCCCACCAGAACATCTGCGTCCAGGTCGCCTTGCTGCCACCGACGGATGCGGGCGTGATCCCAGCCGCCTTCAGCTTGTCGACGTCGGCCAGGAGATCCTCCCACGTCGCGGGCGGCTCGGTGATGCCCGCCTTCGCGAACAGGTCCTTGTTGTACCAGACGCCGACCATGCCCAGGTCGTACGGGATCCCGTACTGCTTCCCATCGAGCTGGTACATGCCCATCGCGCCCGGGTTCATGGTGTCTTTCCAGTCGGCGACATCGGCGGTGATGTCCTTAAGGAGTCCGGCCTTGACCTGCTCGCCCATGCCGCCGCCACCCCACGACTGGAACAGGTCGGGCACATGCCCTCCCTGGAGCTCGGTCGTCAGCTTCGGCTTGAAGGTGTCGTTCTCGAGCACGGTGGTCTTGATGGTCACGTTGGGGTGGGCAGCCATGTACTCATTGGCCAAGGATGTCATCAGCGCCTTGCCTGGGTCGTTGTTCATGATGTGCCACCAATTGATGGTCACTGGCGCGGCGGCTTGCGACGGGGCGGCGGCGCTCGGCGCGGCGCTCGGCGCGGCCGATGGAGCGCTGCTGGCGCCCCCGCCGGAACAGGCACTGATCGTCAGCGCCAGGATGCCTAGCAATCCCAAGGTTCGCCTAGGGTTGGACATGACTTGCCCTCCTGCCATTTCGACACTCCTCCTCGGGTGGGTGCGGCGCGTGTCTTGTCGGCGATCTCCTCTGGCGGTCGCCCGCTGCCGGTCCGTCCGGCACGGGCACTGGAGCGAAAGTTTCGGTCCGGTGGACGATTACTTTCGGCACCGAACCTTAGGCATCCGACAGGGCACCGTCAAGAGTCTGTTCGACATGTCGCGATGACATTTTGGATGCGTGCGGTCCGAAACTTTCGGTACACTGCTCCCATGACGACGCCCGACACGGATACGAAGCGGCGTCCGGCGGGCCGACCGACGATCGCTCGTGTCGCGGCCCAGGCCGGGGTCTCGGTGCCGACGGTCTCGAAGGTCATCAACGGCCGGGCCGATGTGTCGCCAGCGACCCGCAGCCGCGTCGAGGCGGCGATCCGGGAGCAGGGCTATCACCGGTCCGACCGCTCCCAGCGGGCGGCACCGATCCTCGAGCTTATCTTCCACGAATTGGAGTCGGAGTGGGCGCTGGAGATCGTCCGCGGCGTGGAGCGGGTCGCCGGCCAGCAGCACATGGCCGTCGTCCTCACCGAGCTGCACGGGCGACGCACCCCGGGCCGCGGCTGGATCGAGGGCGCGCTGGCCCGCCATCCGACCGGCGTGATCGCGGTCTTCAGCGACCTGACTGAATCGGTCCGGACGCAGCTCCGGACGCGGCGCATCCCGTTCGTCGTGGTCGATCCGACGGGCGAGCCGCTCCACGACACGCCCTCGATCGGCGCCGCCAACTGGAACGGCGGGCTGGCCGCGACGCGACACCTCCTGGGCCTCGGGCACCGGCGGATCGCAGTCGTCGGGGGACCGGACTGGATCCTCTGCAGCCGTGCGCGGATGGATGGCTACCGCGCGGCGATGGACGCGGCCGGCGTGCCGGTCGACCCTGAGCTCATCAGCCACGGCCAGTTCCAGGTCGACGAGGGCGTGCGCAAGGGTCGCTCCCTGCTGCGCCGCGCGGACCGGCCGACCGCGATCATCGCCGGCAACGACCTCCAGGCGCTCGGCGTCTACCAGGCCGCCCGTGAGGCGCGGCTCCACATCCCGGAGGACCTGAGCGTCGTCGGCTTCGACGACCTGCCGGTCGCCCAGTGGGTCGGACCGCCGCTGACGACGATCCGCCAGCCCCTGTTCGAGATGGCCGTCGCCGCCGCGGAACTGGTGCTGGCGCTCGCTCGCGGGGAGCAGCGGGTCCAGACCCGGGTCGAGCTCGCCACCGAACTGGTCATCCGAGAGAGCACGGCGCCGCCTCCGACGTAACCGGCCGGGAACGCGAAGCCGAGCGGATCCGTGCCGGATCGCCTCGCGCCTTCGCGCTAGATGGGCGGTCGAGCGTCGAACCCGATGACACGCTCGCACCACATCGCGACGTCGAGCAGTCGCGACGGGTCGCCGAGCGAACCGACCAGCTGGATGGCGAGTGGCAGCCCGACCCCGTCGACGCCGGTCGGCAACGTGATGGCCGGGACGCCGATGGTGCTCCACGGCGCGCAGAGTGAACCGTCGCCGGTGCCGCCGGTCAGGGCCGGCGCCGATGACTGGGCGACCGGGGTGACCACTGCGTCGACAGCGACGATCACCGGCGCGAAGGCCTGACGAGCGGCGTCACGGGTCCGTTCTGCGGCCGCGATCTCGTCGCTGGTTCGGGCAAGGCCGGCCAACACGATCTCCCGGATCGTCGGGCCGTACTCGTCGCCGTGTGCGGCGAACATCTCGGCGTGGAATGTGGCCGCGCCCGCCTCGAGGAGCACGCGGCCCGCGTCCGGCAACGCGTCGAACGCGGCCGGCAGGTCGACCTCGACGACGTCCGCCCCGGCATCGTGGCACTGCTCGAGGATGCTCTCGAGATTCCGCCGCAGCTCCGGCTCCGCCCGATCGAGCGAGCCGCGAACCACGCCGAGCCGGCGGGCCGGGACCGCGAGCACGTCTCGGCCTTCCCGGGCCAGGATGCGCTCCAGCAGCGCCACATCCGCCACGGACCGGGCGATCGGCCCGGCATGGTCAAGCCAATGGGACAACGGCACCACGCCGTCGAGCGGCACGGTGCCATAGGCCCCCTTGAACCCGACCACTCCGCAGTAGGCGGCGGGTCGCAGGATCGAGCCGACGGTCTGCGTGCCGATCGCCGCCGGGACCATCCTGGCGGCGACCGCGGCCGCCGAGCCCGACGACGAGCCGCCCGGCGTATGGCCGAGCGACCAGGGATTGTGCGTGGGCGCCGGATCGCGATACGCGAACTGGGTGGCGTGGGTCTTGCCGAGGATGACGGCGCCCGCGTCCCGGAGCCGGGCGACGAGGGTCGCATCCGTCGTCGGGGACCGGTGGGCGAAGGCCGCTGCACCGGCCTTCGTCGGCATCCCCGCCACGTCGATGAGGTCCTTGATCCCGAGCGGCACGCCGTGCAGCGGCCCGAGCGGGCGCCCGGCGCGGACGTCCGCGTCGCGATCGGCCGCCTCCGTCAACGCTGCCGTCGAGTCCAGGTACGCCCAGGCCTGGACCGCAAGCTCGAGCGATTCGATCCGCTGGAGGCAAGCCTCGACGAGCGCGACCGAGGTCCACTCGCCGAGCTGGACGCGCCCGGCGGCCTCGATCACGCCCGCGTCGGTCGGCGTGGCCATCATCGCCCAGCGGTCACGCTCGTCCGACCGGCCACGAGGTCGCGTCCGGCGACCTGTGCGCGCAGCTTGGCCGTCGCCGCCCAGCGCGCGGTCTGGCTGAAACCGCAGTCCGGGACGAGCGTCAGGCGCTCCGGCGGGACGCCTGCCGCGAGCACCGCCTCGATCCGCTCGGCGACCTCGTCGGCGGACTCCAGGTGGTAATTCTTCACGTCGATGACGCCGGCCGCGACGTCGCGACCGGCCGCGGCGATCTCGCCGAGGACCTCCACTTCGGCCATCTCGCGGTTGGCGAACTCCAGGACCAATTCATCGACGCGGAACCGGAGCATCGCGTCGAGGACGGGCCGATAGGTCCGCCGGGCCAGCGGCCGGCCGAGATAGTTCCCGAAGCACAGGTGGGCGCCGAGTCGGACCCGCCCGACGACCGGCTCGACCGACGCGTTGAACAGGGCCGCGAAGTCCGACGGCGCGTCCGGGTGGATGGCCGGGGATGGATCGTCGATCTGGATGAACGTCGCACCAGCCTCGACGAGTCCCTCGAGCTCCGTCCGGAGGATCGGCACGAACGCCTCGGCGGCGGCGTTGCGCTCGCGGTACACCTCGCCCGGTCCGTAGGACAACCGACCCGAGAGCGTGTACGGCCCCGGGATCGTGACCTTGAGCGGCCGCGTCGTGCGCGTCGTCGCGAACCGGAACTCCTCGACCACGCCCAGGCCGCCGGGCGCGGCGATCGGCTCGAGGACGTCGAAACGATGCTGTTGGTCGTGGCCGCCGGCGCCCAGCCGACGGTCCGGCGGGCGAGCCTGGACGCCCGTCAGATGGCGATAGAACTCGGCCGTGAAGAAGCCGGCTCGGCGCATCTCGCCATCGGTGACCACGTCGATCCCGGCCCGTTCCTGGTCGCGGATCGCGAGGTCCACGCCGTCGTCGAGCATCTCGGCGAGGTCGACCGGGCCGAACTCGCCGCGTTCGGCGGCGTCGATGCCGGCCACGAACCAAGATGGCCGCGCATGCGAGCCGACGACGCTCGTCAGCAGGCCGCCGGGTCGATCGGCCGGGCGGATCGGTCCGGTCACGGCGCGCCCGCGGGGGACGAAGCGCCCTTGGGCGCGAACGCGAACGCCCGAGCCGGGTTGTCGACGAACAGGCGTCGCTGCTTCGTCTCGTCGATCCCACGCTCCCGCATCTGGCCGGCGAAGCCATCCAGCAGCCATGCGAGCCCCGGCGATCCCCCGTACGCGTGGTAGTAGCCCTGACGCGCCGCATCCATCCCGAGCAGGATGCCACCGATGTGGCCATCCTCGAGCGCCCATTCGAGCAAGCGGAGCGTGCCGTTCTCGTTCGTGCCCCAGCGGAACGAGCCGTCGTACTCGGCAAACGCCCCGGTCGCGAGTAGGTCGCGGTGGTACGCGCGATCGACGATCTTGTCGACGTGGCTCAACGAAACGTGCTCCGGCTCGACGCCGAAGCTCGACAGCACCTGGACCTGTTCGAGGGCGCCCGTGCCGTTCTCGCAATGGGTCAGGATCGGGGCGCCAGTGGCCCGATGTGTCATGGCCGCGGCTTCGAAGACCCGCCGGTCGCGAGCCGACGGGCCGCCGGCACTCCCGGCGATCTTGATGACCCCGGCGCGATGCGAGGTGCGCCGGACGACCGGTCCCGCGTAGTCGTGGGCGTCGATGCCGTCGGTCACGTCGAGCGTGAATTGTTCGGCGATCGCCTCCACCGAGAGACCGACGCTCCAGTGATCCGGAGCGTAGTAGCGCTCGTGGTGGAGGCCGGTCGGGGCGACGATGTGGATGCCCGCCCGCCGGCTCAGGTCGGCGAGCTTGACGACGTTCCGACCGCAGTCGCACGGCATGGCGTCCACGACGCTGCGCAGTCCGAGAGCGACGGCTTCCCCCACCTCGGCGGCCATCTTCGCGACGTCGCCGAGGTCGAAGTCCGGGTTCATCCGGACCGGGGCGCCACCGTCGATCACCAGATGCTCGTGGGCATACGTGATCCCGAGCTCGGTCGGAGCGACGTCACCCAGGACCGTCCGGACGATCGTCACGGACCCACCTGAAAGGCATCGGGGACGTCGAGCACGGCGCCGTCGGCCCGAAGCCGCGCCAGGACGTCCGCGACCGGGACCGCTCGGACATCACCGCCGCGGCCGACGGCCAGCGCGGCGGCCGTGCCGGCTGCCTGGCCCATCGCCATGCACTGCGCCATCGAGCGGATCGAGGCGTGGGCATCGTGGGTCGCCGAGAAGCACCGGCCGGCGACGAGCACGTTCGTGCCGTCGCGGACGACCAGCGAGCGAAATGGGATGCCGACGGCCGCGCCGTCGGGCAGGTAGCGCCAGCTCGTCCCGTCACTCGGTTCACCGTCCCCCGCCCCGTGGTGGTCCTCGATCGGGGCACCGCACAGTCCGATCTGGTCGTCGAACTGCCGGGCGGCGAGGACATCCTCGCCGGTCACCCGGTAGTCGCCGTACACGCGGCGCGTCTCGCGCACCCCGACCCGCGTCCCGAGCGCCACCAGGGACGCGTGCTCGTAGCCGGGCACGCGGTCGACGAGGAACCGGGCGTACTCGAGCGCCTGCCGGCGCCCGGCGATCTCGAGCTCGGTCAGGATCTCGGGGTCGGTCGCGTTGCGGACGCGGCCGTCGGGATCGCGGCGGACCTGGTCGAGGCGGGTCATGATCGTGGCGGTCACCCCGTCGATCGGCGTGCCATGGTCGCTGCCCTCGCGCCGCGGCAGGTCGTACCCGTCGCCAGCGGCCGCGGCCATCAGCTCGTGGAGCCGCTCCTTGCCGATGGTCCGGCGCGCGGCCATGTCCACGTTGCCCATCCGGAACGTCGTCGTCGCCGTCTGGGCGGGCGCCTCGTCGCCGGCCAGCTCGTAGCCGAACCCGGCGTGATGGCTCAGGTCGGCATCGCCGGACGCGTCCACGAACACGACAGCCCGCACCGTCCGCAGGCCGGCTCGGGTCGCGACCACGACCGCCTCGAGGCGCCCGTCGCGGGCGTGAGCATCGACCACAGTCGCGTGGAGCAGGATGCGCGCCCCGGCCGCCTCGACCAGCCGTTCCCAGACGACCTTGAGGTGCTCGGCGAGGTACGTGACGCCCGTGCCCGCCCCGTACGAGTTCGGTCGCTCGACGACCGGACCGAGCGCCCGGAGCGCGGCGACCACCTCGTCCGCGACGCCACCGACGACCTTGCGGGCCGAGGATCCGGGCGTGTAGCAAGCCGTAGAACGTGTCGAGGACCGCGGTCGAGGTGCCGCCGAGGAAGGGCAGCGCCTCGATCAGGAGCGTTCGGGCTCCGCCCCTTGCGGCCGCGATCGCCGCCGTCGAGCCTGCGGCGCCGGAACCCACCACGACGACATCGAAGCGGTCGTCGCTCGCCGTCAACGCCGCCCCGTCAACTCGCCCGTCCGATCGCCACGTCCGGCGAGCCGGCCGGATCGCCGGCCTCGAGCCAATGCCCGATCGAATCGCGCGCGAACAACTGGTCCACGACCATCGAGGACGCACCGATCACCCCGGCCAGCCCGCCCAATGACGACCGCTGGATGAGCAGGTCGCGCGTGGCGAGCGGGAGCGACCGCCGGTAGACCGTCTCGCGGATCGAGGCGAGGAACTGGTCCGGGCTGTTGGCCACGCCGCCGCCGATCACGATCAGCGACGGGTTGAAGAAGTTGACCACGCTCGCGAGCATCGAGCCGATCCGCCGCCCCGCGCCCTGGAGCAGGGCCACCGCGATGGGGTCGCCGAACGACGCCGCCCGCGCGACGTCCTGCGCCGTGACCGTACCGTGCTGGTCGAGCGCGAGCTGCAGGCGGGGTGACCGTCCCTCGGCGGCGGCCAACGCGCCGGCACGTCCGAGCGAGGCGCCGCCGGCGAGTGCCTCGAGGCATCCGATGTTGCCGCATCGGCAGACGACGAGCGGGTCGTCGACGACCTGGATGTGGCCGACGTCGCCGGCGCTGCCCTGGGCTCCGCGGTGCAGGTGGCCATCGGAGATGATGCCGGCCCCGATCCCGGTGCCCACCTTCACGACGACGACGTTGTCATGACCGGCGGCCACGCCCGACCGCCACTCGCCGAGGGCCAGGAGGTTGACGTCGTTGTCGACCCAGACCGGCGCGTCGTACCGGGCGGCGAACCGTTCGCGGATCGGATAGCCATCCCAGCCGGGCATGATCGGCGGCGAGATCGGCCGGCCGGATCCGAACTCGACCGGGCCCGGGACACCGATGCCCACGCCCCACAGCCGTCCCGGGATGGCCTGCGCCGTGGTCAGCAGCGACTCGAACAGCGCGTCAACCCGATCCAGGCAGCGCTCGGGCCCGGCCTCGATCTCGGCCGGCTCGTCGTGGTGGCCGAGGATCCGACCATCGAGACTGGTGACGGCCACGTCGATGCTCGTCGCGCCGAGGTCGGCGACCAGGACGTGTCCGGCATCGGCTCGGAAGGTGAGCTGGCGGGGCGGCCGCCCGCCCGTGCTCGGACCGACCTCGCCTTCGGAGACGAGGCCGCGCTCGAGCAGCTCGCCCACCCGCTGGGCCACGATGGCGCGTCCCAGGCCGGTCCGGGCGACGAGTTCGGGCCGCGACCTCGATCGGCCGAGTCGAACCTCGTCGAGGACCATGACCAGGGCGTCCAGCGCCTCGTCGGCGAGTGGCGCATGCGTCGGCAGAGTCATGGCAGGCGCCATGATACCGGCTCTTCGTCCGTTCGACGGTTGACTTTTGCTCCTGACATGTCAAAGTACGGGAGTCGCGGGTCCCGCGGCGAGGAGGAGGCGTCGATCCGGTCGTCCCGGATCGTCTCCCGGGATGACACGAAACCGCTCCCAGTGCCGACCGCGGACTAGAATGTCTAGACAGGTCGGATCGGTCGCAGCAACCGCACGCAGGGTGGTGGGCCGGGCATGACGCGCAGCATCGCCGACATCGGGGTGGCCGTGATCGGCACGGGCTTCATCGGCACCGTCCACGTCGAGGCATTGCGGCGGATCGGCGTCCAGGTGCGCGGCGTCCTCGGCAGCACGCCGGAGCGTGGCCAGGCTCGCGCGACCGCCCTCGGCGTGCCCCGTGCCTATCCGTCACTGGACGCCCTGCTCGACGATCCGTCGGTCGACGCCGTGCACGTGACGTCGCCCAACGACCTCCACCTGCCACAGGCGAAGGCCGTGCTGGCCGCCGGCCGGCATGTGATCTGCGAGAAGCCCCTGGCGATGTCGGCAACCGAGTCCGCGGAACTGGTCGCCGCGGCCGCCGCGGCCGGACTCGTGAACGCCGCGAACTTCAACATCCGTTACTACCCGTTGAACCAGCACGCGCACGAGGTCGTGAGTGCGGGCGACATCGGCGACGTCCGCCTCGTCACCGGGCGCTACTTCCAGGACTGGCTCCTGCTCGACACGGATTGGAACTGGCGGTTGGAGCCGGACCGCGGGGGCGCCCTTCGCGCGGTCGGCGACATCGGCTCGCACTGGCTGGACCTGATGGGCTTCATCACCGGGCAGCGTATCGTCGCCGTCATGGCCGAGTTGGCCACGTTCATGGGGACGCGCCGCGAGCCCACCGGCCCGGTCGAGACGTTCTCGACCGAAGCGGCCACCGAGACCGTCACCCGAGCCATCGCGACCGAGGACGTCGCCACCATCCTGCTGCGCTTCGAGAACGGCGCGCGGGGGTCGGTCAGCGTCAGCCAGATCAGTGCCGGTCGGAAGAACTCGCTCCAGTACGAGATCGATGGGTCGTCGGCCTCGGTGGCCTGGGACTCGGAGCAGCCCGACCAGCTGTGGATCGGCCATCGGGAGCGGCCCAACGAGATCCTCCTCAAGAACCCGGCGCTCATGGGCCCGGCGGGGCGGGCAGCTGCCGCGCTCCCGGGCGGCCACGTCGAAGGCTTCGCGGACACGTTCGCCGCCCACTTCCGGGCCGTGTACGCCGACATCGTCGCCGGCCGGCCGGCCGCCCGGCCCGGCTACCCGACCTTCGCCGACGGCCACGACGAGATGCTCGTCAACGACGCGGTGGCGGAGAGCGCACGACTCGGCCGCTGGGTAGACGTGATCCGCGATCCCGCCCATGCTGTCCAACCCGTGGAGGCCCGATCCCGATGAAGCTCGGCCTGCTGACCGCCCCGTTCCCCGAGACGCCGCTCATGGACGTCGTCGACTGGACGGCGGCCAACGGCTTCGACAGCATCGAGATCGCCTGCTGGCCGCGGACGACCGGCCCGACGCGACGGTATGCCGGCACGTCGCACATCGACGTCGCGAACCTGACCGCGAGCCAGGCGACCGAGCTCGTCGACCAGATCGCGGGCAAGGGCCTGTCGATCTCCGGTCTCGGCTACTACCCCAACCCGCTTCATCCCGATCCGGCCCATCGCGCCGAGGTCATCGGCCACATCAAGCACGTCATCACCGCGGCAGAGGCGATGGGTATCCCGTACGTCAACACGTTCATGGGCGCGGACGGATCCAAGAACCAGGACGACAACTGGGATGAGGCCCTCCGCGTCTGGCCGGACATCGTGGCCTTCGCGCAGGACCACGGGCGCCAGATCACCCTCGAGAACTGTCCGATGCTGTTCTCCTACGACGAGTGGCCGGGTGGACACAACATCGCGACGACGCCCCGCATGTGGCGCCGCATCCTCGAGACGTGGGGCGGCACGATCGGGCTCAACTTCGACCCGTCGCACCTCATCCTCCAGATGATCGACATCCCGCGCTTCATCCGCGAATTCGGGCCGCACATCCTGCACGTCCAGGCCAAGGACCTGATGATCGATCGGGACGGGTTGTACGAGCGCGGCATCCTCTCGGCGGGCATCGGCTGGCAGATCCCGCGCATCCCAGGTCTCGGTGACGTGGACTGGGGCGACCTGTTCTCGGCGCTCTATCGGACCGGGTACGACGGCGACATCATCATCGAGCACGAGGACCGCATCTTCGAGGGCACCGACGAGAAGGTGAAGCAGGGCTTCCTGATCGCGCGCGACGTCCTGCGCCCGTACATCAAGTGACCATCGCCGGGGGTTCGGCCGGATCGCACATACCCTGACGACCGAAGGGTGATATAGATGGAGGAGGTGTAGCGGTTACAGGCTATCGCCGCTCTATGACGGTGAGTGACCGAATGCGTCGTGACCACGTGGTCCGGCGATTCACCAAGAGGAGGAGAGCATGATCAAGGGATCGATCCGCATCGTGCTGGTGGGCCTGATGGCGATCGCCATCGTGGCCTGTTCCAGTAGCGGTGCGTCAACCGCGCCGAGCGCGGCGGCGCCGAGCGCGGCTGCACCGAGTGCGGCGGCACCGTCGGCGGCCGCGCCGTCCGCAGCGGCGTCGGCAGCCGGCAAGGCGTACACGATCGGCTATTCGAACGCGTTCGGGATCGGCAACGGCTTCCGCGAGGAGCAGCTCTGCACCGCCAAGGCGCAGGCGCTCAAGTCGGGCCAGGTCACATCCGGAACGTGGACCAACGAGAAGGAAGAGACGTATCCGCAGCTCCAGCAGATCCGCGACCTCGTCGCGAAGAAGCCGAGTGCGATCATCTTCAACCCGAATGGTCCTGACGTCCTCAACCCGGCCCTCGCTGAGGCGAACGCCGCCGGCATCAAGACGGTCGCGCTCGACGCCTACGTGACCGACCCGAACACGCTGAACATCTCAAACGACCAGGTCGCCTACGGCTACGTCGGTGCGAGCTGGCTGTTCAAGCAGCTCAACGGCAAGGGCAACGTCTACTACATGCGCGGCCTCGCTGGCCATCCGGCCGACAACGACCGGCACCAGGGCGTCCTGAAGGCGCTCGCCGAGAATCCGGGCATCAAGCTGCTGCCGAACAACGATGGCGTCGCGACCGGCTGGGATCCCGACCAGGGCACCAAGCTGATCACCGACCTCATCAACAGCGGCGGCTACGACGACGTCAACGGCATCTGGACCTCGGGCATCGACCAGCAGGTCGTGAGCGCGATCAAGGCTGCCGGCAAGCCGTACGTGCCGATCGTCGGCGCGGACCTCAAGGGCTTCGTCGAGATGCTGCTCAACAAGGACGGTGGCTACGAGGGCCTCAAGGGCCTCGCGGTCTACAACCCGGCGGCGATCGGCGGCGCGGGGCTCAACCTCGCGCTGAAGGCGCTTAACGGGGACACGATCGATTCGAAGGAAGTGACCGTCAAGGACTCGAACGGCGCCGACGTCAAGATCAAGGCCATCTTCCTGCCGACGCCGGAGGCGTACGACAACACCACCGACGCAGGCAAGGCCAAGCTCAAGGAGATCGACGTCGAGGGGCTGAACAACCTGTGGCCGGTCAGCTGGTACATCAACGGCTGGACCGACTACACCATCGACTCGATGCTGGCCTGCAAGGGCCCGGGCGAGTAACCCAAGACCCTCCACGACTGAGGGGAGCGCTGGCTTCGCCGGCGCTCCCCTCGTGATTTCGAAGGGAAAGATGACCCTGACCACGACCGAGCTCGTGCTCGATGCGACCGACGTCTCGAAGACGTACGGCGCGGTGGTCGCGCTGAAGTCGGCCTCGCTGGCCGTTCGACCGGGCGAGGTCCACGCCCTGCTCGGCGCCAACGGCGCCGGCAAGAGCACCTTCGTGAAGATCCTGACCGGAGCGGTGCGTCCCGACTCGGGGCGCATCTCCGTCAGGGGCAGAGAACGGTCCGCGCACTCGCCGGGTGAGGCGCGCCGCCTGGGCGTCGTCTCGGTCTACCAGGACCCCTCTGTGGTGCCGGACCTCGACTTGCGGTCGAACCTGCGGCTCACCGACACGCCGGTCGACGCATTCCGTCACTGGATGAATGAACTCGGCCAGGCACGGTTGGACCTGTCGACCGTCGCCCGCGAGGTGCCACTCGCATCCCTGCGCATCGTCGACCTCGCGCGCGCCCTCGCGATCGAGCCGGACGTGCTGCTGCTCGACGAGATGACCGCTGCGCTACCCGCAGACCTCACCGAGCGCGTCCTCGAGGTCATCGGCCGCCAGCGTGGTGGCGATCGCTCCGTGATCTTCATCTCCCACCGCATGATCGAGATCGCCTCGATCTGCGATCGCGCCACGGTCCTGCGCGAGGGCGCGACGGTCGGGGTGGTCGAGGTCAGCGCCCGCTCCGAGGAACGGATCGTCGAGTTGATGCTTGGCGACGTCGAAGAGCTGCCCGAGCGAACCGCCGACGATGGTCGGGCGGCAGTCGCTCGCGGCGCCGATGTCCCGCCTCGGCTCGCGGCTCGCGGCCTCGGGTTCGGGTCCGACCTCGAAGACGCCACGTTCGAGGTGTATCCCGGCGAGGTGCTCGGTGTCGTCGCGCTCGAAGGCCAAGGGCAGGACGAGCTGTTCGACATCCTGGCCGGCTCGATCCGGCCGAGCCGCGGCGACGTGCTCGTCGATGGATCGGCCGTGTCATTCGGGCACCCGGCAGATGCGATCCGGGCGGGCTTGGTCTACATCGCGGCCGACCGCGCCGAGGCGCTGCTCATGCAGCGATCCGTCCGCGAGAACATCTCGCTGCCGAGTATCACGCGCATCGGTCGGTGGGGCCCGATCAACCTCGGACGCGAGCGCGAGCGGGTCGGCGCGGCGGTGGAGACGCTCCAGATCGACGCGCGCGCCGGGGCCGAGGTGCGCCGCCTCTCCGGCGGCAACCAGCAGAAGGTGACGATCGCCCGTTGGGTGACCGACGGCGTCCACACGATGCTCTGCTTCGACCCGACACGCGGGATCGATATCCGAACGAAGAACCAGATCTACATCCTCCTCCGCGACCTCGCCGAGTCGGGTGCAGCGGTCCTGCTGTACACGTCGGAGCTCAAGGAGATCCCGCTCGTGTGCGACCGGGCGATCGTGATCTTCGGCGGGCGGGTCGTCGCCGAGATCAAGGCACGCGATGCGGATGAACCGACACTCCTGCGCGCCGCGTACAACCTGCGCCCGGACGCGGAGCTACCCGAGGAGGCCGTCGCCGAGGCCGCATCCGCGGAGACGCTCCCGGCGAACGTCGGGGAAGCCGGCCGATGACCGCAGCCGCCGGTCAGGTGACGGATGCCGCGCCCGATGCGGTTGGGGCCGCGCGCCGCGCCCTGCGCCGGAATCTGTGGACGATCGGGCTGGTGGCCCTGCTCGCGGCCGTGTTCGTGTTCACCAAGCTCATCCAGCCCAGCTACGGGGCCACCGGGATCCAGGGCCTGGCCGTCTCCGTCGCCGCGCTCGCCTTCGCGGCGGTCGCCCAGGCGATCGTCGTCATGTCGGGCGGGATCGATCTCTCGATCGGGGCGATGATGGCGCTGACCAACGTCGTCGCGGCGGTGGCCATGCGCGGCCAGAGCGAAGAGGCGGGCCTCGCCATCGCGGTCGGCGTCCTCGTGCTGGGCGTGCTGCTCGGCACGATCAACGGCATGCTGGTCGTGTTCACCCGGGTCGCCGACATCATCGTCACCCTCGCGATGTCGTTCGTCTGGGCCGGCTGTGCGCTGCTGGTGCTCAAGGTTCCCGGCGGCCAGGCGTCGCACTGGCTGACCGACCTCGCCAAGGGATCGCTGGGGACCGAGTGGCTGCCGAAGCCCGCGGTCGTCGTGCTGCTCATCGTCGCCGTGACCTGGATCCCCCTGCGTCGGTCCCGGCTGGGCCTGTCGCTCTACGCCATCGGCAGCGATCGCCTGGCCGCCTTCCGGAGCGGCGTCTCCGTCGGCCGCACGAAGATCGCCTCGTATGCCCTGGCCGGACTGTTCTCCGCGCTCGGCGGGCTCGCCATCACGGCCAACACCGGCATCGGGACCCCACTGCCCGGTGGCTACACGCTGACCAGCGTCGCCGCCGTGGTCCTCGGCGGCGTCAGCCTGGCCGGCGGTCGAGGCGGCGTGTTCGGACCGATCGTCGCGGTCATCATCCTGGCCCTCATCCGGGCCGACATGACCTTCCTCAACCTCAACTCGAACCTCGCGACCGTGACCCAGGGCGTCATCCTCATCGTGGTCGTCATGTTCGGCAGCTTCACCGCGATGCGGCGGGTGCGGGCGTGACCGGCGCGCAGGCGACGATGGGCGGCCGCTCCGGGCAGGGCGCCGGCGGTCTCATGCGAACCTTGCGTGAGCGGCCGGTCCTGCCGCTGCTCGGCCTGCTGGCGATCCTGATGATCGCGTTCGTCCTGCTCAACCCGCGGGCGAACGTCGCCGATTGGTTCAGCGCGACACTGCGGGCGGCCGTGCCGCTCGCGATCCTGGCCGGTTGCCAAACCATCGTCATGCTGACCGGAGGGATCGATCTCTCGGTCGCGGCGACGGCCTCGATGGCGGCGTTCGTCACGGCGTCGTTGCTCGACAGCCTGGGCCTGCCCGCCGCGATCGCCGTGTCCCTGCTGATCGCCGTCCTCGTCGGGGTCATCAACGGGATCGGGATCGGCGTGTTCCGCGTCCACCCGCTGATCATGACCCTCGGCATGGGCCTGGTCGTCTTCGGTGCGTCGAACGCCTGGCAGCTGCTCACCGTCCGCACGTCGAGCGGCGTACCACCGGAGATCCGCTGGATCGGCTCGACGACGGTCGTCGGGCTCCTGCCGGCGAGCTTGCTCGTGTTCGTCCCGATCGCGGCCGTGATCATGCTGGGCTTGCGCCGGACCGGGTACGGGCGGCTCCTGTTCGCGATCGGCGACAACCCGATCGCGGCGCGCCTGTCCGGCGCGCGCTCGTGGCAGGTGCTCGTCGTCCTGTATGTCATCTCGGCGCTGCTGGCCGCGATCGCAGGCTTCCTGATCTCGGGTTTCTCGAACGTCGCGAGCGTGACGTTGGGCGACACGTACCTGCTGCCGTCCGTTGCGGCGGCGGTCATCGGCGGCACCTCGATCTTCGGAGGTCGCGGCGGCTACGGCGGCACCATCGTCGGCGCCCTGATCCTGACGGTCGCGACCTCGCTGCTCTTCTCGGTGGGTTTCCCCGAGGCCGTCCGCCAGATCCTGTTCGGGCTGATCATCGTCCTCGTGGCCGCGGGCTACGCCAGGGTGACCGGCGAGACCTGAATGACAGTCGACGCCGTCCGCGGACGGCTGGTCCTCGATGACCGTGTCGCCGGCGGACGGCTCACGATCGAGGACGGGCGGATCGCCGCGATCGACCTGGACGACGGGCCGGGCGACGGTCCGCTTGTCGTCCCGGGCTTCGTCGACGTTCACGTTCACGGCTGGGGCGGCCACGACGCCATGGGCGCGCCGGCCGCCCTGGACGGGATGGCGCGGAACCTCCTTCGACATGGCGTGACGTCATTCCTGCCGACCGCGGTGACCGCGCCGCTCGGGTCGCTCGTCGCCTTCGCCGAACGGGTACGGGCCTGGCTACCACGGGCCCCCGCCGACGGCGCCGAGCCGCTCGGGTTCAACCTCGAGGGACCGTTCCTCGCCCCAGCTCGGCACGGAGCCCACGACCCCGCCCACCTGCTGGTGCCCCTTGACGTTGCCGCCCGCGACATCGAGCCCCTCGTCGACGGACTCCGGCTCTTGACCGTGGCGCCCGAGCTGCCCGGGGCCATCGACCTCATCCGCTGGCTCCATCATCTCGGCGCGGCCGTCTCGATCGGCCACTCCTCCGCGACGGCCCAGGAGGCGCGGGACGCCTACGAGGCTGGGGCGAGATCCACGACGCACCTGTTCAACGCCATGAGCGGTGTCGACCACCGGGCGCCGGGCGTCGCCGTGGCCGCCCTGCTCGACGACAACGTCTACGTCGAGCTCATCGCCGACGGGATCCACGTCGATCGGGCCGTGTGGCCGCTCATCACGCGCTTGAAGCCGCCGGACCGGCTGGTGCTCGTCAGCGACGCGCTCGCGCTCGCCGGCACCGGCGACGGGAAGGGACGGATCGGCGGCCTGGACGTCGAGGTCAAGGGCGACCGCGCGACCCTGGCGGGCACGGCCACGCTGGCCGGTTCGGTCATCGCGCTCGACACCGCGTTCCGGAACCTGGTGGCATCGGGTGTGTCACTGCCCGCCGCGGCGGCGGCCGCCGGGCGCAACCCGCTCGCCCTCCTGGGCATCTCGGACCGCGGCCGCATCGCGGTGGGCCAGCGGGCCGATCTCGTCGAGCTCGACGCCGATCTCCAGGTCCGCCGCGTGATGCGCGGCGGGACGTGGCTCGCGGAGGGACCCTCGGCGGCCTGAGCGGTCAGCGCGGGGGCATCGCCGCCATCGTGCGCTCGATGTCGTCGATCATGCGGACCGTCGCCTCGGTCACGACCCCGAGGTAGCGCTCGCCGTACTCGGCCGTCGACTCGCGCGCGTCGCCCCAGGTCCCCGAGTGGGTCGCCGCGTGCACCGATCCGGGCGCCGAGAAGAAGAAGGCCGTGTGGACCGGGCCCGGGCTCGTGACCTCGGGGAACGGGGGCATCTCCGCGTTCGCGTGCTCGAGGTCCACCAGGTCCGGGTCGATCGCGAGCACGGCCGACGTCTCGGCACGGTTCGCGTGCAGCCCGGTCGAGGGCCCGAAGTACTCGGCGGCCTCGTCGGCCGTCATGCCGTCCCAGTAGTTGACCGGGAACGCCCGTGTGCCCGCCGGCAGTCGCTCGGCCACGTTCGCGCAGGCATACGCGATCGCGTAGGTGTTGTCGTAGTGGCCGTTGAGGAAGACGATCCGCCGGAAGCCGATCGATGCCAGCGAGGCGCACAGGTCCTCGATGAGCGCCATGAACGTCGGGATCCGGATGTGCACGAGACCCGTGAAGCCGACGTGCGGATAGGACAGCGCGTAGTTGATCGCCGGCGCGACCAGGGCGCCAATCCGCGGCGCGACGCGGCGGGCCACCTCGGTCGGGATGATGGCGTCGGTCAGGAGCGGTCCGTGGGGGCCGTGCTGCTCGGTGGACCCGGTCGGCACGATAACCGTCTGGTGCTCGCGCAGGAACGCCTCGACTTCGGGGCTCGTCATCTCCCCCAGGAACACGGTCGGCGGCTTCATGGCGTCCTCCTTGCGCTCGGGTCAGGCGATGGTGGTGATCAGCTCCCCGATGCCCTCGATCCAGACGGTCACCACGTCGCCAGGCTCGAGATGCCGGTCAGGCCCGAGGGGCGCGGCGAGGCGGGGCGGGGTCCCCGTCGCGATCAGGTCGCCGGGGCGAAGCGTGGCGTGGCGACTCAGGAAGGACACGATCTCGGCGATCCCGAACCGCATGTCCGCGGTCGTGCCCTCCTGGATGATGACGTCGCCGATCGAGCAGCCGAGGCGCAGGTCCGCCGGGTCGAGCTCGTCGGCTGTGACGATCCACGGCCCGACCGGGCAGAAGCCGGGCATCGACTTGCCCAGGAGCCACTGGTCGCCGTCGAGCCACGGGTCGCGCGACGAGACGTCGTTCATGCAGGTGTAGCCGAAGACGTGATCCATCGCGGCCTCGACCCCGACGTTCGCGGCGGTCGTGCCGATGACGACGCCCAGCTCGACCTCCGGGTCCACGTTGGCGGTCACGCCCCGGTCCCACGAGAGCGTCGCCCCTTGGCCCGCTACCGACGAGGCCGCCTTGCCGTAGATGAGCGGCGCATTCGGGCGCTCGGCAGCGCCTGGGCCGTCGTAGTTCAGCCCGACCGTGTAGATCGCGCCGGGGTCGGGGACGGCCGGGCCGAAGGCGACATCGTCGACGGACCGGCCGGCGTCGTGCGGCTGCGCGTCCACCCACGCGGCGATGCGATGCACGGCCTCCGCGCCGCCGGCGGCGATGTCGCGGATCGACGACCCGAGGGCGCCATCCGACGGCAACACCAGGCACCGGTCTCGCTCGAGGACGGCCGCCGACAGCCGCCCCTGCTCCAGGACCGTCGCGAGGCGCATCGTCAGGCCGTGACGGTCGGGTCGGCCAGGAGCGGCGCGACGGCCGCCCGCATGACGTCGGCCATCCCGGCCACGCCCGTCCAGCGCTCGAACGCGATCGCCGCCTGCGCGATGAGCATCTCGGACCCGTTCGCCGCGCGCAGACCGCGGGCGCGCGCCGCGGCGAGCAGTGGCGTCTCGGGTGGGACGTAGACGAGATCGAACACGGTCGCGGTCGCGGGCAATCGCTCCACCGGGACCGTCATGCCTGGATCGAGCATGCCCACGGTCGTGGCGTTGACCGCCAGGTCGGCCCCGGCGAGCGCCTCGGCGAAGACAGCCATGTCGTCGATCGCTGTCACGGTCCCCCGCCCGACGCCGCGAAAGCGCTCGGCGAGGACCGTTGCGGTGGCCACGGTCCGGTTGGCGATCGTGACCTGCCGAGCCCCGGCGACCAGGCATGCATACACCACCGCGTGCGCGGCGCCGCCAGCGCCGACGACGACGACATCGAGACCGTCGAGCGGACGCCCCAAGGCAAGCTCCACTCCCGCCCGGAATCCCGGGGCGTCGGTGTTGAAGCCGACCAGGCGGCCGTCATCGGTGCGCACGACGTTGTTGACCGCGCCGATGGTCCTCGCGTCGGCCTCGACCTCGTCGACCAGGCCCGCCACGACGGCCTTGTAGGGCGCGGTGACGCCGAGGCCGAGCCACTCGGGGCTGGAGCGCGCCTCGTGCACGGCCGACTCGACCGCCTCGGGCTCGAGCTCGAGCAGCACGTAGCGGGCGTCGATGCCGGCCGCGTCGAAGGCGGCGTCATGCATGACCTGTGAATGGCGGCGCTTCAGCGGCTTCCCGATGAGGCCGACCCGTCGGGTCATCGCCAGGGGGTCGGCGGGCGACGGACGGGGCCGGCCGTCGCCGGGAAGGTCACGTTCGGAATGATCTCGTCGACCCACAGCTGGAGCTGGTCGGGGTCGGGCGTCATCGTGTGCAGGAAGAAGTACTCCACCCCCGCATCGACGCGGGCCTGGAGCGAGGCGACGATCTCGTCGGGCGTCCCGAAGAGGTAGACCGTCTCGAGGTAGTTCGGTCCACGCTCGCTGCTCATGACCTTGAGGAAGGCCCGGTGCTGCTCCTCGCGGGCCTTCGCCGGGTCGTCGGTCATGACCAGGTGCAGGAAGTTCTCGTGGGCGACGAGCGTGCTGGACGGGTCCTTGCCGGCCTCGCGCATCGCGACCTGCAACTCGGCCCAGTCGCGGGCGATGTCCGGCGGCGGGCAGGTCGGGCGCGGAATCCAGCCGTCGGCCCGGACGGTCCGGGCCTTGACCGATCTTCACGAACTTGGGCACGTCCGGCGACTTGGGGTCGGCCAGCTGCGATCCCCCGCCGATCCACAGCAGCGGACGCTGCGAGGTCCTCGGCTCGATGAACACGTCGTCGACGTCGTAGAACTCGCCGTGGTAGGTGACCCGCTCGCCTTCGAGCAGCGGCATCATGATGTCGAGCATCTCGTCCGTGCGCTTGCCGCGCTCCGACTTGTGCACGCCGACCGCCTCGTACTCCACCTCGTTCCAGCCCACCCCAGCACCGAGGATCACGCGGTTGTCGGACAGGAACTGGAGGGTGGCCAGTTCCTTCGCCAGGATCACCGGGTTGCGCAACGGCATGATCAGGATCGAGGTCCCGAGCCGCACCCGCTCGGTCGCCCCGGCGGCGACCGCGAGGGTCGTGAGCGGCTCCAGCCAGTCGACGCTGTAGAAGCGCTTCGCCGCCAGCAGGTGGTCGGTGATGAACAGCGAATCGAAGCCGAGCTCCTCCACCCGTCGGGCGAAGGTCTTGATGCCGCGAGCGCGCTCCGGCCCGTCGCCCTCCCAGACGTACGACGGCAGAAAGACGCCGAATTGGCCCACGTCGGTCATGAACGATCAACCTCCGGATGCAGGGGACGTGGCCTCACCGGCCGTGATAGTCGGGGTCGCGCTTCTCGAAGAACGACCGCGCGCCTTCGAGCAGGTCGTCGCTGGCGAAGACCCGGTCCGAGGCATCGAGCTCGGCCGCGAGACCAGTCGCCAGGTCGGTCTCGGTCGCGAGGCCGATGAGCCCCTTCGCCTCGCGTACCGCCAGCGGCCCGCGCGCGGCGATCTCGTCCGCGATCTCGTCGGCCCGGGCGCGCGCCCCGCCGGCCGGCACGACCTCGTGCACCAGGCCGATCCGGGCCGCTTCCTCCGCATCGACCACGCGACCGGTCAGGATCAGCTCCCGGGCCCGTGCAGGTCCGACGACGCGCGGCAGCCGCTGGGTGCCGCCGGCCCCGGGGGTGACCGCGAGGCGAACCTCCGGCAGGCCGAGCCGGGCCCGCGCCGACGCGATCCGGATGTCGCAGCACAGCGCGAGCTCGAGCCCACCCCCGAGGGCGTTGCCCTCGATCGCGGCGATGGTCGGCATCGGCAGGTCGGCCAGCCGGCTCGCGACGCCCGATTCGAGTTCGTGCCGCGCCCGGCCGCCGGGACCTCGCTGGTCCTCGAACTCGCCGACGTGCGAGCCGGCGGAGAAGGCGCGCTCCCCGCTTCCGGTGATGACGACCACGCGGATATCGCCCGGCGCGGAGCTCGCCAGCGTCGCCAGGGCCGCGTCCAGCTGCTCGAGCAGCTCGCGCGTGACCAGGTTGAGCGGCGGGTTGACCAGTTCGAGGTGGGCGACCTGGCCGAGCTCGAGCCCGACGAGGTCGCTCACGCCTGCCCGCCGAAGTCCGTGGCCAGGCCCATCGGCCCGGTCGCGTAGATCCGGGCGTCCATCGTCCGCAGGTCGTCGGCGACGCGTGGGCGGAAGCCCATCTGGCCCACGACGTCCCGTTCGACGTCGATCCCCGGCGCCACCTCGATCAGGACCACGCCATCGTCCTCGAGCGCGAAGACGGCGCGCTCGGTGATGTAGCGGACCTGCTGCCCGCGCTCGCGGGCCAGCCGCCCGTTGAACGAGATCTCGCGCACCGCTGGCACGAACTTGCCGAGGCTGCCCTCGCTGGCGATGCGAACCCCGCCGTCGATCTCGATCTCGAGGCCGCGCGCGGTCAGCGTGCCCACGAAGTTGATCTTGCCGGTCTTCGCGCTGATGTTCGGGAAGCCGCCCGGCCCGCGGACGCGGCCCTCGAAGGCGTGGACGTTGACGTTGCCCTCCGCATCGACCTCCGCGAACGAGAGGCTGGCCACGTCGAGCCCGCCGCCGTCGTAGAAGTCGAACATGTAGGGCTGATCGATCATGGCCTGGTAGTTGAAGCCCGCGCCACCCTCGTTGCCGGCGACGGGGACGCCCCCGAAGATGCCCTGCTCGACCGTCAGGACCAACTGGTCCGTGATGCCCTCCTCCCACGCCACACGACCGATGAGCTGGCTGATGCCGAAGCCGAGGTTGCAGATGGCCCCGCGCGGGAACTCCAGCAGCGATCGGCGGGCGATGATCTTGCGGACATCGAGTGGTAGCGGCGGCTCCGGTCGGACGGGCCGGCGCTGGGCCCCCGCGTAGTAGGGCGAGTCGCGCGTGATGTAGGTCTGCCACTGGTCCGGGTCCACGTAGACGTGGTCGATCAGGGCGCCGGGCACCTTGACATCGCGCATCCGCAGGCTGCCGCGCGTCGCGAGCTGGCGGACCTGGGCGATGACGATGCCGCCGCTGTTGCGCGCGGCCATGGCCATCGCGAGCATCTCGCCCTGGATCGCCTCGCCCTCCATGGTCAGGTTGCCGTCCTCGTCGGCGGTCGTGCCTCGGATGACCGCGACGTCGATCGGGAAGGCGTGGAACAGGAGCCACTCCTTGCCGCGGATCGTGACGACCTCGACAAGGTCCTCGGTGGTGCGGGCGTTCTGCTTGCCGCCGGTGTGGCGCGGGTCGACGTAGGTGCCGAGGCCCACCGCCGTCAGGAGCCCCGGTCGACCGGCCGCGATCTCGCGCATGAGCTGGGAGAGCACGCCCTGCGGGAAGGAGTACGACTCGATCTCGTTGCCCTCGACGAGGGCCCCCAGGCGCGGCTCGTTGCCGATGTTGCTCCCGATCGTGCGGCGCATGAGACCGGGCAGCCCCAGCTGCGAGAAGCCGCGGTCCGCGAAGTCGCCGATGCCCACGACCCGCACGGTGGTCAGGTCCTTCGGTCGGCCCGTTTCCGCGAAGACCGTCGCGAGCTCGTCGATGAAGCGCTGCGGCAGCGCATGGCCGGCGCCCGAGCCGCCGATGACCACGGTGGTGCCGTCACGGACCAGCCCGACCGCCTCCCGAACGTCGAGGATGGTGGTCACGGCATGTAGCCTCCGGCGTTCGGGTTGAGGGTCTGTCCGAGGTACAGGCTCGCCGCGTCCGACAGGAGGAAGATGACCGAGTCGGCCACCTCGTCGGCCCGGCCGAACCGCCCGAGCGGCATGTCGCGAAGGCGGCGACGGCCCTCCTCGCTGTCGACGAGGTCGCTCGTCATCTCGGTGACCGTGACGCCCGGGGCAACGGCATTCACGCGGATGCCGCGCGGCCCGAACTCGCGAGCGAGCGCCCGGGTCAGGCCGATGAGCCCGGCCTTGGCCGCACTGTAGGCCGCCGTCTCCGCGATGCCCATCTGCCCGAGTCGCGAGGCGATGTTGACGATGGCGCCATTCCCGCGCTCGACCATCGACGGCAGGACGGCACGACACGTATGGAACGCCGCGCTCAGGTCCGTGCCGATGACCTCGTCCCATTGCTCCGGCGTGGTCTCGAGGAACGGCCCGACGAGCGTCCGGCCGGCGTTGTTCACGAGGCCATCGACCCGCCCGAACCGCTCGATCACGGCCTGGACCAGCGCCTCCGCTTGTCGGCCGTCCGCCACGTCCGCGGCGAACGCGGCGCCATCGGAGCCCGCCTCGCGGATCCGCGCGAGCGTCCGTTCCGCGCCGTCGGCGGACTGCTGGTAGTGGACGGCGACCGTCGCTCCCTGGGTAGCGGCCTTGACCGCCACCTCGGCACCGATCCCGCGACTGCTCCCGGTCACGAGCACGACCCGACCGGCGAGTGAGCCCGCCATCAACGGACCGGACCCGTCGACTCGCGCAGCACCAGCTCGGTCGGCAGGACCTCACGCGTCGGCCGTCCGCCCTCGAGGACCTGCGCTGCGTACTCGAACCCCCGGCGGCCGATGTCGTGGAGCGGCAACCGGACCGTCGAGAGGCGGGGCGCTGTGATCGCCGCCGTTTGGATGTCGTCGAACCCGGCCACCGAGACCCGGCCCGGGACGTCGATCCCGAGTTCGGCCAGCCGCCGCAAGGCGCCAAGCGCCAGGAGATCGTTGGCGGCGGAGACGGCGGTGAACGGGACCCCGCCGGCCAGGAGCCGGTCGATGCCGGCCGCGCCGCCGTCCTGGTTGAACCCGGTGCTCACGACGAGCCGCTCGTCAAAGGGGATGCCCGCGGTGTCCAGGCCGCGTCGATAGCCGGCAAGTCGCTGCTGAGCCACGAAGAGCGACGTCGGGCCGGCGAGGAACGCGATCTGGCGATGACCGAGCCCCACGAGCGCGCCGACCATGTCGGCGATGCCGGCTGCGTTGTCCACGCCGACCTCGGCTTCGCCGAACGCGTGCGGGGAGAGGTGGACGACCGCGGCGCCATACGCTCGCATCGCGGCCGCATGCCGGCGCATCTCGACGTTGAGGGATGGATCGTCCAGCCCGCTGCCCGCGAAGATGAGGGTGGCGGCGCGCATCGAACGCAGCAGGCGCACGTACGAATGCTCGCGCTCGGGATCGCGGTCCGAGCTGCACGTCACGACCAGGAACCCGCCCTGCGACGCGGCATCCTCGACGCCGCGGACGACCTCGGCGAAATACGGATCGGTGATGTCGTGGACGATGACCCCGACGACCGGGATGTAGCTCTTGAGCAGCCCGCGCGCGAGCGCGTTGGGCACGTAGTCGAGCTCGCGGGCGGCATCCAGCACGCGCTCGCGGGTCGCCGCGCTGACCGCGTATGGCGACGCGGACACGACGCGCGACACGGTCGCCGTCGAGACGCCGGCGAGCCTCGCGACGTCGGTGATCGATGCCACGTCGGTCGCGGTCAGAAGGGGAACGTCGGTGGCGTGTCGCGGACCGTGATCCACTGCCACTCGGTGAAGTTGTCGAGATTGGCCTCGCCGCCGTAGCGAGTGCCGTTGCCCGACATCCCCGTCCCGCCGAACGGGATCGTCGCCTCGTCGTTGAGCGTCCCGTCATTCACGTGGACCATCCCGGCCTTGATCCGATTCGCGAGCGCAAGCCCGCGGGACAGCGACCTCGAGTAGACCGCCCCGACCAGGCCGTACTCGCTCTGGTTCGCGAGGGCGAGGGCTTCCTCGTCGGACGAGAACGTGGTCACTGGCGCGACGGGCCCGAAGATCTCGTCGGTCCAGGCCGGCATGTCGGTGGTCACGTCGGTCAGCACGGTCGGCTGGTAGAAGAGGCCCTCGTAGGTGCCGCCGATGCGGAGCGTCGCGCCGCCATCCACTGAGCGGCGGACGATGTCGTCCACGCGCCGCACCTGCTTCTCGTTGACGATCGGTCCCAGCTGGACGTCCTCGCGGAACGGATCGCCCAACCGCAGGCGCCCGGCCTTCTCGGTGAGGGCTTCGATGTACTCGTCGGCGATCGACTCGTGGACGAGGTGCCGGCCGGCGGCGAAGCACACCTGGCCCTGGAACTGGAACGACGAGAAGGCCCCGGCGGCCACCGCCGCGGGGAGGTCTGCATCGTCGAGGACGACGAAGGCGTTGTTCCCGCCCAGTTCCAGCGACAGCTTCTTGAGCCGGGCACCGGCCAGCTCCCCGACCCGGCGGCCGGCCGCCGTCGAACCGGTGAACGACACGAGCGACACGTTCGGGTCGGTGACCAGCGCCTCGCCGACGTCCGCCCCACCGACCACGATCTGGAGCAGCCCGTCGGGCAGGCCCGCCTCGCGGAAGACCGCCTCGAACATCGCGCCGCCGATGACCGGCGTCTGCGGATCCGGCTTCATGACCACGGCATTGCCGAGCGCGAGAGCCGGCGCCACGACGCGCATGCCGAGGACGCTCGGCGAGTTCCAGGGCGTGATCGCGCCGACGACCCCGACGGGGATGCGTCGGATCATCGACAGGCGCCCCTGGACGGCCGTGGGGACGAGGGAGCCGTAGGGCTGCCATGGGAGCGTGGCCGCCGCGAGGATCTCGCCGTGGGCGAAGTTCGACTCGTGGTGCATCTTGCTGTGCGACGCGCCGGTCTCGCGCATCGTCCAGATGCCGAACTCGTCGCGGTTGGCTTCGTAGATGTCGGCGGCCTTGCGCAGGATTCGCGCGCGCTCCTGGAACGAGGTCTCGGCCCAAGCCGGTTGCGCGGCCTTCGCCGCGGCCGCCGCCCGCGCGACGTCGTCCGGCGTGGAGCCACTGACCGTCGCGATGAGCCGGCCGGTCGCCGGCTCACGGTCCTCGATCGGCGCGCCCGTGCCGGGTTCCCAGCGCTCGACGAAGGACCCCAGCCAGCGCGGCGCCGCGGACTCCGTCGGGTCAGGTGCGATCGCGGCCATCGTGTCCTCCTTCGGGCGACTCGGCGTCGGTCGTCCAGCGTTCCGCATACGTCCGCGGCACACCCACGCCCACCGCGCGCTGCCCGGTCGACGGGTCCCGCCACACCGACCCGCGAGCGAGCACGGCATCGATCAGCCCTTCCTCGAGATAGGCGGGGTACTCCCACGAGCGGAGCTCGAGCGCCATCTGCCCGGGATAGCCGATGAGCTCGCGCACACGTCGGTCGGTGTAGTAGCCGGCGACGATGACGAGCTGCAGCGAGCCGAGTGTCGACGGCTCGTCCCGGCCGAGGGAATCAAGGCGTACATGCACGTCATCGCCCAGCTGGGGCCGGAGGGCCGCCCGCAGCGGCGCGAGCAGGTCGGGCCGGGCGTTCAGCACGAACCGCAGCCGCTCGTCGCCGAGGACCTCGGCCGCGGACGGCATCCCGTGCGCGGCCGGGATGAGCCGGTCGGCGATCGCGCTGAGCGTCGCCCGTTCGGCGGGATCGAGGCTCGCGAGCGGATCGGCTGGGGCCGTGGCGGGGCTCCTTCCGGCCGTCATGCCGGCACCTGCTGCTCGAAGCGCGTCTCGACCATGTGGTCCGCCGCGCGCAACGCGATCGCCACGATCGTCGACGTCGGGTTCACGCCCGATGACGTGACGAAGCACGAGCCGTCGACGACGTACAGGTTCGGGACGTCGTGGGCGCGGTTCCAGCGGTCGAGCACCGACGTCTTCGGGTCGTCGCCCATCCGGGCGGTGCCCAGGAGATGCCAGCCCGAGTAGCGCATCAGCCGGTCGACCTCGATCTTGTAGGCGCCCGCGGCGTCCATCGACTCCTTGGCGCGTTCGATGTGGAAGTCGAGCATCCGCCGGGCATTCTCGGCCATCGTGTAATGGACCTCGGGGGCCGCGATGCCGGACGAGTCGGCGACCGTCGTCGAGAGCGTGATGTGGTTCGCCTCGTCGGGCAGGTCCTCGGCGAACAGGCCCCAGTTCGCGCCGTGCCCGAGATGGGTCTTGACGTGGAGGTGGTGGTCAGGGCCCCAGGCCTGCTCGCCGGCCCGGCTCGGCAGCGCCGTGTTGATCGGCCCGCCGGTCGGCGCGAGGCCCCACCGGGCGCCCCGGACGAAGCCGCGCTTCTCGTCGGTCTCGTAGAACTCGAGCGACTCGATGAGGTCGCCGAACTGGCCCTGCCAGCTCATCAATGGCTCCTCGAACAGGCCGGCAACGTTAGCGAAGGGATGCATCATCAGCCGCTTCCCGACGAGGCCGGACGAGTTCGCCAGGCCGTCGGGGTGCCCCGGGCCCGACGAGAGAAGCAGCAGGCGGGGCGTGCCGATCGCGTTGGCCGCGAGGACGACCACCCGAGCCGGTTCGAAGTGCTCGCCGCCGTCCTGGTCGATCCAGGTCGCGCCGGTCGCGAGGCCGCGGGCGTCCGTCTCGATCTTGCGAACGCGAGCGCCCGTCACGAGCCGCGCCCCGAGGGCGATCGCCTTCGGCCAGTGGGTCAGGTCGGTCGACGCCTTTGCGCCTTCGTTGCAGCCCGACTGGCAGGTGCTCCGCTGGACGCACGGTCGCCGGCCGTCGTACGGCGTCGAGTTGATCGAGTTGAATTCCGGCCACCAATGCCAGCCCAGCTTCGTCTGGGCACGGGCAACCTTTAGCCCGGCCGACCCGATCGGGAGCGGCGGCATCGGCGCGTCCTCGGTGTCGGGCGGATAGGCCGGGTCGCCCGGCAGGCCCGACACGCCGAACTGGCGGTCCGTCCGGTAGAAGTACGGCAGGAGCTCGAAGTAGTCGATCGGCCAGTCGTCGGCGATCCCGTCGAGCGAGCGGACGCGGAAGTCGGACGGGAGGGCCCGCGGCCACGCCCCCGCGAAGATGATCGTGGAGCCGCCGACCGC
>CAVVDC010000009.1:0-78680 GCA_963746855.1 uncultured Chloroflexia bacterium
GTCCTGCCGGATCTCAACGACATCTTCAGCTTCATCGGGGTCGCCAGCTAGGCGACCCGGTCGACCGCACGGCGGTCGCCTCGGCCTTCAGCCCACGGGCGTGAGCCGGCGTCGATGCGGGCACGTCCGGCCCACGCATGGGTCGCAGGTACAGGGTGAGCACGACGACGATGTAGGTGATCCACACGACGAAGGTGGTCACCTCCGGCGTCGATGTGTAACCGAACAGCGCCCGAAGGAACTCGCCCACGAGATTGCCTTCGTGCGGCAGCACCGCGCTCACATCGACGATGGGCTGCGTACCGACGGTGATGAGGCCGATCTCGATGAACTCGTGGACGGCATGGCTGAGCAGACCGGCGGCGATGAAGATGAGGACGATCCCCGTCCAACGGAAGAAGCGAGCGAGGTCCAGGCGCCGGGAACCGTGGTAGAAGCCGACACCCAGCAACGCGGCGATGCCCAGGCCGATCAGCGCCCCGACGAGGACGAAGCCGGCGTCCGCCGCGGCCGAGGTCGCCTGGCCGACGAGGAAAAGCGACGTCTCGACGCCCTCTCGGATGACCGCCGTGAACGCCAGGACGGCGAGGCCGATGGCCGAGCCGTCGTCGAGGACGCGGTCGACAGCGGCGTGCAGCTCGCCCTTGACCCCCCTGGCCTGCCGCCGCATCCAGAACAGCATCCAGGTCACGACCAGGGCGGCCACCAGCATGGTGAGGCCCTCGAACAGCTGCTCATACGGCTCCTGGAGGCCACCGGTCGTCTGGAACAGGATGATCCCGAGGAGGGCGCTCACCAGGATCGCCGCGCCAGTCCCGACGTAGATCTTCGGGAACTGGGCGCGGTTTCCCGTCTTGGCGAGGTAGGCCAGGATGATGCTGACGATCAGAGCGGCTTCGACGCCCTCGCGCAGGCCGGTGAGCAGACCGCTCGTGAAGGCACCAACGTCCATGATCGATCGATCTCCTGCGGGACGGCCAGCAAGGCAGCATGACTTGCTGACTCAAGGACGCTTGTCATCGGGAATGTATCCGACGCCAGCACGCGCAGTCAAGCGCTCAGTCCCCGGCGCGAACCTCGAACCGGGCCAGACGCCAGCTCGTCAACGCCAGCGAGCCGAGGATCGCGATGGTCAGGACGACGGCCGCGACGCCGATCTGGAGCGTCGTCCCGTCCGTTTCGCCGCGCAGGCCGGCGACGATCCCGAGCGTCGCCTGGCGGATCGAGAGGAAGCGCGTCCCTTCGAGCAGGTCGCCGAGCGCGCCTTCCCAGATGAGCACGTAGACGAGGCCGATGACGAGGGCGCGACCGGTCATCGTGCTCAGCGCGACGAAGACCGCGGCGTAGGCGCCGCCGCCCGCCAAACAGGCGATCGCGAAGGCGAACGTCATCGCCAGCGGATCGGGCCGGATCCCGCCGACCAGCATGCCGGTCACGATCGTGACCGGCACGACGAGCGCGGCCGTGACCGCCACGGCGACGGCGATCTTGGCGAACGCGACCAGCCAGCGCCGGATCGGCTTGGTCAGGAGGTACACGATCGTCCCATCCTCGATCTCGGGGCCGAGCGACGCGGTGCCGAGGATGAGGGCCACGATCGGCATGACCGTCTGGACGACGAGGATCGCCAGCACCCGCTCCACGTCCGCGCGGCCGCCGCGCAGCTGCACGAGGGCGCCGAGCAGGACCGGGATGCTGGCCAGGACGAGCATGAGCAGCAGGCGCCGACGGCCGAGCAGCCCGCGGAGCGTCACCGACACGAGCGTGTTGAACGGCGTCATCGACGGACCAGGTAGCTGAACACGCTCTCGAGCGAGTCGTCGGTCGGCCCGACTTCGAACAGGGTGATCGCCTGGGCCTTGGCGACCACGGGCAACGCGCGGGTGAACCCGCCGAAGTCGGACGTTCGGATCGAGAGCCGCTCGCCGGTCAGTTCGACCCCGAACACGCCCGGGTGGCCGAGCAGGGCCGCCGCCAGGCCGCGGTCGTCCGAGGAGCGCACGCGGAACGTATGCGGGCGGTCGGTCATGAGGCGGCGGATCGAGCGGAAGTCGCCGGCCGCCGCCAGGCGTCCGGCGTAGACCACGAGGATCGAGTCGGCGAGTCGTTCGACCTCCTCGAGGATGTGCGAGGAGAAGAGGATCGTCCGCCCGGCTGCGGCCATCGAGCGCAGCAGCCCCATCATGTGCAACCGCTGGCGGGGATCCATGCCGTTGAACGGCTCGTCCAGCAGCAGGATCGACGGGTCGTGGACGAGCGCGCCGGCGAGCTTGGCCCGCTGGCGCATGCCCTTGGAGTACGTGCTGATCGGCCGGTCGGCGACCTCGGTCAGCTCCACGGTCGCGATGGCCCGGCGGGCGGCCGCGTCCGCGTCGGGCAGGTCGTGTAGCCGGGCGTTGAGCTGGGCGAACTCGAACCCGGTCAGGTAGCCCTGGAGCGCCTCGCGCTCGGGCACCAGGCCGATGTGGGCGTACATCTCGGGGCGACCCCAGGCGGTCTGGCCCTCGACCAGCACCTGTCCGGCCGACGGCCGAAGGAGCCCCGCCATGAGGTGCAGCAGGGTCGACTTGCCGGCGCCGTTGGGGCCGAGCAGGCCCGTGACACCGGGGCCCAGGGCGAACGAGACATCGTTGAGGGCGACGACGTTGCCGTACCAGCGCGAGACATGGTCGACGGCCAGGGCCGGGCTCGGGGCGGTCATGCCGTGATCCGTCGGTAGCGTCGGACGGTCAGCGCGATCGCGACCGTCGAGACGACGAGCGCCGCCGTCACGTAGAGCTGGCCGGGCAGCCCGAGCGCGACGATCGCGGGGTTCTCCGAGATCGACCCGAAGATCCAGGCATTCGCGCCGTCAAGGACGTCGCCAGGGCTGAACAGGACCAGCACTCGGGCGGTGTCACTGCCGGTCAGCGCGGTGAGCAGTGCGACGAGCACCGGCGGGATGATCGAGACCGCGATGATGCCGGCGGTGGCATAGGCGCGTCGCGGGGTCCAGGCCGCGATGAGCGCTGAGACACCCCCGAGGAGGCCCGCCGTCAGCAGGCCCTGGAACAGGAAGCGCGGGACGGCCGATGCCTCCTTGCTCAGGCCGGTCGCCGGATCGGTGGCGACGAGCACGCGTCCGACGAACAGGATGGCCTGCGGGACGAGGTCGATGATGAGCAGCGCGACGATCAGCCCGGCGACCTTCGCGAGGGCGTAGTCGGTCCGGGTGATGGCCCGCGAGAAGTACAGCGGCAGGACGCCGTAGCGCTGGTCGCGCCCGAAGAGCTCCGGGGCCTGTGCCGCGCAGAAGAGCATCACGAGGGTCACGGTCAGGCCGTGGTAGGTCTCGTAGCGGACGGGCGACGCGCCCTCGAGCGAGCCACTGGCCCCGGACCGGGCGATGAGCGCGGCAACCCCGACCGCGAGGATGGCGGGCAGGATGGCAAGCCCGGTCAGCGCGAACGGGGCCAGTTTGGCCCGTCCACCGCGCCCGATGCCGTAGGCCGAGCGGATCGTGTTGCGGAGCAGCGCCGCCGACGCGCTCCGCCGCCCCAGCCGCGGGCCGTGGTAGCCCTGGTAGCCCAGGTCGTAGATGCTCCCACCCGGACCGCTGGCGGGCGTCGCGCCGGTCCGTGTGACCGGGATCGGTGCCGTCATGCCGATGCCCCCGGGCCGTTCGCCGGATCCGCCGTCGGTCCCACGGCCACATCCAGCGGGGCGTCGGCGAACAGGTCCTCGAGGCCCTTGCGACGTTGCTCGAGCCGGACGAGCGGCAGCCCCAGGTCGGCCAGCGCGTCGCGGACGATGTCATACGGGCGCTCGTCCTCGATCGGCACGACGACCGTCCGTCCGTCGACCGCCGGCGTCAGGCCGCCCGCCGCAAGAGCCGCCGCCAGGCGCTCCTCCCCTTCCTCCACCTCGACCGCGAGATAGCCGGTCCGTTCGGTGAACGTGCCGAGGGGGGCCGCGTGGAGCAGGTGCCCCGCGTCGATCGCGACGAGATAGTCCGACACGCGCTCGATCTCGCCGAGCAGGTGGCTCGCCACGATCACCGCGATGCCGAACTCGGTGCCGGTCCGCCGAACGAGCGCCAGCATCTCGTCGCGACCGGCCGGATCCAGGCCGTTGGTCGGCTCATCGAGCAGGAGCAGCCGGGGATCGTGCACGAGGGCCTGGGCCAGCTTCACGCGCTGCTTCATGCCAGTCGAGTAGCCACCGATCGCCCGGTAGCGCTCCTCGTACAGACCGACATGGCGCAGGACCTCGGCCGTGCGCTCCCGAGCCGCGGAGCCCGGCAACCCCGACATCTGGGCCATGTGGCTCACGAAGTCGGTCGCCGACGTCTCGGGCGGCAGGCAGTCCGACTCGGGCATGTAGCCGACGAACTGACGGATGGCCGTCCCCTGGCCACGGACGTCCATGCCCATCACCTCGGCCATGCCCGAGGTCGGCTGCAGCAGGCCCAGGAGGATCTTGAGGAGCGTGCTCTTGCCGGCACCGTTCGCCCCGACCAGGCCGATGACGCCGGGCTCCAGGTCCAGCGTCAGGCCGTCGAGGGCGGTCACGCCGCCGGGGTAGCGCTTGGTCAGGCCACGAATGGCGACGAGGGGCATCAGGGCGCGAAGCCTACCGGGTCCACTCCGTCAGGCCGCGACGACCTGGTTGCGCCCCGCACGCTTGGCCATCTGCAGGCCGACGTCCGCCACCTGCAGCAGGGACTCGGTCGAACTGACCTGGGGACCGACCGCGGAGCAACCCGCCGAGACCGTGGCCCGGACCGAACCGCCACCGTCGAGCGCGATCGGCGTCGATGCGAGCTCGCGCCGGACCTCGTCGGCGATCCTGGCCGCCTCGGCGAGGCTCGCGCCGTCGAGGAAGACGAGGAACTCCTCGCCCCCGAACCGCGCGACGATGTCGCTCGCCCGGAACCGGCCCTGCAGGATCGACGCGAACGTCCGGAGGACGGTGTCTCCGACCCGGTGCCCATGCTTCTTGTTGAAGTTGCCGAAGTGGTCCAGGTCGAACAGGATCGCCGCGACCGGCCGGCGCTCCGACGGCTCGAGGCGGTCGCGGGCTGCGAGCAGGCGCTCCAGGGCGGCGTCGAGGTAGCGCCGGTTGAAGAGCCCCGTGAGCGGATCGCGGATGGCCGCGTCGGCCACCTGAGCATGCAGTTCCGCGTTCGCGATGGCCAGCGAGACGTGCCCCGCGATGATCGGCAGGACCTCCTGCTCGAGCTGCGTGTACGGTCGTGAAAGGTCGAGCCTCGCGACCGAGAGCGCCCCCAGCACGGCGTCGTCTGACAGCAGCGGAGCGGCCGCGGCCGCCATGATGTCGGCGCTCTGGGCGCCCCGCACGGTCGAGGGGAACCCGGCGCGCTCCAACACCGGGTCGACGATGAGACGACGCTCCATGATCGCGCGCCCGGACAGGCCCTCCCCCTCGGGGATCCGGACACCGATGAATCGCTGGTCGCCGCCCTTCATCGAGGCGATCCGGTAGTCGCCGACAGTCGTGTCGCGCGTGGTCAGCACGACCAGGTCGCTCCGCATCGTGCTCGCGACGGCCTCGACCACGACCTCGAAGAGGTGGCTCGGATCGAGTGACGCATTGACCGTTCGAGAGAAGCCGGCCAGGGCCTGGAACAGCTCAGCTCGCTTGGCGATGGCCTGGCGTTCGCGGCCGAGGGCGATGGCGGCGGCCAGGCGTTCCGCGATGAGGATGAGGGTCGAACGATCGCTGTCGTCGAAGCCGTCCACCCGGGCGTCCTCGACGTTGAGGACGCCGAGCAGGTCGCCCGCCGCCAGCAGCGGCACGGAGATCTCGCTCAGGACATCGCTCCGGGCGACACGGTAGTCCGGATCGTCGCGCACGTCTCGGACGAACGCGGTCTCACGCGTTCGCATGACCCGGCCGATCACGCCCGTCGTGCCGTCGAACGTCTCGATGGCGGCGTCATACCCCCGCTGCGCCCCGAGCTGGGCGCTCCCGTCGTCATGGAGCAGGTAGATGGACACCTTCTGATAGCCGAACCGGCCGGTCATGAGGTCCATCAGCTCCTCGAGCGCCGCCGACGACGAGCCCCTCGCCAGGAGGTTACCGACGGCCTCGACGCCGGTCATCTGGCGGGCGCGGCGACGCTCTCGCGTCCGGGCGTACCGGGCCCGCAGGATCGCCGCCTCAAGGGCGCCGACCGTCCGCCGGGTCCCGAGGGCCAGGACGACCATCGTGACGAAGAACGCCGCGCCGCGCTGGACGAGGGGCGAGGCCGGGGTCTGGAGGACCAGGATCGGAGCGGCGTAGGCGACGATCGTGCCGAGACCCACGATCAGCGCCTCGCGCCGACCGTATGCCGCCGCTGCGGCGACGATCGGCAGGTACAGGGACGTCATCGGTCTCGCGGCGATCTCGCCGACGGTCAAGCCCAGCCCCGAGACGAAGGCGACGGCCAGCAGCAGCCTCGGTGTCGGACGTGAGAGCGGCGTCGACCAGACGCCGAGGATGACCTGGAGGCCGACATACAGCCCGCCGATCGCCGCGGTCCGGGCGGTGGCCGCGATCCCTGGCTCGACGGCGACGATTTCGATGACGGTAGCCGCCAGGGTGATGGCGATCGCCAGCAGGACGTGGGTGTCGTCGAACAGGCGTCGCCTTCCCACCCTCGCCACGCCCGACCGCCGCGCCCGGGAGAACGCCGCTGGCTGCACGTCGGAAGGGTGGTCGCGCCGACCCGGCGTGTCGATGGTCCCATCGGCCCCCATGACCTCCCCGGACGTCCCATCGCCGCACCCGGCGACGCGGCCCGATGGCGCCCTGTCAGCGCGTCCGCAGGCTCGCGGCGACGTCGTCGGCGGTGTCGAGGATGGCGCGGAGGTCATGACCGTCATTCGGCTCGATGACGATCACGAGGACCTCGCCGCCGACGTCGAGTGCCACGACCCGGGTGACCCTGCCCGGTTCGAGGTAGTAGGGCGTCCCGTCGGCGGCGAAGAGCTCGAGGCGCCTGCGGCGGGACCCAGTCACATCGACCGAGCGGCCCCGGAGGCGATCGATCTTGACCTTCGCCGGACGCGTCGACGACAGGCCTTCGTGTTGCGCGACCGCGTCGATGAACTTCTTGGACGTGTCCTCTTCCCGGCCCGACCCGCCCCGCACTTCGACCGCGCTCGCGAGGGTCATGAACCCCTCGTCCCGGGTCAGGACGACGAGCCGCTCCGCGTTGTTCGCCGCCGACCAGCCATCGCCCAGCTTGAACGAGACCGCCGGCTCGAACCGGGTCGGCGCGTACCGCCCAGGACCGAGTGAGCACGCCAGGTCGAAGAACGGGTCACACAGGATCGCCACCTCGCCCGGGTCCGCGGGCTTGGGCGTCGGCTTCGGGGTCGGCTTCGGGGTCGGGCGGGGCGTCGCGGTCGGCGTCGGCGTCGGCTCGGGCGTCGGCTTCGGGGTCGGGCGGGGCGTCGCCTGCGCGACCGCGGCCGAGGACGCGCTCGGCCTGGTCGGTCCAGGGACGAGGTCGCCCACCTGGCCGAGCGCAGGGAGCACGGCGAAGGCCAGCGCCGCCACCGCAAGCCCGATGATGCCGAAGCCGAGCACCCGGCCGGTCCGGCCGCCCGAACCGCCAGTTCCTCCGCCCGAGCGGGGGCGGGCTCCCGGGGGACCGGCCCGATCCGGCACCTGGGCGGTCGCCCAGGCGCTCCGGTCGACGACCGTCGTCCGGCTGGCGGGGTCGACCGCGCCGATCAGCGGCTCCAGGCCCGCGGCCATCGCCGCGCCGCTCGGATAGCGGGACGCGGGATCGGCCGCGAGCGCCTTCGTGACGACGGCGTCGAGCCCGATCGGGACATCCGGTCGGGCGTCCCGGGGCGAGGGAGCCGTCGCACCCACGCGGGCGAGGGCGATCCGGCCCGGCGTGTCGCCGCCCCACGGCCGGAAGCCGGTCAGGGCCTCGTACATGACCAGGCCCAGCCCATAGACGTCCGAGGCGGGTGTCGTCGTCTGGCCCTGGGCCTGCTCCGGGCTGAAGTACTGGACCGAGCCGAGGGTCGTGCCCGGCAGGGCCGCCTCCGCGTCAGCGGCCAATCGGGCGATCCCGAAGTCGGTGATCATCGCGCGACCGTCGCGCGCGAGCAGGATGTTGCTCGGCTTCACGTCGCGGTGGACGATGCCGCGGATGTGCGCGACCCCGAGCGCCCGGGCGATGTCGAGCCCGATGCGGGCGACCTCGCCGGAGGGCAGTGGGCCGGTCCGTGCCAGGCGCGCGGCGAGGTCCTCGCCCTCGACGAGGTCCATGACCATGAACGGGCCGGCCGGGTCCGAGCCGGTGTCCGTGCACGCGACGATGTTCTGGTGGCGCAGGACGGTGGCGGCGAGGGCCTCGCGACGGAAGCGGTCGGCGAGGTCGGGGTCGGCGCTGATCTCGGGTCGAAGCAGCTTGAGCGCCACGTCGCGGCCGAGGCGCGTGTCGTGGGCGCGGTAGATCGTCGCCATCCCGCCGCGCCCGATGATCTCGCCCAGCCGGTAGCGGTCCGCGATGAGTCGGTCCGTGTCCGGCCGCTGTTCGGGTCGCTGGGTCACGCGGCGGACGATAGACCAGACCGTCCGAACGGGTCGACGGCGGCGGGCCGGGCGAACCACCTCGTCGTGCCGGCCGGACGGTCGCGGCGCTACGCTACCGGGCGTCATGAGCACCGACGAACGAGCCACCCGTGAGCTGCTCGTCGAGCTGCTGCGGACCTTCTACGGCAAGGGCTGGGTGTCGGGGACCGGTGGCGGCATCTCGGGGCCGGCGGACGGGGGCGGCCTGCTGCTGGCGCCGACGGGCGTCCACAAGGAGCGCATCCGGCCCGACGAGTTCTTCACGGTCGACACGGCCGATGGGCGCGTGCTCGACGCCCCGGCCGACCCGTCGCTTCGGCCGAGCGAATGCAACTCGATCTTCTGCCTTGCCGCCCGCGAACGGGGCGCCCGGAGCGTCGTGCACTCACATGCCCTCTCCGCGGTCCTGGCCGGCGACCTGGCGACCGATTCGGACCACATCGAGATCCGGGACCTCGAGATGCTCAAGGGCATCCGCAGCCTCGGCAACCGGGACGTCCACCTGTTGCCGGTCATCCGCAACACGCCGCGCGAAGGCGAGCTGGTCGAGCAGCTCGAGGCGGTCCTCGCCGACCCGCGCTTCGAGCGGACGTTCGCGGTCATCGTCGCCGACCATGGCGCCTACATCTGGGGCGACGACGTGTGGGAGGCCAAACGCCACACCGAGGTCTATCACTTCCTGTTCGAAGCGGTGGTCGCCCGACGCGACCGAGCCAAGGAGGATCGCCGATGAGCCATCACGAGACCGACCACCCGGCCGGGGACCTCAGCCATCTCACGAAGATCGACGTCGTGGACGTCGCCGCAGCGGTCGAAGCCGACAAGCTCACCGACGCCGACGTGTTCAAGCGGACCTATCTCGGTCACGGCTCGCAGTCGAGCGTCTTCGTCTTCCAGGGCCACGCCGGACCGTTCCGCTCGCACGTCCACACGACGCATGACGAGATCGGCTACGTGCTCGAGGGCACTGGCTCGGTGACGGTCGGCGGCGTCACGCGACCGGTCAAGAAGGGCGACGTCTGGGTCATCCCGGCGAACACCCCGCATGGCGGCCAGTTCGAGGACGCACCCCAGGTCCTCTTCATCTCGTCGCCGATCGACGATCCCGACAACCAGGACCGGGTCTGGCTCGACTGACCCGCGGGCGGGCACCCTAAGGTAGCCCCCACGAGACGGCCGACGAGATTGAGGGCCTACCCCGATCGATCGTCGGGTCCGTGCCCGATGGCCGGAGCGCCGATCGACGCCACCTTGGACGACATCGCCGACACGTGTTCGGCGGACCATCCAAGGAGATTCGAGATGAATCACCCGGAGACGATGCTTCAGCTCGCCAAGGCCCGCCACGCGGCGCTGGAAGACGAGGCCAGGCGCGATCGCCTGGTCCGGAACCGCAGCACGGTCGTGCACGAGGAGCCGCGAGACCGGTTCCGCGTCCGCGACCTGCGCTGGCTCCTGTTCAAGCCGACCAGCGCGTGACAGCGATCCGGTACGACCCGGGTGACGAAACGCGTCGACCCGGGTCGTACCATTTCCGGACTTTCATGGTGCGAGGGGGAAGAGGAGGTCCGGGATGCATCTCCAGGTCAAGGCCAGCGTGCCCAAGAGCGGCATGAGCATCACAGGCGATGAGGGCGAAGAACACGCGATCAGCGCGACCTACCATGCTGGCGCTCTCGCTGAGATGCTGACCTTCCTCAAGAGCAAGGGGTTCAACCTGCGTGCTGCCGGCGGCACCCAGATCGAGTTCGGCGGCGAGTTCACCTTCTGGGTGGATGGCCGCTCGGCCGACGAGGACCACGACCAGGCGGCGCACGCGGCCAGGAGACTCCTGGTGAAGGAGGGCTGGGCCGCCCAGGTGTACGAGGTGCGTGCCGAGCATCTGACCGACGAGAGCGGCACGCTCCTGGACTTCGTCCAGCGGGTGACCGACGACGGGCTGCTGATCCAGGACATCCATGTCGGCACGAAGGACGACGAGGGCATCCCCGTCCAGATCTTCGCCGTGAGCGTGCCACCAGCCGGCTGATCAGGGCACCGGGGCCGGAACGACCGGGCGACTAGCCCGGGTCGTCGATCTCGTCCGCGGCGGCCAGGCCGGCCCTGGCCGCGATCATGGCCGCCTCGATCCGGCTGCTGACGCCCAGCTTGTCGAGGATGTGGGTCACGTGGACGCTCGCCGTCTTGGGGCTGATGAACAGCTCCTTGGCGATCTGGCCGTTGGTCCGACCTGCCGCCACGAGCGCGAGGACTTCGAGTTCCCGCACCGACAGGCCAAGGTCGACCAGCGGGCCGGCGGGCGCGACCTGGACCGGCCTTCGGTGTCGCCTCGGCCTCCTGGTCGCCGGACGCGTCATCGTCTGACGAGCCGGCATCAGGCTCCGCCGCCGCGATGGCCAAGCGTCCACGTCGCGCGAGTCGGTCGATGCCGTCGAGCAACGGCCGGGCCCCGAGCGCGGTCGCGGTTTCCGATGCCTGGTTCAGGGTCACGGCCGCTTCGTCGCGGGCACCGCTCATCAACGACGCCTCCGCCTCGCGCAGCCGCGCGTAGGCCGTCGCGTAGGGGGTGGGCACGGGGGCCCACGCATCGGCGACCGCCCGCCAGGCGGCGGCATCCGCGGTCTCGGCCAAACGTGCCGCTTCCGCCGCACACAGCGCCTGTAGCGCTCGGACCGAGGCCGTCGTCGGCGGGTGCTCGGTCCAGAGGCTCTCGGCCCGTGCCATCGCCGCTGCCCCGTCGGCCTCGGCCGAGGCGATATCGGCCGGGCGGCGCAGTGCTCGCGCCCGTTCGGCGCGGTCCGCGGCCGCCCGCAGCCCGAGGGCGCAGAGCGGTCCGACCAGGACCGTGTCGTCGCCGGCGTCGAGGTGGGCCCAGCCCGTGGTCACGGCCGCGGTCGCGCTCTCAGGATCGCCTTCGTCCATCGCGAGCTCGGCGACGACCAGCGCGACGAACGCCCCGAGGTCGGCATCGATCTCGCCCACGGCCAGGCGCTCCGAAGGCGCCAGCAGCGCATGGGCGGCGCTCGCCTCGCCACGGGCGGTGAAGAGGCGCGCCGCGGCGACATCGCGGTACGCCGTGCCCAACCCACCGGCCTGGCGGTCGAGGCTGCCGCGGGCGTCCGCCTCGGCCTCCGCCCAGCGCCCGGCACGGAAGAGCGCGTCGATCGCGACCGCGTGGAAGTGCGGACCGAATCGGCGCTCGAGGCCGTGCGATCTGGCGGCATCGATGCCATCGGTCGCGGCGGCCACGGCGTCGTCGAGGCGATCGGCGACGATGAGCTGATACGAGAGGTTGGCGAGCGCCAGGATCTCGACGTCGATAAGACCCTGCTCCTGGGAGATCCGGCGCGCGGCCTCGAGCTCGGCGATCCCGGCTTCCGGCTCGCCGAGCGAGACAAGGTCCGGCCCCACGATGGCGCGCGCCCGACCCTCCGCGGCAGCCGCGCCGGCGGCGACCGCACACGCGATCGCCTGCTCGCCGATCTCACGGGACTCCCCGTAGTGGCCGGCGCCCATCAACCATCCAGCGAGTCCCACGAGCACGTGCGCGCGCTCGGCCGACGGCGGCTTCTCGGGCACCAGCCGAACGGCTTCCCGATGCTCCGCGAGGGCCTCCTCGTTGCGGTCCTGGGTCCACAACCCGTATCCGATCCGCGAGTGGAGATAGCCGGCCAGGGCCGGCTGTTCGGTCGCATCGACGCGTTCGAGCGCTTCGCGGATCCAGGCGATCGCCTGCTCGCTGTCACCCGCGTCGTCGGCGACCCACGCCGCTCGCCGCCGCAGCTCGACCGGGTCCGGCGCGGCCGAGGCGCCGCGCTCCTCCGTCGACAGCCGCGATTCGAGACCGATCGCGAGGCTGTACTGGCGACAGGCAGCGGCGAATGCGTATACCGCCTCGGCCGCCTCGGCCGCGGCGATGCAGGCGCCGAACGCCTCGCTCGGACGGTTGGCGGCCAGCCAGTGGTGGGCCAGCTCGGCGGCCGCCCCGGCCGGGCTCGGGTCGGCAAGCTCCGACCGCTCGGAGAGGACGATGGCGAACCGCTCGTGGATGCCCCGTCGCTCGGCCGGCAGCAGGTCCTGTTCGAGGACCTCGCCGAGCAAGGCGTGACGGGGCCGGAGCGAACCGGTGGCCGGGTCGGGGACGAGCACGCCCGCCGTCACAGCGGCCCGGATCGGCTCTCGGACCGCGGCCTCGTCGCGCTCGGACACGGCCGCCACGAGTCGCTCGTCGACCGGTCGCCCCGCGATGGCAACGACGCCCAGCAGTCGCTGGCTTTCGTCGGGCAGCGCGGCGATCTGGCTGGCCAGCGTCTCGGACAGAGTCCGCGGCAGCGGCCCGTTGCCGCCGCGCCGCTCGGCTCCCACGAGCTCCTCCACGAAGAACGGGTTGCCGCCCGAGCGTGCGTGGATCCGGTCGACCTGGGCGTCGTCGGCCAGTCCGCCCATGATCGTGGCGACCTGGCGGGCGACGTCGGTCCGATCCAGCCCCTCCAGGTCCATCCGAGTCGTCTTCGGATCGCGCTCGAGTTCGGCCAGCCAGGTCGCGACCGGATCGCGGTGCGCCAGACCGTCGGTCCGGACGGTCAGCACGAGCAACAGGCGATCCCGTTCGAGGTTCCTGGCCAGGAATGTGACGAGATCCCGCGTCCCCCGATCGACCCAGTGCAGGTCCTCGAAGACGAGGAGGGTCGGCGTGTCCGCGCCGAGGTCGCCGAGCAGTCCCAGGACGAGTCCGAACAGGCTCGCCTGCGCGAGACCCGAGCGCGCGTCGGAGGCGGTGTCGCGGCCGGCAGGGCCCGCCGACACGACCGGTCCGATCCCGGGCAGGAGCCGTCCGATCTCGTCGCGGGCCGGACCCAGGACCGACGCGATGCGGTCCGGTGGCAGGTCGCGCAGGTACGTCCGCAACGCCTCGGTCAGTGGCGCATACGGCAGGCCGTCGTCGGCCAGGTCCAGGCAACCGCCGACGAGGACTCGAGTCCCATCGTCCCTTGCGCCCGCGACGAACTCGTCGATCAGCCGTGTCTTGCCGATGCCCGCTTCGCCGGCGACCACGACGATCCCAGGCTCACCTTCGGCCGCGCGCGCCAGCGCCGCTCGCAGTGCCGCGAGCTCGGACGCCCGCCCGACGAGTTCCGGACTGGAGACCAGGGTCGCCATCGCGCGAGTCTACGCGCGGTCCGTTCGTTTGCGGTATCGGCCGGGTCGCGTTTTTCGTGCCCCGAGTCAGGGCGTGGCACAGGCGGCCGGGCCGAGCAACCTCCCGGCCGCATCGAGGCCGTACCCACGCGGGAAGACCGCACCGTCGCAGGCCTCCTTCCCTGTCCGCGGCGCGTCGTCGGGCGTCTTCGGCCACGTGTAGGGCGTGGTGGCGCGGAACGGCACGTCGCCGAGCAACACGTCCGCGATGCCCGCCCCCTCTGTCCCGGGCAGCCAGGCGGCGATCACGGCATCGGCATCGGACCAGAAACGGCCGAGCATGACCGGACGCCCCGACAGGATGACCACGATCAGTCGATCGACCAACGGTCGGACCTTCGCCACGATCGCGACATCGGTCCGGGGCAGGGCCAGCGTGCCTGAGTCGCCCTCCCCTTCCGCGTAGGGCAGCTCGGCGAGGACGACGATCCCGGTGCGGGCGCGCGTCGCCGCGGGGAAGTCCCCGGTGGGCCTGACCGTCAGGCGGTCGCCCAAGCGTGCCGTGAGGGCGGTGGCGATGGTCGTCCCGGGCGTGATCGGCCCGGGGGCGCCCTGCCACTCGATGGTCCAGCCGCCGGACTGCAGCCCGATGTCGTCCGCGCCGGAGCCGGCGAGCAGGACGCGGCCCTCGTCGGTGGGAACGGGCAGCACCCCGGCCGCGGTCTTGAGCACGACCGCCGAGGCGGCCGCGGCACTCCGGGCCAGGTCGCGATCCGCGGCCGAACCGAGGTCCGCCGCACGACCGGGCGGGATCGGCGTCTCGAAGAGCCCGAGCTCGAACTTCACACGCAGGATCCGCGCGACCGCGTCATCGACCCGGATGCCCTCGATGGTGCCCGCCGCAAGGCCCGTCCGGACCGCCGCCTGGAAGCGGGCGGCGTCGTAGGGCACCATGACCATGTCGATGCCGGCGGAGATCGCCGTCGCCACCGCCGTGTCGTAGTCGGGATCGACCTGGTCGACGGCCCCCCAGTCCGACACCACGAACCCGGTGAACCCGAGCTCGCCCTTCAGCACCTCGGTCAGCAGATGGTGATCGCCGTGGACCTTCCCGGCACCGGTGCTCGAGAACGACGCCATCACGACCCGGACGCCGGCCGCGATCGCATCCTCGTACGGCGTCACGTGGATGGCGCGGAACGTGGCTTCGTCGAGATCGGTCACGCCCTGGTCGATGGCGTAGTCCTGGTGGGTCGACGAACCCCAGGCGGTACCGCCGTCGCCGACGAAGTGCTTGGCGGTCGCGGCGGCCGCGTCCAACGCGGTCAGGTCGGGGCCCTGGAGGCCGCGGATGAACGCGCTGCCGAGCTCCGCGACGATCAGCGGATCCTCGCTGTAGCCCTCGTAGGTCCGACCCCACCGGACGTCCTGAGGCACGGCCAGCACGGGCCCGAAGTCCCAGCGGATGCCCGTGGCGGCCAGTTCCACCGCGGTGGCCCGGCCGATCCGCTCGACGAGGCCGGGGTCGTTCGCGGCGCCCAGGCCGACCTGGTGGGGGAAGATCGTGGCGCCGACCACGTTGCCGTGGCCGTGCACGGCATCCACGCCGTAGAGGATCGGGATACCGAGGCGGGTCGCGAGGGCCGCCTCCTGGTACGCCTCCACCATCTCGTACCAACCGGCCGCGTCGTTCTGGCTCGGGGCACCACCGCCACCGCTCAACACCGAGCCGAGGAGCAGGTTCGTGACCCCCGCCGGGTCGACCGAATCCTTCTCGATCTGGGTCATCTGGCCGATCTTCTCGTCGATCGTCATCGCGGCCAGGAGCGCCTCGGCGCGGACGTCGGGCGGGAGGCTCGGGTCGTGCCAGTCGACCGCGGCACGCGTCGGACTCGTCGTCGGCGCCGCCGATGGCTGCGCGGTCTCGCAGGCTCCGATGATCAGGGCAGCCACCACGAGGAGCGCGACCGGCCGCCGGCTCATGGTGGGTCGCGGAACGGGGTTCCGAGGGTCTGGCCGCCATCGACGACGAGGAGATGACCGGTGATCCAGGCCGCGTCGGGCGAGACGAGGAACGCGACGGCGCCCGCAACGTCGTCAGGCTCGCCGAAGCGGCCGAGCGGGATCTGGCCGAGGTAGGCCCTGGCGCTCGCTGGGTCGTCGGTCACCTCGCGCGTCAGGTCGGTCGCGATCAGGCCCGGGCCGACGGCGTTGACCGTGATGCCGAATGGCGCGAGCTCCATCGCCGCGGTCCGGACCATCGCGAGGACGCCGGCCTTCGAGGCGTTGTACGCGGCGAGGTTCGTCTCCATCCAGAACGCGTTCGTCGAGGCGGTCACGACGATCCGGCCGTTGCCTGCGGCACGCATCGCCCGGGCCGCCACCTGCACTCCGATGAACGCACCGCGCAAGTTCGTGGCCAGCACGCGATCCCACTGCTCGTCGGTCGTGTCGAGGAAGGCCACGGTCGAGCCGATCCCCGCGTTGGCCATGAAGATGTCGAGCCGTCCGAACATGCCGATCGCCTGGTCCACGACACGCTCGACGTCGTGGCGGTCGGCGCAATCGGCCTGGACGAAGGCCACACCGCCTGCGGCGTCGTCGCCGAGTTCCGCTGCCGTAGCCTCGCCGGTCGCCTGGTCGAGGTCGGCGATGAGGATGTCAGCGCCATCGCGGGCGAACCGTGACGCGATCGCCCGGCCGATCCCACGCGCGCCACCGGTGACGATCGCCGCCTGGCCCGCGAGCGTACCGGTCGTCATAGCGGGCTCCCGTGCGACGGCCGCAGGTCGCGGCGCGATCAGGTGAGTCTGATGCTATCAAACGAATCGGCCTCCACCTGAAGACGCCTGATCGGCAGCGACGGCGAGGTTCCGGTTCAGGCATCATGACGACAGGGCTGACCGAAGCAGGAGCACGCCCGTGCCCGATGCGCCGTACCGCCGCGTCCACGTGATCATCAACCCGGCCTCGGGCGGGGACGAGCCGATCCTCAACACGATCAACGACGTCTTCCGACGGTATGAGGTGGACTGGGACGTCAGCGTCACCCACAAGTACGGAGATGCCGCCGCCCAAGCGCAGAAGGCGACCGAGGACGGAATGGACCTCGTCGCCGGTTACGGCGGAGACGGCACGCAGCACGAGATCGTCAATGCCCTCCTGAAGGCGGCGGTCCGGACCGGCCACCGAACGCCGATGGGCATCCTGCCCGGGGGGACGGGCAACGGGTTCGCCCGGGAGATGGGCGTGCCGAGCAACCTGCGGGAGGCCACGGAGGTCCTGTGCACCAGCCGGACGACGCGTGCCGTCGACGTCGGCCGGCTCCGCGACCTCGGCCAGGCTGAGACCGCCGACCGGTACTTCGTGCAGCGGATGTACGTGGGGGTCGAACCAGAGGCGCAGACGAGTCGCGAGCTCAAGGACAAGTACGGGGTGTTCGCGTACCTGGTCAACGCCACCCGGCATGCCGGAGATGCAACGGAGAACGCCCACTACCACGTCGAGCTGGACGGCGAATCGCTCGAGTTCGACGCCTCGCGGGTCTACGTCGTCAATTCCGGGATGATGGGGAGCGGACTCAGGATCACCCACTCGTATGCGGTCGATGACGGGCTGCTCGACTGCTTCCTGATCGACAAGAACTCCTACGCGACGATCGCGACCGCCGTCATCCGCTTCCTGGACCTGCCCACGGCGGAGGCGACGCGCTACCACCGGCAGTGCCGCTCGATCACGATCGAGACCCAACCCGACCAGCCCGTGTGGACGGACGGCGAGTACATCGGGCGCACGCCCGTGACGGTCGAGGTCATGCCCGGGGCCGTGGACGTTGTCGTCCCCTGAGCCGCCACCCCGCCTGTCCCCGTTCCACCGGGCATTCGACCGCCTGTACCCCGCGATCCGTTTCACGTACGAGCGACTCATGGGCAACGCCTGGTTCTCGCAGATCGAGCCCAGGCTGTGGCTCGGCGGGGCGCCGACGTACCGGCGGGACTACGAGGCGATCATCGCGCTAGGGATCTCGGCCGTGCTGGACACCCGGGCGGAGCGAACGTCCAAGCTCGCCTTCTACGACGCGCATGGCATCACGCACCGCCAGTTCCTCGTGCCCGACGTGACCGTGCCGGACGAGGCCGTCCTGACCGAGGCGGCCGTCTGGATCGACGACCAGCTCGCGGACGGTCGGACGGTGCTCATCCACTGCGCGAAGGGGAGGGGTCGTTCCGCGACCGTACTCGCCGCCTACCTGATGAAGACCGAAGGGATGAGCTTCGACGCGGTGCGCGACCTGCTGCATTCGAGGCGAGGGCTGGTGAAGCTCGAGGACCGGCACCGCCGTGTGCTGGAGTCCTGGGTCGCCACCTCAGGCGGGCGAGCCGATCCTGGGTGAATGGCGCTTGACAAGATACGAGCCCGCGGGCTCATCGAATTCGGGATTGGAGCGGGAGACGGGACTCGAACCCGCGACATGCGGCTTGGAAGGCCGCCGCTCCACCAACTGAGCTACTCCCGCACCGGTCCGGCTGCCCTTCGCTCGAACGTGCGCAGCCGGTGACAGTTCGCGCAGACGATATCGCATTTCGCGGCTTCTTCCAAGATTCGCGCCGTACCGGCGCGACCGATCATGCGTGTGACCGCATTCAGTTTCGACCCTGGATCGCAATGGTCGAAGTCCATCGCACACGGAGGGAAGCGTCCTGCGCAATCGGCGCAAGGCGTGTCGCGAAGGCGGTCCAGCGTTCGCGCCTGCGACCGCCAGTACTCGCGCTTCCGCTCAAGATCGCGGGAGGCACCTGTGGGAGTCGTCGATCGAGCGGCGTGCCGGCGCTGAGTTCGGATCCGATGACAGTTGGCGCAGACCACATCGCACTTCGCCACCTCGTCGAGGAGCGTGGACGTGGGTCGCAGCATCGCGCCGCCCGAGGTCACACGGAACCGCCTAGCGCCTCCGTCGCGATGGTCGAAGTCCATCTGGTGTGGTGCGAAGGTGCCCGCGCAGTCGGCACACGGTCGCGCTCGAAGCTCCCGAAGGAGCTCGAGGGTGCCGTACTGGCGAACGCGCACGCGGGCGAGCTCGAGCGTTCGATTCCGTTGGTAGTACGCAACGTTTGCTGGCCGTTGGTTGCGTTCTGCCATGCGATCCATGATAGAACAGATGGTCGGTTTCTCGGACCTCGACTCCAGAGCATGATATTCGGGACAGGCGAGCGTCATCGCGTCGGGGCACTGGGAGGGTCGCCATGCATGGACGTCCGTGGCACGTGATCCTCCTTCCCGGCGGCGTGCTGCCGGCTGGACTCGCATACGAGGCCCTCCTGAACGACCTGGGGACCGATGTCGATGCGCGCCCCAAGGAACTTGAGGTCTACGCCATCGACGCGCCGCCACCTGACTACTCGCTCGATCTCGAGGTGGCTGGAATCACGCGCGTGGCGGACGAGGCCGGCTTCGACCGGTTCCACCTCGTCGGATACTCGGGCGGTGGGGCGTCGTCGCTGGCGTTCGCGGAGCGTCAACCTGAGCGACTGCTCAGCCTCGCATTGATGGAGCCCGCGTTCGCCGGATGGCAAGGCATGACAGCGCCCGAGCGCGCGCAGTTCGAGCAATTCCGCGCGCTCCAGGACATGGATGGACCCGAGATGCTGGCGCTGTTCCAGGCGATTCAGCTCGCGCCCGGCGTCGACCCGCCGACGCCGCCCCAGGGGCCCGCGCCCCTTGGATGGCCAAGCGCCCGGCGGCGCTGCACGCGATCCTGCGCGCGTTCTTCGCGTCGGACTTCGACCTCGAGACGCTCCGGCTATTCGATCGGCCCGTGTGGTTCGCGTTCGGTGGTCGGAGCAACCCTGACTACTACGGGCGGATGGCTGAGCGCCTGGCAACGGTCTTTCCGGACTTCACGATCGAGACGTTCCCCGACCGGCAGCACTTCGATCCGCCGCACCGCATCGAGTCAGCTCAGGTGGCGGCGTCACTGCGATCGTTGTGGACCCGCGCCCAACAGCGTTAGGCCCGGATCGGCTCGCGTAGCTCCCGATCCATCGATTCCGGCGCCGCCGGCTGCGGCGGGGCCTCGGATCAGGAGGGTGGGTTGTTCTGCTGCTGCGCGAGCTGCTTCGCGACCTCCTCATCGATCTCGTTCTGGCGGCGCTGTCGAACGCGCCTGACCATGATCAGGCCCATGACCCACGGCCAGATGAGTGCCACCACCAGGCCGACGAGGATCGCCAATGCCCAGTTGGGCGTGGACGGTGTGGCCATCCCGCCGCTGAGCCAGTACACGATCAAGAAGGCCACCACTCCCAGGATGATCCCGGTGATCCGCCGAATCATTGCGAGCCCTCCATCCTTTGGGCAGCCTCGCGCATGCGGAATGGCGCCCTGAACCTGAGCCTAGGGGCCGCGGGTCGGCCCGTCAAACCAGATCGAGCGTCATGAACGTCATGGCCTCCCGACTCAGGTGTCCCCTCAGAGCCGGACCGGCTCGCGCAGCTCACGCTCGAGTGATTCTGGTGCCGCCGGTTCAGGTGGCGCCTCGGCCGTCGTCGCCGCACGGCTCGACATCTCCTCGACCAGGACGTCGTGCAGGTTCGACTGGCCGAGTTCGACCAGCGGCCCGATGAAGTCGCGCATGGCCGCGGTAGCTTCGCGTTCGCGACGGTTGCGGCCCCAGGTGAACAGGATCCGGACACGCGTGCCGTCTTCGACGTCCTCGAACGCGAACGTGCTCGTGGCTCGAGCGCCGTTCGGCAACGTGGTGCGGATGGTGACGTGGTCGACCGGCCGCCAGTCGAGGATCTCTTCCACGAGGACCTCCGCCCCGTGCATGCAGTGGTTCATCGTCCCGGTCCCCCGCCGGGGGCTGGTCGGTAACTGCTCGACACCGGTCACGCCGACCTGCCATCGCGGCCGGAGGGCCGGGTCGGTTACGAACGACCAGACGATGTCCCGGGGTGCCGGCTGGACGACGTCGAGGATGTACCCGGCATCACGTTCCGACACGACCACCCGCCGCCGCTCGAGCTCGGCCGCCCAGGCCGCCCCGAGATCGTGCACCCAGCCGACGACCTCGCCAAGGTCGTCATACGTGTCCCGGTGCCCCGTCATACCGAGGGCGGCGGGGTCCACGCCCATCGCATCGATGCACGGCGCGCTGAACAGGGCATACGCCTCCACGCCGAGCTGCTCGACGACGTGGTTCTTGAGCAACCGGTGGGCGACGATCACGTCGGAGCCGACGAGCTCCTCATGCCCGGCGACCCGATGACGGATGACCGAACCGTGATGGGCGATGACCTTGAGGTCGAGCCGAGGCATCAGGACGCATGCGTTGCACTCGCAGGCCGTCGCCTGGGCGATGTCGCGCAGTCGCCGCCGGAACGCGAAATACGTCCGTTCGATCGTGTCGAGCAGCTGCGAGCCATCGATCTGCTCGGCGATGACATAGGCGAACGCCGCGTCGCCCTCGAGCTTGGCCAGGCGGAAGGTCGGCCGGAGGGCGGTCACGACCGTCGTCATCAGGTCGGCGAGGATGTCCTGGGCGTGATCGAGCTCGGCGCCGGCCAGGTAGCTGGTGTAGCCGGAGATGTCAGCGATCAGCAGGCACGCGGGCTCGGGTTGGGAGAGCATCCACCGACTCCATGCAGGACCTGGGCATCATCGCGCGGCGCTCCCGTCGCGTCGAGGCCTGGACCGCGATCTCGGCCGAGATTGAAGGGGAGCCGAGGTTTCGGCCCCATAGTGTCCGGACAGCGCCCCCTCTGGGTGCCAGCGAAAAGCAGGCGCGATGGATCGCGAACTGGTCGAGGCGGCGCGCAACCGTGACCGGGAAGCGTACGCGGACCTGATCCGGGTTCGGGGCGACCGCCTGTACGCGCTCGCCCAGCGGATCCTCCGCGACGTCGATCGCGCCGAGGACGCCCTGCAGGAAGCGCTGATCGTCGCCTGGCGGGACCTGCCCGGACTGCGGGACCCGGACCGCTTCGACGCCTGGCTTCACCGGCTCGTCGTCCGCGCGTGCCTCGCCGAGGCGAAGCGTGAGCGTCGCCGAGTCGCGAACCTGCGGGTCCTGCCGATGGACGCCCCGACGGTGCGCGACGACTTCCTGAGCGTCGCCGATCGCGACCAGCTCGAGCGCGGCTTCCGGCACTTGCCGGCTGAGCAACGCGCGCTCCTTGTGCTCCACCACTTCGAAGGCCGCGACGCGGCCGAGATCGCCGAGATCCTCGGCATCCCGGTCGGGACGGCCGGCTCCCGACTCCACCACGCCCACCGTGCGATGCGCGCTGCGCTCGATGCGGACGCCCGGGTGATCGCCATCGGAGGACGACCGGCATGACGCACGACCAAGACATCGAGCGCGTCCTCGACCGGTGGCTCAGCGAGGGTCCGACGCAGATGCCCGAGCGCTTCCTCGTCGACACCCTCGACCGCATCGACCGTGCCCCGCAGCCACGCCTCGCCGGCCTTCGATCGAGGTTGCCTTACATGCATCCCGGCCTTCGGTTGGCGGCCGCTGCTGCGGTCGTCCTGGCCGTGGCCGCGGTGGGTGCGGGGATCGTTATGCGGACTGCCACCGTCGGAGGTCCGCCGCTGGCAGGAGCGGGCACAGTGCCGGCGTCGCTCCAGGCGGAGTGGCATCTCGTTTCACATGGGATCGTTCCTGGGCCATCGCCAGAGAGCCATCGATCGGCCTGGGGCGAGATCGTCATCGACAGAACGACCGTGACCATCTGGGCCAAACCGGACCTAGTCAGCTCTGTATCGATGGTTGGGCCGGACCGTCTCGAGCTTCGAGTGCTCACGACCGCCGGTTACGAGCCCTGTCATGTGGGCGATGTCGGCACCTACTCGTTCGGCCTGTCGTCCGGGGATCGACTCCTGACGTTGTCGCCGGTGAGCGATGCCTGTGCGGAACGGGCGTCGCTGCTCTCGGGCGAGTGGTCCCGCACGGACCTCGGCGCACTGCAGCCGGGTCGCCACGAGGCCGCCCGCTTCCGCCCATTCTCCGGACCGGGGAAGCTCGCGTACACGGTGCCCGCCGGCTGGGCGGGAATCGGCATGAGTGACGGGCAGTTCGCGCTCGGGAGGCCGAGCGTCTCTGACGTCGCCGCGATCCAGCTCTTCTCGAACGCCGTGCCTTCCGATCAGGTCGTGTCGTGCGACGTGAACCAGGGCGCTCCCGGCGTAGGTCGGACGCCAAATGCGATGGCTGCGTGGCTGCAGACCCTCCCGGGGTTCGCCGTCTCGTCACCGACGCCGAGCTCGGTCGGCGGCCTCAGCGGGATCATGGTCGATCTCTCCCGGGTCCCGGGCTCGGTCCCGAGGTGCCCCGATGGCCCCTACACCCTGACGGTCTTCGGGACCGACGACGGCGGCTGGTCGAGTCGATTGCGACTGATGGGAACCGACAGGGCGAGATACATCCTGCTCGACCGCGGCGACGGGTCGGCCCTGGTCGTCGCCGTCGAGGCGCCTGGTGCCGAATGGGACGCCTTCGTGGCCGACTCGATGCCGATCATCGACAGCTTCGAGTTCACGCGATGAGGCGCCTGGTCGTCGCCGTGGTGGCGGTCATCGTCGTTGCGGTCGGCTGCGGGGGCGGCGCCGTCCCCTCGGCGCACGGCGTCGCGTCCGCGTCGGCTCCCGCCTCATCGACGAGCCCGATGGTCTCCGCGGCACCAAGCCGACGCATCGACGTCGCTGCCCCGATCCCTGCCGAATTGGCGTACGTCTGGCTCGGCCCGGCCCGTGACATCGCAGCCCTCGGTGGCCCGCAGGCCCTGTCCATCATCCGCATCAGGGGTTCGAACTTCGACTACATCTTCGGGGGACAGGGTGAGGAGGCGCTGAACTCCACGGTCGCCGTGTCTGCGACGGACCAGGTCACATTCACCTCGTCAAACACGACCGGTGGATGTGACGTCGGCGACGAGGGAACCTACGGTTGGACGACGACCGCGGACGGGAGCGGCCTGACCATGACGAAGCTGGACGAGGCCTGCGCGCCGCGGGCTGAAGCCGTCGTCGGCGACTGGGTTCGTGCGGCGTGCAAGGAGTTCGGCTGCCTCGGCGCCCTCGAGGCCGGGGTGCACCGGACGGCCTTCTTCGAACCTCTGGGCGATCCGACGGCGTTCACCGGGTCGTGGCGGATGCAGTACGGCTCGATCTCGTACACGGTGCCCAGCGGTTGGGCGAATGCGGTCGACGATCCCAACTTCTACGACATCGTGCCGACGGACGAGTATGCGAAGACCGTGCCGGACATGACTCGCTACGCCGGCATCGACCTCATTCCTGACGTCACGGTGAGTGGGCAGGATGACGCCTGCATCGCGAGCGTCGAGCCCGGATACCGCCGGAGCCTGGCCGACATGACGGCCCGGATCGCCGAGATCCCGAGTCTCGATGTCGGGGCCGCGAGCCCAGTCAGCATCGCCGGACGGTCCGGCACGATGTTCGACGTCGCCCTCAAGCCAGGATGGACGTCGCGGTGCTCGTCCGGCGACGGCCTCCCGATCCTCTCCGGTGACGGGCGGATCACTGCCGGAGAGCGCTGGCGCCTCATCCTCCTCGATGTCGCCGAGGACCGTTCCATGGCGATCATCATCAACGACGCGGCCGGGCCATCGCGGTTCGACGATCTCGTCGCGGCGGCGATGCCGATCGTCACGAGCTTCGAGCTGCACCTGCCGAGTTAGAGACCGTTACCGTGGGTCGGTGACGAACGACCTCGAGCGGTTCATCGTCGAGCAGGAGCGCGCGTATCGCGGCGCGCTCGAGGAGCTGCGCGCCGGCCGGAAGACCGGGCACTGGATCTGGTTCGTCTTCCCGCAGGTCGCGGGCCTTGGACAGAGCGCGATGTCGCAGCGCTTCTCGATCGCCTCGATGGACGAGGCCAAGGCCTATCTCGCGCACCCGGTCCTGGGCGCCCGACTCCGCGAATGTGCCGGCGTCCTCCTGGCGACGCGCGGTCGAACGGCGGAGGACATCTTCGGCACGCTCGACGCCATGAAGGTCCGCTCGTGCATGACGCTGTGCCACCGGGCAGCCCCGGACGAGCCGCTGTTCGCCGACGTGCTGGACCGGTACTACGGTGGCGTCGCGGACGCCGCCACGGACGCCCTGCTGGGATAGCGCGACGGAACCCAGCCCGTTGGCCTCAGCTGCCCTGGGCCATGCTCCAGATCGTCCAGTACTGCGTCCGAAGCCGACGTGGCTGTTCGAGGACGGTCCGGATGGCAAAGGCGATGTCCTCGGGCTTGAGGTAGGTCTCGAGTTCGGGCATGCCCTCCGTTCGCCCGGCACCGATCGCGAACTCGGTCGAGGTCCCGGCCGGGCCGATGGTCGTGACCCGGATGCCCTTGTCACGCAGTTCACGGTCGAGCGACCCGGCCAGCCCGACCTGGGCGAACTTCGTCGCGGCATAGACCGCCTCGTCGGCGCCACCGCGGAAGCCGGCGACCGAGGCCACGATGACGATGTCGCCGCGCCCAGCCTTGAGCATCTCGGGCACCGCCGCCCGGATCGGCCAGACCGTCCCGGCGACATTCGTGTCGAGCATCGTGGTGAGCTCGTCGTCGGTGCGGTCGAGGATGCCGCCGTACATCCCCATGCCGGCGTTGGCGACGAGGCTGTCCAGCCGCCCGAAGCTCTCGAGGGCCGTCTCCACGAGGCGCCGGCTGTCCGCTGGCTTCCGCACGTCCATTTCGACCGCGGCCACCTGGCCAGGAAACTCCGCCTCGATGGCCTCGAGCCGATCCCGACGGCGCGCCCCGAGGACGACGCGGGCGCCAGCGCGGGCCAGTTCGCGAGCCGTCGCCCGTCCGATCCCGGCGCTCGCACCGGTGATCGCCACGACCTGGTCCTTGAGGTCCTCCACGACCGCCTCCTCGATGTCGTCCTTGCCTTCGTCCCCACTCTAGCGGACGGCTCTCGTCCGGGTGCGTCGCGGGCCATACACTCTCGTCGAGCAGGCAGAGGAGGGCGCGTGCCATGGCAACCGGGGCGTCACCGGACGAAGCGATCGAACGGGTCGTCGCGTCGGCGGCGCGGCTTGGCGTGGAGCTCGACGAACGCGAGGCCGCCGAGTGGGTCGCCGCGATGGAGACCGAGGCGAGCGGCGGCGAGCTCGTCGTGGACGTCGACACCGGCGTCTACGGCCATCGGATCTCGATGCTCGACTTCCTGCCGGAGGATCTCGCCCGATTCCGCGAGATGGCGACGATCGTGGGATTCGTGGATCGGCCGCCACAGGTCCTGACGGCGTTGGCGATCTCCGGATCGGCGGCCCAAAGCAAAATCAACGCGTACCCGGCCGACTGCGACTTCTTCGAGCGGGTCCATATCCGGGCGGACTCTCGCGAGGAGGCGTGCGCGATCCTCGCCGACCTGATCCGAGAGAAGGCCCTCGCGACCGCCACTGGACCCGGCCATCGGCTCTGGGAGGTCAAGTTCGGGACACATCCGGTCAGGGCGATGCGGGGCGGCCAGCAGGTCAAGGCCGGGTCCCCGATGTCGTGGACGCTCGAGGAGGTCCGCGCCGGGCGCATGGCCGTCACGCTGCCCGGCGGCGTGCAGCGTGCATACACATGGGAGGACGCGTCGGGCAACCCCGGCTGGTGCAAGCTCGACTGGGTGATCGCCGACAAGACCCGAGGCCAGCTGGCGAACGCGAGCAACATGCTCGACCCGACCTGGGAGGCCCCCGACGGGACGATCGTGCCGCTCGACGGCTTCCTCGACCCGTATTTCCAGGAGGTCTACCTCGAGAGCGAGTCGATCCCGCTGTTCTCGAAGCTCGTCAAGCAGCTCTCGGCGGACGCGGTCGACGACTATGTCGACCAGCTCGAACACGAGGTCTGGAAGTACTCCGTCCAGGAACCGAACTTCGGCAAGGCAGCGCGCCGCATGTACAACGTCTTCCGGATGAGCGGCCGATACCGCGAGGCCGCCTACATCCGTGAGCTATTCGACGAGCCCGTCACCGCCCTCTACCAGGTCTCGGCGCTGATCCGGACGCTCGACGATGCGGCGTCATCGGGCGACGCCTTCGCCACCGAGACGATGGTCGCGCAGGTCGATGGCCTGATCATGTCGGCCATCCAGGCGCTCGATGGGCCGGAGGAAGCGAAGATGGTCGGCCACCTGCTCGACCTGCGGAACTCGCTCCAGTCGCGCGAGTCACATGCCGACCGTTCCGACGAGATGAGCGGCATCCAGGACGCCGCGCTCGCCGCGGTCAACGGCTATTTCGAGCGGGCGCTCCGTTCGGTCCCGGAGATCGACGCGTACCTCCAGGACATCGCCCAGCGCGCGCCGTAGCCATCGATGGTGCGGGGGTTTCTCACGGCCCGTAGGTGACCACGAGCTGGGGTCGGTTGGCGCCCTCCCTGGAGCTGAAGATGGCGCTGTTGGTGCCGGCGCTCTTGAGCGCGAAGCTGACGGGGCCGTTGCCGCTCACGGCAGCGTTGGGCAGGTCGATCTCGACCCAGCCGGTCGCCGGCACGGGGGCGCCCGCGAGCGGGCTGACCGGGGTGTCGATCGCCGGGGTCGCGTTGTAGGTGATGCCGCCCGCACCCGACTCGATCCAGGTGTCCGGGCTGACCGCAAAGACCTGCTGGAGGTTCGGGCTCGGATCGGTCACGAACAAGCGCAGCTTGACGTCGCTGATCGTGCCCGACAGGCCGGCCACGTTGAACTGCAGATAGCTCCGGTAGATCGGGCTGGACGAGGAGCCGGTCCCCTCGCGGGTCCGGATCGTGGTGAGCGTGCCGTAGTTGGTGTTGGGGTTGCTCGAATTGACCTGGGCGTCGGCGGCCGGGCCGAACACGGCCGTGCCACCTGCACCGCCGACCGTGATCGAGATCGTCTTGGGTGTGGACGGAGCGGTCCCATCGTCGACCGTGAACGTGAAGCTGTCGGGACCGCTGAAGCCGCCGCCCGGCGGCGTGTACGTGACCGACGCCGAGTCGGTGTTCGGGCTGCCCGTGACGCAGCCGCGTGGACCGAGCGCGCCGAGCGTCCCGCCGGCGACGGTCGTGGCCGGAGCGATGAACGTCAGGTCGCAGGTCTCGACGTCCGAGCCGGTCAGGGTGATGGCCACCGGCACTCCGCTCGCTGTCCCGGCCGTCCCGGCGTTCGCGATGGGGAGGTCGTTGACCGGACTGACGGTGACGTCGACGGTGAACGGAGTGGACGTCCCCCCAGCGCTGTCGGTCACCGTGTAGCCGAAACTGTCGGGGCCGTTGTAGTTGGCGGCCGGCGTGTACGTCACGCCGGCGGTGTCAGCGTTCGGGCTGCCTGTCGTGCAGCCCACCGGCGATGCCACGCCGAGCGTTCCATGGGTCGTCGTCGCGGGCACGTTGAAGATCAGGTCGCACGTCTCCTGATCGGAGCCCCCGATCGTCAGGGTCAGGGCCTTGTCCTCGGTCGTGGCCGTTGGGGACCCGCCGGTCGCCGTGGGGAGAGTGTTGGCAGTCCCCCCACCGTAGGTGACCACGAGCTGGGGTCGGTTGGCGCCCTCCCTGGAGCTGAAGATGGCGCTGTTGGTGCCGGCGCTCTTGAGCGCGAAGCTGACGGGGCCGTTGCCGCTCACGGCAGCGTTGGGCAGGTCGATCTCGACCCAGCCGGTCGCCGGCACGGGGGCGCCCGCGAGCGGGCTGACCGGGGTGTCGATCGCCGGGGTCGCGTTGTAGGTGATGCCGCCCGCACCCGACTCGATCCAGGTGTCCGGGCTGACCGCAAAGACCTGCTGGAGGTTCGGGCTCGGATCGGTCACGAACAAGCGCAGCTTGACGTCGCTGATCGTGCCCGACAGGCCGGCCACGTTGAACTGCAGATAGCTCCGGTAGATCGGGCTGGACGAGGAGCCGGTCCCCTCGCGGGTCCGGATCGTGGTGAGCGTGCCGTAGTTGGTGTTGGGGTTGCTCGAATTGACCTGGGCGTCGGCGGCCGGGCCGAACACGGCCGTGCCACCTGCACCGCCGACCGTGATCGAGATCGTCTTGGGTGTGGACGGAGCGGTCCCATCGTCGACCGTGAACGTGAAGCTGTCGGGACCGCTGAAGCCGCCGCCCGGCGGCGTGTACGTGACCGACGCCGAGTCGGTGTTCGGGCTGCCCGTGACGCAGCCGCGTGGACCGAGCGCGCCGAGCGTCCCGCCGGCGACGGTCGTGGCCGGAGCGATGAACGTCAGGTCGCAGGTCTCGACGTCCGAGCCGGTCAGGGTGATGGCCACCGGCACTCCGCTCGCTGTCCCGGCCGTCCCGGCGTTCGCGATGGGGAGGCTATTCGTGCTCCCGACCGCGGCGATCCGCCGCACCGAGCCACCGCCAGCGTACGTGGTGTAGTAGAGCGCCTGGGTATTCCCGTACGGGCCGAACGTCATCGCGACCGCACTCGATCCGCCGAGACCTGTGGCGAACTCCACCTGGTCGAAGCCACCCGATGCGTTCGGCACCAGGCGGAAGATCTTGCCGCAGATGTAGTCGCTAAATACGTACGCATTGTCGAACGCAGAGGGCCAGACGCCGACCGGTACGAACGCACCGCCGGTGATGGACCGGCAGCCGTCCGCATGTCCGTACGCGTGGATCGGGTTCGTCATGCCTGCCGGCGGGGTTCCGCAGTCCGAGGTCGAGCCCACGGCGCAGTCGCCCTCGCGGATATTCCAGCCGTAGTCGGCGCCGGCGAGACCCAGGTCGATCTCCTCCCAGGTCGCCTGGCCGACGTCGTTGATGAGGAATTCGCTGGTTCCCGGCCGAAAGGCGAATCGGAAAGGGTTCCGTAGCCCGGACGCGAACGTTTCGATGCACGGACCCGTCCCGTTCGGCACGCCCGCCGGATCGCCACAACGACGGGCGCCGCTCAGTCCGGCGTAGGGGTTCGTGCTCGGGACGGATCCGTCGAGGCCGATGCGGAGGATCTTGCCAAGCAACGTATCGAGGGAGCGCGCGTTGTCATTCTGGGCGGCGCATCGACTCGCGTCGTCCAACTGGCAGCCGCCGTCGCCGACGGTGACGTAGAGGAAGCCGTCAGCAGCGATCGCCAGATCACCGGCGTTGTGGTAACCCGCCGGGGAGGGGATGTTGTCGATGAGCACGAGTTCGCTCGCCGGATCGACGGTGTTCGCCGGCGGCGGCGACAGCGTGAAGCGCGAGACGCGGTGGACAGGAGCCTGCGATGTGTTCACATCGCACACGCCGAACTTCTTGAACGTGTGGAAGAGGTAGATGTAGCCGTTTGCGGTGAAGTCCGGATCCACGGCCACGCCGAGTAGACCGCGCTCCGAGTTCGAGCAGACGGTCCCAGCGGCCACGAGGTCGAGGGCGGCCGTCGGCAAGAGGGCCCCGTCGGCGACGACGCGGAGTCGGCCCGGTTGGGTCGTGATCAGCATCCGGCCATCGGGCGTGAAGGCGAGGTCCGTCGGGGAGCCCACGCTGACCACGGGGTCGTCACTGAAGCCGGCAGGGAGCGTCGCGGCAGCGGCGGCCGCCGAAGGCAGGCTCAGCGAGACTGAGGCGAGCAGACCTAGAGCGCACGCCCCGATCCGCATGCGTCGCGTTCGCGGTGCGTTGCTCAGACCTGCAGCCGTCGGACCGCCCTCTGTGCGGTGACCTGCATCGTAGCAGCCCACTCACACGGCTTCGACGTGTCGGCTTGATACCGGGGCGCCGATCTCCGTACGCGTCGGATGCCGAAGACCCGGCGTCGGGACCTGGCGGTCGACTCGACTAGCGGTCGACGCGACCGCTTGTCCGCGCCAGTCGCTCGCCCGGCATCGCCGTCGGCCCGTGGTTCGGGCGCGGGCCGTGGTTGGGACGTGGGCCGTTGTTGAGACGCTGGCCACCGTGGTTGACCGACCCGCCCTGGGCTGGTCGACCGGCCTGGTTCGGACGCTGGCCGAGCCACTGGCCCGGCTGCGAGGGATGACCGCCAGACGGGCGGCCGCCTTCGAGTCGTCGCGCCGGGGCATGTCCACCGCGGTTCGGGCCGGACGCATGCGGTCGAGCGCCGCCCGGGCGACTGATGGCTCGCTGCGACGACGCCGCACCGGCATGTCGGGGCGCGCCGATCGGTCGCTGTCGAGGTCCGACGCCCGGTCGGGCCCCACCGAGTCCGCCACGCAGGATCGGCTCAGGCCGGATGCGCGGATCGGGCTCGAAGCCCGGGATGATCTCCGACGGGATGGAACGCCCGAGGACCCGCTCGATGTCGTAGAGGAGCTTCGCCTCATCGACGCAGACCAGCGAGACGGCCCGGCCGTCGACGCCGGCACGACCGGTCCGACCGATCCGGTGGACGTAGTCCTCGGCCACCATCGGCAGCTCGAAGTTGACGACGTGCGGCAGCGAGTCGATGTCGAGGCCGCGGGCGGCGACTTCGGTGGCGACGAGGATCGCGTACTTGTTCGCCTTGAAGTCGGCGAGGGCGCGGACCCGCTGGGGCTGGCTCTTGTTGCCGTGGATCGCGGTCGCCGGGATGCCGTCGTGCTCGAGCTGCGTCGCGAGTCGGTTCGCGCCGTGCTTCGTGCGGGTGAAGACGAGCGCCTGGTAGATGACGCCGCTCTTGACGAGATGGCTCAGCAGCTCGCGCTTGCGCTCGCGATCGACCGGGTGGACGACCTGGCTGACCAGCTCGGACGGGGTGTTGCGGGGCGTGACCTGCACGGTCGCCGGATCATGGAGCAGGCCGCCTGCCAGCCGTCGGATCTCGTCGGAGAACGTGGCTGAAAACATGAGGTTCTGGCGCTGCGCGGGCAGGATCGCGAGGATCTTGCGGATGTCGCGGATGAAGCCCATGTCGAGCATCCGGTCGGCCTCGTCGAGGACGAGGATCTCGACCTGGGACAGGTCGATGGTCCGCTGCCCGACGTGGTCGAGCAGGCGGCCGGGCGTCGCGATGACGATCTCCGCGCCGCCCCGGAGGGCACGGACCTGGGGATCGAAGCCGACGCCGCCATAGATCGCGGCGGACCGGATCGGTCGCGCCGCGCCATAGGTGCGGACACTTTCGGCGATCTGGAGGGCGAGCTCGCGGGTCGGCGCGAGGATGAGGGCGCGGACGCCGCGGCGACCGTCACGCCGGCTGGCATGCAGGCGCTGGATCATCGGCAGCACGAATGCGGCCGTCTTGCCGGTGCCCGTCTGGGCGCCGGCCATGAGGTCGCGGCCGGCAAGGACCAGCGGGATGGCTTCCGCCTGGACGGGAGTGGGCACGGTATAGCCCTGCTTGGCGACCGTGCTGAGGAGCTCGGGCGACAGCCCGAGACCATCGAAGGACATGAAGGAGACGCTCCTGACGAAGGGGCCCTCCCGCCCGGTGGCGGGGCCCGGTCAGGGCGTAGGTGGATCGGGATCGGACGGTATGGGACCGGGGCGCAGACCGGAGCGCCCATCGAGCACGAAGGTGCGCAGCATAGCCGATGTCGGCCGGATGGGCTCCGGGCCGATGGTCAGGGGGCGACGCGACCGTCGGCTCAGGCTGTCGGGCGGCCCTGGTAGCGGGCGTTCGGGGACTCCAGGATCGCGCGCTGGCGCTCGGTCAGGTCGGGCCATCGGTCGCGATCGTAGAAGGTCGCGCCGTACGCGAACGGTCCCGGGTCGTACTTGAAGAACAGCGTCCGCCGCTCCCCCGCCCCGCGCCATGGCAGCGTCCCGTGGGTCATCGCCTCGGTGAAGACGATGGCGGTACCGGCGGGACCGGTCACGGCCCGGACCAGGTCCAGCTCCTCATCGACCTCGAGTTCCTTCCACGACTCGGGGAACGGCAGGTTCGCCTTGTGGCTACCCGGCACGCAGCCGAACCCGCCGTCGCCCGGGTTGACGTCGCACAGGTTGTACGCGACCACGAGCAGCCCGGACCGCGGCCGACCCTCGACGAACGTGTACGACTGGCCCGCGTCGTACGGCATCGCCCCGCCGTGGAGCTTGGTCCCGATGGGTCCCTTGCCGTGCCGGATGAGGTCCGCGTAATCATGATCCAGCCGGAACCCCTGCCCGAGGATCTCCTCGAGATACGGCAGGATCGGCTCGTGGTCGATGAGTGCTCGGACCTCCGGACCCCAGTCGAGGGCGTTCCCGAACCGATGGGTGTGGGCGTCGGCGGGCACGTCCGCGGCGATCCGCTCGTCCATCAACGCGTTCAGTCGCGCCACGACGGCCGGTCGCAGCACCCCGGGCACCGCGAGGTACCCGTTCAGGTCGAACCGGTAACGCTCGAAGTCGTCCACGGCGGATTCGCGATCCGGGCGCTCGGCGGGTCGGCCGGTCAGCCCTTGCGCTCGAGGATCGGGCGAGCGATGTCGGGCTTGTCGACGACGAACGCGAACATCGCGCGGTCGCCCCACCGACCGAGGAACAGGTGGCCGTAGATGTTCACGCCCGCATCGGCCAGGGCACGTGAGAGCCGGGCCATGCCGCCGGGTCGGTCGTCGACCTCGGTCAGGATCGATTCGCCCTCGATGTAGGTGTAGCCACCCTCGTCCAGCACCGCCTTGGTGGCCGGGTCGTCGGCGGTGGTCATGATGACGTGGCCGGAATCGCCGATGCTGCCGCCCCCGATCGCTCGCAGGTCGACACCCCGCGCCGCGAGCGCCTCGGCCAGGCTGGCCATGGCCCCGGGCTCGTTGTTGAGCTGGACGACGAACTGGTTGGCCATGGGACCCTCCGACGACTGGACCGCTCGATTCTAGCGGTCTGTCGGTGTGCTAGCGTCGGCGCCCGATGGGCGATGCCGAGACCCGCATGACCGTGGTGGCCACGGGGATCCCGTTCTCCGCGCTGGCCTGGGGCGACGATCCGAACCGCCCGCTCCTGCTCGTACATGGCATCACGGCCTCCGCAGCCATCTGGTGGCGATTCGGACCGGCGTTCTCCGCCACGGGCCGGCGCGTCGTCGCGGTCGACCTGCCGGGCCACGGCCAGACCGGCCACTGGACAGGGCGCGAGCGATTCCGCGAGACAGCGGACGACCTGGTCGCCTTCATCCGGGCTGCCGGCCTCGACCGCGAGGATCTCCAGGTCGTCGGCCACAGCTGGGGGGCGATGGTCGCCACCAACCTGGCGGCCGCCGGCCTGCGCCCGTCCCGGGTCGTGCTGCTCGATCCACCGGTCATCTCACTCGACGCCATCATCGCGGAGGCGACCGAGGCCGCCGCGAAGCTTCCGGGGACCCCCGAGGCGGCGCGGGCCGCGGCCCAGGCCACGAACCCGGAATGGGCTGCGGGCGACCTCGACGCGGTCGAGCTGGCGGCGCGCCGGACGGACCTCGAGGCGGTCCGCCAGATCCTTCTCGGCAACGGCGACTGGGACGCGGGACGGGCCGCGCTGTCAGCTCCGGCGGCCGCCGGGCTCGTTGTCCGGGTCGTTCGCGGCGATCCCGCGACCGGGAGCCTCGTGCCGGACGAGACGGCGGCGTGGTTCGTCGGGCAGTACGGGCCCGACGCCGTGACGACCATCGTCGGGGCACCTCACTCGCCGCAGGCGACGCATCCCGAGAAGCTGTTCGTGGCCCTCCGCCACGCCCTCGACTAGACGCCTGGCCTGGCCGCACTCCTGAGGTCGACCGCCCGCCGATACGCGTCGACGTAGCGCGGCGCCGAGCCCGTCACCCAGTCGAAGTCGACGGCCATACCGCGCCCAAGCAGGCGCCGCCACTTCGCGCCGTCGGCCGAGTGCACGGCCATCGTCCGCTCGCACGCATCGACGAGCGCCGCGGGCGTGGCCTCGTCGAACACGAAGCCGGTCCCGACGCCCGGCTGTCGCGTCACGTCGATGACGGTATCGGCGAGCCCGCCCGTCCGATGGACGACCGGCGGCGTCCCGTAGCGCAAGGCGATCATCTGGCCCTGCCCACACGGCTCGAACCGTGACGGCATGAGGAACGCGTCGGCACCCGCGTAGATTCGGCGCGCCATCACGCGGTCGAAGCGCTCGATGAGCGCCACGCGGTCCGGGTTGGCGGCGACCAGCCGACGGAACGGCTCGGCGAGCTCCGGATGGCCGCTGCCCTGGACGACGATCCGACCGCCGCGCTCGAGGATGGCCGGCGCCGCGCCGGCCACGAGGTCGAACCCTTTCTGGGGATCGAGCCGGCCGATCATCCCGAAGACCGTCCCCGAGTCGGCCGGGTCGAACCCGAGGCGCCCGAGGAGGTCGGCGCGGCATGCGGCCTTGCCGGTCCGGTCGGTCAGCGAATAGGTGGCGGCGATGTCAGGGTCGGTGGCCGGGTCCCACACCGTCGTGTCGAGACCGTTGAGGACGCCGAAGAACCGGTCGCCTTTCGAGCGGAGCAGACCGTCGACGCCCATCCCGAAGGCCGGGGTCAGCGCCTCGGCCGCGAACGTCGGCGAGACCGTGTTGGCCAACTCGGCCCGCTCGATCCCGACCGCGAGGAGGTCCAGGCCGTCGGCCTCGCGGGCCACGATCCCGTCGCCAGGTCGCAGGCCGAGCTGGTTGAGCGACTCCCGCGGCACCCAACCGTGATAGGCGAGGTTGTGCAGCGTCAGCAGCATCGCCGCCCGACCCACGATCGGGTCCTCGTCGTACCGGGCGTCGCGGAAGATGGCCGCCGGGCCCGTGTGCCAGTCATGGAGGTGCAGCACGTCGACGGGCGCCTGGTCGGCCCCAAGCGCCTCCAACGCGGCCCGACAGAACAGCCCGAAGCGCCAGGCGTTGTCCGGGTAGTCGCCGGTCGCGTCGCCGTAGAACCCGTCCCGGTCGAATGCCGGCGGATGATCGACGAGGCGGAGCCGATACCCGTCGGCGGCGACGTCGAGGATCGTCACCTCGCTCGTGCCGCTCGGGGCGCGCGGGTCCGGGACGCGGATGACCGTCCGCCGCTCGATCGCGGCGGGATCGGGCGCGGGCACCGTTCGATATCGCGGCAGGAAGACGTCGACCGGCGCCGTGATGTCGCCTGCCGGTACACGCCCCAAGGCGCGAGCGAGCGCATCGACGACATCGGCGAGGCCCCCGGTCTTGGCCCATGGCTCGCACTCGGACGCGAGGAACGCGATGCGCAATGGCATGACCGGCATCCTAGTCGCCCGGAGCGCCCGTTCGTCCGTCCATCCCGACCCGGTATCATCCCCGCCCATGGACCCCGTCCGCGTCCCGGCGATCCCGGCGGCGACGTTCCCGCTTCCGCCGAGGCTCGAGGGGCTGCGGCGCCTCGCGTACAACCTGTACTGGGCGTGGCACCCCCGGACGCGCGGCCTGTGGAGCCTCATCGATCGCACCGCCTGGACCCGGTATCGGAACCCGATCCTGGTCATCAGTGGATCGACCGAGTGGCCCCGCCTCCTCGACGACGCCAAGTTCCTGGCCGAGTACCAGGACGTCCTCGCCGAATTCGACCAGTACATGGCCAACGGGTCCGACCACTGGTTCCAGCGCAAGTACGCGGACGCCCTCGCCGGCCCCATCGCCTACTTCTGCGCGGAGTACGGCTTCCACGAGTCCCTCGGGATCTACTCGGGCGGCCTCGGCGTGCTCGCCGGCGACCACATGAAGTCGGCCAGCGACATGGCGCTCCCGGCGCTGGGCGTCGGGCTCCTGTACCGCAAGGGCTACTTCCGCCAGACGATCGACGCGGACGGCCACCAGGAGCACGCCTACCCCGACTACGACCTGTCGCAGTTGCCGATCAGCCGCGTCCAGGACGAGAACGGGTTGCCGCTCACGGTCACGGTCCAACTACCCGATCGCGACCTGGCGGTGGGGGTCTGGCTCGCCCAGGTCGGGCGTGTGCCGGTCCTGCTCCTCGACACGGACCTGCCGGAGAACCCGGAACAGGACCGGCCCATCACGCACATGCTGTACGTCCGCGGCCGCGAGATGCGGCTGCACCAGGAGCTCGTGCTGGGGGTGGGAGGCGTGCGGGCGATCCGGGCCCTCGGCCTGGCCCCCGCCGTCTGGCACCTCAACGAGGGGCACTCGGCATTCCTGCTCGCCGAGCGGGCCAGCGAGCACGTCGCGGCCGGGGCGAAGCTGGACGACGCATGGAAGGCGGTCCGGCGCGACAGCGTGTTCACGATCCACACGCCCGTGTCCGCGGGCAACGAGCGCTTCGACGCCGACCTCGTGTTGCGCGTCGCCGGTCCGTTGCTCGACCGGGGTGGCGTGCAAATCGCGAAGGTCCTCGATCTGGGCGTCGGGATGGATGGCGACCGCGGCCAGTTCGACATGACCGCGTTCTCGCTGCGCCTGACCAACGGCGCCAACGCGGTCAGCCAGCTCCATGCACACACGGCGAACGCGACATGGCACGGCGTCTCCGACCACGACATCCTCGGGGTGACGAACGGCGTTCACGGCCCGAGTTGGGTCGGGGCGCCGATCGGCGACCTGCTGGCGCGCTACCTCGACGCCGACCTCGACGACCTGGACGCGGGCACCCGACAGGGCCGGTTCTGGGAACGCATCGAGCGGATCCCCGCGCGCGACTTGTGGGAAGCGCACCTGCGCCAGAAGCGCGAACTCGCGCATTTCGCGCAGGGTCGGCTGCGGAGCCAGTTCGCCCGCCACGGCGAGGCGCCCTCGGTCCTGGCCGAGCTCGAGGAGGCGCTCGACCCTTCGATCCTCACGATCGGGTTCGCGCGCCGCTTCGCGACGTACAAGCGCTCGGGTCTCCTGTTCACGGACCTCGGCCGACTCGAGCGGATGTTGCGCGACGAGCAGCGGCCGATCCAGATCGTGTTCGCCGGCAAGGCTCACCCGGCGGACCGGCCCGGCCAGAAGGTCATCCAGGAGATCTTCCAGCTCTCACGCTCGCCCGGGCTCCGCGGTCGGGTCTTCATCCTCGAGGACTACGACATGCGCGTGGCCCGCTTCCTCGTGCAGGGCACCGACGTGTGGCTCAACAACCCGCGCCGGCCACTCGAGGCGTCGGGCACGTCGGGCATGAAGGCCGCCCAGAACGGCGTGCCCAACGTGAGCGTCCTCGACGGCTGGTGGGACGAGGGCTATACGGGGGACAACGGCTGGGCCATCGGCGGGCGCGACACGAATCCCGACGAGGCCGCCCAGGATCATGCCGACGCCCAGGACCTGTACCGGATCCTCGAAGAGGAGATCGTCCCGACCTACTACGACCGCGATGCGTCCGGCGTGCCCGCCGCCTGGCTCGGGGTCATGCGTCGGGCCATGGCCACCGCCCTGTGGCGCTTCTCCACGACCCGCATGCTCCACGAGTACACCGAGCGGCTCTACCTACCGGCCGCGGGCGTCGAGGTCCAGGAGCCGGTCCTGACGCCGGTCATCACCGAGGCCGGCTGAAGCGCCCGTGACCGATCGCATCGCGCTCGCGCTCGCGATCCATAACCACCAGCCAGTCGGCAACTTCGGGTGGGTGTTCGCCGAAGTCCACGAGGTCGCGTACGAACCGATGGTGGCGGCACTGGAGCGCCATCCGGGCGTCCGGATCGCGCTGCACTACACCGGCCCGCTGCTGCACTGGTTCCAGGCCGAGCGCCCCGAGTTCCTCGATCGCCTGCGCGCGCTCGTCGCGCGCGGCCAGGTCGAGATCATGGGCGGCGGCTTCTACGAGCCGGTGCTGGCCTCCCTCCCCGAGCGTGACCGGATCGGCCAGTTGCGGCGCATGGGTGACGAGTTGGAGACGCTGTTCGGGCGCCGGCCGACGGGCGCCTGGCTCGCGGAGCGGGTCTGGGAACCGGACCTGCCGACGTCGCTGGTCGCCGGCGGGTACGACTGGACGATCCTCGACGACGCGCATTTCCGCGCGGCGACCATCGCCGAGGAAGCCATGTGGGGGCCGTATACGACCGAGGACCAGGGCCGCCTCCTGCGGGTCTTCGGGACCGAGCAGGGCCTCCGCTACCGGATCCCGTTCCGCGAGGTCGACGACGTCATCGGGTACCTCCGCGGCCACTCGACCGAGGACGGCTCGCGGGTCGGGATGATGGGCGACGACGGCGAGAAGTTCGGGGCGTGGCCGACGACCTGGGAACACTGCTGGGGCAGGGGGCGGTACGTCGAGCGGCTCTTCAAGGCGTTCGAGGCGAACGCGGACTGGCTCACGATGGTGACCCCCTCGGCGTGGCTCGCGGACCACCCGCCCGCCGGCCGCGCGTACGTGCCGACCGGGTCCTATGCCGAGATGGGCGAATGGGCGCTGCCCCCGAACGAGAGCCGCGTCTTCGCCGACGTGCTGCATGCGGCCCAGGCAGCCGGCCGGCCCGAGGCACGCTGGCTGCGTGGCGCGTTCTGGCGCAACTTCCAAGTGAAGTACCGCGAGATCAACGACCTGCACAAGCAGATGCTCCGAACGTCCGAGAAGGTCGAGGCGATGCCGGCGGGGATCGCCCGGGAGCGCGCCATCGATCACCTCTACCAGGGCCAGTCGAACGACTGCTACTGGCACGGGATGTTCGGTGGCATCTACATCAGCCACATGCGCCTCGCGACTCACGAGCACCTGATCGCCGCCGAGGATCTGGCGGATTCGGCCCTTGGATCGCTCCAGGCCGCCGAGCGCCTCGATCTCGACATGGACGGGGTCGACGAGGTCCGACTCGCCACGCCCGGACAGGTCGTGACCGTCGATCTCGACGAAGGCGCCGGCATCGGCGCCTGGGACATCCGGCCGGTCTGCCATGCGGTCGGGGCGGTCATGCGTCGTCGGCCCGAGGCGTATCACGACGTGCTGCGGCGGCAAGACGACGAGGATGCCGGTGAGACGCCCCGCGAGGGCACGGCGACCTCCATCCACGAAGCGGTCCGGGTGAAGGAGGCCGGGCTGGCCGGTCGACTGTTCTACGACCGCTACGAGCGGCGAAGCGGCCTGGTCCGGTTCCTGTCGCTCGACGCGACGCGGGAGTCCTGGGCGAACGCGGCGGCCCCCGAGCTCGGTGATGCGGTCGACGGGTCGTTCGACCTGGTCAAGTTGACCGACGACTCCCTCACCGTCCGTCGCGACGCGATGGTGGCGACCGGGGACATGCGCGCCCAGGTTCGCGCCACGAAGCGACTGCGGGTCGCCGGCGACCGGCGGCAGCCGACGCTGGAGCTGACGCTCGACCTCGAGCACGTCGGTGCGACGCGGCTCGACGCCCGACTCGGCATCGAATGGACCACCACCATGCTCGGCGGCGGCCACAACCCGGCCGCGTGGTGGGAGTTCGCCGGCGAGCGCAGCCCGCACGACGGGAGCGGCCAAGCCAGTGGCGTGGAGCGGTTCGCCCAGGGCAACGACTACATCGGGCTCGCCATCGAGACGACGGTCTCGATCCCGGCCGATGCCTGGTGGGCACCGGTCGAGACCGTCTCGAACTCCGAGCAGGGCTTCGAACGCGTCTACCAGGGGAGCGGCTGGCTCCTGTCATGGCCCCTTGCCCTCGACCCCGGCGACCGTTGGTCAGTCGTCGTCGCCAACACGGTCCCGACGGACCGGGATCGGGCCGTCGAGGCATGAGCTTGCCCCGCCTCGTCGTCCACGGCCACTTCTATCAACCCTCGCGGATCGATCCCGCGACCGGCCTCGTGCCGGTCGACCCGACGGCCGCCCCGGCTCGTGACTGGAACACGCGGATCGCCGCCGACTGCTATCGGCCCAATGCCGAGCTCGGCAACTACGGCCGCATCTCCTGGGACCTGGGGCCGACCCTCGCCCGCTGGCTCGTCGACGGCGACCCGGTCGCGTACCGCGGATTCGTCACGGGTGACGCGGGCGTCAACGGCCTGGCCCAGCCCTTCCACCACACGATCCTCCCGCTCGCGTCGGCCTCGGAGCGCCGGACCGAGGTCCGCTGGGGCCTGCGCGACTTCGAGTTCCGGTTCGGGCGTCGGCCGGCGGGGGTGTGGCTGCCGGAGACCGCCGCCGACAGCGAGACGCTTCGGCTGCTCGTCGACGAAGGCGTGACCCACACGATCCTTGCGCCGTGGCAGTTGACCGCCCCGGCCTTCGATACGCGTCGTGCGCACCGGGTCGAGCTTGGCGACGGGCGCTCCATCGTCGTCGCCGCGTATGACGGAGGGCTCTCGACCTCGGTCTCGTTCGAGACGTATGCCACCGAGAACGCCGACCGATTTGCGTACGAGCGGATCGGACCGCTCCTGGCCTCGGCCCCGGAGGACGGCCCGCCGCCGTTCGCCCTCATCGCGACCGACGGAGAGCTGTACGGCCACCACCAGCCACATCGCGACATGTTCCTGGCTCGAATGGTGGGCGACACCGATCTCGGCTACGAGGTGGCGACCCTCGCCGACGTGGTCCGTGATGATGGACGATCGTTCCCGGTCGCCGACCTCGTCGAGGACACGTCGTGGAGTTGCCACCACGGCGTCGCCCGCTGGCGCGAGGCATGTGACTGCGTCGGCGATGGGGCCTGGAAGGCGCCGCTGCGTGCCGCGCTGGATCGCCTGGCCGAGGCGGTCGACACCCAGACCGAGCTGATCGCCCGGGACCTGCCCCGCGCGCCTGACCCATGGGCGGCCCGCGACGACTACGTCGACGTCGTCATCGGCGCGGTCGACGAGGGTGGCTTCGCCGCGCGATGGCTCGGCTCGAGCGCCGGTGAGGAACCGAGACGCCGCTTCGTCGGCGCGATGGCCGCCCAGCGCTGGCGCCTCGCGATGTTCGCGAGCTGCGGCTGGTTCTGGGAATCGCCCGACCGGCCGGAGACGGGTCTCGTCATCCGGGCCGCCGAGCACGCCGCCCGGCTGATCGACGACCTGTCCGGTTCCCACCTCGCGGAGCGGCTCTCGGACGATCTCCGGGAGGTTCGGTCGCGCGCCGTCGCTTGAGGACTGGAGCGCCGTTGTCGAGCGTGCTAGCGTGAGGCTGTGGACCTCCTGCCCGGGATCGTGATCGTCGCCCCGATCATCATCGGCGTGATCGTCATGAATCGACGGCAACGTCACGAGGACGAGGCCCGGGGACAGCGCCACAGAGACGAGCTCGGCGCAGCCACCCGGCTGGCGGAGCTCCAGGCGGCCGAGGCCCGCCACCGGTCTGCCGCGCTCGACGCGGTCGAGTCCTCCCGCCACGGGATTCCGCCGTTCCTCCCCTGAGAATCCGTCAGCCCGCGGCCTGCGCGCCACGGGCTGACGTGAGAAACGAACGAGTGAGTCGATCTACCGGATCGAGACCGGGTACTCCGACCGACGCGGGTCATCGGACCATTCGCGGCTGTCGACACCCCATCCTTGCGCCGCCAAACCAACGGCCGTGATCACGGCCGTCAGGAAGACGAAGAACATCCCTTCCATCAGGCACCTTCCTTGACTTGTTATAGTGGACTAGGCCAAGACGAACTCTACTTGGACTAATGGACTATGTCAACTGATGATTTCGTTCCCGGAACGGTGACCGGCGCCGACGCCGGGTCGCTCGACGTCGAGCGCGATTCGGACGTCCCCATCTCGACCCAGATCTTCTGGCAGCTCGCCTACCAGATCGATTCCGGGCGACTGCTGCCCGGGGCCCGGCTCCCACCGGTCCGCGAGCTCGGAGCGGCCCTTCGCGTCAATCCGAACACCATCCGGGCGGTCTACCGCCGCCTGGCCGACGCCGGCTACGTCTCGAGTCGACATGGCGCCGGCACGCACGTGACCGATCGCCCACCCCAACGCCGGGGCGCCGAGGCCCTGGCGGGCATCGTCTCGGAGATGCTTCGTCGCGCAGCCCACGCCGGTTTCACCGCCGACGAGCTTGCCAGCGCGACATTCGCCGCGGCCACCGAGCGCAAGCGCCCGGGTTCGCTCGTCCACGTCCTGTTCACCGAATGCACGAACGCCGACGCCGGGTACGACGCCGAGCGCCTGGTCGATGCCTTCCCCGGCATGATCGAGGCCGAGGGCGCGCTGCTCGACGACCTGCCGGATCGGCTGGACCGGTTCCACTACGACCTGGTGGCGACGACGACGTTCCACGCCGACGAGGCCCAGGCCCTGGTCGCTGGCCGGCTTCCGGTCGTCGCGATGCTGGTCGGTCCCGGATACCTCGAGATGGTCCACGAGATCGCCGGCCTGCCGCGTGGTTCACGGGTCGGGCTGGTGTGCGCGTCCGAGCGCGGCACCGACAACATACTCGAGACGTTGTCGCTGTCGGGAACGACCGGGGTCGAGATCGTCTCCGCGCTCATCGAGAGCGACGAGCAGGTGGCCCTCATCGACCGCACGGCCGATCTCATCCTCCTTTCGCGCGAAGCGCAGGCGTCGGGGCTGGTCGAGCGGTTCTCCCGCCCCGAACGCATCCGCTCGTGGACCTACGAGTTCGATCCGTCGGGCCTCGAACTCCTCCGTCGATCCATCGAACACGTCGCCTCGACCCGGCACGCGGACGCAGCGCGCGTCTGACCTCGTCCGTCGGGCGTGACGTGCGCGTGAGCGCCCGTCGGCCATGCGATGCTTCGGTCGATGCGTGAGTTCCACGTCCAACGCCGGGCCCGCAAGCGATACGGCGTCGACCGAAGCCTGATCGGCTCGACCGGGGACCTCGTCACCACCGATCTGATGGCCGTCCGACGGCTGGCGAATCGGATGAACGACCTCCGCCCGGACGGGGTGCCGGCGGTGTCGGCCGGCGACATCGGGGCGATGGGGCTCATCCACGAGATCGGCCATCTCGTGATCGCCCGCTACGACGAGGACCGCGGACCGCGGGCCATCGATGGCGCCCTGGCGGGGCTCGAGGCGCGCATCGGGCGGAGCGACACGAAACACCTGCTGGACCGGTTCGCCGCCGAGTTCCCCGGTCGGACCGCCCGCCCGGAGCCGCGCGCGACGCGCCTCGAGGAGCTGATCCTGGTCCGGGTCGCGAACGAGAACCCGGCGCTCGGGGCGCTGCGTGAGCTCGTCGACGACCGGACGCTGGAAAAGGCCACGCGCTATCGCGATGCCATCGCCGGACTTGAGGTCGCGTTCGCCGAGGGCCCCCGGATCGGACCCGACGGCCAGTCGCTCCTCGAGCTGCTCCGCGCCCCGGCGCGCCACTCCCCGACCTCGCTCGCCGGCCAGCTGCGCTACATCCGGGAACGATGGGCCGGCATCCTCGGCGACGCCCTCATCGCCCTCCTGGCCCGCATGGACCTGGCGCTCGGGATCCTCGCCGAGGAGGAGGCGGCGCTCCACCTGCGGTTCGGTGGCGGTGGCGGGACGACGCGCGGGGAGGTGCCCAAGCTCGGCAGCGCGGACGAGCCGGAGGCGTTCTCGTCGGATTCGGCCTGGATGCCTCGCGTCGTCCTGATGGCCAAGAGCACGTATGTCTGGCTCGACCAGCTGTCGCGGACGTACGGCCGCCGGATCCGCACGCTCGACGCGATCCCCGACGAGGAGCTTGACACGCTCGCTCGCTGGGGAGTCACCGGCCTCTGGCTCATCGGCCTCTGGGAACGCTCGAAGGCGTCGGAACGGATCAAGCGCATGCGCGGCAACGTCGATGCGGTCGCGTCGGCGTACTCGCTCGAGGACTACCGGATCGCCGACGACCTCGGCGGCGAGACGGCCTACGCGACCCTCCGCGACCGGGCCTGGGCACGTGGCATCCGCCTGGCGAGCGACATGGTGCCCAACCACATGGGCATCGACTCCGACTGGGTCATCGAGCACCCGGAGTGGTTCCTGTCGCTCGATGAGCCGCCCTACCCGGCGTACACCTTCGGCGGCCCCGACCTCTCGTCGGACGATCGAGTCGGCATCGTGCTCGAGGACCACTACTGGGACGACAGCGACGCGGCCGTCGTCTTCAAGCGGTTCGATCGGCGGACCGGGGCCATCCGCTACGTCTACCACGGCAACGACGGGACGAGCTTCCCCTGGAACGACACGGCCCAGCTCGACTTCCTGGACCCCGCCGTCCGCGAACAGGTCATCGCGACGATCCTCGCGGTCGCCCGGCGCTTCCCGATCATCCGCTTCGACGCGGCGATGGTCCTCGCGAGGAAGCACATCCAGCGCCTGTGGTGGCCGGAGCCCGGGCAGCCGGGCGGGATCCCGTCGCGGGCCGAGCACGCCATGTCCAAGCGCGAGTTCGCGCGGCGGATGCCCGTCGAGTTCTGGCGCGAGGTGGTCGACCGCGTGGCGACCGAGGTCCCGGACACGCTCCTGCTCGCCGAGGCGTTCTGGCTCCTGGAGGGGTACTTCGTGCGGACCCTGGGCATGCACCGGGTCTACAACAGCGCCTTCATGCACATGCTCCGCGACGAGGACGGCGAGGGCTACCGCCGGGTCATCCGCGAGACCATCGAATTCGATCCGGAGATCCTCAAGCGGTACGTCAACTTCATGAGCAACCCCGACGAGAAGACGGCGCTCGAGCAGTTCGGCAAGGGCGACAAGTACTTCGGCGTCGCCACGGTCCTGGCCACGCTCCCCGGGCTCCCGATGCTCGGGCATGGCCAGGTCCAGGGCTTCAGCGAGAAGTACGGCATGGAGTTCCAGCGCGCCACCCTCGACGAGCAGCCCGATCCGTGGCTGGTCGAGCGGCACGAGCGCGAGATCTTCCCCCTGCTCCACCGTCGCGCCTGGTTCGCCGAGGCGCACGACTTCCTGCTCTACGACCTGGTCACGGGCAGCGGCCGGGTCGACGAGGACGTCTTCGCCTATTCGAACGGCCGCGGACCGGAGCGGTCCCTCGTCCTCTATCACGACCGCTACGGCTCGACCAGCGGCTGGATCCGGGACTCGGCGCCGTACGCCCGCAAGGACGGCGACGGCCGGAAGCGGATCGTCCGCCGCTCGCTCGCGGACGGGCTGGGCCTCCCCGACGACCCGACCGTCTTCGTGGCGTTCCGCGACGCCCGGAGCGGCCTCGAGTCGCTGCGCTCGGCGCGCGACCTCCACGAGCGCGGCCTGTACGTGACGCTCGACGCCTACGCCGCGCATGTCTTCTGGGAGTTCCACGAGATCCACGACGGGATGTCGGGTCAGTGGGCACGCCTGGCCGCGCGTCTCGGGGAGCGGGCCGTCCCGTCGCTCGAGGATGCGCTTCGCGAGCTGCAGCTCGAACCGGTCCACGGTCCGCTGCGTGCCATCTTCGTCGACGGGCTCGTCGGCGCGGTCCTCGACGGCAGGGCCACGCCGAAAGCACTCGACGAGCTCGAGCGGCGGTTCGCGGCCTTCCTGGCGGCGATCGGCGAGGCGACCGGTGTGCCGGGTGACGCGGCGGCCGTGGCAGCCATCGTTCGCGAGCGTGTCGCGACGGCGCTGGCGGGCGCCGACGAGCCGGGGTCGCGCGTCGACCGCGCGGCGCTCCTGGGATGGCTGGCGCTGTCAAGGACCGGGGAGCTGGTCGTCGATGGCGACGTCGATGCGACGAGCCGGGCGTGGTACGACGAGTTGCGCCTTTCAGGCGCCCTGGCCGCCGGCCTGCGGGAGGCGGGCCTCGACGAGGGCGAGGCCTGGACGGTCGCCGACCAGGTCCGGGTGCTGCTGACCCTGCCCCGGCCGACCGGCATCCGTGGCCCGGCACGGACCGCTGACGCGCGGCTGCTCGAGCGCTGGCTGGCCAGCGACGTCGTCCGGACCGCCATCGGTGTGAACACGTGGGAGGGCGTCGAGTGGCTCGATCGGGACCGGTTCGCGGCCCAGCTCGAGTGGGCCCGGCGGCTCGACGCGATCGAGACGCCCGCGAAGCGTCGCGCGCAGCCGGTCGGCCCGGACGCCGCGGCCCGACTCATGACGGCCGCCATGACCGCCGGCTATCGGATCGACACGCTCAGGACCTCATTGGCCGGGGCGTCCGGGAAGCGCGCCGCGACGCCGTCCGCGAAGACCCGGACCGGACCGAAGCAGGAGCCGAAGAAACGGCGGTCGTCAACGAAGGACCAGGGATGAACGAAGATTGCCCCGGCCGTTCTCGCTGGAGCGGATCGCATTCCTCTCCGATGCGGTCTTCGCGATCGCGATCACCCTGCTGGTGATCGACCTGCGGGCGCCCGAACTCGCCGACGACGTCAGCGATGCCAACCGACCGGCCCGTCCCGCCGCCCTAGGCTTCCCTTTCCGGCGATCGACACTCAGGCGGCCGTTGGTCACCGACCCATAGCGCAGATGACCTCGTGCGTGCCATCTGCCAGGAACGGCCGCCCTCGCGATCCGCGTCCGTGCGTGGACCGGGCGAGGCCGGTCGGTTCGGACCGGGCATCCGCTGACGAGCGGCCGCCTGAGTACCGTTTGGCAGGAACAGCGGGACGAGTGACCGGACCGGCTAGTCCAGGAGGATGCGGCGGAGGAGCGAGGTGGGCGGGGTGCCCTGGCCGATGACCAATTCGAGGTGGCGCCGGTAGACGAACCCGGGCGTCTCGCCGAAGCCCCCGACCACCCGCGGCTCGGGCACGGCGTCGGCGCCACGCGGGTCACCCGAGGCGATCGCCGCCCGGCGGCGCACCTCGCGCTCGATGTCCCACATCTCGAGCGATCCCGCGAAATACGTCGAGAGCTGGGTGGATGACAGGCGCGCCCGGTCGTACTTCGCGCGTGCCTCCGCCTCTTCCTGGAACCCGCCGTCAACCATGAGCCGGACGGCCGCGTCCCCGTCCATGTCGCCGGCCTGGATCCGGGCGTCGATGATCGCGTTGGTCGTCGAACGCAGGTAGTACTTCCAATGGGTGAGCATGAGTGCCGGATCGTCCGCCCCGTACCCGACGTCCATCATCACCTGCGTCACGTAGACCGCCCAGCCTTCGGCGAACAGGCCGCTCGCGAAGATGGCCCGGGGCAGCGACGGGTTCCGGTTGGCATAGGCCCCCTGCAGGTAGTGCCCCGGGATGGCCTCGTGGATGCACAGGAGGCGCAGCATCCGGGCGTTGTCCTCGCGCAGGTACGACTCGCGCTGCTCGGGCGTCCAGTCATCGGGCATCGGGGTGATCGCGAAGAACGCCTTCTGGCCCTTGTCGAGCGGTCCGGGCGACGAGAGCATCGCGCCCCCGAACGCGCGCAGGAACACCGGCGTCCACTGGATGTCGAGCGGCTCGTCGGCCATGCCGATCAGGTCGTGTTCCGTGCAGAAGGCCTCGATCCGGGCGGTCTCCTCGCGACACCAGTCGAGCAGCTCGTCGGCCGCCGGGTGATCGACCGCGATGGCGTCGAGCACGCCGCGGACCAGCGCGCCGTCGTCGTCGGGACGCGGCCGGTCCGGCACCCAGGTCGACCACATCTCACCGGCCAGCCGGACCATCTCGGCTCGGACCGCGACGTACTCCCGCTCGGCCGCGGCCAGGATCCGCTCGGGCGTCAGGTCGTCCGAGCGCATCGTGTGGCGCATCTTGCGCGCGAAGAGCGCCGGTCCCAGCCGGGCCTCCCCATCGCTCGCGGGCAGCACCACCTCGCGCAGGTGCGTCTCGAACGCGGCGATGGCCGCCCGGGCCGTGGCGGCCGCGGCCTGCAGCCGGGGCGTGACCGCGGTCACCGCCGCATCGTCCGCGTGTGCGTCGGCCTCCGCGAGCGCATCGTCGATCAACGCGCCGATCCCGGGCAGCTGCTTGAGCGCCGTCTCGGTCTGGAACCGCCCGACCGGACGACCGTCGACGCCGACCAGGGCCGCCCGCGCCCCGTCGAGCACCGCCGGCAGGCCCTCGAGACGGCTCGCCACCGATCCCAGCCGGTCGCCCAGGGGCGCGAATGACCGGGCGATGAGCGTGAACAGGCCCTGGCCGAGCAGGTAGACCCACTCGAGCGGGTTCCACGTGTCCTCTCGCAACTCCGCCTCGGAGAAGCGCGACGCGTCGATCTCGCCCAGGATCAGGTCGCGATCGATGGCCTCGTCGGGGGTGAGGTCGTGCAGGCCCTCGAAGGTCGCCTGCCACCGGTCGAGGGCGGCGAGGCGTTCCTGGCGGCCGGCCTCGGTCGCGTCGGACCAGGCGCCGTCGAACCGATGGTCGCCGATGGCCGTCGCGGCCACGGGATAGAGTCGGAACAGGTCGTCGAGGAACGCCCGGAAGGCCGCGTCGAACGCGGTCACGGGCGCCAGACGCCCATCGCCTCGAGATCGTCGCGGAAGTCCCAGCCGCGGGTATCGCCCGGCTCGACCCGGACGACGACGCCGTCGTGGCTATCCGCGTAGAAGGACTCGCCTTGCTTGCCGACATACCGCCTGGCGATGCGCCGGATGGTCGGGGCGTACGGGCGATCCGTCAGCTGGGCGAGCCCGCGGACCTCGAACCCACGGTACGGCAACGCATCCTCCGCGACGACGATCGTGACCCGCGGATCGCGCGCGATGTGCTTGAGCTTGCCGTCCGTGGCGGCCATCGCGAGCGTGAAGCCACCGTCCTCCCAGACGTACCAGAGCGGTGACTGGAGGACGCTGCCGTCCAGGCGGAAGGTGGCGAGGGTGGCGAGGAGCTGCTCGTCGAGCAGGCCGTCGAGCTGCTCGATGGTGAGGCCTCGGTTCATCGACCGAAGCGTACATGGGGAGCCGGGAGGGTGGCGGACCCGGGGTCGGTGCCCGGCCGGTACCATCGCGCCATGCCGTCGCAGACGTGGGTCCAGCCGGTGGTCCTCGAGGGTCGGCGCGTCCGGCTCGAACCGCTCGAGGCGCGCCACCTCGACGACCTGATGCAGGTCGCGTTCGATCCCGCCCTCTGGCGCTGGACGATCATGGGCCCCCAGGACGACGCCGGCCTGCGACGTTGGCTCGAGACCGCCCTGGCCAACGCCGAGGCTGGCACCGAGCGGCCCTTCGCCACCATCGACCGGACGTCGGGGCGGGCGGTCGGCAGCACCCGTTACATGTCGATCGTGCCGGAGCACAAGCGCCTGGAGATCGGCTGGACCTGGGTCGGCACGCCGTTCCAGCGGACCGGCGCGAACCGCGAAGCCAAGCTGCTGCAGCTCATCCACGCGTTCGAGACGCTCGGGGCCAACCGGGTCGAGTTCAAGACGCACAGCCAGAACGAACGATCGCGCACCGCGCTCGCCGGGATCGGCGCGACGTTCGAGGGGGTCTTCCGCCAGCACATGATCATGCCCGACGGCTCGCTCCGCGACTCGGCCTATTTCAGCGTCATCGCGCCCGAATGGCCCGCGGTCAAGGCGCACCTGCAGGCCGGCCTGGCCTGGTGAGCCCGGCGGCCGACCTGCTGATCGTCGGCGGTCGCGTCTTCGAGGCGTTCGGGCCGGGCCAGCTCGGTCCGTATGGCTCGGACATCGGTCCACGGCCGATCGCCACGCCGACGTCGGTGGCGGTCGTCGACGGGCGGATCGCCTGGGTCGGTCGTGAGCAGGACGCACTGAACGACTGGCGCGGGCCGAGGACCATCCTCGTCGAGGCCAAGGGCGGGCTCATCACCGCCGGTTTCGACGATGCCCACTTCCACCTCTTGAGCAGTGCCGAGGAGGAGATCGGTCGCGTCGACCTGTTCCAGCTCGCGTCGGTCGAGGCCATCGAGTCGGCCATCGGCGCCCACGCCCGGGCGAACCGGGATGCGGCCTGGGTCCTGGGCCGCGGCTGGATGTACATGGCATTCCCCGGCAGTCTGCCGACACGCGAGCAGCTCGATCGTGCGGTCCCGGACCGACCGGCCTACATGGATTGCTACGACGGCCACACCGGTTGGGTCAACTCGTTGGCACTCCATGCCGCCGGGATCGATCGGAACACGCCCGATCCGCCCGGCGGCGAGATCGTCCGGGACCAGTCGACCGGGGAGCCGACAGGCGTCCTGAAGGAGGGCGCCCAGGACCTGCTGACCGGCGTCCTGCCACGACCGTCGAGAGACGAGATCCTTGCCGAGGCGCGCCGGATCATCACCGAACTGCACGCAGCCGGCATCACGTCGATCCAGGACGCCGGGGTCGAGCCCGACGAGGTCACGCTCTGGCGTCGACTGCTCGAGGATGGCTCGCTGCGCGTGCGATCGCGGATCGCGCTACCGATGGTTCCGGCGGCGACGCTCGACGAGTGGCGCGCGACGCTCGACGGCTACGAGTCGCTCGTCGGGGACCTGCGCGGTGGCGAATGGCTGGACGCTGGGATCCTGAAGGGCTTTGCCGATGGCGTCATCGAGGCACGGACGGCCGCCATGCTCGCGCCGTACGTCGACGACGTCTTGGCCGGACACCTGGAATGGGCGCCCGCGCAACTGGACGCGTTCGTTGCCGAAGCTGATCGGCGGGGCTGGCAGGTCCAGCTGCACGCGATCGGCGACGCGGCAGTCCGGATGAGCCTCGACGCCTTCGAACACGCCGGGACCGTCAATCCCCCGCCGGCTCGCGGCCGGCGGCATCGCGTCGAGCACGTCGAGATCGTCGACCGTGCCGACGTCGATCGATTCGGGCGCCTCGGGGTCATCGCATCGATGCAGCCATTCCACGCCGATCCGTCCCCCAACCAGACCGACGTCTGGGCCGGAAACGTGGGCCCGCAGCGAGCGAGTCAGGCGTGGAACTGGGCGTCGATCCGGCGAGCCGGCGGCGTCATCGCCTTCGGCTCGGACTGGAACGTCGTGCCGTTCGGCCCGATCCAGGCGCTCCATACCGCCGTCAACCGCCAGACAAGCGAGGGGACGCCCGTCGGTGGCTGGCTCCCGAGCGAGAAGCTGCCGCTGCCTGAGGCCCTCTCGGCATACGGGCACGGTTCCGCCTACGCGGCGTTCGCGGACGATCGGCGCGGCACGGTGAAAGCCGGCATGGACGCCGATCTCGCAGTGCTCGACCGCGATATCCTCGCCGGAGGGCCATCGTCCATCCTGGGCACGAAGGTCGCGCTGACCGTCGTCGGCGGCGAGGTGGTCCATCGCTCGGAGGACGCGGGATGAGGAAATTCGTCGCCGGGACCATCGTCACGGCCATCGCGTTCTACATCCTCACGCAGTTCCTGCCGCAGTACGTCTCCTACGAGGGCGCACCGGTGGGCCTGCTGGTGATCGCGGCGATCTTCGGCGTCGTCAACGGCATGATCGGACCGGTCATCAAGGTCGCGGCGACCCCGATCTCGCTGATGACGATGGGGCTCATCGGGTTCGTGATCAACGCCGGCCTGCTGCTCCTGACCGCCCTGATCGCCGACTTCGCCAAGTTCGACCTGACCGTCGGCGGGTTCCCTCCGACCTTCGGCGTCGAAGCCGTCGTCGCCGCCGTCATCGGCTCGATCGTGCTCAGCCTCTTCGGCACGATCGCCAGCATGGTCGTCCCGGCTGCCTGAGTCGGACCGCCTGCTCGACATCGCCGGAGGGCTGCGCGCGGCCGCGCGCCGCCACGGGACGCCGCTCTTCGTCACCGATCTCGTGACGCTCGACGAGGCCGCGGCGGCCGTCCGCGAGGCGTTCCCGGACCCGATCGTTCGGCAGTACTCGGTCAAGGCCAACGACGTCCCGGCCGTGATCTCGGCCGTCACCGCGCGCGGGTTCGGGGCGAACGTCGTGTCGCGCGGCGAATGGACGCTGGCACGGCGGGCCGGCGTGCCGAACGACCGGATCTCACTGGAGGGGATCGGCAAGACGCAGGCAGATCTCCGGGCCGCCGTCCGAGCCGCGGCCGACGGCGTGCCCGTGGCCTGGGTGGCCCTCGAGTCGGTCGACGAGGCGGCCGCCCTGGCCCGCCTCGCCCGGCGAGCGGCCGCGCCACCGATCGATGTCCTCTACCGGGTCAATCCCGACGTCGCGCCCGAGACGCTGACCGGCCTGGCCGTCGGTGCGGGCGGCTCGAAGTTCGGCATGACCGAGTCGGAGATCGGCGAGGCGATCGAGGCCGCGGGTCCGGCCCTGCGGCCACGTGGCATCCACCTCCACGTCGGGTCGCAGCTCGGGGCGGTCGATGCCTGGCGCGACGGGGTTCGCAAGGCGCTGGCCCTCGCGGCATTGTGGCGAGGCTCGATCGACACCTTCGACACGGTCGACCTCGGCGGCGGCTTCCCCGTCCGGCCGCTGGGCGAGCCGTCACCCGCGCCCGAGCGGTTCGCGCGGGAGCTGCCGGCGCTCCTCGATGCGATCCCGGCCGATCGCCGTCCGACGCGTCTGGCCATCGAACCGGGGCGGGCGCTCGTCGCCCGGGCCGGCTGGCTCGTCGCGCGCGTCCTCCATGTCCGGGACCGCGGCGGCCGCCAGGTCATCCTCGATGCCGGCATGACCGAGTTGATCCGACCGGCCCTCTACGGCGCGCGACACCCGGTCCGGGCCCTGACCCAACGGCCGGGCCCCATCGAGCCGACCCGCGTCGAAGGACCCATCTGCGAATCGACCGACGCGCTCGGCACGCACGACCTGCCACCGCTTCGGCGGGGGGATCTCGTGGCCATCGCCGACGCCGGCGCCTACGCGACCTCGCTCGGCTCGAGCTACAACGGCCGGCCGCGGGCGCCGCAGGTCCTGCTCGGCCCCGATGGCACGCTCACGCTCGGGCGGCGGCGCGGGACCATCTAGCTCGGGCGGCACGGTAGGCTGTGCCGCGATGGACGCACGAACGCGCCTGCGGGAACGGCTCGCGACCGGGCCGATCCTGGCCGATGGGGCGATGGGCACGCTGCTGTTCTCGCGCGGCATCCCGCAACGAGCGAACCTCGACGAGCTGGTCGCCACGCGCCCGGACCTGATCGGCGCGATCCACCGGGAATACCTCGACGCCGGCGCCGACCTCATCGAGACCGCGACGTTCGGGGCGAACCGGGTCCGCCTGGCGCCCCACGGCCTCGCGGACCAGGCCGGGCGGTTCGCCCGACGCGGCGCCCAGGTCGCCCGCGAGGCGCGCGACGTCGCCGGCCGGGACGTGCTGGTCGCCGGGTCGATCGGGCCGCTCGGCGGCCCGACCCCGGACGTCCTTCGACTGGGCGACGCGGCCGTCCGGGCGGCGTTCCGCGAGACCATCGACGGCCTGCTCGAAGGTGGCGTCGACCTCTTCCAGTTCGAGACCTTCTCCCTGCTCCACCACCTTGCCATCGCCATCGAGGAGGCGCGCGAAGCGTCGGCGGACCTGCCGATCATCGCGATGCTGACCTTCGGCGAGGACGTCGAGTTGCCGGACGGGACACTCCCGTCCGGAGCCGCCCAGCTCCTCGACGGGATGCACGTCGATGTCGTCGGCGTGAACTGCGGCGCCGGGCCACAGGGCTGTCTCGACGCCCTGACCGGGATGGGCGGGACCGGCCGGGCGATCATCCCGAACGCGGGGCTCCCGCAGCGGATCGAGGGCCAGTTCGTGTACGCCGCGGCGCCCGATTACCTGGCCGCCATGACGGCCGGGTTCGTCGATGCCGGGGCGGCCATCGTCGGTGGCTGCTGCGGCACGACCCCGGACCACATCCGGGCGATGCGCGTCGCTCTCGACAAGCTGGCCCCCGGGGCGGATGCCACGGTGGCCACGATGCCGCGCCGGACGAGCACGCTGACCGTCAGCGCGGTTCCGGACGAGACGTCGAGCGCCCTGCCCCCGACCGGTCTCCTTCGGGCGCTCCAGGACCGCCAGTTCGTCATCTCGGTCGAGATCGATCCGCCGCGCTCGATCCGGATCGAGCGGACGATCGAGGCGGCCAAGCTGCTCCAGGCGGCCGGGGTCGACCTCGTCAACATCAGCGACTCGGCGATGGCCCGCGTCCGCATGGGTGCGATGGCCGTGGCGTTCGGCATCCAGCACGACCTCGATCTCGAGTGCCTCATCCACTTCACGACCCGCGACCGGAACCTGATGGCCATCGAGTCGGAGCTGCTTGGCGCCCACGCCCTGGGCGTGCGGAACATCCTGGCCCTGACCGGCGATCCGCCGCGGATCGGCGAGTACCCGTCCGGGACGGGCGTCTGGGACGTGGACTCGATCGGCCTCGTCGAGGTCCTCGCCCGCCTGAACCGCGGCGAGGACGGAGCGGGTAGCCCGATCGGTGCACCTGCCGGCTTCACGATCGCCTGTGCCCTCGACCCGACAGCCGCGGACGCCGCGACCGAATGGGACCGCCTGGAGCGCAAGATCGCGGCCGGGGCCCACCTCGTCATGACCCAGCCGCTGTACGACGTCGCCCAGGTGGACGCGATGGACAGCGAGGCTCGCCGGCGGTTCGGTCCGGGCGGCTTCCCGCTGCCGGTGCTGCTCGGGGTGCTGCCACTGCAGAGCACACGCCACGCCGAGTTCCTGCACAACGAGGTGCCCGGCATCACGATCCCCGACGCGACCCGGACGGCCATGCGCGAGGCCGGGGACCGTGGCGCCGAGGTGGGCCTCGAGCTGAGCCTCGAGCTGCTCGCCCAGGTCGACCACCTCGTCGCGGGGACGTACATCATGCCGAGCTTCGGGCGCTACGAGCAGGCCGCCGAGCTGGTGCGTCGGCTCCGCGTCCGGCACGCCGGGGTCGGAGTGACGGCATGACCCGCCGGACCGTCGGCCGTCGGCGGACAAGGTCCCTCGTCGGAGCGGTCTGCGCGATCGCCTGGATGCTCCTCGCCATCGGGTCGGTCTTGGGCGCCAGCCCGGCGCCGACGACACCACCGCCCGGTCCGCCGTACCCGGAGCCGGTCGACAACCAGGCGGTCTACGACCACGCCGCGGTGCTGCGTCCGGAGACCATCGCCCAGGCCGAACAGATCATCGACGCGATCGAGGCACAGACCGGCGTCGAGGTCGTCATCTACACGCAGGCGATGGGTCGGGACGACCTCACGACCGACGAGGCCGAATCGGATGCCGCCGCGTTGATGGACGAGTGGGGCGTCGGGCAGGCTGGCGTCAACGACGGCCTGGTCATCCTGTTCGAACTCGACACGAGCCTCAAGCACGGCCAGGTCCAGCTGTACGCGGGCGACGGGTTCGATTCGACCTACCTTTCGACCGACGAGCGGCAGGCGATCTTCGACGACGAGATGGTGCCGCTGCTCCAGAACGACGACATCGACAACGCCGTTCTCGTGGCCCTCGGCCACGTCCTCCGGACGACCTTCGAGGTCGCGGCGGGCGCCTCGTCCGACCCGGGCGCGCCCGAACCGTCGCCCGGGCCGCCGTTCCCGGATCCCATCGAAGGCCGGGCCGTCTACGACACCGCCGGCATCCTGAGCCCGGATGCGATCGTCCGGGCCGAGACCGTCATCGACGCCATCGAGGCGCGGACCGGTGCCGAGGTCGCGGTCTACACGCAGCGGACCGGCTACTACGACATCCCCACATCCGAGACCGAATCGCGAGCCCGGGCGCTCATCGACCAGTGGGGCATCGGGCGCGCCGGCTTCAACGACGGGATGGTGATCTTCTTCGACATCGACCCGTCGGGCGAGCACGGCCAGGTGCAGCTGTACGCCGCGCCGGGCTTCGAGTCGGCCTATCTCAGCAGCGCCGAACGCCAGGCGATCTTCGAGAACGAGATGGTCCCGCTGCTGCGCAACGCCGACTTCGACGGGGCCCTGGAGGTGGCGCTGCGGAAGGTCGACGAAGCGGCGACGCCGGAGCACGCCGCCTCGCTCGAGCGGGCGCGCCAGTTGAACGCGGCGCTGGGGCTCGTCGGCGCGCCCATCGCGTTCCTCGGCCTGAGTGGTTGGGCGTTCATCAACTGGCGGCGGTTCGGCAAGGACCCGGTCTACCTCGACGACCCCTCGATCCTCATGCCGGCCCCGCCGCCCGACCTGACCGCGGCGTCCGGGGCGATGGTCATGGACGGTGGCACGTCGCGGCGCGCCCTGACCACGGCGATGCTCGATCTCGCGAGCCGCGGGCTCCTCTCGTTCCGCGAGGAGACGGGGCTGCTCGGCCTGAGTCACAAGGTCGGCGTCGACGTGGACCCGGCCAAGGGCGACGAGATGGAGGAAGCGCAACGGGCCAGGAACGCGCGCCGCCCGATCGGGCCGGCCGAGGAGGTCGCGCTCAAGGAGCTCCGCTCGCTGGGCGCCGGCGAAGACGAGGGCTACATCAAGCCCGACGACCTGCCGAAGTTCGGCACGTCGGTGGCCGACTTCGACAAGGCGCTGGAGAAGCACGTCGTCAAGCGCGGCTGGTTTGCGGAGGCACCCAGCAAGGTCACGACGCGCTGGGGCGGGCGCGGCGTGCTCGCCATCGTGGCCGGGGTCGTCGCGCTCGTCGTGGGTTGGAACGTCCCGATCTCGGGGCTCGTGCTGATCGGGGGCGCCGTCGTCCTCGGCGGCATCGTCATCGTGCTGTTCGCCCGGTTCATGCCAGCCGTCTCGATGCCCGGCGCGATGATCCGCGCGATGCTGGCCGCCTATCGGCGCACCCTCGAGAAGACGATGGTCCAGGCCCGCTCGATGCAGCAGGTCGTCGACGAGGCCGGGCTCGAGTGGCTCGAGACGCCGGACCAGGCCGTCGTGTGGGGCACGGCGCTGGGTCTCCAGCACGAGATCGAAGGCGTCCTGAGCCGCAGCCTCGACGATGTCAAGGCGGCCGCCCCGAATGCGTCCGCCGTCTGGTTCCCGACCTGGTATCGGACGTCGGACGGGTCCGCGTTCGTCGGTGCCGGCGGTGCCGGCGGCAGTGGCGGCAGCATCTTCTCCGACTCGGGCATCCCCGACATCGGCGGCATGATGTCGGCCCTCGGCACGATCGGGAACTCGCCGTCGTCGTCCGGGGGCGGCGGGGGCGGCGGCTTCGGCGGCGGCGGGTCGGGTGGTGGCGGCGGCGGCGCGGGCGGCGGCTTCTAGGCCACTCCGAAGTGACGCACCGACCTGATGCATCCGTCAGATGCGAATCCGCGACAGGGTCCTCGTGAGGCGACGCTCAGACGTCTGAACCGCCACGATCCGCGTTTGGTGCGCGCTCGTTCGTCGGGACATCGCACCTCATGGGTGCAAGGATGCCGCGACCACCGCTCGCATCAGGCCACTCCGAACAGCTCCCGGCAGCCCTCGAGGCCTTCGATCGTGACCGGTGGGCGTGGACTTGACCGCCAGCGCTCGGCGGTCATGCGGAACCGCTGGGTCTCACGCGGTGTGCCCTGCGGCGAGATCGACCCGAACCCGTTCTCCTCGTAGCCGAGCGCTCGCGAAACCGCGTTCGAGGCGGCGTTGTCAAGGAACGCCTCCGTCTCCGCCAACTGGGCCCCCAGCCCGTCGAAGGCCAGGGCCAGGAAGGCGGCTCGCATCTCCTTGCCGAAGCCGCGCCGCTGGAACGCCTGGCCGACCCACGACCCGGTGTGGACGGTCCGTCGGGCCGCGAAGTCCCGCGCGTGCATGCCCTGCATGCCGATCAGCGTGCCCTCGAACGACGCCCCAAGGCCGAGCTCCCAGTCACCGGCCGACCAGCCCGATCGGCAGCCCCAGTGAAACGAGAGGTAGCCCCGCTCGAATGCCGGGCTCGGGAGCGTCGACCACGCGACCCCGAACGGCATCTCGTCGGGCGGGTGGATCCCGACCTTCGCGAGGTCCATGAGCTCGAGCAGCTCCTCGTCGGTCGGCAGGCGGAGGACCAGTCGCTCGGTTCGCAGCGTCAGCCCGAAGATCGGCCACGCCGCGGCCAGGCGCGCCCGCAGCTCGTCGGTCGATCGGTGGACGGCGTCCATGGGCGCCCGACGGTACACTCAGGCCATGGGTGCTGTCGAGACGATGGAAGACTTCTTCGAGAAGCTCAACGGAGGCGACCGCGAAGGCGCGGTGGCGCTGATGGACGAGATGACCGAGATGCGCGTGCATGTCGGTGACAGCGTGCAGACGTTGCGCGGCGTCGAGCGAGTCGGCGGCTGGTTCCTCCGCGGCGACTCCGGCCTGCGCATGATCCCGGGCGAGATCCGCGACACCGGCAATACCTACGAGGCGGACCTCCTGGTCGTGCGGCCGGGCGCCCCGACCCAGCACATCGACGCGACGTTCCGGGTCGAAGCGGGCAAGATCACCGCCATCAACATCGCGCCCCGCTAGGGGCGTCTAGGGCGCTGGCGTCGCGCTCTCGACGGGCGCCGCCGCGGACGGGTCGGTCACTTCGTCGGGCGTCGGCACCGGGATGACGATCTCCTGCCCCACCTTGATCTTGTCCTTGTTCTTGATCGCGGCCTTGTTGGCTGCGAGGAGTTCGTCCACGGTCACGTTGAACTTCTTGGCGATCTTGAGGAGCGTGTCGCCGGCCTTGATGACGTACGTCTGCGCCGTCGGCTCGGGGATCGGGGTCGGCGCAGGCGTCGCGGTCGCCACCGCCGCCGACCGGCTCGGGGCGGAGCTCGACCCGGTGCCGCCGCCACCGACACCCAGCAGCGCGGGAAGGAAGAACAGGGCCAGTGCTGCGATGCCCAGGGCGCCGGCCAGGACCGCGATGCGCGGGATGCCGGGCAGGCCGGCCCGGGTCTTGATGGTCGGATACGCCTCGTAGCGCTTCGCGCTCTCCCACGACGGACCGTCATGCTGCTGGGCGCGCGTCCGCGTGGAGCTGACGGTCGGCCGCCGGCCAGAGGCGGTCGTCGTGGGGTACGAGCCGCTCGGCGGCCGGGTGATCGGCTCCGCGGTCCGGGCTCGCGCGCTGCTCACCGCCGCCCCGGCGACCAGCCCGGCGAGTTCGTCCGACGGCATCGCAGCGGGCGAGGTCGAAGCGCCCTTCGTCGCGGGTGCCGACCCCGGCGATCCGCCGGCCAGCCGATCGGCGGCGCTGCCGGCGAGCCCGCGCGCGGGGTCTCTCGTGGCGAGGAAGTCCGGCGCCTGTTCGTCCGGGCGACCCCCGCCCTGGCCGCCCGCCGTCGACATCCCGGCGGCACCGCTGGTCGCCCATGGCGGGGGCGCGGCCCAGTCACGTGGCGGATTCCGATGGATGACCGGCTCGTCGTCGTCATGCGGCGGGGCGGCCCATGGGTCGACATCGTCCTCGGGCGCCGCCGCGTCTTCGGTCGCCTCGGGCGGAAGCGCCTCGCCGGACGCCTCCGGCTCGTCGTGTTCGGCGGCCGCGACCGGTGTCGGCTCCTCGTCGACGGCCGTCGCCATGGCGGGCGGCGCGGCGACGGCTCGACCCGCCGAGCGTGCCTGGGCCGCCTCGCGCCGCGCCCAGTCCTGGAACGTCGGGCAGACCGGGAAGGCGCTCGAGAGGCAGTACGCCTCCTGGTGCGCGAGAGCGCGCGGCGCCGGCCGGACCTCCGCGTAACATCGGTGGCGGTGATCGGGACTCGATGAACGCTCATCGCGCTCATCCTCGAACGCGATGAATGGGCAGGCCGGAGGGCCCTCGACGCCGGGCAACGCTCGGTCGCTCATCGCGGCGATGATACCGTGAGCGCTCGTCGTCACCCGCGCGTTGCGAAAGGGCAGTTGTCATGAGCATCTTCGCCTTGTACAAGACCCAGCTTCGCGTGCTCTGGGAATGGCGCGGCGGCCCATGGGCGCTCTTCAAGCGCCTCGTCGTCACCCTGCTCGTCTCGGCGATCTCCTTCTGGCTGACGAGTTTGCTCCTGCCCAGCATCACCGTCGACACGTTCGGCGCCGGGATCCTCGTCGTCATCGTCATGGCCCTGTTCAACGCCGTCATCCGGCCGGTCGTGCTGGCATTGGTCGCACCACGCTCGCTGGTCCTGACCGGGATCTCGGTCCTGGTGCTCCAGGTGCTCGTGTTCGTGATCGCGGCCAACGTGGTGCCCGGGGTCCACATCGGCGGGTTCGTGCCGGCCCTCGTCGGCTCGTTCGTGTTCGCCATCATCAACACGGTCCTGACCGCCGTCCTGGGCGTCGACAGCGGCGATTCGTTCTACGGGCTCCTGGTCCAGAGCCTGCTCATCAAGCGGGCGGCCGCCAAGACGGACCAGCCCGGCCTGGTCATCGTCCAGATCGATGGGCTGGCCCATCCGATCCTGGCCGGCCGGATGCGCGCCGGCTCGGTCAACACGATGGCCGACTGGGTGCGGGACGGCAGCCACAAGCTGTCACGCTGGGAGGCGATCCTGCCGTCGATGACCTCGGCCAGTCAGGCGGGCATCCTCCACGGCAACAACGACGGCATCCCGGCGTTCCGCTGGTACGAGCGCGACCGGCAGCACCTGATGCAGTCGAGCAATCCGGTCGACGCCGGCGAGATCGTCCGGCGCGTCTCGAACGGCGAGGGCCTGCTCTCGAACAACGGCGCGAGCATCTGCAACCTCGTCACCGGCGACGCGACCCGCGCCTACCTCACGACCGCCGCCATCAAGGACGAGTCGCAGGGCATCGGCGACAGCAAGGCCTTCCTCGGCTTCTTCCTGAGTCCGAGCGGCTACCTGCGCTCGTTCACCCTATTCCTGGGCGAGTTCATCAAGGAGCGCTACCAGGCGCGCCGGACGCGACGTTCGGGCATCCGCCCGCAGATGCACCGGGGCATGAAGTACGCCGGGATGCGGGCGGCCAGCAACGTGCTGCTGCGCGACGTCAACGTGTCCCTGATCATCGAGGAGATGTATCGGGGGACGAACGTCATCTACGCCGATTTCACCGACTACGACGAACTCGCCCACCACTGCGGACCGGAGCGGGTCGAGTCGTTCGAGGCCCTCGACGGGGTGGACCGGGCGATCGGCACGCTGGCCCATGCCGCCAAGGACGCGCCGCGGCCGTATCGCTTCATCGTCCTCTCGGATCACGGCCAGAGCCTGGGCGCCACGTTCAAGCAGCGCTACGGCCAGAGCCTGGGCGAGGTCGTCCGCGACCTGATGAGCGGTCGCGCGACGCTGGTCCAGACCAAGACCCAGGCCGAGGGCTCGACCTTCGTCAACGCGTTCCTCTCCGAGATCACCCGAAGCGAAGGCGTCGGCCCCACGGTCGCCCGGGCCGCGCTGGCGGGACGGACCACCGACGGCGTGGTCGACCTCGACGCGACCGAGCTCCCGCCCCCGGCGGACGAGTCGGCGATCGTGGTCGTCGGGTCGGGCAATCTCGGCCTGGTGTGGTTCACCGGCTACGACCATCGGCTGACCGTCGAGGAGCTCGACGAGCTGCATCCGGGCCTGCTCAGCGCGCTCGTCGACCACCCGGGCGTCGGACTCGTCATGGTCCGCTCGGCGCAGCACGGCGCGATGGCGATCGACAACGAGGGCATCCGCTTCCTCGACGAGGACCGGGTGGAGGACCGCGACCCGACGCTGCTCTTCGGCGAGCACACGATCATGAGCCTGCGCCGCGAGGACGCGATGACCCACGCGCCGGACATCCTGCTCCTCAGCCAGTACGACCCGGAGCTCGGCGAGGTCGCCGCGTTCGAGGAGCTGATCGGCTCGCACGGCGGACTCGGTGGCCCCCAGACCGAGCCATTCATCCTGCACCCGGTCGAGTGGGAGCTGGACGAGCCCGTCCCGCTGGGCGCCCCGGCCGTCTACCGGAACATCCGGCGCTGGCTCGACTCGATCGGCATCCCGCTCGGCCGGCCGGCGCCTGCCGCGCCGGCGCCGGCGCCGGCCCCGACCCCGACCGCCGAGCCCGCCACGACCGCGAGCTAGACGCCGAGATTCGGACGTCGCCGACGGCGGGTGTTTGACGGGTTAGGAGATAGGACGGTCGAAACATACCAGCGCTCCGGATGCGGCATGCGTCACGGCCGTCGCGTACGGCGAGTCTTGGATTCAGGCGGGACCCGTCGCGTGTTCGCCGAGCTAGACAGTCGCGGCGGCCACCTTACGTTCACCGAGCACCGATCCGAGTGCGGTGACGACCACGAGCACGGCGAGGACGATGCCGACCAGAGCGACCGGTGTTACGAGCGGGTCGAGCTGGCGCAGCGCCGGTTCCATGAGGCCGGCGACGATGCCGACGACGCCAAGCGCAGCGAGGATCAACGAGGCTCCAACACCGGCGCGGCCTGGTCGGCCCGCGACGTATGCCAGGGCGATCATCACCACCACGAAGACGATCGGTGCCGAGATGCCGGTCCCGTGCATCAGCGCATCGGACGCCACATCGTCGGGGCTGCCGTTGCCACCGAACTGGTACGGAAGTCGACGAGCGACCCCGACGGCCGTCGCAAGCAGGGTGAACGCGCCGAGACCGACGGTCAGGGCCAGGAGTCTAGTCATCGTGATCCGTCCTTCGCTGCGATCTGGCCGCGACGACGCGGCGGGAGCGATGTGGTCATCGCGCCATGGTCGCTTTCTCACCGGCGTCGACCCATGGATGCGGGACGACGCCCGACATCGTCATCCGTCCAGGCTTCACGCCTCGAACTGAGGAACAGTAGCTGCGTTGCTGTCCGGGATAGCGTCGGGTACCCCCCCTCTATCTCCTCGCCCAGGGCGTGTTTGACACGTCCGGCTGCGGCTCGGACACTTCGAACCACCCCGGAAGGCGATTTGGTGTGACCCACTACCCAGTGCGAAGGAGTCCCATGTCCCGCCTGACTCGCTGGCTTGCCCCCAGCACGACCGCCCGAGCCCACTGCGACCTGCCGTGCGGGGTGTACGACCCCGAACAGGCCCGCATCGAGGCCGAATCCGTCTATCGGATCATCGAGAAGTACGCCGTGAACGAGGACCCGACCTTCCGCGGCCGCTGCCTGCATATCAAGGAAGAGCGGGCCGACCTGGTCAAGCACCACCTCGACGTCCTCTGGCACGACTACTTCAAGCCCGAGCACCTCGAGAAGGTCCCGAACCTGCACGAGCTCTTCTGGAACGCCAACAAGCAGGCCTCCAAGGTCAAGGCGTCGACGGATCTCGCTGATGCGAAGAAGCTGCTCGAGCTCATCGACGAGGTCGATGCAGCCTGGAAGGCGACGGGCGGACTCGAGAAGACGCGCGTGGCGGGTCGCCCGGGCTGACCGCGACACCCGTTCCGTGACGGACCGAAGGCCCCGCCGACCGGCGGGGCCTCGTCGTGCGGCGAGCCTCACAGAACGCGTCCGTGGACCGTGGCGAGTCGCGGTGGCCGAGGCGAGCATGCGGCCGGCCATCGACGCCGGGGACTGGTTGCTCGTGGACCCCACGGTCACCCGCTGGCCGCGGCGGGGCTCGGTCGTCGTCTTTCGCGAGCCGGACGGCGAGGGCCTCGCCGTCAAGCGCGTGGCGGCGGGACCGGGCGACCGGGTCCCATTCGCTGACGGGTTCCTCGAGCTCGCCGAGGACGAGGCCTGGCTGCTGAGCGACGCGTCGCCCGAGGTCACCGAGGCCGCCGGGTTCGGCGAGCCGATCGACTCGCGACGCTACGGCCCGGTCCCGCTGGAGCTGCTCGTCGGTCGGGCGTGGTTCCGCTACTGGCCACGCGGCCGGATCGGCCGGATCGGGCGGGGACGCGTGGCTCGGTCGCCATCCGATGGATCGTCGCTGGGCGGCGCTACCGACGAAGGAGCTTCGTCGGCCGGTCGCTGAGGGACGCGGATGACGCCGGGGCGCTCGCCACGGTCGCCTCCCTACGCCCGACGAGCCGCTGGGCGACCAGGGCGACGGCTGGGGACCTCGCGACGAGCCGCCCTTCGTCCGTAGCGCCTCTGGGCGACCCGAGCCAGCAACCGGGTTACGGAATCCGGACCGCTCAGCCGGCGAGAGACCCGTCGAGCGTCAGGCCGGCCGCGCGACAGTCATCGGCGAAGGCCGCCTGCGCTTCCAGTGTCGGCGACCAGCGGGTCGGGAAGCAGACCGCCCGATCGACGCCGATCTCCGCGAGGCGAGCCAGGACATCGACCCGTGCCTGGCCGGGTCGCATCTGCTCGTCCTTGAGGTACAGCGAGAAGCGCAACGTCGCCGGGTCGCGGCCTGCGGCCTCGCATCGTGCGCGGACCTCGGCCATCCGGATCGCGACCTCGTCGGGATCGATGAAGACCAGGTTGAGCTCGTCGCCGTACTTGATCGCGTAGCCGGCCGTCCGCTGGCGGCCGTTGCCGCCCACGATGATCGGGATGCGCGGCGCCTGGAGGCCCTTGGGCACGTTGATGGCGCCCTGGACGTTCGCGTACTCACCCTCGAACCAGGCCCGACCCGGGCGGAACATCCGGGTGATGACCTCGAGGTGGTCGCCCAATGCGGCCATCCGGTCGCCGAGCGGCGGAAAGCCATAGCCGTAGGCGATCCATTCCTCTTCCTTCCAGCCGGCGCCGATCCCGAGCTCGAAGCGCCCGCCGCTGATGACGTCGATCGTCGAAGCGAGCTTCGCCGTCAGCGCGGGATTGCGGAATCCGGTGCACACGACCATGTGGCCGAGACGGACCCGCTTGGTCAGGATCGCGAGGGCGGTCAGGACCGAGAAGCCCTCGAGCGTGATCTCGTCGGTCGGGGCAGGCACCGTATGGAAGTGGTCGAAGACCCACAGCGACTCGAAACCGAGGGTCTCCGCCTGCTCGGCGAGGGCCACGGTCCGGGCCCAGGCGTCGGCGGCGGGCCAACCGTCGTACTCGCCCTTCCAACCCTGGGGCACCAACAACCCGACCTGCATCCGCTTCCTCCCTGTGGGCTCGACTGCGCCCGTATGGTGACGCCTTCCGCGCCGGACCGCCTTCCGGCCGTCGCGTGGCACGGGCCGGTCGACCCGGACCCGGTGGGCCGGCCTATCCTCGACCGATGACGACCGACACCGCCTTCGATCCGACCGCGCCCCTGCCCGGCCCGCCCGACCCGTGGGCCTCGACCGACACGCCGAGCCCTCGACCCGGTCCGCCGTATCACATGACCGACATGATCGCGGCGGAGCCCGCCATCGCTCGCCGGACCCTCGCCGCGCAGGCCGGGTCGGAAAGCCAGGCCGCGGCGCTCGCCACGGCGATCGCCACGGCGGCCCGCGCGGGGCGGCCGATCGTCGTGACCGGGTGCGGCACGTCCGAGCACGCGGCGCTCGGCACGGTCGAGATCCTCCGCGAGGCGGCCCGGGCCGCGGGTCTGCCCGATCCCGGGCCGGTCGCGGCCCAGGCGTTCGAGCTGTCATTGGATCCGCCCGCCGACGCGCTGGTCATCGGCGTCTCGCACGAAGGCGGCACGACCGCGACGAATGCCGCGCTCGCCGCAAGCCGCGCCGCCGGGTCGGCGACCGCCCTCCTGACCGTCTCGCGTCGGTCGCCGGGCGCGGCGCTCGCCGACCTGGTCGTCGAGACCCACGAGCTCGACCAGGGCTGGTGCCACACGGTCGGCTATCTCAGCCCGATGCTGGTGGCGGCGGCGGTCGGCGCCCATCTGTCGGCTCGATCGCTCGATGACGGCGAGGTGGCTCGGATCCTGGCCGCCGGGTCGATCGACCAGACCGGCGCCGAGCGGATCGCCGGCCGCTTCGCCGACGCCGCGCACCTCATCGTCATCGCGTCGGGTGCCGATCGCCCGGCCGGTCGGGAGCTGGTGCTCAAGGTCGAGGAGGCGTCGTGGCTGCCGTCGGCCTATCGCGACCTCGAGACGTTCCTCCACGGCCACCTCCCGGCGACCGGTCCCGACACCGCACTCATGCTGATCCTCGCCGATCGCGACCGCCGAGCCGATCGGGTGACCCGCGCCCAAGGCGCGCTCCGCGCCGCGCGGGCGCTCGGGATCCGGGCAGCCGCGATCCTCGCGGCCGACCTGGACGGCGCCGTCGCGGCCGACCTGACCCCGGCCGGGCGGATCCTGGTCGCCGAGGCGCCCACCCTGCCGGCCCCGGTCGCGGCCCTGTTCGGGACGGCGACCCCGCTCCAGCTCGTGACCGAGCGCCTGGCCCGGGCTCGCGGCACCGACCCCGATCCGATCCGGCGCGACGATCCGCGCTACCGGGCGGCCTCTGACGCCGCCGACGGCTGATCCGGGGAGGACGCCTAGACCTGGCCCACGAGGAGCTCGCCCATCACGTCGATGTGGTCGAGATCCCACGGGATGAAGTCCTGGAGCATGATCCGCTCGACGCCGGCCTCGGCGTAGCGTCCGACCATGGCCCGCGCGGCCTCGGCCGTCCCGACGACCCAGCGCTGGCGGCGCTCCTCGAGCCAGCCCTCGCCATCGTCCTCGCCGAACGCAGCGAGCAGGGCGGTCATGCGCGCCCGGAGCTCGTCATCGGTCCGGCCGATGAGGACTCCGGCCATCGCCGACCGTGACAGCTCGGACGGGTCGCGTCCGATGGCCCGGCATGCTTCGTCGAGCCGGGCGAACGTCGCCGCCGCGGCCGCCGGCGCCGTCGAAGAGAGGTTGAACTCGTCGGCCCAGCGGGCGGCGATCCGCAGGCCGCGCGGCGACCCTTCGCCGCCGGTGATGATCTTCGGGCGCGGCGCCCCGTTCGGACCGGTCGGCCGGCCCGGGACCGCGACCGGCCTCGGCCGGAACAGGGCGTCCTCGACGCGAACGACGTGACCCTGGAACGACCAGCCGTCGGGTTCGCCCCACAGGCCGTGGAGGACCGCCAGCTGGTCCTCGAGCAGGTCCGCGCGCTCGTTGATCGGCGGGAACGGCAGCCCGTACTGGCGATGCTCGAGGTCGTTCCAGCCGGCCCCAACGCCCACTTCCACGCGACCGCCGCTCATCTCATCGACGGTCGTCACGACCTTGGCGAAGTTCCCGAGGTGCCGGAACGTGACCGGCGAGACCAGGGCGCCCAAGCCGATGCGATCGGTCTCCCGGGCCAGTCCCGCCAGGACGGTCCAGGCATCGGTGGTTGGCATGCCCGCCGGACCCGGGAAGCTCGCGTAATGGTCGGAGCGGAACAACGCCTCGAACCCGTTGGCCTCCGCTCGCTTCGCCACGGCCACCTGGTCGCCGTAGGACATGCCCTGCTGGGGCTCGATCATCAGCGCGAAACGCATCGGGACTCCTGCATGTGGTGCGAACCGTTCATGTTGACAGGATGATTCACTTGACTACAATGGTTCACATGACACGAAGCATCGCGCCCGGCACGGGCGTGGTCAGCGACACGACCGTCGAGCTCGCTCCGACGGAACGCATCATCGCCGACTTTCGCGCGACGATGCGGCAGCTCAAGTGCGCGATGAGCGAGCGGTCGCTCCAGCTGGGCATCAGCATGGCGCAACTGAACATCCTGTACTCGCTCCATCGGAGCGGTGAGATGCCCATGAGCCGCCTCGCCGATCTCCTCAACGTTTCGCTGTCGAGCGCGACGGGCCTGATCGACCGGCTGGAGGAGCGCGGCTACATCGAGCGGACTCGGGTTCCCGAGGACCGGCGCATCGTCATGGTCCGCCTGACGCCTTCCGGCGTGCAGATGATCGACGAGCAGGACGCCCTGGCCGACGACATCGTGCGGAGCGTGCTCAGCCGGCTCAAGCCTTCACAACTCCCCGCGATCGCCCAGGCGACCGCCGACCTGCGCGCCGCCCTCGAGGCCGTGACCGGCCGACCGCCGGATCGCCATCCCGCCTCCACGCCCGCTCCACGATCGACGTGGACCCTGGGAGGAGCCGACGTCCGACCCAGAGCCGCCCGGCCCAGCCACCACCTCGCCACGACATCACGGAGGGACTGACCACTCATGGAAGCGTTCCCGGCGGAGGCGAACGGGTACATCCCGTCGCTCGACGAAGACCCCGCCCTCGGCCTGAGCCAACGAGCGAAGATGGAGATCCTCTTCGCCGTCATGCTCGGCCTGTTCCTCGGCGCGCTCGACCAGACGATCGTCGGGCCGGCGCTACCCACCATCGTCACCCAGCTGTCCGGCAACGACTACTACGTCTGGGCGATCACGATCTACCTGCTGACCAGCACGATCAGCGTCCCGTTCTGGGGCAAGCTCTCGGACATCTACGGCCGCAAGCCGATCTTCATGATCGGCATCGTCATCTTCCTCGTCGGCTCCGCCCTGTCAGGCCTCAGCCAGAACATGGGCATGCTGATCCTCTTCCGAGGCATCCAGGGCATCGGCGCCGGGTCATTGTTCCCGGTCGCGCTCGCGGTCATCGGTGACCTGTTCACGCCCCAGGAGCGCGGCAAGTACCAGGGCCTCTTCGGCGCCGTCTTCGGCATCGCGTTCGTCGCCGGCCCGCTGATCGGCGGCTGGCTGACCGAGCACCTGAGCTGGCACTGGATCTTCTACGTCAACATCCCGATCGGGATCGTCGCCCTGATCGTCATCCAGCGGTTGCTGCCGACGGTCAAGACGAAGTCCGCCACGCGCAACTTCGACCTGATCGGCGGGTCCATCTTCACGGTCGCGATGGTCTTCCTGCTGGTCGGCCTGACCAACAAGCAGTTCGGCGAGTGGGCCGATCCGACGGTCGGTGGCTTCATCATCGTGGGCCTCGTCGGGACGGTGCTGTTCATCCTGGCCGAGGCGCGCGCCAAGGAGCCGATCGTCCCGCTGGACCTGTGGAAGGGCCGGACATACTCGGCCACGATGGTCTCGGTCTTCTTCGCCGCGTTCGCGTTCTTCGGCGCGATCGTCTTCCTGCCGCGCTGGTTCCAGGTGGTCGAGGGCTTCTCGCCCACGAACTCCGGCCTGGCGGCCCTGCCGCTCATGGTCGGCCTGATCTTCAGCTCGATCGTGTCCGGCCTCATCGTCGCCCGCACCGGCCGCTACAAGTGGCTGATCGTCGGCTCGGTCGTCGTCATGGGCTTCGCCGTCCTGCTGATGACCCAGCTCACGAAGGACACGCCGGTGGAGACGGTTTGGCTCTGGATGTTCATCGCCGGCCTGGGCGTCGGACCGACGTTCTCCGTGCCGACGATCGTCATCCAGAATGCCGTGCCGTTCCGGCAACTCGGCGTGGCGACCTCGAACCTGACGTTCTTCCGCCAGATCGGCGGCACGATCGCGCTGGCCTTCGTCGGGACGATCTTCGGAACGGCGTTCAAGGACAACCTGGCACCGCAGATGTCGGCCGCCGGGGTGCCGCCGCAGGTCGTCGACGGGTTCACCCAGGCCAGCTCCAGCGGATCGTTCGACCTCAGCAAGCTGACCGGCGTGGGTGACATGGGCCAGCTCATCCTGGCCCAGATCCCGGCCCAGTTCCAGGAGGCCATCAAGCCCTTCATCGGGGCGATGGTCGAAGGCATCCACGGCGCCTTCAGCCTCGCGACGGCCCAGACGTTCTGGCTCGGCGTGGGCGGCGCGGTCGTGGCCGGGATCGCCGCGGTGGCGATCAAGGAGATCCCGCTCCGGGCCTCCAACACCGCACCTGTCCCGACGCAGGCTGTCAGCGCAGGGACCACGCCGGCGCCGACCGCCGACTGACCTCGCTCCTCCTCTCCGACGACGCCCCGGTGGTCCCCATCGGGGCGTCGTGCCGTCCCGGGCGGTACGATCGGCCGCGATGAGCGATCAGGCCGCTCCGTTTCCGCCACGACTCCAGGCCTCCGGCACGGCCGATGCGGCCTTCTCCCCGGTCCTGGACCTCGCCGCGCTGCCGGCGGGTTCGATGCGCCGGGTCTCGCATGGCGACCTCGACGTCTTACTGGCACACACGCCACTCGGCATCGTCGCCACCGACGACCGTTGCCCGCACATGTCGGCGCCGCTGTCCATCGGTGAGCTCGAGGGGTGCGTGGTCGGTTGTCCGTTGCACGAAGGGCGCTTCGACCTGTGCACGGGTGAGCCGGTCCAGATGCCGACGACCGGCGGGCTCGACCCCGATGGCGCGTATCACCCCACCTGGTCTCCAGCCGGGCGTGACGCGAAGGTGGACCCACCGGGCAAGAAGGCCGAGGCACGCCGGCTGACCCGGGTCCGGCGACTGCGCTACTACCCGGTCCGCGTCGTCGACGGTCGGATCGAAGTGGCCCTGCCGCGGCCCCGGATCCAGCGACCGGACCTGACAAGGCCTAACGCGCCCGAGGCTCGGGACCAGCTTCGTTCCCCGCCTGCTCCTTCTCGGCGTAGTCGCGCATGATCGCGACGACCTCATCGGGGTCGTCGGTGATCTGGATCAGGTCGATGTCGATCTCGGAAACGGCGCCCGCCTCGAGAAGCGTCCCTCGGACCCAATCCAGCAGGCCCGACCAGTACGACCGGCCGACCAGCACGACCGGGAAGTGGCTCACCTTGCCGGTCTGGATGAGGGTGATCGCCTCGAAGAGCTCGTCGAGCGTCCCGAACCCGCCAGGCAGGATGACGAAGCCATCCGCGTACTTCACGAACATCGTCTTGCGTGCGAAGAAGTAGCGAAACTCGACGCCCAGGTCGACGTACGCGTTGAGCGCCTGCTCGTGAGGCAGCTCGATGTTGCAGCCGACGGACAGCCCCCCACCCTCCTGGCAGCCCCGGTTGGCGGCCTCCATCGTGCCCGGTCCGCCCCCGGTGATGACCGCGTACCCGGCCTCGGCGAGGCGTCGCCCGATCGTCCGCGCCTGTTCGTAGAGGGGATCGTCCGGCTGCGTGCGGGCCGAGCCGAACACCGTCACGGCCGGCCCGACCATGGCCATCGCGTCGAAGCCCTCGACGAACTCGGACAGGATGCGCAGGGCCCGCCACGGATCGGTGTCGAGGAAGGCCGCGTCCGGCCGTCGCTGGAGGAGCTTCTCGTCCTCGGTGGCCGCCACGGGGCCGCGCGCGTGCTCCGCCTTGGGCGTCACGCGCAGCCGGCCGGCTCGGCGCGTCCCGGGGCGATTCGCATCCATCCGGGCTAGGATGCCATCTGGAGGCACCGCATGCGCTCGCGCTGGATCATCGCCGCCGTCCTCGCCCTCGTCGGGATCGTGTGGATCGGTCAGGGCACGGGCGTCATCCGAGGGTCGGGCTTCATGACCGACGACATCCGCTGGGCGATCGTGGGCGTGGTGCTCCTCGTGGCCGGTGCCGTCGTGGCGTGGACGGCCGTCAGGTCCCGCCCGAGGACCTGAGCCAGCCCGCCCAGGTCGCTTCCGCGCGACCGACCGTCACCTCGTGACGGTGACGGATGAGGGGCAGCCGCAGCAGCCGCTGATCGGCAAGCACGCGGGTCACGATCCCGGCGTCGTCGAGCGACAGGTAGGCGAGGCCCTGGTCCAGGTAGGGCCGGGCGGTCTCATCGAGCAAGGCCCGGCCGCCCAGGCGTTCCGTGAACCGACGCAGCTCCCCGGCCGCGATCGGACGCTTGCGCAGGTCCGAGTAGTGCACGACGACGCGCCGCTCGCGGAAGAATCGGAGGGCCGCGCGCGTGTCGGACGAGTCTTCACGCCCGAAGACCTGGATCTCGGGCATGCGCTTCGTCGGGACCTTGCCGAGCGGCGCGGGCATGAGCGCAAGCGTACGGGACCGAGCGGTGCTGCCGGGGTACCATCGGCCTTCACAGGAGGTGCCGCGTGACGGTCTGGTTCACGGTCCAGCTCGACGATCGACCGGGTTCGCTCGCCCGGGTCGCGACCGCGCTCGCCGAGCGCGGCGTGAACATCACCGGGATCGTCGGCGTGGCCGAGGACACCGATGGCGCCCTGATGCTGACCACCTCCGACGCGGTGGCCACGCGTGAGGCGTTCAGCGGCCTGGGACTGGCGTTCGAGGAACACGATCCCACGGGCGGCATGGAGCCCGACCGGATGTCCGTCAACGACCTCCGGCCGGGCGCGGCCGGTCGCGGCGCGCTCGGCTAGGCGGTCCTGCGGGTGCCTCGCCGTCGGGCGGCCGAGACGGCCGCCATCCGCTTCGACGTCGTCGATCGTACCGAGGCGATCTCCGCCATCACGACTGCCGTCGCCGATGCCGGCGGGCGGATCCGGACGCTCGCGACGGTGCGCCACATCGACGGGACGCCGGCGCTGATCGAGGTGGAACTCGAGGTCGAGGGCGTCACCGAGGATGCCCTGGTCGTCGCCCTCGAGCGGCTCGAGGACATCCGCGCGGTCCATCGGACCCGCGCCCTGGGCAGCGTCTTCGGCAAGCGCATCATCGTCGTCGGTGGCGGGGCGCAGGTCGCCCAGGTCGCCCTCGGCGCGGTGAGCGAGGCGGATCGCCACAACCTGCGCGGCGAGCGGATCAGCGTCGACACGATCCCGCTCGTCGGAGAGGCGCACATCGCGGCCGCCGTCCGGGCCGTGGCCGACCTGCCGCGCGCCCGCCTGCTCGTGCTCGCCGGCTCGATCATGGGTGGCGACATCAGTGTCGCGGCCGAGGAGCTGCGCGCGGTCGGCATCCCGATCATCGCGCTCAACATGGTCGGCTCCATCACGGAACACGTGGACCTCGTCGTGTCCGATCCGGTCCAGGCGGGCACCATGGCGGTCATGGCCGTCGCGGACACGGCCACCTTCGACCTGGAGCGGCAGCGCGGCCGGCGCTACTGATCGCCCGATGCGGATCGCGACCTGGAACGTCAACTCGCTCAAAGCCCGGCAGGACGCCGTCGAGCGCTGGCTCGAGCGCGCCGACCCGGACGTCCTGCTGATGCAGGAGACCAAGCTGCCGGACCAGGACGCCCCGGTGATGGCGTTCGCGATGGCCGGCTACGACCTCATCCACCACGGCGAGGGCCGCTGGAACGGCGTCGCGGTGGCCGTCCGCCATGGCATGTCAGCCGGTGGGGTCGTCACGAACTTCGGGCTGGGCGGCGTCCGTGACAGCAGCGCCGGGGCGACGGCGTCGGTCAGCGAGGAGGACTTCGACCCGCTCGACGAGGCGCGCATGATGAGCGTCACCGCGGGCGGCGTCCGGATCGTGAGCATCTACGCCCCGAACGGTCGCGTGGTCGGCTCGCCGTTCTTCGCCGGCAAGCTCGCGTGGTACGAGCGCCTCCTGCAGTGGCTGCGCGAATCGTGCGACCCGGGCGACGACCTCGTCATCGGGGGCGACTTCAACATCGCGCCGACCGACGCCGACGTCTGGGATCCGACGGCCGCTCACGGCGGCACCCACGTGTCACCGGCCGAGCGCGGGGCGTTCGAGCGCCTGCTCAAGTGGGGCACGGTCGACGCGTATCGGCTCCGCCACGACGAGCCGGGCCGATTCACGTGGTGGGACTACCGGGCGGGCATGTTCCACAAGAACTTCGGGATGCGGATCGACCACCTCCTGGTCACGAAGAGCGTGGCCGCGCGCATCGTCGACGCGGAGATCGACCGCGAGGCCCGGAAGGGGCCGCCGGTCCCGTCGGACCATGCGCCGCTCTCGATCGACCTCGATCGCCCCGGCAAGGCCTTCGACCCGGACTGGGACGGCGCCCTCAAGCGGATCGCCTCGCGCACGAAGTCCTAGGCCGGCCTTGGCGCCTCTGGGAGGTGCACATCCGTGACGAACGCCTCGTGATCCCCCGCCCAGAACGCAGATCCTGCAGCGTTTCCCGGCCCGCCACGCACGGCTGTGCCGGATGTGCACCCAGCAGATGCGAGCGCGCGGAGCCGACAACGCCGCCACGGGGGCGGCCCAGCCGCGCCCCTAACCGAGGATCGTGTGCCGGGGGATCCAGCCGGTCAGGCCGTCGGGGGTATTGACCTGGAGGAAGCCCTCGTACGAGCCGATGACGTCGACCTCGTCGCCCCGGTCCAGGCGACCGATCTCGCGCGAGCCGACATCGTCGACCCCTTCGCTCAGGCGGACCATCCGGTAGCCGACCTTCAGTCGCTCGACACCCTTGCCCGGTGGCTTCGAGAAGGTCTGCGGACCGCTGGGGCTCTTAGGCTTCGGCTTTGTGAGGTCGGACGCGGCCCACGAGGCGACGCCGACCGAAGCCAGCGGCGCGGTCTCGTCGATCGCGGCCGCCGCGGCCGCCGCGGCGGCCTTGGCGCCGCGCTTCCCGGTCGACTTGCCCCCGCCCGAAGCCTTGGCGGCCGTGGGAGCGGCTTCCGGCTTCGTCGCCGCGGGAGCTGGTCCCGCGGCCTTCGGCGGACGCGCCTTCGCGGCCAAGACGGGCGGAGCGAGCGGTGGCGGTGTCGTCGCGCCGACGGGCCGCACCGGATCGGAGTGCGCAGCGGCCGCCCCGGCCGTAGCCAGCGCCAACGAACCGCCCGGGGTCGACTCGTCGTCACGCTTGGACCGGCGCATCAGGAACAGGAACAGGAGGATCCCACCGGCGGTGGCGATGAGCCAGGCGAAGATCGGATTCGGGTTCGTGACGAACCCGAGGACGGCGCCCAGGCCGCCATCGTCGCCACCGGACCCGCCCGACCCGCCCGACCCGCTGGTCACGCTGGTCACGCCGGCACCGGCCGCAGGCGACTTCGTCGGCCTCGGCAGGGCGACCGTCACGGTGGGCCCCGGCGATGCCGTGGTGAAGGCGGACCCGACGTCGGACGACGACGGGCTCGGCGAGACCACGGCCGCGGTCTGCGGGTTCTGCGCGGCCGTCGGCTTCGGGGTCTTCGCGGCCTTGGCCGTGGGCTTGGGGGTGACGTTCGCCGCCTTCGCGGTCGGCTTGGGGGTCGCCTTGGCCGGCGCAGCCGTCGGCTTCGGGGTCGGCTTGGGTGTCGGCTTGGGCGTCGGCTTCGGGGTCGGGACCGGGGTCGGTGCGGGCGTGGGCGTCGGGGTGGGCGTCGGTGGGGGTGTGGGCGTCGGGGTCGGGGGCGGCGTCGGGGTCGGGGGCGCGGTCACGGTGATCGTTCCGCCGCCCACCTCGCACGTCGTGGCCACACCGTCCGTACCCGGGTCCACAACGTAGGTGATGGTCCAGGTGCCGGCCGGTCGCGTGAGGGTCCGGCCGTACGTGGCACCGGTCTGCAGGGTCCCGGACTCGAGGAACAGGCGGCGTGAGTTCGCCCCGTCGAAGTAGACGCGGATGGAGGTCGGTGTATCGCCGGCGGTGTCCTGGTAGACGACCGTGAAGTGGAAGTTCGTGCTGGTCGTCCCGGAGTTGGGTGAGACGTCGCCGTTCGTCAGCGAGCCGTTGTCCGGGCACGAGACCGCGAACACCGGTGCGACGAAGACCGGCGTCAGGGCGAGCAGGGAGATCCCGAGGGCGAGGGTCGCGGCAGCACCGACTCGTCCTCGATGTCGAACGCGCGCAGTCGGAAACGCCGGTTCCAGCATCGTCGCCCGAACGTAGGCCATACGTGCGCGCGCGTCCTTGGAACCGTTGGCGACGGCGCTCGGTACTTTGGTCGCGGTCACAGGAGGGACGCCGGTGACGTACACCCTTCCTGACAGTTCCCGTCACACGCATGGGCATGCCCGACCAGACCAACCCCAACCCGACAGCACCCACCACCAGCGAGACCTCCGCCGCCATCCGCCGCCGGATGATCCGGGTCATGACGGTCGAATTCGCCGTGCTCATGGGCGTTGCCGCGGTGCAAGGCTTTTGGCCCGGTGACGGCCCCGGACGCGGCGTCGCGCTGGCGTTCCTGGCGGCCAGCGCGATCGTCGTGCCCGTCGTCATGGCCCGCCTGGCCGCCCCGATGCTCCGCGACGTCGACCGTCTCACCCACGATCGCGATCGACTGCAGGACCTCTACGGCCAGGCGCGCGAGGACTCGCTGCTCGATGGGCTGACCGGGCTCGGCAACCACCGCGCGTTCCAGGAGGAGCTGGCTCGCCAGCTCGAGATCGCGTCGCGCCACGAGTCGACGCTCGCCCTGCTGCTCGTCGACGTCGACGACCTCAAGAAGGTCAACGACGAACGCGGCCATGCGGCCGGCGACGACCTGCTGTCGGCGGTCGGGCGCATCGCGATGCGCTCGATCCGTCGCGGCGATCGGGCGTTCCGGGTCGGCGGCGACGAGTTCGCCCTGCTCCTGCCGACGGCCGACCTCGAGACCGGCCTCACGGTCGCCCGCCGGATGCTCGCGAGCGCGCTCGCCGGCGGCTACGTCGAAGGTCCGACCGAGCCGTTCTCCCTCTCGATCGGCATCTCCGCCTACCCGGCGCCGAGCGCGGTCAGCGGCCTGCTGTACCGCCACGCCGACGCCGCGCTCTATTGGTGCAAGCGGCACGGCCGTACGAACGCCGTCGCCTACGACCCGGGTCGCCACGGCGTGCTGCCCGACGAGCGCTCGGTCGAGGACGTGTCGGCGGCGCTCGGGACCATCCTCGCGCAGAAGTCCCTGCGTCCGGTCTACCAGCCGATCTTCTCGATGGAGACGGGCGAACCGATCGGCTACGAGGGCCTGATCCGACCGACCGACGGTGCCCCGATGGCCGACGCGAACAGCCTCTTCGCCGCCGCGGAACGGGCCGGGCGGACGGTCGAGCTCGACATGGCTTGCCTCGACGTCGTCGCGCGGGGGATCGACGGCCTCGAACCGGGCGTGTACCTGAGCGTCAACGTCTCGCCGCGGACCCTCGAGTCGGACCAGTTCCACCCGGTCGAGCTGACCGCGATCTTCGGGCGGCGCGGCATCCGGCCGGACCAGCTGGTCATCGAGCTCACGGAACGCGAGGAGGTCCAGGACCTGCAGCAGCTGCGGCGCAACGCGGCCGCCTGCCGCCGTGCCGGGATGCGTCTCGCGGCGGACGACGTCGGGGCCGGGAACGCCGGCCTGCGACTCCTCAGCGAGATCCACTTCGACATCGTCAAGGTCGACCTGTCACTGGTCCAGGGCGGCATCCTCCACGATCCGTCGCACGGCGTCCTGCGGGCCCTCCAGGAGCTCGCCGCGCGCTGGAGCGCCACGATCGTGGCCGAGGGCGTCGAGACCGGCGAGCAGCTCGCGGTCATCCGCGAGCTCGGCATCACCGCCGGCCAGGGCTACCTGCTGGGTCGGCCCGCCCGCGAACGACGCGTCGAGCGGCTCAGCCTCGAGGCCCTCATGCCCGAGGGTCCGAGCCGACACCTCGGAGCCCCGGCCGCCTGATCGCCGGACGGCCGCGCGCGGCCGTCGTCCGCACGTCCCACGGCTTGCAACGGCGCCAAGCGCGCTTTCGCAGGGTGCACTAGCCTCCGCGAACGCATGGCGACCGCTGCGCCCCCGGAGATCCGCCTCGTCGACCTGGAGAAACACTTCGGTGGTGTCCGGGCGGTCGACGGCGTGTCGCTCGAGGTGCGCGCCGGGGAGTTCTTCTCACTGCTGGGACCGTCCGGATGCGGCAAGACCACCACCCTGCGGATGATCGGCGGCTTCGAGCTTCCGACCGGCGGGACCATCCTGCTCCGCGACCGGGACGTCACGATGGACCCGCCGGACAAGCGACCGGTCAACATGGTCTTCCAGAACTACGCGCTCTTCCCGCACCTCGACGTCGGCGAGAACGTCGCCTTCGGGCTGAAGCGTCGGAAGGTCGACAAGGCCGAGATCGCGCGACGGGTCGGCGAGGCGCTCGACCTCGTCCGGCTGCCGGGTACGACCGGCGGCAAGCCCGAGCCAGCTGTCGGGCGGCCAGCAGCAGCGCGTCGCGCTGGCCCGTGCCCTCGTCAACCGGCCGAACGTGCTGCTGCTCGACGAGCCGCTCGGTGCGCTCGACCTCAAGCTCCGTCGCCAGCCTCCAGATGGAGCTCAAGCGGATCCAGGTCGAGGTCGGCATCACGTTCGTGTACGTGACCCACGACCAGGAGGAGGCGCTCACGATGAGCGATCGGATCGCGGTCATGCATGCGGGCAAGGTCGAGCAGCTCGGGACTCCGGAGGAGCTGTACGAGCGCCCGACCACCCGGTTCGTGGCCGACTTCATCGGTTCGACCAATCTGCTGCACGGGCGGATCGAAGCCGACGGATCGGTCCGGCTCGATTCCGGCGAGATCGCACCCGTCGCGCATGATGGGCTACCGACCGGGACGACCGTCGAGATCAGCGTCCGACCCGAGTCGATGTCGCTGGTCCCGCCCAGCGCCGAAGGTGCCATCAAGGCAACGGTCGAGCAGGCCGCCTACCTCGGGACCACGATCTCCTACCAGCTTCGCACGGCGGGCGGACTCGACCTGACCGTGCTCACCCCCAAGACCGGGGTCCGACTCCCGGTCGGCAGTGATGTGGCCGTCACCTGGGCCGCGTCCGAGGCACTCGTCCTCGGCGGCGGTCCGGGTCGGCCGGAGGAGGTACCGGCATGAACGATCGATCAGGCCGCCCGGAGGTCGACCTCGAGCGCGCACTCGTCCGCTACATGGCAGAACGGCGAATGACCCGGCGGATGATGCTCGAGCACATGGCCAAGCTGGGCGCCTTCGCGGCACTCGCGCCCGTGATCGCAGCCTGTTCGAGTGCGGCCGCCTCGGCCGCCCCATCCTCCGCTGTGCCGGGCACCAGCACGCCCTCGACCGCCGCCTCGGCGGCCGCTACGGCGGCAGCGACGGCGACACCCGCCCCCACGCCGGTCCCGACACCGGAGGCCGAGCTCTACGTCTACAACTGGGACCTCTACATCGGCGAGAACACCAAGAGCGACTTCGAGAAGAAGTACGGGATCAAGGTCATCTACGACAACTTCGCAGACGCGTCCACGCAGATCACGAAGATCCGGAGCGACGGCAAGGGCGGTGGGTACGACCTCA
>CAVVDC010000010.1:0-116487 GCA_963746855.1 uncultured Chloroflexia bacterium
CTGACACCGCGATGCGACCCCTGCCCGCGCTCTTTGCCGATGCCGTGCGGGGCGCCCGCGAACGGCTGGAGACCGCCTGCCCGGGTCGCGGCGACGAGGCCCGGGTCGTCGCGGTCGGATGGGCGACGGTCGAGACCCAGCGCGCGGAGATCGAGCTCGTCCGAGCGCTTCGGGGAGGGCCTGGCGCCGTTCGTCGACGCGCCGATGACGAGCCCTTGGGGCCCGCTGCCGGTCCGCGTCTCACCGCCGCGCCCCCGTTCCTGGTGGTCCTGGAGCCATCGACCGAGGGCCGGCTCGCGGGTTCGCTACGCCCGACTCGGCGAGGGTCCGGTGGCGGTGTGGTTCTCGCTCGAACCCGGCCCCGTTGACGGCGCCTCGGACCGTGGGGACGGGCCGTTCGGCGCGAGCGGCTGGTCGCCGGCGGGCTCCGCGACGGTCGCCACGTGTTCCTGCTCGACGGTCCGCCGGGTACCGTCTCGCATGACCGACCACGTGGCCGACCCGTCGGCCGTCAACCTGCGGCCCGCCGCGGCCGAGACGGCGCGCGATGGCGTCGGGCTCCACGGACGAGGGCTACCCGGCCGGTCCGAGCGACATCCTCGCGCGCCTCGAGCAGATTCGCGTCGCCGTTCCCGGGTGGTCGTCGCCGAGCACGACGGGGCGATGCTCGGGTTCATCGCCGTCCACGCGCTGCCGCGCTTCGAGCATGACGATCGGTCGCTGCGCATCCTGGCCCTCGTCGTCGACGCCGGGGCGCGCGAGCGAGGCGTGGGGCGCACGCTCATGGCTGAGGCGGAGCGGATCGGGTCGAGCTCGGCGGGTCGCATTCGTCGAGATCACGGCCGGGCATCATCGGCCGGAAGCTCGCCATCTCTACGGTGCTCGGCTACGACGCGACCGTCGCGGCCTACCTGCGCAAGAAGCTCTGAACGGGCTGATCAACCAGCGCACGTTTCCGCGACTTCGACTCCGGGACCGCGTCGGGGTCCTGCTGGACCTGCCATGGGAGCGCCCGCTTGCCGACTGGTCGCCCGAGACCCTCGAGTTCCGCGAGCTGCCGGTCGGACCCTCCCGTCACCTCGTCCGTTTCCTCATCGCCGGCGGGCGGACGTACGCCCTCAAGGAGGAACCGCTGACGGTGGGGCGGACCGAGTTCGACGTCCTGCGCCACCTCGAGGCGCTCGGGCTGCCCGCGGTCCACGCGGTCGGTATCGCCAAATCGCCCGAGCGCGACGCCGCGATCCTCATGACCGAGTACCTCGCCTACTCGATCCAGTACCGCCGGCTGCTGATGCGGTTCCCGCTCGGGCCGGGCCCGTATCGCGACCGGCTCCTCGACGCGATGGCCTGGCTGCTGGTCGATCTCCATCGGGCCGGCGTGTTCTGGGGCGACTGTTCGCTCGCGAACACGCTTTTCCGGCGCGACGGCGACAAGATCCAGGCGTTCCTCGTCGATGCCGAGACGAGCGAGATCCACCCGGGCCTCTCGGATGGTCAGCGCAGCTACGACCTCGAGATCCTCGTCGAGAACGTCGCGTTCGGCTTGGCCGACCTCGGCGCCCTCCAGGGCCGCGAGGACGCCTTCGATGACGCGGTCGAGGCGGCATCGTCCGTACGATCCCGGTACGAATCGGTCTGGGAGGAGCTGCACCTCGTGCCCGAGCTCTCACCCGACGATCGGCACGCGGTCCGCGCTCGCATCAGGCGGCTCAACGAGCTCGGGTTCGCCGTCGACGAGATCGAGCTGGAGCCGGCGGGGTCCGATGGGGGATCCGTCCGACTCCGTGTGGCGGTCACGAACCGGCGGTTCCACGCCCGGGAACTGGAACGGCTGACCGGGATCCGCGCGCTCGAGGGCCAGGCTCGCCTCCTCCTGAACGATCTGCGCGAATACCGGGCCTGGCTGGAGCACCAGGGAAAGCGGTTCGTCACCGAGCAGGAGTCGGCCGACCAGTGGGTCACCGATGTCCTCGAGCCGAGCCTGGAGGTGCTCGTCCCGGCCATCGGCGAGGGTCGCGACCCGATCCAGGCTTACTGCGATGTCCTCGAGCAGAAGTGGATCCTGTCCGAGCTGGCCGGTCGGGACGTCGGGCTGGAAGCGGCGATGGACGCGTACCTGGGCCTGGGGGCACCGGCACCGGAGGACGACCGGGGACCGTCCGGGACCACCATCGCGCTCGACATCGACTGGTCGACGAGCTTCGACCGGCCGGACGAGGAGCAAGCGGCCGGGTCCTGAAATGTGACCGACGGCCCGTGCGTCCGGCATCGTCCTCTGCCACCATCGGCACATGCAGACCCTGGCGATCGGCGCCGAGCCGGTCATCCGCGTGCGCGGACTGGTCAAGCGCTACGGCGACCTCGTCGCGGTGGACGGCATCGACTTCGACGTGGCCGCCGGCGAGATCTTCGGCCTGCTGGGCCCGAATGGTGCGGGCAAGACCACGACGGTCGAGATCCTCGAGGGCCTGCGTAGTCCGGATGCGGGCGAGACCATGGTCCTGGGCGTCGATGTCGCGAAGGATGCGAACGCGCTCAAGCCGCGCATCGGGGTCAGCCTGCAGACGGCGGCCCTGTACCCGAAGCTGACGGTGACCGAGCTCATCGACCTGTTTCGCAGCTTCTATCCGACGTCGCGACCGACGGATGAGCTCATCGATCTGCTCGAGCTCGGAGAGCGCCGCAAGGCTCGTTCCCAGGAACTCTCGGGTGGCCAGCGACAGCGGCTGGGCGTCGCCCTGGCTCTCGTCAACGAGCCCGAGCTGGTCTTCCTCGACGAGCCCACGACCGGTCTCGACCCCGCCGCGCGGCGCGCGCTCTGGGACATCATCCTGGGGCTCAAGGCGGATGGTCGGACCGTGTTCCTCACGACCCACTACCTGGAGGAGGCCGAGATCCTGTGCGACCGGGTGGCCATCATGGACCACGGCCGCATCCTGGAGATGGGCACCGTCGACGAGCTCGTGAGCAAGCGCTTCCGCGACCGGGCTGTCCGACTCGATGCCACGGACGCCCTCTCCGACGCGGAACTGGCCGCCCTGCCGGCCGTCTCGCAGGTCAAGCACGATGACGGCGACCTGCTCCTCTACACGCGGGACGTGGGCGCGACGATCGGCGCCCTGCTGGCGCTCACCGACGAGCGCGGAGTCGACGCGAAGGACCTCACGGTCCGCCGGCCGACCCTCGAAGACGTCTTCCTCGACCTGACCGGCCGGGCGCTGCGGGACTGAGGGACGCGATGCACGCCCTGAGGAAGCTCACCATCGCGAACATCAGGAGCTATCTCCGCGATCGCGCGGCGGTGTTCTGGACGCTGGCATTCCCGCTCATCTTCATCTTCTTGTTCGGCTTCATCTTCCAGGGTGGCGGTGACCAGACGCTGAACATCGCCTGGGTGGACCTCGATCGGTCGGACGCCTCGGGGCAGCTCGAGCAGGCGTTCACGGCGGCACCGGGCGTCGACCTGACTCCCGCCGAGACTCGCGCCGCCGCGGACGTCGTGATGCAGGACGGCTCCGTGGACGCGATCATCGTCGTCCCGCCCGGATTCGGCGAGGCGATGGCCGCCGCTTCGACCGGAAGCGGCCCGCCCGCGGACCTCACGATCGTCGTCGATCCGTCGCGATCGTCCCTCGTCGGTTCGGTGAACCAGGTCGTGGGCAGCGTGCTGGGTGTCGTCAACCTGGGCGGTCGCCCACCGCTCATCGTCACCCAGGCCGAGACGATCCAGACCGAGAACCTGACCTTCATCAGCTACTTCGTGCCGAGCATCCTGGGCATGTCGGTGATGCAGCTCGGCATCTTCGCCGCGGTGCCCCTGGTGGCCGACCGCGAGAAGGGCATCCTCAAGCGCCTGGCGGTCACGCCGCTCCGGCGCTCGCAGCTGGTGGGCTCCAACACGCTCATGCGCCTGCTGCTCGCGCTGGTCCAGGCCGTGATCATCGTGGGCGTCGGCGTCGTGGTCTTCGGCGTCCAGGTGACCGGCTCGCTGCTGCTCGCGGCGGCATTCGTCGTCCTGGGCGCCCTCTCATTCCTGTCGCTCGGTTACGTGCTGGCCTCGTTCACGAGGACCGAGGACGCCGCCAACGGCATCACCCAGGTGGTCCAGTTCCCGATGATGTTCCTGTCGGGGGTGTTCTTCCCGATCGCCGCGATGCCGCCGTTCCTGCAGTCGATCGCCCGCCTCGTCCCCCTGACCTATCTCGCCGACGCGCTGCGCCAGGTCATGGTGGGGGGCGTGCCGTTCGCGCCGCTGTGGGCGTGTGCGGCGGTGCTTCTCGGCTGGCTGGTCGTCTGCTTCGGCATCGCATCGGTGAAGTTCCGATGGCAGTAGGGGCGCCTCGCTACCAGCGCTCGTCGTGCACGATCTCCGCGAGAGGCACCCGACCGCCGGCCTTGAGCGGCCGGGTCAGGTCGGAGGGATCGGCCGGGTAGCCGAACGAGAGCAGGAACTCGCAATGGCGGTCGGCCGGGTAGCCGAGCAGGCGCCGGGCGAGATCGTGGTCGTACACGGTGGCCGGCACGCTGCCGATCCCGAGCTCCCAGGCCACCAGGATCATGTTCTCCGCGGCCTGGCCCAGGTCGAACATCACCGAGAGGGGTGCGTCGGTCGCGGCCGGGTCGGGGGTGACCAGCGCGATCGCGACCGCCGCCCCGGCGAGATGGCCGGCCCACGGCCCGACCACGGAGAGCTCGCGCAGGTGCTCCCGGTCGTGACACACGATGAACGCCCAGCGCTGGGAGTTCTTCGAGCTGCCGGCGCGGCGGCCGGCCTCGAGGATGCGCTCGAGGTGCTCCGGTTGGAGCGGTCGGTCGGCGAACCTCCGGATCGCCCGTTTCCGCGAGATCGCGGCCCAGACGGGATCGTGGTCGGTCACGCCTCGATCGCCGGTTCGTCACCGAGCGGCGTCGCCGGGGTCGCGACGGGCCGGGTCGCGCCGGGCAGGGCGACCTGGGCGAGGGTGCGGAACCCGCCAGGCGTGTCCTCGACGGCGCCGAAACGGCCTTCCGCATCGGGGATCCGGTCCGCCTGGGTCGCCGCGGCCAGCTCGCCCGCCGCGGACGGCTCCATCGGCCCGGCGAACGCGCGAGCGATGAAGCTGGCGACGGCCCGGCGGTACCCGGGCGACTCGTACAGCCACGAGTGCTGGCCGCCGGGCACGAGGTGCGTCTCGACCGGCGCGGCGTCTCGACCGGCGAGGTCCGCGCCCCGGGCCGTCCGAACCGCTGCCGCCAGCCGGTCCATGTGCGCGGGCGGGACCACGCTGTCCTGATCGCCGTGTGCCAGCAGCACCGGCCCGCGGTACTGGGCGATGGCGTCCGAGGCGCTGACGTCGCGCACGACGTGGCCGCGCGGCCGGAGATAGACCCTGGTCGTGAGCCAGGCGAGCGGGTAGGCGATCGGATCCGGGATCGGCAAGTGGGCCAGGCGGAACGTCTGGCGGGTCAGGCGATACGGGTCGGCCGGCGTCGAGCTCGCCACCAGCACGGCCGTCCGTGGGTCGGCGGCGGCCGCCAGGATGGCCCCGATGCCGCCCATCGAGTGCCCCACCACGCCCCCCGCGGTGACCTCCGGTCGGGCGAGGAGCGTATCGAGGGCGGCCAGCGTGTCGAGGCCGAATTCGCCCGCGCTGAGCGGCAGCTCCTCGGGCGGGTTGGCACCGTGGCCGCGGACGTCGAACGTGAGGCAGTGATACCCGACGGCGTGGAGGAACACCGCCATCGGCAGGGTCCGGTCCCGGGCCGACTCCCAGCCGTGGACCAGGACCAACCCTGGCCCCGGCGCCCCGTCGCGGGCCGGGATGAACCAGGCCGGCAGGTCGAGGCCGGCCGACCGCACGGTCATCGAGACGTACGGGAGGCCGAGGGCCTCGGGCGTGATCCGAGGCGGATTCCGGCGCGGATATCCGGCCCTGACCCGGTAGGCGAGCGCGAATTGGTAGGCGAGCCCGGCCGGAACGGCGGCCGCGGCCGCGAGCAGACCAGCCCGACGGACTCTCCCCATGGGGAAAGGGGACGGCACCGACCGTCGCCCTGTCAAGCGCGAGGAGCGCGGATGCACACCGGTACACTGGTCCGATGGTGAAGCGCGACCCCTACCGCGTGCTCGGCGTGGAGCCTGGGGCGTCAGCGATCCAGATCAAGGCGGCCTGGCGGAAGCTCGCACGGGCGCATCATCCCGACCTGACCGGCGACGACCCCGCGGCGTCGCGGGTCGCCACTCGGCAGATGGCCGAGATCAACGACGCCTACGCGGCCCTGACCCGGACCGATCCGCTCGGCCGCGGTCGCGAGGGCGACTCCGCGACCGCGGCGCGTCGGGGCGGCCCGCCGGCGCCGAAGCCGTCGCCTCCGGTCACCGGCCGTGTCGACATGAGTGCGACCTATCGGCCGCGCAACCAGGTGGCCGGGAACCCGTCGCGTCGCGTCCCGCTCGCGGGGCAGCCGCCGTTGCGGGGCGGAGCCGTGGACCGCGAGCCGCCCCGCGCCTCGACGCCGACCGGCCCGCCGGTCAAGGGCCGCATCCGCCACTTCCGCCGGCCGGCGCCACCGTCGCTCGATCGGGCGTCGAATCATATGGTCGAATTCGGCAAGTTCCACGGCCACACCCTCGGCCAGATCGCCGCGTTCGAGCCCTCCTACATCGACTGGCTCGCCGGCACGGTCACGCGCGACCCGGATCTCGTGGCCGCCGCCCGGGTCATCCGCGGCGACCTCGACCGGCGGGGTGTCCTGCGGCGATCCCGACCGAGCTCGGAGCCACCCGGCCGCTCGGCCTGAAGCCGCACGGGGACGCGAAAACGCCCCCCGATACCGGAGGGCGTTCTGTTCGCTGATTGATGAGAGGCGATAAGCGCTGCCGTCCCGACGGTCCACCAGGCCTGCTGGCCGAAGAACCTGTTATTCGGCTCGTGAGCCGGACGTAGATCATCCGATCGAACCTTCCTCGATCGAACGCCCGTGCCCGGTTCCGTGACCGACGCCCCAGGATGTTGTCCCGGTACGATCGCGGGTCGGCGTAGACAGAACAATAGGACCGGCCGACTCCGGAGGCAATGGCACCCTCGTCCCGGGTGGCCCGGGCTCTTTGGGCAGGCGCGTGCACGCACCACCCTGAGACACAGGTACCAGGTGCACCGACGCACCGTCGGCGGCGCGCCGAGGCGACCTTCGCTACGATTCGCGCGGATGTCTCCCCGTTCGATCGCGGTCATCGCGGCCGCGTTGTTCCTCCTGGCCTCGTGCGCCTCGACGCCTACCGCCTCCTTCGATCCGAACGGGGCGTGCTCGACGGACGGGTCGGCGCCCGGCGCCTACCCCGACCTCGAGGCGCTGATCCCAAAGACGTTCCGGGAGGAGGCGCCCGGCACGCTGGACTCCGGACGGCATTGCTCGAGCCCGAGCCTGGGTTCGCTGGCCTCGGCGGGCATCGCCGAGCTCCGGTTCGCCGGCGGCACGTGGTCCTTCGGGGGCGAGCGGGCGGCGGTCATGGCCGTCTTCGAAGCGCGTGGCCTGACCGCCGACGCCCTCGCCGACTTCTACGCCTCCAGTGCCCGAACGGCGAACCGCACGCAGGTCCTGGCTGAGTCGACGCCGACGATCGTCGGCCGGAACGCCCGCCGGCTGGATACCAAGACAGGCGAGCGCCTGCAGACCGTCGTCGCCTGGCCGTCGGCCCAGGTCGACCGGGTCAACGTCGTCATCACGAACGATCTGCCCGACGACCGGATCCAGGAGGCGGTCGACGCGTTCGGCCAAGGCTGAGTGCTAGAGTCGCGGCCATGACCGACCGGCCGGCCGACTGGGCCGCCCGCCGACGCGCCTGGCAGCGGGATCGACTCGAGCCCGCCCTCGAGCGGGCGGCGGAACGCAAGCCACGGTTCTCGACCATCAGCGACATGCCCGTGGACGGGCTGTACGGGCCATGGTCCATCGATGATCAGGGGATCGACCCGCCGGCCGACATCGGGTTGCCGGGCGAGCCGCCATTCACCCGCGGGATCCATCCGAGCGGCTATCGCTCGAGGCTCTGGACGATGCGGATGTTCGCGGGTTTCGGCGCGGCCGAGGATACGAACGCCCGCTTCCGACAGCTGCTCGATGCCGGCCAGACCGGCCTCTCGATCGCCTATGACATGCCGACGCTGTACGGCTACGACACGGACGACCCGGAGGCGGAAGGCGAGTTCGGCACGTGCGGCGTCGCCGTCAGCAGCCTCGCCGACATGGAGGTGCTCCTCGCCGGCCTGCCACTCGAGCGGGTCTCCACCTCGATGACGATCAATTCCCCGGCCGCGCCCATCTGGGCGATGTACATCGTGGCCGCGGAACGGGCCGGCGTGCCTCGCGCGGCGCTCGAGGGGACCACCCAGAACGACATCCTCAAGGAGTTCATCGCTCAGAAGGAGTACCTCTTCCCGCCGGCGCCCTCGATGCGCCTGGTGACCGACACCATCGAGTTCGGGACACGCGAGATGCCGCGCTGGAACACGGTGAGCATCAGCGGCTATCACATCCGCGAGGCGGGCTCGACGGCGGTCCAGGAGCTCGCGTTCACGATCGCCGATGGCATGGCGTACGTGGAGGATGCGATCGCGCGTGGGCTGCGGGTCGATGACTTCGCGCCTCGGCTCTCCTTCTTCTTCAACTCGCATTCGGACTTCTTCGAGGAGATCGCGAAGTTCCGCGCCTCGCGCCGGATCTGGCACAAGCTCATGACCGAGCGCTACGGCGCCGAGAACGAGCGGTCCACCTGGATGCGCTTCCACACCCAGACCGCGGGCGTGTCGCTCACGTCGCAGCAGCCCCTCAACAACCTGACCCGCGTGGCGATCCAGGCGCTCGCCGCGGTGCTCGGTGGGACGCAGTCGCTGCACACGGACGCGCACGACGAGGCGCTCGCGGTGCCGACGGCCGAGGCCGCCATGCTCGCGCTCCGTCAGCAGCAGATCCTCGCCGAGGAGACGGGCGTCGACGCGACGGTCGACCCGCTCGGGGGCTCCTGGTTCGTCGAGGCCTTGACCGCGGAGACGGAGCGCCAGGCGTGGCGGTACATCGAGGAGATCGACCGCCGAGGCGGGATGGTCGCCGCGATCACCGAGGGCTACCCCCAGCGCGAGATCGCGGACGCCGCCTACCGCTACCAGCGCGAGTTCGACGCGGGCGAGCGTCGGGTCGTGGGCGTCAACGCGTATGTCGACGCGTCCGAGGTGATGAGCGTGCCGGTCCTGCAGGTCCCCGAGGGCTCGCTGGAATCCCATCTCGAGCGACTCGGTCGGACGCGTCGTGAGCGCGACGCCGAAGCGGTCGGCGCCGCCCTGGCCGGCCTGCGCGATGCCGCCCGACGGCCGGGCTCGTCCGACACCAACCTCATGCCCCATTTCATCCGCTGTGCCGCGGCGTACGCCACGCTCGGCGAGCAATGCGGTGTCCTGCGCGAGGCGTTCGGGGAGTACCGCGAGCCGGTCGCGGTGTAGGGACGGGCCGCCGATGCCCGTCGACCGGTCGGCGTCGGCCTAGACGGAGCCGCGAGCCGACTCGACGGAGCCCGGCGCGACGACCGGGTCGCCGTACTGCCGCCAGGCCTTCGCGCCCCAGGCCATCGCGATGACGATCAACACGATGCCCCCGGACAGGCCGAACCAGATCCCCACGTTCGCCCCGGTGATGACCCACGCGGCCAGCGTGAGGCCGACGATGACGAACCCGATCGACGAGGCGATCGCCGGCCATCGATTGACCGTGATCGCCCCGACGAGGCCGTAGGCTGCCTGGCGCTCGGCCTGGTCCCAGAGCGACCAGCGATTGCGGCCGGCGCTCAGGACAAGGAACGCCCCGATCCAGATCACGACGTAGGCGACCTCTGCCAGCTCGAGATCCGGGATCCGGAAGATGGCGACGACCGCGGCCACCATGGCGAACGCGAAGAAGACCGACGATGCGACGCCGAACGCGCTCGAGAGGGCCGGCGCTCGGACGGCCTTGACGAGCTCGCTCGTACCGATCGTGAGCAGCCCGACCAGGGCCGTCACGAACAGTCCCGGCGCCCAGGCCACCCACCCCGCGCCGAGCAGGTCGTCATGAGCGTCGACGACGTACACGCGGGCGACCACGAGCGCCATGATCACGATGAGGGCCGCCTCGACGCCGTACATCACCGTCCGGATCGGTGCACGGAGCGGCCAGGCCCGATACGCCTGGATCGGCGCGAAGCCGATCTGGAGCGCGGCGATCAGCACCACGGCTTGCAGGACGCCCGTGCCGAAGACCTGCATCAGGGTCGCAATGTCCCCCTCCTTGACCGTCAGCACCGGCAATTTGAACTCGATCGAATCCAAGGTCTCGGTGCTGAAAGTGCGGACCCAATCGATGACGTCGGCCACGATCGGGATCCGCGGGAGGACGCTGGTGACCTCCGTCCCGATGGTGACCAGTCGATCCGGGTAGGACTGGAGGGCCAGCGCGATCGTCGCGACGGGCACCGCGAGGGCCATCTGCCGCCAAAGCGCGACGGTCGCGACGCGCTGGCGGTGGCGGACGACGCGCGGGTCGGCCATGGCCCTGGGGTCGTCTGCGGCGTCCTCGGGCTCCACGGTCGGGCTGGCGCCCTCGTCGGGCGGGTAGAACCGCGACGTCTCGCCCCAGCCGGTCGGCACGTCGATCTCGCGCATCAGCGGCACGACGAATTCCTCGTCGTTGTCGAAGTAGCCGCCATGGTCCTCGAGCAGGCTCCGGCGATTCCAGACCCGGAACGATCGGATCCGATCCGGCGCGGACACGGGTGGCTTGATCTCCTCCAGCGCCAGCGGGCCGGCGGGCGCTGGATCGTGGCTCCCCCAGAAGTCGCGCCAGCGGAGACCGGGATGGGCGACGGTGATGTCGCGTCGCAGCCGGTCCGCCATGCCGACGTCGGCCGGCGTCAGGCGCAACGCGAGGTTCCAGCCTTCACCGAACGTGACGAGCTTGTCGACGTTGAGCGCCTTCGGATCGAGGGCCGGGTCGGTGAGCGCCAGGTAGCTGACCATCACGCCGCCTGAATGGGCCACCACCACGACCTTCATGCACCCGGCGCCACGCAGCCGGTTCACGGCCTCGGCCAGGCCGCCTCGGATATTGGCCGACTGCGCCGGGTCGAACAGCAGGATGCGAACGTCCCCGAACCAGCCGGTCAGGAAGTCGTCGAAGGTGTGGAGGATCGCCGCGTCCTTCACGGACTGGATCGGGATGATGGCCGTCACCCCTCGAAGCAGCCCGTACAGGGTCAGGATGATCCCCGACAGCACCGAGACGAACGGGACGACGGCGGCCCGCGAGACCGCCAGGAGCCAGCCCTCGGTCCGGTTGCCGAGGATCCCATCGACGACCTGGGCGGCGCCGCCGCGAGGTCCGAGCCAGTTCGTGATCGTGTTGAGCCCGGGCGGCTCGACCTTCGACGCCCACCATGCCTCGGTCAGGAGCCACTCGGTCTCGGGATGGGCCACGCCGTCGCCGGTCGTCGCGGCCGGGACGCGCAGCGAGATCGTCGGGAGCGTGCTGGAGAAGTCGATCGTGGCTCGCTGGACCGGGTCGCGCGGGTTGGGATCGGCCGGGTTCCGCGGGAACTGCGCGTGCCAGGCGGTGAGGACCTCGATGATCGGCGCTGACCACTGGAGCAGGGTCTCGGCGGGCTGCTGGGATCCGATGCCATGGACGAAGACCACGCCGGTCCGCGCCGGACCCGAACTCGCACCGTCGGCCGTGGCCCCGGGTGCGGGATCCGTGCGACGCCGAGGCCGTGACAATTCGGACGGGTGGAGACCCTGGGACTTGGTGGCAACCATGTCGTCCCGGATGATGGCGCGCCCGCGTCTCGCTGGTGTCGCGTCCGTACCATGGCGGCATGTACCTCGACGCGCTGGAGTTCCTGGAAGAGGAACGCGAGCTCTGGGCGGCCTTCGAGGGCCTGGCAGATCTCCCCGATGAGCAGATCGCTCGCCCGATCGAGGCGGCCCACGGCTGGTCGGCCCGGGATCTCATGGGTCACCTGCTCGCGTGGCAGGCCGTGGCCCTCGACATCGCCCGGGAACTGGCTGTCGGGGAGTCGGCGCCGACGATCGCCCGGGTCGAGGCCGACTGGGAGACGCGCGGCGGCGAGGCCGTGAACGCCGAGCTCCAGGCCCACTGGACCCTCGTCCCGATCGACGAACTGCGCGACCGGTTCCGGAGCCAGCCCGGTGAGCTGCGGGGCACCCTGACGGTCGTGCCGGAGGCCCGCTGGGTCAAGCACGCCGAACACATGAAGTCCCTGCACGAGGACACCGTCGAGCACTACGAGGACCACCTCGCGGACGTGGAGGCGATCCTGGCGGCGGCCCGGCGATGACCCTCGTCGAGTTCCTGCGCGACGCGGCGGCCTCGACCGGCGTGGGCCTGACCGACCTGCCGGACGGGGGCACGGCGTTCGTCATCGGCGAGACGACCGTGGCGGTCGTCAGCGCGGATGGGTCGGTCGCCGAGTTCCGCCTCGATCCGGCGGTCGCGTCGGCCGCGACCCGTACGCCGGACGCATCGAGCTCGGAGCGCGGCCCCGATTGGGTCAGGTTCGCCCCGGCCGCGCTGGATCAGCACGCGGTCGATCGCGCGGTCGCATGGCTCGGGTCGGCGGCCCGCCGCGTCCGAGGCGCCTGACCGGACGCCACCCGGAATCGAACGACCCCGGCCCGTCGGGGCCGGGGTCGCGATCGAGGTCGGACGAAGGTCGTCAGTCCGCGTCAGCGGTGACGAATTCGGCCAGCCCGAACTGCTGCTCGAGCTGCTCGAGCGGTCGGAACCCGACCACGCCCTGCGGCTGGGCGCCGGGCTTGAAGAAGGCGATCGTCGGGATGCTCAGGATGTTGAACGCCTGGGACAGCCGCGGGTTCGCATCGACGTCGACCTTCACGACGTCGACCGAGCCGTCGTACTTGGCGGCGAGCTTCTCCATCTCGGGGGCGACCATCTTGCAGGGTCCGCACCACGCGGCCCAGAAGTCGACCACGACCGGACGCTCCGCCTTCAGCACCAATTCCTCGAAGTTCGCGTCCGTCGCGACCTTGATCTCCGCCATGTGGATCTGTTCCTTCCTCCCGCCTCCGGGCGAGATCTCCGGGCCCGGCCAGGCCGAGCGTTACGCGCTCGCCTCGCGAGCGATGTCCTGGATGAGTCGATAGGCCTCGAGGACCCTGGGGTCCGCGAGGCGGTACAGGATGGCGTTGCCGTCTCGTCGACTGGTCACCAACCCGACATTGCGCAGCACCGCGAGATGCTGGCTCATGTTGGGTACCTGGCAGCCGACCCGCGTACTGAGGTCGCTCACGGACAACTCGCCGATGGCGAGTGACTCGAGGACACACAGTCGCTTCGGATCGGCCAGCGCCCGACCGATGGCGGCGTACCGCTCGCGATCGACCTCGGCCGAGACCGGAAGGTAGTCCAACACCCCCCGACAGTATCAGTACTTGCGCAAACACGCAAGTCATGTCGCTTCGCGCCACTCACCCCCACGCCATACTCCGAAGCATGCCGGACGTGCAGATCGACCATCACGTGAGCCTCGAGCAGATCGAGTCGGCGCGCGCCCGGATCGGCGGGCTCGTCCATCGCACGCCGCTGCTCTCGTCGTCCACCGCGGCGGCGTGGGTTACGGCCGCGACCGGCGTCCGCGTCGCCGACGACCGCCTGTACCTGAAGGCCGAACACCTCCAGAAGACCGGCTCGTTCAAGGCGCGCGGGATGTCGAACCGGATCGCCACGCTGACGCCCGAGGCGCATGCGCGCGGCGCCATCACCCTGTCGGCCGGTAACGCCGGTCAGGCGTATGCCTGGGCGGGCGGCGCGGCGGGCGTCCCGGTGACCGTGGTCATGCCCGCCGGCGCGGTCCGCTCGAAGGTCGATGCGTGCCTCGGCTACGGCGCTCGCGTCGTCCTGCACGGCTTGCACGTCGGGGAGGCCCTCGCCGAACTCGAACGGATCCGCGATGCCGAAGGGCTGACCTACTGCCCGCCGTTCGACGACCCGATGGTCATCGCCGGCAACGGCACTGCCGGACTCGAGCTCGTCGACGACCTGCCGGACGTGGATGTCGTCGTCGTCGGGATCGGCGGCGGCGGACTCATCAGCGGGATCAGCGCCGCGGTCAAGGAACGCCGGCCGTCCGCCCGGGTCTACGGGGTCGAGCCCGAACGCTCGAACGCGATGTCCCTGGCCCTCGAGCGAGGCGACATCGTCAGGATCCAGCCCGAGAGCGTCGCCGACGGGCTGGGGGCCCCGTTCGCCGGGGCGTGGACGCTCGCGATGGTGCGCCGCTACGTGGACGACATCGTCCTGCTCGACGACCCCACGATCCTGGCCGGCCTGCGGTTCATGCTCGAGCGGGGCAAGCAGCTCCTCGAGCCGGCCGGGGCGGCGGCCCTCGCGGCCGTCCTCGCGGGGCGCATCCCGATCCGCGACGGCGAGCGGGTCGCGGTGATCCTGTCGGGCGGGAACGTCGAGATGAGCCGACTGGGCGAGTTCCTCGGGGCCGCCGGGACCCTGCCTGGAGCTGGCGCGTGACCGACGAACCTCCGGCCGAGGCAGGACCGGAGGCGGGGGCGGTCGTGAGCGCGGAACCGCCACCACCGCTCGAACCGCCAGCAGCCGTCGAAGCACCACTCAGCGCCGAAGCACCACTCAGCGCCGACCCACCATCCGACGACACAGCACCGAGCGACGACGGTCCGGCGGCCGCCTACGTCCCGCCGCTGACCTCGACCCGGCGACTGGTCGGTGCGAGCTTCGACCTCCTCGCGGGCGCCTCCGAGGAGATGCGGGCCGCGTCGTTCTACATCGGCGCGATCGTCCTGGGCACGGTCGGGCCGTTCGCGCTGGCGAGCTGGGTCCTGGAGGTGACCGCCCTCCATCGGACCGTCCGGGAGGCCGACGAGCTCATGAGCGGCGGCGCGGGCGGCTGGTACGGGCTGCTCGCGGTCCCGGCTCTCATCGGCGGCCTCGTCGCGCTCGTCGAGAGCCGGACGATGGCCGCGGCCATCCTTGGCGGGCGACTGGCGGGACGCCCGGTGACGGTCCGCGAAGCGCTCGCGCGCTCGCGCATGGTCTTCTGGCGTGCGGTCGTGGCCTCGCTCGTGGCAGGCGTGCCGCTGGCCGTCGCGCAGGGCGCGCTCGAGGCGGTGCTGGCCGAGACGGTCAACCTGACCGGTGAGGCCACCGTCGTCGCGTCGCTCATCGTGACCGCCCTGATCGGGGCGCCCCTGGCCTACCTCCTGGCGGGGGTCGTGCTCGGCGACGTCGATCCGTTGGAGGCCACCCGCCGATCGTTCCGCGTGTTCCGCGCGCGCAAGATCGCCGCGGTCGTCGTCGCGCTGATCGAGACGACGACGGGCCTGTTGATCCTGTTCGGCCTCGAGGCGGGGCTCGACATCGCGCTCCGACTCCTCGACGCGCTCGGTCTCGGCGTGCACTCGGGTCCGGCCGGCCTGACCCTGGTCACGCTCGGCGTCGCGGCTGCCACGTTCGCCCTCGGGACCCTCATCTACACCGTGACGGCGATCGCGCTCGCGCCCCAGGTGGTGATGTTCGTCGGGTTGACCCACGCCACGATCGGCCTCGACCACGTCCGACCGGGCGGCGATCGCGCGCCGGATCGAGCGCGACCCGGCCAGCGGCCGTTCCGGATGCCCGCCCGCGGCATGGTCGTCGCCATCATCGCGAGTTGGCTGCTGCTGGTGCCGGCGGCCGGCCTGATGCTGCGCTGACGGAGAAGCTCGGTTCCGACCCCCTCAGTCCACGCCCAGCTCGTGCAGCCGGTCCTCGTCGATACCGAGGTGGTGGGCCAGTTCATGGACGACCGTCAGCCAGACCTCGTCCTCGAGCTCGTCCGGGTCCGCGAAGTCCGCCTCGAGTGGCAGGCGGAACAGCGTGATGCGGTTCGGCATCGGCTCCCAGTCGGAGCCCCACGCGGTCCGGGGGACGCCCTCGTAGATCCCGTACAACGTGTCGTCGGCCGCCGCGTCGGCCCCGAGCTGTTCGGCGGTCGGTTCGTCCTCGATGACGATGGCGACGTCGTCGAGCGCCTCGGCGAACGGCATGGGGATCGATGCGATCGCGCGCTCGACCAGCTCCTCGAAGGGGCGATGACGAGCGGCTCGAAGTGGGGCGGTGCGGGCTCCTCGCCGGCGTTTGACCATGGCGCCCGTATCCTAGGCTCGATGGAGTGGCCGCTCGACGCCGTCCCCGCCGCCGACCCGACGGCCGAACCGCAGGGCTTCACGGTCGCCGTCGATGGGGGCGACCGGATCCACTTCCTCGATTGGGGTGGCCCGTCCGATCCGACGCCGGGCGTGCTGCTCATCCATGGCCTCTCCACGACGGCCTCGACGTGGACCCCGATCGCCCGCCGCGTGCGTGCCGGGCGACACGTCGTGGCCATGGACCTCCGCGGTCACGGCCTCTCGGACGCCCCGACCGAAGAAGGCGCGTATGACGTCGACAGGCTGGTCGAGGACGTGGTCGCCGTCGCGGAGGGGTCGAGCCTCCTGGTCGAGCCGGGCGACCGGATGATCCTGGCGGGCCACGGCTTCGGGGCGATGATCGCGGCCGAGGCCGCGCTCGCACTCGGGGCACGTTGCGCGGGCGTCGTGCTTGTCGATGGCGGCTGGGAGGCCCTCGAGGCCTCGACCGGCCTCGATGTCGACGGGTTCCTACGCGGGCTCGACGAACCGCCCGAGGTCATGCGGTCGATGACCGCGTTCCTCGCCGATCGGGCGGGGTTCGATCCCGCGACCTGGGACGCGGACCAGGAACAGGCGGCCCGGGCGACCGTCGTCGAGACGCACGCGGGCCGCGTCGTGCCGGTCACGCGGCCGCACGTGCTCGAGGCGTGCGTCCGAACGATGTACGCGTACGACCCGATGGCGACGGTCCCGGTCATCGAGGCGCCCGTGGTCATCCTCGCCGCGGCCGGTTCGGGCGACGACGAACCGGGCGCCCGGGATCGGGCGCTGGACGCGGTGGTCGCGGCACGCCAGGCCGCCGGCAACCCGACCGCGCGGATCGTGCCGTTCCGCCACGACGGCCACAACCTGATGCGGTACCGTCCCGATGCGGTCAGCGCGGCGATCCTGGGGGTCGCCGGCCGTGTCTGACACCGAGGGAGCGCATGCAGGTCGTCTACACGCCGACCCATCTCGGCCACGACATCACGGTCGAGACGTTCATGGGCGAGGCCGTGCCGGCCAACGAGGTCGCCGAGCGCGCCGAGATCATCCGCCGGACGCTCGAGGCCGACGGCGGCTTCGAGACCGTCGCGCCGACCGAGCACGGCGAGGCCCCGATCACGGCCGTCCACGATGAAGGCCTGCTCCGGTTCCTCGAGGTGGCCTGGTCCGAGGTCCGGCGTCAGCAGCTACCCCAGGCGTTCCTCTCGGCTGACACGTACCCCAACCGATCGATGTTCGAGGGGATGAGCGCGGATGCCATCAGCCGGCTCGTGCGTGAACCCGAGCACGCGGGCGGCCGCGCCGGCTTCTGGGGCCTGGATTCGGCGGCGCCCCTGGTCGCCGGCACGTACCCGGCGGCCCGGTCGGCGGTCGACGTGGCGCTGACGACCGTGGACCTCGTCCTTGCCGGCGCGACCTCGGCGTACGGCCTGTGCCGGCCGCCCGGCCATCACGCGGCGCGGTCGATGTATGGCGGCTACTGCTTCTTCAACAACGCCGCCATCGCCGCCCACGCCATCACGGCACGGACCGGGGAGCGGGTCGCGATCATCGACGTCGACTACCACCACGGCAACGGCAGCCAGCAGATCTTCTGGCGACGGGCCGACGTCCGCTACATCTCGATCCACGCCGACCCAGAGCGGGCCTACCCGTACTTCCTGGGTCGCGCCGACGAGACCGGCGAGGGGGAGGGGGCGGGGGAGAACCTGAACATCCCGCTGCGAGCCGGCGCGACCAACGACGACTTCCTCGAGGCCACGGACCGAGCCGTCGAGGCGATCGCCGCGGTGCCGGGCTCCATCGTGGTCGTGTCGCTGGGCTTCGACACCTACGGCCTCGACCCGATCGGCGACTTCGCGCTGACGACCGACGTGTACCACGAGGTCGGACGTCGCGTCGCCGCCACCGGCCGTCGCCTGGTCATCCTCCAGGAGGGCGGCTATCACCGTCCGACGCTCGGCGAGAACGCCCGGGCGTGGTTGCGCGGTGCCGTCGGGCGGCCGTTCGACCCATTGCCGGCGGCCGGGTTCGCCCGGGGCGGTTCGGTCGTCTGACCGGCGCGGACGGCACGACGCTGCGTCGCCGACTCAGTCGGTGGGCGCTTGCACCTTGACGGGCTTGCCCACATCGGAGAAGTCGTAGCGGCCGACGATCGTGAAGGCGGCCCGGATGCTCCGTGCGATCCCGGTCCCGGCGATCTGGAACTTGGCGATGACCGGTGTCCCCTTGCCGGTCACCCAGACGTCCATGACGCCGGTTTCGATCTCGAGGTCGGTGATGGCCGCGTCCTCGGCATTCGAGGCCGACACGATGGACGGATCGTCGATCCGGAGGTGATGGAGCTGCGCGCCCCCGACCCGGTCGAGCCCCATCCAGTCCACCTTGTCGAGCGGCAGCTCACCGAGCGGGTCGGAGGTCGTCGGATCGCCCATGACCCGCGCCCAGGGCTCCCCGGGCAGGCGCGCGTACTCGCGTCCATCCACGATGACGAGCTCCACGGTCTTGGTGACGTCCCCGGACTTGGCCGCGGCCTCGCCGGCCATGTCCCCATTGCCGGCGACATCGAGTGCCAGCCGCAACGTCAGGGACGTGCCGAGGACCTCGACCTTCGACGCGAGGTCGACGTGATACGGCGTGCCTTCGGACCCGGCGAACTTCACGAACCCGGCTTTCGCGGCCTCGCCCTCGGGCGTCGGGACGATCGGCGTCGGTTCGGGCGTCGCGCTCGGACGGGGGGTGGGGCGAGGCGTGGGTCGCGGGGTCGGGCGAGGTTTCGGCGCGGACGTCGCGGAGACAGCCGCCGACGGGGCGGTCGATGGCCCGCCCGAAACGACGGCCGCGCCGCCACAGCCGGCGACCGCCAGCAGGGAGACGAGCACGAAGGCGATCAGCGCACGCTGGCCAGCCATGCAGGCAGGCTAGCAGGCGGCTTGGTGGTGCCGATATGCCACAGTAGGGGTACATGTCGCACAGGACCTCCGAGCCACAGGCCGGGGGCGGGCGTCCGGCCGCGGCGCTGACCCCAAGCTCGCTCGGTGCCGCCGTGGCTGAGCTCGCCGCGCGGGACAGCGACCTCGCCGGGATCGTCGCTCGCCACGGTCCGCCACCACTCTGGGACCGTGCGCCCGGGTTCGCCACGCTGCTGCACATCGTGCTCGAACAGCAGGTGTCGCTCGCGTCGGCGCAGGCGGCGTTCGATCGGTTGACGGTCGTCGCGCAGCCGCTGACGCCCGGTCGATTCCTCGCCTTCTCGGACGTGGAGCTGCTGGCCATCGGGTTCAGCCGACAGAAGGCCCGCTACGGGCGGGCACTGGCCCAGGCCCTGGACTCGGGCACGCTCGATCTCGCGACGGTCGCGACCCTCGACGACGAGACGGCGGCCGATGCCCTCGAGGCGATCCCGGGGATCGGGCGATGGACCTCGACGATCTACCTGCTCATGGTCCTCGGACGGCCCGACGTGTGGCCGGCCGGGGACATCGCGCTCGCCCGGGCCGTCGCCGATGTCCGGGGTCTCGCCGACCGCCCGGGCCCGGAGGCGATGGCCGAGATCGGCGAGGCCTGGCGGCCCTGGCGCTCCGTCGCCGCCCGCCTCCTCTGGCACGACTACCTCGCGCGTCGCGGTCGAGCGGGCTAGCTCACTCCTCGCGCCGGTACGGGGCCTGCGCTTCGATGTCGCCGACGAACTGGGCGAGGCGCTTGTGGCCAAGGATCTGGCGCACCGCCGATGCCTCGCCGATGTGCGACCAGTAGTGGTAGGTGATCCGCTGGATCTGCGACCCGGCCGCCGGGGCGTTCACTCGGCCGTCGAAGGGCAGCGGGACTTCGAGCGCATCGGTCGTCAGGTCATCCACGAATGGGTCGGCCATCGCGACCACCCGTTTCCAGGCTGCCCACATCGCGTCGAGACCCGGCGTCGACGCCGGGGCGCCACTCGCCACGAGGTCGAGCGACGGCTCGACGCGCAGGCCCTGGGCCCGCTCCAACCAAACGAGTCGTTCGTGCCACGCCAGGTGACCGATCATCCACGAGATCGAGTTCATCGGCTCGAGCCGACGTCGGGCGTCCGCGTCCGTCAGGCCGCGCAACCCGCGGCGCCATTCGGATCGAGCGAACCGGAGCTGATCGACACGCGGATGCGCCATGGTCGCAGCCTAGCAGCGTCCGACGTACCATCGCGCCCTGCACGGGAGCCTTTCTCGACGATGACCAGCCCGACCGACCTGCCCAGCCATGTCCGCGCCATCGTGAACGAGATCGAGACCGAGATCGGCGAAGAGCCGGGCGGCGCCGAGTCGCTCATCGAGGGCGCCGGCCGCCACGACGGGGCGAACGGCCGCGTCGAGGCCGCCGTCCGCGAGATCCTCCAGGAGATCGGTGAAGAACCCGACCGCCCGGGTCTGATCGGCACGCCCGAGCGGGTCCACCGCATGTACACCGAGCTGACCGCCGGCTACCACGTCGACCCCGAGCGCCTGATCAACAACGCCATCTTCGATGTCGCCTACAGCGAGATGGTGGTCGTCAAGGACATCCCGTTCTACTCGCTGTGCGAGCACCACCTGCTGCCGTTCTTCGGGACCGCGGCGGTCGCCTACATCCCGCGCGGACGAGTGGTGGGGCTCTCGAAGATCCCGCGCATCGTCGAGATGTACTCGCGGCGTCTCCAGGTCCAGGAGCGCCTGACCCAGCAGGTCGCGGAGTTCCTGCAGGACCGGCTGGCGCCCCAGGGCGTCGGGGTCGTGATGGAGGCCACCCATCTGTGCGCGGTCATGCGCGGCGTCCGCAAGCCCGGCACGGTCATGACTACGTCTTCGGTGCTCGGGCTCTTCCGGACCCGCGACCGGACCCGGGCCGAGTTCTTCGCGCACCTGGAACGGCGGGCACCGGGCGCGTGAGCCGGGCTCGATTCTCGGCCGTGCTGCGGCCGATCGAGGGCGGCACCTACGTCGACATCCCGCCCGACGTCGTCGAGGCGTTCCGGGCGACCGGGCGGACCTCGGTGGTCGGCACGATCGACGGGCGGCCCTTCAAGAACCAGTTCATGCCCTACACCTTCGAGGACGAAGGCCGCAAGGTCGTCATGGTCGTCAACAAGGCGACCCGGACGGCGCTCGGCAAGGACGCCGGTGACACGGTCGACTTCGACCTGGCCCGCGACGAGCGCTCGCGCTCCGCCGACGTGGTCCTGCCGCCGGAGCTGGTCGAGGCCCTGGCCGGCGATCCGGCCGCGACGGCGACGTTCGAGGCACTGGCGCCGTCGCATCGACGCGAGTACGCGGAGTTCATCGCCGGGGCCAAGCGGGCCGAGACGCGCCAGCGACGCGCCGCCCAGACGGTGGAGCGACTTCGCAGCTGACTGAGCGGGGGGTTAGAGGCGCTCGACGACGGCGATCGTCTTGATGCCGCCGACGATCTCCACGGAGAACCGGTCGCCGGACTCCATCCAGCCGCGCGACTCGACGGACACGTCGCCGCTCTTCGCCCCGTACGACTGGCGGTCGACCTCGACCTGCCCGACGCCACCCTTGATCCGCAGCCGCACCGGCACGCCGGCCGGCCGCTCGAGCCGGATGGTCCTCGCGCCGCCGACGACCCGGATCGGGACCTCGCCCTGCGGCCGACCGAACTCGACCTGGATCCGTTCAGAGCCGCCGGTGATGTCGAACTGCCGCACGTCGATGTCGCGCAGGTCGGCCTCGACACGGTTGACCCCGCCGACCGCCTCGATCGTCCAGGGGATCGACGGGTTGATCCCGATGGTGGCCACGCGCTTGCGCCAGTCGAACGGGATGCCGCGGTACTGCACGAGGACCCGCCCGTCGCGGACGCGGACCTGCGGCGTCGCGCCGTCGAAGCGGGCGCGATAGAGCTCCGACCCCGACCGACCCGCTCGCAGGCGCAGTTCCTGCGCGCCCGAGCGGAACATCAGGCGCGCGCTCGTCAGGCCGCCGAGTGGCGCCGAGTGCTCGGACGGTCCCGTCGGCTCCGAGGCGTCGTCCGCGGTGAGTGTCCGCAGCCGGGCCGACTCCGACTGGGTGAGGTCGGCCATCCGCGAGAGGAAGTCGTTGATGGTCGCGAGCTGCTCTGGCGAGTAACGATCGACCTCTTCGGCAGCCGCCCGCTCGAGCGAGTCGAGCAGCGACTCGATGGTCGCGACCCGCTCGGGCACGACCTCGACCACGACCCGCCGGCGATCGGCGGGGTCGGTGACCCGCCGGACGTACCCGGCCTGTTCGAGCCGGTCCACGACGCGCGTGACCGCCCCGGTCGTCAGGCCCATGACCTCGGCGAGCTTGCCCGCGGTGGCCGCGCCGGTGTCGATGAGGAGCTCGAGCGCGTCGATGTCCGACTCGGACAGGCCGAGGCGGATCGCGATCGTCTGGCCGAAGATCGAGCCCTGGAAGTTGACTCGTCGAAGCGCCCGGACGACGCCCTCGACGCCTTGTCGTCTATCCATCTTGACATGTGCCTCTGCATGGGTGAATATCTGCGCTGCGCAGATAATGACCCACGTTGGCGAACCGCGCAAGTAGCCGGGACCAGCATAGGGCACCGCAGGAGCGACGAGATGACGACCAGGACAGGCCCGGGAGGGCCGATGATCGAGACGAAGGGACTGCGTCGGACCTTCAAGTCACGCAAGGAGGCGGTCGAGGCCGTGCGCGGCATCGACCTCAACGTCGGCGCCGGCGAGATCTTCGGTTTCCTCGGCCCCAACGGCGCCGGCAAGACGACGACGTTGCGGATGCTGGCCACGCTGCTCATGCCATCGGGCGGGGAGGCGACGGTCGCCGGCATCGATCTTGCCACGCAGCCACAGGAAGTCCGCCGACGGATCGGCTACGTCCCGCAGGGCGGGTCCACGGACCCCTCTGAGACCGGCCGCGGCGAGCTCGTCATCCAGGGCCGGCTCTACGGCATGGACAAGGCGACGGCCCAGCGTCGCGCGGCCGAAGTGCTCGACATACTCGACCTGACCGCCGCTGCCGACCGCTACACCAGCACCTACTCGGGAGGCATGCGCCGCAGGCTCGACGTCGGGCTGGGCATCGTCCATCGGCCGTCGGTGCTGTTCCTCGATGAGCCGACGACCGGCCTCGACCCGCAGGCGCGGGCCCGCATGTGGGACGAGGTCCGTGGCCTCCGCGAGCAAGGCACGACGATCTTCCTGACGACCCATTACCTCGAGGAAGCCGACGCGCTCGCCGATCGGCTGGCCATCATCGACCACGGCCTGATCGTGGCCGAGGGCACGGCCGACGAACTGAAGCGCCAGGTGGCGGGTGACGTGGTGACCCTCGGGGTCGACGGCGACCCGGAACGGGTGCTCGCGACGGTCCGGGGCCACGCCTTCGTTCGCGAAGCGAGCCACGAGGACGGGCTCATCCGCCTGTACGTGGACCAGGGCGACAGCGCCGTCCCGGAGCTCATCCGCGCGCTCGACAGCGCGGGGCTGCGCGCCCAGACGCTGACGCTCGCACGCCCAAGCCTCGATGACGTCTTCCTCCGCCAGACCGGCCGATCACTTCGAGAGGAGCCCGCAGCATGAGCACCCAGATCATCACCCGAGAACTGCCCTTCGCCACCACCTCAACGAACCCAGTCGTGAAGACCGTTCGCGACACCTGGTTGATCTTCCACCGATCGCTCTGGCTGACGATCCGTCAGCCGGTGTGGATCGTCTTCGGGATGATGCTGCCGCTGCTCTACCTGTTCCTGTTCGGGCCACTGCTCGAGGGCGCGACCCAGGCGGCCGGCACCGGCACCAACGCCTTCAACTGGTTCGTCCCCGGTCTACTCATCCAGATCGCGATGTTCGGCACGGCATACGCCGGGTTTGGGCTCATCGCCGAGCTGCGTAGCGGCGTCATCGAGCGGATGCGAGTGACCCCGATGAGCCGTGTCGCGATGCTGCTCGGCCGCTCGCTGCGCGATGTCACGATCCTGGAGTTCCAGGCGATCCTGCTCATCGTGCTGGCCATCCCGCTCGGCCTCGAGGTCGACGCGGCCGGTGTCGTGGTGGTGCTGGCCCTGCTCGTGCTGATCGGGTTGGTGACCGCGCCGCTCTCGTACAGCGCCGCCCTGATCCTCAAGAGCGAGGACGCCTTCGCGCCGCTCGTCAACGGCGTCGCGATGCCCCTGCTGCTGCTGTCCGGGATCCTGCTGCCGATGGCCCTGGCGCCGGACTGGCTGCAGTTCCTGAGCACGCTCAGCCCGCTCACCCACGCGGTCGATGCCGCTCGGTCGCTGTTCAACGGCCAGTGGGGCGACCCCGAGATCGTGATCGGCGTGGCCATGACCGGGATCCTCGCGGTCCTGGCATTGCTCCTGGCCTCGCGCACGTTCAGCCGCGCCAACGCCTGACGATCTCGACGGCGTCGCCGGAACCCCGGGCCCGTCATGGGTCCGGGGTCCGTTGCTGTAAGGAAGCGGCCCGGTCGCGCATCTCTACGATGTGGACAGCGAGTGGTCCCTCGCGAGCGAGGTAGTGGTGGCGTTCCGCGTCGAACTCGAGGACTTCGGGACCTTCTACGAGAGCTCCTATCCGCGCGCCTTCCGAACGGCCCTCGCGATCGTCAGGGACCACGGCCTCGCGGCTGACGTGACCCAGGACGCCTACGTGTCGGCGTTCCGCGACCGTGCCCGGTTCCGTGGCGATGTGCCCGCGACCGCCTGGTTCCATCGGATCCTGGTGAACGCAGCGCTGGCCGGGCTTCGACGCAGGTCGAGCCGACCGCGCGAGATCTCGCCCGACGAGATGCTGGGCCGTCATGCAGCTGACGCAACCGGGGCAACGGCAGAGCGCCTGAGCGTCCTTGGCGCCTTGGGCGAGTTGGAACCACGCTCGCGAGCGGCCGTCGTGCTGCGCTATTACCACGACTACGACTACGCGACGATCGGCCGGATCCTCGGGACCAGTCCCGGCAACGTCGGCGTGATCCTGACGCGGGCGCTCGATCGCCTTCGGGCGGTGCTCGAGCCAGCGCCGATCGGAGGCGATCGATGACGACGGGGCACGATCTCGAGCGACGGCTCACCGCCGACCTGCACCGCGAGCTGGATGCCGTGGTCGGTCCGCACCCAACGTGGGCCGGTTCGCCGGCCGCCGCGCGGATCGCCGCAGGTCGCGGCGGGATCCGGTGGCCGGGCCGGTTGCTCGCCGTCGCGGCAGTGATCGCCGTCGCGGGCGGCGTGGCGCTGCTCGCCGGGCTTCGGCGGGACAGCACGGGCGGCGGGTGCCCGACACTCGCCGACTATGCCGCGGCCTCGGCCCAGCCCACGCCCGTCGAGGGGACGGCTCCAGGGGTGACCTTCCCGCCCGTAGCGCCGACGGCGACGATGACCACGGGAGTCCTGCAGCCGGGCGACTGGGCCGTCATCGCCAACGCCGATGGCCCGGGCTTGCAGATCCGCGTGCGAGATGTCCGCGAGTGTGGTCGCTTGCCGAACCTGCGCTCGTCGTTCCCGGGTGGCTCGCTGTATCTCGCGAAGGTCGATGCGCGGGTGCTGCGCGACGACACCGGGTTGGCATGGATCGGGATGCGGAACCTGTTCGAAGGCACGGTCGGCTCAGCGATCGGCGAGGCCCGCACGGTCCTCGGGTTCGACGTACCAGGCGTGAACGATCAGACGCACGTCAGCACCCTCGGTGGGTTCGCCGACTCGAGCATCCTGATCGTCGACGTGCCTCCGACCGACAAGCTCGTCACGGTCGACCACCCGACCGAGAACACCGTGACGCTGGACGGACTCGCGCCGACGCAGCCAGCGTGGCCACGCGTGCGATGGGTGATCCGGGAAGGCGACCCGAACGGGGGTCTGGACACGCCGTCGCCGCCGGCCACCCCTGGTGCGACAGCGACCACTGGCGAGGTGGCCCTCGATGACCCGATCACGGTGGTGACGCCGTCCGGACCCGGGGTGCTCCGCTTGAGCGGGCTCGACACCGTGCCGGCCTATCCCGGGCTGCAGCCGGCACCGGGCCACGTCTTCATCGAGGTGATGGTCCAGGTGATCGACTCCGGTCGACTGGACACCCGATGGCGCGATTGGCATGCGGTCGGCCCGGACGGCCGGGAGCTGGCGATCGTCCACGACGCCGAGGGCACCGATCCGCGGCCAGGGATGCTCCAGGGCCTCCTGAACGATGTGCCCGCTCCCGACGGCTGGATCGTGGTCGAAGCGCCAGCGAGTGGACCGGTCAGGCTCGAGTATCGGGAGTATGGAAGCGCGGACGCGGTGTTCTGGCTGCAGCTTCGGGACTAGGGACCGCCTCGGTCAGCGGAAGGTCTGGCGGGCCTCGCCGGGCTTGTACGGGCGCAGGCCGAAGGCCGACCAGGTGTCGTCGATCGAGACCAGCGACAGCCACATCAGGTCCGCGCCCTCGAGCGGACCCCAGCCCTTGTCGCGGGTGAGGTCGGTCTGCATCTTGGAGGCACCCTTCGGGTAGCTGATCCAGACCAGGCCATCCGGCTCGATCGCGGCCTTGATCAGCGGCACGACCGCGGCCAGTTCGGCCGTGGTCTTGACGAAGACCTGGATCCAGTCGAGGGGCCCATCGAGGTCGCTGCGGACCGTCGCGCCCGGCGGCGGGTCGAGGCGCCTGATGTAGCTCGTCGGTGCTCCGACGACCGCGGCACGCGATTCGGGCCTGAGCTTCAGCTTGCGAGCCAGTGGGGATCCCACGGCCTTCTCCATGCGAGCATCATCCGCCGCCTCGTCAACCTGCGGGACTCGAGGTATCGGCGCCCAGCCACGAGAGTAGGATGGTCGGCGATCGGGGTCTGGGGGTGGCACGGGCAAGGGGAGGTTTGACCGATGAGACCAGGTCGTCGTTCCGCGTGGATCGCCGCGCTGATGGCGCTGCTCCTCGTATCGCTCGCGATGGCGGCGCCGGCCGCGGCATCCGGGCCCCACGTCAAGGTCATCGCGTCCGGATTGGACAATCCGCGCGGTCTCACGGTCGACAGCCACGGCCGCGTCCTGGTGGCGCTCGCCGGCCAGGGTGGCCCGGGCGGGATCGGCACCAGCGGCAAGATCATCCGGATCTCCAAGGGCGGCGTCAGCGACTATCGCGTCGGGCTGCCCTCAGCCGTCTCGCCGGAGGGCGAGGCCACCGGTCCGGTGAATGTCGACGTCGGCAAGCATGGCCGGGTGTTCGTCGCCGTTGGCGGCGGCCCACAGGTCGTCGACCCCCGGTTCGACACGCTCATGCGGGTGTCGAAGGGCGGCGAGTCGATCAAGGCGGACATCCAGGCGTTCCGCAATGCCCACCCGGATCTCACGGACCACGACGACCCGCCGAATCCGACCGATTCGAACGCGTATGGCCTGGCGGCACTCAGGAACGGCAAGACGCTCGTCACCGATGCGGCCGGCAATGAGCTGCTGATCGTCGACAGCCACGGCCACGTCAAGACCGTCGCCAAGTTCCCGAACGAGCTGATCGGCACGGCGCACCTGCCGCCGTTCCTGGGCGTCACCGAGCCTGAGTTGCTGGCCGAGGCCGTACCGACGTCGGTCGCTGTCGGGCCTGACGGCTACTGGTATGTCGGTGAGTTGAAGGGCTTCCCGTTCACGCCGGGCGCATCGCGCATCTGGCGGATCTCGCCGCGGGCACGCAACGTCGTGTGCGACCCGACGGCCAAGCACGGCCCTTGCACGCTCTGGGCGGATGGGTTCACCTCGATCGTCGGCCTGAACTTCGGGCCGCGTGGCGACCTGTATGTCGTCGAGATCGTCAAGGCCGGCGTCCTGAACTTGTTCCTCGGCGGCGATGCGACCGGCGCGCTCTGGCGCGTCAGGCATCACCACAAGACCGAGGTCGCCGAGGGCGCCCTGACGGCACCCGGTGGGGTTGTGGTCAACCGGCACGGCACGATCTACGTCACGAACCACAGCGTGTCGATCGGCGGCGGCGAGGTCCTCCGGATCCGCCGCTAACCCCGGATCGGGTCTGCGAGGCCGGTCGCCGGCCGGCCTCGCGGGCCTACAATCCCGGCCATGACGGACCGACCCCTCAAGGTGCTCATCGCCAAGCCGGGTCTCGATGGGCATGACCGCGGCGCCAAGGTGCTCGCTCGCGGGCTCCGGGACGAAGGGTTCGAAGTCGTCTACACGGGTCTTCGCCAGACGCCGGAGATGATCGCGACCGCGGCGCTCCAGGAGGACGTCGACGTCGTCGGCCTGTCCATCCTGTCCGGGGCACACATGACGCTGGTGCCCCGCGTGACGCGCCTCCTGACCGACCAGGGCATGGCCGACGTCCTCGTCACGGTCGGCGGGATCATCCCCGACGACGATGTCGCCTCACTCAAGGCGGCCGGCGTGGCCGAGGTCTTCGGGCCCGGCACGACCATCGCCCAGGTCGCCGAGTACCTGCGGGCGAACGCGCGACCGCGCGACTAGGGTGGGGGAGGCGGCCGGGTCCCGGGCGACCGCACTCGCCGATGCCGCGCTCGCCGGCGATCGGCTCGCCACCGCCCGGTTGCTGACCGCGGTCGAGAACCGGACGCCGCTCGCCGAGGCCGCCCTTCGTCGCCTGTATCCGCTGGCGGGACGCGCGCACATCGTCGGCATCACGGGGCCACCGGGCGCGGGCAAGTCCACGCTCGTCGCCGCGCTGATCGCCGAGGTGCGGCGGGCCGGGCGGACGGTGGCGGTCATCGCGGTCGATCCGTCCTCGCCCATCACCGGCGGAGCGCTGCTCGGCGACCGGGTCCGGATGCAGGCCTACGCGGAGGATCGCGACGTCTTCATCCGCTCGATGGCATCGCGCGGGCACGCCGGCGGTCTCGCCTCGACGTCGAGCGCGGCGGCGGCGGTGCTGGACGCATGCGGCTTCGACCTCCTGTTCATCGAGACCGTGGGGACGGGTCAGAGCGAGGTCGAGGTCGCGGCCGCCGCGGACACCACGGTCGTGCTGGAAGCGCCCGAGATGGGCGACGAGGTCCAGGCGATCAAGGCGGGCCTGCTGGAGGTCGCGGATCTCGTCGTCGTCAACAAGGGGGACAAGCCGGGTGCCCAGCGGACCGCGGCGCAACTGCGGGCGATGCTCGTGCCGACGGTCGGCCGCGGCGCGAGTGGCATCGCGGGCGAGCCGGAGCGGCCGCGACCGAAGCGCCCCGAGGTCCTGATCACGACCGCAGCGACCGGTGAGGGCGTGCCCGAGCTCCTGGTCGCCCTCGACCGGCACCGGACGGCGGAACGGGATGCTGCCGGAGCGGCTCGCGCCCGGCTGACCCGGGCCGAGGCGCAGGTCTGGGCGATCCTGGGCGAGCGGCTGCGGGCGGCCTTGGTCGCGCCGGAACGGCGAACCGCCACGGAACGGCTGCTCGACGACGTGGCGGCCCACCGCCTCGACCCATATGCGGCCGCCGATCGCTTGCTCGCGGAGCTGCTGCGCCGACTAGACTCGCGCGGCTGCGAATGGTCGGTCCAGACCATCCGACGACGGAATCGCCTCGTGGCATCTGACTTCGCGGAACGATCAGCTTTCGATGGCCACCGTGGCGGCCAACGCACGTGGCGGAACACGGCCGCTTCGTCGCATAGTCGACGCCTCGACCGATCGCGATCGAGGAGTCGTCTTCACAGGACCAGGAGGGCATCACCTCCAGGGTCTCGTCCTCGGGCGAGTGCGACAAGGCATGCCCGCGTCCCGATCGGAAATCGGCGCGAAAGCTCGGGAACCCGATCGATCACCGCCCGGTTATGGCGCGTGTCTGCCACCAGCAGGATCACGCGCCCGATGCCCAGGTCCCGCTGTTTCCCGCCGATCCCGCGCTCGAGTCGCTGGATGTCGGCGAGATGCGTCTCCGCCTCGACGAGGATGTCTGAGCCTCCAGCGTCGAGGACGGCGTCGGCGCTTCGACGATCTCCTTCGATCGGGATCGGGACCTCCGTTCGCCATCGAACTCCTGGTCCGAGGCGCAAACGGAAGCGCTCGAGCAGCGCGAGATGCGCTTTGTCGCGAACCGGGTCACCATCGGGATGCAGCGAAACACTGAGTTCCAACCCGAGGACGGCCGCCACTCGAGCCGCGAGTTCGATGGTCAGTGCGTTTGGGTCGCCGCGCTCCGCACGCGCGATCCGATCGTGGCCGACGCTGACGGGCGACCGACCTCGCGCAGACTCAGGCCGCTCGTCCTTCGCCCGGTCGCCAGTCCATCTGCCGTGCGCGACAAGAGCATTCGGGCGCGCCTCGCCCCACGCTCAGCCGCGGTCTCCCTGATCGGCATCGGTGCATCATGGACGCGACCCCTTCATTCGCGGTCATCGCCAGTCTTGTAGGCTCGGCGCGTGACGATCGAGCGGGTGTTCGTGGCGGGCGCCGGGCTGATGGGCCATGGCATCGCCCAGGTCCACGCGTCGATCGGCAAGGCCGTGACCCTCTACGAGCCCGAGCTGGTGCGCGCCGAGGCGGGCCGAGACCGGATCGCGGGCAACCTGGACCGAGCGGTCGCCAAGGAGCGCCTCACCGCGGAGGAGCGCGACGCCATCCTCGGGCGGGTCCACGCGACGGCCGACCCGGACGCGGTCCGCGACGCCGACGTCGTCATCGAGGCCGTCTTCGAGGATCTCTCGGTCAAGCAGGCGCTCTGGCGTCAGCTCGACGCCGTCGCGCCGCCGTCGGCGGTCTTCGCGTCGAACACGAGCTCCATCGCGATCCATCGACTCGCGGATGCGGTGGGCCAGGAACGGCGCACCCGCTTCCTCGGGATGCACTTCTTCAGCCCGGTGCCGGTGATGCCGCTCGTCGAGCTCATCCGCGGCCGGGACACGTCCGACGAGACGGTCGAGGCCATCCGGGCCCTCTCGACGGAGCTCGGCAAGCAGGTCATCGTGTCCGCCGATCGCCCGGGCTTCATCGTCAACCGGATCCTCATGCCGTACCTCGCCGAAGCGATGCAAGCCTTCGAGCAGGGCATCGGGACGGCCGAGGACATCGACACCGGGGCCCGGGTCGGGCTGAACCACCCGATGGGCCCGCTCGAGCTCGCCGACTTCATCGGCCTCGACGTCTGCCTCCAGATCATGCGGGTCCTGGAAGACGGGCTAGGCCTCGAGCACCTGCGCCCGCCGCGGGTCCTCGTCGACCTCGTCTCGGCCGGCGACCTCGGCCAGAAGACGGGCAAGGGGTTCTATACCTACCCGCGGGACCGTTCGTGAGCGGCGCCCTCAGCGCCGAGGAGCGGCTCCTCCAGGACACGGCCCGGGAGTTCGCGGAGCGGGAGGTCGCGCCGTCGGCGATCGGACGCGACGAGGCCGAGCGCTTCGATCGCTCGATCTTCGCCCGGATGGGCGCGCTGGGGTTCACCGCCGCCCCGATCCCGGAAGCCGACGGTGGCGCGGGCTTCAGCTACCTGGCCTGGACGCTGGTCATGGAGGAGCTGGGCGCCGCCGACATGGCGACGGCGGTCACGCTCTCGGTCCACATCCTGAGCCAGTACCCGGTCGTGACGTGGGGCACCGACGAGCAGCGCGCCCGATGGCTGCCGGCGATGCTTGCCGGCGACGCATTGGGGGCCTTCGCCCTGACCGAACCGCACGCCGGGTCGGACGCGGCGGCGATCCGGATGCGCGCCGAACGCGTCGGGCCCGCCGAATCGCCCCAGGCGTACCGGTTGACCGGCACGAAGATCTGGATCTCGAACGCGCCCGAGGCTGAACGCTACCTCGTGTTCGCCACGCTCGATCCCGCGGCGGCCGGCACGAAGGCCATCACCGCGTTCCTCGTCGAGAAGGGGATGACCGGGTTCCGGTTCGGCGGCGCACGAACGGAAGATGGGGATCCGTGCCTGCCCGGCGGCCGAGCTCGTGTTCGATGGCTGCGAGGTCCCGGTCGCGAACCGCCTGGGCGCCGAGGGCGACGGCTACCGGATCGCGTTGTCCGCCCTCGGTGAGGGGCGGATCTCGATCGCCGCGGCGTGCGTCGGGCTGGCCCGCGCTGGTCTCGAGGCGGCCGCCCGCTACGTGACCCAGCGCCAGGCGTTCGGCGGACCGCTCGCAGACCAGCAGGGCGTCCGGTTCATGCTCGCGGAGATGACCCGGGACGTCGCCGCGGCGCGGGCGCTGACCCGCGAGGCGGCCGCGGCCAAGGATCGCGGCGAGCCGCTCGCCGAGGTCTCGTCGCTGGCCAAGTGGACCGCCTCGGACACCGCGATGCGCGTGACGACCGACGCGGTCCAGCTCTTCGGCGCGAGCGGCTACTCGCGCGAGACCGGGGTCGAGCGGCTGATGCGCGACGCGAAGGGTGCCCAGATCTACGAGGGCACCAACCAGATCCACCGCCTGATCGTCGCCGACGAGCTCCTGAAGCGGGTCTGACGCCCGCGCCTCGAATCGGGAACTGCCCAGCCTTGGCGCGGCTCATAGGCTGTGACACGACCACCATGGTCGTGCCCATAGGGAGGCCCGATGCAGCGGGATCTCGTGGAACGGGCGATGGCGGGCGATCACGATGCGTTCACTGAGCTGGCACGCATCTCGATCGGCCGGCTCTACGTCGTCGCCCGGCTGATCCTCCGAGATGACGCGAAGGCCGAGGATGCGACCCAGGAAGCGCTCGTCGCCGCCTGGCAGCACATCCGCGGACTGCGCGATCCCGATCGCTTCGACGCCTGGCTCCACCGCCTGTTGGTGAACGCCTGCTATCGCGAAGCGGGTCGATCCAAGCGACGAGGGAGCATCGAGGTCAACGTCCAGGTCCTGGAGGCCTCCGAACCGGACGCGAGCCTCGACTTCGCCGACCGCGATCAGGTCGAGCGCGGCTTTCGCCGCCTCGACACCGACCAGCGAACGGTCCTCGTGATGCACTACTACCTCGGCCTCAGCCTCGACGAGGCGGCCGACGTCCTCGGCGTCCCTCCAGGCACGGTCCGGTCCCGACTCCATCGGGCGATCGTGGCCATGCGCGCGGCGCTGGATGCGGATGCCCGTTCCTCATTGCTGACCGAAGGACGGCCGACATGACGACGCGAAACGATCTCGACCTCGCGTCGCCCGAGTTCGACCGCCTGATGACGGCCTGGTTCGACGCGGAGGCGCGCGTCCACGAGCCGGATGACCTGCTCGATCGGACGATCGCCCGCACGGCGCGCACGCGCCCCCGCCCGGCCTGGCTCCTCCCCGAAAGGTGGATCCCGATGGAACTCACGTTGCGGCGGCTGCCGCTTCCGAATGCGGCGAGGTACGCCGCGCTGCTGGTGGTCCTGGTGATGATGGTCGTTCTCGCGTTCGCGATCGTGGGATCGCAGCGGCGTCTCCCGGCGCCGTTCGGTCTGGCCGCGAACGGCGTCGTCGTCTACAAGACGGCGTCCGGTGACATCGCGACCGTGGATCCGGCGACCGGCCTGACGACCACGATCGTCGCCGGCCCGGAACCCGATCTTGCCCCGACCTTCTCCCGAGACGGCACCAAGATCGCCTTCATCCGGCAGGTGGCGGGCGGCAACGAGGTCTATGTCGTCGACGTTTCGAGTCATGGCTTGACTCGCCTGACGAACGGACCGCTGTCGGTGACGGGCCTGCCGATCTGGTCGCCAGACGGCACCAGGGTCGCGTTCGTGTCCGCGAACCACCTTTGGATCGCCAAGACGGACGGCTCGGTCGCGACTCAGGTCGACACCGGCGACGTCGCGCCGGTCGAGCTGGCATGGCGGCCGCCCGACGGTCGATCGCTCGTGTTCGTCGGTACCCAAGTCGGCAAGATCCGACTGTTCATGATCGATCCGGACGGCGCCGACCTCCAGCGGATCGGGCAGTTCGATGGTGGGGACGCGGACGGCCAGTGGCTCACCGCGTCGCCGGACGGCCGGCGCGTGGCCTTTGGTGCCTTCCCGGCGAAGCAGATCCATGTCGTCACGATCGACGGAGGCCTCGACCAGGTCGTCGCACCCGACGACGGCATCGGCTTGAACTTCCCACGCTGGTCACCCGATGGCGCCTCGATCGCGGTCCTCCACGTGCCCGATGGCGACCTGCCCGCGACCCGGATCGCCGTCTTCGCCGCGAACGACGTGGCGCCGCACCTGACATTGACCGGCCCGACGTTCCAGGGCGGCGTCCAGTTCGAGTGGTCACCCGACGGGCACTCGATCCTGGCCAACCAGTGGGATACCGACGCGACGTGGCTGCTAGATCCCGCAGGCGGCGAAGCGACGCCGATGACCTGGCGCGCTACCTTCGACTCGGTGGAGTGGCAGCGCCTCGCCCCCTGACGCGGAACGACCCACTTCTGACCAACGGCGGTCCCGATCCTGACCTGCGGGGTACACTCGCGGCCATGACCGAGACCGCCGTCGAAACCCCCACCTACCGCCACTTCATCGCCGGACAGTGGTGCGAGTCCACGAGCGGCGCGACCTTCGAGAGCCGCAATCCCGCCGATACGCGCGACGTCATCGGGCGGTTCCAGCAGGGCACGGCCGCCGACGTCGGCATGGCCTGCCGGGCGGCCGTCAACGCGCTGCCGATGTGGCGCCGCACGCCGGCCCCCAAGCGTGGCGAGATCCTGTACGCGTTCGGGGCGCTCATGGCCCAGCACAAGGAACGGCTCGCTCGCGCCATGACGCGAGAGATGGGCAAGGTCCTCTCGGAGGCCCGCGGCGACGTCCAGGAAGGCATCGACATCGCCTACCTGATGGCCGGCGAAGGACGCCGTATGTTCGGCGACACGACGCCGTCGGAACTGCCCGACAAGTGGGCGATGAGCATCCGCCAGCCGATCGGGATCGCCGGGATCATCACCCCCTGGAACTTCCCGATGGCCATCCCGTGCTGGAAGATCATGCCCGCCCTCGTCACGGGCAACGTGGTCATCTTCAAGCCGTCGTCGGACACGCCCCATTGCGCGACGCTCCTGGTCGAGCTGATGGCCGAGGCGGGCGTGCCGCCGGGCGTCGTCAACCTCGTGACCGGCTCGGGCGGCGAGGTCGGGGACGCGATCGTCGACGACCCGGACGTGGCGGTCATCTCGTTCACGGGCTCCTCGACCACCGGGAAGCGGATCGCCCAGAAGGCCGGCGCCCGGCTGAAGCGCCTGGCCATGGAACTGGGCGGCAAGAACGGCGTGGTGGTCCTGGCCGACGCGGACCTGGACCTCGCGGCCGACGGGATCCTGTGGTCCGCCTTCGGGACGACCGGTCAGCGCTGCACGGCCTGTTCGCGGGTCATCGTCGAGCGGCCCGTCGTCGAGCCGTTGCTCGAGCGCCTCGAGGCGCGGGCCCGCAAGCTCCGTCTCGGCCCCGGGCTTGACGAGTCGACCGACGTGGGACCGCTCATCAATGACGCGGCGCTCGACAAGGTCGGCGGCTACATCGGCGTCGGGCGCGCGGAAGGGGAGCTGGTCATCGGCGGGGAGCGAGCGACGACCGGGGACCTGGCCCACGGCCACTTCTTCGAGCCGACGATCTTCAGCGGCGTCCGGCCGATGGACCGGATCGGCCAGGAGGAGATCTTCGGGCCGGTCCTCTCGATCATCCCGGTGGCGGACTACGGCGAGGCGATGCTCGCGGTCAACCAGACCCGGTACGGCCTCTCCTCGAGCATCTTCACCCGCGACGTGAACACGGCGTTCCGGGCGATGCGCGACTTCGAGACCGGCATCGTCTACGTGAACGCGGGGACCACCGGCGCGGAGGTCCACCTGCCCTTCGGCGGCTGGAAGGACACCGGCAACGGTCACCGCGAGGCCGGTCACGCGGCGCTCGATACGTTCACCGAGTGGAAGTCGATCTACGTCGACTTCAGCGGCCGCCTGCAGCGGGCTCAGATCGACAACCAACCGAGCTGACCGGGTACCCTGCGCGCGATGTCATCGTCCCCATCCCGGCGCCAGCCCTGGACCGTTCGCGTCGCCGCGTGGAGCGCGCGGCACCGCTGGCCCGTCTTCACCCTCTGGTTCGTGGCCACGATCGGCCTGTACCTGGCCAGCCTGGCCGCAGGCGGGACCCAGGCCCAGAACGCCGTCTCGAACGACACGGGCGGATCGCGCTACGAGTCCCTCCGCGCGATGGAGATCTTCGATGCGTCCGGCACCGCCGAACCGAGCCAGTCACTCTACCTCGTGGTCGCGACACCCCCCGGCACCACCGCGGACGACCCGGCGACCGCCGCCGCCCTGCACGAGATCGCCGCGCGGACGACGGCCCTCCAGGCCACGGTCGATGGGGCGAGCGTCCCGGCCTTCAAGGACGTCGTCGACCCGCTCGTCGTCCCGCCCAACGTCGGGCTTGTCGCTCCAGACCGGACCGCCGTCCGGCTCGTCGCCACGGTCCCGGGCGATAACACGGAGATCGGCGAGCGGCTCGAGCCCGTCCCGGCCTTCGTCGACCAGCTGCGCACGGACTACCCGGGCTTCACGATCCACGCGCTCAACAACACGCTCGCCAACGACGACATCTCCGAGCTCGTCAACAATGACCTCGACGCGTCGCTCCAGATCACCATCCCGCTGACGTTCTTCATCCTCCTGGTCGCATTCGGCGCGGTCGTGGCGGCCGCGGTGCCGCTCATCCTGGCGATGACGGCGCTGCTCGCGGCATTCGGGGTGCTGGGCCTGTATAGCCAGTTCGTGACCCCGGTCAGCCCGTATGCCAGCCAGCTCGTGGTCCTGATCGGGCTCGCGGTCGCGGTCGATTACTCGCTGTTCATGCTCACGCGGTTCCGCTCCGAGCGACGCCGCCACCCGGCGCCGCTCCAGCAACCGACACGGAACGACTATCTCCGGCGGGTGGTCCTGGTCGTCGCCGCCATCGGCGCGCTCGCCATCGCGGTCGTCGTCGACGCTGCCGCGGTCCGCATCGTCGTCGCGGCCGTGATCGGCGGCATCGTGATCTGGTCGATCTCACGCCTCATGGAGCGCGGCGACGAGACCGGCAAGTTGAGCGCGATCCAGACGGCCTCGAGCACGGCCGGACGGGCGGTCTTCTTCTCCGGCCTCGCGGTCATGATCTCGATCGCCGGCCTCTTCCTGCTGGACGATCCGCTCTTCCGCTCGATGGCGGTCGGGACGATCTCGGTCGTGTTCATCTCGGTCGTCGGGTCGCTCACGTTCCTGCCGGCCGTCCTCGCCATCCTCGGCGACGGCATCAACGGCGGCCGCCTCCCGATCCTCGGTCGCCCGAGGCCCGAGGGGAGCGGGATGTGGGCCCGCATCGTGCGCACGACGATGCGCCGGCCGGTGCTGTCGTTCGTCCTCTCGGCGGGCTTCCTGCTGGCCCTCGCGTCACCGGCGCTGCGGCTGCATATCGGGCAGAGCGACTTCGCCTCGTTCCCCGACGAGATCGACAGCGTGCAGGCGCTCAACCTGATGAACGAGAAATGGCCGCAAGGCTCCACGCTCGCGCTCCAGGTCGTCGTCACCAATGCCGACCAACCGGCGACGAAGGCCGCCATCGACGAGCTCACGAAGCGCCTGCTGGCGATCGAGGGACTCAGCGAGCCGGTCGAGACCCGGACGTCCCAGGACGGCACGGTGGCGTTGGTCTCGTATGTCATGGCCGGCGGACAGAACGACGAGGCCAACCGCGTCATCGTCGGTGACGTGCGCCGCGACATCGTGCCGGCGGTGTTCGGCGGGTTGCCGGACGTGCAGGCCTATGTGACCGGCGATGCGGCCCTCACGGTCGACGTGGTCGGCTTCTACCAGGCCGGGATGCCCCAGGTCTTCCTGTTCGTGCTCGGCCTGTCGTTCCTGCTGCTCCTCGTGGCCTTCCACTCCATCGTCATCCCGATCAAGGCCATCATCCTCAACCTGCTCTCGACCGGAGCCGCCTACGGACTGATGGTGCTCGTGTTCCAGGACGGCCACGGCGCCTCGCTCATCGACGCCAAGCCGGGTGTCATCGAGGCGTTCATCCCGGTCTTCATCTTCACGATCCTCTTCGGGCTCTCGATGGACTATCACGTCTTCATCCTGACCCGGATCAAGGAGGCACGCGATCACGGGTTGAGTTCCAACGCCGCGGTCGAGCGCGGCATCTCGATCACCGCCGGGACCGTCACCAGTGCGGCCGTGATCATGGTCGCGGTCTTCGGGGTCTTCGTGACCCTTCGGCTCTCGATCATCAAGCAGCTCGGCTTCGGGCTGGCCGTCGCGGTCCTGCTCGATGCCACGGTCATCCGGAGCGTCCTCCTGCCGGCATCGATGCGTCTCCTGGGCGACTGGAACTGGTGGATGCCGAAGTTCCTGAGCTGGATCCCGCGGATCACCATCGAAGCCGAGACCGAGGACGAGGACTCCGAAGCCGTCCGTGAGCAGGAGGCCGGCGGCGCGGTGGAGGAGCCGACCTCCGCGGGCGAGCCGGCGGGGGCGTGAGCCCAGACGCCGTGCCGGAGGCGGAGCTGCCCGACTACGTCCGTCGCAACCGGGCGGAATGGGACGAGTGGGCGACCGAGTTCGTCGACGCCGGGGAGCGCTGCTGGCGCCTGGGCGTCGGCGAAGAGACCTGGGGCATGTGGGACATCCCGGAGTCGAAGCTCGGCCTCTTCGCGGACGACCTCGCGGGTCTCGACACGATCGAGCTCGGCTGCGGGACTGGCTACGTGTCAGCGTGGCTCGCGCGCCGCGGCGCCCGTCCGGTCGGGATCGACAACTCAGAGGCGCAGCTGGCCACGGCGCGCCGGCTGCAGGCAGAGCACGGGCTGGAGTTCCCGCTCCACCATGGCAACGCGGAGGCCGTGCCGTACCCGGACGCGAGCTTCGACCTGGCCATCTCCGAATACGGCGCCAGCATCTGGGCCGACCCGTACCGCTGGGTGCCCGAGGCGTCGCGGCTGCTGCGTCCCGGCGGGCGCCTCATCTTCCTGGTCAACGGCCTCATCCTCGTGCTCGCTATGCAGGAGAACGACGACGAGCCGGCCGACGAGCGACTGCGCCGTCCGTATTTCGGTCTGCACCGCCTCGAGTGGCCGATGGACTCGTCGGTGAACTTCTATCTCGGATACGGGGACTGGATCCGGTTGCTGCGGGCAAACGACTTCGAGGTCGAGGACCTCATCGAGCTCCAGGCACCCGAGGGGGCGACCACGAACGTTCCGTTCGTGACTGGGGACTGGGCCCATCGCTGGCCGAGCGAGGAGGTCTGGAAGGCGCGCAAGCGCCGCTGAGCGCACAACGGTCGATCCGGCCCGGGCCGGGTGCGATGTTGCGGGGTTGGGTAAGATGCACGCCGCTGGTCGATGCTGGTGCTGCTGCGCGGGCTCTCTTAATCGGGACTGTGACAGGTACCAATCATCAGTGGTTCGGGTGGTGACGTCGCCGCATCGACCAGCCTTTCGGCTCCGACGGAGCGCGAAACCGTGGGCCCGTAGCTCAATGGCAGAGCAGCTGACTCTTAATCAGCGGGTTGAAGGTTCAAGTCCTTCCGGGCTCACCACCATTTCACGCACGAAACGACCCCCGGACGCTGGTCCGAGGGTCATTCTGATTCGGGTCGCGATCTGAGCAGTTCTGGAGAAGCCACCTTCGAGACGACTCCCTACCATGAGGCCACCTCATCGGATTTCGTGCAAAGGAACACCGCCATGAATGCCACACAGAAGTCCGCCAAGCGCGCCTCCGCCGAAGACACGAACAAGGGGTTCAGTGCCGACGAAAAGGCCGCGATGCGCGAGCGCGCCAAGGAGCTGAAGGCCGCGTCGCGCTCGAAGACCGAGCGGGAGGACGGGGAACGCGACCTGCTCGCGAAGATCGCCGAGATGCCGGAGGCGGATCGCGTCATCGCCGAGCGGATCCACGCGATCGTCACGGCCAACGCGCCCGACCTTGCGCCCAAGACCTGGTACGGGATGCCCGCCTATGCCAAGGATGGCAAGCTCATCTGCTTCTTCAAGAGCGCCGACAAGTTCAAGTCGAGGTACGCGACGTTCGGCTTCGAGGAGAACGCGATGATCGACGACGGCACGATGTGGCCGACGTCCTGGGCCCTGACGAAACTGACCCCCGCCGGCGAGGCGACGATCGGCGCCCTCGTGAAGAAAGCCGTGAGCTGAGGGTCGTGGCGCCGGCCGTGCCTCACCCTGGGCTGGACGACTCCTGAATCAATCCGGCTTCGGCCGGTATCTCTGTGGCATGGTGGGTGCGATGGAGATCCAGGCCGGTGAGCTCGTGCGAGCGGCCGCGTCGGGTGACGAGGCGGCATTCACCGAGATCGTGGCGCGCCATCATCGCGATCTGCTGCGGGTCGCCTATGTCATCTGCCGAGATCGCGGCCTGGCGGAGGACTCGGCCCAGTCGGCGTGGGCGATCGCCTGGCGTCGGATGGGCGACGTCAAGGATCCCGACCCAGATCCGCGGCTGGCTCGTCGCTGTGGCCGCTAACGAGGCCCGCCGAACCATGCGGTCGCGCCGGCCGACGATTCACGAGATCTCTGTCGCCGATATCGAACTAGAAGGTGTGGCGGACCTGCGCTCCGACCCCCTGGCCGCCGGGATCGCCAGTGCCGACCTGCGACGCGTCCTCGCCTCGCTCGATCCGACCGACCGGGCGCTGATCGCGCTTCGCTACGTCGCCGAGCTCAGCTCCGACGAGATCGGGCGCGCGCTCGGCATGTCTTCGTCCGGCGCTCGCGGTCGTCTCTCACGCCTCCTGCTTCGGCTTCGTGGAGAACTTGACCATGGATGACTTCGACCAGTTCGAGCGAGGTCTCGCGGCCGCCCTTCGGTCCGACGCCGACATGAGCGTCGCAACGTTCGAGCCGAGAACGATCGCCCGCGCCGCGACGGCCAGCTCGCAGCGGCGTTCCGTACGTATGCCTAGGCGGCTCAGTGTCATGCGAACATCCAGCCGCTGGTCAGCCGTGGCTGCCGTCATCGGCGTGCTGGTGGTCGGTGGCGCGTTTCTTGTGATCCAGCGCAGCCAGCCGGCGGTGGTCGCCGGTCCGAGCCCGACGCCGAGCGCGGATTCCAGCGCCAGCCTGCCCGCCGTCGTTGCTCCAAGCGCGACGCCGAGCGCGAGCGACATCGCAGAGCCATCGGCAGGGCCGACCTCGTCCGACGTCGCGCGTCCAACGGGCACCTGGGTCGCCACCGGTGCCATGGTCACGCCTCGCGACCGCTACGATGCGGTGCGGCTGTTGGATGGCAGGGTGCTCGTTGCCGGTGGCCTCGCTCGCGGCGCTGATGAGCCGGATCTGACCTCCGCCGAGTTGTATGACCCGGTCAGCGGGACCTGGTCAGCTACCGGGAGCATGCTCAAGCCCCGCGATGGCTTCCCACCCACGCTGCTGCGCGACGGGAGGGTGCTCGTGGGGGACATTGACCTCGCCCACGTGGGCAGCGGCGGCAGCGGCGAGACCGGGAGCGCCGAGATGTACGACCCCGCCAGCGGGACGTGGACAGCCACTGGGAAGATGGTCGGGAATGGCGGCGACGACAAGGCCACGCTGCTGCGCGATGGCAAGGTGCTCGTGACGCACACGGGCGGGAGCTCCGAGCTGTTCGACCCCGACCGCGGGACCTGGACTGCCACCGGGAAGATGATCGGACCGCTCGCCTGGCACACGGCCGTGCTGCTGGCCGACGGCAAGGTGCTCGTGGTCAAAGGCGACTACCTCGCACCCTCGGCCGAGCTGTACGATCCGGCCACTGGGACCTGGGCGGCGATCGCGGACATGAACGGGTCGTACAGCGGCGTCAAAGCCATGCAGATGCGCGATGGCAAGGTGCTCGTGTTGGGCACGCACTTCAACACGCCGGGGTCCATCGAGCAGTACGATCCGGCCACCGGAGTGTGGACCACCATCGGGACGGCGCGTGGCCCGGGCATGTTCTTGTCCGACGGCAAGGTGCTCGTGACGGGTGTCGATGGCTACGAGCTGTTCGACCCCGACAGCGGGACTTCGATCCCCACCGTTTTCGAGAGTGTCACACCCGCCGAAGGCTGGGCCACGTTGCTGCTCGATGGCACGTTCCTCCTGCCAGGGGGACGTGGCGCAACGGGCTCAGCGGAGCTGTACATCCCTCCCGGCGTGTCACCGCCAGCCCACGCTGGCAGCCACCCCGAGCCCGACCCGACCCCGAGCCCGACGCCGAGCCCGACCCCGAGCCCGGTCCCGCCCGAGGCCGGTCCCGTCCCGCCGGGCGGGTGGCCTTGGACCGTCACGGTCGTCAACAAGAGCGACCGACCCGCGGCGCTGTTCGTAGCCAACGAGCTGGAGTCGGGGTTCATGGGGCGGCTGGTCGGGACCGTGACTCCGAACGTCGTGCCACCCGGCGCCACCGTGAGGGTGACCTTCCTCCTTCCACCGAAGGGGGCGAAGGGATGGTCGATCTTCGTGAACCCGGGACCGGACACGGGAAACTTGGTCGGGTCGAACGACGTGCCGCTCAAGGGCGAGATCGTCATCACGGCGGACGGGCAAGTCGGCTGGTTGAGCCCGTAGGCGGCTCGGGGTCTGACGTCTACGCCGGATCGTGCACGAACGACCGTTCGATTCCCTATTGCGGACCGCACCAGACCGTACTAGAGTGCCCGCGGCGGCCTTCGGGGGCAGCAACTCTGGGCAATCATCCATACCTTCATCGTTCGGCCCCCTGGCGCGTCGGCGTATGGGTCTGTCCGCCGGAGCCGGTCAGACCCGGACTCGGGGATCGGGGCCAGGATGATCCGGGCGCGTTCCTCCGTGTCGGACGCCGCCTGTCGGTCTCCGATGACCCGGCTCGGCCGGGGGAGGTTCCATGCGACCGTCCATGCGGACGGCGACCGGTGAGGGTCGTCGTCGCACCAGCGCGCTTGTCGCGGCGCTCACACCGCTCCTCTTGCTCCTCATGCTCCTCCAGCCCACGTCTGTGCTGGCGAAGCCACCGACCGGCACGGTCACCGTCATCGACGGCGTCACCGGCGAACAGACCATCGTCGATGGCGAGCCGGAGGTCTGCACCTTCGCCGTCATCTTCGACTTCGACCAGGCGTTCCCGATCGTCGGTTGGAAGATCAAGGATTGGGTGCCCGGCAACTGGAAGGACGGCAAGACCCGTCTGAAGGGCCAGGGCGCCACCGACGACGACGGCGTCATGCGGATCCCGGACAGCGGGTTCTTCACCCTGCCCGAGGGCCGCTACAACGTCGTCGCGGACGACGAATGGCCCATCGACGGCAGCAGCAAGGTCCAGAGCTTCCACGTCGTCTGTCCGGACGTCGTCGAGCCGCCGCCGGACGTCGAACCGCCGCCCGACGAGGGTGGGGGAGAGCCGGCCACCGGGACCCCGACCCCGACGCCGGATGAGGGTGGGGCCGTCCTGCCCGCCACCGGCAAGCCGCGCGTCACGCTGCCGCCGACCGACGGCGGGATCGGCGGTGACATGACGAGCCGGGACGCGTGGATCGCGATCCTGGGTCTCGGCGCTCTTACCTTCGTGGTCGTCCTCGTGACGCCGCGTCGGAGGGCTGGCAGCCGCCGCAGGTAGCCTCTGAGATCGATCGCCATGGAGCCCCGACCGGTCATCGGTCGGGGCTCTTGCGTGCTACCCTGACGGCGTCCTTTCATGGCCAGTCCTGTGAGGCTGGCGTACCGGTCCCGTGAGGCCGGCGAAGGAGGCTCAGATGTCCTCGCACGTCCTCGCCCACCGAGCCCATGCGGCCGGTGGGTTCGTTGTATCCGCGGGCCGGTGATCGTCCCACCGCCGCCGCGCGCGAGCGCGATCGTCGATCCCCGCATCGGGGACCTCGGGCCGGCCCTGCTGGCCCTCGAGGACGGCACGGTCTTTCCTGGCGTGGCCTTCGGTGCTGCCGTCGCGGCCGGCGGCGATCTCGTGGTCAACACGAGCCAGACCGGCTACCAGGAAGTCTGCACGGATCCCTCGTACGCCGGCCAGATCGTCGTCATGACCTATCCGCTCATCGGCAACTACGGGCGCCTGGCGGACGACGACCAGTCGATCCGCCCATGGCTGCGGGCGCTCGTCGTCGCCAACGCCACGGCCGCGGTACTCGACGGGGCGAGGCAACTCGCAGCACTGCTGCGCGATGCGGGGATCCCGGCCATCGCCGGCGTCGACACACGGGCGCTCGCCCGCCACCTCCGGGCCAACGGCTGCCTGCGCGGCATCGTCACGGCCCCGGGCGACGTGGACATAGCCGCTGCACGAACCGCGGCGCTCGCGGTCCAGCGCTGGGAGGACCAGGACTTCGTCGGCCAGGTGTCGCCGCCGGATGTCACCGAGTACGAATCGCCCGACGACGCGGGCCCGCGGATCGGGATCGTCGATCTCGGGCTCAAGAACAACATCGTCCGGGCGATGCGGTTCCGCGGTGCCCGGGTCCGCGTCTTCCCGCACACGGCGTCGCCCTCGGACGTCCTCTCGTCGGATGTCGACGGCGTCATCCTCTCGCCGGGGCCGGGCGATCCGGCCCGTCTGGAGCAGCAGGTGGCGCTCGCGCGCGCGATCATCGAGCGACGGTCGGCCGCTGCTTGGCATCTGCCTCGGTCATCAGATCGTCGGGCGGGCCGCCGGCGCCGACACGCGCCGCCTGCGCTTCGGCCACCACGGGGCGAACCACCCGGTCCGCGACGTCGAGCTGGGCCTCGTCCAGGTCACCGCCCAGAACCACGAGGTCCAGGTCGTCGGCGAGTCGCTGCCGGCGGCATCGGGTTTCCGCGTCAGCCAGGTGAACCTCAACGACGGATCGGTCGAGGGGCTCCGCCACCGCGACCTGCCGATCGAGACCGTCCAGTACCACCCCGAGGGGGCACCCGGGCCGCTCGACGCGCTCGCGGTCTTCGACCGGTTCGTGGCGGCCGCGACGACCGGCAAGAGCGCCACGCCGTGACCGACGCGCGCAAGCCCGCCTCGGTCCTGATCCTGGGCTCCGGGCCGGTGGTGATCGGCCAGGCGGCCGAGTTCGACTACGCCGGGACCCAAGCCTGCCGAGCGTTGCGGGCCGAGGGCGTGCGCACGATCCTCGTGAACTCGAACCCGGCCACGATCATGACCGACCCGCATGTCGCCGACGCGATCTACCTCGAGCCGCTTACGGTCGAGGCCGTCGAGGCGGTCATCGCGAAGGAGCGGCCCGAAGGCATCCTCGCCGGCCTTGGCGGCCAGACCGCGCTCAACCTCGCCACGGCCCTCGCCGAGGCGGGCGTCTTCGAGCGCCACGACGTCCGCCTGCTCGGCACGCCGCTCGAGGCCATCCGGATGGCCGAGGACCGCGAGGCCTTCCGCGACCTGCTCGATCGCCTGGAGCAGCCGTACGCCCCCTCGTGGATCGTCGAGGGCGAGACGGCCGAGGCACGGGCGGCTTCTTCGCAGAAGGCGCTAGAGACCATCGGACTGCCCGCCATCGTCCGGCCGGCCTTCACGCTCGGCGGCACCGGTGGCGGCATCGTCGAGACCGAGGAGGCCTATCACGAGCGCGTGCGAGCGGGCCTGCGGGCGAGCCCGATCGGCCAGGTCATGGTGGAGAAGTGCCTGGTCGGCTGGCAGGAGATCGAGTACGAGGTCATGCGCGATGCCGACGACACCTGCATCGCCGTCTGCTCGATGGAGAACGTCGACCCACTCGGCGTGCACACCGGCGACTCCATCGTCGTCGCCCCCGTCCAGACCCTGACCGACGCGGTCCACCAACGTTTGCGCAGCGCGGCGCTCGCCATCATCCGGGGCCTCGGCGTAGAGGGCGGCTGCAATGTCCAGTTCGCGCTCTCACCCGACTCGACCGAATACGCCGTCATCGAGGTGAACCCGCGCGTCAGCCGGAGCTCCGCCCTCGCCTCGAAGGCGACCGGCTACCCGATCGCCCGGGTCGCCGCACAGATCGCGGTCGGGCGTCGGTTGGCCGAGATCCCGAACGTCGTCACCGGGACGACCGTGGCCGCCTTCGAGCCCGCGCTCGACTACGTCGTCGTCAAGCTGCCGCGCTTCCCGTTCGACAAGTTCCCGGGTGCCGACCGGACGCTCGGCAGCCAGATGAAGGCGACGGGCGAGGTGATGGCCATCGACCGGACCTTCGGGTCGGCCCTGAACAAGGCGCTGCGTGGCCTCGAGCAGGCGGGCGTCGGGCCGCTGGCCGAGGACGCGACCTGGACGCCGACCTTCGACTACCTGGCCGGGGTCTATGCCGGCGATCGCGAGGTCGACGAGCCCATCCGCTGGATCGACGAGGCCGGGCAGGCCTGTGAGTCCACCCGGCACGCGCAACGGACGGCCGCACCGATCGTCCTGCGCCGGTTCCTGGCGCCCTCGGACAGCCGCCTGTGGCGCCTGCTGGGCCTGCTCCGGCGCGGTGTCCCCGAGGCGGTGATCGGCGAGGCGACCGGGATCTCCGCCTGGTTCCTCGCCGAGATGGGCCGGAACATCGCGCTCGAAGCCGAGGTCACGACGTTCGGGGTCCGACTGGCCGACCCGTCCGACGCCGACGCGGCGACGCTGCTCGCCACGGTCAAGCGGGCCGGGTTCGGGGATCGCGAGCTGGCCGGGCTGGGCGGCACGACGGCGGCCGAACTCCGGGCGGCCCGCCTGGCCCTGGGCCTCCGCCCGGGGTACGCGATGGTCGACACGTGCGCCGCCGAGTTCGCGGCCGAGACGCCGTACTTCTACTCGACGTACGCGGCCGCCGGCTCGGCGCCCGAGGCGCCCCCGGTCGCCCGTCCCGCCGCGCTCGTCATCGGCTCGGGGCCGGTCCGGATCGGCCAGGGCATCGAGTTCGACTACTGCGCCGTCCACGCCTCCGACACGCTCCGCGAGCTCGGCTGGAGCGCGGTCATGATCAATTCGAACCCGGAGACCGTCTCGACCGACTTCGACTCGTCGACGCGCCTGTACTTCGAGCCGCTCGATCCCGAGAGCGTCCGGAGCGTCATCGATGCCGAGACGCCCGAGGGCGAAGGGCTGCTTCCGGCGGTCGTCGCGTTCGGTGGCCAGACGCCGCTCAACCTGGCGGCCCCGCTGGCGGCGGGCGGCGTGCCGCTCCTCGGCAGCGACCTCGAGGCCATCGACCAGGCCGAGGAACGGACCCGGTTCGCCGCGCTGCTCGATCGCCTCGGCATCCCGCAGCCCGAGGGCGGCATGGCCCACAGCGTCGACGAGGCCCTGACCCTGGCCGAACGGATCGGCTATCCGGTCATCGTCCGGCCGAGCTTCGTCATCGGCGGCCTGGCCATCGACTTCTGCTACTCGTCCGACGACCTCGAGCGCCAGCTCGCCGCGGCGACCGTCGTCGATCCCGATCGCCCGGTCCGCATCGACCGCTACCTCGAAGGCGTCGAGGTCGACGTCGATGCCGTCTCCGACGGCGAGCGGGTGCTGATCCCGGGGCTCCTCGAGCACGTCGAACGGGCCGGGGTCCACAGCGGCGACTCGGTCGGCGTGTTCCCGCCGCAGTCGGTGACCGAGGGCGACCAGGCCCTCATCGTGGCCACGATGGAGCGGATCGTGCTGGCCCTCGGGGCTCGCGGCCTCGTCAATGCCCAGTTCATCGTCCGCGACGACGGCGTCTACCTCATCGAGGTCAACCCCCGGGCCAGCCGGACCGTGCCGTTCCTCTCGAAGGTGACGGGCGTGCCCATGGTCGAGCTCGCCGTCCGGATCGCGCTCGGCGCCACGCTGCCGGAGACCGGCTGGGACGGCGGCCTGCTGCCGCCGCCGTCGTTCGTGGCGGTCAAGGCGCCGGCCTTCTCGACGGCCAAGCTCCGTGGCGTCGACCCTTCGGTCGGGCCCGGGATGCAGTCCACCGGCGAGGTGATCGGGATCCACACCGACCCACGGGTCGCGCTGGCCAAGGCCCTGCTCGGGGCGGCGCTGGTCCCGCCGCGCGCTGGCGAGGACGGAGCGCTCGCGCTGCTCTCGATCGCCGATCGGGACAAGGGCACGCTCGGACGTCTGGCCGCCGCCCTCATCGCGGCCGGCTACCGGCTGGCCGCGACGCCGGGCACGCGGGCGTCGCTCTCGGCATCGGGCTTCGAGGCGCGGCCCGTCGCGAAACTCGGCGAGACGGCCGACGAGGCCGCAGGCGAGGTCGCGATCCTCGACCTCATCGCGACCGGCGAGGTGCGCCTGGTCGTGAACACGCCGACGCCACGGTCAGGGGCCGTGCGCGACGCCGTGGAGATCCGGCTGGCGGCCACGAACGAGGGGATCCTGTGTCTCACGGCGATGGAGACCGCGGTCGCCGCGGCCGAGGCGCTCGATCCTTCGATCGCGGAGCGCCTGTCGGAGGTCCGCTCACTCGACTCGTGGGTGCCAGGAGGGCTGGTCGCGGTCAGCTGATCAGGGTCGTCTCCTCGACGTTGATCATCCGCGCGTAGAGGATCTGCTCGTTCACTTCGAGGTTGTTGATCAGCGAGAGGCACACGACGATCCCCGTGCCGACCAGCTCGTCGGCGATCTCGCCGAATTGGACCTCCAGCAGGACGTTGGCCGCGCGCTCATCGTTCGAGATGCTGTCGGGGTCCTGCCACGTGCCGGCTGCGGTCAGCTCGGTCGAGGCGCGCATGAAGTCGAGCGCGGCGGCCTTGCCGATCGGCAAGGCCATCGTGAGGAGTTCCTCCTGGATGCGGTCCAGGTGCGTGTTCGTGGTGTCGTCGCCGAAGAGCAGCGCGAACAGCACGTCCTTGGCGTGGACCAGCAGCCCCTCGCCGGATTCGGTCCGATGCTTCGACGTGATGAGCGCCGTGCCCTTCGCCGGCGCGTCGGGTGCGAGGTGACCGCGGGCGATGAGGTCGTCGCGTGACGTCCCGGCGAGCTCCGCCAGAAAGGCCTCGAGGACGGGCCGGTCCAGCCCGAGCTCGCGCACCCGGCCGAGTCGCTCCGCCCGTGCCCGGGCCTTCGCTTCGACCACGACCCGCCGGTCGATCTCCTCGAGGCTGTGCGCGTCGAGCGTGAGCCGGACGATCTGGTCGATCAGCCACTCGCGCTCCTGTTCGGCGAGGATCGCCCGGAGGCGTTCTTCGAACTGCGGCACGAACTCCCGGTTGATCGACCGGACGATCGTCTCGATCGTCGTCATCGCGTTCGTCCTCCCTCTCCGATGAACGCCAGCGCCGTCGTGTCCGCTGGCGGGGCGACGATGATGGCCTGGCCGAGCGACCAGAGCGTGAGCGTGGTCAGCGCCACCATGACGACCGCCAGGGGGATCTCCCGACGCCGGATCGTGGCCGGATCCGCGCCGGCCGGGGCGTGCGCGGCGGCGTTCACGTGCCCGGCCCAGGCGCCCAGCATGTGCCCCCCGACGACCGACGCCAGCTGCAGCGTCCAGACCAGGCCCGGCGGCAGCCACGCCCCCGACGCCTCATGGAACGCCGTGCCGAACAGGTCCCAGCCCTGCTGGAGCGGATCCGAGATCGCCACGAGGATGTTCTGGCCGTCGATGAACAGGTACGTCAGGTAGTGCGCGATGAGGTAGCCGACCGCGATGGGCAGGAGCCCGGCGCCGGTGGCTTCGACGCCGACGATCCGCGTGAGCAGCAGGGCCGCCGCCACCAGCAGGCCAAGCCAACCAACCAGAAGCAGCGTCTCGCCCGGGACCCCGGGCGCGCCGAAGAGCTCGAACCAGAACTGCGTCTGTGAGAGCCCGTCGAACAGGATCGACCCGACCCCGAGCGCGGTCAGGACCGCGTCCGACACCCTCCAGCCGGGCTCGAGGAGGCCGCTCACGAATGGCCGGCGGCGAACCCGGCCCGTCTCGTCCGCCAGGCCGAACGGAGCGAGCCGGCCGAGCAGCCGGAACCAGACCGTGAATGTCTCGCCGTTCGCCCGCCAGGTGTCGCGGCCGAACTGGGCCATCATCGCGAGCGTGAACGCGGTGTAACCGACCAGCACGACGAACAGCGTCGACGGCCCACCACCCCTGTCGACGAGCTCCAGCCAGACGAATCCCACGAAGGCGATGACAGCCGGCCAACGCCCCAGCCGGTCCGGGTAGTCGGCTGGTGTCCAGGCCTGCACGCCGAGACGGCGCACGACCCACGCGCCGACGTCGTAGATCGTCGAGAACGGATCCAGGAAGTGCCAGGCCGGCCCGATCGCGGCCGAAACGAGCGCGACCCCGACCCAGCCGTAGACCCACAGGAAGAGTGGCGCCACCGAGCCGGCGCTGGCGCCGCCCACGATCCCCTGGGCGACGATCCAGAGCCATGCGACGATCCCGAGGATGCGCAGGCCCAGGCGGAGCCATGCCGGCGGCAAGTGGGCCGGCTTGGTCGTCGACGGCGGCGTCGCCCGAACGTCACGAGCGAGCACGAACAGGAACGACAGCGCGACCGTCATCGCGGCACCCGCGAGGTACACCGCCAGGGGCAGGCGGCTCGTGTACGTCGGGTTCAGTGCGTGACCGAGGACGGTCGCCGGCAGCGCTGCGGACATCGCCAGGGCGAGGCCCACGAGGGAGCCGACCCGGGTGACGGATCGGCGCCGCTCGCGCCGGGGGGTCATGTCTCGGAGGGTGGGCGTTCGCGGCGGCTGAAGAGGATCGCGGCGATGGCGGCGACGATGACGACCGCGGCGATGATCGGCAGCAGCACGTCGTTACCGCCACTCGTATTGCTGCCATCCGCGCTCGGGGTCGGTGAGGGCACCGCAGTCGCGCTCGGGGACGTGGTCGGTTCCGCGGTCGGGCTCGGGCTGGCCGGGGTCGGCGAGGGCACCGCGGTCGCACTCGGTGGCGGTGTCGGGCTTGGTGAAGGACTCGGGCTGGGGCTGGGACTCGGCGAAGGCGCGGCCACGACCGTGAATGACCATTCCTTGCGGTCGATGTCGCCATCCACGGCAGACTTCGTCGTGGATTTCACGGTGTAGACACCTGGCGCGAGCTCGGGCACGTCGGTGATGGCCATCCGCTTGTCGTCGTCCGGGTCGACGGCACCCTTCGCGATCTGTGCGCCGTCGGCATCGAGCAGCCGGAGCGAGCTGCCCTTGGGGTCCATCGCCTCGGAATAGGTGCCGGCGATCTCCGTCGGGCTGCCTTCGACGGTGGCCCCGTCCTTCGGCGTGGCCTTCTCGAGTTCGGCGTGGGCGAGTGCCACGGATGGAAGGAGGAGTAGTACGAAGATCGCGGTCGTCGATAGGGCCCCGAGGCGACGAGCCGGGAGGTATCGCATCATCCCGCGAAGTCTACGAGGAACCGCGGGCGGCCGTCGTCTACTCGCGGTCAAGCGACCGCCGGGATCACCTCGTGCCCGAAGGCTTCGAGTCGCTCGATGACGTGCGCATCCGGGAGGTTCACGGGAACGACAGCCCGAGGCCGCTCCCACCCGGGAAAGAGAACGAGGGGAGGTGTAGGCCGACGCGCATCACCCGACCTCAGGCCGCACGCGGGTGCGTGGAGTCCGACCTCTTGGGCGGCTCGGCGCGAGTGGGGGCCGGCGGACACGGCTCCGTGGGCTTCGTGCCGCGCGTGGCGATGATGACGCCCGGGGCGTCGGCGGCCCGCATCGGTGGCGAGGCCGCCGCGGGTACGGCGACGTCGTGCCCCGCCGTCCGCATCGCCCGTTCCTCGCGGATCCGGGCGCCGGAGGCCAGCAGGCGCTGGGTTCGCATCTGGACCTGGTCATATGGATCGAACATCTGCCGCTACCTCCTGTAAGACGCTTATCTAACTCGTCGACCTGCCGAACGGCCGGCCGGGGGTGATGAGGGGAGGACCTGCTAGGTCAGCCCAGCAGGAACCGTTTGATCTCGCCGGACGCGTCGTCGAGACGCGTCGGCCGAAGGCTGTAGTAGATGACCGTTCCGGCCTCCGTGATCGTCACGAGGCCGGCCGCGCGCAGGAGGGCCAGGTGGTGCTTGATGGTCGGCTTGGACAGCTCGAGCTGCTGGGCGATCTCGGTCAGGTACAGGTCGCGGTCGCGGAGCAGGCGCAGGATCCGGAGTCGCGTCTCGTCGCCGAGGGCGCGGTGCAGCCGGACGACCGCCGCGGGTGGAGCGAGCGGATCGGTCGCGTCGAGGGCCGAGTCCGCGATGGGATAGCCGAACATCCGCCATTCGCCGCCACCGAGCAGGAAGTTGTACGGGCGCGAGAAGTAGGACGGGGCGAGGATGACGCGCCGGACCCCAGGTTCGGACAGCCATCGGATGCCGCCGGTGGTCCGCTCGATGAGCTCCACGGTCGGCAGGCTGGCCCGATCGCCGGCCCGGTCCTCGTAGTCGCGCCGGATCATCGCGTCCACGCGCGGCTCGATCTCGCGGAACGACTCCAGCCACACCGCGAGGATCTGCCTGGCGGGCTCGATGACGGTCGACGGATCGCGGTAGACCGAGGCGACCCAGGCCTCGAAGGCCTGGTCGTGGTGGGCGCCCGCGCGTGCGGCCATCGCCAGGATGGCCGCCTCGTCGCCGGCGATGGCGAGTTCCGCGGTGGCGCGGACCTCGGGGTCGCGCAGGTCGTCGCCGACGATCGTCCGCAGGATCGTCTCGTCGTCAACGGCCCGAAGCACGGCGACGAACGACGCGGCGTCGGTCACCTCGGGTCGGTCGACCGCGAGGCCCGCGAGGACGGTACACATCTCGTTGCCGTAGAGGTCCAGCGCGTCGCCGAAGTGCTCGCGCAGGCGGGCGCGCGCGTCGGTGAGCCACATGCGATCCGCGGGCAGCATGTCGTCGGTGGAGCCCGCGTCGTTCGACAGGCTGAAGACGAAGTCATACGCCGTCCGCACGTCCCACTCGATCGTCGGTCCGGTGCCTTGCGGACGGAGGTCCCGGACACGCGGGCTCGCCGAGCGATCCTCGGTCGGGGCGCGGCGGGTGGCGGGTCGGGCGGCCATGCTGAGTTCGTATCTCCTAACTGGTGTTAGATACATGTCTAACATCGACGTCGCGACGTGTCAAGAGCCGATCTGACTGGCCGGCGTCCGCGGTCCTGGACCGAAGGCGCTACGATCGACCCGGATCGATGCCCATCGGCGACCCCGTGGCCGCCGGCATCCCGAAAAGCCCCAGGAGCGCCCTGCGTGCCGACCCACGTCCCGACGATCACGTTCAGCGATGACCGCCTCGCGAATGGTCTGCGAGTCATCGTCGCCGAGGATCACCTGGCGCCGGTGGTGGCGATCAACCTCTGGTACGACGTCGGTTCCAAGCACGAGCAACCGGGCCGGACGGGGTTCGCGCACCTCTTCGAGCACGTCATGTTCCAGGGCTCGAAGCACGTGGGCAAGGCCGAGCACATCGCCATCGTGCAGGCCGCCGGTGGGACGATGAACGGTTCGACGTGGCTCGACCGGACGAACTACTTCGAGACGTTGCCGGCCCACCAACTCGAGCTCGGCCTGTGGCTGGAGGCGGACCGGATGGCGACGCTGCCCGACGCGCTCAGCCAGGAGAACCTCGACAACCAGCGCGAGGTGGTCAAGAACGAGAAGCGCTCGTCGTACGACAACCGGCCGTACGGTTCGTGGCAGGAGAAGGTCCAGGCCCACCTGTTCCCGCCCGAGCACCCGTACCACCATTCGACGATCGGGTCGATGGACGACCTCAACGCGGCGTCGCTCGACGACGTCATCTCGTTCTTCCGGACCTGGTACGCGCCGAACAACGCGGTCCTCTCGATCGTGGGGGATGTCGACACGGCGGCCGCCCTGGCGGCTGCCGAGCGCTACTTCGGCGGGATCCCGGCCAACCCGTCGATCCCGTCGCTCGGCGACCTGTCGCTGCCGCCGACCCTCGGCGCGGAGGTCCGCGAGACCGTTCGCGACCGCGTCCCGCTGCCGCGCGTCTACATCGCGTTCCGCGCGCCCGTGTTCGGCGATCCGCGGCTCGACGCGCTCGACATGGCCAGCCAGATCCTCGCCGGAGGACGGGGCAGTCGCCTGGATCGGCGGCTCGTCCGGACCGAGCGGATCGCCCAGGACGTCGCCCTGTTCAGCCTCGGCTTCGTCGGTGGTGGGTCCATCGTTGCCGGCTGGGCGACCGTTCGGCCCGGGGTCGACCCGGCTCGCGTCGAGGCGGCGTTCCACGAGGAGCTCGAGCACCTGACGCGCGAGGTGGTCACCGACGACGAGCTCGCCCGCGCCCAGGCGCTCGTCGAGGCCGATGAGCTCGGGGCCCTCCAGCGGGTCGAGGAACGGGCGGATCGCCTCTCGATGTACGCGACCCTGTTCGACGATCCGGGCATGATCAACTCGATGCTGTCGCGCTACCTCGCCGTGACGCCGGAGGACATCCGGATCGCCGCGGCCGACGTGTTCCGGGCGGACAACCGCGTCGTGCTGACGTATCTCCCGGACGGACCGGCCGCCGACGACCAGGCGCTCGACGAGCGCGACGCCGAGGAGGAGGCCGCATGACGGCGCCGGCCGAGCCGGTCCGCGATGGCCCGGTCATCGCCGAACGACCGGTCCCGGGCACGCCGCGCCCGTACGACTTCCCCGCGGTCGCCGAGACGCGGCTGGCGTCGGGCCTGCGGGTCCTCGTCGCGAACCTGCCCGGCCGGCCGCTCGTGTCGGCCTCGCTCGTCCTGCCGAATGGCGCCGCGGACGAGCCGGCGGACGAGGCCGGTTCGACCGTCCTGGCGGCGCGCGCCCTGTGCGAGGGCACGGAACGCTACGACGCGATCTCCTTGATCGAAGCGACCGAGCGGCTGGGCGCCTCGATCCATGCCGAGGCCGGCTGGGACGCGATGACCGCCGCCCTGGACGTCCCCGCCGACCGGCTCCCGCAGGCGCTGGAGCTCATGGCCGAGCTCATCCTCCGTCCGACGTTCCCGGTCACCGAGGTGGATCGCCTGCGCGACGAGCGCCTCAACGACCTGCTGCAGGCCAAGGCGGACCCGCGACGACGCGTCGAGGAGGCCTTGATCGCGACGATCTACTCGACGGCATCGCCGTACCACCGCCCGGCCGGCGGCACCACCGAGACGGTCGAGGGGCTCGGGCCGGAGACGTTGCGACGGGCCTGGCAGCGCGGCCTGGACCCGAGTCGCGCGACGCTGGTCGTCGGCGGCGACCTCGCCGGCCAGGACGTCGTGGCCATCGCCGAGCGCCTGTTCGGCGATTGGGCGACCACCCCCGGCGGCCGGGGTCCGGGCGCGATCGTGGACACGGCGTCCCCGTCGGGTCGCCTCGTCCGTGTCATCCATCGCCCGGGATCGGTCCAGACCGAGATCCGGATCGGGCACCGTGGCCTGCCGCGGCGCATCGCGGACTTCCACGCGGTGTCGATCATGAGCGCCATCCTCGGCGGCCTGTTCAACTCGCGGTTGAACATGAAGCTGCGCGAGGAGAAGGGCTACACGTACGGTGCCAGCGCCGGGTTCGAGATGCGGCGCGGCGCCGGACCGTTCGCGGCCCGGGCCGGCGTGAACACGGAGGTCACGATCCCCGCGATCCTCGACATGCTGGCCGAGCTGACCCGGATGCGCGACACCGCCGTGACCGACGCCGAGCTCGCGGCGGCGCGCGACTTCCTCATCGGTGTCTTCCCGTTGCGCTTCGAGACGGCGTCGGCGGTGGTCGGGGCCCTGTCCGGCCTGGTCGTCCACGGCCTCCCGGTCGAGGAACTGGTTCATTACCGCTCGCACATCGAGGCGGTCGATCCGGCGGCGATCGGCGCCGCGGCACGGGCCCACCTCGACCTGGACCACGCGGCCATCGTGCTCGTCGGGGACGTCGACGCGTTCGGGCCGGCGCTCGAGGCCGAGGGTCTCGGGCGGATCCTCATCGAGCCCGACGACGTGGCCGGGATCCCGGGTGGCGCCTACACGACGGCCGCCGCCTTCGCTGACGACGAGGAGGACGCACCGGTCCCGGACGCTCCGGGCCCGCTCGACGAGGGGCCGGCAGCCGGTCCGACGGCCGGTGCCGAGGAACCGACGCTGCCCGGCTCGGGCGACGAGCCGTTGACCGCCGACACCGCGGGTGCCGGGCCGGACTGAAACCTTCGGACCCTGGGCTGTCTCAGTGGGGTGATGGCCGGTCGATCGACCGGCGACCACCGGGGAGAGACAGACGATGCAGTTCCAAGCTCGATGGATGCGAGGCGTCGCGGTCGCGACCGTTTCGACGTTCCTGGTCGTCGGCGCGGCCTTCGCCGCGAACGGCGTGATCCAGGCACCCACATCGGACCAAGTCCCGGCGCCCATCGCTGGACCGGCTGACCTGCCAGAGCCAGACGACGCGTCCGACGCGGCGGACGTCGCCGAACAGGCTGCCGACGACAACGCAGACGATGACGTCGACGTCGACAGGGGCCCAGGATCGAACGAAGCGACCGCACCCGAGACCAAGCCCAAGGCGGAGAAGCCGGCCAAGCCCAAGAAGGCCACGGAAGCCAACAGCGGTCACGACGACGCCACCAACGACGACGGCGACCACGAGGACGCCGACGAGAACGAAGACGGCGACCACGAGGATGCCGACGAAGGCGAGTCGGATGACAGCGGCCACGACGGTGCCGACGACGGTGCCGACGACCACGGCGGCGACAGCGGCCATGACGGCGGCGGCGACGACGGTGGTGATGGCGGCCACGACGACTGACCGCACGTCGTCGACCCACCCGTCCGGGTGGACGATCGATATGCGACCCGATGGGTCGGCCCGCCCCGGAGCATCATGGGGGCGGGTCGACCGACCACGTCCGACGATCGGGACCCGAACGCACGGAGATCGCCGATCAGCGAGTTCGCATCCACGCTGCCCGACCGGCCCGATGACCTCGCGGGTGATCGTGCGACGGTCGCGGCCGTCCTTGCCGGTGACCGGGACGCGTTCCGCCGCCTCGTCGACCGCGAATCGGCCCCGGTGGTCCGAGCCTGTCACCGCATCCTCGGTGACCTGCCCGAGGCCGAGGACGCCGCCCAGGAGGCATTCGTGACCGCATATCGCTCGCTGGCGAGCTGGCGTGGAGAAGGTCCGTTCGGTGCGTGGCTGACGCGCATCGCGGTCCGCATCGCGCTGCGCCAGGCCGGGCGCCGGAAGACCGTCGCCTGGCGCGACCCGTTCGGACGTGAGCGGAGCGACGCGCCCGACCCGATCGATGCGGCCATGGACCAGGCGTCGCTTGACGCGACCAGCCTCATGGACCCCTCGTCGCTGGCCCTCCGCGCCGAGCGGGCGACGGACGTCCGGACCGCGGTCGCGACACTCCCCGAGCCCTACCGCGAGATCGTCACGTTGCGATTCTTCGGCGAGCTCAGCCTCGACGAGATCGCCCGCCAGACGGATCGACCCCTCAACACCGTGAAGACCCACCTGTACCGCGGCCTCGTCCGCCTGCGCGCCTCCCTCGCCGAGGAGGCCGACCGATGAGTGGCCTGGGACGTCGGTTCGATCCGTCCGAGGTCCGGTCCGACGCCGGCCCGGGCCCGTCGGACGCCGAACTGGCCGAGGCGCTTGTCGCCGCCCGCGAGCTCGAAACGATGAGCGCCCGCGACGTCGCGAGCCCGACGACCGGTTTCGAGGATCGGGTGATGGCCGCGATCGCCGCCGAACCGGCCCCACGGCTCCTGGTCCGACCCGCAGGGACCGTCCGTGGCGGGGTCGTCGGGGCGTTCCTCCTGTCCGTTCGCGACGCGTGGCGCATCGCGATGGGTGGGGGACGGCCGCCCGTGGTCCGGGCACGGGCGATGGCGTTCGTGCTGCTGGTCATCCTGGCGACCGGGTCGCTGTCAGCGTTCGCGGCGGTCGGCGCGAGCAGCCTCCTGACGACGCGGCCGAGTCTCGCCCCGACCGTCCCGACCCGCACACAGGTGCCCGCCGTCTTGCCGACCGAGCGGCTCCCCGACCTCCTGCGGCCGAACCCGACCCCCAGCCCGTCGCCCACAGACGGGGAAACGACCGAACCGACCGAGGGCCCCGACGATCATGCGACCGCGTCGCCGACCACCGAGGTCGGATCCGGTCGCGAGACGCCGCCGCCCAAGATCGCGAAGCCGACGAGGACTCCGAGGCCCACCGAGACCGCCGAGCCGGAGGAGACCGACGAGCCCGACGAGACCGATGAGCCGGAGGAGACCGACGACCACGGCGGTGGCGGCGGTGGCGACTCCAGTGGCCACGGCGGCGACTGAGGAGAGGCTCCACACCGCGAGGCGCTAGGCTGACGCCGATGATCGTCGTCGTCGGCCACCCGATCGCCATCGCGACCCCGGCGGGGACCGCCGCCGGTGGCCTCGCCGCAACGGTCGCCCTGACGGCGGCATCCGCCGGGGCGAGCGTCCAGCTCGTCGCACGCGTCGTGGACGATCCGGCCGGCGATGCGATGCTCCAGCACCTCACCGAAGGCGGGGTCGCGCACGTGGCCACGCTGCGACAGCCCGCTACGACCGACGACCCGGTCCTCGAGGCGGCCGACCTGGAGCTGGCCCTTCGATACCTGGCCAACATCGGCGTGCTGATCCTCACGGGGGACGATCCCGCCCTGGCCCGGGTGGCCGTCGAGGCCGCCGACTGGAACCAGGCTTCGCTGATCGTCCTCGTCGGCTCCGAGGCGCCCGTGCCGGGCGACCTTCCGTCCACGGCGACCGTCCTGGCGCGCCCGACGACCGATCCCGATGGTGCGTTCGGGACCCTCGTCGGGGCCTATGCGGCCGCGCTCGACCGCGGCGTCGATGCGGCCACGGCGTTCCGCACGACGATCGCGGAGGCCCCGGCGTGGTCGCCGGTCGCGGACTGAGCCCTACCCGACGACAGCCGGCAACGGCTCGATGAGCCCGGGCCCGTCGCGCCGGACGTCGTTCACGTCCCGGACGACCGGGTAGATCGTCAGGTCGACCTCGTCGTTCGGGCCCAGGAGCGCCAGCAGCTCGCCGGCATCCTCGGGCGTCGGCCCCAACCAGCGGTCCCAGGCGTCCTCGGGGATGACGACCGGCATCCGATCGTGCAGGTCCCGAAGGGCGTCGTTCGGGGTGGTGGTGACGATCGTGAACGTGCGCCGGACGGTCTCGGTCGCCGGATCCCGCCAGCCCGCCCAGAGGCCCGGCCAGCGCGAGGGGCCGGCCGTCGTCGCGGACGACCCGGTACGGCTGGCGGATCGTGCCCTCCCGCTTCCACTCGTAGAACGAATCGACCGGCACCAGGCACCGTCGTCGCCGGAACGCCTCGCGAAAGGCCGGGCTCCGGGTCAGGGTCTCCGCCCGGGCGTTGAACATCCGCGAGGCGACCTTCGCGTCGGTCGCCCAATGCGGGATGAGGCCCCAGCGGTAGGCGGTGACCGCCCGTCGGTCCTCGCGCTGGACGACGACCACGGCCTCGTCGGTGGGCGCGACGTTGTAGCGCCCGCCGGGATCGTCGGTCAGTGGCTCGGCGCCGAAGATCTCGGCCAGCTCCGACGCCGGTCGCTCCTGGGTGAACCGCCCGCACATTGGCGCGAGTCTAGCGCCGGACGAAGAGCGACCCCCTCGTCGGCCGGCGAGGGGGTCGTCAGAGCGGGAGGCGGGTGGGCTAGGGCAGGATCAGGTGGACCGGGTTGCCCCGGATCTGGACCTGCCAGGTGGTGATGTCGGTCGCGGTCGAACCGGAACCGGTCATGTTGTAGCGGATCTTCCACCAGCCGCTCTGCGGCGCGGTGTACGTCGTCGGGATCGGGATCTGGATGGTGATCCAGCAGCCGTTGAACCGGCTCGCGCCGCTTTGATAGGTGATGACGTTGGGCACGTTCGTGCCGGCGGACGAGTTGCAGTTCGTCGCACCACTGTTGGTCGTGCCCTTGGCGGCCGTGTAATTGAAGTTGGTCGCGCTCCAGCCGCCCGATGTCGGGATCAGGATCTGGATGTTGGCGTCCTGGTTCGTGTCGCCGGCGTCGAACAGCCGGACCTCCATGGTCTTGCCGGCATGGGCGGCCTCGATCTGGGCGAGATAGAACTCCGACGAGGTCGAGCTCGGCAGCGGCGTGTACATCTCCATCGCGCCGATCCCATAGATCTTCGGGGCGGTCCCGCCGGTGACCTTGGCGAACAACGCCCACCCGTTCCGGCCGTTGGCCGAGAGTTGAGCAGAAGCGGAACTCGGATCCGTCGTTGAGGTGTGGAGCCGATAGGCGTGGCCAGCCGCCCCACCAGCCAGCGTGGAGGTACCGAGCTGGTACCAGCCCAGGTGGTAGGCATCGCAGCCCCCGATGCCGGAGCCGCCGGAGCCGCTGAGGGCCGGGTCCGACCCGTCCTGGTTCTTGAAGGTGTTGCCCGATGAGAACCCGGGCACGAGGGTGTCATCGGTCAGGTCGTACGGCGTGCCCATGGTGTCGTAGAGGTCGTAGAAGGAGCTGATCGGCACTTTGGAGCCGATCCACGTGTCCCCGAGGCCGGTCTGCAGCGCACCGGCGCAGAAGCCGGGGTCGTAGATCCAGATGCTGCCGCCGGTCGACCCGGCCGCCATCTCGAGGGCGTAGTTGTAGTAGTTGACCGGATCGTAGTTGGGGTTGGTCGCCCCACCGGCCGTGTCGTACTTGGGAAGGTAGGCATCGCCCGCGATGGTCTCTGCGCCCTGCGTCAGCATCATGCCCCAGAAGCCACGAGCGGTGAGGGCCTGGCCCTGCGGCCCGGCGACGGTGCCCGAGTCGGGGGTGAAGACACTGGTCGTCGTCGTCGTGACGTTGTGATACGTGACCCGCACGCGCAGGTAGTCCACCGACACCAGCGAGGCGTTCGTGCAGGCAGCGCCCGGGTCGATGTTCGCGAGGCGGACCCGGAGGTTGGCGTTGTTGACCTCCGACGGCGTCCAGGTGCGGCCCCACAGGTTCGCTGCACCACCGACGGTGTACGTCGTGAGTGATGCGCTGGTGATGGGGATCGCGGTTCCCGTCGTGGTCCAACCCGAAGCCGTCCCGACGTTCGACGCATTCCACGACAGCTCGACGCCCAGGGTGCAGCCGGATGCGTCCGCGTTCGCGGCCCGGACCTCGACCTGGATGCCGCTGATCGTGTTCGTCCCGGTCCCGGTCAGGGTGACGCCGAATCCGCCCCAGGCCTCCCACGACGACGGTGTCGCGGTGTTGGTGGTCGTCGCGACGGCTGCGCTGTCCGTACTGCTGTAGGCGCGCGTCGGGTTCGTCCAAGAGCCCGAGGGTGACGTCGTGGGCAGCATGTAGGACGTCGTGGGATCGGTGATGACCGTGTTATCCGTGTACTCGGTCGTCCCGCCGGTCTGGTTGCAGACCGTGCCGGAGACGGCCGTCGAGCAGTGTCGGACCATCCCGTAGATCCCGTAGTAGTTCTCCGGGCTGCCCATCGGGACGGGCAACACGTACTCCGCCTTGGAGCTTCGGGACGTGTGGAACGAGTTGACCCCGATGACGCGCGCGAAGAACGTGCCGATGTCGGCGGTGATGGTCACGCGCAGCCGTCGATTGTTGGACGCGTCCTGGACAGGGGTCACGGACACGCCGTTGACCCCGTTTTCGTATCCGTTCTTCTTCGACTCGGCCCGCGCCAGGGTCTGGGCCCCGGCGAAGTCGGCCGGCAGCCGGATGACGCCGGCCAGTGCGGCCGCGTCGGCGGCGCGCTGCATGCGCAGGCTGTTCGCCCAGTACCACGAGACGTCGATGACGATGGCGCACAGGCCGACGAAGGCCATGACCGAGATCGCGAAGATGACGACGATCTGGCCGCGGGAGCGTGGCTTACGGCGAGCAGAGGCATGCATGGTCAGTTACCCGGATTGAGGGCCATGACGGTCTTGTCACTGATCGGGATCGTGGTCGGCCCGCTGCCGGGACCGAAGAAGCCCATCACCGCGGAGAGCGGCGTGACCAGTTCGTAGCTGTACTTGAGGCTGACGCCGATCGAGTCCGGAGCCGATCCGTTGTCGCGCGAGCAGGCGGTCCAGCCGGTGGTTCCCTGCGCGATGAAGTCGAGGTTCTTGCCGTCCACGGACGGCCCGGCGCCGGCGCTGTAGACCCACTTGTTCGAGAACGTGCTCGTGACGCCGCCGGTCGCATTGGCCTTGTAGATGCGGATCTCGGTGATCCGGCTCTTGACCACGGCCGAGCCCGGCGAGGTGATGACACGCTGGACGGCCGCGATGATCTGCTTGTCCACGTTGGCGGCGTTCGGCGACTGGCCGGAGCCACAGCCGAGGGTGCCGCCACCGTTGGCCAACGCGGCGCCGACGCGGGCGCCCTCGCGCGTCGCGTATTCGAGCGTCAGGTGGTGGTCGAAGAGGAAGCCGAACTCGAGCATGCCGAGCAGCAGGAGCATGACCACCGTGATGATCATCGCGAACTCGACCAGGCTCTGGCCGCGCTTCCGCTCGCCGGTCCGCGGCGGCCGGGAGTGTTCGATCGCCGATCGGAGCCCGGTCACAGGATCGGCTCCATCCGCATGACGTTGGATCGGTCGAACGTGAAGCCGGTGCCCGTGCCGACGAAGGTCTCCAACGGCGTCACGTAGGGGTGGTCGTAGAAGATCCGCACGCCGATGTGATCGATGGTCGTGTGGGTCCCGCCGCAACCGGCCAGGATGTTGCATCGGTTGGCTTCGGGGTAGCCGTTCGAGGTGCGGGTGTACGGGACGGTGATCGAGGTCGCATCAGGGAGCGTGCACGGCGTCGAGCCGGTGCGGGTCCAGGTGGACTTCTCGGTCGGCAGGTAGTCGTCGCCGTTGGACTTGGCCCGGTAGATCTCGAGCTTGACGATATTGTTGTGCGTCGCCGGCGCGGAGACGTCGTCCTCGACGCCGCTCAGGATCACGCAGTCGCCACCGCTCGCGGTGCCGGCCTCGGCCGCGGCCAGGGCCGCATTGCGGGAGGCGAAGTTGACGCTGAGGATCGCGTTGAACGCGAAAGCGAACTCGATGACGCCCAGGAAGATCGTGAAGAACAGCGGGAAGACGAGGGCGAACTCGACCAGCGTCTGCCCGGTCGAGCGACCCTTGCGGCGATCGCCGCGTCGGATGACCGTCACGCTCGGTTCGCGTGTGACGTCGCCGAGGCCATGTCGAGCGAAGTCGTCGGCGTCTCGGCCGGGGCGCCTTGACAGGCAGCGACCGCCACGATCGCCAGGACGGCGATCGCGAGGATGCGGATCCGAGACATGCGGGTGCGAGGATTCGCCACGAATGATCCACCGGCGAGGGATGAGTTCAACGTCCCGATCGTAGATGTGGGCGCCCTTGATCCAAGAGGCCCGGTCGTTCCGGTGCTCGCCGCCGATAGTCCCAGCAGTGGGCAGACTTCCGTAAGGTTCGATGCAAGGTCGTGCACGAACCGTCGCCAGTAGGCCCGCAAACGGGCTCGAGGGCGTTGCCTGCGAGCCACGGGCCGTCCTCGGGCGCGCTCATGTAGAGTCGTGGCGATGGACCAGCCCGGACCCCCGGACGCCGGCCGCGAGGTGCCCCAGGGTCGCCTGTCGCGCGAGGCTGCCAAAAGCCTGTTGGCACGCGGCGATGAGCTGCTGGCGGCGGGCGACTTCGGCGATGCGGCCGCGCACTACCAGCGCGTCGTCGGGTTCGACGACCCGGCGATCACCGCGGCCGCACTGCTCGGACTCGGCGAGGCTCGCTACCGGCTCGACGACGAGGCCGGGGCGGTCGCGACCTGGGAGGCGGTCCTCCAGCTCGGTGACACGCCGTCGACCTACCCGGCTTGGCGCAACGTCGCGGCCGCCCGTGTCCGCGCGGGCGACCTGCGCGGTGCCCAGCGCGCCTACCGCGAGGCGGACCGGCTGGCGCCCGTGGCCGACAAGGCCGAGATCGCGTCCCGTCTCGGCTGGCTGGCCAAGGAGACCGGCGACTCGGGCTCGGCCCGTCGCTACTTCGCCAAGGCGCGCGGCGACGGTCCGCTGGTCCCCGTATCCACGATCGTCATCGCCGCCACGGTCATCGTGTCGCTCGTCGTGCTGTTCACGGCGGAAGGGCCGGACCTGCTGCGGGTCCTCTGGCTCGACAAGGGGGCCGTCGCCGATGGGGAGTACTGGCGGCTCTGGACGGTCACGCTGGTCCATGCCGACCTGCTGCACCTGTTCTTCAACATGTACGCCCTGTACCTGGCGGGGCCCATCGTCGAACGCTGGTACGGGTCGCTCTGGTTCCTGGTGATGTACCTCGCCTGCGCCGCCGCAGGCTCGGTGGCGAGCTTCGTGTTCGGCGGCGACGTGCCGGCGGTCGGGGCGAGTGGTGCGATCTTCGGGTTGTTCGGCGTGCTGTTCGCCGCGAACCGCGTCCACCACCCGGTCGACCGGGCGACACGCGGGATCGTGAGCCAGCTCGGATTCCTGGTCCTGCTCAACCTCGTCTTCGGGTTCGCGTCGGGCGGTCAGATCGACAATGCCGCGCACCTCGGCGGCCTGTTCGCCGGCTTGTGGCTCGGGTTCGCCATCCGGCCCACCGGCGTCCCCACGATGTCCTCGATGTGGCTGCGAGGTCGCGGCCGATCGGAGAGCGCGCACAGCGCTCCGGCCGCGCTCGCCGAAGCCGTAGACACGCCACGGTTCGTGCCGGCGGTCGCGGTCGGTGCCGTCGTCGTCGTGGTCGTGGCGGGCCTGTTCGTCGGGACCGCGGCCCGTTCCGGCGAGGTGGGCGACGGTGCGCCGATCGCCATCGGTGTCGCACCGGGCTCCCCGACACCGACCGTTCGACTCGACCCAAGCTAGTGTTCGCGACGCTCCTCGGAGCCCTGCCGCGGCCACCGCTCGCCGCCGATGCGACGCCGGACGCCATCCTCGATGCCGTGGTCGCCGCCCAGGCCGAGGCTGGGCTGGAGCCCATCACGGACGGCGGTTGGCCGGTGGTGCCCGGCGACCCGGTCGCGTCGTGGCGCGCGACGGCGGCCCGGACCGAGCGCGCAGTCAAGGCCGTGTTGCGGGGCCCGTACACCTCGGGCGTCGCGACCGGCGGCGCCCTCGAGGTACTTCGCGACGAGATCGGAGGCTTGATCGACGCCGGTTGCCCGATGATCGAGATCGCCGAGCCAGCGGCCGTCGCGATCGGCACGGATGAGGCTGAGCGGGACCGCTTCCGCGACCTGCACGAGCGGCTGCTCACCGGGCTGGCCGACGCACGGCGAAATGGCCCCAGCCGGGTCACCCACCTGTCCCTCGCCATCACGGACGGTCCGGCCGATGCGGCCGGCCCCGCCACGATCCTGGGTCCGGCGTACGACAGCCTGGCGGTCGACCTCATCGCCGGCCCGGACAACTGGCGCCTGGTGACCGCGACGCCGGGCCAGCGGGGCATCGTCTGCGGCGTCATCGCGGCGACCGAAGGGTCGGACGACCGTCCGGAACTGCCCCTCTGGGCGGCCGCCTACGCCGCGGCGAGCGGCTCACGGGGGCCCGACCGGGTCGGTGTCGCGACCGCCTCGTCGCTGGCCGGGCTCTCCTGGACGGTCGCGATGGCCAAGCTCGCCAGCCTGGCGGAGGTGGTCCGCCTGGCGGCCCTGCCCACCGAGGAGCGCCTTGCCGCGATCGACCCACGGGCCATCGATAGCCGGAGCGCGGCGCTGGGCCGGTACGAGCCGGCCCGGGCCAGACGAGCGCGGGGCGGACCCCGCCGCTGAGATCGGTCGCGTGCGGTGCCTCGAAGGTAGGGTGCCCATCTGGCAACGGTCTTGATTCCGGCCCGTCACGGTGCCACCATCGTCTGACCTCGTCCGACTCGAAGACGGTCGGATCGAGGACCCGAAGAGCTCCGGAGGAGGTTGAGCCCGTGGGTGAACACATCCAGTTGACGGTCAACGGGACGGCTCGGGAGCTCGACGTCGAGCCGAGACGCCTCCTCGTCCAGGCGCTCCGGGAGGACCTGGACCTCACCGGGACGCACGTCGGGTGCGACACCAGCCAGTGCGGCGCCTGCACCGTCCACGTCGACGGCCACGCCGTGAAATCCTGCACGATGCTGGCCGTCCAGGCTGATGGTGCGAACGTGACGACGATCGAGGGCCTCGCCCCGGCCGAGGGACTGCATCCGATGCAGACCGCGTTCTGGGAGCAGCATGGGTTGCAGTGCGGCTTCTGCACGCCGGGCATGATCATGACCGCGGTCGACCTCCTGGCCCGCAACCCGGACCCGACCGACGACGAGATCCGCCACGCGATCGAAGGCAACATCTGCCGTTGCACCGGCTACCACAACATCGTGGCGGCGATCCGGGCGGCGGCGGCCACCATGCGCGACGGGGTCCCGACCCCGGTCGGCGCATAGCCAGGGGGAGACGACCATGACCGACGTGCTCGACGCCCCGACCACCGCTCTCGGCCAGCGGATCAAGCGAGTCGAGGACCCCCGCTTCATCACCGGCGAGGGCAACTACCTCGACGACATCAAGCTCGCCTCGATGGCATACGTCGCCATCCTGCGCAGCCCGTACGCCCACGCCAACATCCGCTCGATCGACACGTCCGCGGCCAAGTCCATGCCCGGCGTGCTGGCGGTCATCGTCGGAGCGGACATCCCGTACAACCCGTTGCCCATGGCCTGGCCGGCCGGCGGCAGTGCCGGCATCCAGAACAACGTCAACACCCCTCGGATCCTCGCGACCGACAGCGTCAAGTGGACCGGCGAGGGCGTGGCCGCGGTCGTGGCCGAGACCCCGGAACAGGCCGCTGACGCGCTCGACGCCATCCATGTCGATTGGGAGCCGCTGCCGACCGTCGTCGACGCGGAGAAGGCCACCCAGGCCGGCGCCCCGCAGCTCCACGAGAACGCCCCGAACAACGTCGTGTTCGAGTGGAACGTCGGCGACAAGGCCGGCACGGATGCCGCTCTCGACGGCGCCGAGGTCGTGGTCCGCCAGCGGATCGTCAACCAGCGGCTCATCCCCAACCCGATGGAGACCCGCGGCGACATCGGCTGGTACAACCCGGGCACCGACGAGTACACGGTCTGGATGTCCAGCCAGACGCCGCACATCCAGCGCCTGCTGCTGACGGCGTTCGTGACCGGTATCCCCGAGCACAAGGTCCGGTGCATCAGCCCGGACGTCGGGGGCGCCTTCGGCACCAAGATCTTCTGCTATGCCGACATGGCCCTGACCATGTTCGCCAGCAAGCTCGTCGGCGGCCGGCCGGTCAAGTGGGTCGAGGCCCGCCGCGAGAGTTACGGCAGCACCATCCACGGCCGCGACCACATCACCTACCTCGAGATCGCCGGCAAGCGCAACGGCGAGGTCACGGGCCTGCGGGTCAAAACGTTCGCGAACCTCGGCGGACGTCTCTCGACCATCGGCCCGGGCATCCCGACGACGCTCTACGCCCGGGTCCTCTCGGGCTGCTACAAGATCCCGAACGTGTACGCGGAGGTCACCGGCGTCTACACGAACACGACGTTCGTGGACGCGTATCGCGGCGCCGGTCGCCCGGAGGCGACCTACGTCATCGAGCGCGCCATGGACCTGTTCGCGGCCGAGATCGGGATGGACCGCGCGGAACTCCGCCGGCGCAATTTCATCGCCCCGGACCAGTTCCCCTACGAGAATCCGTCAGGGCTGGGGACGGCGTCGGGGGGCGCCAAGATCTACATCGATTCGGGCAACTACGAGCCGGCCCTGGACATCGGCCTGGAGATGGCCGGGTACGCGAACCTGGCCAGCGCCAAGACCGAGGCCAAGGCGCGCGGCAAGCTCCTCGGTCTCGGCCTGTCCACCTATATCGAGGTGTGCGGTGTCGCCCCCTCGAAGTGGATCGGAGCCGTCGGCGAGGGCTGGGGCGCGGCCATGTGGGAATCGGCAAACATCCGCGTCCACCTGACCGGCAAGGTCGTCGTCACGATGGGCACGTCGCCCCAGGGCCAGGGCCACCAGACGACGTACGCCCAGGTCATCAGCCACGAGCTGGGCGTCCCGATGGACGACATCGTCGTCCAGCACTCAGACACCCAGGGCACGCCGTTCGGCTATGGCTCGTATGGCAGCCGGACCTCGTCGGTCGGCAGCACGGCCGCCATCAAGGCCGCGGCCAAGATCCGCGAGAAGGCACGGCGCTACGCCGCCCACATGCTCGAGGCCTCGCCGGAGGACATCGAGATCGACGGCGCGAACTACCGCGTGAAGGGCAGTCCGGACAAGGTCAAGACGATCCAGGAGATCGCGTTCGCGCTCGATCTCGCGTTCGATGCCCCTGAGGGCATGGAGCCGTACCTCGACGAGACCGCCTACCACGACACGCCGAACTGCACGTGGCCCTTCGGGACCCATATCGCGATCGTCGAGATCGACGAGGAGACCGGCCACGTCGAACTCGTCCGGTACATCGCCGTCGACGACGTCGGCAAGAAGATCAACCCGATGATCGTCGATGGACAGCTCCACGGCGGCATCGCCCAGGGTGTCGGCCAGGCCCTCTGGGAAGGCGCCATCTACGGCGACGACGGCCAGCTGCTGACCGGTTCGATGCTCGACTACGCGCTGCCGCGGGCTTCGTGGCTGCCGAACTTCGAGCTGGCCGAGACGGTCACCCCCTCGCCGGTCAACCCGATCGGCGTCAAGGGGGTCGGCGAGGCCGGGGCGATCGCCAGCACGGCGGCCGTCGCGAACGCGGTCGTCGATGCGCTCAGCCCGTTCGGGATCCGCCACCTCGACATGCCGTACACGGACCAGACCGTGTGGCGAGCCATCCAGTCGACGAAGGGAGGCCAGGCATGATCCCCGCGGCGTTCTCCTACCAGCGCCCGGCCACCCTCGACGACGCGCTTGCGGCGCTGGCGGCCTCGAACGGGTCCGCCAAGGTCCTGGCCGGCGGGATGAGCCTGCTGCCTCTGCTGAAGATGCGCCTGGCGAGTGCCGACAAGCTCATCGACATCGGGCGGCTGTCAGAGCTGAAGGGTGCCCGCGCGACCGCCGACGGCGGCTTCGAGCTCGGGGCGCTCACGACCTACGCGGAAGTCCTCGCGGCGACGCAGCTCGACTTCGCGAGGGAATGCATCGAGGGCATCGGCGACGTCCAGGTCCGCAACCAGGGCACGGTCGGCGGCGCACTCGCGCACGCCGACCCCGCCTCGGACCTACCCGCCCTGGGCCTCGCGCTCGACTACGAGATCGTGCTGCGCTCGCAGCGAGGCGAGCGAGTCGTACCGGCCGACGGCTTCTTCCAGGGGGCCTTCGCCACGGCCATCGAGGCGGACGAGATCATGGTCTCGCTGCGGCGTGGACCGCTCCCGGATGGGGCGAAGGGCGCCTACCGGAGGATGGAGCAGCCGGCCTCCGGGTACTCCATCGTGGGCGTCTGCGCCGTGATCGCCAAGACCGGCGGGAGCATCTCGCACGCCCGGGTCGCGCTGACCGGGGTGGGCGAGGTGGCCTACCGGGCGAAGGCCGTCGAGGCCGCGCTCCTGGGATCCGATGGCTCGGCGGCGTCGGTCGCCGCGGCCGCATCGCACGCCACCGACGGCGTCACCGTCAACAGCGACATCCATGCGGACCGCGAGTACCGGACGCAGATGGCTGTCGTCTATACCCGCCGCGCGATCGAGGCTGCCCTCGGCCGCTCCGCCTGACCGACGCGGCGGCGGGAGTGCGGGTCGAACAGGTCGTTCCTGGTCGGCCCGCGCCCGCGCGGCTGAAGGACGCCATCCTGGCCCGTGACCTCGTGGTCGCCGGCCGGCGCTGGGACAAGGGTCGTCGGCTCAGTGCCGACGACCTGCTGGCACTCGCGACAGCCGATCCGGGTCCGCCTGTCACGGTGCTGGTCGCCGAGGCTGGCGAACTCCACGAGGACGACGCGGCGGTCCGCCTGGCCCGCGCCGTCGCCGGGTCCGGGCTCGACGTACGCGGCCCCAATCAGAGCCGGATCGACCTGGTCGCCTCGGCGCCAGGCGTCGTGAACGTCCGCATCGCGGAGCTCGAGCGACTGAACCGGCTCGATCCCCTGGAAGTGTTCACCGTCTTCGACGGACAGATCGTCGAGCGCGGCGACCTCGTCGCGAGCATCAAGGTCGCCCCGCACGTGGTGGAGGCGGCGATCGTCGACGAGGGCGTCCGGCTGACCGACTTCGGTACGCACCCGATCGTGTGGGTGGCGCCGTTCGTCGCGTCGCGCGTCGGGGTCATCGTGAAGGAGTCCGTCCGCGCCACCGCGCGCGAGCGATTCGAGGCCAGCGTCCGAGCCAAGATCGACGGGCTTGGCTCGACGATCGTCTCGATCGAGTACGTCGAGGACGATGCTGACGCGGTCGAGGACGCGCTGGCGCGGTTCACCAACGGGCCGGAGCCGGTGGATCTCGTCCTGACCGCCGGGGCCGCGAGCACCGACCCCCACGACGCGGTGTTCACGGCGATCTCGTCGTTGGGCGGACGGGTGGTGCGCCGTGGCGTGCCGGCCCATCCTGGCTCGATGCTGTGGCTGGCCCGCGTCGGCCAGACCGCGATCCTGGGCCTGCCGACCTGTGGAGCCTATTCGAAGGCGACCGCCGCCGACTTGTTGCTGCCGCGACTGCTCAGCGGGGAACCGGCCTCCGAGCGGACCGTCGCGAAGCTCGGCCACGGCGGCATCCTGACCCGCAGCCAGCGCTTCCGGTTCCCGCCCTACGCCCGCGAACTCGACGCCCCGGACGGCTGAAGATCGGGCCGCTCCGCTAGGGCGACGGGACCCAGCGTACGGCGGACGTCAGGGAGGTCTGTCCATCGACCGTCTCGATGTAGCCCCCACTGCACAGGATGGACCCATCGGAGACGACCACGGTGGCGGCCCCGGCGCGGGGTTCGGGCATCGATGACAGCGCTGACCAGCTGTTCGAGGTCGGGTCGTATGCCTCGGCGACGGCCGACGTTGGGGTGTTGGAGAACCGGGACCCCTTGGGGATGGCGCCGGCGCCACCGGCGACGAGGATGAGCCCGCTGGGCATTCGCGCCGCCATGGCGCCGGCCAGGCGACGGACACCACGCGTCACCAGCGATTTGGTGGTGGGCTCGCCGATGAAGACGTAGGTCTGGCCGATCTCGCTCCAACTGAGGGTGGACGCGTCGAATCGGAACGAGCGCGTGATCTCGCCCACGTGCTTCCACCACCCAGCGCGAGCGATGAGCACCGCTCCACCGTCGTCGAGGGCGACGAGCGTGCCGCCCTCGGACGGCCACGGGTCCTCGTCGGGAACCGGGTTGGCCATGGGGTCGCCCTGTCGCTCGAGCGCCTTGCGGTCGATATCCGGGAATCGCCCGGCGAGGCTGAATCGGCCCTTGGTCGGGTCGTAGATCTCGGCGCTATCGACCGCTCGGTCGTCGACGGTCACGCCGCTGTCCGATCCGACGCTTCCGACGACCAGGATCCGACCATCCGCCAGGGTGACCGCCGACGCACCGGACCGTGCGTAGGTCATGGCGTCGGTGGCGGACCACGTGCCAGAGTCTGGATCGAAGAGCTCGGCCGTCGCGAGCGCTGCGCCGACGTTGGGTGGCTCGACGTCGGCGATCCTGGGCCCGGCCAGTTCGGCCCCAAGGGGCGAGGCAGGTCGGGAGGCCGCGATCACGGTCCCGGGATCCGTCCGCTGGCCATAGGACGGCTTGATTCGGAAGTAGCCGCCGGCGACCAGCACGCGACCGTCGGGCAGGACCGCGGCGGCCGGCGCGGTCCGTGCCGTCCCGAGGAGACCGGTCTTCGTCCAGGTCTCGAGCCCCGGATCGTAGATGTACGTGCTCGAGAACGACTGGTCGGTCTGGTTCATGCCACCGGTCACGAGCGCACGACCGTCCCGCATCGGTACGGCCGCGAAGTCGGCACGCGGCTTGTTGAGGCTGTCGGTCGTGTGCCAGGCGCCGGTCTCCGGATCCCAGAGTTCGGCCTTGGCGCTGCTTTCTTCGCTCTGCCGGTCACCCCCGACGACGAGCACACGTCCGTCGCCGAGGAGGACGGCATGCGCGCCGTGGTTTCCGACGGCCATGGTTCCCGCCGCCTCCCATCCCCCTCCCAGGGGATCCGGCGTGGCGGTCGGCTCGGCAGTCCGCAAAGCCGTCGGGCTCGTGGTCGAGGTCGGCGTGAGCGATGGCTGCGCCGACGCGGACGCGGCGTTGGAGCCACCACTCGCCGACGGTGAGACGGTCACCGTGCCCTGGCACGCGGCCAGTAGCGCAAAGGAGGTCACGAGCGAGGTGAACGAACGCCATCGGTACGATCGTCCGCCGCGGGTCTGATGCGGCCTGATCATCTGCGGGCTCCTTCCCCGGGTCGCATGCTGGACCCGAAGATTCGCGATCCCTTCCCTGCGGTTGGCGCCGCTGCGGCTATTGGAACAGGTTCGGCCAAAGACCACTGATAAGACGTCCGGCGAACCAGGACGTGGCGTTCGCAGCGGCTGCGACCGCGATCGCGCGTCGCGCCGTCAGACCGCGAATCGCCGCCCAGTAGAAGACGCTTTCCGCAGCGATCGCCCACGCCTCCGCGACGAGCGTGTAGGTCGGCGTCCCCACGAGGACGAGCTGGCTGATCACGTACCAGACCACGGGGTGGGAGGCGAGGTTGGCGAAGACGATCAGGATGCCGAGTCGGCGGAGGTCGGGCTCCGCTTGCCGTAGGAGGACCACCGCGATCGGTGCCTCGATCGCCAGCGTGAGCACGAAGGCCGCGAACCACCCGGACGCGGGGAAGAACACCGCGTCAGCCCTGGCCCTGGTCGTCGCGAACTGCCTGGGCGTGGATCTCCTCATAGGCGCGGCTGACGATCTCGGCCGCCTCGATCGTCTGGCGGTCGCTCAGCGGGTTGCCGGCACGCGAGCGCCAGCGCTCGATCCCCGCCACCGCTGCGGCCCGGATCTCGGTCGCCGGCGCGTCGTCGGCCAGGCCCGCGCGCCCCGCGGACGAGCCCGACCCGCACAGTCGGTCGATCTCGGCGCGTTCGTCGACCCCGAGGGCGACCCGGCCGGACAGCACGAGGTGGAGGAGCCGGAGCAGGGCGAGGGCCTGCGACGAGGCCTCGAGCCGATCGACGGCCTGGACCAGGTCGGCAGCGTCGCGGACACCGCGCCGATCGAGCTCCTGGCCGATCGCCCGCAACGCGGCCAGGGCGGACCGGGCCTTCAGCGCCTGGGCGCGGGCGGTGTACTGCTCGGCGAGCACCCGCTGGAGCTCGCGGATGCCCGACCGCTCGAGCAGGGCCGCGGACAGCTCGGTTGCGGTCCGCACCTCGGCATCCGCGATCAGTCGCACGGCGAGGCGCAGCCCATACATGCCCAGTCGGCCGAGCAACTCTTCGCGGATCTCCTCGCCGAGTGGGTTCAGGTCGGGATCGCGAAACCGGTCGACCGAGTGGAGGAGATCCGTTCGGCGCGTCTCGTCGAGCCGCGCGACCTCGCGCAGCCACTCGAACTGCTCCTGGCGCAACGTCGCGCCGGTCTCAGCGATAAGCCCGGCCACGGGCACGACGCCCGATGCGAGCTCACGGACGTGCGGGTTGGCGGCGTAGCGGGTGGCGATGGCTCGCGCCGAATCCAGCGCGTCGGGCCGGGCCGCACCGATCTCATCGGCGCGCGACAGGACGACGACCGCGTTGACCGGCGAGGCCTGGGCGATCGAGCGGTCCATGAACGCCTCGAGGAACTGCGAATCGGACCGATGCAAGTGGCGCATCAGGTACAGGACCGCGTCCGCCTCGCCGGGACCCTCGATGCCCCGATCGAGCAGCGCATGGGTGGTCCGCTCGGAGGTCCCTTCGTTGGCCGAGGCGAGCCCGGGTGTGTCGATGAGCGTCAGGTCGGCGAGCTTCCGCGACGGCCACCCGACCTCGATGCGTTCGATCGCCTCGAGCGAGCGTCCGTCGAGGTCGATGAGCAACTCGCCGTCCTCCCGACGGAACGGCAGCTCCTCCGTGCCCGAAGGTCGAAGCTCGGCCGTCACGCTGTAGCCGAGGGCGTGCCGGTACCACGTCACGATGCGCGTGCACTCCCCGGCGTCCGTGGCGGCCAGTCGCTCGCCGACGAGGGCGTTGAGGAGGGTCGACTTGCCGGCCTTGACCCGACCGGCGATCGCGACCCGGAGCGGTTCATCGAGACGCTGGAGCGTCCGCCCAACGGCCGGCTCCTGGTCCGTGCCCTGGGCGATCCGGCGCGCATCCTCCGCGATGCGCCGGACCTCGGCGGCGAGGTCGGGAGTGCCCTCCGTCATCGGTCCCGCCCCTAGTCGGGGAGCGGCCAGCAGTTGCCGGTGTCCTGGACCACGGAATGGTCGTGGTTGGCGACGAGCACGCACATCTGCGTCGCCTTCGCCGGGCGATCCGCGACCTTGTACTTCAGGAATGGCGATGAGCCGTCGTACAGGATCCAGTTCGTCGACTTGGCCGGGATGCCAGCCTGGGTCGGCGGGACCGTGTCCCAGAAGAAGTGGATGTGACGGGCGCCCGGGATATCGGGAGTGAAGTGGAACGCCTGGAACGCGACAGCGTAGGCGTCGCCCTGGACGGTGATGCCGGTGATCCGGACCTGACGGCCCTTGGGCGTGGGGGTCGGGGTCGGTGGCGGGGTCGGGGAGGGCGTCGGAGTCGGTGAGGCGGTCGGCGTCGGGGAAGGCGTCGGGGATGGCGACGGCGACGCCGTCGGGGCCAGGGTGATGATCGCGACCGAGCCGTCCGCCGAGGGCGACGGTGACGCCGACCCCCCGGCGCCGCCGAGCAGAGCGGATCCGCCGATCGCGAGCACCGCGACCAGCGCGATCCCGCCGACGATCGCGGCCATCGGGACCGGTACCCGACGACCCCCGTCCGATCCGCCACCCGTGGTGCCGGGCGGAACGTCCGCGGGTGGCGCCGGCGGCATCGTGACCGGTTCCGTCGGCGCGGACGCAGGCCCCTGCTCGGGCTCGATCGCGGCCGGCGGCGGAGGCGTGGTCGCCGGCGGCCCGGGAACATCGACGCCCGCAGCCACCCCCATCGCCCCAGCGGCTGCCAGGCCGACCGCGGCCACGCCGGCGGCACCGATGCCGGCTCCCGCCTCGCCCTGGCGTCCCTGGTCGGCGATGTACGCGGCGCCAAGGGCCATCGTGTGCTTGGGGTGGGCATCCACCGCGACGGGCTTGCCCGTCGCTTCGCGGACCATCTCCGCGACGAGCGGGATCCGCGAGCTGCCGCCGACCAGGAGCACGCGATCGAGGCCGTCGAAGCCGAGACCCGCGCTGCGCGCCGCCCGGCCGAGCGCCTCGATGGTCTCGCGGATTCGCGGCCGGACCATCTCCTCGAACTCGGCCCGGGTCAGGCGCATCTCCTCCTGGATGCCCGGCAGGAAGATCTGGATCGTCGTGTCGGTGTCCGAGGAGAGCGCCTCCTTGGCCCGCCGGCACTCCTCCCGCAGGCGCGCGAGCGCCGCCATCGTCGCGGGGTCGTTGGCATCGAGCTCGACTCCGGATGCGCGCACCTGGGCCATCGCGCGCGTGAAGAGCGCCTCGTCGAAGTCGATGCCGCCGAGCCGCTCCATGCCTTCCGGGCGGCCCAACTGCTCGAAGCCGGTCTCGGTCTTGCGCAGGATGGTCGCGTCAAACGTCCCGCCCCCGAAGTCGTAGATCGCGATGACCGTGCCGGCCGGGACCCGCTCCTGCCGGGCGTAGTCGACCGCGGCCGCCTCCGGCTCGGTCAGGAGCGACACGGGCCCGATGTCGGCCTGACGGACCGCCTGGCGCAGGAGGTCGATCTTGTACTCGCCGTAGCTCGCGGGATGGCACAGGGCGATCGCCGCCGGCGGCCCACCGAGCTGCTCGCCGATCCGCAGCACGATGCTCCGCAGCAGGTGGGCCAGCAGGGACTCGGCGCCGTAGGGCGTGCCGCCGAGGATGATCGGCGTCGGGTCGCCAAGGCGGCGCTTGAACTCGCGGCCGGTCCGCGTGGGTTCGGCGAGCGCCCGTCGCTCCGCGGCTTCCCCGGTCAGGACCTCGCCATCGGCGCGCAGGACGACGATGGAGGGGATGGTCGCGGCCCGTTCGCCGAGCTGGAAGATCTCGAGCCGGCCGTCGCGAGCCGTGGCCGCAGCCGAGTACGTCGTGCCGAGATCGATCCCGAGCGCGTACTCCATCACCGCCTCCGCGAGCATCCCAAGGGTGCCGAGTCTAGCGCGCGCGACGTCACGCGGGATCACGGACGGTACACTCCGGCACCGGAGGGAGGACCGCGCGCCCATGCCTCGAGGCGGAGTCACCGCGCCCGACACCGTCGCGCCGCCGGCCGATCCGGTCGGCACGGATCCGGGTCCGTCGATGGACCCCGGTTCGCGGCGCGTCGCCGACCTCCTGGCCGACGTCCGCCGGTCCGCGACCGAGCACGGTCGGGGCGACATCGCCGATCGGCTCGAGACGGTCGCCACGCGCGTCGCCCGGACCGAGACCATCGTCTGCGTGGTCGGCGAGTTCAAGAAGGGCAAGAGCGCGCTGATCAACGCGCTCCTCGCCAGCCCGGTCTGTCCCGTCGACGACGATCTGGCCACGACCGCGGTCACGGTCGTCGGCTACGCCAAGCGTCCGAGTGCGACGGTCCGCCGACGCGACGACGGCAAGCTCGTCGTGGAGTCGATTCCGACCGACGACGTGCGGGCGTGGGTGCTGGAGCGCGAGGACGCCGACCGCCAGCCCGGCGTCGAGCTCGTCGAGATCGGCCTGCCGAATGCGTTCCTCGGCCGTGGCATGACGCTGGTCGATACGCCGGGCGTCGGCGGCCTGAACGCCGGTCACGCCGCGGCCACGCTGGCTTTCCTGCCGTCCGCCGATGCGCTCGTGTTCGTCACGGATGCGTCGGCCGAGCTCTCCGCGCCGGAACTCGCCTTCCTGGCCAGCGCCAAGCAGGCGGGTCGCCCCATCCTGGTGGCGGTCACGAAGGTCGATATGTACCCGGAGTGGCGCCGGATCGTCGAGATCGACGAGCGACACCTCGGCACGATGGGCCTGACGGAGCGGCCGTTCGCGCTGAGCTCGGTGCTGCGCATGCACGGCGACGAGCTCGGCGATCGGACGCTCGAGCGGGACAGCGGCTTCCCGGTGTTCGGCGAGGCACTCGTCGGCGATGTCGTGGGGCGGGCGCGGACCATCTCGCTGTCGGGCGCGCTCGCCCAGATCGGCCCCGCGATCGAGCAGCTGCGCGAGCCGTTCGCCGCGGAACTCGCCGCGCTCGAGCGCCCCGACGATGCCGAGCAGTTGGCCGCCGACCTCGGCGGGGTCCGCGCCCGCCTGGCCGCCCTGGACGCCGCGGACGCCTCTTGGTCCGTCCGCCTGGAGGACGAGTTCGCGGCGCTTCGGACCCGGATCACGTTCGCGTTCCAGGGCCAGATGCGCCACGTCGTCCGCGAGGCCCAGGACGAGCTCGAGCGCATCGACCCGGCGGGGGACTGGCCGGGCCTGAGCGGGCGGATCCAGGAACGGACGGCGTCGGCGGTCCGTGGCGCCTTCCTCGAGGCGACGAACGGCGCCGCGGACATCCAGTCGACGATCGCGCGGCTGCTGGCGGACGAGGAGATCGGCCTGGACAGCACCGGGGTCCCGATCTCGTTCGACGTCCAGACGATGTGGCACGGCGGCCCCGAGTTCGATGGGCGCGCCAGGTCGGGGCTCCTGGCGGGCTTTGGTGTCCTCACCGGCGCGCAGGTCGGGGTCGAGATGCTGGGCATGCTCGGGGCGCTGCTCGGGGCGGCGATCGTCGGTCCGGCCGTGCTGGGCGTCGCGGTGGTCTTCGGCGGCAAGGAGGTCCTGAGCGAGCGCAAGCGTCAGCTGGCGGACCGGCGCCAACAGGCCCGCACGTTCTTCGCCGAGTTCGTCGAGGAGGTCCGGTTCGAGGCGGATGGGCGCCTCTCGTCGCTCCTCGACGAGGTCCAGCGCCAGATGCGCGCGAGGTTCGCGGATCGCATCCGGGAGCTGCACCGGACCTACACGGAGAGCGAAGCCGCCCTGGAACGGGCCGCCGAGCAGGCCGGCGCCGAGCGAGCGGCTCGGCTCCCGGCCGTCCGCTCGGAGCTCGAGGCGCTCGATGCGCTCGGGGCTCGTGCCGTGGCGATCGCGCAGCCCGAAACCATCTAGGCCGCGGCGTGCGACAGCGACCGCCCACGCCGGCTACGGCGCGGGCGTGTAGATTCGCCCGATGACCGACCGCGACGACCGGCCCGCCGGCACCCGCTCCATCGAGGCCATCCAGGTCGACTTCCGCGAGCGCGATTACATCGCGGACCGCTCCCTTGCGACGGCCGTCTTCCTGGCGCTCGAACTCGGGCGCCCCCTGCTGCTCGAAGGCGAGGCCGGCGTCGGCAAGACGGAACTCGCGAAGGTCCTGGCGGCGTCGCTCGGGACGCGACTCATCCGCCTCCAGTGCTACGAGGGCCTGGACGTCAACACGGCCGTCTACGAGTGGAACTACCCGCGCCAGATGCTCGAGATCCGGCTGCTCGAGGCGCGCGGCGAGGCGGACCATGCGACCGCCCACGACATCTTCGGGAGCGACTTCCTGATCCGCCGGCCCCTGCTCCAGGCGCTCGAGTCGGACGACGGCGTCGCCCCGGTGCTGCTCATCGACGAGATCGACCGCGCCGACGAGGAGTTCGAGGCCTACCTGCTCGAGATCCTCTCCGATTTCCAGGTGACCGTGCCCGAGATCGGGACCATCAAGGCCGTCCAGCCACCGCGGGTGATCCTGACCTCGAACCGCACGCGTGAGGTCCACGACGCGCTCAAGCGCCGTTGCCTGTACCACTGGATCGACTTCCCGACCGCGCAGAAGGAGTACGAGATCGTGCTCGCGCGCGTGCCCGAGGCTCCCGAGCGGCTGGCGCGCGAGGTCGTCGGGTTCGTCCATCGCCTGCGCGAGGCCGACCTGACGAAGGTGCCGGGCATCGCCGAGACGCTCGACTGGGCGGCGGCGCTCCTGTCGCTCGGGGCCGTGGAGCTCGCGCCCGAGCTGGTGGACGAGACCCTCGGCGTCGTCCTCAAGTACGAGGAGGACATCCGCCAGGTCCGCGGCGACCAGGCCCGCCGGATGCTGACCGAGGCCGCCGCCGGCGGCTGAGCGGAGCGACCCCGTGACCGATCCGTCCATCGTCCAGGCGCCCTTCGGGCCTGAGGTCGACGGGCGCCGGTTGCTCGGCGAGGCGGTCGGGTTCGGGCGAGCGCTCCGCGCGGCGCGACTTGCCATCGACCTGGGGGCCGCCGCGGATTTCGCGCGAGCCCTCACGCTGGTCGACATCGGCGACCGTGAGCAGGTCCGCGGGGCAGGGGCGGCGATCTTCACGCGCCGGCGCGACGACCGCGAGATCTACGACGCCGTCTTCGAGCGCTGGTGGCGACGCCGGGCCTCACGCCTCCCCGGCACCTTCGAACCGCCCTCGATGCCAGACCCACACGCGCCGGCGGAGGCCGAGGAGGGCGGCGCGGCGCTGCCCGAAGCGGGCGAGCAGGGCATGGATCAACAGCCGGACGAGCGCGGGCTCCCGATCCCGTCGTCTGGCGATGACGAGGACGACGAGTCGCCGATCGAAGGCATCGTCGTCGCGCCCGATGCCTACAGCCAGGGCGAGGTGCTGCGCCATCGCGAGTTCGACCGGATGACGCCGGCGGAGCTGCGCGAGGCCGAGCGCCTGGTCGACGCGCTCGTGCCCCACCTCGAGCGACGACGGACCCGCCGCTACGAGCTCCATTCCCACGGCCGCCGCCTGGCGCCGCGCGCCATGTTCCGGCGCAACCTCGGGACCGGCGGCCAGTTCGTCGACTGGGTCTGGCGACGCCCGATCCGGGAGCCACGCTCGCTCGTCGTGATCTGCGACATCTCCGGCTCGATGGAGCGCCACTCGCGCCTGCTGCTCCGGTTCATCCAGGCGCTCTCGGCCGCCTCGGAGGTGCGCACCGAGTCGTTCGTGTTCGGGACGCGCCTGACGCGGGTGACCCGCCTCCTGCGCGACCGCGATCGCGACCGGGCGCTCGGCCGCGTGTCGGACGCGGTGAACGATTGGGCCGGGGGCACACGGATCGGGGAGTCGTTCCGGACCTTCAATCAGAAATGGGCGCGGCGCACGCTGCGGACGTCCGGCGTGGTGATCGTCGTCTCGGACGGCTGGGACCGCGGCGATCCGGGCCTCGTGGCGACCGAGACGGCCCGCTTGCGGCGAAACTGCCACCGGCTCATCTGGCTCAACCCGCTCGCTGGGACGCCCGGCTACCAGCCGCTCGCCGGCGGGATGCGGGCGGCCTTCCCGTACATCGACGACTTCCTCGCAGCCGGGACCGTCGCGAACCTCGAACGCCTGGGCGAGATCCTCGGCGGCGTCCGGGCGACCGACACCCGCCGCGGGAGCGAGGCCGCCGCACATGCAGCACTCCCCGGCGTGGCCGTGCCGGACGTCCTGGCCGTGCCGGGCGTCGTGGGCGCCATGCCGACCGATCCATCCGCACCGAGGCCGATCCGATGAAGGAATTGCTCGAGACGCTCGATACCTGGACCGGCGACGGGGTCGATATCGGCCGTGCCGTCGTCGTGCGGACGTTCGGCTCCGCGCCGCGGCCCGAGGGCGCGGTCCTCCTGTACGCGGCAGACGGCCGGATCGCGGGCTCGGTCAGCGGCGGTTGCGTCGAGGGCGCCGCGGCCGAGGAGATCGACAAGGCCCGGGCCAGCGGCCACGCCCGGGTCATCCGCTACGGGATCAGCGACGAGCAGGCCTGGGACGTCGGTCTCGCCTGCGGTGGCACCATCGACGTGCTGGTCGAGCCGGTCGCGCCGGCCGCGGTGGTCGCCGCCGCCCGGGCGTCACTCGGTGCCGGTGGACACGGATCGGCCGTCGTGACGCCGCTCCCGGCCGATTCGCCGCCCGGCGTCTTCGGCCCGCACGAACCGGGTGAAGGGGCCCCGCCAGTCCCGGAGCTCATCCTCCACGACGACGGTCGGCTCGAAGGTTCGCTCGGCTCGCCGGAGCTCGACGGCCAGCTGGTCGAGGCCGCCGGCGAGGCGCTGAAGCGCGGCCTCTCACGGACGGTCGAGCTCGGCGGTCGCTCGATGTTCGTCGAGGTGTTCCCGGTCCGCCCCCGACTGGTCGTCGTCGGGGCGGTCGAGGTCGCCCGGTCACTCGTGCGGCTGGCGCGTGAGCTCGGCTTCGAGACCGTCGTCATCGACGGCCGTTCGTCGTTCGCGACGCCCGAGCGCTTCCCGGACGTCGACCGGCTGATCGTCGGCTGGCCGGACGAGGTCGCCGACGAGATCGGCCTCGGCCCGAACGACGCGGTCGCCGTGCTGACCCACGACGTGAAGTTCGATGAGCCGGCCATCGTCGAGGCGCTCCGGCGCGGTTGCCGGTACGTCGGCGCGGTCGGCTCGAAGAAGACCCAGGGCGACCGGCGCGCGCGCCTGCTCGAGGCAGGCGTCAGCGAATCGGAGCTTGCCAAGCTGCGCGGCCCGGTCGGGCTGGACCTCGGCGGTCGGGCACCGGCCGAGACGGCCCTCGCGATCCTCGCCGAGATCGTCGCGGAACGGTACGGCGGCTCCGGCGTGCCGCTTCGCCAGCGCGCGGTGGCGTAGGCGTCTGCGTCGGCCGGCTCAGGCGGGAGGTGCGGGAGGCTCGGTCGGTGCGGCGGGCGGCTCCACCGTCGGGGCGGGCGGCAGTGACGGTTCGGCGGGCGCTGCAGGCGCAGTCGTCGGCGGGACGGCGGTCACGGGAGCGGACGCCCCAATGCGGGCCTGCCACATCGGCATCCCGGCCATCACGCCGCCAACGATGATCCCGATGATCCCCAGGAATGACAGGACCTGCGGCAGGTAGTCGATGAGCTCGAGCTCCACGCGGGTCATGCCGATCTCCATCAGATCGCCCCACAGCCCGACCGCGAGGATCAGGCCGAGGGCCCCGAAACCGGCCCCGACCCAGCCCAGCGGGACCTCATGGAGGACCGCCTGCCAGCGCGGCTGGATGGCGACGAGGATGGCCCCGAAGGCCAGGACCGCGACGGGCGTTGCGGCCGCATTCATGTTCCAGAACCCGATCGAGAGGTTGAGGGCCCAGGCGATGACGACGAGGACCAGTCCGCCGGCGGCGAGTCGCGTCCACTGGTCGCCGCCGAGGATCGCCGTCCGCAGGGTCGGGTCACGACGCATCGATCCCACGAGGATCGCGCCCGCGCCAACGACCATGCCGAACGTCAGGACCGCCCCGATGGCGCCGCCGTAGTTCTCGAGGTCGTCGAGATCGAAGAGCATCTCGATGACGCGCAGGATCGCGAGGATGGTCCCGACGAGACCGGCGGCGAACTCGATCGTCTCGAGCGGGATCGCTGGCTGCGTTGCCCCGGCACCCTTCCGCGCCGTGAACCAGGCAGCCACGCCGGCTGCGATCGCGGCGACCACGAGCACGACGACCATCGACCCGGAGTCTCCCCAGGCGTTGATGATCGCGCCGACGAGGGTGATGACGATGATGGCGATCGCCCCGCCGGCGATCATCTGACCGACCGCGCCGAGCTTCGACCAGACCGCGGTCACCTGGGCGGCACTGACGCTCGGCAAGGCTGCCGAGGACGCGGTGGCCGGGCCGGTCGCATCCGCCTCGGCGTCCGCCGCCGATGCTGCGTCGGCGACGCCGGGCTCGGTCTCGTCGGTCATCGATCGGTCCCTCTCTGCGAACCTGGCCGCTCGGGGTGGGGGTATGCGGCGCCCGGGCGCTGGACACGGTACCGGAGCGGACCGGCGAGGGAAAGCCTCGCGTTGGGCGCACCGCGCCGGCCGGCTTGCATCCGATGCACTTCCTGTCGCCGCGGACCAAGTGTTGGCCCGATTCACGTCGTCGAATTGCGCGTCGCTCAACGAATCGACATGCCGCACCCATCAACCGCTTAAGTCGTGCATCGGATGCAAGGACCCGACGTGCGGGATCGTTGCGCTGACGGAACGTGCATCTCGCGCAATGCCCGGTCGCGATGTTGCCGGTCGCGCAAGAAACGGACGCGTTCGCGCATCGTCCATCACCTAGCATGCGACGCGTGAGCACCTCCGACCGAGTGACAGCGATCGTGCTTGCGGCGGGCGCCGGGTCGCGCTTCGGGGGGCACAAGCTGCTCGCGACCGTCGAGGGCCGGCCCATCCTCCAGCACGTCCTCGACCGACTCGCCGAGGCCAGCCTGGAGGACGTGATCGTCGTGACCGGCGACGACGCCGACGACGTCGAAGCGGCCATCACGTGGCGGTCGGAGCGGCTGGTCCGCAACCCGGATCCCGGCCGGGGCCTGTCGACCTCACTGCAAGTCGGCATCACGGCGCTCGCCGAAGACGCCGGGGCCGCGCTCATCGTGCTCGGCGATCAGCCCCGCCTCTCGGTCGATGCCGTAAGGGCCCTGCTCGCCTCGCCGCCGACGACCGACCGACCCATCGTCGTGCCGGTCTATCCGGATGACGGCGGGCGCAATCCCGTCCTGCTGCGCCGATCGGCGTTCGACCTGGCCGCCTCCGCGAGCGGAGACCGCGGTCTCGGTCCGCTGCTGGCGGCCAACACGGACCTGGTCCGTGAGGTCCCGGTGGCCGGCGACAACCCGGACGTCGACACGCGCGCGGATCTCGTCGCGATGCTGGAAACGGCCTGGGCCGCGCGCGTTCGGGCGAACCGCGAGCAGGTCGATCGAGTCCGCGAGGTCCCCGACGGTGCGGACTTCTACGCGCCGGTCACCGGGCTCTTCCGCGCGGATCCCCGCCGCACCGACGAGCCGGCCCTCGAAACCCTGCGGGCGCTCGTCCGGCCGGGCGAAACATGGCTGGATATCGGGGCGGGAGCGGGTCGTTATGCCCTGCCGATCGCGGCAGCGCTGGCTCCTTCGGGCGGGGAGGTCATCGCCGTCGATCCGTCGATGGGGATGCTCGACGCCCTGAGCGAGCTCGCCAAGCAGCACGGGATCGCGAACGTCCGTGTCATCCGGGCCCGCTGGCCACCCGATGATGTCGCGCCTTACCGCGCCGATGTCGCGCTCATCGCCCACGTGGGCTACGACATCGAGGAGATCGGCCCGTTCCTCGAGGCGATGGAGACGGCCACGAGCCGGTTGTGCGTCGCGATCCTGATGGAACGCCAGCCCGCCTCGGTCGCCGACGCGTGCTGGCCGCCGGTCCATGGCGAGGCGCGCGTCACCCTGCCAGCCCTCCCGGAGTTCCTCGAGTTGCTCCGGGCACTCGGGCGCGACCCCGTCGTCGAACGGCTCGAACGGGAGTCCCGTCGGTTCGCCGATCGCACCGAGGTCGCGGGCTTCCTCCGTCGCCAGCTCTGGATCGAGCCCGGCAGCGACAAGGACGACCACTTCCTGGCCGCGCTCGACGATCAACTCGAGGTCGATGCTGAGGGGAAGGTCGGCCTGCGTGATCAACGCTCCATGCCCATCGGGATCGTGACGTGGTCGCCCCGCCTGGGCTCTTGACATGTGACTATCTAGTCACATAAAGTCCGGCCCATGACGGATGACATGGCTCCGGTCTTCCGGGCACTCGCCGACCCAGGTCGGCGGGTCCTGCTCGACCAGCTCTTCGAGCGCGATGGCCAGACGCTCGGTGAGCTGTGCGTGCACCTGCCCGGGATGACGCGCTTCGGGGTCATGAAGCACCTGGGCGTGCTCGAGGAGGCGGGTCTCGTGACGACACAGCGCGTCGGCCGCGAGAAGCGCCATTTCCTCAACCCGGTGCCGATCCGCCTCGTCCACGACCGATGGACCGGCAAGTTCGCCGAGTCGATCGTCGGCTCGCTGAAGACCATCAAGGCACAGTTGGAGACACCGATGGGAACGATCAACCACGTCTACAACATCTACATCAAGGCGTCGCCCGAGCGCGTCTGGCGCGCGATCACCGACGGCGACGACACGGTCCGCTACTACTACGGGACCCGGGTCGCCTCCGATTGGACGAAGGGCTCGTCGCTCACGTACGCCTACGAGGACGGCAGCATCGCCGCCGACGGCGAAGTGCTCGACATCGACCCGGGCAAGTCGGTGACGATGAGCTTCCACCCTCGCTGGTCGCCCGAGATCGATGCCGAGGGTCCCGTACACATGACCTGGCTCGTCGAGGCGGCGGAGGACGGCGGCTCGAAGCTCACCGTCACGAGCGCCCTCGTGCCCGGTTCGAAGACCGAAGCCGAATTCTCGGGCGGCGTCGTCTACATCGTGTCGGGGCTCAAGACGTTCCTCGAGACCGGCGCGCCGATCGCGGTTCGCTGAAGAAGCCGGCGCGGACCGGTCCACCGGTCCTTCCCTCAGATCGGTCCGTCGCCGTGGCCACCGCGATCGAGCAACCCCAGCCGCTCGAGATCGACGCGCAGCGTCTCGGGGTCGACGAAGCGAAGGCCGATGAACCCGAGCTCCTCGGCCACGGCGACGTTCACCTCCGTATCGTCGACGAACACGGTCCGCGAGGGCTCGACGCCGTGCCCCTCGATCAGTGCCTCGAAGATCCGCCTGTCAGGCTTGACGACGCCGATCTCCCCGGAGATGACGATGCCCTCGAACCAGGCCAGGAACGAGTACCGCTCGCGCGCGATCGGGAACGTCTCAGCCGACCAGTTGCTGAGCGCCAGGAGTCGCACACCGCGCTCCCGGAGGTCCGCCAGGACCTCGACCGTGCCGTCAATGGCGCCGCCAAGCGTCTCGGGCCAGCGCTGCCAGTACGCCTCGATCAACGGTCGCCGATCCGGGAATCGCGCGATGAGGTCCTCGACCGCCTCGGTCCACGGGCGGCCGGCATCCTGAGCGGCGTTCCACTGGGGGGTCGTGACTTCGGCCAGGAAGCGCTCCATGGAGGCCGTGTCCGGGAACAGCGTGCGGTACAGGTGCCTCGGATCCCAGTCGATGAGGACGCCACCGAGATCGAAGGTGACGGCGGCGACCGATGGAGCGGGGGATCTCACGCCGTGTGTTACGTCGACGTCGGGGTGGGCGACCCGGCTTCGTCGATCGGGACCAGGGTCACGTCGTCGAAGCCCAGGCGGATGCGTCCCTTCGATTCGTAGAGGGTGAGGCGCTCGCTACCGCTGACGTCGGCCCGGAAGTCACGACCGCCGATGTCGACCCGGACCTGGGCCGTCGGACCCTCGAAGATCACTCGGTCGATCGTGCCCTCGATGACGTTGTCGAAGGCGTCATCGCCGTCCGTCAAGAGCCGGACGTCTTCCGGTCGGATGTAGGCGACGACCGCTGTGCCGATCGCGATGGTGGGGTCGAACCGGCAACGCAGGGTCAGCCCATCGGAGGTCAAGACAAGGCGGGCGTCGTCGCCGTCGCCGTCGCGCCCGGTCACGGTCCCGCTGAAGCCGTTCGTGGCGCCGATGAACTCGGCCACGAAGGGCGTCCTGGGATGGAGGTAGATCCCGGTCTGCGTCCCGATCTGTTCGACCCGACCGCCGTTCATGACCACGATCCGGTCGCTGATGGCGAAGGCCTCCGACTGGTCGTGGGTCACGTAGATGGCGGTCTTCCCGGTTCGACGCTGGAGGTCGAGGATGCCGTACTTCAGCGTGTCGCGCAGGTTCTTGTCGAGCGCCGAGAGCGGTTCGTCGAAGAGCAGCACGCGAGGATCGGTGGCCAGCACCCGGGCGAGCGCGACGCGCTGTTGCTGACCGCCCGACAGCTGGGCCGGTAGCCGAGCGCCGTAGCCTTCGAGGCCGACCAGGGCGAGCATCTCGTCGACCCGCGCCCGGATGACCTCCTTGCGATGGCGCTTGACGGACAACCCGAACCCGATGTTGTCGGCCACCGAGAGATGCGGGAACAGTGCGGGCGTCTGGAAGACGAAGCCGATGTTCCGCTTGCGCGACGGCACGTAGGTCATGTCGTCGGCGTCGAACAGGATGCGGCCCGCCGAGGGCTCGATGAGTCCGGCGATCATCCGGAGCGTGGTGGTCTTGCCACAGCCTGAGGGCCCCAGCAGGGTCACCAGTTCGCCGTCTGCCACCTCGAGATCGAGGCGGTCGACGGCCAGGGTCTGGCCGTAATGCTTCGTGATCGAGACAAGCCGGACGGTCGTCATCAGAGGATGTACGTCCCCTTGAAGTGCCTCGTCCCGAAGATCCGGAAGAAGACCAGGACGGCGGCGAACGACACGAGCTGGAGGGACACGGCCAGGGCCGAGGTCGAGGGAGCGAGGCCATTCGTGCGGACGAGATTGAACACCCGCAGGGGAGCCGTTTCGATGTCGGTGGGGTGGACGAAGAGGGTCACGAGGTACTCGTTGAACACGATGATGAAGGTCAGGAGCACGCCCGCCGAGACGCCCGGTCCGATGAGCGGGAAGACGATCCGACGATAGGTCTGCCAGCCGCTCGCCCCGAGGCACCGGGCGGCCTCCTCGAACTCGAGCGGGAGGTCCTTCAGGGCGACCACGATCGGTGTCAGCATCAGCGGGACCGTCCCGACCGCCATCGCGAGGATCAGGCCCAACAGCGACACCAGATGGTAGGTGAACGTATACGTCAACAGGAGCGACAGGCCGAGGACCGCTCCGGGCACGTACAGCGACAGCTGGAGCACCGACAGGACGACGCGACGCCCAGGGACCGGATACCGAACGAGGGCGTAGGCGGCCGGCAGGCTCACCGCGAGATTGATGAGGAGCGTGGCGCCCGTGACCTGCACGCTCCACACCAGGTTGTCGGCAAAGCTTTCGAGGGCCTCCTGGTAATTTGCGAGGCCGGACGTTCCGCCGCGGTCCTCCAACGAGTGAACGACGAGCGCCAGGAACGGCATGACGAAGATCGCCAGGCAGAGCCAGATGTAGGCGTGGCTGAGCACCGCCGTGACCCGCCGACCGGATAGCCGAAGCGGGCGGGCAGGCGCCGGGATCGACTCGGCGGTCACGCCGCCAGGGCTCCCCGCGAGTAGCGCAGTGAGAAGTACGTCACGATGAACGCGACGGCGAGCAGGACGATGCCCATGGTCGACGATAGCCCGTAGTCATTGCGCACGACGCCGCGCTCATAGATCGTCACCGCCAGCGAGCGCTGCTCGTTGAGCGAGCCCAGGATCGCGGGCTCGGCGAACGCGCCGATGCTCCAGCCGAAGACCATCAGACAACCGGCGACGATCCCCGACCGGGTGAGCGGGAGCAGGACGCGCAGCAGCGTCTGGCGCGGATGGGCGCCCAGGCACGCCGCCGCTTCCTCCAGTGTCGGGTCGAGATTCGCGAGGGCCGTCCCGATGTTCATGACCATGAACGGGAACGTGAACAGCGACATCGCGAAGACCACGGCAGGAAGGCTGAAGAGGATCGATGTCGCCTGGATCCCGAAGGCGCGAAGGATCGGGTCCAGCGGTCCGCCTGGCAGGAGGACGTAGCCCAACCCGAAGGCGATGTACAGGGCCCCGAACATCGGAAAGACCATGAGCGCTCTGACGACATCTCGGTAGCGCACCCGCCGGACGAGGATGTAGGCGAACGGGAAGCCGAACAACAGGTCGACGATCGTCGCCAGGGCGGCAAGCTGAAGCGTGACGAACAGGTTCGGCAGGTACCGCTGGAACATCGTCACGTAGTTCTGCACGGTGAACACGGGCCCGTCCCGGGCGAGATAGGAGCTGCCCTCCGTGAAGCTCATCTGGAGGATGAACACCAGGGGGTAGTACAGGAACAGGACGGCCAGGATGCCCGCCGGCACCAACAGCGCGAGGCCGGTCAGTCGCCGGTTGCGCTCGCGTCGACGAAGCTCCGGGGCGACCTCCGACAGCGGCACCGACAGCGGCTCACTTGTCACGACGAACGGCCTCGACGATGGTGCTCGGTGGGCTCGTCCGCCCTTCCGGACGGACGAGCCCCATCATCGCGCACCCTGGGCTATTGACCGAGCTTCTGCGAGTAGTAGTCGAGGAACACCTTCGAGCTGGCGTTGTATGCCGGCCAGTCGATCGGCTTGAACGACGATTGGATCTGGTCGAGGGTCGGGAAATAGGTGAAGTAGTCGGCCTTGAACCAGTCGGGTACCTGGTCGACGTAGTCGGGCCCGAGGAAGCCTTCGCTGAGCTCGCTCCACTGGCCATGGTCGATCGGCCACGCATTCGGGAACTGGACGTCCTTGGCCAGTCGCCAGTTCATGAACACCTGCGCGAGTACCGGATGCTCGGCGTTCTTCGGGACCCACAGGTACCCGTTGGCCGGGAAGATCGTCGGTGGGACGAGGAGTGCGGCTTCCTTGTGGCCGCCGAGATACTCGAGGCGGGCCAGGCTGTTCCAAAAGCCGACCGCGTCGACGGCGCCCGTCTCGAACAACTGCTGTGGGCGGGCCTGATCGGTCGTGTACTGGGCGACGTTGGGACCGAGATTGGTCACAGCCCAGTCGACGACCGCCTTCATCTGCTCGGGGTCCTTGTAGTCCTTGCCCATCTCACTGGCGAGGCCAAGGAGCAACCCGCCCGCGGTGATGTCGGTCGGCTTGGGCATCGTCAGCTTGCCCTTGAGGCGCGGGTCGGCAAGATCCATGAGCTTCGTCACGAATGCGGCGTCGTTCTTGTCGTAGACGACCCCGGGGTACGCCGTGGACTGGAAGGCGATCGACTGCTTGTCGTGCTTGAAGCTGTCGAGAACCATCTTCTGGTTCGGGATCAGGCCGGAATCGAGCGAGTCGTCGACCAGACCCTGCTCCGAGGCGTCATACCAGTAGTTCTCCTCGACCGCGATGACGTCGAATGGAGCCTTCTGGTTGGCCTTGCTGGCTGCTGCAAGCTTCGTGAGGTATTCGCTCGGCTGCTGCGTGCCGACATAGTTGAGCTTGATGTCGGCGCCGTACGTGGCCTTCACGTACGCTTGGAACTGGTTGACGATCTCCTTGGTAGCCGCGTACGTCCAGTTGCCGACGATCAGCCCGCCTTCGGCCTTGATGGCGGCGTTGACCTCGTCAGCAGTCATGTCCTTGTTGACGATCGCGACGTGCACGGTGGCCGTGGACGGCGCAGGGCTCGCGGCGGTCGAGGCCGGCGCACTGGCGGGGGCCGCCGCCGTCGGCGTCGCGGCGGCGGGTGTTGCCGAGGCACCGCCGCTGCTGCACGCGCCGGCGACCAGGCCAAGGATGGCGATCAGCGTCGCGACCCCGCGAAGGTGACCGTGATTCGAATGCATATCCATGCTCCTCCTCCTCTCGATCGAGCCGCCTGCCCGGGCAGACGGCGACATCAGGCCTCCCATGGTCCGAAGGTGTCGTACAGGCGCTCCCTCGCCCGTTCGAGCAGGTCGTCGCTGACGGGCTGCACGTCGGCGACGGTAAACCAATAGCCGGCAAAGCGGACGTACGAGGCCAGCTCTCGCATCGCGTTGGCGGCATCCTCCCACGCGACGCCCATCGCCTCGGGGCGGATGTCGACACCGGTGCGATGGAGCGTCGCCAGCATGGCTTCCGGCTCGTTCTGCTGCAGTTCCGACCCGAGATAGATGCCCAGGCCGACCGCCTGGCCGTGGATGAAGTGGCGGCCCGTGAGGTACTCCAGACAGTACAGAAAGGCATGGTCGACCCCGTCCATGTGACGGGCGTTCCAGCCGGCGTTGTGGAAGGCCGCGCCACCCCACCGATGCGCGGTCATGAGTGTCCGGATCCCGTTGTCGTTCACCTCCCGGATGTCGTCGAGCGCCGCATAGACGGCGTCGTAGCGCTGGCGGGCCTCGGCCACCATGGACGAGTCATACGGCCAGCGAGCCTCTTCCTTACCCAGGTCGTGCGCGATCTTCCAGTCGCGATGCGCGGTGTGATAGCACAGGACGTCGCAGGCACCGCTCCGATTGAGGAGTGCCGGGGCGCCACGGATCACATCGAAGTCGACATACACCGCCTGCGGCACGGCAAAGCCGATCGCGACCGCTTTGCCGCCGTCCCGCAACAGCGGACGATGTGAGAAGGGCGCGTTCGTGGTCATCGCGGTCGGCACCTGGAACAACGGCGCACCACGGCTCCAACTGAAGAACTTCGCGACGTCGCTCGCCTGTCCACCGCCGAGCCCGATGATGCTGCGATGCGGCGGCAGCGTCGTCGCATCCGCCTCGAGCTGGCCGAGATCGAGCGTGCTGACCCGGTAGACGCCCGCGAGGTGCTCGGCGAGCTGGCCTTCGAAGGCCGGCCACAGGTCGTCCATCGTGACGACGAGATAGGGCCGGTGCGCGACGTCCGACATCTCGCCGACGAGGCCGCGGCCAAAGACCGTCGTGAACTCCGAACCGGTCACGGCGTGCACCGATGGGCTGCCGGACGTCCGGACCGAGGGTCGGACGCGCGTGGCGGCTGATGCACGGCGTTCGCCATCTGTCGACGCTCCGATACCTGGGCTGCTCGACACTCAACGATAACGCTTGACGTTTGCCCCGACCCGAACGATAGTCCCGGTGTCAATAGCGGAGCTAGTGAGCGCGCTGGAGGGTCGTCACGAACGAGGTCCGCGACCGCTCCCGGGGTCCCGTCACGCTGCGCGATGTCGCCGAACGTGCGGGCGTCTCCATCACCACCGTCTCCCGGGTCCTCAACGGTCGCGAGACCGGGGTCCCGATCAGAGACGCGACCCGGGAGCGGATCCTCGCAACCGCGGCGGACCTCGGGTACCGGCCGAACATGCTCGCCCGCGCCCTGCGGGGCAGCCGGAGCTGGCTGCTCGGGGTGATCGTCCGCGACATCGCCGACCCCTTCCATATCCAGGTCCTGCGAGGGATCAACGAAACCGCTCGCGAGCGCGACTACCGGCTGTTCCTCGGTCACCTCGACTGGCGACCCTCGGAGGCGGCGGTCTTCGCTTCGATGTTCGAGCAATCGCACGCCGACGGGATCATCCTCATCGGCGACATGGTCGGTGGGGACGCGGCGCTCGACGCGCTGGCCGACCGGCACCCCTACATCGTCGGCGTGACCGACCGCGTCTCGCGCCGCCGCGTGCCCGGCATCTATGCCGACAACGACCTGGGGACTCGGCTCGCCCTCGACCACCTCTGGTCCCTGGGGCACCGCGATGTCATCTGCGTGGTCGACGAGCGGATGGCAGACGGCCCGTTCCGGGCCGGTGTCTACGAGCGGTACCTGCGTGATCGCGGCGCGTCCGACCGCGTCCGGGTGTATCACGCGACGCAGCCCGACGCCGCGTCCGGGTATCGGTTGGGTCGCGAACTGTTCGCGCAGTTCGACCACCCCGGCCACCCGACCGCGATCTTCGCCGCCTCGGACACCATCGCGATCGGCCTGCTGCAGGCGGCGTTCCAGCATGGGATCCGGGTTCCCGACCAGCTGTCGATCGTCGGCTTCGACGACGTCGACGCGGCGACGTACATGATCCCGCCACTGACGACCGTCAGCCAGCGGGGTCCCGAGATGGGCGTGATGGCCGCCGAGCTGATCCTCGACATGATCGAGAGGCAGCGCCCGGTCCACGATGTCGACGATGTCGTCGTGACGCCGAGGCTGGTCGTCCGGCAGTCCACCGGCCCCGTGCCGGCGAGCGCGATGGCACCCGCCATGCCCGCCGTCGCCGCGCAGATGGAGGAGCGATGAAAGTCGGGATCACGCTGCCGCAGGGATGCGACCGCGAGTACCTCGGGATCGAGCCGCGGCAGGCCTGGGAGCGCACGGTCGAAGCGGCGCAGGAGGCAGAGAGGCTCGGCTTCGAGTCGCTCTGGCTGTACGACCACATGCAGGTCGATCCGCCGCCGGAAGAGGCCCCGGTCTTCGAACCGTTCGTTGAGCTCTCGGCCCTCGCCATGGCGACGACGCGTGCCCGCCTCGGACATCTCGTGCTCGCGGCCGCGTATCGGCCCGCCGGCCTCACGGCGAAGATGATCGGGACCCTCGACGTCGTGAGCGGAGGTCGCGCGGAGCTCGGCATCGGCGCCGGATGGAAGCAGGACGAGTGGGAGTCGTATGGCTACGGATTCCCGGATGCATCAGAGCGGTTGGCCATCCTCGCCGATCATCTCGAGATCATCACGCGGATGCTGCAGCCCGGGCCGGTGAGCTTCGAAGGAAGGCACGCGTCGGTCCGCGGTGCCCTGCACGAGCCCGTCGGCCTGCAGCAGCCCCGGATCCCGGTGGTCGTGGGCGGCAACGGCCCGAACGTCACCTGGCGCCTGGCCGCCCGCTTCGCGGACGAGCTCAACCTCGATGCGATGCCGCCGGCCGACGTCGAGCGGGCGCTGCCGGTGATCCGATCGCGGTGTGAGGAGATCGGTCGGGACCCTTCGACGCTGCGTGTCTCGGTCCATATCTGGGGTGCGGCGGATGTACCGGCTGGGCCGGCCCGCCGCGAGCGCTTGCGCGCCTACGCCGACCTCGGGTTGGCGCGGGCCATCGTCCAGGGATTCGCCGCAGTCCGCGATCGCGGTCATCTCGACTCGGCGGCGGGCGATGCGACCGCGGTCGGACTACTCGGGGACAGCCTCGTCTCCTGAGGTGGGCCCGGATGCTGCCGCCGCTTCACGTGCGAGCTCTGAGGCCAGCCGCTCGGCGATGACGACCTCCTCGCCGGACCGCAACGTCTCGGGCGCGACATAGAACCCCGCGTCGTCGTCGGCCAGCAGATCGATCCGCGGCGGTGAGCGACGTAGGGAGGCGAGCAGGGCATCGCGGTACCTCGGCCCAGCGCGGGCAAGCCGGACGTGCGCGCGCGGCGTCGGCTGGCCGGCTTCGCCGATCGGCTCGCGGGTGACCGTCACGTCGTCGCGGGTACGCCCCCAGCGAACGAGGTGATCGACCACGGCCTCGAATCGGCGTGCCTCGTCGGCTTCGTCCTGGGCCAGGTACCACTCGACAGCAGCCAGCAACCCGACCATATCCTCCTTGCCGACCTTCATCGGTCGACCCGGACGATCGAGCGGAGCGGCATTGGCGGCGACGCCGCGGACGTACGCGGCCCGTCCCAGGACGAGCCCCGTGCTGGCTGGGCCGCATATGGCCTTGCCGCCGCTGAACAGGACGAGGTCCGCGCCTTCCTGCGTGATGCGCCAGAGGTTCTCCCGCGGCGGAAGTTGCGCGGCCGCGTCCACGATGACCGGGATCTCATGCCGGCGGGCGGCGTCGACCAGCGTTGACAGCGCGAGGACATCGCCCGCGAGAGTGGGCTTCGGAACGAAGACGATCGCTGCCGTCTGCGGGCCGATCACCGCCGCAAGTTGCGCCTGAGTCTCCTGCCTGACGCCTCCGGCAGCGCCGCCGCCGCGATCCGGGCCGATCTCCACGAGGCGACCACCGGCCAGCTCGATGACCGCGTCGTATGGGACTCGGTGCGCCCTGTGGATGACGAACTCTCGCGGGTATCGGTCCAGGTCAGCCGGCCGCAGCACGCCGTCATCCGTCCGGCGGGCCATGCACGCCGCTGCCGACAGGAACAACCCCGCGGCTGCGCCGCCCGACACGAAGGCCGCCTCGTTCCGCGTGAGCGTGGCCAACCGACGGCCGACCGCCACCTGTAGCTCGGTCAGGTCGACGAAACAGGTGGCCGCCTCGCGCATCGCGTCGAGCACCTGCGGCGGCATCAGCGAACCACCCAGGATGGTGAAGGTGGACCGCCCGTTGACGATCGGCTCGACGCCGAGGCGTCGATAGATCGCGCCAGGCGCCGCCCGGCCCGTGACTCGATCGCGGCCGCCGGTCATCAGCGATTCCGCCCGCCAGGGTCATCCGTCGGCGCCGCGTCGATGCGCATGCTCGAACCCTACACGTTGGGAGCGCACCCCTCGGACGAGCCCTTGCCGCGACAGGTCTGCGAGGACGTGCCGCGGCCATCCCGACAGATCTGGGCCCGCGATCGGGATCGCCACGATCGGCGCATCCGCCGAGGCCATCTCGGCGTAGGGACCAATGTGGCTCGGGCCTTGTTCAATCACGTTGACGTGCGAACGGACGGGCGCGATACTCAAATGCAACATCCCCGCTATCCGGACCGCCGGTCGAACCCCAGTCGCCACGTCCCGTCCGCGGCCCGTGATCGTCGCCAGACCCCGATGCCCGTCCCACGCAGGACGGGCTGACCGTATCGCCCCCGCGCGAGCGGGGAGGAGGGTAGCAGCGCGATGATTCCTGCCCAGTTCGACTACGTCCGTCCAGCGAACCTGGACGAGACGCTGCGGATCCTCAAGGATCGCGAAGGAGAGGCCAAACTCCTGTCCGGCGGCTACAGCCTCCTCCCGCTCATCAAGCTTCGCCTGGCCCAGCCGGGCCTCCTGGTCGACCTTCGCGACGTGACCGGCCTCGATGACATCGTCGAGACTGACGACTACCTGCGCATCGGCGCCCGGGCGACCCACCGCCAGATCCACGAGGCCGCGATCGTCCGCGACCGATACCCGCTCATCCATGACGTGACCGCCACGATCGGCGACCCGCAGGTCCGCAACTGGGGGACGATCGGTGGGTCCGTGGCGCACGCGGACCCGGCCTCGGACTGGCCGGCGGCCCTCATCGCAGGCAATGCGACGATCCTGTGCCGGAGCCAGTCGGGCGAGCGGTCGATCGCGGCGCGCGATTTCTTCATCGATACGTTCCAGACGGCGATCGAGCCGACGGAGGTGCTGACCGAGATCCACATCGTTCGCCGGCCGCACCGATCCGCGGGCGCCTACGAGAAGCTCGAGCGCAAGGTGGGCGACTTCGCGACGGCCGGTGTGGCGGCGATCGTGTGGCTGGACGAATCGGATCACATCAAGCGCGCAGGGATCGGCGTGACCGGTGTCGCCGAGACGCCGTTCGCGGCGACCGACGCTGAGACCATCCTGATGGGCAACGCCGCATCGGACGACTTGTTCCGAGCAGCGGGCGCCGCCGCCGGGGCGCAGAGCCGTCCCGCGGCCGATGTCCGCGGTCCCGTCGAATACAAGCGGGCGATGGTCGCGGAGCTGACCGTCAGGGCACTCCGTCGCGCCACCGAACGCGCCCTCGCGTACGCGTAGGAGGCCCCACGATGACCACCCAGCACATCTCGGTCACCGTCAACGGGGCAGTCCACGAGGCCGACGTCGAGCCGCGCCTCCTCCTGGTCCACTTCCTGCGCGACGACCTCGGACTCACCGGCACGCACGTCGGTTGCGACACGAGCAACTGCGGCGCCTGCACGGTCCATGTCGATGGCGAGAGCGCGAAGTCCTGCACGATGCTCGCCGTCCAGGCTGACGGCCGCTCGATCAAGACGATCGAGGGGATGGCCGACGGCGCCAATCTCCACCCGCTCCAACAGGCGTTCTGGGACCAGCATGGTCTGCAATGCGGATTCTGTACGCCGGGCATGATCATGCAGTCGGCGTGGCTGCTGGAGCAGAACTCCGACCCCTCGGAGGCCGAGATCCGCGAAGGGATCAGCGGCAACCTTTGTCGCTGTACCGGCTACGTAAACATCGTGAAATCCATCCAGCAGGCGGCCGGTGAGATGGCCGCCGCCGCCGAGACCCAGACCGGTGCGCCGGTCGCGGCCGGTTGAGCGGGGAGTGACGAGATGACCACAGAGGCAACGCCCCGCACCAGCGCCGAGATCGGTGGCATGGGCCACTCGGTCAAGCGCAAGGAAGACCCGCGGTTCATCCGTGGCAAGGGCCAGTACATCGAGGACATCAACCTGCCGGGACAGCTCTGGCTCGACATCGTCCGGAGTCCGTACGCCCACGCGAAGATCAAGTCGATCGACACCTCCGAGGCACTGAAGGTCCCGGGCGTCGCCGCCGTCGTCACCGGCAAGGACCTGGAGGGCTACAAGCTCCACTGGATGCCGACGCTGGCCGGCGACATGCAGATGGTGCTGCCGGTCGACACCGTCATGTACCAGTCGCAGGAGGTCGCGGCCGTCGTCGCCACCTCCCGCTACGCCGCCGCCGACGGCGTCGCCGCGGTCGTCGTCGACTACGAGCCGCTGCCCGTCATCGTCGACCCGTTCAAGGCACTCGAGCCCGACGCGTTCGTCCTTCGTCCCGACCGGGGACCAGATAAGGCCAACAACCACATCTGGCACTGGGAGTCCGGCGATCGGGCGGCAGCCGACGCGGCCATCGCGGCCGGCGAGGTGGTCGTCAAGGAAGACATCTACATCCCGCGCATCCACGTCGCCTCGATCGAGACATGCGGCTGCGTCGCCGATTGGGATCCGGTCCGCCAGCAGCTCACCCTCCACATGACCAGCCAGGCGCCCCACGCCATCCGGACGGTCTTAGCACTCGTCGCCGCGGGCGCCGGCCTGCCCATCTACGAGCACAACATCCGGGTCGTCACGCATGACATCGGTGGCGGGTTCGGGGGCAAGGTGCCGGTCTACCCGGGCTACGTCCTCGCTGTGGCGGCTTCGTTCCTCACCGGCACGCCGGTCAAGTGGATCGAGGACCGGAGCGAGAACCTCCAGGCGGACTCGTTCGCCCGCGACTACCACATCCATGCCGAGATGGCAGCGACCAAGGACGGCAAGATCACCGGACTCAAGGTCAAGACCATCGCCGACCACGGCTACACGGACGCCGCGGCCGATCCGTCCAAGTTCCCGGCCGGCCTGTTCAACGTCATCACCGGCTCGTACGACTTCCCCGACGCGTTCGTCGAGGTCGACGGCGTCTACACGAACAAGCCGCCGGGCGGCGTGGCCTACCGCTGCTCGTTCCGGGTGACCGAGGCGGTCCACGCGATCGAGCGGATGGTCGACATCCTCGCGCACGACATCGGCAAGGACCCGGCCCAGCTTCGGATGGAGAACTTCATCCAGCCCGAGCAGTTCCCGTACAAGACGCCGACCGGCTGGTCGTACGACTCGGGGAACTACCCGGCCGCGCTGCAGAAGGCGATGGACACCATCGACTACGCCGGGCTCCGTCGAGAGCAGGCCGAGAAGCGGGCTCGTGGCGAGCTGATGGGTATCGGCATCTGCAGTTTCACGGAGATCGTCGGGGCCGGGCCGTCGCACGACTTCGACATCCTCGGCCTCAAGATGAACGACGGCGTCTTCATCCGGGTCCACCCGACCGGGAAGGTCCATGCGCAGATCTCGTCGCAGACCCAAGGCCAGGGTCACGAGACCACCTACGCCCAGATCATCGCCGAGGAGCTTGGCTTCCCGGTGCAGGACATCAAGATCGAATACGGCGACACCGACAAAGCGCCCTACGGCCTGGGGACGTACGGCTCCCGCTCGACGCCGACGTCGGGCGCCGCCGCGTCGATGGCGTCGCGCAAGATCCTGGCCAAGGCGCGCGCGCTCGCCGCGCACCTGCTCGAAGCCTCGGAAGAGGACCTCGAGTGGGAGCCCGGGAAGTTCAGCGTCAAGGGCTCGCCGGACCGCTTCAAGACGATCCAGGAGATCGCCTTCGCGGCCTACACGAACTACCCGCAGGGGATGGAGATGGGTCTCGAGGCGGTCGACTACTACGACCCGCCCAACCTGACCTTCCCGTTCGGCAGCTACATCTGCGTCGTCGATATCGACAAGGGGACCGGGCGAGTCAACGTCCGTCGTTTCGTCGCGATCGACGACTGCGGCAACATCATCAATCCGATGATCGTCGACGGCCAGATCCACGGCGGCCTGAACATGGGCCTCGCCCCCGCCCTCTATGAGGAGATCACCTACGACGAGCTCGGCAACAATCTGGCCGGGACGTTCATGGACTATCTCATCCCGACCGCGGTGGAAAGCCCCGCCTGGGAGACCGGCAAGACGATCACCCCGTCGCCGCATCATCCGATCGGCGCAAAGGGGGTGGGGGAGTCGGCCACCGTCGGCGCCCCGCCGGCCATCGCCAACGCCGTCGTCGACGCCCTGTGGCACCTCGGCGTCCGCAACATCGACATCCCCATCACGCCCCAGAAGGTCTGGGCGATCCTGCACGAGAAGGGCATCTCCTAGGCCGCCCGCTGAGCGGGCGGGAGCCTGCTGATGCGGCCCGGAGCCTGCTGATGACCCCGCGGTCGATCTTCGCGCGGGCCGCCGAGCTCGAGGCGGCGGGTCGGCCGTTCGCGATCGCCACGGTGGTGGCGGTCAGGCGGCCGACCTCGGCTCGTCCCGGCGCGTCGGGCATCGTCCACCCGGACGGTTCGATCGAAGGCTGGGTCGGTGGCAGCTGTGCACAGCCGGTCGTCGTTCGCGAGGCGCTGCGCGCTCTCGCGGACGGCCAGCCGCGCCTGCTCAGGCTCTCGAAGGACGGCCCCGCCGAAGGTCGTCGGGCGGATGGCGTCATCGAACTCGTCATGACCTGCCACTCCGGTGGCACGCTGGAGATCTACGTGGAACCGCACATCGCCGCCGCACAGCTCTGGGTCGTCGGGACGACGCCGATCGCGGGCGCGCTCGCACGTCTCGGCTCGGCCGCCGGCTGGAAGGTCACGGTCATCGACCCGATCGCCGAGGCCGACGCCTTCCCCGGCATCGACCGGGTCCATGCCTCCGCGGACATCCGCGGCCTTGAGCCCGAGGCGTCTCCGTACGTCGTCGTCGCCACCCAGGGCATCTGGGACGAGGAGGCCGTCGGTCTGTCCCTGACGCGCGATGCCGCGTACGTCGGGCTGGTGGCGTCACCGACGCGAGCCGGCGTCGTCCGGGAGTGGCTCCGCGAGGAGACGACCGTCGGCGACGAGCGGATCGCCGCCCTCCGCGCCCCCGCCGGCCTGGATATCGGGGCGGAGACGGCCGACGAAGTGGCACTGTCCATCCTGGCGGAGCTCGTCCAGGTTCGGCGCGGTCGGGCCGATTTCGTGGCTTCGCCCGGCCCGGCCACGGTCGCCGCCGGACTCCCCGACACCATCACGCTCGAACCGGTCGTCGACGACATCGTCCTGGTCGATCCGGTCTGCGGCATGACCGTCGAACGCGCGCACGCTCGCCATCTTGCCGAGCACGACGGCGTGATCTACGCGTTCTGCTCGATCGGCTGCCGGACCCGGTTCATCAAGGAGCCGGCATCGTATCTTGAGGCGAGCTCCTACTCACCGATGCACGACTGACGAGGATCACATGCACTTCGAAGGCTCCGTCCCGATCCGTGCCAGCCGCGAGAAGGTCTGGGCGTTCGTCATCGATCCCGAGCAGGTCGGCCAGTGCGGTCCCGGCGTCGAGAAGATCGAGCTCGTCGACGCCACTCATTTCAAGGCCACGGCTAAGGTCGGGATCGGGTTCATCAGCGCCCGCTTCAACGTCGACATGACGTTCGCCGAGCTCGTCGCCCCGGACAAGGCGGTCATCAAGGCCCACGGGCAGGCGCCGGGCAGTGCCGTCGACGCCGACGCGCTGATGGAGCTTTCGGACGGCCCGGACGGGACCACGGTCATGGACTGGAGCGCCGAGGTGAACATCGCCGGCACCCTCGCGGGGGTCGGCGCGCGGCTGATCGAGGGCACCGCCAACAAGATGATCGGCCAGACCTTCGATTGCATGCGCTCGAAGCTCGAGGAGCCCAGCTGACCGTCCCCGGTCGGCGACCGTCCGCCCGCGTGGCCGCCCGCGGCGCGCGACCGACATGACCGAGCGGCTCAGCCGGGTCGTCGGACCGATCGCGACGAACGTCCACGTGCTGGCCGACCCGCGCTCGCGCGAGGCCATCGCCATCGACACGGCCACGCCGTCGCTGCGCTGGATCGCCGATGAGCTGGCCGCCCGTGACTGGACGCTCAAGCTCATCGTGTCGACCCACGGTCACTGGGACCACATCGGCGATAACGCCGTGGTCGCGGCCCATACGGGCGCCGAGATCGCCGTCCACCCGGCGGATCGCGGGCGGCTGGAGCATCCGGAGCCCATCTGGGCGCCGTTCGAGATCGTGCCCTCTGTCCCCGCGGTGGAGCTGGCCGAAGGCGGCCAGGTCCGGTTCGGCGAGGTCCGGCTGCGAGTCTTGCACACGCCTGGTCACACGGCCGGATCGGTGTGCCTGCTCGACGAGGACGACGGCGTCCTCTACAGCGGCGACACGCTCTTCGCGAGCGGCTGGGGACGCGTCGACCTGCCCGGCGGCGACCCGGATGCGATGGCGGCGTCGCTCGCCCGGCTCACGGAGCTGCCCGATCCGACGGGCGTGTTCCCTGGCCACGGCGCATCGACGACCATCGGGCGCGAACGAGCGTGGCTGGAGTTGGTCCGGGACGGCGGGCGCCTCTTCGCCTGACCGCCGTCGAGGTCAGCGCCCGAGCGTTCGACGGTGCGCCGCCGCCCGCGAGTAGACCTTGAAGCCCAGCCCCTCGTACAGGCCGAGCGCCCCGGTCGGGTTCTCGGAGTCGACGCCGAGCATGGCGTCCTCCATGCCCGCGTCGCGCAGGTTGCGCAACGCGACGGCGGTCAACGCGCGCCCGAGACCTCGGCGACGCCAGGCGCGGCGCACGCTGATGCGCTCGAGCCAGCCCCGCCTGACGCCGAGCCTCTCGTTCTCCTCGGGCCAGATCCAGGCCTGGACCACGCCAGCGATCTCATCACCGTCCCAGGCCACGGCCCACAAACCGGTGTCGAGCTCGGCCGGAGCGAACATCGTGCGGAACAGGTCGTCGGTCTGCTCCCGGTGACCCCAGTGATCCTTGAACGCCTCGGCCTCGGCGTCGAAGATGGCCCGGTGCTGCTCGGGCGTGACCGGACGGAGCTCGAGACCGTCGGGGAGCGGTGCGTCACGGACGTCGCCGAGGTCGTCGACCCGCATCAGGAAGAAGTGGCGAACCGGCTCGAAGCCGGCCGCCGCGAGGATCGCCTTGTGGCCCGTCTCGACGTCCTCGACGAAGCTCTCGATGACGACGGCCGTCCTGTCGGGTTCGAGGGCCGCTCGTTCCGCCGACCGCCGGACGTTCTCGCGAAAGAGCGCCGCGCCGATCCCGCGCCGTCGGAACGCGGGCAGCACGTACCCGCCGATCTCGAACATGACGGTCCCATCGCGGACGACCCGCCAGACCTCGGCCTCGCCGACGAGCTCGCCGTCGATCTCCACGAGGGTGATGTCGCTGGCGGCCTCGATCCCGTCCTGCCCCTCGATCTGGATCCGGATGTTCTCCGCCGTCGGCGTCCATGGGATGCCGTCATGCGTGTTCGAAGCGGCGATGACGGCGGCGATCGGCGAGTAGTCGCTCGGATCGCGCCATCGGCGCGCCCGGAGACCCGGGATGGCCGGGGCGCCCTCGAGCTCGATCCAGTTGGTCTCGGTCATCGTCGTCATCGTGGCTCCTCAGTCGTCGGCGCCTGTGGCGGGACTGGCTTGGTCCAGTCGGTCTCGGATGTGCCGATCACGAACCCGAGCGACTCGTACAGATCCATGGCCTGGTTGGGGTTCAACCCGTCGACCCCGAGGAAGGCGCTCGTCATGCCTCGGTCGCGAAGCAGGACGAGGGCTCGCGCGAGGAGCGCCCGCGCGAGGCCGCGCCGGCGATAGGGGGCTCGTGTCCAGACACCCTCGATGTGGCCCTGCAACGCCCCTTGGCGGGCGTTTTCCTCCGGGTCGATGCGACCCTGGACGCCGCCCGCGACCTCGTCCCCCTCGAACGCGATGGCCCAGAGGCTCGGGTCGCGGTTCGGGTCCGCGCGAACGCTCCGCCAGTCCGCCTCGGTCCATTCACCCTCGTCTCGCTCGTCGCGGAACGCCTCCGCCGCGGCTTCCCACGTGCGTCGCTCGGCGGCCTCGCCGGCCACCGCACGGATCTCGAACCCGGCGGGCAGCGGCACGTCCGGGATGTCGCCGAGCGTTCGGCGGACCATCTCGTAGCCGCGGCCGACCTTGGTCCAGCCTCGTTTCGTCAACAGGGCCGTGGCGCCCTCGTCGGCGTCGAACGTCCAGGTCCGCATCTTCGACGGCCGATCCAGCGGCAGCCCGGCCGCGACCGAGGCCATCCGGTCCTCCGCCCAACCGAGCATCGCGCCCCCGATCCCGAGGCCGCGGTCCTCGGGCCGAAGCAGGCAGACCGAGGTGAAGCCGCGCGTGCCATCGACCTGGTCACGCCATTCGATGCGGGCGTAGCCGACGATCGCGCAATCCCGCTCGACGATGAGGATGTCCGTCGCCGGGTCGCAGTTGACGAGGTGCTCGTACGTTCGGGCCATGCTCTCGGCCGTGATGAGCTCGAGCATGCCGGCCTCATCGCGGCCCGCCTGGTTGGCCGCGGCCATGCCCGCGTAGTCGCTCGGGCCTCGGAACTGCCGGAACTGCAGACCCGGGACCTCCGGGCGATGCGGCACGGCGATCTCGTCCATCGAGGGCGTCGTCATCGATCGTCTCCGTACTTGCGCGACATATGTTGGTTCACGGACTTCGAGATGAGCCGCCACTCGCGCTTGTGGGCGGCCCGGGCGCGCGGGTCCTCCTTCCGCTCGGCATGGGCCAGTTCCCGTTCGAGCTTCCGGTGGCTGGCGAGCCGTTCATGGCTGAGGCTGCCGTCGTCGAGGGCGATCCGGATGGCACACCCGGGTTCGCTGCCGTGGCGGCAGTCGTTGAAGCGGCAGCGGGCGGCCAGCTCGACGATGTCGTCGAACGCGGTCTCGACGCCTTCGTCCGCACCCGCCACCTCGAGCGAGCGGATGCCCGGGGTGTCGATGAGGAGCGCACCACCAGGCAGCATGAAGAGCTCGCGATGCGTGGTGGTGTGTCGGCCCCGGGAGTCGTCCTCGCGAACGGTCGCCGTCGCCTGGCGAGCCTCCCCGAGCAGCGCGTTCACGAGCGTCGACTTGCCCACGCCCGATGAACCGAGCACGACCGCCGTGGTGCCCGGCCGGAGGAACGGCGCGAGGTCGGCCAGGTGGTCGCCGGTCAGCGCGGAAAGGGTGACGATGGGAACGCCCGGGGCGACGGCCTCGATGGCGATGTGGCGGCCTTCGATGTCGATCCCGATGTCGGCCTTGTTCAGCACGACGACGGGCATCACGCTGCTCGCCCACGCGACCGCGAGGTAGCGCTCGAGCCGGCGCAGGTTGAAGTCGCCGTCGAGACCGGCGACCAGGAACGCGACATCGACGTTCGCCGCGATGACCTGCTCGTCGACGAGCAAGCCCGCCGTCCGGCGGTTCGAGTCCGCGGCGCTCCGGATGAAGGCGGACCGGCGCGGGACGACGGCCGAGATCACCGCCGGATCGTCCGGCGAGGTCCCGGCCGTCGGGACCTGCACGGCCACCCAGTCACCGACGGCCGGGTAGTCGCTCGGCCCGAGCGCCTCGAACCGGAACCGCCCGGTCACGATGGCCGGCCGATCGTGCCCGGTCTCGTCGCGCACGATCGCGGTCTCCTTGTGGACGGCGAGGACCCGGGCTGGGCGACGTCCGCCGCCCCCAAGCGGCACGAATGCCGTCTCCCAGCCCGAGTCCCAGCCGAGGGCAAGGTGCTGTGGTCCGCGATCGCCGGCCGGCATCGACATTGTCAGCCGACCCGCTTCAACTTGCCGGTGCGCTTCGCGTAGCGCTCGGCTCGCCCGAACGACCAGAGGCCGAACGGGATGAGCACGATCCCCATCACGATGAGCGGCCAGACGTCGTGCAGCAACGCCGACACCGGCGTCCCGTCGATGAGGCCGGCGCGCACGCCATCGAGGACGTACGTCGCCGGTGACAGGCGCGAGAGCGCCTGCATCCAGGGCGGCAGCACGTCGATCGAGTAGTACACGCCGCTGACGAGCAGCAGGCACGACTGGAGCACGAACGTCATCTGCGCGCCCCGCTCGATGTACAGGAGCGGCAGGATCGCGGCGAGCATCCCGATCCCGACGAAGCTGAACGAGCCGAGCAGCATGAACGTCACCGCCGTGGCGGCGTTCGCGTTGCTCAGGTCGATCTGCGGGAAGAACAGGACGAGCACGACGAAGATCACGGTCGTGTGGAGCAGGCCGTACACCATCGCGTAGGCGACCTGCCCGAGGAGCTGCGACCAGCGCCGGACCGGGGCCATGAAGGTGTACTCGAGCGTGCCTTCCCAGCGCTCGATGGCGATCGTCTCGGCGATCCAGCTGAACACCACCGAGAGGTAGTTCCACATGATCGCCCCGACCATCAGTGTCAGGACCAGCGTGGCGCTGCCCTGGTCGGCACCGATGAGCGAGATCGAGAGCGCGCCCGCGACCGAGTAGACCAGGAACGCGAGTTCCCAGCCCCAGTAGCGGCGAGTGAGGTTGAAGTTGCGCTCGACGAAGGCATAGGAGGCCTTCAGCTCATGGGCGACGATGGTCATCGGACTGATCTCCTGGCGGGAGAGCCGGCTCGGCCCCTACCGGGACCGAGCCAGCTCAGGTGCTGGATCCGCCGCGACCCGGGCGCCGATCTCGATGATCCAGCGACCCAGTGCGCGACGAACGGGTGAGGGCGATCGACCGACGCGACGTTCGCGTGCGATCCGCTCGACCTCTCGTTGTCGCCGATCCTCCGCAAGCGCGAGGGCCAGCCAGGGCAGTTGCTGCATGTCATTCACCTCCTTTCTGGTCAGTCTTCAGGTTCCTCGTCGTCCTCCTCGACGTCCTCGTCGAGGGAACGGCCGGTGTAGGTCATGAACACGTCCTCGAGGGTCGCCGGCCGGCCGCGCTGGGCCGTCACCATGGCCTTGAGGCCGTCCGGCGTGTCCTCGGCGACGACGCGGCCGCCGTCGAGGACCGTGATGCGTCGGCAGAGGCGCTCCGCCTCGGCCAGGTCGTGTGTCGTCAGGACGATCGTGGCGTCGTGGGTCGCCCGGAGCTGCTCGATGAACGTCTGCACGTCCAACTTGGAGCGTGGGTCCAGGCCGGTCGTCGGCTCGTCGAGCAGGAGGAGCGTCGGGCTCGTCAGCAGGGCCCGCGCGATGGCGACCTTCTGCTGCATACCCCGGCTCATCTGCTCGATCGGGCGTCCGACCCGCTTGCTGCCGATGCCCAGGCGCTCGAGGATCGCGAGGGCCTCGCGCCGGGCCACCGCGCCATCGACGCCGTACAGCCGGGCCGCGAAGACCAGGTTCTCCATCGGGCTGAGCTTCTTGAAGAAGGCGGCGTCGACGCTGACCCGGTTGATCAGCCGCTTGACCGCCATCTCCTCACGCTCGATGTCGTGGCCGAAGACTTCCACGCGGCCCTCGTCCAGGGTCAGCAGACCCGAGATGAGGCGGATAAGGGTCGACTTGCCCGACCCGTTGGCCCCGAGGATCCCCTGGATGTCGCCGCGCTCGAGGCGCATGGACACGTCGGTGATCGCCGCGACGGGCTTCTTGGCACGGCCCACGACGAAGCGCTTGCTGACGCCCTCGATGAGCAGGGCCGGGACCCCGGACGCGACCGGCCAGGCCATGGGCTCGACCGTCGGCTTGTCACTCTTCAGTTGGTCGATGGTGGTGGCGGTCACGATGGACTCCAGGTGGGAGGGGGTGGACACGGAACGAGCCGCGGGCCTCGCTCCGACGATTCGTCGGGTGGGCCACGCGGCTCTGGTGTCTGCCACGATCCGCCTGGAGGGCGGGGAAGGGCATCAAAAAAGCCGGGGGCCCGATCTGGCCCACGGCTCGGGTTCTGTCCGGAAGGCGGTCCTGCCGCCTGCGGCTAGCTCGAGATGGGCGCAGATCTCCCGCTGTCGCCAACGCCGATGGGCGCCGACGGGTGTCGGAAGAGGTGTCGCATCTTCATTCGGAGACCGGCCTCCAACTGAGCTAGGCGAGGGCGGGCGACATGCACGCCGGCGGGCAGTCTAGGCGCCTCGGTGGACCGATGTCAACCGGGACGGACGACGGTGGGGCGACCGCGTCAGATGACGTAGATCGGTCGCTGAGCCGGCGTCAAAGGGCCATGCGGACGACCGGCCGCGGTGCCGAATCCGCCGTCGCCTGGCGGCGCGCCACGACCTCGAATCCGGCCCGTTCGTACATCGAAAGGGTGCCCTTGAACGCATTCGCGGCAGCGATCCGTTCGCCCCCAGTGTCGACTGGGTAGGCCTCCAGCATCGTCGCCCCGTGGCTGCGGGCATGCTCGACGGCGGCGGCCAGCAGCGCTTCGGCGATGCCCCGTCCGCGCTGCTGACGAGCGACCACGAAGCACACGATCGACCACACGGGCGTGTCGTCGATCGGCGCGGCCGTCCTGGAGTAGGCGAGTCGCTCGTAGGTCTCGCGAGGCCCGAGACTCACCCAGCCGACGACTGAATCACCTTCGTACGCGACGAGGCCGGGGGCTGGGCTGTCCGCGGACATACGCTCGAGATTCGCGCGGTTGGCGACCGGCGACGAGTTGGTCCAGTCGCGCCCGCGAAATCGGTAGTACGCGCACCAACACCACTTCGGGTCACCGCCGGCATCGAACAGCGTCGCGAGATCCGCGATGCGATCGGGGGTCAGGGGCACGATGTGGAGGTTCTTGGCCGGCGCAGCAGGCATCCCGCCCAGCGTACCGGGCCGAACGTCGAAACGTGACAGGTTCAGGGGGTGGGTTCGGGCGTCGGATCGGGCGTCGGCGTGGGCGTCGGATCGGGGGTCGGGTCCGGCGTCGGATCGGGCGTCGGCGTGGGCGTCGGGTCGGGCGTCGGGTCGGGCGTGGGCGTGGGCGTCGGCGTCGGTGCCGCGGTCGGGGTCGCCGTGGGTGCCGCGGTCGGGGTCGCCGTCGGTCCAGTGGTCGGCGTCGCCGTCGGGGTCGCCGTTGGGCCTGGCGAAGCGCCGGCGCTCGGGCTTGCGCTGGCACCGGACGTCGGCGATGCCGGGTCGGTCGCCCCGGGCGTGGCGTCGGGGTCCCCGGGTGTCGTGGTCGCCGCCGGGTCATCCGGATCGGAGCCGGGCCCGACCGAGCTGCCTGACAGGCCGCCCGCGTCCTCGCTCCCGAAGCCACCGCCGAACGGCGTCGACGCCCCGCCGGTCGTCGCGGGCCGCGTGGAGGTGGCGGGCACGGCCGGGCGGCCGCCGGCGTGACCCGAGCCCGGCAGCCGTCCGAGGGCCGCGAGGCTCAGACCGGCGACGCCGAACAGCGCAACGAGCACGACGGCGAACCCGGCCATGCTCGCCGTCCGACTGCGGCCCACGGGTCGACGCACGACCGGTCTCGCCGACGCCTCCACCCTGGCGAGCGGGATCGGTGGCGCGACGGGTTCATCGGGCGCCGGCCAGGCGCTGTCGACGGCCGTCCGATTCGGTCGGACCTGCCACTCGACCGTGCGATCCGGCCACTCGACGGGGCGCTCCGGCGGGGCGATGACGGTCGCGGCGGCCGCGGCCCGACCCCGTCGGTCCCGACTCGGGGGCGCGGCGTGATCGGCGGCAGGGGCCGGAGGCGTCACGGGCGGCGGCGCGATGGGCGCGGGCTCCGCGCGGACCACCGGGGGCACCGAGTCGCCTCCGGTCGGTGCCGGACTCGCCACCGGACCGAGGCGACGTCGGAGGCGGCCGATGCCCTTGGGCGAGGTCGCAGGCGGCGACGATCGGCGCCGGGACCTCGGTCACGGGTCGGGGGGCCGGGTCGGCGACGAGCGGCAGGCTGAACGGCGCGCAACGAAGGCAGGCTGCCCCGACGATGTTCCAGCAGTTCGGACAGGCCGCCTGATGGCAGCTCGGACACTCGCGGATGGGGGCGGAATCCTCGTCGCCGAGCTGCTCCCGGTTCGTGCCGCACTGCTCGCAGAACCAGGCCGCGCGCAGGCCGAGCTGACCTAGCGGATCCGGGCGTCCGTCGAGAGGCGGCATCGTGGCGGCCAGCGTAGGCGGCGGCCGGGCTCCGACGGCCCGGGAAAGTCGTCCCGTCCGCCGACGCCGGAGGTCCGGGGTCCAGACGTTTGACGCGTTCGGGACCCCGCCGTACGCTGGCGGCCCCGAGCCGGCATCCCACCCTTCGTTCGGAGTCTCTCGTGGCCGACACCTCGCCGCCGCGGGGCCGGTGGGCGTTCCGCCCGGTCCCGCCAGAACCTCGTTCCATCGTCGAGCTGGTCCGCGCCGGGACGCTGGACGCGGAGCTCGCCGCGACGCTCTGGCTCATGGTCGAGGCGCGTGTGCCGCTGGTGGTCGCCGCCGAAGCGCAAGGTGCGGGCAAGACCACCCTGCTGAACGCCCTGCTCGACTTCCTCGCGCCGGGGGTCCACGCCGTCGAGCTGGCCGGCGCCGAAGAGACCTTCGATTGGCTGCCGCAGGCGCCGGAGCTCGGGTGGCGACGCGTACGAACCTCGGCCGCCGACGTGGTCCAGGGCCCGAATCGGGTACCACTCACCGCGGCGATCGAACCCGGGGAGCATCCGGTCGGCCCGCCCGTCCGGCCGGAGACGACCGTCCTGCTCGTCCCGGAGCTGTCCGACCACCTGCCGACGTATACCTGGGGCGCCGAGGCGCGCATCGCGATCCGTGCAGCCTCGATCGGGTACGGATTGGCCGCGACGATCCATGCCGATTCGCTCGACGAGGTCTTCGAGGCGCTCCGGCAGCCGCCGGTCATGCTCGCCGACGATGAGCTGTCGCGCCTTGGCGTCGTCCTCGTCCTGCGGGCCGTCGCCGGCGGCCGACGGCGGGTCGTGGCCGCGCACTACGTCCGGCCGGTCGTGCGCGACGTCCACGGGCACGTCCAACACCTCGGGCCGGCGGTGCTCGCCACTTGGGACCCCGGCCACGACCGGTTCGAGCACTTCGCCTGGGGGATCATCCCGGAACTCGCCGCCCGGATCGGTCGGCGTGCCGGCGACTACGAGCTCGAGGTCGGGCGCCGCCGCGACTACATCGGTGGCCTGGCCACGGCCGGAGTCACCGGGATCAAGGACGTCCGCCGCGCCATCGAGGGCTACCGCCTAGCCGCCGCGACCGACACATCCGCCGTGGCGACCGCATCGAACTAGAGGTCAGACATGCCGACCGCCTCGCGCCCAGCCACGATCGCCGAGCTCAACGCTTCGGGCTGGCGCTCCCGGACGGTCAAGGAAGAGCTTCGGAGCAACCTGCTGGCACGTCTCGCGGCCGGCGCTGCCGTGCTGCCCGGGATCGTCGGCTACGACGACACGGTGGTGCCCGCGATCGAGAACGCGATCCTCGCGGGCCAGGATCTGGTGTTCCTGGGCGAGCGCGGCCAGGCGAAGACGCGCATGGCGCGCGCCCTGGTGGGACTCCTCGATGAGTGGCTCCCGATCGTCCGCGGTGGCGAGCTCAACGACGACCCGACCGCGCCGGTCAGCCCGGCCGCGCGAGCCATCGTCGAGCGCGAGGGTGATGCGACGGCCATCGACTGGTTGCCACGCGACCGCCGTTACGCGGAGAAGCTGGCAACGCCCGACATCACGATCGCCGACCTCATCGGAGAAGTGGACCCCATCAAAGTCGCCGAAGGGCGCTACCTCTCGGACGAACTCACCCTGCACTACGGGCTCATCCCGCGCGCCAACCGCGGCATCGTGGCGATCAACGAGCTGCCCGACCTCGCCGAACGGATCCAGGTCGGCCTCCTCAATATCCTCGAGGAGCGCGACGTCCAGATCCGGGGCTTCGTCGTCCGGCTGCCGCTCGACCTGTTCGTCGTCGCCTCGGCCAACCCGGAGGACTACACGTCGCGCGGGCGGATCATCACGCCGCTCAAGGACCGGCTGGGATCGCAGATCCGGACGCACTATCCGCGGACGCTCGAGCAGGAGATGGCCATCGTCCGCCAGGAGAAGCGGCGGTTCACCGGCGACGACAGCGTCCCGACGGTCGTCGTGCCGCCGTTCATGGAGGAGCTCATCGCCGAGCTCACCCACCTCGCCCGCCGCTCCCCGGAGATCAGCCAGCGGTCCGGGGTGAGCGTGCGCGTGTCGGTGGCGAACACCGAGGTCCTGGAGGCGGCCGCGCTGAAGCGTGCCGTGCGCCTCGGCGAGAAGCTCGCGGCCCCGCGCGTCTCCGACCTCGGCGCCGTCATCGCCTCGACCGCCGGCAAGGTGGAGATGGAATCGGTCGGCGACGACGCCCCCGAGGACCGGATCGTCGAGCGGCTCATCACGAAGGCGCTGTACGCCACGTTCGCCCGACGCGTGACCCTCGACGATCTCGACCCGGTCGTGGATGCGTTCGAGGAGGGATTCACGGTCGAGACGGGCGAACGCACGCCGTCGCGCGAGTACGTCGCGTGGATGCGCGAGGTCCCGGGGCTGAGCACGGCCGTCGACCGGCTGGGCGCCTACGACGTGACGGACGGGGCCGAGGAGCCAGCCGTCATCGCGTCGGCCGTCGAGTTCCTGCTCGAGGGCCTCCACCTCGCCCGGCGCCTCAACAAGGAGCGCATCGCCGGCGGCACGATCTACCACCGGTGACCACGCCGCCATGACGGCCTACTCGCCCGACCCACGCGACCTCTCGGCCGTCGATCGGGTGCTGGCCGGCCACGATGCGTCGGGACCGGGTGCGCTCGCCCGTCGCGCCCGGTACTCGCGCTGGGACGGCAGCCAGCACCTCGCCGACCTCGATGCCGACGAGATCATGGACGCCCTGTCCGAGGACGTGATGGCCGAGGGCGACCTGGCGGAAGCGCTGCGCCGCCTGATGGATCGTGGCTGGCGAACCGGTGACCCGACGCGCTCGGATCTGGCCGGCCTTCGCGACCTGATGGACCGGCTCGAGCGGCGGCGGGAGGAGGCCCTCGAGCGCTACGGGCTGGGCGACGTCCTCGGCGACATCCGCCGGGAACTCGACGAGATCGTCGCCCAGGAGCGTTCGGGCGTGGAGCGACGGCTGGCCGAAGCGTCCGCCGACGGCGGCGCGGACGCGGACCTGCGCGAGATGCTGCGCGACGTCGCGGCCCGGCGACTGGACCAGCTCGACGGCCTCCCCGCCGATATCGGCGAGCGGTTACGCGGCCTGGGCGACTACGACTTCCTCGAACCCGAGGCGCGACAGCGCTACGACGACCTGGCCGGCAAGCTCCGAAGCCAGATGCTCGACCAGTACGTGGCCGGCATGTCGGACGCCATCCGGTCGATGCGCCCGGAGGATCTCGCCGCCAACCGGGAGATGGTTCGCGATCTCAACGAGCTCATCCGGCAGCGCATCGGGGGCGGCGAACCTGACGTCCGCGAGTTCCTGGCCAAGCACGGCCGGTTCTTCCCGGGCGCCCACAGCTTCGACGACATCATCGACCAGCTGGCGGCGCGGATGGCCGCGATGCAGTCGCTCCTGCGCTCGATGACGCCCGAGCAGCGGGCCGAGCTCGAATCGATGATGGACGCGCTCCTGCGTGACGACCGCCTCCTCGTCGATCTCGCCCAGCTGGCCTCGAACCTCGACCTCCTGTTGCCCGGCGGGCTGGGCGAACGCGTCCCGTTCGGTGGTGACGAGCCGCTCGGCCTCGAGGGTGCCCTTGCGCAGATCGAGCGGCTCGCGGCCATGGACCGGCTGGAGGATGCGCTTTCCGACGTCGAGAGGCCCGGCGATCTCGCGTCGCTCGATCGGGACGAGGTCCGCGACCTGCTCGGAGACGAGGCGGTCCGTGACCTCGACACGCTCGACGACCTGGCCCGTCGCCTGGAGCAGGCCGGCTACCTGACGCGCGACGGGGAACGGCTCGAGCTGACGCCGCGCGGCAGTCGCCGGATCGGGCAGAAGGTCCTCGACGACCTGTTCGCCCGCCTCCAGCGCGACGCGTTCGGTGGCCACCGGATGGATCGACCGGGCGGGGGCGGGGAACGCGAGGAGACCACGAAGCCGTACGAGTTCGGCGACCCGTTCCATCTCGACCTGCGCTCGACGCTGACGAACGCGCTCGCGCGGGAGGAGAACGCACCGGCCGCCCGGCGGGCCCGCGATGAGCGTGCCATCCACCTGCGGGCCGACGATTTCGAGGTGTTCCGGACCGAGCAGCTGACGCGCACCTCGACCGTGCTCCTGGTCGACATGAGCCGCTCGATGCTCCTGCGCGGTTGCTTCCTCGCCGCGAAGAAGGTCGCCGTCGCGCTCGACACCCTCATCCGGACTCAGTACCCGCACGATCACCTGACCGTCATCGGCTTCGCGTACTACGCGCGGGAGATCCGTCCGGGCGCCCTGGCGGAGCTCACCTGGCACGGCTACGAATACGGCACCAACCTCCAGCACGGCCTGTTGCTTGCGCGGCGCATCCTCGAGCGTCACCCGGCCGCGAACAAGGAGATCGTGGTCATCACCGACGGCGAACCGACCGCCCACTTCGAGGGCGACCAGGTCGAGTTCAGCTACCCGCCGACGCGCCGGACGATCAGCGAGACCCTCAAGGAAGTGCAGCGCTGCACGAAGGAGGGCATCACGATCAACACGTTCATGCTGGAGCGCTCGCGGGCCCTGGCCGAGTTCGTCGCGCACATGACGAAGCTCAATCGCGGCCGGGCGTTCTACGCCACGCCCGAGCGCCTGGGCGAGTACGTGCTCGTCGACTTCGTCGGTCGCCGCACGAAGCGGGTGTCCTGACTCAGGAGTCCGGTCACCAGCTTGGAAACCTGGCCCTCACACCGGACCGAAGGTCACGGAGAACCATTCGCGCTCGGCGCTCTGGAGACGGTCGAGGCGCTCGGACCGCACCCAGGCGATCGTCCGATCCGCGATCGGGTCGGTCTCCCGCCAGCGCCTGAGGAAGTCGAGCGCGTACATGACTTCGCTCCAACCGCCGATCGCGGTCTTGCGTTCGCGACCCAGGACCTTGCGCAACCGTTCGGCGACCGGGCGGATGGCTCGCTCGTCCCCGTTCCGATGGATCGCCGCCATCGCGTACCACTTCGCGGTCCACGAACGGTCTGAAAGGGCGTCCAGGTACACCGGCGTGAGCGACTGATCGCCAAGGACGCCGAGCGCGTTGATGGCCGAGCACTTCACGTCGTCGATCGGGTGGTGGATGAGTCGGGTCAAGACGGGGATCGACGCGTTCGATCCGACTCGACTCAACGCAGCGTTCGCACTCGAGAGGTCGAATCCGTTCGAACTCGTGGCGAGGACCTGCAGGAGGTACCGCTCCGCGGCCGGAGAATCGCTCTTCCCCAAACCCTGGATCGCTTCGATCCGAACCTGCCAGGCTTGATGGTCGACGAACGCACCCAGGATCTCGGGATCACGTTCGTGGCGAAGTCGCTCGACGAGCTTCGCCCGAGAGAGACCTGCCTCGATTCCCATTCGCCCGATCTTAGCTTCGCGTATCGAAAGATCCCATCCGGCATGCGGACGCGGATCCGACCACCAGCAGCGGGCCGGCGCGGGCTATCCTGCCCGACCAGAGGGGTTCGTCAGACCGCTGGAGGGTGTCGATGGATTGGTCCGCGCTGTTTCCCTGGTTGCTGTTCCTGCACATCCTCGCGGCGATCGTCGCCTTCGGGCCGACGTTCGCGTTCGCGACGATCGGTGGACTCGGCGGCAAGGAACCGCAGCACGCGAATTTCGCGACGCGGGTCTCGCACACGATCTCGTCGCGGCTGGTCTATCCCATCGGGATCACGCTGCCGATCACCGGCGCGGCGATGATCCTCGTGCTCGGGATCGACCTGTCGAACCGCGCTTACCTGTGGCTCGACATCGCGATCGTCATCTACGTCGTCGCCTACGGGTACTCGTTCTTCATCCAGCGCCCGATCGTCGAGCGGATCATCGAGATGACCTCGGCGCCGCCCCCGCCGGGAGCGACCGGGCCGCCCCCGGAGCTGATGCGGCTCGTGAAGCGGGTCCAGCGCGGCGGCATGGTGCTGGGGATCCTGGTCGTCGCGATCGTGTTCCTCATGGTCGTCAAGCCGCAGTTCTGACGTTCGGGCGCGGCGCACGACCGGAGTGGGCGAGCGGCATCGTCATCCGTCGGGTCGACTTGACCACCGACGGCGGTGTCGGCTCGGGGCCTTGACGGCGAGAGTGGAGGAGTCAACCCAGACATCGCGTTCCAAGGGAGACTCCGATGTTCGCCGTCATGCCGATCTCCAGCCCGCAGCTCGCCAAGGCTCTGCGGCCGGATCCCGCCGGCTCGCATGGCGTCTCGGTCGTCGACCTCGCGCTGATCACGATCGTTGCCGCGTTCGTCCTCGCGACGATGGCCCCGTCGGTCGCCCTGGCGATCGCCGTGGTCGCGGGCCTCGCCGGTGTCGCCTGGATGGGCCTTCGGGTCGGTGCCAGCGCGCCGCAGATGCTCATCGAAGCCCATCGAGACGCCGTGGTCCGGGCTGCCCACACGCAGATCAGCTTCGCCCGCTGACCCGCCACCATCGACCGCCGACCAACCCCCCGGGTCGGCGGTCGTCCCATGTCTGAGCGCGGTTCCTGCACGGGGCCCGCGGCGGCGACCTGAGCGCACCCGGACCCGCCGGGCCGTACCATGGTCGGTGAACCCTGAGCCGAGGAGATCATCGACCGATGCCCCACGTCGCGACCTCGCCCGCCGACCTCTTGAGCGTCATCCGCGACGCCGCCCATCTCGACGGCGACCTGTTCCTGATCGACGACGAAGCCGCCTTCCGCGAGACGGCCATCCGCGACCTCGCCTGGACCGCCGCCTTCAGCACCGACGAGCCGACCATCGCCGCGTCCCAGTGGCTCATCTGGGAGGCGAGCCAGGCGCTGGGCGCCCGTTCCGCCAGCATCCAGGAGCTCTACGCCGCTCGGGGCCGCGGGGAGGTATCGGGCTTCACGGTGCCGGCCATCAACCTCAGGGCCCAGACCTTCGACATGGCCCGGACGATCTACGAGACGGCCAAGGCCGCCGACGTCTGGGCGGTCATCCTCGAGCTCGCCCGCAGCGAGCAGACGTACACGTTCCAGCGCCCCATCGACTACTCGACCGCCGTGCTGGCGGGCGCGATCGCCGCCGGCTGGCGGGGTCCGGTCTTCATCCAGGGTGACCACTACCAGTTCAACGCCAAGAAGTACGCCGCGGACCCCGAGTCGATGACCGAGGAGATCCGCCGGGCGTGCCGCCTGGCCGTCGAAGCCGGCTATCGCAACATCGACATCGATTCGTCGACCCTGGTGGACCTGTCGCAGCCGAACGCCGACGCCGAACAGCGCGAGAACTACGTTCGTGCGGCCGAGCTGACCGCCCTCATCCGGACGCTCGAATCGGACGGGGTGACGATCAGCGTCGGCGGCGAGATCGGCGAAGTCGGGACGCAGAACTCCACGGTCGCGGAACTGCGGGCGTACCTGGACGGTTACCGTCGCGAACTGGACGCACGGATGCCCGGTGCCCAGGGCATCAGCAAGGTCAGCGTCCAGACCGGCACGAGCCATGGCGGCGTGCCGCTCCCGGACGGCGGGGTCGCCGAGGTCAAGCTGGACTTCGACGTGCTGCGCGAGCTCGGCGAGGTCGCCCGTCGCGAGTACGGGCTCGCCGGGGCGGTCCAGCACGGCGCGTCGACGCTGCCCGACGAGCTGTTCCATCGATTTCCGGCGGTCGAAACCGCCGAGATCCACCTCGCGACGGGCTTCCAGAACGCCCTCTACGAGCACCCGGCCTTCCCCGAGGCGCTGCATCGCGAGATCGAGGGCTGGTGCTACTCGAACGCGACCGACGAACGCAAGGGCGGCCAGACCGACCAGCAGTTCGTGTACACGACACGCAAGAAGGCCATCGGCCCGTTCAAGCGGCAGCTGTGGGACCTCGAGACCCGCGACGAGATCCTCGCCGCCCAGCGGCGCAAGATCGCGTTCCTGTTCACCGAGCTTGGCGTGAACGGCTCGCGCGAGATGATCGGCGCGTACATCCGGCCGGTCGAAGTCCATCGTCCGATGCCCGACGCCCTGCGAGAGGCGGTCGGCGCCGGCTGATCGATGGCGGC
>CAVVDC010000011.1:0-79968 GCA_963746855.1 uncultured Chloroflexia bacterium
CGAGGCCGCGGGCATCGGCGTCGCGCCCTGGCGGGAGATTCGCTCGATCGACGAGCTCCGCGCGGCCGCCGCGCCGGAGGCGCTCGGCCTGCCACTGCGACTCAAGGCCGTGACCGGTGGCTACGACGGGCGCAGCCAGGTCCGTGTCGCCGAACCCGCCGACCTTGACGAAGCCATCGACCGCCTGGGACGCGAGCCCGGGACCCCGCTGCTCGCTGAGCGCGAGCTCGACTTCGAGCTGGAGCTGTCGGTCATCGTCGCGCGCGCCACAGACGGCTCGCTCGCGACCTTCCCGATCGCCCGGAACGTGCACGACTCGGGCATCCTCTTCGAGTCGGTCGCGCCGGCCCCGATCGCCGATGGGATCGCGACCGCGGCTGCCGAGATCGGCCGCCGCCTCGCCGAGGCCATGGACCTGACCGGCACGCTGACCGCGGAGCTGTTCCTGCTGCCCGACGGTTCCCTCGTCGTCAACGAGCTGGCGCCGCGCGTCCACAACAGCGGTCACTGGACCATCGAGGGCGCCGCGACGTCCCAGTTCGAGCAGCATGTCCGCGCGATCTGCGGCCTCGGCCTCGGTGCGACTGACGTGCTCGCCCCGACCGCGATGGTCAACCTGCTCGGGACGGGGCCGGCCCGCGCGGCCCGCTTGCTGGGCACTGACGAGGCCCTCGTCGACCCGACCGTCCACCTCCACCTGTACGACAAGCGCCGCGTGTTCGAACGCCGCAAGATGGGCCACCTGACGGCGCTGGGCCCCGACGTCGAGACGGCCTTGGCCCGGGCTCGCGCGGCGCGGGCACGGCTGCATTGGGCCGGGCCGATCACGGAGGAAGGCGCATGACCGAGCGCTCCACGGCCGAGGCGCCGCTCGTCGGCGTCGTCGGTGGCAGCCGTTCGGACTTCCCGACCCTGGAGGCGGCGGTCGCGGTCCTCGACGAGCTCGGCGTGCCATCGGAGCTCAAGGTCGTGTCGGCCCATCGGACGCCGGATCACCTGTTCCGCTACGCGGAGGGCGCGGCGGCCCGCGGGATCCGGGTCATCGTCGCCGGGGCGGGCGGCGCGGCGCACCTGCCGGGCATGCTCGCGGCCAAGACGATCCTGCCGGTCATCGGCGTCCCGATCCCGACCCAGCACCTGGGGGGCATGGACTCGCTGCTCTCCATCGTCCAGATGCCCCGTGGCATCCCGGTCGCCACGGTCGCGATCGGGAATGCGACGAATGCGGGGCTGCTGGCGGCGGCGATCCTGGCGGTGGCCGATCCGGCCCTGGCCGAGCGGCTGGCCGCCTGGCGCGCCCGCCAGACCGAATCGGTCCTCGACGACCCGTCGAACGCCGCGACCTGAGGGCCGCGCCCTCGGCGCGTGATCTAGCCGATCGAGAGGTCGACCTTGGCCGGCGCGAGCCGCCGGTGCTCCCGCAGGTGCAGGCCGAGGTCGAGCGCGGTCTTGAGCACCACGAGCACGACGATCGCCGCGACCGGGGCCCCGGTGGTCGAGATCGCGATCGCCCCGAAGATGATGGTCACGTGCAGCACGACGAGGCGGCCGTACGGCGCGAACATCTGCCCGAGCGCCGACGTGCGCTGGTATTCGCCGCTGCCGATGAAGTTGAACAGGTATGACACGCCGTGGCTGATGAACAGGGCCACGAGCGCGAACAGGATGGTCCAGAAGTCCGGAGCGGGCCCGATGTCCGACCCGGTCGGGCTCAGCCCCGCGAACAACGGCAGCGTCAGGACGAAGATGCCGTGGACCGCCCAGAACAGGCCGTAGTGCATGACGAAGAACGGGATCAGGCCGGCCTTGGCCATGCTCGTGGCCGGCCGGCCGTTGATCGACCAGGCGCCCGCGGAGCCGTCGTCGCCGCCCTCGGCCTTCCGCATCTTGAGCACGTTGTAGAAGCCCACGATGCCGTTCTCGAGCCAGTAGACGATGAGGATCGTCCAGACGGACCAGCCGAAGTACAGCACCCCGACGAGGGGGATCGCGTTGGCCACGACCAGCGCGACGACCGCACCGATCGACGAGCTGATCGCATACCAGGCGAGGAACCGCTGCATCGCCGAGATGCTACTCGACCGATTCCTCGCGCTTCATCCGACCAACGTCGGGGGCCGACCGGGACCTATGCGTCGCCGGGCGTCCGTCCCGTGGCTGCGCCGACCGTCACGCTCCGCTCCTCGGCGCCGCGGACTAGCTTCACCTCGTAGGCGCCGTTGACCGTCGCGAGGGCGGCGAACAGGTCGTCGCCGTCCGCGATGGCCTTGCCGGCCGCCTCGACGATGAGATCGCCGGCCTCGATGCCGGCCGCCTCGGCCGGGCTGCCGTCCTCGACGCCACGGACCAGGACGCCGTCACGCTCGGGCAGGCCGACGGATCGACGCAGGCGACGCGCGACATGCGACGGCGCGATGGCGACCCCGAGTCGGGCGCGCTTGGGCGATTCGCCCTTGGCGAGCGCGTCAACCCGCTCGCGCAGCGCCGTGTCGGCGGGCAGGGCCAGGTAGAAGCCTTCGCCGATCCGGTTGGTGTTCAGGCCGACGAGCTTCCCGGCCGAGTCGACGAGCGCCCCACCCGACGAACCGGGCGCGAGGGGTGCGGTGTGCTCGACGCTGCCGTCGATGCGCCGGCCGCCGGGCCCGCGGAACGCCCGGGCGACCGACGAGACGAGCCCGAACGTGACGCGGCTCCCGCCGCCGTGCGAGGCCGCGGCCCCGAACACGGGCGTGCCGATCGTGAGTCCAGAGCCGTCGCCCCATTCGAGGGCGGCGGCGCCGGCCGTGTCGACCTTGACGACCGCGAGGTCGCCGTCGCCATCGACCCCCGCGACCGTGCCACGCGTGCGCCGGCCGTCGGCGAACGTGACGGTCACCTCGTCGCCGCGCAGGTTGTGGGCGTTGGTCAGGACCGTGCCGTCGGCGACGACGACGCCGGATCCGCGGGTGCCGCGACCGATGCCGACGATGGATGGGCCGACCTGCTGGGCGATGGTCGCGACGGCGGACTGGAGTTCCTCGATGGCGCTCATGTGGCTTTGTGCTCCGCGAGTGTTCGAGTCCTCGGCCGCCGGATGGCGGCTGATAGACTTGTGGCTTGCAATCTACTACTGACACCGAGCCGTGACAAGCCCCGATCGCGCCCCTACGCTTTGGCCGATGGCCGGATCCACCGCACGCCCCGGGGTTGCGCCGGACGCCGCTCCGGCGACGGTCTCGGCGCTCGAGGCGGCCCTCGACCGCGTCGGCGACCGCTGGAGCCTGCTGATCGTCGAGGCCCTCCTCGAGCGGCCGCGCCGGTTCAACGAGCTCGGCGACACACTCCCGGGCATCGCGCCCAACATCCTGACCGACCGGCTGCGCCGCCTCGAGCGCGAGCGGATCGTGACCGCCACGCCATACCAGCAACGGCCGCCACGCATGTCCTACGCACTCACCTCCGATGGCCGGGACCTCGCGTCCGTGCTGCGGCTCCTTGCGGACTGGGGCGCCCGACGCGGCGGCGGTGAACCCCTGCAGCACGAGCTGTGCGGCACGGCGCTCGAGACCCGCTGGTGGTGCCCCACGTGCTCCGTGCCGATCGAGGACCCGGACGTCCGCGAGACGAGGTCCCTGTAGCCACCGGACTACACTCGAAACGATGACGACGGACGATCCGCGATGGGAACCGGGCATGCCGACGCTCGACCGCCAGGCCGTCCCGGCCCCTAGCCTGCCGCCCAGCCTGCAGGGCCTGCCGCCTCGGTCCGTGCCGGAGGTCGCCCCGACGCCACTCCAGCGCCATTACGTGATGCTGAGCGTGCCCGTCCTGATCTGCGGCGCCATCGCCATCACCGCGCTCGAGCTGGGCGCGCCGCTCGGCAGCCCGCTGGTCAAGCTCTGTGTGGCCATCGCCCTGCCCCTCTTGGTCGTCACCACCGCCGACGCGGTCCTGCGGATCTGGCGCTCGGCGTGGGCCTGGATGCCGGTCGATCGGACGAAGGGCTGGTTCCGTCTCGCCTGGGTCGTCGTCAGCGTCGTCGGCCTGGTCGCCCTCGTCATCGCCGGCCTGGTCGTCCTCACGGCGTGATGGACGACTTCGAGCGGGGGCCCGATGGCCGTTCGACCGACCTCGCCTCGGGTCGGGGAGTGCCACCCTGGATCGCGACCTCGCTCAACTTCTGCTCGCGATGCGGCGCGACGCTGCACTTCGGGACCGTCCCGGGCGAGGATCGCGACCGGCTGTCCTGCGAGGCCTGCGGCCACATCGCGTACGTGAACCCGCGCCTGGTCGTCACGACCTTCCCGGTCACCGACGCCGGCGAGATCGTCCTGATCAAGCGCGGCATCGAACCTGGTCTGGGCGAGTGGGCCCAGCCCGGCGGGTTCCTCGAAGTCGATGAGACCGTCCACCAGGCGGCCATCCGAGAGACGTGGGAGGAGACCGGGCTGCTCGTCGAGCCGGGCGAGATCATCGGGCTCTACACGCGGCTGGAAGCGGCCGTGGTCACCATCGCGTTCGAGGCGCGGATCGTGGGCGGAACGCCGGCCCCGACGCCCGAGGCGACCGAGATCGAGGCCTATGCACCCGAGGCGATCCCGTGGCGGGACATCGCCTTTCGGACCACGACCTGGGCACTGCGCGACTGGATCGACCGGCGCCGCCCCGACCTCACCTGGCCGGAGCGCGTCCACGGTCGCTAGGGACCCGGAATGACCCTCGACCAGTCGGTCGGCCCCGGCGAGCTGTAGACGGTGCCGCCCACGAGGCCGTCATCCCCGAGCAACGGGACCGGCCGAGGCGTGGCCGCGACCGCGCGCGGACGGATGACCCGTGGGAGATCCGCGGGGAGGGTCGGGCTCGCGATCGCGATCGCCGGGACCGACGCCTTCGGCGCGGGTGATGGAGCCGGCAGCGAGGCGGGCACGGCGGCCGGGACTGCGGCGACCTCCTCGACCGGCGAGCCTCGCCCGGCGATGGCGAGCCCCACGATCAGCGCGAGACCGATGACCCAGGCACCGATCCAGAGAGCCGGCTGGCGCGGGCGCCCGACCCGCTCCAGCTCGGACTCCTCGTCGCCCACGGCGACCTCCGTCAGCTCAGGTCGATGAAGACGTTCTTCGTCTCGGTGTACAGGTCCAGGGCGGCCATCCCGAGCTCGCGCCCGATGCCCGACATCTTGTAGCCACCGAACGGCGCCTCGGTGTGGACGGACGAGTTCGAATTCACGCTGATGACGCCCGATTGCAGGGCCTTGGCCGCCCGCAGCGCCTTGCCGATGTCGCGGCTCCAGATCGATCCGGACAGGCCGTACGGCGTGGCATTCGCCAGCCGCAGGGCCTCCTCCTCCGTGTCGAACGGGATGACCGAGACCACCGGTCCGAAGATCTCCTCCTTCGCGATCCGCATGTCGTTCGAGACGCCGTCGAACACCGTCGGCAACAGGTACGCCCCATCGGCCAGTGCCGGATCTTCGGGTGCGGCGCCGCCCACGACCAACGTCGCCCCCTCGCCGAGGCCGATCTCGATGTAGTCCTTGACGCGGTCCCGCTGCTTGAAGCTCACGAGCGTCCCCACCTCCGTGGCCTCGTCCGCGGGGTCGCCGACGCGCAGCGCCCGGGTCGCCTCGGCGAAGAGCTCGACGACGTGTTCGTGAGCGGACCGCTCCACCAGGATCCGGCTGCGGGCGCAGCAGTCCTGGCCCGTGTTGTCGAACACCGAGTACGGCGACTCGCGGGCGAACTTCTCGAGGTCCGCGTCGGCGAACACGATGTTGGGGCTCTTGCCGCCGAGCTCGAGCGAGATCTTCTTCACGTTGCCCGAGGCGAGCCGCATGATCTCCTGCCCGGTCGTCGTCTCGCCGGTGAACGCGACCTTGCCGATCCCCGGATGGGCCGCGATCGAGGCACCGGCCGTGCCGCCCGGACCGGTCACGACGTTGAGGACGCCGGGCGGGATGCCCGCTTCGAGCGCGAGCTCGCCGAGGCGGATCGCGGTCAGGGGCGTGTACGAGGCGGGCTTGAGGATCGCGGTGTTCCCCGCCGCCAGGGCGGGCGCGACCTTCCACGAGGCCATCAGGATGGGGAAGTTCCACGGCACGATGAGCCCGACGACCCCGATCGGCTCCCGGAGCGTCAGGTCGAGCCCGGGCTTCGACACCGGGATCGTCTGGCCGAAGACCTTGTTGGCGGCCCCGGCGTAGTAGTCGAAGACGAGGCTGGCGCCGACCACCTCGCCGCGAGCTCCCGAGATCGGCTTGCCGACGTTGCGGCTCTCGAGCTGTGCCAGTTCCTCGCTGTGGTCCTTGAGCAGGGCGGCGAACTTGGCGAGGGTCCGGCCCCGCTTGCCGGCTGCCCAGGTCGCCCAGCCCTTGCGATCCTCGAAGGCGGCCTGGGCCGCCGCCACCGCCCGATCGACGTCCTCCCGACCACCCAACGGGGCGGTGGCCATGACCGTGCCCTTCGCCGGATCGACGATCTCGAAGGTCTGGCCGTCGGCGGCGTCGACGGACTGGCCGCCGATGACCATCCGGGCGGCGGTCGGGGTGGCGGTGGACGATGGCGTGGTCATGTCGGTGTCCCTCCGGACGAGCCGCGTTCGTAGGCGACGATCGCCGCCCCGATGATGCCTGCGTCGTTGCGAAGCTGCGCCGGGACGACCCGGCAGCGCTGGGTCAGGCGCGGGATGAAGCGCTCCGAATTCTTGCTGACCCCACCCCCGAGGATCATCAGGTCGGGCCAGATCAGCTGATCGATCGCGTGGAGGTGCTCGTCGAGGTCCATCGCCCACGCCTTCCAGGACAGGCCGCGGCGGACGCGCGACGCGGCCGCGGACCGCCTCTCCGCCGCTCGTCCGCGGATCTCCATCTGCCCGAACTCCGTGTTCGGGAGGAGCTTCCCGTCGATGAAGACCCCGGAGCCGACGCCTGTGCCGAGCGTCAGGAAGATCACCACCCCGGGCTCGTCCTTGCCCATCCCGAAGCGCATCTCCGCGATCCCCGCGGCGTCGGCATCGTTGACGATGGCGACCGGACGAGCGAGGACCTTGCCCAACCGTTCGACGACCGGGAAGTCCACCCAGGTCGGATCGATGTTGGCGGCGGTCTTGATGAAGCCGCCGATCGCGACGCCCGGCACTCCGACGCCGAGCGGGACCATCGGGTCGAGCGGCGTGGCCTTGGCGAGTCGTCTGACGAGTCGCCCGATCGACGCGATGACCGCCTCGGGCGTGGACGGTGTCGGCGTCGGGACGCGCAGGCGATCGGACACGAGTTGTCCCGAGTCGATGTCGACGACCGCGGCCTTGATGCCGCTGCCGCCCACGTCGACCCCGATCGCGAGTCTCGGTCCGGCCTCGATCATGTCGCGATCCCCTCCAGGATCAGAAGTAGTTCACGGTGATGCCGCCATCGACGACGAGCGACGCGCCGTTCGTCCAGCGCGATTCGTCCGACGCGAGATAGAGCGCCATGTTGACGATCTCCTCGGGCTTGCCGAAGCGGCCGCTCGGATTGCGCGCCAGGCGGAGCTGCTTCGCCGCCTCGTCCTTCACGAGCCAGTCCATCAGCAGCGGGGTCTCGACGGGACCCGGGCAGATCGCATTGGTCCGGATGCCGTTCGGTCCGAACTGCACGGCGAGGCTGCGGGTCAGCGAGAGCAACGCCCCCTTCGAGGCCGTGTAGGCGTCCTGCGGGACCGAGCAGCCGAGGAGCGCGACGAAGCTGGCGATGTTGATGATCGAGCCACCTCCGCCGGTCACCATGGCGGGGATCGCGTACTTGCAGCCGAGGAAGACGCCCCGAACGTTGACCGCCATGACCGTATCCCAGGTGGCGACGTCGGTGTCGATCACCGAGTGGTCGGCCTCGGGCATGATCCCGGCGTTGTTGTAGAGGCAGTCGACTCGACCGTACGTCGCAAGCGCGTGATCGACCATGGCCTTGGCGTCGGCCTCGTTCGAGACATCGGCCTTGACGAAGGTCGCTTCGCCGCCGGCGCCCCGCACCTGGCGCACGGTCTCCTGGCCGGCGGCCTCGCCGAACTCGGCGACGACGATCTTGGCGCCCTCCCTGGCGAAGACCTGCGAGGCGACCCGGCCCATGCCGCCGCCGGCCCCGGTGATGATCGTGACCTTGTCGGTGAGTCGCATCGGAGCGTCCTCGTTGGCGGATGGCCGGTCCTGGCGCCGGCGGCCAGTGCATCGCTGCGCCCACGCATCGTACCCGCGTCACGCGGGCGCGAGCGCCTGCCTACGGGTGTCCGGCGACTCGCCCTGGCCTACCGGCATCGGATGCAGGGGCCAGCATGGCCTCGATGATCCTCGCGGCGGCCTCCAGGCGGCGGCGTTCCTTGGGGGTCAACGGAGCGAGCATCGTGGCCAGGGTGGCGACCCGTCGCTCGCGCCCGGCGAGGAGCACCTCGCGACCGCGGTCACTGGCGGCGACTCGAACGATCCGCCGGTCGTCCGGGTCGGGGAGCCGCTCGACGAGGCCGTCGGCGGCCATCCCGGCCACGAGGCGGGTCATGGTCGGTGGCGTCACGCCCTCGATGCCAGCGAGCGCACCGATCGTCCGCGGGCCGCCGAAGACCAACACCGACAATGCCGACAGGCGTGGCGGCGAGACGCCGGTCGCGCTGTCCTCCTGGGCGAGCCGACGGAGGAGATGCAACGCAGCAGAATGTAGTCGCGCCGGCAATTCAACATCGCTCGCTGGGGCAGGCTTGACCACGCACCTATATTAGTTGCAGCAACTAATGACTGTCGAGACCCCGAATCAGCAACGGGAGCCACCGTGAACTCGACCGCTCCGACGCCTGCCGATCTCATCGACGCGGTCAACGCCGACGATGCCGAACGCGTCGCGACGCTGCTCGACACAGGACCCGACGCTCGTCACCGCCCGCGACACGGACGGTGTCTCGGCGATCATGCTGTCGCGCTACCGGTTCGCGCGATCGGTGACCGACGCGCTGCTCGCGGTCGATCCGGAGCTCGACGTCTTCGAGGCGACGGCGCTGGGCTTCATCGATCGACTCCGGGAACGCCTGGAGGACGATCCTTCGCTGGTCGCGGCGTTCTCGTCCGACGGGTTCACGGCCCTGCACTACGCGGGGTTCTTCGGCAAGGCCGAGGCGGCGCATGTCCTGATCGAGGGCGGCGCGGCGGTCGACGCCTATACGAGGAACGCGTTCGCCAACCAGCCGCTGCACGCCGCCGCTGCCGGGCGACACCACGAGGTCTGTCGGATCCTGCTGTCGGCGGGCGCGGACGTGAACGCCACCCAACATGGCGGGTACACCCCGCTGCACGAGGCGGCGCAGCATGGCGACATCGAGCTCGTCGAACTGTTCCTCTCGGCCGGTGCCGATCCGTCGATCCGTCAGGACGACGGCGAGACGCCCGCGGAGACCGCCGACGCGGCCGGGCACGTCGACATCGCCGCTCGGATCCGCGAGGTGGCCGCCACTCGCGAGTAGGCCGCGTCAGCCTCGCTCGAGGTAGCGCTCCCGGTCCCACGCGTGGACGACCGAGTCGTACGTGTCCTGCTCGACTCGCGCGGCGTTGAGGTAGTGGTCGACGACGTCCTGGCCGAAGATCTCCACCGCCGCCTCGGAGCGTTCGAGTTCCCAGATCGCCTCGTAGAGGGCGCGCGGCATGCGTGACACGCCGGTCGCGAGATAGCCGTTGCCCTTGAACTCCGGATCGAGCGGCAGCTCGTGTTCGATGCCGTACAGTCCGGCGCCCATCATCGCGGCGTACGTGAGATACGCGTTCATGTCGCCGCCGGGGAAGCGGTCCTCGACGTGGAGGGCCGGGCCACGGCCGACGAGCCGGAAGCCGGTCGTGCGGTTGTCGCGGCCCCAGACGACGTTGACCGGCGCCCAGGACAGCGAGGCGTAGCGCTTGTACGAGTTCACGAACGGGGCGATGAACACGGCGAGCTCTCTGGAGAGCGCCATCATCCCGGCGACGAAGTGCTGGCCGAGGACCGAGAGGCCGTAGGGTCCCGCCTTCCTGGCGTTCGGTTCGAACATCAGCGGGACGTCCTTCGCGTGGTCCCACAGGCTCATGTGGAGGTGGCCCGACGAGCCGGTCCAGCGATGGTCCGGCTTGGCCATGAAGGTGATGCCCCAGCCGTTGAGGTAGGCGATCTCCTTGGCCCCGTGCTTGAAGAAGACGCTGCGGTCGGCCGATTCGAGGACGTGGTCGTAGCGGATGTTGACCTCGTGCTGGCCGTTGGCGGCCTCGCCCTTGCTGAACTCGATCGGCACGTTCGCGGCGGTCATCTGGTTGCGCAGCAGCCGATGGAGCGGCTCGGCCTTGGTCGCCTGGAGCAGGTGGTAGTCCTCGTTGTAGTTGCCGAAGCTCCGCGGCACCGGCCAGCCGCGTTCGGCGAGGTCATCCCACGAGTCCTTGAGGACGTAGAACTCGAACTCGGAGCCCGCCTTGAGCGCGTACCCGGCCTTCGCCGCGCGAGCGACCTGGCGCTTGAGGATGGTCCGCGGCGAGACGGGGATCTCCTCGCCGGTCTCCTCGTCGATGGTGTCGGCGAGGACCAGGGCCGTGCCCGGTAGCCAGGGCAGCACGCGCAGCTGGTCCCAGACCGGTTCGGCGATCCAGTCGCCGTAGCCGGTCTCCCAGTTCATGAGCTTGTAGCCCTCGGGCGTGTTCATCTCCATGTCCGTACCCAGCAGGTACGTACAGAAATGCGCCCCGTGGGCGATGACGCCGTCGAGGAACGCCTGGCCCTGGACGCGCTTGCCCATGAGCCGCCCCTGCATGTCCGTGATGGCGACCACGATCGTGTCGATCTGGCCGTCGCGGACCATCTCCTCGAGTTCGACGAGGCGCGGGTGCTTCGTCGCGTGGGGGTCGTGGTCGCTCATCGGGTCCTCGCTCGCGTCGGTGGGATGGTCGGAAGGCCGGCCGACGTTGCCGGCCGGCCTTCGGTTCTCGCGCTGGCTGGGCGGGTCAGGACCCGGCGACCTCCTCGGCCGCCTTGGCGAACTCGCGCTCGATCTCGGTGAGCTCGGCGGTGTCGCCCATGGCATGTGGGCCCTTGAAGCTTCGTCGCGCCCACCCGAAGTAGTAGACGAGCAGGAAGATCACGACCGCGACCATGAAGGGGAAGCTGATGTTGCCCGATGTGGGGAAGCTGAACAGGATCATCAGGACGACCACCCAGAAGAGGGCGATCCAGGCGATCGGCTTCGACCACCGTCCCAGGCTCCAGACGCGTTCACCGAGCCAGTCCTGGGTCGTGGCGCCCAGGTAGATCACGACGCCGTAAGCGGCGTACAGGAAGATCGTGCTGATCGCGGTGACGATGATGACCGCGACCCCGCGACCGACGATGAATGCGGCCACCGAGAACAGCCACGCGATCACGACGATCACCGTCAAGGCGTTGGCCGGCGTCCGGTAGCGGTGCGAGACCTTCTTGAGGAAACCCGATCCCGGGACCCCGTCATCGCGACTGAAGGCATAGAGCATCCGACCGGCCGACGCGATCGACGAGAGGCCGCAGAACCACATCGCGATGGCGATGCCAGCCGCGAGCAGGCCGCCCACCGTGGAACCGAGGTTGAAGATCAGGATATCGATGACCGCCGCACCGTCACCGAAGAAGTACTGGCTGTACTTCGCCGGATCGGCGCCCTCCAACGTTGCCGGGAAGAGCGTCGAGAGATTCGGCAGGTGCGTCGACAGGGCGAACAGGAAGATGAACCCGACGATCGCTGAAACAGCGACGGACAGGAAGAGGCCCCAGGCGCTCGCGATCCGCGCGCCGACCGTCTCCTCCGCCACATGGGCCGATGCGTCGTAGCCCGTGTACGTCCAGTTCGCCTGGAGGAGCGAGAAGAAGAAGGCGAGGACCAGCGGGTAGGTGATGGCCGGCCCGTACTTGAGGTTGACCACGCCGAGGTCGTTGTTCCAGCCCCCGGCGACGTCCTGTGGCTGGATCGCGAAGAGGCTCAACCCGGACTCATCGGCCTTGCCGGCGGCGAACACGAGCACGACGACCGCGGCGACGATGACGATGTGCCACCACACGCTGACCTGGTTGAGGAGCGCCACCACGTTGATCCCGGCGATGTTCAACGCCAGCTGGATGGCCATCAGGATGCCCATCGTCAGGAGCGCGCCCGTCAGCAGCGGCTGGTCCGACGATCCGAGCAGGATCGTCGTGTTGCCGTAGTCGATCCCGGCGTTGGACAGGAGGGGTGTGATGAGCGTCGCATTTAGGAATAGCGCGGCCGCATAGTTGATGCCCGCGACGATGGCGAACTGGCCGATCAGGTTCAGCCAGGCGGTCCACCAGCCCCAGTTCTTGTTCTTCATGCGGCTGGCCCAGTAGTACAGGCCGCCCGCCGTCGGGTACGCCGAGGCGATCTCGGCCATGGAGGCGGCGATCAACAGCACGAAGACCGTGATCAGCGGCCAGCCGATCATCACCGCCGCGGTGCCGGCCCAGGCCAGGCCGTAGTCGTAGAGGATGACCGCGCCGGTCAGGATGCTGATGATCGAGAAGCTGATCGCGAAGTTGCTGAACCCGCCCATCGAGCGGAACAGCTCCTGTGCGTAGCCCAGCTTGTGGAGGTCGGCGACGTCCTGCTTGATGACGTCTTCTCGCGAACGTGGTTGGGTCATCGGTACTCCCTCACTCGATGACGGCTCGCCGCCGGGCGAACCGGTGGCCGACCTCCCCTCCAGGGTCGGGCTCGAAGCGGCGGCAGCGGCCGGGTGGGGGCGCCGCACGCTCATGCGAGGATTCGAAGATGACGCGGGGATCCGATGCGGCCATGGGCGGCCGCTTGGCCCCGTGCTGCCGGGCGCCGGGTCGGTCCGCTGGCCCTCCTTCCCTGGGCGTGGGGCCCGGGGTTCGCGACGCATCGGGATCGGCAGCGTCACGGCCTCACGCGTGCCGGGACTATACGGCTCGCCGGAGGGCACTGGAAGCCCCCGGTCTCAGTAGAGCATCGTCGTCCCGGTGGGGAAGGTGAATTCGAATGCCGACGGCGGGAGCGCCGCGTCCGGATCGAGGACGAGGACCTCCGCGTCGCGGCCCACCGACCCGCCGATCGTCTCGACGAGCCGCAGGATGACGCCCGTCTCGCGGTCGACCGTCAGGTCGAGCCGGAAATCCGGCCGGTCGGCAGCGAGCTCGATCGAGCGCGGGTGCTCGCAGGTGAGCGTGATGGCCTCGCGTCCGATCATCACGGCGGTGCCGGTGACCGTGCAGCGACCGGTCGCGAGGACGTTCTGGCAGAGGCCCCCCGGGTGCACGAACGTGTCCGGGAGCGTCTCCATGGGGAGGGCGGTCACGGGTTCGTAGACCTGGGAGTAGCCGGGCATGTCGCGATCGTCGAGGCCGCGCGGGCGGTTGCGCACCGGGCGCTGGGTCCCGAGCTTGTGGGCGCCCGAGTACGTCCGGACGATGTCGCCGTCGGAGATCCAGATCTCGTAGTCGCCGCCGACCTCCTGGCCGGCGCGGCTCGTCGTCACCTTGGCGTCAGCGGGGTGTCGGAGGCTGACGTCCAGGTGCACCACGTCCTCACCGCGCGTGGTCCGCGACCGATCGGCGATGCGCATCCGCAACGTGGCGAAGCGGAGCTCGGCGTCGCGCATGAACGAGAACAGCGTCTCGACGTCCGGCAGCCCGATCGGCAGGGCCGCGAGCTCGGGCAGGCGCCGGCCGTCGGCCGGGACGGGCAAGGCGGCGGCGCGGTCCCAGAGGTGGCTGGAGGTCATCGGCTCGATCGTAGCAGTCTTGACATCGCGGGTCGCAAGGCGTATATATCGCATCACGATATATCACGGCACGTCATAACGGAGCGACCACGCGATGAGCGACCAGATCCCCGACCTCGGCCGGTTCGCCGAGCCCTCCCTGTACATCCTCATGTCGCTCAGCGGCGGCCCGAAGCATGGCTACGCGATCATGACCGATGTCGAGGAGATCTCCGGTTCGCCGCTGGGCCCGGGGACCCTGTATGGGGCCCTCACCCGGCTGGAACGGCGGGGCCTGATCGAGGCGCTCGAGCCGGACGAGCGTCGGCGACCATACCGGCTCACGACGCTCGGCGCGACGACGCTGCGGGCCCAGCTGGAGCACATGCAGGGCTTCACCCGCACCGCGCTCGAGCGGCTCCGGCAGGCCGGCTCGTGACGGCGCCGAACGACCGCTTCTGAGCCGACGGTGACCGCGTGTCCCGCTACCCGCGCCCGATCGTCGAAGCGTTGCCCGGCCCGGCGCTGCGCGCTCGTCGCGTCCAGGCCGGCACCGGGCTGTCCCGTCGGCAGCTGCTCCGCCGCGGCGTCGCCGCCGGGGTGACGGTCTGGCTCGCCGAGCTCGTCGGTGGGACGTTGGCCTTCGCCTGGACGGCGATCGGATCGGTGGCCCCGAGGGTTCGGGTCGGGACCCTCGCCGAGCTGCTCGCGGCCAACCCTGACCTCCCGATCCGTGACGGGTTCCCGGCCTACGTCCAGGCGGCCCGCGCGTTCGTGATCATGATCGACCCGGGTCGCGGCAGCTGGGAGCCGGGGGTCGATCCGACCGGCGACGGTTCGGCACTCAACGTGCGGGTCCTGTCGCAGCGCTGCCCACACTTGGGCTGTCGGCCGAACCCGTGCATCCAGGACTACTGGTTCCGCTGCCCGTGCCACCAGTCGCGCTACGACCGCCTGGGCATCAAGGCCGCCGGCGAGCGATTCGGTCCCGCCTCACGGGGGATGGACCGGTATGCGATCGAGGTGGACGGCAATGGCGTGCTGACCGTCGATACGACCCACATCACGTTAGGGCCCCTGCCCGTCGCGCTCGGCGAGCCGGGCATCATCCCGCCGCGCGTCGAGAACGGCTGCGTGAAGTGACGCTCCTGCGCCTCTACCCCGGCCGTTGGCGCGCACGCTACGGCGAGGAGATGGCGGACCTCCTCGAGGCGCGGTCGATCACCGGACGCGATCGCCTCGACCTGGTCCGCGGGGCCATCGACGCGTGGATCCATCCGCCGACGCCGTCTCGCATCCCGGCCATCACCGCACTCATCGGTGGCGGCCTCTGGACGCTCGTTGCCGCCGGGGTCCTCTTCCAGCCCGCGCCGCCCGACTGGCCGGGCTACCTGCACGAGGTCGTCCCGATCGCCCTCGTGGCCGTCGCGTTCCTCTGGGTGGCGGTCCTGGGCTGCGGCCTGCGCTCCGGCGATCGCGGTGGCGGGATCTTCGGCGTCACCGCGATCATCACCACGCTCGGCTATGGATCGTGGATCGCGATGCTGGCGCTGACCGCGTCCGGCTGGGCGGATGGGCCGGGGCTCGCCGCCGCCCAGACCGTGGCGATGGTCGGCACGACCCTGATCGGCGCGACACTGGTCCGCGATGGGGACACGGCGGTCGGTGGCCTGATCACGGCCGGTGGCCTGGCGATGCTGATCCCGTGGTCGGCCGGATGGCTCGTCTTCGGGACGTCGTGGACGGCCGTCGGGCTCGTGTTGTGGGTCGAACTGGCGGCCCGATCGGAGCCGACCGGGTTCGCTTCCTGAAGAGCGGCCCGAGCGTCAGCCGCCGCCGCCCCCGCTACCGAGGCCGGGCTCGGTCATCGCGGCCGGATCGAGCAACCGATCGAGCTCGGCGGGGTCCATGCCACGCTCCAGGGCCAGCTCGCGGATCGTCCGCCCGCTCTTGAACGCCTCCTTGGCGAGCTTGGCCGCCTCGTCGTAGCCGAGCGCCGGCGCGAGCGCCGTGGCCAGCATCAGGCCCTGCTCGACGAGCGCCGGCCCTCGATCCGTGGCGGTCAGCCCCTCGATCGCGCGCGTGCTGAAGTTCATCGCTGCGGCCGAGAGCAGGTCGATCGACTCGAGCAGGGCGACCGCGCTGACGGGCAGCATCACGTTCAGCTCCAGGAACGAGCCCGTCTGTCCGAAGGCGATCGTGGCGTCATTCCCGATCACCCGGGCCACGACCATCGTGAGCGACTCGACGATGACCGGGTTCACCTTGCCGGGCATGATGCTCGAGCCGGGCTGGGTCTCCGGCAGGGCGATCTCGGCGAGACCGGCTCGAGGGCCCATGCCCATCAGTCGCACGTCGCTCGCGATCTTCCACAGGCTCAGCGCGATGGTCCGGATCGCGCCGTGGGCGGCGATCGCGGCGTCCAGCGTCGCCTGGGCGTGGAAGTGGTTGTCGGTCTCGCGGACGTCGAGGCCGGTCAGCGTCGAGAGGCGGGCGCAGGCCCGGAATGCGTACTCGGGATGGGCGTTGATGCCGGTGCCGACGGCCGTCCCGCCGAGCGGCACGGACAGGAGCTCGCCCTGGGCCGCCTTCGCCCGACGGAGCGAAGCCTCGACCTGTCCGGCATAGCCCCGGAACTCCTGGCCGAGGCGGATCGGCGTCGCGTCCTGCAGGTGCGTTCGGCCGGTCTTGACCACCGGCCAGAGCTCCTGCTCCTTGGCGACGAGTGCGGTGTGGAGTCGCTCGAGGGCCGGGATCAAGGCCAATTCGATGGCCATGGCGGCCGACAGCTGGAGGGCGGTCGGGATGCAGTCGTTCGAGCTCTGACAGCGGTTGACGTCGTCATTGGGGTGGACCTTGCGCCCACCGCCGAGTCGGGCCGCCGCGAGGTGGGCGACGACCTCGTTCATGTTCGTGTTCGTCGAGGTGCCCGAGCCCGTCTGGTAGATGTCGATGGGGAACTGGTCGTCGTGCCCGCCGTCCGCGACGTCCCGCGCCGCCGCGGCGATGGCGGCCGCGAGATCCGGGTCGAGCAGGCCGAGGGCGCCGTTCGTCTCGGCCGCGGCGAGCTTGATGAGCGCGAGGGCCTCGATGAACCGCCGAGGGAACCGCTGACCGGAGATCGGGAAGTTCAGGACGGCTCGCTGGGTCGAGGCCCCGTACAGCGCGTCGACCGGCACCTCGACCTCACCCATCGAGTCGCGCTCGGTGCGGGTGTCGGCGGTGTTGGACGTGGTCATGGCACCGATCGTACATCGGGGTCGGGTCGGCGTTCGTACAGGCGACGGTAGTGGCGGCGGCGGAAGCCGACGGCCTGGTACAGGCCCTCGGAGGCGTCGTTGTCCGTGCTCGAGTAGACCTGCACGAGGGCGGCCCCGAGGTCGCGATACCGCCGCAGGCCGTGGGCCAGCAGCGCCCGGCCGAGGCCACGTCGACGATGGTCGGGATGCGTGCCCACCGGCTCGTACTCCCCGAAACGAGCGATCGGATCCCACCAGGCCATCGCGAACGCGGCCAACGTCCGGTCCGGCGCTTCCACGACGAGATCGTCGTCGAACCGGTAGTGGGGGAGCGTCATCAGCCGCTCGTACTTCTCGGTGGTCATGCGCGATGGGGCGAAGGCGGCCCGATGCGCCGACATCCGCGTCTCCACCTCGTCCGGCCCGCGGACCGCCCGCAGGCGATAGCCCGACGGGAGGGGGCCATCGGCGATCGGCGAGCCGTCGTCGACGCGGCGCTGGAACTGCGAGAGCCGGCGTTCGGTGGGTCTGAAGCCAAGCCGTTCGAGCGTCCGAAGGGTCGGCACGTCCGATTCGGGCGCCCAACCGGTCAGCTCGCCGGGCGTCTCGGCGATAGCGGCCGACAGGAGCGCCTCGAGGAGCGGACCGTCGATGGCGGGATCACCGGTCCAGATCTCCCAGTGGACGTCGTGTTCGTGGACCCAGCTCCACGCCGCCAGCCGACCATCGACTTCCCAGAGGCGCAGGTGCGCCGAAAGCTCGGCCGGCGCCGACGACGCGAACCACCATTCGAGGTCGCCGGGATGCGATGCGGCGAACGGGGCGCCATCCTCCCAGGCCCGGCTCAGGATGGACCCGGCGAGGCGCAGGTCGGCCAGGTCCCGGGCAGGCCGTGACGTGATCACGCCGCCGAGGATACGCGGGCCAGGGAGCGTGGCCGTCCGGGCGGGCTCGGCACCAGGCACGGGCACGGCGATGCGTGGCCGGGCACCGGCGGTGTGGCGCGGACGACCTCGCTGCGGTTGGCTCGGAGGGACCGTGCACGACGCCGCGAGCCTGGCCCAGCGCGACTCTCGCCCGATCGGCGGCGCATCGATGCCTCCGGTGCCAGAGGCCGATCGGGCGACCGGTCGGCCCGGCACCGCACGGCCCGACTCGCGACGACCAGCGGCGACGCAGGCGACCGACCGCGATGGCACTCGGCCGGCCGGCGATGGCCGGAGCCGACGATGGACCCGCCGCGCCGTCGGATCGTGCCGGCGGGGCGGCGTGGCCCTCGGCGGTCTCGCCCGGTGCCCGACCGCCGCCAGCGTCGCGGCGATCTCGCGGCCGCGGTCGTGCGCCGGACGGTCTCGGACGGATCGCGCGTGGCGCCGACCGGCCCCGCCCACGGGCAGCGTCGCGGTCACCGAGTCGGTCTCGAGGTCGTTCACGCCAACGGGACGGCTGGGGCGGTCAGGTGTTGCACGATCCACGTCGGTCCGGAGGGTACCCTCACCTCGCCACCGTCGGACGAGGGCCGTCGGGATCACCAGCCGGAGGTCGCCAGATGACCACCCTTCTCGCCATGTACCGGCGCCCGGACGGCGGCCCGGACGCGCTCGCCGAGTTCGAGCGCCGCTACGCGGGCGAGCACCTGCCGCTCGTCGCCGGGACCCCGGGCCTGCGCTCGACGCGCGTCGGCCGGGTGACCGAGGCGCTCGGCGGCGAGACCGATCTCGTCCTGATCGCCGCGATGCGGTTCGACGATCGGGCGAGCCTCGACGCAGGCCTCGCCTCGGACGCGATGCGGGCGGCGGGGCGCAATCTTCGCGAGATCGCACCCGGGCTCGCGACGTTCCTCGTGCTCGAGGATGCGCCGGAATTGGACGACTCCGCTTCCGTGCGTGTGGATACTGTCACCACCACCACGGAGGGAGCCGAGTGACCGATCCGGGCGCGACCCAGTCGACGGGGCAGCACGTCCGTGTGGCCGTTCCCGCGCCGGCTCCCGCGTCCGCCGCGCCCGCGACGACGCTCGCGGGCGTCGCCCTGGTCACGCTGGACCGGCCCGCTGCCCTCAACGCCCTGAGCTTCGATCTGCTCGACGAGCTGGCCGCAGCCTTCGAGACGCTCGATGCCGATCCGGGTTGCCGGGCGATCGTCCTGACCGGGTCGGGCAGCCGGGCCTTCGCGGCGGGCGCGGACATCAAGGAGCTCGCGACGCAGTCCTCGGCGTCCCTCCAGGCCGGCGGCCGGTTCGGCGCCTGGGACCGGATCTGGCGGATCCGGACGCCGGTCATCGCCGCGGTCCGCGGGTTCGCGCTGGGCGGTGGCTGCGAGCTCGCGATGGCCTGCGACATGATCGTCGCGGGCGACGACGCGACCTTCGGCCAGCCCGAGATCCTGATCGGGGTCATGCCCGGTGCCGGTGGTACGCAACGACTGACCCGCGCGATCGGCCAGGCGCGCGCGATGGAGCTGATCCTGACCGGCCGACCGATCCGGGCGGCCGAGGCGGAGGCGGTCGGGCTGGTGACGCGGGTCGTGCCGGCGGAGGCGACCCTGGACGCCGCCCTCGAGCTGGCCGCTCAGGTGGCGAGCATGCCCCCGCTGGCCGTCCTCGCGGCGAAGGCCGCGATCCGGGCCGCCGCGGAACGGCCGTTGGCTGACGGGTTGGCCGCGGAACGCGCGTCGTTCTTCGGCCTCTTCGACACGGACGACCAGGCCGAAGGCATGGCCGCATTCATCGACAAGCGCACACCGGCCTGGACCGGTCGTTGACAGCGGTGGGACGCGAGGAGGAACCGATGGAGCGCGATACGCCCGGCGGCAGCGATGTGGGACGCGACTTCGAGCGCGATCTCGGTGACGAGCCCGCACCGGCCTATCGCGATTCGGCGCCGGACTACCTGGGTGCGATCGACGATTCCTCACCGGTCAGCGGTCACACGCCGGCGCCTGAATCGGCGACGTCGGCCATCGACTCCCCCGAGCACGACTGGACGCATGCGCAGGACCTGATCTACCCCGCCTTCCGACCGGTCGGGACGCAGGGCCTGGACATCGCCTCGCTCGATCGTGACGCGCTGGTCGGCCAGGGTACGGTGAGTCACGCGCAGCCCCTGCTCGATGTGGGCCCGGCCGGCTTGCCGGTCGTGTACACGATCGACGCCGGCGCCTACGACATCGTGGTCAACGGCGACCACCTGCTGTCGTGGGGGATCGGGGCCGCGGAGATCCAGGACGCGGCGATGCGCAACCTGTCGCGCTGGTCCGCGTCGGCGCCGTGGACCGACGAGATCTCGGGCGACCGTCGGCTCGTCAGCTCCGACACCGGCGACGGCTGGGATGCCGTCCGCATCCTGCTGCCCGAGGTCACGGCCCATCTCACCGCCGAACTGGCGTCCTACGGTCGGATCCTGGTCGGCCTGCCGGAGCGGCACCTGCTCACCGCCGCGTCGCTCCGTCCCGACGACACCGAATTCGCGACGCTCTTCGCGGAGTTCGTCCTCGAACAGTCCGGTGGCGCCGACGAGCCGGTCGACCGGCGCGTCTTCGAGCTTGTGGACGGGCGCCTCGTCGAGTTCGGCGGGGGCGGACCCTCCGCCTGATGGGCGACCCCGGGGCGCCGGCCCCGGCGTTCGAGTCGCTCCGGTTCGAGGTGGCCGACGCCGTCGCCACGGTCACGCTCGACCGGCCGGCGGCCCTCAACGCGCTCACCGTGCCGATGAAGGCTGAGCTGCTCCGCGCGCTCGCGCTCGTCGCGCGCGATCGCGGCATCCGGGCGGTCGTGCTGACCGGCGAGGGCCGGGCGTTCTGTGCGGGCCAGGACCTCAAGGAGCGGCAGGCCCCGGACGCGGCGCCGCTGGCCGTCGAGCTGCGCGAGCGCTACAACCCGATCATCCGCGCGATGCGTGCCCTCGACCAGCCGATCGTCGGCGCGATCAACGGCGTTGCGGCCGGCGCCGGCGCCTCGCTCGCGTTCGCGTGCGACATCCGGCTCGCGGCCGAGACGGCGAGCTTCGTGCTCGCGTTCGGGCGCATCGGCCTCGTGCCCGACAGCGGCGCGACCTGGTTCCTGCCACGTCTCGTCGGGGCAGCGAAGGCGGCCGAGCTCGCCCTGACGACGGAACCGCTATCGGCGGCGGAAGCGGAGCGGTTCGGCCTGGTCGCCAAGGTCGTGCCGGCCGCCGACCTCGCCGCCGAGGCGAAGGCGCTCGCGCGGCGCCTGGCCGAACTCGCGCCGCGCGCGCTGGCCTCGACGAAGCACGCCCTGGACCGTTCGTGGTCCATCGATCTCGAACGGGCGCTCGAGGAGGAGGCGCATCGGCAGGGCGTCGCGGGCGCGAGCAACGATCACCTCGAGGGGATGGCGGCGTTCCTCGAGAAGCGGCCACCCCGGTTCCGCGGGGAGTGACGACCCGCCGGCGCTAGGGGATCGTCACCGTCGCGACATCCGTGCGCCCGACGAGGATCGTCCCGGCTTCGGACGACCGCAGGACCTCCAGGCGCAGGTGGTACGTGCCCGGGGCCAGGCCCTCCACCGTGGCCGAGGTCGTGCCCTGCCCTTCGCCGGCCCAGATGTACGGGGCGCCCTCGAGGTAGCCGGGGGTCTCGTCGGTCTCCGACGCCACGAGCTTGTACCAGGAGAAACAGCCCTCGGGCCCGGTGTAGGCGGCCCACTCGACGGCGAGGCTGCCGGCGTTGACGGTCGCCGCGAGCGGCCCGAGGCCCTTCACGTCCTTGGCGGTGGTGGAGCGGACCGGGCTGGCCGCGTACGCCTGGTCGTTCTCGTGGAAGGCCATCGTCCGGTAGGCGTACGTTTCGCCGGGCTCCAGGCCGCGATCGATGGCCGTCAGCCACGATCGATCCGTCCCGTACAGGCTGTCCGGCGCGACCGCCGGGGGCTTCGGCGGGTAGACCGGCTTGATGTCGGCCGCGGTCGACCGAAGCGTCTGGTAGTGGCTGAACCCGCCGGCGGGTGCCTTCGACCACGAAAGCAGACTGAACCCGCCGTGGCACGCCGTCACCTCGAGGCCCAGCGAGGCCATCGTGGGTGTCGGCTTGGGTGTCGGCTTGGGCGTGGGCTTGGGCGTGGGCTTCGGCGTCGGCTTGGGCGTGGGCTTGGCGGCCGGCGGTTCGACCGCGGGCACGTCAGGTTCGGCCGACGTCTCGACGATCGGGCCCTCGGCCGGCGGCTCGGTCTCGGCCGGATCGTCCGGCGTCGCCGTCGGCGCCTCGGCCTGCTTCGGATCGAGGATCCCGGCATCGAACCCGAGCGCTATGTCGAGCGCGGCGTTGGCCAGCAGCCAGGGATCTCGCAGATCATCGCCGGTCGCGGGGGCGAGTCGCACGTCGGGGATCGCGTCGGGGCCGCCGAGCGAGATCGTCGCCGCGGACCCCTCGGTCAGGTCGGCCTCGATGCCCGGGCCCTCGATCCGCACGTCGTGTTCGATGCCGACGGCCCGGACCTCCTCGCCGCCGCGCCCGTCCGGTCGGCGGTCCAGGTCGAACGCCGTGCCGGTGGCGGTCCACGTCACGGAGGCGGTGACGACGCGGTAGCGGCCGGCCTCGTCGCCGACCCGGTGCCAGCTTCGGCCGGCGAGCTGCTCGAGCTCGATGGTCTCGTTGCCCAGCGCATCAAGGGCAATGGCGGCGGCACTTGCGAGACGCACCTCGCCGCCGGCGATGAACAGCGTCGCGCGGCCGGTGGCGTCGGTGGTGATTCGGTCGCCCACCTGGAGCTCGGCGCCGGATCGCAGGGCCGTCTCGGTCCCGTCCCGGGTCAGCGTGGCACCCACGGCCTCGGCGGCGTGGGCCCGTGGCCGGACGCCGAAGAAGGTCTGCGAGTCGAGACCGAGGACGGCGACGACGATCGCCGCGGCCATCCCGATCGCGGCCCAGCGCGCCCGGGGCAGGATCGCCGGCGCCCGGTCGGTGACGCGGGGCCGGACGGGCTGGAGGCCACCGCCCGCGACGCCGACGGCCGGCAGTGGGGCGCTGGCCGGGTACTGGTCGAGCAGGCGCGTGCGCAGGTCGGCCTTGAACGCGAGGCTCGGCCGGAACGCGGCGGTCGAGGCGGCGCGAGCGCCGGACGACGTCAGTTCGTCGGCCAGCGGCTGCAGGTCGGCGTCGAGCTCGCCCGCATCGAAGGGGATCAGGCGATCGTCGTCAGGCCGCATCGATCGACTCCGACGCGAGGGACGCTCGCAGCGCCCGCAGCGCGCGATGGACCTTGACGGCGAGCGTGGCCGGCGAGCAGCCGAGGACGGCGCACAGCTCGTCGGTCTCGAGGCCATCGAGATAGCGCAGCACGATGACCTGCCGGTGCGCGGCGGGCAGCCGTCCGAGGGCGGTCCGCAGCTGGTCGCGATCGATCGCGGCGGACAGGGCGGCCTCGGCTCGCTCATCGCCGACGAGCGCTTCGTCGCCTCGGTCGGGGCCGCCGTCGGTGGCTCGGCGTCCGCCGCCGAGCGGCACGGTCCAGCGCGACCGTCGGGTGTGGTCCACGGCGGCGTTCGCGGCGACGCGATAGAGCCATCCGCCGAACGATTCGTTGCGGAAGTCCGCTCGTCGCACCGCGGTCAGCGCGCGTTCGAACGTCATCGCGGTGACGTCCTCGGCAGCGGATCGATCGCCCAGCCGGCGAGCGATGAAGCCGTAGATGCGCGGAAGGTAGAAGTCATAGAGCTCACCGAACGCGGCCGGATCGACCCGGGCGCGGGCCACGAGGGCTCGCTCCCGGGTCGGGTCCAGTCGGGTGACGGTGCCGGCCTCACGATCCATCGGGGGTCCGATGGTGCGGATGGACGGGTGGCGCTGCCATCGGCCAGCAGTACCGCGCGAAGCGGGACCACGGGGCGGACCCGTCCATCCGGCTCGTGCCGGCCGGCCCGGACGTCAGTGTCGATTACTCGACGCTCACGGCGACCCATTCGGTCGTCCCCAGCAGGAACCACGTGTCGCCCTGATGGCCCTTGGCCTGGACGAGGTAGCGATAGGTCACGCCCGGCTCGACCTCGTGGTCGACGAACGTCGTCACCTCGTGGTTCTCGACCTCGGCGATGACCTTCGGCTCGCCATCGGTCTTGCGCAGGATCCGGTAGTGACTGAAGGCGTCGGAACCGCAGGCCTCCCAGTGCACGACGACTGCGCCGCCGTCGACATCGGCGTTGATCCACATCGCGGCCGGCTCCGGGATCGGGTCGGGCTTGGGCTTGTCCGGGGCCGTGATGGCCTTGGCCGGGCTGGCCGCAAGGACCTTGTAGCCGTCCTCGGTGTGGCGCACGCAGAAGACCCGATACCAGACCTTCTTGCCACTCGGGGCATGCTCATCCCAGGCCTTCGTCTTGCCGCCGATCTCGACCGCCGCGACCAGCTCGTCGTTGTCGGCGGCCGGCCAGCGGACCGTCGAGTCCTTCGATCGGACGACCTTGTAGTAGTCGGCGCCGTCGACGCCGCACGCGGACCAGTCGATGAGGATGGCGCCTTCCTGCTTGGAGAGGGCGAGCGTCATCGCGGGCTTGGGAGCTTCCGGCTTCGGCTTCTCGGCCTTCGGCTTCTCGGCCTTCGGCTTCTCGGCCTTCGGCTTCTCCGGCTTCGGCTCGTCAGCCGCGGGCTTGTCGGGCGCCTCGGCCGGCTGGTCGGCCGCATCGCCGTCCTCTGCCTCGTCGCCGTCCTTCGGCTCGTCAGCCTGCTCGGCCCCATCGCCGTCCTTCGCCTCGTCGCCGGTCGCGTGCTCGTCGCCGAGCTTCGCGCTGTCGTCGCCGGATTCGGCGACCGTGGCGGCCCGCCCGCCCGCGTCGTGCTCGTCGATCTTCGGGGCCCGGTCGGACCCGAAGCTGGCGCCGAGCGCGAGGGCACACACCAGCAGGGCGCCACCGATGGCGCCCGGGACGGACAGCGCGAGTCGCGGCGTCACCGCGCGCATGCGGTCGTCGTCCGCCGCCTGTTCGGTCTCGCTCGCGGGCGTGAGGTCCTCGATCACGGGTACGTCCTCGACCGGAGTCGTGTCGTGCTTGGGTCGTCGTGGCATCCGTCGTTCTCCCCGGGTCGTCGTGGCCGTCGAATGAGCCGGCGGCCGATGATTCCGACACCCCCAGAACGACCGGCCCGTGGCGGGGATTACCGGTGCATGCCATCCGATGGTCACCCCGTGCGGTCATCCGAACGTCCCGTGGCCGCTTGTCGTCGTGCCGCCCGTGCCGTAGGCTCGGGCCCAGGAGGTCCATCGATGACCGATCCGCTGGCCCTCGACCCCATCCTGGATCCGCGCGAGCGGACCCGGCCACCGTCCAACCGGGACCTGCCCCACGACGAGCGATTCGCACTGTTCGAGGAGCACGTGACCTCCGGCGGCCGGGTCGAGGCGACCGACTGGATGCCCGACGAGTACCGGACCGCGGTCCTGCGCTTCGTCGAGATGCACGCGAACTCGGAGCTGATGGGCGTGCTTCCCGAGCGCGAGTGGCTGATGCGGGCGCCGACGCTGCGCCGCAAGCTCGCCCTGACGGCCAAGGTCCAGGACGAGGTCGGTCACGCCCAGTTGCTCTACCGCGTCGCCGAGGACCTCGGCAAGTCGCGCGAGGCCATGTTCGACGACCTGTTGGCCGGCAAGACGAAGTTCCACAACGTCTTCCACTACCCGACGACCGGCTGGGCCGACGTCGGGATGATCGCGTGGCTGGTCGATGCCGCCGCCATCGTCGCCCAGCAGGCCCTCCGGGACAGCAGCTATGCCCCGTACGCGCGGACGATGCGCAAGATCTGCTGGGAGGAGTCGGTCCACATCATGCACGGCCGCGATGTCGTGGTGACGATGGCGACCGGCACGCCCGCCCAGCGCGCCGCCATCCAGGATGCCCTCGACCGCTGGTGGGGGCCGTTGATGCAGATGCACGGGCCACGCTCGCCGCGTGAGCAGGATCGCGATCTCCACTGGCGGATCAAGGCGAAGACGTCCGAGGAGCTGCGCCAGGAGTTCCTGACCATCTACGTGCCGCGGATCCGCGAGCTCGGTCTGGTCATCCCCGACCCCGAGCTCCGCCTCGACGAGGCTTCGGGCACCTGGACGTACACGGACCCGGACTGGGCGGAGCTGCGGACCGTGGTGACCAACCACGGCCCGATGTCCGAGGCGCGTCTCGAGTTCCGACGGCTGGCCCGCGAGGAGACGCGCTGGGTCCGCGAGGCGGTGCTGGGCGTGCCCGCCGCGGCATGACCGAACCTGAGGGTCGGGCATCGGCCGACGCGGCGCCGGTCCTCGAGGCCTGGGAGGTCTTCCGCCAGGAACGGGAGGGCGAGGCCATGCGCCACGGCGGGAGCGTCATGGCCCCCGATGCTGAGCTGGCCGCGCACTACGCCCGGGAGCTGTACGGCCGCCGCCAGGAAAGCGTCCGGCTGTGGGTCGTGCGCCGGACCGACATCGTCGACGTCGCCGATCCGGACCTGCTCCAGCCGCCGCTCGACCGCTCGTTCAAGAAACCCGGCGGCTACGTGATGCGCGACAAGCTGGCTGCCGCCCGGGAGGCCGCGGGGCAGGAGAAGCCCAAGGCGCGCCCTCGATGAACGTGGCGGCGCCCCCGGCCACGGCCGCGCTCGAGGCGCTCCTCCGCTCGATGGCTGATGACGAATTCGTCATCGGTTTCAGCGACTCCGAGTGGACGGGCATCGCGCCGCTCCTCGAGGAGGACGTCGCGATGAGCTCGCTCGCCCAGGACGAGCTGGGTCACGCGGCCGCGCTCTACGGACTGCTGGCCGACCTGACCGGGGTCGACGCCGACGCGCTCGCATACGACCGCGAACCCGACGAGTACCGGCATGCCCGCCTCCTCGATCACGGTCGCGGCGATTGGGCGATGACGATCGCCCGGCGCTACCTGTACGAGACGGCCGACGCCGTCCGGCTCGAGGCGCTCGGTTCGGGCAGCTGGGTGCCGCTCGCCGAGCTGGTCGGCAAGCTCGTCCGCGAGGAGCGCTACCACCGCATGCACATCGACGCGTGGCTGGATCGCTTGGCCCGGGCCAAGGGCGAACCGCGAGCTCGCCTGCTCGCCGCGTTCGAGGTCCTGGCGCCGGATGCGGCCACGGTCTTCACGCCACTCCCCGAGGAGTCGGCGTTGGTCGATTCGGGTGTGCTCGCGGCCCCGATGGCGACGCTGGCCGAACGGTGGCGGACCGCGATCGCCCCGACCATGCGCGGGCTCGATCTTCCCCTGCCGACCGGACCGATCCCACCGGACGGCCGGGAACGGCACGACGAGCCGTTCCGCTGGTTGTGGGGCGAGTTCACGAACGTCCGCCGAAGCGATCCCGGAGCGACCTGGTGAGCGAGGGCGCGACCCACGTGGGCATCGCCCGGACGCGGGCCGGGTTGACGCCGCCGAGCGACTCGCCGGTCGACGAGGCCGCGGTGCGGTCGGCCCTCGTCGAGGTCATGGATCCCGAACTACCGATGGTCTCGATCGTCGACCTCGGGATGGTCGGGCGCGTCGCCGTGGACGCCACCGGCATCGAGGTCGACCTCCTGCCGACGTTCATCGGTTGTCCCGCCCTCGAGCTGATCCGGTCGGCAGTCGAGCAGCGGCTCGGTGCCTTCGGCCGCGCGATCCGGATCCAGACGACCTATTCGCCACCGTGGAGCGCCGAACGGATCACGGCCGATGGACGGGCGGCACTCGCGTCCGCCGGCATCGCGCCACCGGCACCCGACGGCGAGGTCAGATGTCCGCTGTGCGACTCGGCGCGAGTCACGATGGACAACGCGTTCGGCCCGACGCAGTGCCGCTCCCTCTACTACTGCCGGGACTGCCGACAACCGTTCGAAGCCATCAAGCCCATCTGACCGTGGCCGATCTCGACCGGGTCGGCGTGGTGGGCGCCGGCACGATGGGCGCGGGGATCGCGCAGCTGGCGCTCGAGGCCGGTCACGAGGTGACGCTCCAGGACGTCGATCCGGAGGCGTTCCACCGGGCTCGTGCCCGCGTGCGCGATGGCCTGGCTCGGCGGGCGGTGAGGCTCGACCTGGATCCGGACTCCGCCGAGGCCTGGGTCGACGGCCGGGCCGCGAGGCTGCATCCGTGTGCGACGCTCGACGACCTGGCCGGCTGCTCCATCGTCGTGGAGGCGGCGCGCGAGGATCTCGCCACGAAACGCGAGCTCTTCCGAGCGCTCGACGCGCTCACGGCGCCGGGCGCGATCCTCGCGACCAACACCAGCGCCCTGTCGATCGCCGCGATCGCCGAAGCGACCGCACATCCGGTGCGCGTCCTCGGCCTGCACTTCTTCAACCCAGCGCCGGTGATGCCCCTGGTCGAGGTCGTGATCGCGCCCGGCACCGCACCGGACGTCGCCGACCGCGCCGTCGCCCTGATGGAGGCGTGGGGCAAGGTCGCGATCCGGTGTACCGACACGCCCGGGTTCATCGTCAACCGAGTCAATCGCCCGTTCACGCTCGAACCACTCGCCGCCCTCGAGGCGGGCGAGGCGTCAGCCGCGGCGATCGACCGGGCGGCCCGGCATGCTGGCTACCCGATGGGGCCGTTCGAGCTGCTCGACCTGATCGGACTCGACGTCAACCTCGCGGTCAGCACCGCGATCCACGAGGCGGCCGTCGCCGCCGGCGATCCACTCGCACCGCGATTCCGGCCGTCCGGCCTGCAGGCCGAGCTCGTGCGGGCCGGACGACTCGGTCGCAAGAGCGGCGGCGGGTTCCTGGACCTCGAGCCGGCGATGACGGCGGGCACAGGACCGGACCTTGCCCCGGACCCCGCCGCCACCGCCGTGATCGAGCGGACGACGATCGCCATCGTCGACGAGGCCTATCGGGCGCTCGGCGATGGCGTCGCGACGGCGGCCGACATCGACCTCGCGTTGCGTCTCGGGGCGGGCCACCGATCGGTCCGTTCGAGCGAGTCGACCAGATGGGCGGCCCGGCGATCGTCCTGGAACGACTGCGGCGCCTGGCCGACCGAGGCCCCCGCTTCGCCCCCGCCCCAGCGCTCCTGGCTGCCGGTCGCCACTAAGCGCCCGCAGGACTATCCTGCCGCCATCGACCTGTCCCGTCAGGTCGACCAATGCTCGTGCCTCGAAGGGGTGGCGACATGCGAAACCGGATGATCGGTGGGGGACTCATGGCCATGGCCCTCGTGGCCATGGTCGGCTGCAGCGGCAGCTCGGGCGGCTCGACCGCCCCGTCATCGGAGTCATCGGCCGCGGCACCGTCCACCGCTGCGACGGCCGCCGCACCAAGTGCGGCGGCTCCCAGCGCGGCGACACCCAGTGAAGCGGCTCCGAGCCAGGCCGCCGCGAGCGAAGCGATCCCGAGCTTCGCCTTTCCGAGCGACGACAAGGAACTCGAGGCCGTCATCCCGGACAAGATCTGCGGGGTCACCGTCCAGAAGCTGAGTCTCAAGGGCAAGGACGCCACCGGCGAGAACGAGATGTGGCCCGGGATCCTGCAAGCGCTGGGCAAGTCCTTCTCGGACGTCAGCGCGGCGGCCGCCTTCTCGACCAAGCCCGGTTGTTCCGTGACCATCATCAAGATCAAGGGCGCCGACGAAGGCAAGCTCAAGGAGCTGCTGCAGTCGGAGGCCGCCAAGGCAGGCATCACCTACACCAAGGTCTCCGTCGGCGGCAAGGACGTCTACACGACGAACCCGGCCAAGTTCGGCTACTCGTGGATCAAGGGTGACGGGGCGATCATCATCACCACCGACAGCGCCAAGCACGCCGAAGAGCTCGTTTCGGCCCTCCCGTAGGTCGACGCCTCCGGCAGAGGCGGCCCTCGCGCCCTACCATCGCCCTCGTGAGTCGAGATACCGACCGATCCGTCCGCGAGGCGTGGATCGTCGAGGCCGTCCGGACGCCCGTCGGTCGCTACGGCGGTGCGCTCGCGAGCGTCCGACCCGACGACCTCGCGGCCCTGGTCCTGCGCGCCGTGGTCGACCGCGCGGGCGTGGACGCCGGCCTGGTCGAGGACGTCATCCTCGGGTGCGCCAACCAGGCCGGCGAGGACAACCGCGACGTCGCACGGATGGCGCTCCTGCTCGCCGACTTCCCGATCGAGGTCGGCGGCCTGACCGTCAACCGGCTCTGCGGCTCCGGGCTGCAGGCCATCAACACCGCCGCGCACGCCATCGCCGTCGGCGATGGCGACGTCTTCATCGGCGGCGGTGTCGAGTCGATGACCCGCGCGCCATACGTCCAGCTCAAGGCCGAGTCCCCCTACGACCGCGGCGCTCGTGAGCTCGCCGATACGACGCTGGGCTGGCGGTTCGTCAACCCGCGCCTGGCCGAGCGGCACTACCCGTACTCGATGGGCGAGACCGCGGAGAACGTGGCGGAACGATGGAACGTCAGCCGCGAGCGCCAGGACGCGTTCGCGCTGGAGAGCCATCGTCGGGCCGTGGCGGCGATCGAAGCCGGCCGGTTCGACGACCAGATCGTCCCGGTCGAGGTGACCGGGCGCAAGGGCGAGACGACGGTCGTCGCCCGAGACGAGCATCCCCGGGCCGACTCCAGCATCGAGGCCCTCGCGAAGCTGCGACCCGCCTTCCGGCCCGACGGTGGCTCGGTCACGGCCGGCAACAGCTCCGGCATCAACGACGGGGCCTCGGCGGTCCTGCTGGTCGAGGCGGAGCGTGCGCGGGCGCTCGGACTGCAGCCGATGGCGCGGATCGTCGCCACGGCCGTCGCGGGCGTGGACCCCGCGATCATGGGCGTCGGTCCCGTGCCCGCAACGCGCAAGGCGCTCGAGCGGGCCGGCCTGGCGACCGGCGATCTCGACCTCATCGAGCTCAACGAGGCGTTCGCCTCGCAGTCGCTCGTCTGTATCGACGAACTGGGGCTCGACCCGGCCAGGGTCAACGTCAACGGCGGGGCGATCGCGCTCGGTCACCCGCTCGGCATGAGCGGCGGCCGCCTGGTCACGATGCTGACCCACGAACTGCGACGGACGGGCGGCCGGTACGGCCTCGCGACGATGTGTATCGGGGTCGGGCAGGGGATCGCGACGATCGTCGAGCGCATCGACGACTAGCGCCAGCCGGGGACACTGGCGCGAGCGCGAATCAGCGCGGGCCGAGCATCCGCCGGGTGGCACGTCGCCGCTCGATCCGCGCGACGAGCCACGACGCGACCGCCAGGAATAGCCCGGCGACGACGAGCAGCACCGCCTGCGCGACGAGCGTCTCCAGGAACGCGTCGAAGACCTGGCCGGTCAGCTCTCGGGCGACCGGCGCGTCCGGCAGGCTGGCGATGTACTGGCCGGCAAGCCACAGGACGAGCAGCGACACGACCCCAGCGACGGCGATTGCCAGCCCGACGATACCGAGCGCACGCGTACGGCGATGGGCGACGACGACCACGACCAGTGCGGCCGTCACCGCGACCAGCGGCAGGAAGCGCTCCAGGGCTTCCATGATCGCGAGCGCGTCCTGGATCGGTTCGAGTTCCGCGACCTGGGCGATGACGATCGGGCCGGCCAGGCCCGTGGGCACGTCCGCCACGAGCGAGGCGACCTGCGGATCGGCGGCCGCCGCGATGCGATCGAGCAGTCCGGTCGTGTCGAGCACCAGGTCCTTGCCGCGCACCGCGATCAATCCCGGCCGTCCTCTGGCCACGCCGAGGACCGTGCCGTGGACCGCTGCGACCACCTCGTCGCGGACCTGCTCGACGCCGGGGTCGTCCATCGCGTCGAGGATCCGCTTGCCAAGCGCCGTCCTCACACGGTCCTGATCGGTCCCGGCCGCCAATCCGAGCCGCGAGGCGAGCTCGTTGGCGACGGCCGGCGGGGCTCGCCCGACGCGGTCGACGATGCCGTCGGCCAGCGACGTCGCGACGAGATGCTGGAGCTCCGGCGTGTCGAGGGTGCGTCCGACGGTGGTCGAGAACGTCTCGGAGTCGAGGACGGTCCGAAGCGCCCAGAACGACGCGTTCGCCGCCACCACGGTCGGGATCAGCAGCACCAGGAGGATGGCGGCGAGGCCCGTCCGGAGCATGGGCCAGTCTAGTCACGCGGCCCCGGACCATCGTTCGGCGGCGGTCGCCCGGGAGTTTCGGCGCGGGTGCTTGTCGAAACCCGCCATCGTGCGTACGATGGACGCGGCGCTCGGGAGCCCGATCGCACGGCCCACCATCATCCGCAGACCACGGAGACGAGACGCATGATCGATCAGCAGCCGACGGTCGTGTCCCTGAGCGACGCCGCAGCCAGCAAGCTGCGCGAGCTGACCAAGGAAGAGACCAACCCGGCCATCGGCCTGCGCGTCTACGTCTACTCCGGTGGGTGCTCGGGTTTCCGCTACGGGATGATGCTCGAGGACGCGCCGACGCCCGAGGACCGGATCCTCGATGCGAGCGGCATCAAGGTCTACGTCGACGGCAACAGCGTGGACCTGCTCAAGGGCTCCGAGATCGACTACGTCGACACGTTGATGGGTGCCGGCTTCACGGTCAACAACCCGAACGCGGTCGCCGCCTGCGGGTGTGGATCCAGCTTTCGCACCGCCGACGACGAGGGCTCCGCCCGCTCCTGCGCCCACTGATCGGGAGGGGTCGGGCCAGCCGACCCCAGGACGAACCAACACGAAGCCGTCGGGACGCCCCGGCGGCTTCTTCATATCGGTCGCTGGACCATCGCCCCGGCACCACCGGTACTGTCGACCCATGGGCCGTCAGGCGTCCTCAGGCGGACGCTTCGGATGGTGCCGACCATGCCGAACAACCCCTCGCCCATCGCGCGCGTCCCCCTCTGGGCGGCCTACTTCGCCCTTGGTATCGGCATGCTCGTCGTCCATGCGCTGCTCGAGACCGGCAGCATGGCCCAGAACTCCTTCTACGACGTCGTCGGCGGCTCCGCGGTGCTCGTCGCGTTCGTGGGGATCTCGCGCAACCGGCCAGACCGTCGGCTCCCCTGGGTGCTGATGGCGTTGGGCCAGGGCCTGTTCGTCGCCGGTGACGTCCTGTGGAACTGGTACGAGGCGATCGGCGAGGACCCGTTCCCCTCGATGGCGGATGCGCTGTACCTGGCCGGGTACCCGTTCATCGCGCTCGGTCTCCTGCTCCTCATCCGCCGCCGGCTCGGCGATGGCGACCGCGGCGGCATCCTCGACGCGGCCATCCTGACCACCGCCTGCGCGACCCTGTCGTGGACGTTCTTCATCCAGCCCCAGCTCGTCGGTTCGGAGCTGGACGCCCTGTCGCTGGCGATCAGCCTGGCCTATCCGATCGCCGACCTCCTGCTGATCGGCGTGGCGATGGGCCTGCTGACGACACCCGGCGCGCGGACCTCGGCCTTCCGGATGCTCGCCGTGAGCCTCCTGGCCCTGCTTGTCGCCGACCAGATCTATGCCCTCCAGAACCTCGAAGGCACGTACGCCAGCGGCGGCCCGCTCGATTACATCTACCTCATCGCCTACATCCTGTTCGGCGTCTCGGTCGCCCATCCATCGATGCGCCGCTTGACCGACCCGCATCCGGTCTCGGTGACGTGGCTTGGGCCCGTCCGGCTCATCTGCCTCGCGGCCGCGATGGTGACCGGACCCGTGCTCGTGACCATCGGTCCCGGGGCGGATGGGGGCATGGCCATCATCGCCGCGGGGACGGCCCTGCTGTCACTGCTGGTGCTCACCCGGTTGTACGGCCTGGTCGGGCTCCTGGCCCGCGACGTGGCCAAGCGCACCGCGCTCGAGAACCAGCTCAGCTACCAGGCCTTCCACGACCCGTTGACCGGCCTCGCCAACCGGCGCCGCTTCGTCGAGCAGTCCGAGGCCGCACTCGCGGCCCGGGCCCGGTCGGGCTCGATCGCCGCCCTGTTCCTCGATCTCGATGACTTCAAGACCGTCAACGACAGCCTCGGCCACGTCGCCGGCGACGAACTCCTCGTGGCGGTCGCCACCCGGATCCGCAACGCCGTGCGCTCCGAGGACCTGGCGGCCCGTCTCGGCGGCGACGAATTCGGGATCCTGCTGCTGGACATCGACGACGTCGGGTACGCCACGAGCGTCGCCGAGCGCCTCCTGGAGGCCTTCCAGGCGCCGCTCACGGTGGTCGACACGCAGGTCGAGGTCTCCGCGAGCATCGGCATCGCGATCGACTCGCTGGCGATGACCAGCGTCGATGACCTGCTCGGAGACGCCGATGTCGCGATGTACCAGGCCAAGGCCCTCGGCAAGGGCCGTCACCACGTGTTCACCGGGAACCCGGCTGGCGCGAGCGCTCGTGAGCGGTCGTGGTCCGAGCATCCCCGGACCGTGCGTCGACCGTCGCTCGGCACGGCCAGCCTTGAACCTGGCGCCGGCTAGGTTCGGGGCCGGCGGCTAGACTCGGGTCGGACGCGATGACACCAGGTCGTCGCGCCGCCTCGCGGTCCTGACTCGATGGATATCCCCCTCTTTCCGCTGCACACGGTCCTCTGTCCCGGGATCGTCGTCCCGCTGCACATCTTCGAGGCGCGCTATCGCGCCCTGACCCGCCACTGCCTCGACAGCGGCACGCCGTTCGGGGTCGTGCTGATCCGTGACGGCCGGGAGGTCGGCGACCAGCGGGTCATGGCGCTGGCGGGCGTCGGGGCGTTCGCGGAGATCCGGCGAGCCGGCCGCTACCCGGACGGCCGGTACGACCTGCTCGCGGCCGGCACGGGACGGTTCGCCATCGAGTCCGTCGACACGGCGGCGGAGCCGTACCTGGTCGCCGAGGTGACACCGCTCGAGGACAAGGTCGGCGACGAACCGCGGGCCGAGCGCCTGGCCGAGACCGCCATCAGCCGGTTCGTTCGCTATCTCGAGCTGATGCGGGCCCGCGACGGGGAGACGGCAGACGTGCTCGACATCCAGGTCGAGCTCGACGCGAGCGGTCCCGACGACGATGCCGGTCCCGTCGCCGAGAGCGAACCCGGCGTCACGCGTGGCTCCGGGGCGGCCACGCTCGAGCCCGAGGATGCGACCGACGGCGTGGCCGAACCGCCGACCGCTCGCGACCTGAAGATCCCGGACGACCCGACCGTCCTCTCGTACCTGCTCTCGGGCATCATCGAGGTGGAGCTGCCGCGTCGCCAGGCGCTGCTGGAGGCCGGGACGACCGTCGATCGCCTCGAGAACCTGGTCCGCCTGCTGGACCGTGAGCTCATGCTCCTGAGCGGTCGGCTGCGGATCTTCTCGCCCGATCCGCGACTGATGGGCGGCGCCCGCCGCAGCTGAGCGCGCCGCCTACTCGCTGAAGCGCTCTTCCTTCCAGGGGTCGGCGTCGTTGTTGTAGCCGTACCGCTCCCAGAACCCGAGCTGGTCGTGGTCGAGGAACTCCAGGCCGCGCACCCATTTGCTGCTCTTCCAGAAGTAGCGCTTGGGAACGATCAGGCGCAGGGGATAGCCGTGCTCGGCCTCGAGTGGCTGGCCGCCGAACGTGTCGGCGAGGATCACGTCGTCGTCATCGAGGACCGACAGCGGGACATTGGCGGTGTAGCCCTGCTCGGCATGCGACACCACGTGCGTCGCGGACGGCCGGACCGCCGCCATCTCCAGGATGGTCTGGATGGCGACGCCCTCCCAATCGGTGTCGAACTTCGACCAGCGCGTGACGCAATGGATGTCCGTGTGGACGGTCTTGCGCGGCAGGGCCTTGAACTGGTCCCAGGTCAGGGTGAACGGGGCGTCGACCTCGCCCCAGACCTTGAAGTCCCAGGTGGCCAGATCGACCCGGGGCACGGACCCGTAGTGCAGGACCGGGAACTTCTCGGTCTTGTATTGCCCCGGCGGGATGCGGGCCGCGGCGGCCGGATCCTGCTCGCCGGAGCCGAAGAGACGTTCGAACATGCTGACCTCGAGGCTGGTGAGGCTCGTATCGTCCCATATCGTCGTGACGGTCCGGTGAACCGGCCGGACCTTTGGGGATGCCCGAGCGGACGGGTGGGACACGGTACCCTTCGCACGTGGATTCGCCCGATCCTGCTTCCGGGATGACCGCCCCGACCGACGATCCGCGCGTCGTCATCGTCATGCCCGCCTATAACGCGGCCCGGACGCTCGAACGGACCTATGCCGACATCCCGCACGACCTCGTCCACCGGATCATCCTGGTCGACGACGTCTCGCGCGACCAGACCGTCGACATCGCCCGCCAACTCGGGCTCGACGTCATCATCCACAGCCAGAACCGGGGCTACGGTGGCAACCAGAAGACCTGCTACGACGCGGCGCTCGCCGGGGACGCGGACATCGTCGTGATGCTCCATCCCGACTACCAGTACGACGCGACCCGCATCCCCGCACTCATCGCCCCGATCGCCGCCGGCGAGCGCGACCTGATGCTCGGCAGCCGCTTCCTGGGCGATCCGCTGGCCGGGGGCATGCCGCGCTGGAAGTACCTGTCCAACCGGTTCCTTACCGGGCTCGAGAACCGGGTCTTCGGGCTGCACCTGTCGGAGTACCACACGGGCCTGCGCGCGTACAGCCGGCATCTCCTCGAGACCATCCCGTATCGGCTCAACAGCGACGACTTCGTCTTCGACCAGGAGCTGGTCGCCCAGGTGGTCGCCGCCGGGATGTCCGACCGGATCGGCGAGGTCGGCGTGCCGACCCGCTACTTCGACGAGGCCTCATCGGTCGGCTTCAGGCGCAGCGTCGTCTACGGCCTATCGACGCTGCGGGTCGTCGCCCGGTACGTGCTCCATCGCTTGCGCGTCCGCCGCTCACCGAAGCTGCTGACGCGCGACCGCGTCGACTGAACGCGGACTGACGACGGCCATGCGGATCGGCTCGCAAGCCCTTCTTCGGGGCGCGCTCGGCATCGCGATCAGCCTCGTGTCGATCTATCTCGTGCTGCGCTCGGTCGACCTCGCCCAGGCCGCGGAGGTGCTCCGCGTCGCCATCCCCGCCTGGATCGGTCTCATGCTCATCGCGGTGCTGGTCGACGTCGCGGCCCGCGCCGCCCGGTGGCGCGTCCTGTTGATCCCGATCGCGGTCGTCCCCTACAACCGGGTGCTCGGCTACACGTACCAGGGATACCTGGCCAACAACGTGCTGCCGGCACGGCTCGGGGAGCTGGTTCGCACGCATGCGCTGGGCGAGGGCGAGGGCCTGAGCCGGACGACGGTCCTCGGGACGGTCGCCGTGGAGCGCATCGTGGACACCGTCATGGTCGTGGCCATCGCCGCCGTCTCGGTGCTGGTCCTCGGCGTCCGCGGCTTCATCACGAGCGCGGTCCTGCTGGGTGCGGCCTTCGTGACCTTGCTGTGCATCGGGCTGGCGCTGGGCGTCGTCGCCCACCGCCTGCCTGGCGCCGAACGGGCGACCAGGTTCATCGAGCGCTGGCCCAAGGTCATCGAGCTCGGCCGACGTCTGCAAGACGGCCTCGCGGTGGCCAGCCGGCCCCGGACGATGACCGGCGCGATCATCCTCAGCCTGGCCGCATGGACCGCCTCGACGATCACGTTCCTCGCCGGCGGCCAGGCCGTCGGCATCGAGCTGACCGTGGCCCAGGGGGCCCTGATCGGCAGCGGCGTCGCCCTCGCGTCGATCGTGCCGTCGGGGCCGGGCTACGTCGGCACGTTCGAGCTCACGACGGTGGCCATCGCCGACGCCCTCGGCATCGACCGCGACGCGGCCTTCGCCATGGCCCTGCTCATCCACGCCACGATCCTGGTGGTCACCTCGATCGGTGGCGTCGTCGCCATCGTCGCCTTGCGCCGCCGGGGGGCGGCCGACGCGACCCCGTCGGCCACCGAAGACCACCTCCGGAACGACGAACCCCCGGCCTGAGCCGGGGGTTCGGATCGGGTCGGTCGGCCGGGCGTCCGCCCGAGTCGACTACTTGATGAGGCCCTGCGCGGTGAGCCAGGTCTTGGCCACGGTCGCGAGGTCCTTCTTGTCGACGGCGACCTGCTTGTAGAGGTCGGCGAGGGTCGCCGTGTCGATCTTGGCCGACACGTCGTCGAGGAGCTTCGAGAAGGCGGCCTTGTCGGTCTTGGCGAGGAAGTCGTCGCGGACGATCGGCGCGACGTTCTCCGCCGGCTGCGTCCCCTTGTCGTCCTCGAGGCGGACCCAGCCATTGACGATGATCTCGGGGCCGGTCGAGCAGAGCTCGGCCACGTCGACCGTCTTCTGGAGGAGCGCGTCGGCCATCGGGCCGCTGCAGGCATCCAGGAGGGTGACGTTCGTCGGCTCGAGGCCATAGGCGCTCTTGAGCGCGGCCGCACAGACCGGATTCGTCGGGCAGTCGGTCGCGAGCGCCCACTTGAGGTCGTTCTGATGGGCGGTCAGATCGCTCATCTTCGTGAGGCTGAATTGGTCGGCCGTCTCCTTGCGGACGACGAACGCGTTGGTGTCCTGTCCCGGCGTGTACGCGAGGACCGTGATGCCCTTGGGCGTCAGCGCCGTCTGGAGCAACTGCTTGTTGGTATCCGAGTTCGTCGTCGTGGTGCCTGGCGCGTAGTACGCCAATCCGCCGCCGAGGTATTCGGGCTTGAGGTCGATCTGGCCGCTGTCGATGGCCGCAGCCGTGACCTTGCGCGTGCCGAGGCCGATGCCGGCCCGGTCCACCGTGTAGCCGGCGGCCTCGAGGACCTGTCCGTAGATCTCGGCCACGACCTTGGCTTCATCGAAGCCGTCCGAGCCGATCTTGATGGCTGGCTTGCCCCCACCCGTCGAGCAGGCGCCGAACAGCACCAGCACCGACGCCCCGAGGGCAAGCGCGCGGAACAACCGCATGGGTCTCCTCCTATACCGTCACGCCGGGAAGCGCGAAAACCCGGCGACCTTATCACGATGTACGTGACAACCCGGTGTCAGGATCTATGCGGAGCGTCACGGCTTCGGTGGCGGGTCGGCGAAGGCCGGGTGACACCGCGAGTCGGCCGAGAGCCGCGAACGTCGCCTCCGTCACGAGCGACAGCACGGCCACCAGGACGACCCCGCCGAAGAGCATGCCGTCGTCCTGTTGGGCGAGACCCTCGACGAGGTACCGGCCGAGACCCGGCCCGCCGAAGATCGCCGCAAGGGTCAGCGTCGCGACCACCTGCACCGCGGCCGACCGGACGCCACCGAGCATGACCGGCAGGGCGACCGGGACCTCGACGCCCCGAACGAGTTGCTCGCCGCGCATCCCCATGCCGCGGCCGGCCTCGACCAGGTCCGCGTCGACCTCGATGACGCCGGTCTGGGTGTTGACGAGGATCGGCGGGATGGCCAGGACGACCATCGCGATGACCGCGGGGTAGATCTTGAAGCCGTTCTGCGGGTCGATCGCCGCGGTGATCGGCAGGACGAGCGCGATGACCGCCAGGGTGGGCAGGGCGCGCCCCACGTTCGCGATCTGCGCGACGGCCCGGGTGCCGCGCCGCGTGTGACCGACCCACAGGCCGAGCGGCAGGGCGATCGCAAGTGCGACCAGGAGCGAGGCGCCGGAGAGGACGACGTGCTCCGCGGTTCGTGTCGGGATGCCACTCGGCCCGGACCAGTTCGCCGGATCGGTCAGCCAGGCGATCGTCTCGCCCAGGAGTTCCATCAGGCGGCCGTCGGTCGCGCCGCGGTCACGCCCGGTGCCGACCAGGGCGTGATGCGTCGCTCGAGCCGGACCAGGAGGAGGTCGACGCCGACCGCGAGCAGGATCGATGGGATCGCGCCCATCAGGATCTCGGTCGGGAACGAGTGTCGGTAGCCCTCGAAGATGAAGAAGCCGAGTCCGCCGAACCGGTCACCGAGGATCCCGGTGATGGTCACGAGGCCGATGGTCGAGACCGTCGCGAGCCGGACGCCGGCGACGATCAACGGGATCGCGAGTGGCAGCTCGATGCGCCAGAGCCGGCGGTCCCGGGGATAGCCCATGCCGTCGGCCGACTCGAGGACGTCTCGCGGGACCGTGTCGAAGCCAGCGACGATATTGCGGACGAAGATGAGCAGCGTGTAGACGATCAACGGGATCTCGGCGGTCAGGATGGAGAGCCCCGTGATCGGGACCAGCAGGGCGAACATCGCCAGGCTCGGGATCGTGAACGCGATGCCGGTCAGCGCGATGATCGGGGCGTAGACGGCGCGACGTCGGACCGACCAGAGCGCCAGCCCGAACGAGATCAGGAACCCGATCGCCACGGCGATGGCCGCCAGCAGCAGGTGCTGGACGGTCCGGAACCCCAGTTCGTCGAGATGGTCGGCGAGCCAGGCCCAGTCGATCATCCCGCGGCGTCCGCTGGCACATCGGCGCCATGGGCATCCTCGAGCGGACCACTGAGCATCGTCGCGGGTGTCGGTTCGGCCGTCTGGCGCATGAAGTCGGCCACCTGGTCGACGGTGATGATGCCGCGCACCTTCCCGGTGCGGTCCACGACGATCCCGGCCTGCACGGCGGCGTCGAGCAGCATGGACAGGGCGTCGCGCAGCGTCGTCCGTCGATCCAGGAGCGGCGACATCGGCTCGGACATCGAGCCGGAGACCGGACCGCCGGCGGGCAGCAGGTGCTCGTCGATCCAGCCGATCGGCCGCTCCGCCTCGTCGACCAGGAGGGCGTACCGGAACGGGTCGGCGGCCAGCCGACGACGGACCTCGGCCGCATCGTCGCCGACGCGGGCCAGCACCGAGGCCTGGAGATCGAGCTCGCCGACCCGCCGCAGGGACAGCCGCTTGAGGCCCCGGTCGGTCCCCACGAACCGGGCCACGAAGTCGTTCGCCGGGGCGCCCAGGATCTCGGCGGGCGGCCCGAACTGGGCGAGCCGGCCGCCGACCTGCATGACCGCGACGAGGTCGCCCATCTTGATGGCCTCGTCGATGTCGTGGGTCACGAACAGGATCGTCTTGGCGAGGTCCTCCTGCAGGCGCAGGAACTCGTTCTGGAGTCGCTCCCGGACGATCGGGTCGACCGCTCCGAACGGCTCGTCCATGAGCATGACCGGCGGGTCCGCGGCGAGGGCCCGCGCGACGCCGACGCGCTGGCGCTCACCACCCGAGAGCTGGCTTGGGTAGCGGTCGCGGTAGGTGGCGGGGTCGAGACCCACCAACCCGAGCAGCTCCTCCGCCCGCTCCCGACGGCGGGGCGCCGGCCAGCCGAGCAGTCGTGGGACGACGGCGACGTTCTCGCCGATCGTCTGGTGCGGGAACAGCCCGACCTGCTGGATGACGTAGCCGATCCCGCGGCGGAGCTCGGTGACCTCGCGGGTGGCCGCGTCGACGCCGTCGAGCAGGATCCGGCCGGCGGTCGGTTCGATCAGGCGGTTGACCATCTTGAGCGATGTCGTCTTGCCGCACCCCGACGGCCCCACCAGCACGCAGATCTTCCCGGCCGGCACGACCAGCGAGAGGTCGTTGACCGCGCCCGGGGTGTCCGTGGCGCTCGAGTCGTAGCGCTTGGTGACGTGCTCGAACTCGACCGTCGCGGCACGCTTGCCCGCGGTCCCGCCGATCGTCGGCGCCGCCTCGCCGGCCATGGCTGGGTCGGGTCCCTAGCCCCGTTCGACGAGCGGCTTGACCTCGCCGATGAAGCGCTCGAGCGTCTCGGTGTCGAACGGCGCGGGCTGCTCGGAGATGACGGTCCGGAACCCGAGCTCGACGTACGGACGCAGCCGCTCGGCGATCTGCTCGGACGTGCCGTTCCAGAAGGTCGTGTCGCCCTCGAGGTCCGACAGCGGCGTCCGGTTGTGGGCCATCGCGGCCTTCCAGACGCGGTCCGCCTCGGCCTCGGAGTCGCGGATCGTCAGCTTCACGCCGAGCGTGAACTCGATCTCGGCGATGTCCCGACCGACGGCCTCGCAGTGGCCCTGCAGCACCTCGACCTTGTGGGCCATGAGCTCCAACGGACCCATGGCGTTCCACATGTCGGCGTACTTGGCCACGGTGCGCAGCGTCTTCTTCTCGCCCGACCCGCCGATCATGATGGGCAGGCGCGGCTGCACGGGCAGCGGCAGCTGGCGCAGGTCGTCGAACCGGTAGCGGCCGCCCGGGGTCGAGGTCACGGAGCCGCCGTCGAGGACGCCGCGCATCGCGCCGACCGCCTCGTCGAGCCAGTCGAGGCGCTGGCCGAAGCCCGAACCGAACTCGATGCCATGGGCCCGGTGCTCTGGCTCCATCCAGGCCCCGCCGATGCCCAGGATGGCGCGGCCGCCGCTGATGTGGTCGAGCGTGGTCGCGAGCTTCGCCACGAGCCCCGGATTGCGGAACGTGTTGGCGCCGACGAGCAGCCCGAGCCGCGTTCGCTCGGTCTCGGGCGCCCACGCGGCGAGCGCCGCCCAGCCCTCGAAGATCGGCTGGTACGGGTCGCCGAAGATCGCGTACAGGTGGTCCCACGTCCAGAGGTGGTCGTACCCGAGGCGGTCGACGAGTCGCGCTCCCTCGCGCATCTCGGACCACGAGGCGGCCTGGCTCCAGAGCAGGATGCCGAGCTTCAGGTCAGTCATGCGAGGGGGCCTCCGGGGTGACGTGGGGAGGCCCCGTAGTCTAGGGGCGCCGGCCGGTCACGGCAGGCTCGCGAGGTCCTGCTCGATCAGGGTCCGGTCCTCGGCATCGGCGATCCCCGTGAGGGCCTCGGTCGCCTTGGCCTTCCACTCGGCCGCGGCCGCGGTGTCCCCGGCGACATGGGACGCGCGAGCCATCGCCTCGTACGCCGCCGGCAGGTCCCAGTCCTCCCGGTTCGGGTCGGCCTCGGCCAGCTCGACGCAACGCCGGGCATGCCAGAGGGCCGGCTCGGCGTGGCCGAGGACGGAATAGACCCGGGCGCACTGCCACTCCCCACGGGCGAGGTGGACGTCGTCGCTCACCTCGCCCCAGTGATAGCGCGAGGCGTGCGCCGAGTGGATCAGTTCGTCGTCCTGCGCGGGCGTTCGCGGGTTCGTTTCGAGCAGGGTCCAGGTGTGGTTGAACAGGCCGACGGCCAGGGCTCGCCTGGTCGCCTGGTCGAGGTCCGGCGGGCCGGGTGGCTTCGTCACGATGGGCTCCTTCCGTTCGACGACGCCCTTCACGTGGTGGAGGACGCGTTGGAGTCGATAGGTCCGCGCCTCGATCCTGGCGCGGTGGGCGTCCAGGCGTCGCGCCCGCTCGGCCGGATCGTCCGCGGCGAGGACGTCGCGGATCTCCTCGAGCGGGACCTCCAGCTCGCGGAGGCGCGCGATCGTCCGTGCGTCCTCGAGCTGGCTCGTCCGGTAGCGGCGGTAGCCGGTGAACTCGTCGATCGCGGCCGGCCGGAGCAGGTCGAGCTCGTCGTAGTGCCGCAGCGCACCGACGCTCAGCCCGGCGAGCCGGGCGAACCGTCCGATGGGCAACAGGTCGTCCACGGCGACATCGTGGACCCTCGGGTTACCCGAGAGTCAAGCCCCGATCTCGCGGACGAGGCGTCGGCCGCGATCAGGCCTGGTCGAGCTCGCGGTCGATGGCGCGCAGGATGAAGCGCGAGGCCTCGGCGCTCTTGCCCCCGAGCTTCTGGCCGTCGTCCTGTTCGAGGGCCTGCATGAGGTCGTTGAGGAACAGGTCCATCGAGGGCGTCCGTTCCAGGTCGCCGGCGGCGAACGCCGCCTCCAGGCGCGCGACGACGGCCCGGGCGTTGTCCACGGCATGCCCCTTGGCCGCGATGAGCTCGCGGACCTCGGCCCGGGCGGCGTCAGCGGCGACGGTCTCGGTGGTCACCGCAGGCGACCGATGGCGCGACGCAGCCGGTCGGACGTCCCCGAGGCGCCCGCCGCCGCGAGCGGGACGGAGACCTGGTCGCCGTCAGGGGTCGCCCCGGTCTCGCCGGGTCCCACGGCGACGGGCTCGGCCTCGGCCTGGCGGCGCCGCCAGTCCGACTCGAGCACGCTCATCGCGAGCTCGTCCCACCAGCGCCCGTCACGCCAGATGGATTCGCGGGCCCGGCCCTCGATGACGAATCCGCAGCGCTTGTAGGCGCGCACGGCGCGCTCGTTGAACTCGAAGACGAACAGGGCGATCCGATGCAGCCCAAGCGTCCCGAAGGCGTGGTCGAGCATCAGCTGGGTCGCCTCGGTTCCATAGCCCTGGCCCCACGTGTCGGACTCGCCGATCGTGATGTGGTAGAGGGCCGATCCGTTGTCCGCGTCGAGCTGGCTGAAGGCGCACGTGCCGATCAGCCGGTCCGTGGCGCGGAGGTGGACGGCCATCGCGAGCGCCTCGGGACCGACGACCCGCGCCGTGAAGAACCGCTCGATCTCCTCGGTCCGCATCGGGTGTTCCTGGTAGCGCGCGAGGCGGGCGATCTCGCGGTCGGCGTACCAGCGCCTGAACGCGGTGAGGTTCTCGGGCACGTGGCGGCGCAGGACCACCTTGGAACCTGTGATCGACTCGGGGAACCACGTCCGATCGGCCATCGCCCCGGCACGGTATACCATCCCCGGATGCGCCGCTGGAGCGAGCTGGCGGAGCGCCTCGCGGCGACCACGCGGACCTCCGAGAAGACCGCCCTGCTCGCCGACTATCTCCGCACCCTGACGCCCGATGAGCTGCGGATCGCGGCCGTCTTCCTGACCGGCCGGCCGTTCCCGGAGGCGGACCAGCGCGCCGCGGGGCTCGGCTGGGCCGCGATCGCCACGACCGTCGCGGACCTGGCGGGCAGCGATCGAGCGGCGCTCGGCGAGGCCTACGACCGGCACTCGGACCTGGGCCTCGCCGTCGCCGACGTCCTGACGCTGGCGGGCCATGCGCCGCCGCCACCGGCTCCGACGCTGCCCGAGGTGGCCGCCGCGTTCGAGGCGATCGAGGTGGCCTCGGGCCCGGCCCGCAAGTCCGCCATCCTCGGGACGCTTCTCGCTCGAGCTGACCCGCTGACGGCCAAGTACATCGTCAAGGTGCTCGGGGGCGAGCTCCGGATCGGCCTGCGCGAGGGTCTGCTGGAGGCCGCCATCGCCCAGGCCTTCGATCGTCCCCTCGACGACGTGAAGTGGGCCGGCATGCTCTCGGGCGACATCGGCCGGCTGGCGACATTGGCTCGCGACGATTCCCTTGCCCTGGCCGAGATGACCCTGTTCCATCCGCTCAAGTTCATGCTCGCCTCACCGGCCGAGGACGCCGCCGAGATCGTCAAGCGGCTGGGACCGGAGGTGTGGGTCGAGGACAAGTACGACGGGATCCGTGCCCAGCTCCACAAACGGGGCGACGTCGTCCGGCTCTTCTCGCGCGACCTGCACGACGTGACCGGCCAGTTCCCGGAGGTGGCCGACGCGGCGCAAGTCCTGCCATGGGACGGGATCCTCGATGGTGAGATCCTGGCCTGGAAGGACGGCGCGGTCCTGCCGTTCGTCTCGCTCCAGACCCGTCTCGGCCGGAAGACCCCATCGGCGGCGATCCAGGCCGAGGTCCCGGTGATCTACGTCGCGTTCGATGCCCTCGCCCTGGGGCCGGGCGGCGATAACGCGGTCGAGCCGCTGCTCCGTGAGCCGCTGACGGAGCGCCGTCGGCGGCTGGATGCGCTGGACCTGCCCGGCGCCGACGACGGCGGGCGCTTCGCGCGCTCGAACCTCGCGGTCGCCGCCGACGCCGAAGCGCTCGAGGTGGCCTTCGCCGGCGCCCGCGCGCGGCGGAACGAGGGCCTGATGGTCAAGGACCCGGCGAGCGGCTATTCGCCCGGCCGTCGCGGGCTCGGCTGGCTGAAGATGAAGAAGGCCCTGGCCACGATCGATTGCGTCGTCGTCGGCGTCGAGGTGGGCCACGGCAAGCGGCACGGGGTGCTGAGCGACTACACGTTCGCGGTGCGCGACACCGAGCACGATTCCCTCGTCACGATCGGCAAGGCCTACAGCGGCCTGACCGACGCCGAGATCGCCGAGATGACCCGCTGGTTCGAGGCCCACACGATCGCCCGGTTCGGGCGATATCGCCAGGTCGAGCCGACCGTCGTGGTCGAGATCGGGTTCGACGTCATCCTCCGCTCGAACCGGCACAAGTCCGGGTTCAGCCTGCGCTTCCCTCGGATCATCGACCTGCGGCGCGACAAGTCGCCCGACGAGATCGACACGATCGAGACCGTGACCGCGCTGTATGAAGGCCTGCAGGCCGGCGCCGAGCACCTGGTGACCGCCGGCGCCAGGAACGCGGCCGCGTTGCGGGGATGACCTTCCCGGACCCGGTCCGGGAGCGTATCGTCTGCGCATGTACGACGCCACCCAGGGCACCGGGGCCAACGCGGTCCTGACCCTCTACACCGACACCTTCGTCATCAAGGGCGGCCTCGAGACCCGGCAGCGTCGCGTCACCGACATGCTGAACCTGGCCGAGGACCCGTTCATCGTCCTCGCCGACGTCACCTTCGACGAATTCGGCACGTTGGGGCGCACGGTGCGCGCCGATTTCGCCCAGGTGAACCTGGGCTCGATCCTCTTTGCCGTCGCCGACACGCCCGCGGAACCGGCGCCAGAGCTGCGCACGCACAAGATCGAGCAGCGCGCCATCGTCTCGATCCCGCCGTTCAAGGTCACGGGCTACATCCACCTGCTCGCCGAGCGAAGCCTGCGCGTCGCACTCGATGAGCTCACGGGCAAGTTCCTGCCGGTCACGGAGGCGACGTACTGGTCCGACACGCTCGGCGAACCGCGCGCGACAGCGGCCCTCGTGGCGATCAACCGGGCCCTCTCCCAGATCGTGGCGCCCCACCAGGAGGTCGACCCGTGGGCCGGCCTCGACCAGATCGTGCCCGCTGAAGGTGGGTTCGCCGCCGAACCGGCGCCCGACGCCGGTCCATCCGCCTCCTCGGCCTGGCCCGAGGACTCGCCCCCGGCACCGGGCCCATCGTCGGTGTGGCCCGAGGGGGAGTCGGCGTGGTCAGGCGAGGATCGCTCGGGGGAACCCCAGAGCTAGCGATCGACCGGCAGGTCGAGCCGGTTGCCCCACTCCGCCCAGCCGCCGTCATAGACGGCCACGTCCTCGTGGCCGAGGAGCGTCAGGACGAAGGCGAGCTTGGCCGCGGCCACGCCCGACCCGTCATAGCAGACCATCCGTCGGCCGCGGCTGACGTTGTAGCCGTGGAGCTGGTCGCGTAGCTCGGCCCCGTCGCGCAGGCGCTGGCCACCCGGCCGGCTCGTGGCCCCGACGGGCACGTTGAGGGCGCCCGGGATGTGGCCGAGGCGTTTCGTGTTCCCCTCGAAGCCGCGGTACTCGGCCGCAGCGCGCGCGTCGACGAGGGTCACATCGGGTGACCCGAGCAGGCCACGGACGTCGGCGGTCGTCAGGCGCATCCGGTTCGGGCCGCGCAGCGTCAGCGTGGTGGTGCCCGGCGTGGCTTCGGCGTTCGAGACCGGTCGACCTTCCTTGACCCACTCGGGGAAGCCGCCGTCGAGGATGCGCACGGACTCGACGCCGTAGGTGCGCAGGCTCCACCAGGCGCGCGCGGCGAACAGGCTCTGACTGTCGTCGTAGAGGACGACCGTGGTGCCGTCGCCGATGCCCAGGCGGGAGGCCACGGCGGCCATCCGGTCGGGGCCCACGAGCAGGAGCGAATCGCCCGCCTCGTCGGGCTCGATGAGATCGACCCGCCAGTCGAGATGGGCCGCGCCGGGGATGTGGCCGCTCGCGTGGACGGCCGCTCCGCTGCCGTCCGGCCGCCAGCGCGCATCGACGATCCGGACCCCCGGCCGACCCAGACGCTCCGCCAGCCAATCGGTGGTCGCCAGGTGCTCGGGTCGGGCCAGACCACTCATCGCCGGTATCATACGGACCGTGGTCGACCCGTTCTCACCTGACCAGGAACGGCTGGCCGCCGTCCGGCAGGCCCTGCCGTCGCTGGGGGCCGGGATCTACTTGAACACCGGGTCCGTCGGCCCCATCCCGGCCGAGTCCGCCGCGGCGATGGCCGAGTTCGCGAACTGGGAGCTGACGACGGGCCGGGCCCACGTCGACGACTGGCCGGAAGCCCTCCAGCGCCTGGCCGAGGCGCGAGCTTCCGTGGCGGCCGTGCTCCTCACCGACCCGTCGGCGATCGCGCTCACCCACTCCACGACCGACGGCATGAATGCCATCGCCGCAGCCATCGAGTGGCGACCGGGCGACCGGGCACTCACGACCTGCCTCGAGCACGCCGGGGCCGTCGGCCCGCTCTACGCGCTCCGGGCGCGCGGGATCGAGATCGACTTCGTGGACATCGGCGACGGCGGCGACGACGCCCGGACCCTGTCGGCCGTCGAGGCGGCCATGACGCCCCGGACGCGGCTCGTCGTAGCCTCGCACGTGACCTGGGTGACCGGCGCGGTCCTGCCGATCACCGGGCTGGCCGAGCTCGCCCACGCCCGGGGCGCGCTGTTCGCCGTGGACGGCGCGCAGAGCGTCGGGGCGATCCCCGTCGACTTCGAGGCGACCGGGGCCGATGCCTACGCGGTCGCCGGGCAGAAGTGGCTCCTCGGGCCGGAGGGTATGGGTGCCCTGGCCATCCGCCCGGACGTGGCCGCCCGGCTGCACCCGGCCTTCGCCGGCTACCTGAGCTTCGAGACCATCGATTCGGTGGGCACCGCGGTCTTCCACGCCGACGCGCGGCGGTTCGAGTGGGGGACCTTCCATCGGCCCTCGGTCGTGGGCATGGCTCGCTCCATCTCGTGGCTGTCCATGTTCGTGGGCCTGGACTGGATCTACGCTCGTGGGACCGCCACGGCCCGGCGTGCGGCGGAACGACTGGCGATGATCCCCGGCGTGACCGTGCTGACCCCGGTCCACCAGATGGCTACGCTCGTGACCTTTCGGATCGAGGGCTGGGCCGCAGCGGACGCCCTGGCCGAACTGGGTGCCCGCGTGTTCGCCATCGCCCGCACGATCGATGCGCTCGATGCCCTGCGCATCAGCGTCGGGTTCTTCACGTCCGACGACGAGCTCGAGCGATTCGCCGAGGCCGTCGAGCTGCTGGCGGGTCACACGCCGGCGACCATCCCACCGCGCCGCACCCTGACGATGCTCGGTGGCTGACGTGCCGCCGGTCCGCCGGCGCAACTGGGCGGAGGTCCGCTGGCGCCAGTTCCGGCATGCGCCGCGGCCGGTCGTGCGGGCCGTGACGGCCAGCCTGGGCGTGGCCACGGTGCTGGCGATCGCGTATCTCGCCTATGACGTGGCACTCAGCCGGGGAGTGTCCGTGCCCGGCGGCGACCTGCGCACGCTCGCGATCGCGGTCTACATCGTCGTCGTGCTGGGAGCGGGGGCGCTGCTGACATACCTGTTCGTGCCCCAGCCGACGGGTTCGGGCACCGTTGCGCGCCGGTCCGCCTGGAGCGCGGCCCTTGGATTCTTCGCGGCCGTGCCCATCGCGTACCTCGTCATGGTCGTCGCCGTGCAGGTGATCCGACCACTCCTGGGGTGACGACGCGCACCAGAAAGCGCTCCAAGGACGACGAAGGACTGGACGCCACCGGTACCATCCTCCGGTATCCTTCGCCGGGGTCAAGGTCGAAGGTCGGGGTCGCCGGCCACCGCTACCGGAAATCGTCGTTCGAGGTCAGCGTTGTCCATCGAGGAGCAGCACGTCGCATTGCCCAAGCTCTACGGAGCTCCGGCGTATGCACGTCCCGCGCCCATCGTCGACCCCACACCGCGGCCGTTCGACCGCGATGAGCTGCCGCTCGAGGCGGTCATGACCGACGAGGAGCGCGACATCGCCGAGCAGATGCCGGCCGGTGCTTACGCGACGATCTCGTACGCCTCGGACACGGAGACCTCCGGTCCTGATGGCAACGGCACCAGGAGCGGGGCCCGACCGTTCCGCCTGCGATCGATCGCGGGCCGCCTGCGCAAGGGCAACTGACCGCTGGTCTCGGTCCGGCGCTCACCGGCCGGGTGTAGCATCGCGGCGGGGGAGTAGCTCAACGGTCAGAGCGGCGGGCTTATATCCCGCTGGTTCCAGGTTCGAGTCCTGGCTCCCCTACCACCGGTCGGTGGCGGCGGCGCGTCAGCCGCGCGGCTTGACCAGCCGCACGAGCCGGGCCAGCCGCGCCTCGTTCAGACTGCGCTGCCGGGGCAGCGATTCGAGCCAGGCCGGGATGTCCTCGATCGTGAGGAGCGCGCACCCCCGCGGCCGTTCGATCTCGACGGGCCCGCCGACGACGGCCGCGTGGACCCGCACGACGAAGTCCTGATCGTTCTGCGTGAGCCAGTGGCGGACGCGGTCCGCATCGCGCATCGCCTGGGTCACGTCGTCCTCGGACACTTCGCTGGCCTCGATCATCGCGACGAGGCCGAACGCCCCGACCAGCAGGGCCGGCGCCGGGCGCCCATCGTCGAGCGTCAGGTCTCGGACGAGCACGACGTCGTCGGGCAGGCTCCGCAGGAGTCGATCGCCGCGGCGACCCCAGGCGCCACGCACCGCCCCGGCCGTCCGGGCCAGTCGGTTCGTCCCGACGACCACGAACGCCGCCGGCACGGCCAGGGCCAGGGCGAGCATCAGCATGCCGGGCTGCGACGCGGTCGCGTCGGGCCGGATCGCGGCCGACACCGCGGCCGAGATCGCGGCCAGGACGGGCGTGCTCCACGCCACGTACGCGAGCCACAGGCCGCCGATCACCAGGAGCGTCCCGACCAGCGTGCCGCCCATGACCGAGTCGCGGCCGTTCCGGCTCGGAACGGTCGTGGTGTGGAGGTGCATCTGTGCATCGTGCGCTCGGCGGTGGGCCATGCGTATGCCCCGAGCGGGGTAACCGCGAATGGGCCGGTCGGCCCACCATCGTCCCCGCACCACGCCGGACCGCACCCGGACGTTGCCCCGACGCAACTCGTGCTGGTGCCTGGGGCTCATTCGTCGCTCTCCGGTGGTCCGGCCCGGCGCCTGACCCCCGTACCATTGTTTGCGCCCGCTCCCCGCAGCCATCCTCGGACCGGCACGACGTGTGCCCTGGTTGGAGGCGAGCCACGTGCGGGTGGGCCATCGAGTGCGATCGAGACGAGCGGCCTGGGTGCCGTTCAGCGCGCTCCTGGCCGCTGGCGCCATGGTCCTGGCCATCGTCGCACCGGTGTCGGCCGCTCAGCCGATCCTGTTCGATCCGGTCGTGAACCCCCGTTCCGGTCCGCCGGACACGACGATCCAGCTCCACGTCATGTACGGGTACGACTCGAACGACGGTCCGCACGGGCCGGAATACGTGCGGGTGAGGATCGGCGATCGGACGGTCCGGATGCACAGTGACGATGGCAAGCACGACTGGTTGCACGGCGTCGGCTATCACGGCGACGTCACGCTCCCGGTGGGCACCTACCCGGTCACCTTCGAGGCCAGGAGCCACCATCACGAGACGGTGACGCTCGCCGCCGGGTCGATCACCGTCGCACCGCCACCGACCCCGACGCCGAAGGCCACCCCGACCCCGACCCCCACCCCGAAGCCGATCGCGACGCCCAAGCCCAAGCCGAAGCCCCAGCCCAAGCCCGACCCGAAGCCGACCGCCGAGCCGGCCGGGCGAGCCCGAGTCACCACGAAACCGGCTCCGAAGCCCACGCCCAAGGCGGTCCCGCAGTTCGCAGCGGAGCCAGCCCTCGCGCCGGCGCCGCTGTTCGAGCCTCCGACCAGGTCGGAGACGGCGCCTGTAACCCCGGCACCGTCCGCGTCACCAGCCGTCGTTGCGGCGCTCGTGCCGGGATCCACCTCGGGTGGCGGGTCCGGCGACGCGCCGTCCGCTGCCACGGGCGGCGGCGCTGGCCCGACGGTCGGACCGGCACCGTGGGGGCCGCTCACGAGCGTGATCGCGGCGCTCGGCCTTGACCTGCCCGACCTGCCCACCCTGCCGCTGGTCCCGACCGTGGTGACCACGACCGGACTGGCCGCCGCATCGATGGCGATGGGCCTTTTCGGACGTCGGCGGCGTGAGGACGAGGAGCCCGACCTTGGCCCGCTGCTCGCCGCCGACGCGGCGAAGGGCGTGGGCGTCGGAGGCCGTGCGCTCGGCGGACCCGAGGCGGGCGATGGATCGGACGACGAGGACGAGGACGACGACGACGCCGATGGACTCGACGACGACGACGGACCTTCGGCGGACAACGAGGCTGCCCTGCCGCGATGGCGCCGACCGTCGCTGCTGCAGGCGCGCAAGGCCGACCCGCTCCGCACCGAGCCAGCGGCGCCCCGACTCTTCTTCGACCGGGGCCTGCAGGGAACGCTCGCGGGGCACGAGCGGCGACTCATCCGCTATACGGTCGTTCGCCTCCTCGACGTCCCCGACGAGCTGCGGGGCCGGGAGATCGGCGCGCTCGGCGATGGCGACGAGGTGGAGCTCCTCGAACGCCAGGGCGCCTACTGGCTCGTGGCCTGTCCGGACGGCGGCCGCGGCTGGATCCACAAGATGACGCTCGGGGCGGTCGTCGGGGGCGGGACGGTGTCTGATTCCCCGACCGCCACGCTGCCGATCGCCGCCGAGAGCTGGACGATGGGCGACGACGTCGACGAGGACGTCCTGGCCGCCTACCTCGCCTCGCGCCGCCGCAGCGACTGACGAGGGGCCGGCTCGCGTCGCAGCACGATGATGTGCTGGTGGGCGATGTTCGGCACGAACGCGCGCGGGTAGCCGTACGGCCGGAGGCGGGTCCCCGCCTGGTACCAGACGAGGTCGCCCTTGGGCACGAGGCCGGCCGCCGACGCACGGGCGGCGAGGTCGGCGGCGGTGAACAGGTAACGCCCGTCCTGGTAGGCATCGCGCACGATGACCGTCGCGTACCGGCCCGGCCGCAGCACGCGGGCCATCTCCCCGAAGGCCACGCCCATCCGATCGAGGAACGTCGGGTAGTCGGGGGCATTGGCGAGGTCGGCCGGCAATTCGGTGACCATCGCGTAGTCGGTCCGGCGATTGGCATGCGTCTCGGCCAGCTTCCCGCCGGCCATCGTGAGCGGCAGCTGCACGTTGTACGGCGGATCCGTGGCGATGAAGTCGACCGAGGCCTCGGGCAGGTCGGGCAGGATCGCCAGCGCGTCGCCGAGGCGCAGCTCGAGCCCGGACGGATCGAAGCCGCGCGGGCCGCCCGGGTCCGTCGCGCCAAGATCGGCGATGAGCGGCCCCACTCCGTCGCGCTCGGCGGCGAGATCGAGCACGACGCGTTCGTAGACGGCGAGCCAGCGCGGCTCCAGCTCGATGCCCAGGGCCCGACGCGGACCGCGGGCGATGGCCGCCCCGAGCAGCGTCCCGCCGACCCCGGCGAACGGGTCGAGGACGAGTTCGCCGGTCCGGGTGAAGAACTCGATGAGGCGTGCCATCAACCTGGGCGGCTTGTTCGCGCCGTGCGCCTTGCGCGCGACGTGCCCGAGTTCCGACGGATAGGCCGTCGTGAGCACGGACTTCGTGAAGTAGAGCCACTCCTCGCCGCTCAGCTCGTTGAGCGTGTTGTCGGGATGTGGAGCCGCGCGCCCATCGGTCATCGCCACCCAGCCTAGCCGAGGCACTGGGCCGGCGTTCCATGCGCGGCCCGCGACCCCGGGTCATCGGGCCTCGGGCCCCGGCCTAGAATGGTTCATGCCCGGCCGGTACACGAGCGCGCGGTATGTGGGGCGCGAAGGCGCCTTCGTGCGGCTGGCTTCTGTCCTCGATGACGCCATCCGCGGACGAGCCCGCGCGATGCTCCTGAGCGGCCCGGCCGGTGTCGGGATCAGCCGCTTCCTCGACGAGGCGATCGCGCGCATCGGCGGCCTCCCAGAACCCATGCGGGTCCTGCGCGGCGGGGCGATGCCGGCCGGCACGGACGAGCCGTACGGACCGGTCGTGCGGTCCGTGGGCCCCGCACTCGACGCCCTGTCCGACGACGACCTGGACGCCGTGCTGGGGCCGGCCGCGCCCGATATCGCCCGGATCATGCCCAGCGTGGCGGCTCGCCTCGAGGCGGCCGGACAGGGCCCGCTGGCGCGCCACGAGGGTGCCCCGGAACGTCGCCAGGCCCGGGCGCTCGAGGGCGTCCTTGGCACGCTGGGCCGGCTCGGTGAGCGGGAACCGATCGTCCTGGTGCTCGAGGACCTGCACCGCGCTGACGCGGCGACGCGGGCGCTGGTCACGTTCCTCGCCCGGATCGCGTCGGACCAGCGACTCGCGCTCATCGTCTCGGACCAGCCGAACATCGTGCCCAGCGACGACCCGTGGATGAGCGCTGTCGCCTCGATCGTGGCCTCGCCACGACCGCTCGAGCGACTGGCCCTGCCGGTCCTCGACCGGGGAGAACTGGCCGCCCTCATCGAAGGCATCGAAGGCGAACGCGCGTCGGCCAGCCTCCTGCTCCTGGTGTCGGAGCGATCGGGTGGCAGTCCGCTCGTCGCCGAGGAGATGCTCGCCGCCCGTCGCGAGTTGCCGACGATCTCGTTGACCGGCTCGCTCGACGAGCTGGTCATGAGTCGGCTCGCGATCCGTTCTCTCGAATGCCGCCGGGTGTTGCGGCTGCTGGCGCCGGCCGGCCGTCCACTCGCCGCGGAGCGCCTGGCTGCGATCGCGGCGGACTTCGAGGTCGAGACGGACCGCCCCGCCCCCCGCACCGTGAGCGGCCAGCGCCGGGGGGACGGCATCCTGGGCGGGGATCTGGCCGCGGGCCTCGAGGAAGGGATCGAGCACGGGTTCCTGGTCGAGCGGGACGACGCCATCGGGTTCCGACACGAGCTCATCGGCGCGGCCGTCGAGCGCGACCTGCTCCCGCTGGCCAGGACCCGACACCATGCTGCCCTGGCCGCCGGCCTCGTCGACCTGCCCGCCGCGGCCGCCCACCACTGGCTCGAGGCCCACGATGCCGGTGCGGCCCGCGACGCGGCCATCGCCGCCGCTGCGTTCGCCGCCAAGCGTCACGCCGCGGCCGACGAGCTTGCGGCCCTCGAGCTCGCGCTCGCCCTGAGCGACCAGGCCAAGGGATACGACCGGACACGACGTCGCTCGGAACGGGCGGCCGCCATCCGCGCCTCCGACCGGGCCGAACTCCAGGAACGGGCGGCGATCGCCGCGTTCGCGATCGGGCGCACCTCCCGCGCCTCCGCATTCCTTGAGTCGGCCATCGGGGCCCTGGACGCCCGACGCGATCGCGTGCGGGCCGGGCTGATGTACGACCAGCTGGCCCACATCCGCCGAGCCGCGGGCGACTCGGCCGGGGCGCGAGCGGCGTCGCAGCGTGCGGTGAGCCTGGTCCCGCGCGACCCGAGTCCGGAGCGAGCGACGGTCCTCGCGTCCCTGGCGCAGCTGTACATGGTCGATGGCATCTTCTCGGACGGCCAGCGGCTGGCCCGGGAGGCGATCAAGGTCGCCCGCGCCTGCGATCCCGTGGCGCGCGACCAGGAGATCCACGCGACGACGACCCTCGGCGTGGCGCTCGCCTGGGGACGCGATCCCAACGCCGCCATCGAGCTGCTGCGGGAGGCCGAGCGCGCCGCCCGCGAGATCGACGACCCGGACGCGCTGTTCCGCATCACCGCCAACCTGACCACGGTCCTCGATCTCGTCGGCCGCCGGGCGGAGGCGGTCGACGTGGCGTACCGAGGCATCGACGACGCCCGACGCGCCGGCCTCGAAGCGGTCTACGGCAACTTCCTCGCGGGCAACGTCGCCGAATCGCTGATCCTGCTGGGTCGCTGGGCGGAGGCGCGCGTGCTGGGCATGCGGGCGTTGGCCTGGCAGCCCGTCGGGGTCGTCTTCCTGATGACGATGGTCCAGATGGCCGCCCTCGAGATCGAGACCGAGGCCGGGGAGCGGGCGGCCCGCCTGCTCGGCCAGACGGTCCTCGAGTTCGATGCGCTGCGCGAGCCGCAGCTGGCGGGCCCGTACTACCTGGCGGCTGCCTCGTACGCGCTCTGGCGCGGCGACGTCGCCGACGCCGGCCGTTCGGTGGATCGTGGCTGGGCCGTGGTCCGGACCACCGAGGAGTGGGTGCTGGCGGCACGGATGGCGGCCATGGTCACGCAGGTGGACGCGGCAACCGGTGCCGAGGCGCGTGACCGCCGCCAGCTTGCTCCGCTGGCCGCCGCGCGGACCCGCACGGCGGAGGTCCTCCAGACGGCGGTCGACCTCGTCGAGGCGGGCGGTGCGCCGCCATCGGCCGGATCACGCAAGGTCGCCGAGGCCTACCTCGCCACGGCGCGCGGATTCCAGCGCCGCCTGGAGGGCGACGACGATCCGGCGGTCTGGGCCAAGGTCGCGACGATGTGGCAGGCCCTCTCCGCACCGTACGAGGTGGCACTCGCGCGCTGGCGACAGGCCGAGGCGACGATGGCGATGGACGGCGCGCGTGCCGGGCGCACGCGTGCCCGCAAGCCGCTCGTGGAGTCAGTCCGACTTGCCGTCGGGCTGGAGGCGCGGCCGCTCCTGCGGAACCTCCGCGAACTGGCCGGCCGGGCGCGGATCGAGCTGCCCGAGGAGGTCGACCGCGTCCTGGGCGAAGTGCCGACGGTGATGGCCGCCTCGTCAAGCGCGACGACGGCACCGGCGGCCGCTCGCGGCGGCGACGCTCACGCCGGCAACGGCCGCTCCGACCTCGTCCGCACGATCGCCGGCGATCCGGCCCCCGAGGGACCGCGCCCGGACACGTTCGGCCTGAGCGGACGGGAGCGAGAGGTGCTCGTCCTGGTCGCCCAGGGGCGGACCAACCGGGAGATCGGGGAGCGGCTGTTCATCAGCCAGAAGACCGTCGGCGTCCACGTCGGGAACATCCTGGCCAAGCTCGAAGTCTCCGGTCGCGTCGAGGCCGCCGCCGTGGCCATCCGGCTGGGCCTGACCGACCGGGCCGAATCTCGCGGTGTCGGGGCGCGCCGGGGTCCGTGATCCCTTGGACGCCAAAAGACCCGGAGGGAGGGTCTCCGGGTCTCCTGGATCGCCGATGACCTGATCCGGATGGGCTCCGGGCCAAGAGGCGAAATGAGGCAGCTAGATGAAGATGATTCCTAGCGCCACTTGACGCCGGCCGCGAGGGCCAGCGCGACCGCGACGAGCGGTCCGACCGTGACAGCGAGCTTCCAGGCCCGTGTCGCGTAGTCCTTGATCATCGGGGTGGGCTCCGATCTCGAAGAAGGGACACGACCACCCCGGATTCAGGGCGGTGGATTGCGGAGCCTATGGGCACGCACCGTGGATGGCAACCGGGCCGATGGTACTGGTGAGGACTGGTACCCCCCACCGAACACGACATCGAGCCGGTCCCCGCGGTAGATTCGCGGCATCACATCGGCCGCCCAGGCCGCTCCCTGCGACACGAAAGGGGTCCCCAGGCCCATGCGTCCTGTCCGACTCGCCCTGATCGCCGCCCTCTCGCTCCTCGCCGTCGGCGCCTGCACGAGTGCGTCGGCCGGCTGGACGTACACGCCGGCCCCAGCAGCCACGCCGGTCGCCAGCGCCGCCGCATCGGCCGGGGCTTCCGCCGCCCCCTCCGCCGGTGCGTCCGCCGCCGCGTCGGCCGGTGCCTCGGCGGCGCCCTCGGCCGGGGCCGGCGGCGCGGTCGTGACCATCGTCGCCTCGGGCGTCAAGTTCACGACCCCCACCGTGACGGTGCCCGCCAACACCGCCTTCACGCTCGAGTTCGACAACCAGGACGCGGCCACCCCGCACGACGTCCAGATCAAGGACGCCTCGGGCAGCCAGGTGTTCAAGACCGACACCTTCCCGGGCGTCGCCAAGCGCAGCTTCCCGGTCCCCGCCCTGGCCGCCGGCAGCTACCCCTTCGTGTGCACCATCCACTCCAACATGACCGGCACCCTGACGGCGCAGTAACCCCGTCCCGATGACCGCGACCGGCGAGCAGCTCTGCTATTCGGATGCCTACCTGCGGACGGTCGAGGCAAGGGTCGTCGCCGTGGAGTCAGGCGATGCCCACCTGGTCACGCTCGATCGGACCGTGTTCTACCCGGGCGGCGGCGGGCAACCGTCCGACCGCGGGCTGCTCCTGCGGGCGTCCGACGGGCGCACGTGGACCGTCCGCGCCGCCCGCAAGTCCGCGGGCGAGATCGTCCATGAGCTGGAGCGGTCCGACGGCGACCCGCCGGCGATCGGCGACGTCCTCCAGGCCGACCTCGAGTGGGCACGCCGCCTGACGCTCATGCGGACCCACACCGCCCTGCACGCGCTGTGCGGCGTCGTGTGGCGCGACTACCGCGCGCAGGTGACCGGGGGCAACATGGAACCGGGGTCGGGCCGGATGGACTTCGAGTTCGAGCGGATGAGCGGCGACCTCGTCGACGCCATCGAGGCGACCGTCAACACGGAGCTCGCGGCGGCGCGCGATGTCCGGGTCAACGTCCTGCCGCGCGCCGAGGCGTTCGCGATCCCGGACCTGATCCGGACGAAGATCAACCTGCTCCCCGAGGGCATCGAGGAGATCCGGACGATCGAGATCGTCGGGCTCGACCTGCAGGCCGATGGCGGGACGCATGTGGCGAACACCCGCGAGGTCGGCGGCATCCGGGTCACCGGCTACGAATCGAAAGGCCGGATCAACAAGCGCATCCGCATCGAGCTCACGGACTGACCGAGGTCACCCGGGCAACAGCCTGCGAGAGCCTGGGGTCGGATCGAACGCGACCCAGCCATGACCGGGGAAGTAGACCTCGACCCAGGCATGGGCGTTGCTGTTGCGGATCACCTCCAGGGTCGAACCCGGGCTGCGTTGCCCCGGCAGGAATCCCTGCACGACGCGGGTCGGCACGCCGACATCCCGCAGGACCACCGCCATCGTCATCGCGTATTGGACACAGAATCCGCGCTTGGACGTGGCGAAGCATTCCGGAACCGACATCGCCCGGCAGTCGACGCCCTGCAGCTCGACGTCGTACTTGTACGCTGGACCGCCGAGCAGCTCCACCAGTCGGTCCGCGAGATCGATCGGCGCGTTCGAGCGCGCGGTGCGGACCATCTCGTCCCGAAGGGCGCCGAGATTCGGCCCGAACATGCCCGGGACCTCCGCCGTGTACAGCGCAGCGACCTCCGGCGGGTAGACCGTGCCGGCGGCGCGCAGCGCCGACTCGTCGGCCGTCCCGGGCGCGCCCGCGTCAGCCTGAACGAGGGCCGTGACCGTGTAGGGACCGCGGCCGTCGAGCTCGATCATCGAGAAGAATCCGCTCTCGCCCACCGTGGTCAGCCCGACGGCTCGGTCGACTTCGATCGGCGTCGCGGGAGACAGCAAGATCGGGTTGGTGAGCGACACCGGCTGAACCGTGAATGCCAGGCGACGCTGCCCGGCTGGGGCGACATCCTCGGCCATCCCGGCGAACAGGCTCGTCGCGGGCGGTCGCGTCGTCTTGGTCGGGTGGCTCACATTCGCGCCGTGCGTGTCGATGCGGTCGTAGGCCACGGCGCGCCAGTAGAAGTCGCGGTCGTCAGACGGGTCGCGCTCGATCGTGACGGCCACGTCGGGACTGTCGATCCATCGCTGGCCGTCGATCGAGCCCAGTGGCGCCGCCTGGGCCAGGTCCGTCCGGCGAGCGCCGAGGGAGAACGGCGACAAGGATCACCGCTGCGGCGATCGCGAACGCGATCGGGCGGGACCGGACCGAAACGAATCGTCGGGGCATCCGCGATCCTTGCGCCATTCGCCGGGTTCGGTCGAACGTCTCGGCGAGGACCCGATCCGCGGAGCCGACAGGTGCCGTCGCCGCCAGCCAAACCTGGACACGCTGCTCGGCGTCGTCATGGGTGATCATCGTGCGACACCGTCCGTCGTGGCGACAGGCGCCCGTTCGTCCGCCTCCAGGGCGGCCCGAAGCGCTTCGACCGCGTAATGGATCCTTGACTTGGCCGTCCCGACTGGGAGGCCCAACGCGTCGGCGACCTCGGGGACCGTCAGCCCCAGGTAGTAGCGAAGGACGACGACGGCTCGTTGATCCCGCTTCAGCTGCCGGAAGCCACGGTCGAGCTGATCGTGGTCGGCGATCCATGGAGCGTGATCACCGGCCACGGGTTCGGTCCACGCCATCTGAACCTCCCGCGCCTGTCGGAGACGGTGCCGGCCTTGATCGGCGCAGGCACGAACGATGAGCCGGTGGAGCCATGCGTCCCAGCGTTCGGGATCCTTCAGGTCGGGAAGTCCCAGCCACGCACGGACGAGCGCTTCCTGCACGGCGTCCTCCGCTCGTGGGGTGTCGCGAAGGACCAGCCGTGCAAACGTCAGGAGCCGCGCACCGGCGGCCGACGCGAGGACCTCGAACGCCTGGTGATCGCCACGCTGTGCCGCTTGAACGAGATCGCGCTGCACTGTTCGCTCCGCTTGGCGACGGGTAGCCAGCCCACTCGACAGTACATGACGAGTTTCGCCGGGCGACCGTTCAAAGAATGCCGGTGCTGATCGATCGCGAGCGCCAGCGGCTGGCGGGCCGCCTGTTCGCCCGCGAGCTGCTGGAGAAGATCCGCGTGACCGGTCGGCGGTCCTAGACTGGCGCCATGGACCTCGAGCTCGGACAGCAGGTCGCGCTGGCGCTGCGCCTCCTCGAAGCCGCGGCCCTGGGCGCCCTGATCGGCCTCGAGCGCGAGATCCACGAGCACTCCGCCGGGATGCGGACGCACCTGCTCGTGTCGGTCGGTTCAGCGGCGTTCACGGTCCTCTCGATCGAGGCGTTCAAGTCCCCCGGCTCCGACCCGTCCCGGGTCGCCGCCCAGATCGTGACGGGCGTCGGCTTCCTGGGGGCCGGGGCGATCCTCAAGGAAGGGGCCAACGTCCGCGGCCTGACGACCGCCGCCAGCCTGTGGGCCGTCGCCGCCGTCGGGATGGCGGCTGGGGCCGGCGCCTGGGGCGTGGCCGTCGTCGTCACCGTCATCGTGATCCTGTCGTTGTGGCCGCTCCGGCGCCTGACCAACCGGTTCGTCGGGCGCGAGCAGCATCGACTCCTCCTCACGCTTGCCGTGGCCGACCCGCATCGGCTGGGCGCCGTGGTCGAGGCGATCTCGGCCCATGGCGGGGCGATCGCGCACCTCGACTCCGCGCATGCGCCGGGAAGGGGCCTGACGGCCGATGCCGAGGTCCGGCTGCCCGACGTCGCGGCCGGCGTGGGACTGACCGCCGCGATCGCGTCCCTCGACGGCGTCGAACTGATCGGATCGCGAGCCGTCGGCGACTGATCGGGGGCTGGCGACGGCGTTGCCGGTTGTGTCACGATCGGTGGATGCCGCCCCTGCCGATCCCGGTCCTGGCGACGCCCCTCGTCCGCCGCGTCGCGTGGCACATCCGACGGGTCGGCGGGAAGGTCGATCGGCGGTTCTTCCTGACCCTCGCGGAGGGCATCGTCATCGTCGTCATCATCGCGGCGATCGCCATCACGCTGCTCGAGAAGCCGGTGACGTTCGAATCGCTCTTCGATTCGTTCAATTGGGGATTCGCCACGGTCCTCGGGCAGGGCAACGCCGGATTCGTCACGTCACCGGGTGGACGCGTCGTCGGCTGGTTGCTCATCCTGTTCGGGGTCGCCATGCTCGGCATGATCACGGGCGCCCTCGTGGCACTGGTGATCGATTTCCTCTTGAAGGAGGGCCAGGGGTTGGGAGCGTCCGGCTACAAGGACCACATCGTCGTCTGCGGCTGGAATACGACCGCCCGCGACCTGATCGAGGAACTGCGCGGCGACGACTACAAGCAGAGGGTCGTGGTCATCGCGAACGCGCCCAAGAACCCGGCCGGCAGCGGCGTCTACTTCGTGAGCGGCGATGCGACCAATGCCGCCGACCTCGCCCGGGCCGGGATCGAGGAAGCCGCCTCCGCCCTGATCTTCCCGACCAATTCCTCAGACGACGCGGACATGCACTCGATCCTGACCGTCATGGCCATCGAGTCGGTGGCGCCGGGCGTGCGGACCGTGGCCGAGGTCAACAACCCGCGCCACGAACCACACTTCCAGCGGGCGGGTGTGGACGAGTTGCTGGTCACCTCGAAGATCGCGTCGCACCTGCTGGCTCGATCGGCGCTGTACCCGGGCCTGTCGCGCCTCGTGACCGACATCGTCTCGGGCGGGGAAGGGTCCGAGCTCTACCGGATCACGCTGCCCGACGCGTACCTCGGACTCTCGATCGACGAGGTCGCGACCAGGCTCCGCGTCGAGCATCGAGCCACGCTGCTCTCGATCAACCGCGGCGGGCATGCGTTCATCAATCCCGGGTCCGACTTCCGCCTCGAACCGCAGGACGACGCCGTGGTCGTGGCCGAATCCCTCGGCACGCTCGCGCCGCTGCAGATGCACGACACCACGACGCCACCGAAGACTGCGTCGGTGGTGCCGAGCGCCTGAGGTCGTCCCGGCGCCCGGACCGCCTAGAGGGCCTTGACGGCCGCCGTCAGCGAGGCCAGCCCGTCCTTCGCGTCCGCGAAAAGCATGCCGGTCTTGGGGTCGGTGTAGAGCTCGTTGTCGATGCCCGCGTAGCCCCGGCCCATCGAGCGCTTGATGACGACGATGGACTTCGCGTGATCCACGTCGAGGATCGGCATCCCCGAGACGGGCGAGCCGGGCCGCCGCGCGGCGGGGTTCGTCACGTCGTTGGCGCCGATGACCAGCGCCACGTCGCAGCGGTCGAACTCCGGGTTGATGTCGTCCATCTCCTTCAGCTGGGGGTAGGGGACGTTGGCCTCGGCCAGCAGCACGTTCATGTGCCCCGGCATCCGGCCGGCGACGGGATGGATCGCGTACTTGACGTCGACGCCCCGGGACTCGAGCAGCTCGGCCAGCTCGCGGACGGCGTGCTGGGCCTGGGCCACGGCGAGGCCGTACCCGGGCACGATGATCACCGAGCTCGCGTACGCCAGCTGGATGGCGACGTCGTCAGCGCCGACCTCGCGGACCGTGCCGCCGGCGCCGGCCACGGCGGCCTGGGTCCCTTCGCCACCGCCGAACCCGCCGAGCATGATGTTGATGACCGACCGGTTCATGGCGTCGGCCATCAGCTTGGTCAGGATGGCGCCCGACGCCCCGACCAGCGCACCGGCGATGATCAGGACCGGGTTGTCGAGCACGAAGCCCGCCATCGCGACCGCCGTGCCGGTGAACGAGTTCAGGAGCGAGATGACCACCGGCATGTCGGCCCCGCCGATCGGCAGCGTCATCGTGACGCCGAAGACCAGGGCGGCGAGGAGGATCAGGCCCATGACCGGCAGGCTCAGGTTGCCCGCCCAGAGGTAGACGGCACCGACCACCACGATCAGCGCGAGTGCCGCGGTGACGAGTCGGCCGCCCGGGATCATGACCGGGCGTGACGGGGTGATGCGCAGGCCCATCAGCTTCCCGGACGCGATGAGCGAGCCGGTGAAGGTGATGCTGCCGATCACGATGTCGAGGACGGTGGCGACGTTGACCTGGAGCGACGGCGCGGCCTGAAGGCCGAGGTAGTCGTCGATGGCGATGAGCGCGGCCGCGCCGCCGCCGACGGCGTTGAACAGCGACACCAGCTGCGGCATCGCGGTCATCTTCACGGTCCGCGCCGTGTAGAGGCCCGCCCCACCGCCGACGGCGACGCCGATCCCGATGATGATCCAGGTGCTCGCGCTGATGCCGTCGCCGAGCAGCTGCTGCGAGAGGATGAGAACGGCGGTCGCACCGATGGCCAGCGTCATGCCGCCGGCCGAGACGAGGTTGCCGTTGCGGGCCGTGGCTGGCGAGTTCATCCGCATCAGGCCGATGACGAATGCGCCGGCGCCCAGGAGCCAGGCGATGCGGACGAGGACTTCGATGGTCCCGAGCGTGGTCACGTCCTAGGCCTCCGACTCGCTGGCCGGCTTTGGCGCGACGGGCTTCTTGCGGAACATCTGGAGCATCCGGTCGGTCACGACGTAGCCGCCGACCACGTTCATCGCCGCGAATGCGCACGCGATGAGCGAGATGAGCTGGCTGGGCAGGTCGTCCGCGTTGGCGGCGATCAGCATCCCGCCGACGAGGACGATCCCGTGGATGGAGTTCGCCCCGGACATCAGCGGCGTGTGCAGGGTCGCGGGGACCTTGCTGATGACGGCGAACCCGACGAGGATCGCCAGGACGAAGATCGTCAACGCGTTGAGCAGGGCTTCGACTTCGGGGGTCATGCCTGGCCTCCAGCCGCCGGCGCGGCCGGCTCGAGCAGCTTCTTGACGGCGTCGGACAGGACCGCCCCGCCGTGGCTGATGACGGTCGACTTGGTGACCTCGTCCTCGAAGTCGAGGTGCAGCGCGCCGTCCTTGACCATGCCCAGGAGGAGCGCCGAGATGTTGCGTGCGTAGAAGGCCGAGGCGCCCGCCGGCATCGAGGCGGGCAGGTTCTCCGGGGCGATGATCGTCACCCCGTTCGGGGTCTCCACGGTCTCGCCGACCCTCGACAGCTCGACGTTCCCGCCGAGGGCCGACGCGGCCATGTCGACCAGCACCGAGCCGGGCTTCATCTTGCCGACGGCCTCGCCGGTCACGAGGACCGGCGGCTTGCGGCCGGGGACCTGGGCCGTGGTGATGACGACGTCCATGCCGCCGATGACCTCGTTAAGCTCGGCCTGCTGGGCCGCCCGCTCCTCCGGGGTCAGCTCCCGGGCATAGCCCCCCGCGCCCGTCGCATCGATCGTCGTGTTGAGCTTGACGAACTTCGCCCCGAGCGACTCGGCTTGCTCACGCGTCTCGGGCCGGACGTCGTAGGCGTGGACGATGGCCCCCAGCCGCCGGGCGGTCCCGATCGCCTGGAGCCCGGCGACGCCGATGCCCAGGATCAGGACGTTGGCGGGCTTGGCGGTGCCGGCCGCCGTGGTCAGCAACGGGAAGTAGCGGGGGTAGGCGTTGGCCGCGATCAGGACCGCCTTGTAGCCCCCGACGTTGGCCTGCGAACTGAGCGCATCCATCGTCTGGGCACGCGAGAGCGTGCGCGGGATCGCATCGAGGCTGATGGCGGTCACGCCCTGGTCGGCCAGGCTCTTGGCGAGCTTCGGGTCGATGAGTGGCGCCAGGAACCCGACGACCGCCTGGCCGGAGCGCAACCGGCCGACCTCCGCGTCGGACGGCTTCGCGACCCGGAGGATGACATCCGCCTGCTGGTAGAGCGCGTCGGTCGTGACGATGGTCGCGCCGGCCTCCTGGTAGACGCTGTCCGGGAACGCGGCACCGGTCCCGGCGCCGGACTCGACGAGGATCTCCAGCCCGGCCGCGGTCAGCTTGCCGAGCGCTTCGGGTACCAGGGCGACGCGCGACTCTCCGGGCGCGGTCTCCTTGGCGACACCGACCTTCATGGGCACCACCTTGGACTCAAGGACGACGGGCCGCGGCTGGGGGAGGACCGCGACGATTGGGGTCGGGCGAAAGGATAGCGCCTGCGGGCGGCGGGTTGGAGCCGCGCGTCGGTTGCGATTCGGGGTTCGCGAGGTCAGAGGCGGGAGCGGATCTCCCAGAGGTCGGGGAACGCCGGCCGGAACAGCGTGGAGCGGAGGTACTCGACGCCGCTGGAGCCGCCCGTGCCGCGTTTCGTGCCGATCGTCCGTTCGACCATCTTGACGTGGCGATAGCGCCACTCCTGGACCCCTTCGTCGAGGTCGACGAGCCGTTCCGCGACCAGCGCGGCGTCGGGGTCGCCGCGATAGACCGCGACAAGGGCATCCTGGACCCGGTCGTCCGTGGACGCCGGATCGAGCGGGACCTCGTGGCCGCGCTCGCCGAGATAGTCGAGGAACGAGGACCAGATGGACGGCCGAGCCTGGGTCGCCTCGATCGCCCGGCGCGCCGCGGATCCCTTCGGCTGGGCGGCGACCGCCGCGTCGGGATCGCCGACGCCGAGCATCGCCTCGAGCTGGCGGAAACCCGCCGACTGGAACCCCGAGGCCGAATCGAGCCGGTCGCGGAACGAGAGGAACTGGAGCGGGGTCATCGTCTCGAGGACGTCGACCTGGGCGACGAGCGTCTTGAGGATCTTGAGGACGCGGTTGAGCAGGTGGAGGGCCGTGTCCGTGTCGCCAGTCTCGAGCGCTGCCTGCACCCCGAGCAGCTCGTGCCGGAGCGCCTTGAACCAGAGCTCGTAGACCTGGTGGACGACGATGAACAGCAGCTCGTCGTGCTCGGGACCCTCCGGGCCCTCCGACCGCTCGACCTGGAGCGCGAGCAGCTCCGGGACCTTGAGGTACGACGCGTAGGTGACGGCGCGGCGGGTCACGCCGCCGATGGTACGTCGGCGCGGATGCTCAGTCCCGGGGACGGATGCGGATGATCAGCATCGCGGCCTCGTCGTCGCCGACGATCTCGCCGTCGTGCGGGATCGTGCCGTCCCAGCGGACGTAGTCGCCAGGCCCGACCTCGACGACGTGGTCGCCCTGGGTCAGGCGGAACCGGCCGCGCAGGACCAGGTGATGCTCGTCGCCGGCATGGGCGTGCGCGCCGACGCGGCCGCCCGGCCGACCCGTGGCCTCGAGGATGGAGATCTCGCGCGAGATGCGGCCGTCGACGTGCTCGATGCGTCCGAGATCGGACTCGGTCACGGGGCGATCCTTCGCGCGAACCACGATCGGAGCCGGCAGGTCGTCGATGAGGAACCAGGCGGCCGGGACCTCGAGCGCGTCCGCGATGGACGCCAGGCAATGGAGCGAGGGCGACGCCTTGTCGTTCTCGATCTGCGAGAGGTAGCCGACGTTCAGGCCGCTCCGCTCGGCGACGTTCGCGAGCGTGAGGCCGCGCTCCGTGCGCCACCGCTTGATCTGGACCCCGACGGCCGGCTTGCGCCGTTCATCGATCGTCATGTTGGCTCTCCACAAACAAGTCTTGACACGGACTACGGTTCCGGCGTATGTTGTGTCCACAACAAATATCGCTTGATGAGGGCCAACTCGTCAAGTCATGGAAGGAACGAACCCAATGGATATCGCGATCATCGGTGCCGGCAACGTCGGCCAGGCCCTCGCCACCGCGTTCAGGCGTGCCGGGCACACGGTCGTCATCGCGTCGCGCGACCCGGAGGATGCCGGCGCGGTCGCCGCAGCGACCGGTTCGACAGTCGCCACGTCGAACCTCGAGGCGGCTCGTGCCGCCGATGTCGTCGTCCTGGCCATCCCCTTCGCCAGTGTCCCCGAGGTCGCGGCCGAGATCGCCGAGGTCGTGGCTGGCAAGCCCGTCGTCGACGTATCGAACCGGATCTCGTTCGGCCCGAACGGCCCGGAGATCGACACGACGTCCTCCAACGGCGAGGCCATCGGCGCGCTGCTGCCGGCCGCCGGCGTCGTCAAGGCGTTCAACACGCTCTTCGCCACGCACCAGACCGACCCGATCGCGGACGGCGTCCAGCTCGACGGCTTCGTCGCCGGCGACGACCCTGCCGCGAAGGCCACGGTCCTCGAGCTCGTCGACTCCATCGGCCTCAATCCGGTCGATGTCGGGCCCCTCAGCCGCTCGCGCCAGCTCGAGGCCCTCGCGTTCCTGAACATGACGCTCAACATCGTCAACCAGGGCACCTGGCAGTCGGGCTGGAAGCTCGTCGGTGCACCGGCCACCCTGCCGGTCGCGGCGTGACGATGGTCGACACGGAGCCCGGAGCCGGGCACACTCGCGCCATGGCCATCCCCGTCGCCAGCCTGAACCACGCGGTCCTGTACGTCCGCGACGCGACGGCCAGCGCCGAGTTCTACGGCCGGGTCTTCGGGTTCGAGGTCGTGGAGAGCGCCTTCGGCGGACGGGCGGTGTTCATGCGCTCGCCGGTCGGTGACAACCACCACGACCTCGGCCTGTTCTCGGTGGGCCCCGACGCCCCGCGTGCGCCGCGCGGATCGGTGGGCCTGTACCACCTCGCGTGGGAGGTCCCGACGATCGACGACCTCGCCGCGGCGGCGGAACTCCTCGGAGCGGCCGGCGCGCTGAATGGCGCGTCCGACCACGGCGTCTCCAAGTCCCTCTATGGCGCCGACCCCGACGGCAACGAGTTCGAGATCATGTGGCGCGTCCCGCGCGAGGCGTGGGGCGAGTACGAGCACCAGGGTGCGGTCATGCCACTCGACCTGCCGGCCGAGGTCCGGCGCTGGGGTGCGGAGGGCGCGGCCCGGGCCTGAGCCCAGGCACGGCCCGGGCATCTGGTCCGGTCTTCGCACAGCCCGGGAGGTACCCTCCACGGGATGGTGACACCGTTCCCCGCTGACGGGATGGCCCTGACCCACATCCTTGTCGTCACCGACATCGAGCGATCGCGGTCGTTCTACGTCGACGTCCTCGGGGCCTCCGTCTACCGCGAGTACGGCGGGACTTCGTGCGTGCTCCAGGCGTTCGGGACCTGGCTGCTGCTGGTCACCGGCGGCGGCCCGACGACCGACAAGCCGACCGTCACGTTCGCAGCGCCGGCCGACCCCGACGCCGTGAGCCATTCGATGACCATCCGGGTGCCCGACGCCCGGGGCGCTCACGCGACGCTGGTCGAGCGCGGCGCGGTCTTCCTTGCCCCGCTCCAGGAGTCGGCGTGGGAGATCCGCGGTTTCTTTCGTGACCCGGATGGCCACCTGATCGAGATCAGCGAGGCTCGAGCCGGCTAGTTCGGGTCGCGGACTTATCCTTGGCGCATGGGATCGCTTCGCCGGTTGAGCGTCGTCGTACCCGTGCTCATCGTGGCCATCATCGAGCTCGTCAGTGACGGCCTGCTCGATGACGCGCTCCCGTTCCCGCTCGACACCGTCATCGTGGTGGCGATCATCGCGGCCCTCGCCTGGATGTTCTCGACGGTGGCATTCCGACGGATCGACTCGTTGTCGATGGAGCTCCGTGACCGGAACGCCGACCTCGAGCGGCGGGAGGCGTCCGCTCGAGCCCTTCACCATGTCAGCGTCGCCATCGCGGCCCTCGCCGATATCGACGAGATCCTGCGCGCGATCGTCGACCAGGCGAGGAAGCAGCTGGACGCCGACATCGCGGTCATGCTCACGTACGGCCCGGATGGCGAGGCGCAGGTCGCCGCCGCCAGTGGCCCGGACGATGCGATCGACCGCGCGGGAGGCTTCCCCGGAGTCGACGCCGCCCGGTTCGTCCGCCCCGGTCTCGCCACGGCTCGGCTCGAGGCCCCCCTCCAGCGCGCCGGCAAGACGATCGGACTCCTGATGGTCGGCTCACGGATCGAGCGCGGCTTCGAGCTCGATGACGTCGAGATGCTGTCGTCGCTCGCCAACCAGGCGGCCATCGCGATCGAGAACGCCAGGCTGCAGGAACGCCTGCGCGAACTGGCTGTGGTCGCTGAGCGGGAACGGATCGCGCGCGAGATGCACGACGGCCTGGCCCAGGTGCTCGGCTATGTCAACACGAAGTCGCAGGCGGTCGAGGAGTTGCTCGTCGCCGGACGGACCGAGGAGGCTCGACGGCAACTGGGCGAACTCGCGGCAGCCGCCCGGTCCATCTACGTCGACGTCCGCGAGGCGATCCTCGGGTTGCGTAGCCCCATCGTCCCGGGCGTCGGACTCGTCGCGGCCATCGAGGACTACGCGGCGCGCGTCGCGGAAGCCTCGAAGATCGCCGTCCATGTCGACGCGCCTGAGACCGTGCGACATCTCGACCTCGCACCCGAGGTCGAGGCCCAGCTGTTCCGGATCACCCAGGAGGCCCTGACCAACATCCGGAAGCACTCCGGTGCGAGGCGTGCGGAGATCGTCCTCCGGCTGGACGCCGGGCGGCTCGAGGTGGACATCGCCGACGATGGCCACGGGATCGCCGCCGAGGCATCGCCGGCGGATCGACCGCGCTACGGACTGGGGGCCATGCGAGAGCGGGCTGACAGCATCGATGCGACGGTCGAATGGACGAACTTACCGGAGGGCGGCTGCCGTGTGCGGCTGGCGGTCGCGGCCGGACGGTCAGCGCCGGTCGGGTCGGGTGCCGCCTGATGCGGGTCGTCCTCGCTGACGATCACGCGCTGTTCCGAGACGGCGTCTCGTCGCTGCTCCAGGCCTGGGGACACCAGGTGGTGGGACACGCGGCAGATGGCCGTGAAGCCGTCGACCTCGTCACTCGCCTCGAGCCCGACCTCGTCCTGATGGACGTTCGGATGCCCGGGATGTCCGGCGTGGAGGCGACCCAGGCGATCGCCGCGATCCGACCCGAGATGCCCATCGTCATGCTCACGGTCAGCGAGGACGAGGAGGACCTGTTCGCCGCCATCCGGGCCGGCGCCCGCGGGTATCTGCTCAAGGACCTCGAGGCCGCCCAGCTGCACGCCATGATCGACGCGGTCGCCCGGGGAGAGGCCGCCATCACGCCGGCCACGGCGGCCCGGATCATCCGCCACCTGTCGACCATGAACGCGGCCGGCGGCTCGGCCCACGACGCGCTGACCGCGCGCGAGCTCGAGGTCCTGCGCCTGGTGACCGCCGGGCGCCGGAACAAGGAGATCGCGGCGGAGCTCGGGATCTCCGAGAACACGGCCAAGTACCACCTCCGAAACATCCTCGAGAAGCTCCACGCCGAGAGCCGGACCGAGGTCGCAGCGCGCGCCATCCGCGAAGGGCTCGTCGCCCGGGATTGACCGATGGCCCGGGCCGGACGGCCCGGTGTGTCCTACCCGTCCGAGCTTTCCGGCCCACCCGGGCGGGCGTGGCGCGCCCGACGGTCGTCGCGGATGCTCGATCCGTCACCCAGACGGAGTCGACGCCATGGGCTACCGCATCGACATCGATCGATCGGGCTGCATCAACTGCGGCATCTGCATGGACACCTGCCCGGTCGAGGCGCTCGACATGTCCCGGCCGGCCGGACCCGGCATCGAGACCGCGGGCGCCGGCGGCCCACAGACCTGGATGATGGAGCACCCCGTCCAGGTCGGCGAATGCATCGGCTGTGGCATCTGCATCGGCGAGTGCCCGGTCGTCGTGATGACCCTCGTCGCCGAGCCCGGCGAAACCAGGCTCGTCCCGCGGCAGGGTCCGATCGATCGACCGTCCGCCCCGGCCGTCGGCCCCGAGCCGTGGCTCCCCCTGGCGACGCTGACACGCGAGGTCCTCAAACGACACCACCCGTCGCCCTGGGGCGACCTGCTCGCCTGGCACACCGCCGATCGATCCGAGGCCTGGCAGGTCTGGCGCTCGATGAAGGCGCGGGAACCGATCGTGCCGCTGGCGCCGTGCCAGACCGCCTGTCCGGCCGGTACCGATGCCGGCCGCTATGTCGGGCTCATCGCAGCCAAGCGCTACGACGACGCATACGCCGTCGCTGCCGAAGTCAACCCGTTCCCGTCCGTCTGCGGCTGGATCTGTACCGCCCCATGCGAGGCGGCCTGTCGCCGCGGCGTCCTTGACGAGCCGATCGCGATCCGGACCCTCAAGCGCTTCGCCGCGGAACACGGGCATCTACCGCCCGTCAGCCCACCGTCGGTCCGGCGGACCGAGAAGGTCGGCATCGTCGGTGGCGGGCCGGCGGGCATGTCGGCCGCGTACTACCTCGCGAGGATCGGCTATCCCGTCACGGTGTTCGAGGCGATGCCCGTGCCTGGCGGCATGATGGCCATCGGCATCCCGTCCTATCGACTGCCGCGCGATGTCCTGCAGGCCGAGGTCGCCCGGATCGTGGCGCTGGGCGTGGACCTCCGGCTGAACGCCGCGATGGGTCGCGACTTCACCCTGGGCGATCTCGAGACCGAGGGCTACCGCGCCGTCTTCCTGGCGACCGGGGCGTCAAAGAGCCGGCGGCTTGGGGTTCCGGGCGACGACGTCCCCGGGGTCCTGCCGGCCACGCTCTTCCTCAAGCGGGTCAACCTCGGCGAGGAGCCGCGCCTGAGCGGTCCGGCCGTGGTCGTCGGCGGTGGCAGCACCGCGATGGACGCCGCCAGATCCGCCTGGCGGAGCGGCGCGTCGCCCGTCACGATCGTCTACCGCCGCGGTCGCGAGGAGATGCCGGCGCAGGTCGAGGAGATCGAGGCCGCCGAGCGCGAGGGGATCGACGTGCGGACGGGCCTCGCGCCGGTCGAGGTCGTGATCAGGGACGGCATCGTGGTGGGCATGCGGTGCATCTCGACCCGACCGGCGGTCAACGCACCCACGGGCGCGAGCACGCCATGGGAGCCAGTCGCAGGCACCGATCTCGAACTCCCGGCCACGACGATCCTCGTCGCCGTCGGCGAGGAACCTGATCCATCCATCCTGCCCGAGGGGGCAGGCATCGAGGTCAGCGGGTTTGCCGGCATCGTGGCCGATCCGCGCACGCTCGCCACGGGCCGGGCCGGGATCTTCGCCGGCGGCGACGTCGTGTCGGGGCCCAAGACGATCATCGACGCGGTCGCCTCCGGTCGGCGAGCCGCTGCGTCCATCCACGAGTACCTCTCCGGGGTCGCCGATGGCGAGCGGGCCATCCTCGACGAGGTTCGCTACCGCACCGCTCCCGAGGGCCTCTTGACGCTCGATCTCGCGAAACAGGCGCGGGCGCACGCGCCGCTTCCCATCATCCAGCCGGGCTCGTTCGAGGCGACCCAGTCGGGTTTCGACGACCTGACCGCGCGGACCGAGGCCGGCCGGTGCTTCCGGTGCGATGCGGTCTATGCCGGGCCGGTGGTCGACGTTCGGGCCGGGCGCGGACCCGGCCTTGCCCCCACGGTCCCGCAACCGACACCCGCCACCCAGGACAACGTTGGAGGCATGCGATGACACCCGACCAGGTTGCCAGCTTCTTCGATGCCGGCGAGGCCTTCGTCGAAGGGACGATCGCCGCCGCGCTCGTCGTGCTGTGGTTGCTCGCCGTGGCACTGCACCTCGGTCGGCCATACATGGTCCGAACGACGGGCAAGTTCACGCTGCGACTCGGCGCCGACCTCTGGTGGATCATCTACGTCGCGTTGCGCGACCTGATCGTCGTCCAGGTCGTCCTCGGCAGCTTCATCTTCTTCTACCCGGACGTGGTCTCCGGACAAGCCCTTCCGATCACGGGCGGTCTTGCGGCGGTCTGCGCGTTCGCCGTCCTGCTCATCAAGCTCACGCAACACAGCGATGAGACCGCGGCCTTCCGGTGGCAGCTCCTGCTCCTCGGGCTCGGCGCGACCCTCTACATCGTGCCCTACCTCCTGGGCGTCCAGATGACCGAACTCCACGGGAAGAACGTCGAACGGATCGTGCCGATGCTCGTCACCTCGTTGAACCCAGACGTGGCGCTGCCGCTGTGCTACCTGTCCGCGGCGTTGGTCGGCCTGCTCGGCCTCATCGCTGTCGGATACAACCTTCGCTCGACCGGTCGCCGACCGGCCGCGAACCTGACGGAGGCCACCCGATGAATGCCGACGACCTTGCCGAAGCTCTGACCACAGGCGCCTCCGGGTGGCTGGTCCTGTCGGTCGCAGCGGTCCTGCCGATGCTCTGGACGTTCACGCTGGTCATGCACTTCGCTCGTCCCGCGGTCTTCCAATTCCTGCAATCGCTGACCCTTCGGTTCGGCGGCGACGTGTGGTGGCTGTCGTACGTCCTGATCCGCGACGCGCTGCTCGTCATCACCCTGGGGCTGAGCATGCTCTTCCTCATGCCGAATCTCTACTTCGTCGAGGGACTCCCGATCACCGCGCCGCTCTCGGTCGTGGTGCTCTTCTGGGCGCTCATCGTCAAGGTCGTTCGCGATCCGGACGAGGATCCAGCGGCGTTCCGACTCATGAGCTTCCTGCTCGTGATCGCATCGGTCCTGTACATCGTTCCGCAGATCTACGGGCTCGAGGCGGCCGACCAGGCGTACCTCGGCGACCTGCCAAGCGCGCTCATCAGCAGCTCCAACCTTGACGTGGCGCGTCCGCTGTTCTGGCTGAGCTTCGGGCTCTTCGGGATCAGCGCCGCGGCGATGTTCGTCCGGGCCGTCCTCCAGCTGAGCGCCCCGGGGCCCGCTGCGACCGAGGAATCCGAAAGCGCGGCCTGAACACACGGGGTCCCGGCGGGTATCGCCGGTGATAGAGTCCGGGCCGTGGATCGACCAGAGGCGAAGCGGGCCGCCCGCTGTTGAGACGACGGATCCTCCGTCCGCTGAAGAAGCGGTACGTCAGCCTGCTGCACGGGTTCATCAACCGGAGTTTCCCGTTCTGGCAGCGCCTCGGCGTCCACGTCTCGCCGGTCCATTTCTACCAGCCGATCCCTGACACGCGTCGTCTGGATCCTGAGTTGTGGCGGCGCCGATCGAGCTTGGTCGGCGTCGATCTGCGGCCCGAGGCGCAGCTCGCGATGCTCCGCGAGTTCGGGCGGACGTACGGCGAGGAATGCCGAGCCTTCACGGGCCCGCGACGACCCGGCAAGTACTACCTCACCAACCCGATGTTCGGGCCGGTCGACGCCGAGATGCTCTACTGCATGATCCGGCACCACAAGCCCCGGAAGATGATCGAGATCGGCTCGGGGTACTCGACGCTCTTGTCCGCCGAGGCGATCGCCCGGAACGCCGAGGAGGGACATCCGGGCACGTTGATCGCCTACGAGCCGTACCCGCGCAAGTTCCTGCGCGACCACCCCGGCATCGAGGTGCGCAAGGTCCCGGGCGAGCGCGTACCACCGGCTGAGATCGAAACACTCGAGGCGGGCGACATCCTGTTCATCGACTCGACGCACACGCTCCGGATCGGCGGCGACGTCCAGCACGAGTACCGCGAACTGGTGCCGCGGCTTCGACCCGGGGCGTTGGTCCATATCCACGACATCTTTCTGCCGGAGGAGTACCCGAGCCGGCAGGCGCTCAAGTTCCACCGCTTCTGGACCGAGCAGTACCTCGTGCAAGCGTTCCTCGCGTTCAACAGCGCGTTCGAGGTCGTTTGGGCGGGCAACTTCATGCGCCTGACGTATCCGGACGACCTTCGGACCGCCTTCCCGACCTTCACCGAGAACGTCGTTCCGGGCAGCCTGTGGCTTCGGCGGCTCACATCCGAGAAGGACGCGAAACCCGACTAGGCGCTCCGCTCACCGAGTCGTGTGAGCGCAGCCGTGACGTCCCAAAGCCGACGCGCGACCTCTGGATCTCGCGTGTACGGCGGCGCGTCGATCTCGTGGCCGGCGTGGTAGAAGCGCCCGGTGAGTCCCTCGTACTCGGGCGCCAGGGCGATGGGAACGATCGCTTCCGCCGCTCGAGCCGGGCTCCGTGACACGACCCGGGTCGCCCAACGCAGCGGTGCGGGAGCATCGCGCATCAGGTTCGTCCGGACGAGTCCCGGGTGGATGGCGTTGGCCGTCACGCCCGTGCCCTCGAGTCGGCGGGCGAGCTCGAAGGTGAAAAGCAGGTCGGCCGCCTTCGAGGCGCCGAATGCGCTCAGCGAGCGGAACCGGCGCTCGCCCTGGAGGTCGTCGAAGTCGAGCCGAACGGTCGATGGGGCACTGAGAACGAGGATCCGGGCCGGGCCGGCCCGGAGCTGGTCGAGGACGAGGTTCGTGAGCAGGAACGGGCCGGCGTGGTTCGTCGCGAACATCGTCTCGAGGCCATCGGCGGTCAACGCATGGCGTGGCGTGTAGACGCCCGCGCAATGCACCAGCACGTCGATCGCTCCGTGCGTCCCGGCCATCGTCTCAGCGAGGCGATGGACCGAGGATAGGTCGGACAGGTCGCCGATCAGGAGCTCGACGCGCTCGTTCCCGCTCGCGGCCGCGATCGCGTCTCTCGCGGCTTCACCCCGATGCGCATCGCGGGCGACGACGCCCACCCTCAGGCCCGCCGTTGCGAGCGCCTCCGCCACTGCGCGCCCGATGCCCGAGGTCGCCCCGGTGACGATCGCCATGCGATGGTCTGCGGCCGGGGTCGTCGTCACCGGATGAGGATACCCATGCCTGAGGTGCCGGCAAACGCGACGATCGCGGGCTTTGGGCTGCTCGGCACCCACACGACAGGTCCGATGGCCGTGGTGGACCCAGTCTCCGGGACGGACGCTGGCAGGGTTCTGGCCGTACGTCCACGCGCTCGATGTGGAGAGACGATGACCCTGCAGTTGGATGGGCTCCGGAAGCGCTTCGGCGAGATCCAGGCCCTCGACGGTGTGACGCTGACGATCAAGCCGGGCGAGGTCTTCGGGTTCCTCGGTGCGAACGGCGCCGGCAAGACGACGACGATGCGCGTGGTCCTCGGTTTCCTACGGGCGGACGAGGGCCGGGTGACGTGGAACGATCGCGAGGCGAGTACGTGGCCACGCCGGACGTGGGGCTACCTGCCCGAGGAGCGCGGCCTGTACCCGCGGATGCCGGTCCTGGAGCAACTCGTCTTCTATGCGTCCCTGTACGGCGTGCACCGCGCCGACGCGCGGCGTGACGCGCTCGACTGGCTGGCTCGATTCCGGATCGCCGACTACGCCGACCGGAAGGCGGAGTCTCTCTCGAAGGGCAACCAGCAGAAGGTGCAGTTCATCGCGACGATCCTCCACGACCCCGACGTGCTGCTCATGGACGAGCCGTTCAGCGCGCTGGATCCGGTCAACGTCGCGATGCTCAAGGCGGCCTTCCTGGAGATGCGTGACCGCGGCAAGACGATCATCTTCAGCACGCATCAACTCGACATGGCCGAGGAACTGTGCGAGTCGGTGGCGATCATCGACCACGGGCGCATCGTCCTGTCCGGCCCGACGCGTGACGTCAAGCACTCGACCGGCCACCAGGTCGTCCGCGTGGCGACGGCGACGGACGGTGACGCGAGCTGGCTCACCTCGCTGCCCCATGTGACCGTGACGAGGCCGGGCGAGGACTTCACGGAACTCCGGGTCGACGCCGGCACCGACCCGCAGGTCGTGTTGCAAGCGGCGGTCAGGCGAGGCGGCGGCGTCCTGCGATTCGAAGTCGCGGATCCGTCCCTTGAGGAGGTCTTCGTCGAGCGGGTCGGTGCGCTCGACAAGGAGGAGCGGACCCTCGCGGCGTCCGGAGCCGTCCGATGAACGAGATCGCGAATGTCCTCGCCGTCGCCCGACGCGAGTTCAAGACGAGGGCCATGACGCGAACGTTCGTCATCGCGACCGCGATCCTCGTCATCGCCGTCGTCACGGTCGCCTTCCTTCCGGTGATCGTCCGCTACATCGACCGCAATGAGTCGCAGCGCGTCGCCGTCTGGACGGGCGTCACCGACATCGGCGTCGATCCGGTGGCGACGATCAACCGCCTCTTCGACGGACCGTCCGGGAACGCCGCGTCGGCCACGGGCGGGGCGAATGTCGACGTCTCGTCGGTCAAGGATCTCGCCAGTGCCCGGGCCGCCGTCACGGCTGGGGAATACGAAGCGGTCCTCGCGATCGAGCGGGGCAGCTCGGGCGAGCTCGAGTTCACTCTCTACACGAACGGGAGCTCGACGGGCCGGACCGCGCAGCTGCTCCAGCAAGCCGCGACGACGGTCGCCATCAGCGACCGGCTGGAGCGCCTGGGCGTCGCCCCGAGCGATCAGGCCGGCCTCCTGACGCCCGCACCGTACAAAGTGATGTGGCCCGACACAACGCGACCCGACGCGCGCGGATCGGTCGCAGAAGATGCCAATCTCCTGCTCGGAACGGGACTGTCCATTCTGATCTTCATGATGATCGTCATGTACGGGACGTGGGTCGCGACCAGCGTCGTGGAGGAGAAGTCCTCGCGCGTGATGGAGGTCATCCTCAACGCCGCGACCCCGTTCCAGCTGCTCTCCGGGAAGGTGCTCGGCGTCGGAGCGGCCGCCCTCACGCAGTACGCGGCGCTGCTACTGGCTGGCTGCGTTGCCCTCTTCGCCCAGGGATGGGTGGCCTCGCTCGTCCTCGGCGCCGACGCTTCGGAGGCGTCGCTCCCGGCCGGCTTGACCTTCGGGATGCTCGGCCTGCTCGTCGTGTATGGGGTGCTCGGCTTCCTGCTCTTCGCCGTCCTGTACGCGGGCGTCGGCTCGCTGGTCAGCCGGCAGGAGGACGTGAACACCGTGACGATGCCGCTGACCCTGGTCTGCAGCGCCGGCTACATCGTCGCCGTGTACACCGGCCTCGGGCTGATCGACATCCGCCCGGAGGTCATGGCGGTGCTCTCGCAGGTGCCCTTCCTGAGTCCGTTCATGATGCTCAGTCGCGTCACGGCCGGTAGCGCGGACGCGTGGGAGATCGGGCTCTCGTTGGTGCTTCTGGTCGCATTCATCATCGTCGCGCTTTGGATCGCCGCGAGGCTGTACGCGGTCGGGGTGCTGCTGTACGGGCAGCGCCCGAATCCACGGGTCGTCTGGCACCTGATGCGGACCGGGATGTAGAGAGGGAGACCCCGCGGATGAACCAAGGCACGGCCATCAACGATGGGCCTCTCGGACGAGTCCCCTGGGTCCTCTCGGTGGTGCTGCTGGTCGCCACCGGCGTCGCGACGATCACGGCACTCGCGATGCCTGAGCTGCTCCACGGTCCGGCCGTGATGGTGGGTTCGATGCGCGGCACCGCCCTGGTCATGCTCTCGCTTGCCGTCCCGATCGTCATCGTGGGCATGGCAGCTGCCCGACGTGGCGGGCTGCTGGGCGTGGTCGCCTGGATCGGGGGCGTCGCGTTCATCGCATACCAGGGCTGGATGTTTCTGCTCGCCGTCCCGTTCAACGGACTGTTTCTTGTCTATCTCGCGATGTTCGCGTTCGGCTTCTGGGGTCTCGTCGCTTTGCTGATCGGCGTGCCCGCCACGGCGTACGCCTCGTCCTTCGCCGCAACGCTCCCGGCGCGGCCGCTCGCGGGCTGGATGATCGCGTCATGCGTGGCGTTCTACGCCCTGTGGCTCAAGAACGTCGTGCCCGCCTCGTTCGACAGCGTGGATCCGGCGTTCCTGGCCGGCACGGGCATGGTCACGCCAACGAACTACGTCCTCGACATGGCCCTGTTCCTCCCATTCACGATCGCCGTCGCGGTCGCCCTCTGGCGGCGAACGTCCTGGGGCCTCGTCGTCGGAGGCGCGATGCTCTTGATGCTCACCTTGGAGTCGATCGCGATCGCGGTCGATCAGTGGTTCGGATCGGCGGCGGATCCCGTCTCGCCGGTCGCCTCGGCCGCCTTGACGCCGATGTTCCTCGTCGTCGCGGCGATCACCGCCGCCGCATTCGGGTTGTGGTATCGAGGGACGATCCGGGCGTCCACGCGGTCGGCGACCGCCCACCGCTCGGCCGGGTGACAGACGGAAACCGCTCATGGCGGGCTCGAAGAGTCGTTCTGGCCCGCCCGGAGGGATTCGAACCCCCGACCTACTGATCCGAAGTCAGTCGCTCTGATCCACTGAGCTACGGGCGGACGCCCGCGGATGATACCGCGTCGCCCGAACGTCACCTCGTCCCGAGTGCCCAAAGCATGGCCGCGACGGTCTCGGCCGGGTGGGTTCGATGGGGCGAGTGGGGCGCCCGCGGGATCATGATGACCCGGTCGCTGCCGAGGAGCGCCGCGAATCGGGCGGCAGCCGCATCAGGGATCAGGCCGCCCGCGGCCGGGTCGCCGCGGATCAGCCATCGGTCGACACCCGCCGCGGACGGGTCCGCCAGGTCGGCCAGCCCGCCGTCGAAGTCCCCGTTGGCGACGAGCACGTCGTGCACCGCCGGCTCGTCGAACTGGGTGAGCGCCTCGGCCTTGGCCGCGACGTCCGCGAACGCCCACGTCGGGTTCGCAGCACCCATCGCGTCCAGGGCCTCGTCGCGGGCCTCGTACCGGTGCTCCGCCGGGTCTCGGGTCATCGCCGCCATGACGCCCGACGGCTGGGCCGGCGGATCCACGAGGACGAGTCGGGCCGGTGCCAGGCCGACCGCTGGAAACGCCGCAGCGGTCATCGCTCCCCAGGAGTGGCCGACGAGGCGGAGCTCGTCACGCTCGATGCCGAGCGCATCGACGAGCGCGACGAGGTCCCGCGCGTTGTCGCGAAACCGCCAATGGCCACGCCACGGACCGGTACGACCGTGGCCCGGCAGGTCGGGAGCGTGGACGCGGAAGTGCGCGGCGGCGAGTGCCGGCCCGATGCGCCACCAGCCGAGTGACGACGACAGGACGCCGTGCAGCAGGAGGAGCGGCGGTGCGCCGGCCTCGCCCCAGGATCGGACAAAGAAGGAGATCGCGGCTGCCTCGACCGTCGACGTTTCGGCCGGGCCCGGAAAGGCGAGTGCGTCGGCGACCGGCTCGGGCAGATCGGACAGTCGGGTGACCACGCGCCGCAGCATATCGATGGGCGCGACGGCCTACCGACCGCTCCCGCACGTCGATGACCGACGCATGGAACGTTTCGGTCACCCGGTCGCAACCTACTTGAACCCTTGTCTAAAGCACGACTACTTTAGTAGTCTTAATCGGCTATCGCCCCACGGCCATACCGGAGGACCCCATGACCGACATCGCGATCCGCGCCCCCGAAACTGAGCGCGCCTTG
>CAVVDC010000012.1:0-178574 GCA_963746855.1 uncultured Chloroflexia bacterium
TCGAGGCGGACCTTCGTGTGGAAGGGATTCACCACCGAGTGGTACGGGCGTCTGCTCTCGAACGACGATCTCCTCGCGGCGGTCGGCATGACCCTCCAGGTGGCCCTGGTCGCCGTGATCATCTCGACGGTGCTCGGGTCGCTGCTGGGACTGGGCCTGGCGCGCCTCCGGTTCCGCGGCCACGGATCGACGGAGACCCTCCTGCTGCTGCCGATGGTCACGCCGGAGGTCGTGATGGGCCTGTCGCTGCTGCTGTTCTTCGTGGCCCTCTTCGACAGTCGCGGGTCGTTCGCCCAGCTGAGCATCGCCCACATCACGTTCTGCGTGTCGTTCGTGGCCGTCACCGTACGCAGCCGCGCCGCCGGGATGGACCCCCACCTCGAGGAGGCCTCTCGCGATCTCGGCGCCTCGGCGTGGGGCGCGTTTCGATACATCACGCTGCCCCTCATCGCCCCGGGCATCGTGGCCGGCGGATTGCTGGCGCTGTCGTTGAGCATCGACGACTACATCGTCTCGGCATTCAATGCCGGCATCGGCAACACGACGCTGCCGCTCTACATCTACAGCGCGATCAAGTTCGGCGTGTCACCGGAGATCAACGCCATCTCGACGATCGTCGTGGCACTGACCGCGCTCGCGATCCTCATCGCGTGGCGGCTCGGAGCGTTCAGGGGCGAGGCCCGGGTGGTGTCGGAGGACGAGGCGGCGACGCCGGCGACCTAGACAGGCGATCAGCCACCCGCAGACGCTCGGGCGCGCGCCGTCAGGCGTGCGCCGGCCTCGACCGACTCGGGGTCGAGCGTTTCGGCGTCGTCGCCCGGCTTCGGCGGCGGGACGTCGTAGCGATGGCGTACGGTCCGGTGGCTCTCGACCCCGTCGTTCGCGTACCGGTCGACGGCCATCAGGTCGAAGGCATGGACGCTCGGCTCGGCGTTTGAATACCGGCCCGCGACCCAGCTGCTCGACCGCGTGCCACGCTGCTGCAATTCGCAGACGCGCCAGTCCTGGCGGTTGGTCAGGTCCCAGAACCCGACGGCGTCGGACGGGTCGAAATCGGGCGCCGCCATCGTCTCCGGTTCGAACAGCCATTGGCACACGATGCGGGTGTGGCCGGCGTCCACCGGCTCGAGCCGGTGGACGAGCAGGTAGTCCGGGTGGATCGAGATGAATGTCGACGGCCATAGCAGGTAGTAGTCGACGCGACGCTCGTCGAGCTCGGTGATGCCACGCATCGATGGTCGCCCGCCTCGATGGCCGCCGTCGAGGGCCATCGTCTCGGCGGACTCGACGAGTTCCATCCAGCCGCCCTGCCATGGACCATCGGGCTCGTAGTCGCCACCGAGGTCGTAGGGCGTCAGCTTGTTCAGCTGCGGATGGATGCCCGGGCAGTGGTAGCACTCGCTGTAGTTCTCGGCGACGAACTTCCAGTTCGCATCGACCTCGTACGTCTCCACGTGGGCGACGCGTAACCGAGCGAAGTCGAAGCGCGCGAGATGCGGGATCAGGTCGCCGAGCCAGTCGTCGAGCGGCCGGGCATCCGGATCGAGGCTGACGAAGACGAAGCCCTGCCACGTCGCCAGGCGGACGGGCGCGAGGCTGTAGGACTCGAAGTCGAAGTCATCGAGGTCCTCAGTGTGCTTGGCGCGGACCAGCGTGCCGTCGAGATCGTAGATCCAGGCGTGGTACGGGCACTGGAAGCGGACGGCCTTGCCGCACGGCTCCTCGACGACCGCGGTGCCGCGGTGCCGGCACACGTTGTGGAAGGCGCGGAGCTCCGCGTCCCGGCCACGGACCACGATGAGCGGGTCGTCGGCCACGGTCGCGAGGAAGTAGGTCCCAGGCGCCTCGGCGTCCGCCTCGCGACCGACGATCACCCAGTCACGGCGAAACCATTCGGTTCGCTCGAAGTCGTGGATCGCGGGGTCGTGATAGGCGCGGCCGGGCAACAGCGAGGCGGCTCGATACGGTCGCCGCACGGCAGCGATCTCCTGGTCGGTGAGCGGCGAGGGTGGCGTGGGGCGCGCGGACACGGTCGGAACCTCCGGTCGCTGGGGGCGGCGGGGCGGGTCAGCCCAGCGGGACCGCCTTCTTGGGGTCGAGGAACGGGATGGCCGCGGTCCGGGCCGGCCAGCGCCCGCCATCGGGCGCTTCGATCTCGAGCGGGGTGCCCGGACCGGTGAGACCGATGGGCACCCACACGTAGCCGATGTTCCTCGCCAGGCGCGGCGACCAGATCAGGTCGGTGACGGTCCCGACGGGCTTGCCGTCGTGAAAGGCCCGGCACTTGCGCGAGAGCTCGAAGGGCAGGGCCTCGCCCTCGAACTCGATGCCGACGAGCTTGCGGTCGACGCCCTTGACCCGGAGCTCCTCGAGCGCCGCCTTGCCGATGTAGTCGGCGGTCTGCGGCTCGACCAGCCGCTCGAGGCCCATGACGTGGAACGGCGTGTCGGCGATCGTCATGTCCGAGCCGTAGTTGAAGATGCCGGCTTCGATGCGGCGCGCCTCGCACGGGGCGATCGGCCGGATCTTGTGCGGCTTGCCGGCCTCCATCACGCGATCCCACAGGTCGCCGCCGCGAGACGGGTCGCGCAGGTAGATCTCGTAGCCGACCTCGCCGGTCCAGCCGGTCCGGCTGATGACGACCGGGATGCCGTCGAGCTCCGTGGTGAGCGTCCAGTAGTACTTGATGTCGTCGATGGCGGGCCCGAACAGGGTCCGCATCGTGTCCTTGGACTTCGGACCCTGGACCTGGATCGGGTACACCTCCGGTTCGCGGACGGTGACGTCCAGGCCGGAATGGATCGCCACGCCGCGCGCCCAGAGGCCCGCGTCGCTGTCCGCAAGCGCGAGCCACCAGCGGTTCTCTTCGACCCGCAGCAGGACCGGGTCGTTGACGATGCCGCCGTCCTCGGCCGTGATGATCACGTACTTGCCCTGGCCGACCGCGCACTTCGTCAGGTCCCGGCAAGTCAGCGAGTTCGTGAACGCCGAGGCGTCGGACCCGGTGATCTCGACGATCCGCTCGACCGACACGTCCCACACGGTCACGTCGTTGAGCAGCGCCCAGTACTCCTCGACCGGGTCGGCGTAGTAGCCCGGCAGGTACATGTGGTTGTAGATGTCGTACGCGCTGCAGCCGGCCTCGAGGGTCTTCTCGAAGAACGGGGAGCGGCGGTACCACGGCCCGAAGTAGAGCGTGGACGAGTCGCTGGTGGCGGGCGCAGTCATCGAGCCGGTCATGACGTTGGGACCTCCTGCGGGGTCCGGAGATGGTCGGGCATGGGATTTCTATTGCTTCTCGCGTTCCATCAGACGGACCGGGTGTCGCGCGGGGCGGTTCGGGTCCTGGGCTTGCGCCTGCTAGGTGCACCTTCGTCACGAACGAGCGCGGATCGGCGCGGGATCCTGCCGTTCCTGCGTCCTGGTCAGCGATCCACGAGGCGTTCGTCGTGGAAACGCATCTGGGAGCGACCCTCCGCCGAATCGGGCCGAGCTCCCGCGAGATCGCGCCACCCCGGAACCGGCAGATGGTCTTGAGGCCGCGGATCCGCTGACGAACGATCGGGTGGGTGTCATCTGGCAGGATCCGGGGCAACACGCGGCGATTCAGGCCGCGAGGACGCCCGCCCCCAGCCCGAGCTCCCCTTCCGCCGCTCCGGTCGCCCACGCCACCACGTCCGCGCGCGAGATAGTCGTTCCGTGGGCCACGACCTGGAGGGCCAGACCGTCGAGCAGCGACAGGATCCGCCAGGCCGCCGCGGCCGGATCCGCGCAGGTGAACGACCCGACCGCCACCCCCTCGCGGATCGTGCGCTCCAGCAACCCCTGCCACTCGAGGTTGAGCCGGCGGGACGTCGCCTGGATGGCCGGTCGCCGGGCCGCTTCGGCCCAGGCGTCGAGCCACAGCTGGAAGGCCCAGTCCTTGTCGGCCGGGGTGTACGTCCGGAAGAAGACGCGGATCGCCTCGACCGGGTCGCCCGCTTCGGCCATCAGCCGCGCCGACAGCGCGAGATCCTGCTGCGCGACGTGCTCGAAGGCCGCCGCGAGGACCTCGTCCATCGAGCCGAAGTAGTGATGGATGAGGCCGCTGGAGGTGCCCATCGCGGCGGCCACGTCGCGGACCGTCGTCGACGCAAGGCCCTTGGCCACGGCCACCTCGATGGCGGCCGCGACGATCGCCTCGCGACGCTGGAGCGGGGGCATGCGGCGCACGCCCGCAGGGTAGAACGATATTGCGCACGCGTCCAATAGCCGATATCGTGGCCGACCTGACGCCATTCGACCGCAGCTGAGGCCCGACGGCATGATCCGGAAGACCCCCTTCCACGAGCGCACGAGCGCGCTCAACGAGACGAGCCTGTGGACCCACTGGTCCGGCTACCTCGCCGCCGACCGCTACCAGATGTCGGACAAGTTCGAGTACTTCGCCGTGCGCAACGCGGCCGGGCTCTTCGACTCGTCGCCCCTCTACAAGTACCGGATCGCCGGCCATGACGCGGAGACGTTCCTGGCCGGCATGCTGGCCCGCGACATCCGGGCCTGCCCGCCCGGCCACGCCCAGTACACGACCTGGCTCGACGATCGCGGCTTCGTCGTCGAGGACGGCGTCATCCTGCGCAAGGGCCGCGACGAGTACCTGCTGACTTCGGCCGAGCCGAATTTCGCCTGGTTCGCGGATCGGATCGGGCGACTCGACGTGACCATGGAGGAACTGAGCGAAGACATCGGCACGCTGGCCCTCCAGGGACCGCGGTCGCGGGCCCTCCTCGCGAAGCTCGTGCCGCAGATGGAGCGGATCCCCTACTTCGGGCTCGCCACGGGCGAGATCGGCGGCGCGGCGGTCACGGTGAGCCGAACCGGCTACAGCGGCGATCTCGGCTACGAAGTGTGGATCGACACGCCCGACGCCCTGCACGTCTGGGACACCCTTTGGGACTCGATGGAAGGCCACGGCGTCCTGCCGTTCGGGCTGGCCGCGCTCTACATGCTTCGCATCGAGGCCGGGCTGCTCCTCCTCGACGCGGACTTCGACTCCAGCCGATTCGCCTGGAACGACGCCCACCGGTCCACCCCCATCGAACTCGGCTGGGGCTGGATGTTCAAGGACCTCGCGACCGACGATCGGGCGTTCATCGGGCGGCGTGCGCTCGAACGCGAGATCGCCGACAAGACGTCGCGCTGGGCCATGCGCGGCCTCATCGTCGATTGGCAGGACTACGATCGGGTCTACAACGAGGCTGGGCTCATCCCGCCCAAGGACCACACGCCGGTCCAGGAGGACTGGATGTGCTACGACGATGACTACGAGCGCGTCGGCTACGCCACGAGCTTCATGTACTCGCCGATGCTCCAGCGCCACATCGCGATCGCCCGGATCCGACCGGCCTTCGCCAAGCTCGGCACGAAGGTGAACCTCGAGTTCACGGTCGACCACCATTACGAGCAGGTCGCCGCGCACGTCGCGCGGCTGCCGCTCTACAACCCAGAGCGAAAGACGGCCTGACGATGACGACGACTGCCCCCATCAAGCGACCCCCGACCTCCGCCCGATCCACGAAACCGCCCCGCTCGACGAAGGGCGACCGCACGTACGACGCCATCGTCATCGGCGGCGGGCACAACGGCCTGGTCAATGGCGCGTACCTCGCCAAGTCCGGCCTCAAGACGCTCATCCTCGAACGGCGGCACCTCGTCGGCGGCGCGGCGATCACCGAGGAGCTCCGACCGGGCTTCTGGTTCACGACGTTCTCGTACGCCCTCAGCCTGCTGCGCCCGGACATCATCCATGAGCTCGAGCTGACCAAGCACGGCTTCATGCCGCTGCTGATGTCGTCGACCTTCGCGCCGATGGAGAACGGCGACTACCTGTGGTTCACCCAGGACCACAACGAGAACCTCAAGGAGATCGCGCGCCACTCCAAGCACGACGCGGATGCCTATGAGCAGTACTCGCACGACATCGAGATGGTCTGCCAGGCCATCAAGCCGCTGCTCGACATGGTCCCGCCGGACATCTTCAGCAACGATCCCGAGGAGCTCATCGCGCTCGCGTCGATCGGGTCGCGCTTCCGCAGGCTCGACAAGCGCGTGCTGCACAACGCCGTGCGCCTGCTGACCGGCAGCGCGGCCGACTTCCTCGACGACTACTTCGAGTCGGACATCGTCAAGGGCTACCTCGCGTCGTCGAGCATCATCGGGACCAAGGTCGGGCCGCGGTCGCAGGGCTCGGGCCTGGTCCTGCTCTACCACTCGCTCGGCGAGCACGACGGCGAGTTCGGAGCGTGGGCCTTCCACAAGGGCGGCAACGGCGGGTTCACCCAGGTGCTCGCGCGGGCGGCCCAGTCGTTCGGGGCCGAGATCGTCCTCGAATCGCCGGTCGAGCGGGTCATCACGAAGAACGGCCGTGCGACCGGCGTCGCCCTCCAGGACGGCACGGAGTACCACAGTAACGTGGTCGTCTCCGCGCTCGACCCGCGGCGCACGTTCCTCGAGCTCGTCCAGCCGCGCGAGCTGCCGGCCGACCTGGTCGAGAACATCGAGCGCTTCCGGTTCCAGGGCACGTCGTCGAAGGTGAACTTCGCCCTTGACGGCCTGCCCAAGTACCCGGCCCTGGGCGATCGGGGCGACATGTTCCGCGGCTTCACCAACATCGGCCCGTCGATGGACTACCTCGAGCGTGCCTTCGACGACGCCAAGTACGGCTGGTACAGCCAGCGGCCGTACATCGACACGGCGGTCCAGTCGACCATCGACGCCGACATGGCGCCTCCGGGCAAGCACGTCATGAGCTGCTTCATCCAGTACACGCCTTACAAGCTGCGCGAGAGCGACTGGGACACCGAGAAGGAGAACCTGGGCGACACCGTGCAGGCGACGCTCGAGTCGTTCTTCCCGGGCTTCGGCGACCTGGTCCTGCAGCGCGAGGTCCGCACGCCACTCGACATCGAGCGGACCGTCGGCCTGAGCGAGGGCAACATCTTCGCGGGCGAGTTCTTCGCGCCGCAGATGTTCTTCTTCCGGCCGGCGCCGGGCTGGTCGCAGTACCGCACCCCGATCGACGGCTACTACCAGTGCGGCTCAGGCACCCACCCGGGCGGCTGCGTCATGGGGGCCCCGGGCAAGCTCGCGGCAAGTCAGGTCATCAAGGACCTGGCGAAGGTCCGGGCCTGACCCGGCCCCGGGAATCGGCTGACGGCGCCTCGGGCACGAGACGCCGCCAGCGAACGCGCGTGGATCGAGCCCGGGACTAGGAGCCCTTGATCGGCTCGCCGTCGGCACCGACCACGTACCACTTGCCGCCTTGGCCCTGGCCGTTGGTCTGGCCCGCTGCGGTGTCGGCGGCGAAGTAGTAGAGCGGGTACTCGCCGTACTTCACCTGGGTCCCGCCTCCGTCGGTGCGGGCGACGGTCGACGCCGCGGCCGTCAGACCGGCACCAAGCGTCGGTGTCCCGGTGACGATGAGCGCGGGCCAGTTGGCGGCGCACTTGTCGACGCAGGTCGGCGCGGGCTGGTCTTCGTCGGGCGTGAACATGTACAGGCTCTTGCCCTGTCCGTCGACGACGATCTTGCCGAGGGCCGAATCGGCCAGGGCGAGGGTCGTGCCGCCCGCGGCGGGAGCCGACGCGGGTGCCGCGGTCGGGGCCGCGACGGAGGGGGCCGCCGCGGACGGTGACGCACCGCTGCTGGAGCAGGCCGCGAGGATCGCGGTCAGCGCGACGCCGAGCACGATGGATCGAGCGGTCTTGTGCATGTGATCGTTTCTCCACCTGGGGATGGGGTCACCCTTCCCTACGCCACCGGTGGGGCCGCGGTTTCGCGGGTGGTCTGCGCCGACTCAGTCGAGCGTGACGTGCTCGTGCCAGTGCGGGACGTGCGTCGCGAAGCCGAGTTCGCGGACCTTCGGTTCGAGGGCGATCTGGCCCTCCGGGTCGCCGTGGACCAGGAAGACGCGACGCGGATAGCCGGGGTCGCCCGGGCGCCGACCCTCGCCGAATTGCCGCAACCAGTCGAGCAGCTCGCTCTCGTCGGCGTGGGCCGAGAAGCCACTGATGGAGCGCACCTGGCAGCGGACGCGCCGGATCTGCCCATCGAGCTTCACGGTCTCGGCGCCGGCCTGGAGGTGGGCACCGAGCGTGCCCTCGCCCTGGTAGCCGACGAACAGGATCACGGCCCGCGCGTCGTCGATGAGGTTGCGCAGGTGGGCGACGACCCGGCCGCCGGTCAGCATCCCGTTGGAGGCCACGATCAGGTACGGCCGTGGGGCGCGCTCGATGGCCTGCGACTGCTTCACGTCGTTCGTGATGATCTGGTTCGGGTAGTCGAGGGGCGTATCGCCCTCGCGCAGGAGCTTGGCCGTTTCCTCGTCGTAGTACTCGGGATGATGGCGGTAGATGTCTGAGGCCTTCGACGCCATCGGCGAGTCGAGGTAGAGCGGCAGGAGCGGGATCTCGCCGCGCTCGATGAGCCGGTCCAGTTGCCAGACCACCTCCTGCGTCCGCCCGATCGCGAACGAGGGCACGAGCAGGACGCCATCGGACTCCGACACGAGGCGGACCGTCTCCGCGAGGATCCGGATCGCCTCCTCGCCCGGTTCGTGTTCGCGGCCACCGTACGTCGACTCGACCAGCACGTAGTCCGCGGCGGTGAGCTGGGTCGGGTCGCGCAGGATCGGCGTGTCCGGCCGACCCAGGTCGCCGGAGCAGACGATGACGCGCTCCTCGCCGTCCGCGTGATCCACGACCCGGAGCCGGATGATGGCGGACCCCAGGATGTGGCCCGCATCGAAGAAGGTGGCGTGGATCCCTGGCGCGACCTCCACCTCCTGCTGGTACGCGAGCGGCTGGAACTGGACGAGGGCCCGTTCCGCGTCCTTGGCGGTGTAGAGCGGCTCGTCGAGGTCGACCTCGAGCGCCGGCGGCTGGGCGCGCAGCTCGGCCTCGGGGTCGCGGGGCCATGATGCGGGCGCGATCGCGCCGGGGTCCGGCTCGATGCGGGTCGGCACGTGCTCGGCTCCATCGCCGCCAGGCTCGGCCCCGCCGTTCGCCCCGGCATCGGCGAGGGCGACGGCTGCGGCGTATTCGTCGGCGTGCTCGCGGTCCTCGGCCGCGGCCTTGTCCGGGTTCCGTCGCTCCCAGCGCGCGTTGCGCTTCGCGAACTCCTCGTGCAGCTTGCCCGAGTCGAGCAGGACGAGCGACGCCAGCTCGACCGTCCCCGCGGTCGCGTGGATCGGCCCGCCATAGCCACCCTTGACCAGCAGCGGGAGCAGACCGCAATGGTCCAGGTGGGCGTGGGTGAGGAGCACGGCGTCGAGCTCGGCGGGTTCGAACGCGAACGGGATGCGGTTGCGGATCGACTCGTTCGGGCTTCCCTGGAACATCCCACAGTCGATGAGGATCCGGGCCTGCTCGGTGACGAGCAGGAACTGCGAGCCGGTGACAGTGGTCGCGCCACCCAGGAAAAGGATCTCCATCGCGCCGTATGGTGACAGGGGCCCGGACGATGCGCGCGTCGCCGCTATCGTTGCGTCCGTGACGGAACCCACGGCCCCCAGCCCGTTCGAACGGCTCGAAGCCGACTGGGCCGAGCTCCATGAGATGTTCGAGGCGCGGTTCGTCGCCTGGCACCGGGGTATCCCGGTCGAGGACGACTATCCGACTCGACGACGCGCCTTCGGCTCCGCGCTCGCCTCGTTCGACGCGTCCGGCCTGTCCGAGGAGGAGCGCGCCGGTCTCGACTGCATCCGTTCCGCGCTCGGGTACCTGGACGAATCGGAGCCGGTCGAGGGCCTCGTCGCCGACCGGCCGACCGGTCCGGCCGATTCGCCGGTCATCGCCGCCCTTCGGAGAGCGACATTCGATGCCTACGGTGAGGCGGCCGCCGCGATCGAGTTCAAGGGCGCGACGTTCGACCGACTGTCCGCGTTGACCCGCCTGGCCACCGCGGACGACCCGGCTGAGCGCCGGGCCGTGTTCGAGGCCATGGCGCCGCTCTGGCGTGCCGTCGACGGCGATGGGGGCCTTACGAGCCCGTACTCGCGGCTCGTCGCGGCCACGGCCGAGCGCTGGGCTCGGGAAGGATCGACGATCGAGGCCAACGCCGCGGTGCTGGGCATCGCGCCGGGAGCCTTCGAGGGGATGCTCCACGCCATGCTGGACCTCGGGCGGGAGATCCTCAGCCAGGCCGCCGGTCTCCGGTCGGGCGCGCGCGTGGAACCGTGGGACTACCGCTACGTCGTCGGCGACGCCGTGCGCCGGTTGCGGACAGCCGTCCCCTTCGAACGGCTTCGGTCGATCAACGACGTGCATCTCCGCTCGCTGGGCGCGGACCCGGACGATCTCCGGATCGGATACGACCTCGTGGCGCGCCCCGGCCGGCCGCTGATCCCGGTCCCCTTCGCGACTGGTGGCCGACCCGGACCGTGGGTCTTCGCCACGTATGCCGAAGGCGGCTTCGGCAACCTGGCCGAACTGCTCCACGAAAGTGGACATGCGCTCCATTACGCCGCGATCCATACGCGGCCCGCGTTCGCCGAGCCGCCCGCCGACTATGCGGCCTTCTTCGAGGCGATCGCCGAGTTGCTCGGCTGGGACGTGGGCGAGCCCGCGTTCCAGGAGCGGCACCTGGGGCTCGCCGTCGAACCGCACGTGGCGGCCCTCGACCGCTACGGCGGGGTCCTGCTCGATGCCTGCTGGGCGCTCTTCGAGATCGAGCTCTACCGCGCCCCGGGCCGGCGGCCGAACGACGTGTGGGCCGAGGTGGTCGCCGACGGCCTCGGGATCGAACCGCACCCAGAGTGGTCGTGGTGGGCGGTCCGCGGCCAGCTCATCGACGGCCCTGGCTACATCGCCAACTATCCGCTCGGGGCCATCGCGGCGGCCGCACTGCGGTCACGGATCCGCGAGATCCGGGGCGATTGGTCGACCGGCGACCCGGGCTGGTATCCGTTCGTGGCGGAGCGGTTGCTGCGCTACGGCGGATCGAGGGCCCCGGCCGAGCTCATCGCGGAACTGCTCGGCGGACCGTTGACCGTCGAGCCGGTCCTCGCCGACCTGCGCCGGGCGGGCTGAACCCCTAGAGCGGGACGACCACCAGGGCGTCCACCGCGACGGCCAGGAACAGCAGCGACAGATAGGTGATCGAGTACTTGTAGAGGCCGATCGCGCCGGCGGTGGAGGCCTCCTCGGACGCGCTGCGCCGCCACAGCCGCCATGCCTGCCACAGGAAGATCCCACCGAGGGCCACGGCCGCGACGAGGTAGACGGCGCCCATCCGCGCGACCGCCCACAGGACGAGCGAGATGGCGACCATCAGGACCGTGTACAGGGCGATCTGGCGGGTCGTTTCCGGGACGCCCTTCACCACCGGGAGCATCGGCACGCCGGCCGCCGCGTAGTCCTTGCGGATCCGCAGCGACAGCGCCCAGAAGTGGGGCGGGGTCCAGTAGAAGACGAGGGCGAAGAGCAGGAGCGCGGGCAAGCCGATGCTGCCGGTGACCGCGACCCACCCGATGACCGGCGGCAGGGCCCCGGCCGCACCGCCGATGACGATGTTCTGCGGCGTCGAGCGCTTGAGCATGATCGTGTAGACGACGACGTAGAAGCCGATGGCGAGGAGCGTCAAGAACGCCGCCAGCAGGTTGACGAACCACGCCATCACGGCGAACGAGACCACGCCGAGCGCGATCCCGAAGACGACCGCGCGCTCCGGCTCGACCTGGTGGGCCGGGAGCGGACGACGCCTCGTGCGCGTCATCAACGCATCGATGTCGCGGTCCAGGTAGCAGTTGATCGCGTTCGCGCTGCCGGCCGCCAGCGTGCCGCCGATCATCGTCCAGACGACGAGGGCGCCCCAATCGGTCCAGGCGATGCCCGGAACCTGGCGCGTCGCCAGCACCATCGCCGGAACGGTCGTCACCAGCAGGAGCTCGATGATGCGGGGCTTGGTCAGCGCGACATAGGCGCGGATCGTGTCGGCCCGGGTCCGCGGACCGGCGTCCGCGCGGCCGCCCGGATCGAACCCGCTCGTGGCGCCCGCGCCGATGCGGGCGGTGTAGTAGCTGGTCACCACGAGGCCCGCCATCAGGGCCCAGATGACCGCCCCGAGGGCGAGGTGCAGCGTCTGCGTCCACGGGGCGAGCTTGGTCAGGACCTGCGCCCCGCCGACGATCACCTGGATCGCGAACAGGGTGGCGGCCGAGACCGCGAGCCGGACGATGGCCGGGTGCGCGCGTTCCGTGCGGTACGCCACGATGGCGATGCCGAGCACGATCAGCCCGACCACGACCGCCACCCACCGATGGAGCACGTGCGCCGAGGTCAGGTCGGTGAGCGGCGGGATCAGGCTGCCGCCCATGAGCGGCCAGTCCGGGAAGATGAGCGCGGAGTCAGTGGCGGTCACGTGCGAGCCGAAGAGGAGCAGCGCGAACGTCGCGAGCGCGCCGAAGGCCGCCAGGAGCGTGAAGCGCTGGCTCGCCCCGCGGCCGCCGATGCGGGCCGGGTAGCCGGCACGGACCGTGAGGAACACGAGCAACCCGACGAGCGACAGGGCTGCCGCCAGGTGCGCGGTGACCGACTCGCCGGAGTTGCCGAGGCGTACGGTCTCGCGACCGAGCCAGGCCTGGAACCCGACGAGCAGCACCGCCCCCAGGCTGGGCCACAGGATCGAGCCGCGGTCGCGATGGTCGCGGATCGCGAGGAAAGCGAGGCCCAGGACCTCGAACCCGACGACGACCGCGACGCCGCGGTGGACCCACTCGATCCAGGCCTTCGTGTCGTCGAGCGCCGGCAGGAGCTTGCCGTGGCAGAGTGGCCAGTCCGGGCAGCCGAGCCCGGAATCGGTCGCGCGGACCACGACCCCGATCGTCACGAGGGCGAGCGTCGTCAGCAGGGTCGCCAGGGCCAGGCGCTGGAAGCGTGTCACGAGACGGCCATTCTATCGCTCCGGCGGCGCGTCCCGGCCGATGCCGGTACGCTTTCTGCATGTCCCGTCTCCCGTCCGTCACCGCGTCGCTGGCGGTCGTCCTGATCGTCACCGCCTGCGCCGGCGCGGCCCCCAGCCAGACCCCGACGCCCTCGGCATCGGCCGGTGCGTCCGGAGCCCGATGTGCCACCGCGCCGACCCCGTCGGAGACCCCGGGCTGGGACACCGCATCCCAGACGCCGACCGTGTTCCCGGTCATCGCGACCAACCGCGTGGTCTGTGGCGATGCCCGGCTCATGTTCGTCTTCGTCGACGATCAGAACCGGGTCGTGAGCGCGCCGGATCGGACCGTGTCGGCGGCGTTCTACAGTCTCGGCAAGGACCCGGCGATACCGGTCACGACGGCGGACGGGACGTTCGTGTGGACGATCCCCGACGAGCGCGGGATGTACGTGTTCAACGTGGAGCTCCCCGAGGCCGGCCGCTGGGGCGCCGAGTTCACGACGGCCGCCGCGGGCGCGTCGCCCGAGAAGATCAGGTACACGTTCGACGTCCTCGACTCGACCCCGACGGTCCAGGTCGGTGACGCCGCGCCACCCTCGAAGACCTCGACGCTGGCGGACGTCGGGGGCGACGCTTCGAAGATCTCGACGGACGCCCATCCCGATCCGGCGTTCTATCAGACGTCGGTGGCCGACGCCTTGGCCGCGCACAAGCCCTTCATCCTGGTCTTCGCGACGCCGAAGTTCTGCGTCAGCTCGCAGTGCGGCCCGACGCTCGACAAGATCAAGCCGTTGATCGCGGCGAATCCGGACGTCACGTTCATCAACGTCGAGCCCTACCAGCTCGAACTCATCGACGGCCAGCTCCAGCCGATCCGCGACGCGGCCGGCAACCTCCAGACCGCTGAGACGACGGATCAATGGGGCCTCACCGCCGAGCCCTGGATCTTTGCGGTCGATCGCGATGGGGTCATCCGCAAGTCGTACGAGCTCTTCGCGTCGGACGCCGAGATGGACGACGCGATCAAGGCGATCGCGCCGGACAGTTAGGGCGCGTCCTCGAGCCGGATCGCCTGGAGCGGGTCACCCGGCCGGTACCAGACGCGGACCCGCGACCCGGTGAGCTGGTGCTCGGCGAGATGGCCCGGCGGGAACTCGACGCCGTTCTCGAGGTCGACAAGACCGAACGCCAGGGTCTGGCCATCATCGGTCCGGAGCCTGAAGCTCCGGACGTCGGTGAGGCTGCCCGAATCGACGCCCACGACGAGTCCGACGACCGACGTCGTGCCGGGCGGCCCGCCCGACGGTCGCGGTGTCCCACCGCCGAGGATGAGCGCGGCGCCGCCGGTGATCGCGATGACGACGACCAGTGCCAGGGCGAAGAGGTTCCGGGTCCGACGATCCACCGATCAGGCGCTCGCCGTCAGCGCCCCCGCGCCGGTCCCTGTGCTGCCCGGCGCATCCAGCGGCTCGCCCGTGGCGCACATCGGACAGGTGGCCTCGCCCGGTTCGTAGGTCGGCAGGTCCAGGTGCCAGAGGGAATGGAGGGGGTACGTGCGGCCGGTCGTGGGCGACGTCAGCGTCGCCCGACCGCCGCTGCGGTCGACCAGCACCACGCATTCGACGATCTCGCCGCCCATCGCCTCGACCGCGGGGAGCATGGCCAGCAGCGAGCCACCGGTCGTGAGGATGTCGTCGACGAGCAGGACCCGCTCGCCCGGCTCGATGTGGAAGCCGCGCCGGAATTCGCGACGGGTCGTGCCGTCGTCGGCATGGACCTCCTCGGCGAAGAGGCTCCGGACCCCGAGCTGGCGCGCGGTCTCGAAGGCGAGGATGACGCCCCCGGTCGTCGGGCCGGCGACCAGGTCGACCATCGGTGCGCCGTCACGGTCGCGGACCTGCCCCGCCCACACGGCGCACAGCTCGCTGGTCGCGGCCGGGTCGGAGAGGACCGCGAACTTCTCGACGTAGGCATCGCCATGGCGGCCGCTCTTGAGCTGGAAATGGCCTTCGCGAAACGCGCCGGAGGCCCGGAAGAGCGCCTCGGTCCGGGCGGCGATGGCGGCGCGTGCCGCGGCGTCGACGGCGGGCCGGATGGTCGTCACCGCCGAAGTCTACGCGGACCCGACCTCAGGGTCGGTATTCGACGCCTTTCGCGGACGCAGTGCCCGGCTTCGCTGGCAGAGCCGTCCCGATCAGGTCGCGGTACGACGACAGGCCATGCTCGCGACACGCCGCGGCCAACTCGTCGACGAGGCGGACCGGCAGCGTCGGGTCGGCGAAGATCGCGGTCCCGACCTGGACCGCGACGGCCCCGACCGCGAGGAAGTCGAGCACGTCGGCCAACTCGGTGACGCCGCCGATCGCGACCACCGGGATCTTCACGGCCTGGACGGCCTCGTAGACGATGCGGAGCGCGACCGGCTTGACCGCCGGGCCCGACAGCCCGCCATAGATGTTGCCGAGGAGCGGCTTCCTCCGCCCCGGCGCGACGGCGATCCCGGACAGCGTGTTGATCGCGGTCAGGGCGTCCGCTCCGGCGTCGGCGATGGCCTTCGCGATCGGCCGGATGTCGGCGACGTTCGGCGACAGCTTGACCAGCAGCGGCAGGTCCGTGGCCCGTCGAACCGCGGCGGTCACCTCACCGGCCGCCCCGGCATCGATCGCGAATTGGAGCCCGCCGCGTCCGACGTTCGGACAGCTGATGTTGAGCTCGATCCCGGCCACGCCCGGCACGCCGTCGAGACGTCGCGTGACCTCGACGTAGTCCTCGACGGACTCGCCGGCGACGTTGACGATCATCGGCACCTTCCAGCCCGTCCACGTCGCCGAGTACTTCTCGATGACGGCATCGACGCCGGGGTTCTGGAGGCCGATCGAGTTGAGCATCCCGCCCGGGGTCTCGGTGACGCGCGGCGTCGGGTTGCCGATGCGCGGCCGGAGCGTCGTCCCCTTGCAGCAGATGGCGCCGAGGCGATCGACGTCGACGACCTCGCCGTATTCGATGCCGTAGCCGAACGTCCCCGAGGCGACGAGGATCGGGTTGGCGAGCACTAGCCCACGGCCGAGATCGACCGACAGGTCGACCGCCATGTCCGCCGGGAGCGGGGCCGGGCGCGTCCGTCCGTTCGCGGCATGCTCGAGCGGCGTTGCCCGGGTCGACGGCGCGGCGACGATCGCCGGTCGGACCCGCCGGTTGGTCGGCGTTCGCGCCCGGCCCGGCGGCCCGCCGGTCGAGGTGATCGCGCGACGCTTCGCCTTCACGACCAGGCGCCTTCCCACTGGATCTCGTCCGAGGCGAAGACCGGACCCTCGCGACAGACCCGCTGGGGCGTGCCCGTGACGCTCATGACGACGCACCCGAGACAGGCGCCGACCGCGCAACCCATGTTCTGCTCCATCGAGACCTGCAGGAATGCCTTGCGCCGGGCCGCGGGCGATCCGATCGGGTCGGGCTTGCCTCCACCGCGCTTGCGGCCGAGGTTGGCGACACCAAGTCGCTCCCGTCGCCCGGCCGCGAGCCTGGCCAGGGCGGCGAGCATCGGGGCCGGGCCGCAGGCGAACGCCTGGTCGGCCCAGGCCTCGTACTCGGGCAGCAGCTCGGTCACGAAGCCATGGTGGCCCATCGATCCGTCGTCGGTCGCGACGACGTACTCGACTTCGTCGGGCAGGAGGCTCGACGGATAGACCTCGCGCAGGCTGGCGCCGCCGAACAGCAGCGTCACCTGGCGCCCGTCGCGGATGGCCTCGTCGGCGAGCATCCGGACGCCGGCCATGCCCAGCCCGCCCGCGACGAGCAGGAGGTGCTGGCTGCGCGGGTCGACTTCGAACGGCCGCCCGAGCGGCCCGAGCATGTCGACGGTGTCGCCCGGACGCAGGCGCGTGAACCACTCGGTCCCGCGTCCGATGACGCGGTAGTGGATCGTGACGATCCCGGTCGAGACGTCCGTGGTGTTCAGCGAGAACGGGCGACGCAGGACCATGCCCGAGAAGTCACCGGTCCGGATGTGGACGAATTGACCCGCCCGCGACCCACTCGCGATGTCGGGGGCGTGGAACGACTGGAGCCACTGGCCCGGCAGGATCTCCCGACTCTCGACGAGCTCCGCTGCAGCGAGCCGCATGCTCACGCGGTCGGCTTGTCCTCGGTCTCCGCGTCGTCGACGTCCTCCACGTCCTCGACGTCCTCGTTCGCCTCGGCTTCGGCGACGCGGTCGGCGCTCGCGGCCGCCTGTGCCGACCCGGCCGCCTCGCCACCAAGCTCGGGCGCGACCGATGGGTAGGCCTCAGCCAACGAGTCGGCCAGGTCGCCGAAGACGTCGGTGGGGTCGTAGAACTCGACGAGTTCGTCGGCGTTGGTGAGCATCCGCCACTCCCCGTCGGCGTCCTCGGGGATCACCTCGGCGCGGAAGGTGCCCGCCGCGGTGAGCGTCAGCCGCTCATCGTCATCGTCGACGATGATCAGCTCCCCGACGAGGCCGCTGAGGCCGGTCGCCGCGCCCTCGAACTCCTCGAGCAGCCGCGATTCGCTGCGCTGGCTGCGCTCCTGGTACTCGAGTGCCAGGTCGTAGAGACGATGGGCGGCCGCCTCGTCGTCGTCCGCGTCGAGCGGCACGCCCTGCCCGGCCGCCCACGAGTCGGCGGCGGCGGCATATGGATCCTCTCCGAGCACGACGGTCTCCTCGATGGAGATGCCGGACGCGTCCATGAGGTCGCCCTCGGCGGTCGGCTCGGCGCGCAGCCCGGAGGCTTCCTTGGCGGCCTCGGTGAAGGCGGCGAAGATGTCGGCCGGGTTGTAGAGCTCGACGAGCTCGGAGGCGCTCTCGATGACCTCGGTCTCGCTGACCCACTCGCCGGTGATGTCGTCCTGGTAGCGACTCCGACTCCGGAAGCTGAGGTCCGGCGCGATGGACAGGTAATCGGGTTCCTCGTCGATGAGCGTCAGCCCGCCGAGGACGGCGATCCGCTCCTTGTGATGGTCGAGGAACTTGCGCAGCTGCTCGGTCGCCTGGATCAGGAAGTCGGAGCGTTCGAGGGCGGCGTCCGCCGCGAGCTCTCCGAGCAGGTCGTTGTGGCCGTCCATGGTCGCCTCCGTGCTGTTCGGGGAGTCTACGGGTGGTACTCGAGATCGGGCCCCATCCGTTCTCGCAGGAACATCGAGTGGTGGCGCTCGAAGATCCACTCACCGGCGCGATGGCCGAGTGCGCGGGTGGCTTCGTCCTTCTCCAGTTTGTCGATGGTCGCGTAGTCGGGCAGGTCCAGCAGGATGACGTTGTCGAAATCCCAGCCGTACGCGACATTGAACCAGCCGATGAAGCGGATGCCGAACTTCTCCTCGTAGTCCTTCACCTGCCTCGGGAAGATCGTGCGCATGAAGAACTTGAAGAACGGGTCGCGGCCGCGGCGGACGGAGAAGTAGGTCGCGAGCACGGGCACGTCGTGCGGTCCTCCATGAGCGAACGATGGGCCGGCTCGCGCCGTCCCGTCGCGTATTGTCGCACGGGGCACCGGTCGTGCCGCGGCCGTGTAACGGTCTGGCGACGCCGGCGTCTGTACCGGCGAGAGGGAGGCCCAGATGACCGAACCGATGGACGAGCCCGCGACCGAGCCCGACCGGGCCACCGCGCCTGCGGGAGAGGCACCGCCCGAGGCATCATCGACCGCATGGGTCGCGCCGAGCGACGGAGGCGGTGGCAGTCGGCGAACTCGGGGCTGCCTGATCGTCGCGATCGTCGCCGCGGTCCTCCTGGTCGTCGGCTTCTTCGGCCTGGTGTTCCTCGGCGGCCAGGTGGAGTCGATCCTCGCGGGCACGATCGAGTTCGGGACGGGCGGGACCGGCTGCTCGGTGACGGGTGAAGGGAAGACATTCAAGGCGAGCTCGCCGATCCACTCCGCGGCCTACCTCCAGCGCGAGATCCGTGCCGGCGAGACGATCACGACGGTCGTGACCTTCCCGAATGGCACATCCGAGCCGAGCGATCGGACATTCGACGACACGGGCAAATGCATCACCGAGGACGTCGAACCGGGCCTCGAGCCCGGCCACTACGGCCTGGAGTACCGCGCCGGGACCGAGGTCCTGGCCAAGGGCGAGTTCGACATCACACCCTGATCCGCGGATGACTCGGCGAGATGTCCGTCTGGCGGAGCGTTAGGCGCGGTCGATGCGCTCACCCGACCGGTCGGACCGCCGATCCACGCACGAACACGCGGTGGGAGGTCCCAAACGGGGCCTCGGCAAGCGTGGATCGGCGCCTAACGTTCCGGGGGTGATCGATCGGCGGAGATCGAGTCGCCGTTGTCGTCGGCTACGACGGCCGCGTCCTCGAGCTCGCCGACCGTCTTCGTCCCGCTCGCCAGCGGGCGACGACGGCCCCGACGGTCGGCCGCTACGAGCCGCAACAGGAAGATGATCGTCTGGCCGGTGACGAGCAGCAGCAGGATCACCGCGAACAGGAGCACGGCACTCACCGTCGGTGGCCAGTTCCAGACCACGCTCAGCGGCGTCAGCACGATGAGCACCACGAGGACGATCACCTGGAACCGGAAGCATCCGAGCCCCGGACCCCGCTCGGCGTCGAGGACCTCGCCCTTGTACTGGATCGGCCCGGTCGATCGCGGCGGGCGCGGCGGGGTCGGGTCGGCGCTTGGGTCCGCGGTGGGCGCGGGGGCCGGCGAGGGCGACTGGGGTTCGTCGGTCACGAGCCGGAACGATACGGGAGATGACCGCGCCACGCCGTCGGGCCGCTCGGCATACTGCGGCCATGGCCATCCTGGTCCCCTACTTCCGCGTCCGTGACGCCGAGGCGTCCGTCCGGTGGTACGAGCGCCTCGGATTCGAGGTGACCTCATGGCACCAGTCCGAGCCGGGCTTCCCGCGACTCATCGCGATCGAACGCGACGGCATCCTCATCTACCTCTCGGAGCACGACGGCGACGCCCCGCCAGAGAGCCTCGCCTACTTGCATGTCGAGGACGTCGAGCCGCTGGCGGCGTCGCTGGGGCTCAAGGTGCAGGACACCGACTACAGTCGGCGCGAGATCGAGGTCGTCGATCTCGACGGGAATCGTCTGCGGATCGGTTCGCCGGCCTGACCCTCAGGCCGGGGGCGCGTCCTCCGTTCGCGGCTCCGTAGCCAGCCCCTCGACCACCTCCATGCCTGGCAACGCCCGAAGGATCGCCGGCGTCGAGATGACCTTCCACGAGCGCGAGCCGCCGCCGAGGATGACCCGCTCCCGCGCCATGACGCGCGCATCGACCCAGATCGGCAGCCCGTCCGGGAGCCCGAACACCGTGACGCCACCCATCGTCATGCCGGTGAGCCCGGCCGTGTCCTCGGCCGGGGCGAATGACGCCTTGCGCGTCCCGAGCCGGTCCCGGACCGCCCGGTTCACGTCGAGCCGGTACGGCGCCAGCGTCACGCACGCTGCGTAGCGGGGCGGATCGGCCTTGCCGATCACCACGATCGTGTTCGCGGAGTCCTCGGGCGCGAACCCGTACGCCGCGCAGAACGCGGCCGTGTCGGCGAGCGCCGGGTCGCAGGCGAAGAGCTCGTAGGGCACGCCGAGCGGCGCAAGCGCCGCCTCGAGCCGGGCGCGACCTTCGGGATCGTGGTCGGCGTCGAGGCCTGGGTCGGGTCGGTCGTGATCGGTCATCGCGTCGAAGCGTACGATGCCGGGCATGCGCATCGCAGCCGCCCAGGTCCATCCGGCCTGGCTCGACCCCGCCCGTGGGACCACCATCGTCACCGACTGGATCGGACGCGCTGCCGACGAGGGCGTCGAACTCGTCGCCTTCGGCGAGACGTTCCTCGGTGGGTACCCGCTCTGGATCGGGATGACCGACGGCGCCCGCTTCGACAACGCCGACCAGAAGCGCGCCTTTTCGGCCTACCTCGATGCCGCGGTCGACATCGATGGCCCCGAGATCGCGACGATCGCCGAGGCCGCTCGCGATCGTGGCGTCTTCACGTATCTCGGCGTCGCCGAGCGTGGCGGCGGGCCGGGCCGCGGGACCGTGTACTGCACCCTCGTCGCGATCGACCCGGATCGCGGTGTGGTCAGCGCCCACCGCAAGCTGATGCCGACCTACGAGGAGCGCCTCGCGTGGGGCATCGGCGATGGGCACGGCCTTCGCGTCCATGACGGCCCGGGCGGCGCCCGGGTCGGTGGCCTGAACTGCTGGGAGAACTGGATGCCGCTCAGCCGGGCCGCGATGTACGCGGGCGGCGAAGACCTCCATGTGGCGGTCTGGCCGGGCGGCGTGGGCCTGACCAAGGACATCACCCGGTTCATCGCCCTGGAGGGCCGCGTGTTCGTGCTGTCGGCGGCCGATCTCCACAGCGCGGCCGACATCCCGGACTCCTTCCCGCTCGCCGAGGCCGTTCGCGCCGAGATGCTCGACGACGACGAAGAGGACGGCGGTTCCTGCATCGCCGGCCCCGATGGCGAATGGGTCGTGGCCCCCGTCCCGAACGACGAGCGCCTGGTCTGTGCCGACATCGACCTCGCTCGCGTCCGCGAGGAGCGCCAGAACTTCGACCCGACCGGGCATTACTCCCGCCCGGACGTGCTGCAGCTGACGGTCAACCGGAAGCGCCTGGCAGCGGTCGAATTCGAGGACTGACCCGGCGATCGCTCCGGCCGGTACCATCGAGTCGATGACCGAACGATCGACGACCCAGCATCCGACCGCACCCCCCGACACCGACGCCTACCTGGCGCGGTTCGGCTGGCACCCGGAGCCCGAGCTCGTCGGCTACCGCGACGAGGGCGCGTCTCGCGCCGCGCTCGAACGGCTGGGCGAGGACACCTGGCGCGCCGCGCTCGACTTCCTGTACGACCACGCGGTGGAACGGGCGATGGGCCATCCCGGGTCCTACGACGAGATCCGCGAGGCGTTCTTCGGGGCGCGCCGATCGCCTGGCCCCGCGCCCGACGCCCCCACGCCGTCGGCCGAGATCCTCGAACAGTTCCGCACGCGCCTCGCGGGTGGCCAGATGAACGCCCAGCACGCCCGCCAGTTCGGCTACTTCACGCCGCCGCCGCTGCCGATCTCGATGATGGGCGAGCTGCTCGCCCAGATGACCAACCAGGGGGTGGACGTCTGGCACGCCGGCCCGGTGGCCGCGTTCGTGGAGGAGGAGGTCGTGCGCTGGCTGTGCGACCTCGTCGGGTATGGCGACGAGTCATTCGGGCTGCTGACCTCGGGCGGGGTGATGGCCAACTTCATGGGGATGACGATCGCCCGGGACCTGCGACTCGGGAGCGTCCTGGGCCTCGACGGCCCGCCGCGCGGCGCCGACCTCGTCGGCGCACGGGTGTACGCCAGCGATCAGACCCACTTCTCCGTCGCGCGGGCGCTGGACCTGCTCGGCTTCCCGACCGAGACGCTCGTCATCGTCCCGTCTGACGAACGGTTCCGCCTGCGCGGCGCGCCGGTCGCCGAGGCCGTCGCGCGCGACCGGGCGGCCGGGTTGACGCCGTTCGCGATCGCCGCGGTCGCCGGGTCGACCAATACCGGTTCCGTCGATCGGATCGGGGAGCTGGCGGATGTCGCGGCCGCCGAGGGCCTATGGCTGCACGTGGATGCGGCGTACGGCGGCGCCGCCCGACTCTCCGCGCGCGATGCGGAGCGCGTGTCCGACCTCGAACGAGCCGATTCGATCACGCTCGATCCGCACAAGTGGTTCTTCCAGGCCTACGACATCGGCGGGCTGCTCGTTCGCGATCGCACGCACCTCGCCGCGACGTTCGGCGGACGCAGTCCCGAGTACTACCGCGGCGGCGAGGCCCCGGGCGCTGCGGCGGGGGCGGACGGCGGCCACGACGAGCCCGCGGACCAGCTCAACTTCTACAAGCTGAGTTTCGAGGGCACGCGGCGCTGGCGTGCGCTCAAGCTCTGGATGTCCTGGAAGCACCTCGGCACCGACGGGTTCGGTCGACTCATCGAGGCGAACGACGACCTCGCCGCGCACCTGGCCCGCCGCTGCGCCGAGTCGGACGACTTCGAAGCGCTGCCCGAGGTCCCGGACCTCTCGGTCGTGTGCTTCCGCCACCTGCCGGGCGGTCGCGCCGCCGCCGCCAGGCTCGCGCCGGCCGATCTCGACGCGCACCAGGACCGTCTGCAGCGCGCCCTCGAGGTCTCCGGCGACGGCTGGCTGACCACGACCCGTCTGCGGGGAGCGACGTACCTGCGTGCCGGCATCGTGAACTACCTCTCGACCGAGGCGGACATCGACCGCCTGCTCGACACGCTCCGGAGGCTCGCGGCCTAGAGCGCGAGGGGCTCGCGCTTGGACGTCGCGGTCAGTCGATCCGGGAGGCTGGGCGGGACCGGGCCGCGACGCGGTCCTGGAGACGGAACCACTCCCCGGCGACCGGCAGGAACCAGGGACGGCCTTCGTACGGCGCCGGCACGAGCGGGAACCGCAGCCGTGTCAGCGCCGGGGCGTCACCGCCGGCCATCCATGCCCCGACGGCCGTCCCGAGATGCGTCATCAGCGCCACGCCCGTCCCGCAGCAGCCCAGGGCATAGGCGACCCCGTCCTTGGTCCGCCCGACATGGGGCATCCGGTCGAACGTGAAGCCGACATTGCCACCCCAGGCGTACTCGATGCGGTAGTCCGAGACCTGCGGATGGACCTCCAGGAGGCCCTTGTGGAGGATGGCGGCGGTCCGCTCGATGGACGTGGGCATGAAGCTGGCCCGTCCGCCGAAGACCATCCGGTGGTCCGTCGACACGTGCCAGTAGTAGAGGAAGTTCTTCGTGTCGTAGAACGAGCGGCCCTTCGGTGAGAGCTCGCGGGCGAGGTCCTCGGGCAGGGGCTCGCTCGCGATGATGTAGCTGCCGATCGGGATCACCCGGCGCCGAAGCGTGGGCACGACGCCATCGGTGTAGCCGTTCGTGGCGACGAACACGTCGCGGGCCAGGATCGCGCCGCGCTCGCTCTCCACGACGAAGCGGCCATCTCCCTGCCGTCGGATCGTCCTCGCTCGGACGCCTTCATGGAGATCCGCGCCCGCCCGCTCGGCCGCCCCGACCAGGCCCGCGAAGTACCGTCCCGGATGGAGGAGGCCACTGTCGGGGACGACCAGGCCCGCGAAATAGGCGTCCGAGCCGATCTCCTCGCGGATCCGGTCACGCGGCACCACTTCGGCAGCCACCCCGACCGTCAGCAGGCTGTCCCGGGCCTCCTCGAGCTCGGCGACATGCGACGGGGCGTAGGCGAGTTCGACGTTGCCGAGCTCACGGAAGTCACAATCGATGGCCTCGTCGGCGATCAGCCGCTTGAGGAGCGCGTACGACCCGAGCGTCTCCTCGTACAGCGTCCGTCCCGTCGCCTCGCCGTAGCGCTTCAGGAGGGCACTCGGCCCCCATTTGTAGCCGGCATGGACGATCCCGCCGTTGCGGGTCGAGGCGCCCCAGCCAAGGGTGTGCGCCTCGAGGACGGTGACCGCCGTGCCGCGCGTCGCGAGCTCGCGGGCGGCGTTGATGCCGGCCAGTCCCCCACCGATGACGACGACGTCCGTGGTGTCGGGCAGCGGTCGCCCCGAGCGATCCGGCAGCGGCGCCATGGTCGCCTGCCACAGCGAACGGCGCTCGTAGTCGCGGTTGATCGAGGGCGTCCCGGACGAGGTCATTCGCGGCAGGGTAACGGAGCCACCCGGGCGACGGGGGGTCGGCTCGACGGGCGAGTCCCGGGTGCTCGTCCGGCGGCCCGTCGCGGCGACCGGTCAGGCGTCGGCCGACTCGAAGGCGATCCGGCCGCCCGCGAACGTGACGAGGACCCGCCCCGGCACCTCGCGGCCGATCAGCGGGGAGTTCTTGCCGCGCGAGACCAGGCTCTCGGCGGTCACGAGCCACGGTTCGGAGCGGTCGAAGACGACGAGATCGGCCGGTTCACCCTCGACGAGCCCGACCGAGCCGTTGCGTCGCGACCGTCCGGCGAGCACGGCCGACGGTCCGGACGTCAACGCCTCGATGGCGCGCGAGAGGGGCAGCCGTCCGGCATCCACCGCGGCGAGCAACAGGCCCAGGGCGGTCTCGATGCCGCTGATGCCGTTGGCGGCGGACCCGAACTCGACGGCCTTGTCGACCTCCGTGTGGGGCGCGTGGTCCGTGGCGACCGCGTCGGCCGTGCCATCGACCAGGGCCGCCAGGACGGCCGCAGCGTCCTCGGGCGCACGGAGCGGCGGGTTGACGCGCAGGCTCGGGTCGTAGGCGCCGGCCCGCATCGCGTCATCGGCCCATGGGTCGCCGCTCGCGTCCCAGGCCCAGCGCCGGGCGCCGGCGACCCATTCATCACTGAGCGCGAGGTGGTGAGGCGTGACATCGCAGGTGACCGGGAGGCCGGCCGCCTTGGCACGCCGGATCAGCTCGAGCGCCCCAGCCGACGAGACGTGCGTCAGGTGGAGCCGGGCGCCCGGCACGTCCCGAACGACGTCGGCAAGCACGGCCAGGTCGCGGGCGACGGCCATCTCTTCGGCCGCGACCGGCCAGCCGCGCAGGCCCAGGACGGTCGCGACGAACCCGTCGTTCGCCTCGGCTCCCTCGGTCAGCCCGGTCTCTTCGGGATGATCGACGACCGGCAGGCCGAGGGCCCCGGCGTAGGCCAGCGCCGAGCGCAGGATGGACGGGCTCGCGATCGGGGCGCCGTCGTCGCTGAACCCGACGACCCCGGCATCGGCGAGCTCGCCGAGCGCGGCCAATGTCTGCCCGCCACGCCCGACGGTGACGGCCCCGTGGGCGAGCAACTCGACCGGCGAGCCACTCGCGGCACCCGCCGCGCGGATCCGTGCGAGCACCCCCGGCTCGTCGAGCGCGGGGGTCGTGTTCGGCATCGCGCAGACCGTGGTGAATCCGCCGTGGGCCGCGGCTGCCAGGCCCGTGGCGATGGTCTCGGCGTCTTCGTTGCCCGGCTCGCGCAAGTGCGCGTGCAGGTCGATGAAGCCAGGCGCGACGACGACGCCCGAATCGTCGATGCCGTCCGCCTCGTCGCCGTCGAGCCAGGTCACGGCCTCGAGGATCCCGTCGCGGACGACGATCTCGCCCGGTCCCTCCCGACCCGCCGCCGGGTCCACCAGCCAGGCGCGGCTGATCTCGAGGTCGGTCACCGAGCGGTCCCGCGGTCGGGCAGGTCGCGAGCCCCGGCCAGCAGGTAAAGCAGGGCCATCCGTACCGCCACGCCGTTCGTGACCTGGTCCGTGATGACCGACTGCGGTCCGTCCGCGACGTCCGCGGCGATCTCGACGCCCTCGTTCATCGGACCGGGATGCATGACCAGTGCCTCGGGCTTCGCGAGCCGCAGGCGCTCGGCGGTCAACCCGTACCGTGCCGCGTACTCCCGAAGCGACGGCAGCAGCCCCGACGCCATCCGCTCGCGCTGGATGCGCAGCGCCATGACGACGTCGGCATCGCGCAGCGCCTCCTCGACCGACGTGGTCACGTGGAAGCGACGCCCGTCCGCGGCGCCCCGTCGAGCCCAGGCCTCGAAGCCCCGCAGGAGCGTGGCCGGCCCGCACAGCCACAGGTCGGCGCCGGCGGCCGTGAGCGTCCAGATGTTCGAGCGGGCCACCCGCGAATGCAGGACGTCGCCCAGGATCACGACCTTGCGGCCAGCCAGCGACGCGTCGCCGGTGTGCGACCGGATCGTGTACAGGTCCAGGAGCGCCTGGGTCGGGTGCGCGTGCCAGCCGTCGCCGCCGTTGAGCACGGATCCGCCGAAGACTTCCGCCGCGAGGTACGGCGCCCCGCTGACGCTGTGGCGCATCACGAGCATGTGCGCGCCGAGTGCCTCGACCGTCCGGACGGTATCGACGAGCGACTCGCCCTTCGAGACCGACGAGGACGCCGCGGCGATGTTGACGACGTCGGCCGACAGGTTCTTGGCCGCGACCTCGAAGCTGACGCGGGTCCGGGTCGAGGCCTCGTAGAAGAGGATCGTCACCTGTCGACCGCGCAGCGCGGGGACCTTGGCGATCGGCCGCGCCAGGACCTCGCGCATGGCGTCGGTGGTGCGCATGACGAGGTCGAGGTCGGCGGCCGACAGGGCGTCGACGTCGAGCAGGTGGCGGTGGCGCCAACCGACCGGCTGGCTCTCTGGCGCGACGTCGACCGAGGGGACGGCCGGGACGGCGTCCGGGTCGACCACGAGGCTCACCCGACCGGCTCGGTCGCCACCGGCTCGGGCGCCGCCGACGCCAGTCGCTCGATCTCCACGGCGTCCTCCCCGTCAGTCTCCTCGAGGTGGACTTTGACCAGTTCCTCGCGCGAGGTCGGGACGTTCTTGCCGACGTGGTCGGCCCGGATCGGCAGCTCGCGGTGGCCGCGATCGACGAGCACGGCCAGGCGGATCGCCTGCGGACGGCCGAAGTCGACGAGCGCGTCCATCGCGGCGCGGATCGTCCGTCCCGTGTAGAGGACGTCGTCGACGAGCACGACCGTCCGACCGTCGATGCCGGACGGCAGCTCCGTGCCCTTGACGATGGGCTGCTGGGCCACCAGCGAGAGGTCGTCGCGGTAGAACGTGATGTCGAGGGCCCCGACCGGCACGATGGCACCTTCGTTCTCCGCGATGGCATCGGCGATGCGTCGAGCGAGCGGCACGCCCCGTCGCTGGATGCCGATGAGCAGGAGCCCGTCCGTACCGGCCTGCTTCTCCACGATCTCGTGGGAGAGCCGGATCGTCGCGCGACGGATCTCGTCCGCGGTCATGATCTGACGGCCGCTCATCGCTCCTTCCCGGCCTCACGGGGCCTCGTCGGCGGCCTCACGGGGCCGCAAGCCGAAGGGTCCCGAACAGGATACCGCGCCGTGGACGCGACCGGCGACCGGCGATCAGCGCGGATCAGTAGACGTAGACCGTCACCTTGGTCGTGCCGGACCAGGACGGGCAGCCGCAGATGTCGAAGAAGTCGGGCTTGTACAGGTCGACGATCCGGCTGCTGCCCTGGGCGGGGCCGTAATCGTTGATGACACGCTCCACGCAGCCGCCACCCCCGCAGATGATGACGATCGTGCCGCGGGGCAGGCGCATCGCCGTCGTGCCCGCCTCGTAGAACGTCGCCGTGCCGGTCAGCTTGTACTTCGCGGGCTTGCGGACGGACTTCGACGACCCATCGGGCTGGTCGACCTTGTGGCGTGCGCTCGGACCGGCCTTTGGCGCCTGACCGGGCTCGATGAACGTCGTGTCGACCGTGACGGCACCGGCCGCCGCCTGGGCCGCGTCGAGGCCGTCGACCGTGATCGCGGGACGCGAGCCGCTGCCCGTGTCCGGGAGCGGCTGGAGCGCACCGACCGGAACGGGTTCCGAAGGACGCGATGCCCGTGAACCCGCGAGACCGGGGAGTGCGACCAGGGCGAGGGCGGCGGTGAGCGCCAACCCTACGACCAACCTTCTGGGTCGCATGGGAGGGTGAAGATACGCCGGTTCCGGCCGACGCGCACGCCCGTCCTGCGTGATCGGGCAGGGGTACCCTTGTCGTCAGGCGCGCCGTGCGCGTGACCGAGCGTAAGGAGCCCATCTGTGCCGCTGAACGAGACCCTGATCGCGAACGAGGAGATCGTCTACGAGACCCACAAGCACTGGATGGCGCCGCTTCGCAATTCGGTGGTCCCCGCGCTCCTGCTGCTCGGGGCCTACGCCGTCGGCTGGATCTCCCCCGACAGTCAGTCGGGCATCGTCGGAGCGGTCGGGAATCTGCTCGACCTGATCAAGATCGGGCTCGTCATCGGCGGGATCGGCGCGATCATCTACAACGTCATCGTCTGGCGGACGGCCCAATTCGCGGTCACGAACCTGCGGGTGATCCGCGAGGAGGGCCTCGTTTCGCGCCGATCGTCAGCGACGTTGTTGGGCTCCGTGACCGACGTGAAGACGCGCATCCCGTTCCTCGGCGCCCGGATCGGATATGGCGACATCGTCATCTACACGCAGTCCGGAAGCGCTGGGGTGGACCAGTTCAAGACCATCACGCATCCGGTCGAGTTCCGCGATCAGATCATGACCAAGAAGTTGAGCGACGCTACCCAGCAGGCGGCGGCAGCATCGCCCGCACCGGCGGCGAGTACCCCAGCCGCGGCCCCGGCCCCGACGCCGACGCCGACGGATCAGATGGCGGTCCTGGCCAACCTGGCGCAACTTCGCGACAGCGGGGCGATCACGGCCGAGGAGTACGAGGCGAAGAAGGCGGAGATCCTGGCCCGGATCTAGACCGTTCGCGAGGGTCGCCCTTAGCGAACGACGACGACGTCCTCGCCCGGCACGCTCTCCGTCGCGCCGACCCCGTCATCGGACCAGGCGACGACCTGCACCTTGCTGCCCTGGGCGTCCTGACCATGCGGGGTCACCCAGGCAAGTCGCCCGTTCCCGATCGAGAAGCCGGACAACGCCGGGACCTCGGTCGGGGCGCCCTCGGGTCGGGTCAGCTTGCCCGACTCACGATCGAGCCGCAGCAGCGTGAGCCGGCCGATGCCCGGATCGGCGGGTTCGGAACGCCAGATGGCCACCCAGGAGCCCGTCTCGTCCCAGCGGACGTCGAAGTCGCCGACCGGACCGGCGATCCCTGGGATCGGGTCGCCGGCGGCGCCCGCGTCGCTGCCGTCGGCGGGCCAACGCACGATCCGCAGGTCCCCGCGTCCCGGGACCATCTCGACCGCATCGGTCGCGGGCACCTTGACGGAGCCGTCCCAGGCGATGGCGAAGGTCCCGCTCGGATCGACGGCCGGTCGCCACAGGCCGCTCGAGACGTCCGTACGCTCCCCGCTGGTCGGATCGACCCGGAAGCTGACCGGCGTGTGGGCGCCATCGACCGGGTCGCCCGAGGCGAGGCCGCTCCCGATGATCGAGTCGCCATGCCAGGAGGCGAAGACGCTGCGGCCATCGGTCGTCAGCCGACGCGACAGCTCGTCACCGACCCGCCAGACGTAGATGTCCGGGCCATCGGTCTTGTCGGCCGGTCGCGCGGTGAAGGCGAACCACTTCCCGTCGGCCGAGAAGGCCGCCGACTCACCGACCACCGACACGCCGCTGGCGATCGCGAGGTTCAGGGCGACCGTCGGTTCCGGACTCGGTGTCTCCAGTGTCGACGGAGTCGGCACCGGGGTGACGATCGGGCTGGGTTCCGTGGTGGCCGTCGGTTCGGGCGTTTCGACCGGTTCGTCCGTCGGTCCGGGTGAGGTCGCGGCCTCCGGCGTGGTGGCCGGCGACTCGCTGGGAACCGCTGACTCGCTCGGTGTCGTGCTGGCGGTCTCGACCGGCGTCGCTGCGGCCGTCTTGGTCGGCGTCGGCGTCCTGGACGGCTTGGGGGTCGCGCGCGGCGGCTGTGACTCCGTGCCGGCCTTCGGCAGCGAGACGACGAAGATGCTCTGGCGGCCGGACGCGTCCTGCCCGACCACGATGGCCCGACCGTCGGTCGGGGAACCGATGACGGACTTCGGGGCGGCGGCGAGGTCGAGCCGTTCGAATGCCTGATCGTCGAGGGCGGCGCAGTCCGGCCGGTCGCCCGCCGGGCAGACCTCATCGAGATCCGCCACGTTGTAGGCGTAGGCGCCGTCATCGAGGGTCCGGACCCAGCCCACGGCCCCGGCGGCAACGAGCATCGGGGTCGCCCCTGGCTGGCCGTTCCCGCTCGGACTCGCGTTCGCGGTGTCGACACCGGGGGCGCCGATGTTCCAGGCACCCGACAGCGCCGTCGCCCCGAGGACGATCGCGATCACGGCGATCCCAGAGATCGCACCGAGGGGCAAGCGACGTGAAGGAGAACCCGCGCGGCCGTGCCCGGCCTCGCGTTCGATGCCGGCGGCCGTTCGCGCCCACAGGTCGCGCGGCGGCTCCGGGGCGATGTCGCGCAGCGAGCGAAGCGCGAGCCGATCGGCGACGTACGCCTCAGCGACAACGCGACATGCCTCGCAGCCCGCCAGATGTTCGTCGAGCCACGCGGCCTCACCCGGGTCGAGCTCGTCGTCGAGACGCTCCGCAGCTCGGGACCGGGCTCGGTCGTGTGGAGTGGCCCAGTCGTCGGGTCGGCGCGTGACCCGCCCGAAGCGGCTCATCGAGGTCGCCCGGGGAGATGGGCGCTGGACGCCTCCGCCTTGGCGTCGGCGACCGCCTCCGCCTGCGCGTCGTCGGCGCGTTCGGCGGCGAGAGCCTGGCGGAGGCTCTCGCGAGCGCGGGTCAGCAAGGCTCGGGCCGCGACGTGGCTCACGCCGAGCGCGGCCGCCAACTCGAGGCCCGTGAGGTCGTGCAGCTCGGCGAGCAGAAGGGCCGCCCGCTGGCGCTCCGGGATCCGCTCGAGCGCGCGCTGCATGTCACCGGACAGCCGGGCGTCCATGACGAGCCGCTCGGCCGAGGGCGCCGAACCATGCGATTCACCGGTCCACGGGAAGAACCGGATGATCTTCCGGCGCCGGATCTCGTCGAGTGCGACTCGGTGGGCGATCTGGTACAGCCACGCACGGGCGTTCTCGGGCTTCTCCAGGGTCTCGTAGTTCTTGTAGGCCTTGATGAATGCGTCCTGGGTCATGTCGGCGGCGACCTCTGGGTCGCGCATCATGCGCAGGAGGTAGGCGTAGATCTCCCCGTGATGCTTCGCGAACAGCGCCTCGATGAAGACGCCGGCCTCGTCGTGATCCCAGGCTCCGCTCATCGGGCGGCCCAGGGGTGTGACGACCGGCCGCGCGGCAGGGCGGCCGAGCGTGCCGCGAAGGACGTTGAGCTGAGGGTCGATGGCCACGAAGGCTCCGTGCGGACGGGTCGACGGAATGCGCAGCCGGCAAGGGACGCGCTCGTTGGGCCAGAGACGGTGGACCTCCCCCCGGTGTGACGCCGGCGGGTGCCCGGCATGCAGCCGTTCAACCCGTCGCACCTCCCTGGCCCTCGGCGCGGCCCAGGAGTTCCTCCACCGCGTCTTCGGGCGAGACGGGATTCACGGGCAGGCCGGTTCCCAGCTCCAGGCCGGCGATCTCCCGCAGTCGCGGATGGATCTCCCAGTGCCAGTGGTACGTCGCATCGACCTGTTCACGCAGGGGCGCGGTGTGGAGGACGAGGTTGTACGGCGGCCCGTCGAGGCTCGAGGCGAGGCTGGCCAGGACCTGGCGCAGAGCCTCGGCGGTCGCGGCGATGTCCGGGGCGCCCATGCGGCTGAAGTCCGCCTCGTGACGACGGGGCACGATCCAGATCTCGAACGGCGAGCGCGAGGCGTACGGGGCGAAGGCCACGCTGTCGGCGTCCTCCCAGACCAGCCGCTCCGGACGACGGACCTCGTCGCGCACGAGCCGACAGAAGGGGCACTCCCCTTCCCGGATGACGAAGCGCGCGGCGCCCCCGAGTTCCTCGGCGATGCGGTGCGGGATCTGGGGGAGATCGTACAGGTCGAGGCACAGATGGTTCGTGCGGGCACCCGCCTGGCTACCCCAGTTCTGAACGATGGTCAGGTACTCGGTCTGGCCGGTCGCGCGGGCCATCGCCAGCGCGTCCCGAGCCTCACAGAGCAGGCCCTCGATGACCTCGTTCCCGACGGCATGGAGCGCGCGATGCTCGCCCGGCGGCGCGACGATCGTCCGCCAACTCCCGGTCGCGCGAGCCTGGGCGAGCGCCACCTGGCCGAGGCCCTGGTCGAGATCGCGCGCGTCGACGTCGGTGCCGACCACGTGGAACGCGAAGTCCTTGAGCATGCGGACCCGGATCCCCTCGCCATCGGGCGTCGTGCAGTTGGCGCACCCGAACAGGTGGTCGTCGACTGGCTCCGCGGCACGCGCGAAACGGTCGAGGTGGAACGCCCGGTCCACCACCGTCGCCACCCACCAGCCCGTGATGGGATCCTTGCGGAGCTCGAAGAGACCGGCCGCCACGTCCTCGCGCCTCAGGCTGGAAGATCGCCGACCAGCGGCGCCCCGATGGCCTCGGCCAGGGCTCGAGCGAAGACCGAGGCCGCGTGGGCGACCGACTCCGTGGATGGGGTCGCGTCGTGCCGGCCGAGCTCGGCGGCGATCGACGTCGACGCCACGCCGGGCATCCCGCAGGCGTCGATCAGGTCGAAATCGGCGAGGTCGACCGTGACGTTGAGGGCGATGCCGTGGTAGGTCACGCCCCGCTCGACCCGAAGGCCGAGCGCCCCGATCTTGCGAGGCCTCGCACCGTCCGGCTCGCACCAGCATCCTGGGTGGCCGTCGCGGCGCGCCGCCGTCACGCCGTGGGCGGCACAGGTCGCCACGAGTGCCGCTTCGAGGGCGCGCACGAACGGACGCACCAGCAGGCCGCGGTCGTGGAGGGCCACGATGGGATACGCCACGAGCTGGCCGGGACCGTGGTAGGTGACCTCGCCGCCACGTTCGATGCGGACCACCGGGATGCCGCGGGCCTCAAGCTCGTCGGCTCCGGCCAGGATGTGGGCCGGGTCGCTATTGCGCCCGAGCGTCAGCACGGCGGGATGCTCGAGGAGCAGGAGTCGGTCGCCGATGTTGCCGTCCGCTCGTTCCGCGGCCAGGCGGCGCTGAAGCGCGTGGCCCTCGTCGTACGGCACCCGGCCCAGCCAATGCGCCTCGAGCGGCCGCGATGCGGCGCGCTCGAGATCGTCGGACGGGGTGGCGGGCGTCGTCGCGCCACGGGTGAGCAGGTCGGCCTCCACGGCCGCACGATAGCAGGGCGACCCGTTCTGGCCTGCGGACCGGTGTCGCCGTGGCCGACTCCGCTGTGACCGCGCCGCCTCCACGTCGCCATCGCGGCCGCCCCTCGGCCGTTGTCTCGCGCCCGGGGGGCGCCGTAGAATGGGCGCCTCCCGAGCGGGAGTAACTCAGCTGGCAGAGTGCTTGCTTCCCAAGCAAGATGTCGCGGGTTCGAATCCCGTCTCCCGCTCCAATACCCGTCACACCGCCGCTGAGTGCCCTGAGGTCTCACGATGGAGATCGCGCCCGGCGTGCACGCCGTGTCGCTCCTCGGCGCGACCGGTCACCTGATCTGCGAGGATCGGCTGACCCTCATCGACGCGGGTCTGCCCGGGTCTCGTCGCCGACTGGCGGCCTACGTCGCCGGCCTCGGTCGCTCGCTCGACGAGCTCGCCCGGATCGTGTGCACCCACGGTCACCCCGATCACGTCGGCGGCGTCGCTGAGCTGTCGGGCGACGGGGTCGAGGTCCTGATGCATCCCGCCGATGCGGCCGCTCTCCAGGTGACGCTTCGCGAGACCCTGCGACGCCCGTCGCGCGGGAGGGTGTTCGCGTACACGGCACGAACGCCGAGGACCACGGTCCCGATCCACGACGGCGACGTCCTGCCGGTCCTCGGTGGGCTCGAGGTCATCCACACGCCCGGCCACACCGCGGGCAGCGTGTGCCTCTACGCCGCGCGCGACCGACTCCTGTTCGTGGGTGACGCGCTGGAGGTCCGTGGCAAACGACTCGGGTTCGCCAGCCGGATCTACAGCGACGACCTGGAGCTGGCCCGACAGAGCGTGAAACGAATGGCCGAGCGGAACGTCAACGTGATCGTCCTGGGTCACGGCCCGCCGTGGCGGGACGATGCGAATCGCGCGTTGAACGCGTTGGCCGAGCTCTCCAAGGCGAGCTAGATCCGGCTTGATGTGAGGCGGTGAGGAGCGAGGCAGCGATGGAGACCCTGATCGATCTGGTCGCCGAAGGGGCCCGGACCTTCGACGCGCGTCCAGCCCTGCTGATCCGCCCGACGTTCCGGACGCGCATCTGGCGGTATCGCGACCTGGGGACGGTCGTGCCGCGGGCCGCCAAGGCCCTGGTCGACGCCGGTCTCAAGCCCGGCGATCGGGTCATCCTCTGGGCCGTCAACCGGCCGGAATGGGGCATCGGGTTCTTCGCCGTCGCCCACGCCGGCGGCATCTCGGTCCCGCTCGACGCCCGCCATACGAAGGAGTTCGCCTCCAAGGTCGCGGCCCAGACCGAGGCGACGATGGTCCTCGCGAGCCGCCAGACCGCGGATGGTGCGAACTCGCTCGGCCTGCCGATCGTCTGGATCGAGAGCTTGCCCGATCACGCACGGCGTGCGGACCCATTGCCGGCGGCACCGGTCCGACCCGACGACCTCGCCGAGATCGTGTTCACGAGTGGTACGACCGGCGATCCGAAGGGCGCGATGATCTCGCACGGCAACCTCCTCGCGTGCGCGACCTCCATGGCCGAGGTCTTCCCCATCGGCCCGAACGAACGCCTGCTGTCCGTCCTGCCGCTGTCGCATCTCTACGAGCAGGTCATCGGCCTGATCACGCCCCTCCTGGGCGGGGCCAGCGTCGCGTACCCGGTCAGCCGCCAGCCGGCCGTCCTCGTCCGCGCGTTCAAGTCGTTCGGCGTGACCACGCTCCTGATCGTGCCCCAGGGGCTGCGCCTCCTCGATCGCACCATCGAGCGACGGGTCGAGGAGGCGGGCAGGACGACCCTGTTCCGGCGGCTGCACACCGTCGCCCGGGTCCTGCCCCGGCCGATCCGACGGCTGCTGTTCTACCCGGTGATCTCCCGGTTCGGCGGCAAGCTCAAGACGATCGGCGTCGGTGCGTCCGCGCTCGATGTCGAGCTTGGGCAGCGATGGATCGACATGGGCATCGACGTCCTGCAGGGTTACGGCGCGACCGAGATGAGTCCCGTCGTGAGCTTCACGCGGCCGTCGGCGAATCGCCTCGGCACGGTCGGCCAGGCGATCCCGCGGGTCGAGATCCAGATCGCGGACGACGGCGAGATCCTCGCCCGGGGCCCGAACCGCTTCCAGGGCTACTGGCGCAACCCGGAGGCCACAGCCGCGGTGATCGACGCCGAGGGCTGGTACCACACGGGCGACCTCGGTTCGCTGTCCTCGGACGGCTTCCTGACGATGCACGGGCGCAAGAAGGACATGCTCGCACTGCCCGACGGCCAGAAGGTCTACCCCGAGGACGTCGAGGCCGTCCTCGCGACGGACGCGCGCGTCCGCGAGTCGGCGGTGGTCGGTTGGCCGCCCGGTCCCGATCTCAAGGTCCATGCGGTGCTCCTGCTCGACGACCCGACCCAGGCCGAGGCGATCGTCCGGGACGCCAACGCGCGGCTCGGTGCTCACCAGCAGATCCGCGGCCATACCGTCTGGCCGGATGCCGACTTCCCCCGGACGCACACGCTGAAGGTCCGCAAGCACGAGGTGGTGACGCGCCTGACCGCGTTGGCCGGCGCGGACGGCGATGCGGCACCTGCGGCCGACGAGAGTGGGCGGATCGCCCATACGGGCGAGTCGGACGTCGATCCGCTCGTGGCGCTGATCGCCCAGATCGCCGAGCTCCAGCCGGCGGCGATCGCGCCGACCGCCCGGCTCTCCAGCGACCTCAACCTCGATTCGCTCCAGCGCGTCGAGTTGCTCGGGGTGATCGAGGAGGAGCTCGGCGCCTATATCGATGACGACGCCCTCGATCCCGAGGCGACCGTGGCGGACCTCGAGACGATGGTCGAGGCGGCGCGCGGCGCGAAGCGCGAAACGGGGATCTACGGCTGGCCGCTCAACCCCGCCGTCCGAGCCGTCGGCCTCGGATTCCAGGTCGCGATCATGCAACCCCTCGTTCGCGTGTTCTACGACGTGAAGACCACCGGAGTCGAGCATCTCGAAGACCTCGAGGGACCGGTGCTCTTCATCCCGAATCACTGCCTGCACACGGACAACGCCATCGTCCTGAGCCGGATCCCGGTCGGCTGGCGCTGGAAGCTGTCCGCCGCCGCGGCCGCCGACACGATCTATGCGAACCCGGTCCGCGGGACACTGGCATCGGTGTTGGCCAACGCCTTCCCGCTTCGGCGCGAGGGCGGGGTGCGGCACAGTCTCGAGCTCCTCGGGGCCCGGCTCGACCGTGGCTTCAACATCCTCATCTACCCGGAGGGCAAGCTGACGCTGGGCGGCCCGATGCAGCCGTTCAAGCCGGGCGTCGGCCTGATCGCCATCGAAGGGGCCGCGCCGATCGTCCCGATGAAGATCCACATCCATCGGATGTCGCGCCTCGATGCCAAGGGCTCGCCCTGGCGAGGCAACGTCGAACTCGTCTTCGGCAAGCCGATCCGCTTCGACGCGGACTCCGATCCGGTCACCGTGACGACGCACCTCGAAGAGGCGGTCCGATCGCTATGAGCGGTGCGGTCAAGGGGGTGAGCCGTCGCCGAGCGATCGGCATCGCGGTCGGCATCGTGCTGCTGGTGCTCATCGCCGGCTACTTCTACGCCGGCGCGACGATCTACGACAAGATCTCGATCGCGGAGGCGAAATGCGGCGGCAGACCGACCGACAACACGCCGGCGGCCTTCACCGTGAAGGAGGACGACAGTACGCAGGGCGTCGACACCGACCCGTACCTGATGCCGACGTACGAGGAGGTCTCGCTCCCGAGTCGCGACCCCGAGGTCACGCTCAGCGCGTGGTACGTGCCGCCGGGTGACGAGGCCACGGGGTCGGCGGTCGTGGTCGTGCATGGCCATAGCTCGTGCAAGCGAGCGGACCGCGTCCTGCTCGCGGCCGGCATGCTCCATCGGGCCGGGATCGGCGTCCTGCTCATCGACATGCGGAACCATGGCGAGTCGACCGTGACGAACGGACGCTTCGCCGGCGGGATCCGCGAGTACCACGACGCGCTGGGCGGCTGGGACTGGCTCGTCGCCCACGGCTACTCCGCGGATCGCGTCGGCCTGTACGGGCAGTCGCTCGGGGCCGCGACGGTCCTCATCGCCACGGGCGAGGAACCACGCGTGCCGGCCACGTGGGAGGACAGCAGCTACGCGGACGTCGACGTAGCCATCCAGGCCGAGCTCGAGCGCAACGGCTACCCGACGTTCCTGCGCTACGGCGGCTATCTCATGGCCCGACTCAAGAGCGGCGACGACCTGCTGAGCCTCAGCCCGGTCGGCGCGGTCGCGAAGCTCGACGGGCGGCCGATCTTCATCACCCATGGCACGGCCGACACCCGGCTCTCCGTCCAGTACGCCTCCGACCTCGCCGATGCGGTCCGGGCGCATGGCGGGACCGTCGATCCGTGGATCGTGGACGGCGCCGAGCACACGATGGCCATCCAGCTCGTGCCGGCCGAGTACGAACGACGACTCGATGCGTTCTTCGAATCGGCGCTCGCCGGCGCGTCGGGCTGAGTTTCGCGACGCTGCGCTAGGCTGCGGCCGGCGGCACGGCGCCCGAGCCACCCCGCCGCCACGGCAGGGTTCCCTCCAGCTCGATCTCGAGCGAGAAGCTCAGGAAGGTCCGGACCAGCACGATGATGCCGAGGATCGCAGCGCTCTCGAGCGTGAGATCGATCGTGACAGTCTGGACGATGTCGGCGATGATCAGGATCTCGAGGCCCAACAGGATCGACCGACCGACGTTCCGGCGCACCCACTGATAGGCGATCGCGCGCTTGCCCTGCGCGACGAGCAGCACCCCGCCCAGGAGCGAGATCGCGGAACCGACGGCGAGGACCGCGACACCCGCGACCTCGAACACCTTCACCACCAGGTCCATCGCTTCGTGGAACGTCATGCGTCCTCCCAGCGGTCTGTCGGCATCTAGTTCGTCGCAGGCGCCTCGTGGATTGTCTGGGCCGCCCGGATGCCCGATTCGAGGGCGCCCTGGATCCACGCGTGGTAGAGCGAGCAGTGCTCACCGGCGAAGTGGATCCGACCTTCCGAGCGAATGATGTCGGCCTGCAGGTCGGTCTGCTGCTCGGGCGCGAACATCGCGAACGCGCCGCGGGCCCAGCGATCGGCATACCAGGCGTGAGAGGCACCGCCCTCGTACTCCGCCCGGACGCGCGGATGGATGCGGGCCACGTCGTCGAGGGCCTCCTCGAGCCGGGTCTCCTCGTCCATCGCGCCCCACTGGAGCGCGTCCTGGCCCCAGGTGTAGCTCGCCAGCAGGACGCCCCGGGTCGTCGACGAGTCGGGGGTCGGGTAGTTCATCCGACGGATCGGCAGCTCCGTGACCGTGCCGCCGCCGTAGATGCCGTCCTCCTCCTCCCAGAAGCGGTTTCGGACCTGGAAGAGGATCTTCGTGGAGGCGTGGTAGTTGAGCTGGCGGATGGCCCGCTGCTTGGCATGCGAGAACGGCTGCATGACCTCGATCGTGCGCAGGACCGAGAACGGGATCGTCACGATGACGTGATCGCCACGGGCGTCGTACCGGCCGGACTCGGTCTTGAAGTGGACGGTCGCGCCATCGGGATCCTGGTGGATGGCGAAGACGTTGGCCCCGAACCGGACCTCGTCCTGGAGGTGGGCGTAGAACGCGTTCGGGAGCCCGTCCATCCCTCCCGCGATCTCCTGCATGTCGACATAGGCGCCACCGAGGTCCTCGCGCAGGATCTCGACGAGCGAGTTGTGCATGTCGGCCTCGAGGAAGTTGACGACCGTGTAGTACTCGATCGCCCCGCGCGACCAGCCCTTGTGGCGCAGGAATTCGTAGAGCGAGTACTGGTCGTACTCGCGGACGATGTGCTCCCAGGCGGCGTCGCCGTCGTTGTCGACCATCGCCCGGAGGTCGGCGATCGTCGACTCCCAGAGGGCATCGGCGTTCCGGCCGCGCTCATGCTCCTCGACGGCGAACGGCAGCCGGCCCGGGTCCTGGTCGGCCTCCTCCTTGGTGAGGCGCATGCCGCCGATGTGGACGAGGGCCTTGGGGTTGCCCATCACGAAGGGCCGGAGTGGCAGGCCGAACAGGTCGCAGTACTTGAGCGTCAGGTCGTGGGCCCGCGGGATGCGCATGCCGCCGGCCTCGGCGTATAACCCGGGGGCGAACGTCCGGAGCGTATAGATGCGTCCACCGACCCGGTTCTGCGCTTCGAGGACGGTGACATCGTGGCCCTGGCGCTTGAGCTCGAACGCCGCGACCAGGCCGGCGAGGCCCGCCCCGATGATGACGACGCGCTTGCGCGCGCCGGGTCGCCAGTCGAGGCCGGAGTCCGGAGTGGCGAGCACCTCCGGATCGACCGGCGTCGTGACCGGGGGGACCTCGTCCGGGGTTGGTTCGGTCATGCCGAGTGCCTCCTGATCTCGGTGGTGAGTGGCTCGGGCTTCGGCTCGAGTTCCAGCTCGTCCTGGTCATCCCAGCTGACCGCGTGCTTCGGTCGGCGATCGACGTGCATCTGGAAGATGTCGGGCCGCGCATAGTGCCCGACGACGTCCAGGTCGAACTTGGCCCGTCCGATGTCATCGAGGTCGAGGTCCGCGGTGAGGATCGTCTCGCCATCCCGGGCGGGACCGGCGAGCACCTGGCCAAGTGGATCGACGATGACGCTGCCCCCGCCGATGAGGACCGCGTCTGGGCCGTCGGCTTCGACCGGGTAGTCCGCCGGGTAGTCGGAACGTCGCGCGAACTGGCAAGCGGACAACACGAAGCAGCGACCCTCGAGCGCGATGTGGCGCATCGTCGGCAGCCACGTCTCGCGATCGTCGACGGTCGGGGCGCAGTAGAGCTGGATCCCCTGGTCGTACATCGCCAGTCGCAACTGGGGCATGTAGTTCTCCCAGCAGATGACGGCACCGATCCGTCCCAGGGGTGTGTCGATGACCTCGAGCGTCGAGCCGTCGCCGAAACCCCAGATGATCCGCTCCATCGCGGTCGGCATGACCTTGCGATGGGTCCCGAGGAGCGCACCGTCCGGGCCGATGAACACGGCGGTGCAGTAGAGGGTCGCGCCGACGCGCTCGATGACCCCGACGACGAGATGCAGGGCGTTGTCGCGGGCGATCGTCCCGAGTCGATCGACCTCTGGGCCAGGGATGTCGACGGCGCTCTCGAGGTAGCGTCGGAACCACTCGCGCCCCTCGGTCGAGCGCCGACCCACGCGTGAGCCGAAGTCCGAAAGCTTCGGATAGCCGGAGACGAAGGCCTCCGGGAACACCGCGAGCTGCGCCCCGGTCGCGGCCGCGTCGCCGGCCAGGCTGGCGACACGGTCCATCGTCGCAGCGCGGTCGAAGCCGACCGACGCCGCCTGGACGACCGCCACGCGCGTCTTCGTCATCGTCGCCCCTCCTCGTCCGCATCTTCGCACCCGATGACATCGATGTGGCGGCGTGCCCGACACTTGCGCCATGTCCGCCCCGCGACCATTGCTCCAGCAGGGCGAGTTCCGGGCCCTGCTGGGGGCGCGGCTCACCAACTCGTTGGCCCTGAGCGCGCTGGCGACCGTGGTCGCGTTCCAGACCTATCAGATCACCCGGGATCCCCTGTCGCTCGGCTTGTTGGGACTCGTCGAGGCGATCCCGGCGCTGTCGCTCGTGCTGTTCGGGGGGCACGTCGCCGACCGGCGCGACCGACGGTCGATCATCCTGCTCGCGAGCGTGGTCGTGACGCTGTGCGCCGTCGCGTTCTCGGTCCTTGCGGCGAGCGGCGTCTTGACCCTCGGCCTCATCCTTGCCGTGATCTTCGTGACCGGGGTCGCGAGCGGCTTCGAACGGCCGGCCCTCGTCGCGTTCGAGGCGCAGGTCATCCCGCGCGAGGAGGCGACCCGCGGCGTCTCGCTGAACAGCAGCTTCAGCCTCGCTGGCTCGATCCTCGGGCCGGCGATCGGCGGGATCTCGGTCGCGATCGTGGACGTGGCGACCACGTACGCGGCGATCGCAGGGCTCATGGCGATCTCGACGTTCTGCCTCTTCCTCATCCCGCGCAAGCCGATGCCCGAACGCGTCGAGGGCGAGCCGTTCCTCGAGAGCCTGCTCGGCGGCATCCGCTACGTGGCCAAGAGCCCGCCGTTGCTCGGGTCGATGGCGCTCGACCTGTTCGCCGTGTTCTTCGGCGGCGCGGTCGCGCTCCTGCCGGTCTTCGCCAGCGACATCCTCCACGTCGGCGCGGCCGGACTGGGCGTGCTGCGAACCGCACCGTCGGTCGGCGCGCTGCTCGTGATGTTGGTGGCGACTCGCTGGCCGCCGAGCCGGCACGCCGGGCGCACGTTCCTCATCAGCGTCACGGGTTTCGGGGTGAGCATGATCGTGTTCGGGCTGTCGACCAGCTTCGCCCTGTCGCTCGCCGCGCTGTTCATGAGCGGCGTCACCGACGGGATCAGCATGATCATCCGCTCGACGATCCTGCGAGTCCTCTCACCCGAGGCGATCCGCGGCCGGGTCGCCGCGGTGAACTGGGTGTTCATCGGCGCGTCGAACGAGCTCGGCGCCTTCGAGAGCGGCGTCGCCGCACGAGTATTCGGGACGGTGCCGAGCGTCGTCGCCGGGGGCGTATTCACACTCGGGGTCGTGGCGGCGGTGGCGGCCCTGGTGCCGGGCCTGCGAAGCCTCGATCTCGACCGCGCCGAACCCCCCGAGGAGGCGCTTGAGGCGATCCACCTGTCATCCGAGATCGGTTCCGGCCTGCGCAGCGACCGGCTGCCCGATCACGATCCGGGCTGAGGCTCCGTCAGGTTCGTCCGTCGAGCGGGATGCGCGCCCCGGTGATGGCGGCGGCCTCGTCCGTGCACAGGAAGCGCATGACCGTGGCGATCTCCTCGGGCGTGGTCCAGGTCGCGTTCTGCGGCGACGGCTCGCGCTCGCGTTCATGGTCGACGTCGATCCGCTTGACGACGACGAGGTTGGCCGTGACGCCGTCTGCCGCGACCTCCCGCGCAAGCGCGCGCAGGAGCGTCTCCTCCGCGCCCTTGGAGATGGCGTAGGCCGCGCCCTTGCCTAGCGGGTTGGCCGCGTATGGCGTGGACACGGCGATGACGCGGCCCCAGCCGCGGGCGACCATGCCGGGCACCGCCGCCTGGAGCACGTGGAGCGTGGTCCAGAGGTGCTGGTCGAGCATCAGCCGCAGGTTCTCGGCGGTCAGCTCGACCACCGGCGCGCCGGGCGCCCAGCCCCCGACGAGGTGGAGGACGATGTCCACGCGCCCGAACCGCTCGACGACCGCGTCGACCGCCGTACGGGTGGCCTCGGGATCGGTCAGGTCGGCGACCGCGGGCGTCCAGCGATCCACGGCGAGGCCCAGGTCCGAGGCGAGGGCCGCGAGCCGATCGCGGTTCCGGCCGACGAGGGCGAGGGTCGCGCCCGCTGCCGCGAAGTCCGCCACTACGACGCGTCCGAGCTTCCCGGTCGCCCCGGTGATGAGGACGACCCGATCGGCGAGATCGGTCACGCCATACGGGTTCGGCGAGGGCGAAGCCGGTGGGCGTCCCGCCGGCGCCGACGCCGGCTGGACGAAGCAGTGACCGGGACCGCAGTAGCGAGGGACGGTCCAACGGAAAGCCGGGCGAGGACGACCGACGCGGCCCCGATCGCTGGTCGGGCGGCGGCCTTCGTGGCGGCTGCGGTCGCCGACGCGGCCGGCTTCGGCGTCACCGGCTGGACCGAGATGAAGCGGCCATCCCAGATCATCCGCTTCGGGGCATAGCGCCAGGGGGTGAAGAAGCGCTTGAACTGGGCGACGGTCAGCTTCTTGTTGGGCTTCATGTCGTAACCGTTCCGGCTCTGTCGCCCGTAGAGGGGACCCGTGACCCGGACGCTCGTGACCGTGAAGTTCGCCGTCGTCGCCGGATCGGCCGTGGCCGTGAAGCCGGTCAGCACCCAGGCGTGGTTGCCGCGCGACACCGTGACGCCCACCGGCAGGTTCGTCTTCCGCAGGCGGATGACCGCCAGCCGGAGGGCGCTCGCGAAGGTCTTCGAGGCGACGAGGCGGTACCGCGGGTCGACGTAGTGACGGAAACCGGCCGCCCAACCCTGCGCATCGACGCCGGCCGACAACGGCAGGCGGTAGCGGTTGTGCTTGCGCATCCAGTTGAAATACCGGCGCTGGTTCTTCGCGGTGTGGTCGGCCGTGCCGCGCGTGATGTTGCGGATGATCTGGATGCTGGCGGCGGTGCACCACAGCCAGCTCTTCTGCATCGAGTACACGCCGCGCCGGTACAGGTTCACGCCGCCGGTCCAGCGCGGGAGGGCGGTGACCTCGACGCCCGGCACAGCCGCGGTCTGCGTAAGCGGCGCCGCGGCGGCAGGCGGGGCGACTCCGCCCAGCGAGGCCCCGAGGGTCAGGCCCAGCGCCAACGCCAGGATCCTGGACGCGCGGCGGGCGAAGGTGCGGCGCGGGATCGATCCGGCCATGCGGTCATCCTGCCCCACATCCGCAGATCGCGCACGGAGCGGGAGTCGCCTGGACGGCGCGACCATCAGGACGATCGGGCCCGATGTGGGCGCGGTACGGTAGGCTCTCGCGCGCCGGGCGGGAGGTGCCCGGCCACGATGGAGGTCCGATGCGACCGACGCTCAAGGTCCTCGACGACGACCTCATCGCCCGGATCCTCGACGAGGCGAAGCGAGTGCTCGCCGAGACCGGGATGGAGATCCGCGGGTCCGGCATGCGCCAGCGGCTGCTCGACCACGGCCTGCCCCAGACCGCCGACGGCCGAGTCCTGTTCCCGCGAGATGTCGTGGAACGGGCCATCGCGGACGCCCCGAAGGCGTTCACGCTGTTCGACCGTGACGGCAACCCGCATGCGGACCTCGGTGGCGACCGGGTCCATTTCGTACCCGGGTCGTCCGGCCTGAAGGTGCTCGACTACCGGACCGGTGAGACGCGCCTCGCGAACTCGACCGACTTCGTCGAGTACGTGCGGGTCGGCGACGGGCTCCACAACATCCCGTACCTCGCGACGGCCTTCTCGACGAACGACGACATCGAGGCCCAGGTCTCCGATGCGTGGCGCCTGTACATGACCTTGACCAATTCGAAGAAGCCGGTCGTGTCGGGCGCCTTCACCGAGCACGGCGTGCCGCGCATGGTCGAGATGATGCAGCTCTTCCGCGCCGATCGAGCCGATCTCATCGAGCGCCCGATGAGCATCTTCACGATCACCGCGACGGGCAACTTCCGCTACAGCGAGGACTCCTGCCAGAACCTGATCGACTGTGTCGAGGCCGGCGTCGCGGTCGAGATCGTGCCGGTGACCCTGATGGGCCTCATCGCGCCGGTCACGACCGTTGGGGCGACGGTGTTCCACACGGTCGACGTGCTCGCGGGCATCACCATGGCCCAGCTGGTGCGACCGGGCGCGCCGGTCCTCTTCGGTGGCGCCCCGGCGACGTTCCACATGAAGATCGCGAGCTCGCCGATGGCCGCCATCGAGGCACTCCAGCTCGATGCGGCGTACGTGGCGGTCGCCAAGGCACTCGAGCTGCCGTGCCAGTCCTACATGGCCCTCTCCGACTCGCCGATCCTCGACGCCCAGGCCGGGGCCGAGACGTTCGGGAGCGCCCTCATCGCCGCGCTGGCCGGGGTGAACTCGGTCTCCGGTCCGGGCATGCTCGATTTCCTGCTGGTGTTCAACCTCCCGAAGCTCGTCTTCGACGACGAGATGTGCGGCCAGGCGCTGCGCTTCGTGCGGGACATCCACCCGATCGACGACCTGCCGGTCGACGCGCTCATCGAACAGCTGATGGCCGACCAGCACCTGATCATGGCGGAGCACACGATGGCGAACTGGCCGTCCGAGCTGTACCTGCCCTCCGCCATCGTCGACCGCGACAACCGCGAGGCCTGGACGAAGCTCGGGGCGAAGGACACGTACCAGCGAGCGTGCGAGGACGTCGATCGGCGGCTCGCCGCGTACCGGGCGCCCGAGACGGATCCGGCCATCGATGACGAGCTGCGTCGCATCATCCGGGGCGGTCTCCAGACGCAGACCGAGCTGCCGTACATCCCGCCCGCGCTCGAACCGACCGAGGCGGCCCTCGCGGCCACAGCGGGCCCGGTCCGCCGGCGCAACCCGCGTCGGGGCGGCTGAGCGATGGGTGCCGTGTTCGCGACGGACGAGCGGATCGGGCGCAGCCTGTTCGACCCGACCATCCGGCTGCCGGTCTTCGTCCTTCGAGAGACCGCGCTCGCGCACGACATCGCGGTTCTCGCCGATTACTGCGACGCCCGCGGCATCTCGTTCGCGCCGCACGGCAAGACGACCATGTCGCCCGAGATCTTCCGGCGCCAGGCCCGCGCGGGCGCGTGGGCCATCACCGTGGCGACCACGTGGCAGGCGGAGGTCGCGGTCGACGCCGGCATCGAGCGGATCCTCATCGCGAACGAGGTCGTCGACGACGCCGGTCTCGCCTGGATCGGCGACCTGTTGGACCGGGACGGGCCGGATCTGCTCGTTTGCGCGGATTCCGTGGCGGGCGTCGAGCGGATGGCCGCACGACTTGCCGGCCGGCGCCGACGGCTGCCGGTACTCGTGGAGATCGGCGTTGCCGGCGGCCGGGCCGGGGTCCGGACCGCGGACGAGGCCGAAGCGGTCGCCCGGGCGGTGGACGCCGCCCCGCCCCTCACGCTGGCCGGTGTGTCGCTCTACGAGGGCGTCGTCGCGGGCGACACACGCGAGGCCCGCGAGGCGGCCGTGCGCGAGCTCGCGTCGACGACTCGCGCGATCGTCGCGAGACTCCCGTCGCTCCTCGACCGTGCCGGGATCGACGAGATCGTCGTGTCCGGCGGCGGCAGCACCTACCCGGACGTCGTCGCAGACGAGCTCGGCAAGTCGTGGGATGCGGCGCTGCCCGTCCGCGTCGTCCTCCGCAGTGGCGCATACATCACCCATGACCACGGCATCTACAAGCGCGGATCGCCCTTCGGGATGCGCGCCGAACCGGGGGCCCCGCGGCTGGAGCCGGCCATCGAGGTCTGGGCGCCGGTCCTCTCTGCGCCGGAGCCGGGCCTCGCGATCGCCGGCGCCGGCCGGCGCGACCTGCCGGTGGACCAGGACCTGCCGGTCGTCATCAAGGTCCGCGACGATGCGGCCGGCGCCGTCCGCACGGCCGAGCCCGGGTTCACGGTCGAGCGGCTGAACGACCAGCACGCCTTCATCGCGCTGGCGGACGGGGCGCACCTGGCCGTCGGCGACCTCGTGGCGTTCGGGATCTCCCACCCGTGCACGGCATTCCAGCTCTGGCGCGAGGCCCTCGTCGTCGACGACGACGATCGGATCCGCGAGGTCTACGAACTCCGATTCTGAGCCTGCGTCAGGCCGACTCGATCTCGCGCTTGCGGCGGGCGACGAACGCGTCGAGCGCCTCGGCGACCGGCGGATCGAGGGCCGGCGGGACCGCCTCGGCGAGCAAGCGCTTCCAGACCGCGTTCGCGCGTTCGGTGGCAGTCCGGGCCCCGTCGGCCTGCCAGGTCTCGAAGTTGCGCCAGTCGGAGATGAGCGGCCGGTAGAAGGCGTGCTCGAACCGCTCGAGCGTGTGGGCCGTGCCGAAGAAGTGGCCGCCCGGGCCGACCTCGGCGATCGCGTCGAAGCCTAGGCTGCCCTCGTCGACCGGCAGCGGCTGGAGCACCTCGGAGATCATCTGCAGGATCTCGGCGTCGACGATGAGCTTCTCGAACGAGGCGGTCAGCCCGCCCTCCAGCCAGCCCGCGCCCTGGTACAGCAGGTTGACCCCGCCCATGACCGCGCCCCACACCGCCATCTCCGCCTCGTAGGCGGCCTGGGCATCGACGACGTTCGAGGCCGTGGCGTTCGAGGACCGCCACGGCAACCCGTAGCGACGGGCCATCTGACCGCTCGCGAACTGGCACTTCACCGACTCCGGCGTGCCGAATGCCGGTGAGCCCGTCCGCATGTCGACGTTCGAGGTGAACGCGCCGTAGAGCATGGGCGCCCCTGGCCGGACGATCTGCGAGAGCGCCACGAGGAAGAGCACCTCGGCGTTCTGCTGGGCGATCGCCCCAGCCAACGAGACCGGGCTCATCGCTCCGGCGAGCGTGAACGGCGTGGCCACGACCGGCTGGCCGTGCTTGGCCATCTCGATGAGGCCGTCGCCCATCGGGCCGTCCAGGCGCAGCGGCGAGTTCGTGTTGATGATCGTCATGCAGCTCGGCTCGGTCTCGAGGTCGTCGTGGTCGATGCCACGGACCAGTGCGGCGATCGCCATCGCATCGTGGACCGGCGTCGCGCCAAAGCCCAGGCACTGCCAGGTCTTGTCGAGCTCGGTGGCGAACGTCCGGTACATGTCGAGGTGGCGGGTCGCGACCGGCAGGTCGGTCGGCTCGAGCGGCCCCCCACCCTCCTGGTGGATGACGTCGAGCGTGCCGATGAGCCGGACGTAGTCCACGAAGTCCGCGAAGTTGCCGGCCCGTCGGCCGCGATCGAGATCCGTGACGAAGGCCGGACCGCCGACCGCGCTGATGACGAGGTGGCCCGGACCGAAGACGACGCTCCGTGCCGGGTTCCGGGCGTACAGCGTGAACTCGGAAGGAGCCGTCGCGATGAGCTCCTCGACCTGCGCGGGGTCGAGGCGGACATTCCGGCTCAGCCGGTCGACCCTGGCCCCGGCCCCGGCGAAGGCGTCGAGCACGCGATCGCCGAGGACCTCGAAGCCGATCTCGGACAGGATCCGGAGCGAGGCCCGATGGACGGTCTCGACCTGGTCCTCGGACAGGATCTCGACCGGCCGGTACGGGTTCGTCAGCCGGCGCCACGGCAGCTGCTCGACCCCCGCGACGACGCGTCGGGGGCGGCGGCGGTGAGCCTCCGGGGCGGGCGCCTGGGCGTCGGGGTCGTCCATCGCCTTCGATGCTACGCCGGGCGAGCGTGCCCGGCCCGATTCTCATGTCCATCTCAGACGCCGGGTGTGCAATGGGCACATCTGACCACCTGCGGGCGGTCCCCTGGCACGCCCGGACACGGAAGGACGATCGATGAAGCTCAAGATCCTCGCGGTGGTCGCGCTCGGTGCGGTCGGTGTCGGCGCGGCCGTGTACGCGATGGGTGGCTTTTCGACCAGCACGGCGAGCACGACCCAGTTCCTGACCAGCCCGGCGACGACCGGCGACGTGACCGACGACGTCGCGGCGACCGGCGCCCTGGGCACCCAGGCCAGCTATGGGCTCGTCTTCGGGAGCGACCCGTATCTCGTGACCGACACGTCATCGGCGCCCAGCTCGACCACGACCTGGCCGGTGACCGAGGTCAAGGTCAAGGTCGGCGACAGCGTCGCCAAGGGTGACGTGCTCGCGACAGCCGATACGACCGCGCTCAAGCGTGACCTGGCGAACGCGACGAACGCGCTCAAGTCCGCGCAGGTGAGCCTCCGGGCGGCCAAGACCGATCTCGCGGACGCCGAGGATGCCGACGTGACGGCCCAGATCCGGCAAGCCAAGATCGGCCTCTACAACGCCGAGACGCAGCTCTCGAAGGCCGAGGACGATCGCAACGCGATCCGGGCGCAGATCGCGGCTGCCGCGCTCAAGGCGCCGATCAACGGCGTCGTGACCGCGGTCAACGTCAGCCCCGGCTTCGATGCACCCACGGGCGCGGCGATCGTGGTCGACTCCCCGACCCTGCAGATCACGACCGACGTCGTCGAGAGCGACCTCGCGGACATCAAGGTCGGCCAGGAGGCGGCCGTCACGGTGTCCGCGATCGACGCCGACGTCACCGGAACGGTGAGCGCCATCTCGCCGGTCGCGAGCAGCGACAGCAACTCCGGCGTCGTCAGCTATCCGGTCACGATCACGCTGACCGACGCACCCGCCACGGCCCGGGCCGGGATGAGCGCGGACGTGACGATCACGATCCAGAGCGCGAAGGACGTCTTGACCGTGCCCGCTGAGGCCCTTCGCGGCTCGGACGGCGACTACAGCGTCATGGTCCTCGGCGCCGACGGACAGCCGCAGGCGCAGCCGGTCCAGGTCGGACTCGTGACGAACACAGTGGCCGAGATCAAGAGCGGCCTGGCCGAGGGCCAGGAGGTCGTGACCGGCACGGCCACCGCGCAGAACGGGGCGACGAACGCGACCGGCGGCTTCGGCGTCCCGATCGGCGGTGGGCCGATCATCCGCGACGGCGGGAACTTCACCCGCGGCAACGGCAACAACCGGTCCGGGAACGGGAACTGAGCGGTGACCCAGCCGATCATCGACCTCGACCGGGTCAGCCGGACCTACCAGATGGGGCACGTGGAGGTGCCCGCGCTGGCCGACGTCAGCCTCCAGGTGCACCCCGGCGAGTTCCTCGCCATCGTCGGGCCGTCCGGGTCGGGCAAGACCACGATCATGAACATCCTCGGCTGCCTGGACCGCCCGACGGCCGGGCACTACGTCCTCGATGGCACGCCGGTCGGCGACCTCGACGACGACAGCCTGGCGGCGGTCCGGAGTCGGACGATCGGCTTCGTCTTCCAGTCGTACAACCTGCTGCCGCGGACGACCGCGCTCGACAACGTCGCGACGCCGCTGCTGTACCAGGGCGTGTCGCGCTCGACCCGCCAGGCGCGCGCGAAGGCCGCGCTCGAGCGGCTCGGTCTCGGCGACCGGATCCACCACGAACCGACCGAGCTGTCCGGCGGGCAGCAGCAGCGCGTCGCCGTGGCTCGGGCCATCGTCACCGAACCGGCGCTGATCCTCGCCGACGAGCCGACCGGCAACCTCGACAGCCACGCTGGCGCCGAGGTCATGGCGCTGCTCCATGAGCTCAACGACGCCGGCCGGACGATCGTCCTCATCACCCACGATACGGACGTGGCCGAGACCGCCACCCGCCAGATCCACCTGCGCGACGGGCGGATCGTCGCGTGAGCCTCCTCGAACTGCTCCGACTCGCGCTCTCGCGACTCCGGACGAGCCGGCTCCGGGCGGCCCTGACGATGCTCGGGGTCATCATCGGTGTCGCCTCGGTCGTCGCCCTCGTCGGCGTCGGCCAAGGGACCACCTCCAACATCACGAACCGCCTCTCGAGCCTGGGCACGAACCTGTTGACCATCAGCCCGACCGGGGGCGGCGCGTCCGACGGGACGCTCACGCTCGAGGATGCCGACGAGATCGGGAAGCTGGCCTCGGTGGCGGGCGTCGCCCCGGAGGTGTCCACGAGCCTGCTCGTCCAGGCCGGCGACGAGAGCACGACGACGACCATCGTCGGGACCACGTCCGCCTATCCGACGGTCCGCGCCTACGACGTCTGGCAGGGCACGTTCCTCACCGACGTGAGTGTGGATGACGATCTGCGCGTGGCCGTCCTTGGTGCCTCGACGGCCACCGACCTGGGTCTCGGTGCAAGCGACGTCGGCTCCGAGATCTCGATCGCCGGCATCCCGTTCCGGGTCATCGGCATCCTGCAGGCGAAGGGCGGCAGCGGATTCCAGGACCCCGATGACCAGGTCATGGTGCCGGTCGGGGTCGTGCAGAAGTACTTCGTCGGAGGCGACACGGTCCGGACGATCGGCGTGAGCGTGGCCCAGGCGGACCAGATGACGGCCACCAAGGCGGAGCTGACGACGTTGCTGCGCGATCGCCATGACCTGGCGGCCGATGCGGACGATGACTTCAACGTCTTCGACCAGACGCAGTTGCTCGAGGCGGCATCGTCGATCACCGCGACGTTGACGCTCCTCCTCGGCGGGATCGCGTCGATCTCGCTGGTCGTGGGCGGCATCGGGATCATGAACATCATGCTCGTCTCGGTCCGCGAGCGGACCCGCGAGATCGGCATCCGCAAGGCCGTCGGCGCCCGCGGCCGCGACATCCTCGCCCAGTTCCTCGTGGAGGCCCTGACGCTGTCCCTGCTGGGCGGCCTGATCGGCATCGTCGTCGGATTGGGCGTCTCCGCCGTCATCGGCCAGTTGGCCGGTTGGGGCTTCTCGTTCAACCCGGCCACCGTCGCGGCGGCCGTCATGTTCAGCCTCGCGGTCGGGGTCGTGTTCGGCGTCTGGCCGGCACGCCAGGCCGCTCGTCTCGATCCCATCAGCGCGTTGCGCTACGAATAGCCAAGGAGAGCACCGTGTCCGACGATCCCACCCAGTCAACGCCGGCCGAGCCCGTCTGGTCGAGACCAGCCGCGCCGATCACGCCGTCAGGCGCCGCCGAGCCGCCGGCCCCCGTTGCCACGCCGCCATCGCTCGAGCCCGTCCGGCCGGTCACGGTCGCCCCGCGACGCTCGTCGTCGGGCCGGTGGCTCAACGTTCTCCTCGGGCTTGCGGCGGCGGTCGCCATCGGCGGCATCGCCTTCGCGTTCGGGCGCAGCACGGCGCCGGCGACGGCGGCCGCTGACGGGCCGCGCTTCCGCAACGGCGCGGTCTTCCCGGGCGGCAGCTTCGATCCGAATGCCTCGTTCGCGCCCGGTCGTGGCGGCAACGGCGCAGGCTTCTTCGGGGCAGGTGGCCTGACCGTCGAAGGCACCGTCCAGTCGGTCACTGGCGACACCCTGACGATCACAACGGACACCGGCCGGACGGTCGAGGTCTCTCTCGGAGCGGACACCGACTACCACCAGCAGGCCGCTGGGGCCGCATCGGACGTCACGACCGGGAGCAAGGTCTCGGTCCAGCTCGACCTCACCGGGCGTGGTCAGGGCAATGGCGGCCAGGGTGCCAACGGCGGCAATGGAACCGCGACAGGCCCGACCGGCACCGCCTCGGACGTCACGGTCATCCCGTGAGCGAAGCGGTAGGCTGACGGCCATGCACCTGCTCGTCATCGAGGACGACCCTCGGCTCAGCCGGCTCCTGCGGCGCCTGCTCGAGGAAGACCGGCACGTCGTCGAGCTCGCGACCGACGGTGAGACCGGCCTGGAGATCGCCGATGCCGCGGCCGGTGTCGAGGCGATCATCCTGGACGTCGGATTGCCCGACATCTCGGGCCTGGAGGTCGCGCGGCGGATCCGGGCGACCGGGTCGGACGTGGCGATCCTCATGCTGACCGCCCGCGACACCGTCGGCGACCGGGTCAGCGGCCTGGACGCCGGTGCGGACGACTACCTGGTCAAGCCGTTCGCCTACGAGGAACTCGCGGCGCGCCTGCGCGCGCTGGGCCGGCGCGGTGGCAACGGCGTCCGGCCGGAGCCGAAGCTCGTCGTCGGCCCGATCACGCTCGACGAGACGTCGCGGCGCGTGACCCTCGACGGGAAGCGGATCGACCTGAGCCCGCGCGAGTTCTCGCTGCTCGAGTGCTTCCTGCGCCATCCCGGCCAGACGCTCTCGCGCGACCAGCTGCTCGACCAGGCCTGGCCGTTCAGCGTGGCCGTGACGCCCAACGCGGTCGACGCCTACATCCACTACCTGCGCGAGAAGCTCGGCGCCGCCGGGCGATTGATCGAGACCGTCCGTGGCATCGGGTATCGCATGGCCGATGCCTGACGACATCGCGCCGAGGGAGGTCACCGACCAGGAGCGCGCCGCCGACGCCGCCGACGCGAGCCTGGTCCGGCGCGTCCGCCGCAACCTCGTGCTCTGGAGCGGGTTGACGACGCTCGTCGTGCTGCTGGTCCTCGGGGTCGTGCTGTACGTGGCGGTCGCCCGGTCGCTCGCGGGTTCGGGGTTGGCCCAGCTGGACAGCCGCATGGCCGTCATCACCGGCCAGCCACCGGATGACGACGACGACACGCCATATGGGTTCATCTTCGGTGGACCCGGCTCGGGCACGTTCTCGTTGATCCTCGGACCGGACGGGCGGCCGGTCGGCCCCGACTCGCGGATGCCGCCCGGCCTGCCCGAGGCGGCCGCCGTGACGGCCGCCGCCACCACCGGGCGAGACGTCCGGACGACCGAGATCCAGGGCACACCGGTGCGCATCCTGACCCAGACCGCGGAGGGCCGGCGCGGGGGCATCTACACCATCCAGGTCATCCAGGACCGGACGGCCGAGCAGCGGACGCTGGACGTGATGCTCGCCGTGCTCCTCGTCGGCGGGTTCGTCGTGGTCCTGGTGGCGTTCGGCTTCGGGTTCGTGTACGCCCGGCGGGCCCTCGTCCCGATCCGTGAATTGCTCGGCAACCAGCGCATGGCCCTGCGCCGCCAACGCGACTTCGCCGCCGATGCCAGCCACGAACTGCGCACGCCGCTGACCGTCATCCGGAGCAGCGTCGAGCACCTGACTCGTCACAAGGCCGAGCCGGTCGGTCAGGTCGGCACGGCCCTCGAGGACATCGACGACGAGGTCCGCCACATGACCGCGATCGTCGAGGACCTGTTGCTCCTCGCGCGCTCCGATTCCGGCGCGATCGAGCTCGAACGGATGCCCGTCGATCTGGGTGACGTCGCGGCCGACGGGGCCTCGGCGCTCGCCAAGCCGGCGGCGAACCGCGGCGTGCGGGTCGAGGTGGATCCACAACCGGCCGTCGTGACCGGCGACCCGGCGCGACTGCGCCAGCTCGTCATGATCCTGGTCGACAATGCGATCCGCCACAGTCCACCCGATGGACGCGTCGTCGTCACCGTTCGCGCGGATCCGATGAGCGCGACGCTGACCGTCGATGACGAGGGCCCAGGCATCCGCCCATCGGACCTGCCCCACGTCTTCGAGCGCTTCTACCGGGCGCAGGGCGCCCCCGGCGGCGGGACCGGGCTCGGCCTGGCCATCGCGGCCTGGATCGTGGAGCGCCACGACGGAAGGATCGCGGTCGCCAATCGGCCGGAGGGGGGGGCCAGCTTCGCCGTCCGCCTCCCGGCCACGGGTCAGGGCAGGGCGGCGTCGGCCCCCGTCGTCGAGGCGAGGTAGCGTCCGAACCCGTCGGTCCAGACGACGCGGTCGTCATGCGTGATCGCCAGCGCTTCGTGGTCGGGGTGGTTCGCCACCCAGGCAAGACCGGGCACGCCCATGACGAACGCCGCCGTGGCATAGGCGTCCACGAACCCGAGCCGCGGGCCGACGACCGTCAGGCTGCGCAGACCCGTGGCGCAGTCGCCGGTGCGCGGATCGACGAGGTGGTCGCCGCGCTCGTAGGTGCCCGACGTGGCCACGGCCCGGTCCCGGACCTCGAGGACGGTCGCCAGCCGGTCCGCCTGGTTCGGATGGCGGATGCCGATCCGCCACGGCCGGCCCGGCGACGCCTCGCCTCGGGCGATGAGGTCACCGCCCGCATTGAGCAGGTAGTCGCCGGCCCCGGCATCGTCCAGCAGCCAGGCGGCTTCCTCGACGGCCCAGCCCTTGACGTAGCCCGATGGGTCCAGGCGCCCGCCGACGCCGGCGGTCCGGGCATCGAACGCACCGCCGCTCGTCGCGGCCAGGTGGTCGCAGACCGCGAGCACGTGACGCAGGCCGGGGCTGGCCTCCGCTTCATCGAGGTCGCCTCGGGCCAGGCGTGCGACCTCGCTGGCCGGTCGATACGTGCTGAAGCGCGCGTCGATGTCGTGCAGGTGGGTGAACGCCGCTGCGACGGCCTCCGTGGACGCCGCGGTCGCGGTCCCGCGTAGGTCGAGGCTGACCGCGGTCCCCATGACGTGCTCGACGTGGACGCTCACGGCATCAGATCCCGGCCTGGTCGAGCGCGGCCTGCAGGCTCTTGGCGTAGGCGCGGCTCGTGTACGTGGCGCCCGACACGCCGTCGATCGAGGCGCTCTGCGCCGCCAACGCTTCGTCGTGCAGCGTCGGCTCCGCGTAGTCCGAGATGCGACCCGAACGACCACCGGACGGCAGCTGGAGGGCGATGACGTCGGTGACCGCCCCGCCGCTGACCTCGATCTGGACCTGGACGGGGCCGAACCGGGTGGAAACGGTCGGACCCGTCACCTCGGTGACGGCCGATCCGGTCGTACCGGTGTTCGGCGCGGTGGTCGCCTTCGGCGCGGCGGTCGCCTTCGGAGCGGCGGTCGCGCCCGGGACCGGCGACGCCGCGCCGGTGCTCCCATCCTCGATCACGGCGATCGGCGAGACGCCGGTGCCGCCGACGAACTGGTCGGGGGTCTTGAAGGTGAACAGCAGGACGGTCACCACCGAGGTCCCGACGAGGACCATGGCGGCGCGCCGGGGGATCTGGATCATCGACTGGCTCCGTTGACTAGTAGGCGAAGCGTTCCGCGTGGATCTGATCACGCGGGACGCCGAGTTCCTTGAGGGCGGCCTCGACCGAACGCATCATCGGTGCCGGGGCGCAGACGTAGACATCGCGGTCGCGGACATCCGGGACGAGGGTGATGAGCCCACGCGCATCCAGCGGATCGCGCGGCATCTGCGGCGTTCCGCGCCGCCCCACGAGGTAGCGGACGACGAGACCGCGCCGACGGGCGAGCACGTCGAGCTCGTCCACGAAGACGAGGTCCGCCGGCTGACTCGCGCGATACAGGAGGGTCATATCACCCGGCGCGGCGGGGAGGGCCTCGATCAACGCCCGCAGCGGCGTGATCCCGATCCCGCCACCGATGAGGACGACGCCCGGCTTCGTTCGTCGGACATCGGTGAGGATGCCGTACGGACCCTCGACGATGACGCGCGTGCCGATCGGGATCGACTGGAGATCACGGGAGCCGTCTCCGAGGTCCTTGACCGTGATGCGGAGCCACTCCCCGTTCGGGGCGGCCGAGATGGAATACGGGTGCGATCGCCACCAGCCATCGGGCGTCAGCCAGCGCCACTTGAAGTACTGGCCCGCGCGGACATCGAGCCGCTCGAGGTTCCGTCCGGTCAGGTAGACACTGACCACGCCAGGCGCCTCGTCGACCACGTTGGCCACGCGCAGGCCGAGGCGGAGCGACGTCCACACGGGCTGGCCGATCCGGAACACCAGGATCGTCAGGGCCGCGACGACGTACAGGATCACCCAGTACGTCGCGGCCACTTGGTCGTGCATGAAGTCCGCGCCGACGAAGAGCTGGTGCAGGAAGCCCAGGACGACCGCCAGGTAGGCATACAGGTGGAGGCCGTACCACGTCTCGTAGGTCAGGCGCCGGCGCGCGGCGCGGATCGAGGTGACCGCCACCAGGGCGAAGAGCCCGGCGCTGACCGACGCCATGAGCACGTACGGGTACGTCGTGACGAGCGTCCACAACTCCTGGAGCGGGCCGATGCCATCGCCGATCGCATAACCGACCGTGGTCGCGACGACATGCCCCAGCAGCAGCCAGACGGTCGCGAAGCCCAGCCAGCGGTGGGCCACGGCCAGGCCGTCCATCCCGAAGGTCGCCTCGAGCCACGGGCTCCGGGCCATCAGCACGAGCTGGATGAGCGCGAGGTACGTGCCGTACAGCGCCGTCACCTGGCCGATCGCGGTCAGGATCCCGGCCGGACCCTCGCCGAGCTGGTCGGGCCCGCCATGGCTCACCCAGATGACCGCGATGACGACGGCCTGGGCGAGGAGGACGGCGACCACGTCCGACCCCCGGATCCGCCACGGGGTGGCGGTCGGGGCGATCTGGCGGGCTCGTGCGGAGAGATGCGGTTGACTCGACATGGGGTGCCCCTCGTCTCGGGATGCCTAGCTGACCGGTGCGCCGGTCGCCTGGGCGATGAACGAGGTGGCCGCGTCGATCGGGATCGCGAAGCCGAGGCCCTGGGCGTTGGTCGAAACGGCCGAGTTGATCCCGATGACCGCCCCGCTGGCGTCGAGCAGCGGACCGCCGCTGTTGCCTGGATTGATGGCGGCGTCGGTCTGGATGAGGCCGGTCAGCGTCGTCGGGCGACCGGTCGCCTCGTCGTTGACGGTGATCGTTCGGTCGACCGCGGAGACGATGCCCTTGGTCACGGTCTCGGTGAAGGTGCCGAGCGGACTTCCGATGGCGATCGCGGTCTGGCCGACCTCGAGCCTCGTCGAGTCGCCGATGCGAGCCGGGGTGAGCCCGGTGGCCTTGACCTTGATGAGCGCCAGGTCCTTCGCCGTGTTCGCGTCGACGACGGTGGCCGGGTACTCGGTGCCGTCCTCGAGCTGGACGGTCAGCGACGAGCTGTCGGCGACGACGTGCGCGTTCGTGAGGATGTACCCGTCGGCCGTCAGCACGACGCCCGAGCCGACCCCGGTCGCGGGCACCGAGAACGGCGAGAACCCGTTGCGCGCCTGCGTCTCGGACGTGATCGTCACGACCGATGGGGTGGCGGCGGCCACGACCCCCGTCAGGTCGGTGGCCTCGACACCGGTCGACGCACCGGTCATGGCGGCGTTCGGCGTGGCCGCCGCGCCCGTGGTCGGCGCGGCTGCGGGAGCGGCACCGCCGGTGAGGCCGACGACGACGATGGCCGTCGATCCGGAGGCCAGCGTCGCGGCCAGTACTGCCGCAGCGATGACGGAGCTGGTCCGGCGAGGACGCCGCGGCTCGGTCAGCGGGAGCCCGGTCGAGGACGCGGTCGGGGTCGGGATCGGGGTGGGGGTGATGGGGGCGGCGGTCGGTTCGAACATCGCGGATCTCCGGTCGTACGGGAGTGGTCGTGCGCCGACCACTGACCCATGGAAACCCCGCCGGCTGAGAACGACGTGAGAATCAGTACGACGCGGCGACCCATTCGGGCCGCCGCGTCGAAATGTGGCGAGAGGAGCCGGTCAGCCCGGCGTGGTGGAGGGCGCCGGCGAGGCGTTCGGGACCTTGTCGCCGCGCGGCCCGTGGCCGCCGAACCACTCACCGCGGCCGGGGCCACCGGCGCCGACCGCGTCGGCGTCGAGCGAGCCGTCGTCACGCAATGTGCCCGACCCGATGACGATGTCGCCGACCTTGATGTCGGAGAGCGCCGGGGTGTCGTCGCCGGCGATCCGGTAGGTCGTGTCGGCGTCGACATGGATGGTCCCTGTGGTGCCGTCTCGCCGCTCGACCGTGATGGTCGAGCCGTCGATCTTGGTCACGGTGCCGCCGATGCTCGGCAGGATGACGTTGATGGCCGTGATCGTGTAGGTGCCGTCGGTCTGGCGATCCTGGCGGAAGGCGATCTGGTCGCCGACCTTGAGATCGGCCAACGCGATCGTCTTGCCGGCCCGGGTGATCGTCGTGTCGGCGGTCACCGCGATCGTGCGGGTCCAGCCGTCCTCGGTCTTGAGCGACAGGTTCGAGCCATTGATGGCGGTGATCGTGACCTTGCCGAACCCGAAGCCGCCCCGATCGAAGCCGGGGCCGCCGAAGTGACCGAAGCCGCGCGGACCCTGGTCACCATCCTTCGGGACGGCGTTCGTATCGGGAGCACCCGATGCGACGGGGGCCGGTGATGCGCCCGAAGTCGATGGCGATGGCGAGGCGCCCATCACGGCGACGACGCCGACCGCGAACAACAGCGCGGCGCCCAGCACGATGCCGCCACGGGCAAGTCGTCCGGGAAGGATCGGGCGCTCGATGCGCTCGTGGAATTCGACCTGCTCTGGCTCGGTCATCGAGACCTCCGTGATGGTTGGCGGGTACGCGAAGCTCGGGTCGTGACGGCCCGTTGGCGGAAGTGTCTCGCCCGATTCTTCAAGGGTCCTGAGAAACGGGTCGGCTTCGGCGCGTAGTGGCACCACGGAGCGCCATACTTCCGCCCAGGAGGTGGACGGGCGCATGCGGATCGTGGTCACCGGCGGCAGCGGGAAGGGCGGTCGGCACGTCGTGCGCGAGCTGCGCGAGCACGGCCACGACGTGCTCAACGTCGACATGCGCCATGACGGCAGCGAATTCGGGCTCACGATGGTCGCCGACCTGACCGACCTGGGCCAGACCCAGGACGCCCTGTCCGGCGCCGACGCCGTCGTCCATTTCGCGGCCATCCCGGCCCCCAGCCTCCGGTCCGAGGGCGAGACGTTCCGGATCAACGCCCTCTCGACGTACAACGTGTTCGCGGCCGCGGTGGCCCACGGCATGCGCCGGGTCGTGTGGGCCTCGAGTGAGACCGTCCTCGGCTTGCCGTTCGACACGCCGCCGGCATTCGCGCCCATCGACGAGACCATCGAGCCTCGGCCCGAGTCGTCCTACTCGCTCTCGAAGCTCGTCGGCGAGACGATGGCCGCCCAGTTCGCGCGCCAGAGCGGCATCGGCTTCGTCGGCCTGCGAATCTCGAACATCATGGACGTCGAGGATTACGCCCGATTCCCGACCTACTGGGACGACGCGCGGTTACGGAAATGGAACCTGTGGGGCTATGTCGACGCGCGCGACGTGGCGACGGCGGCCCGACTGGGTCTCGAGGCGGAGATCAGCGGGTCGGAGATCGCGATCGTGGCCGCGGCGGACACGGTCATGACCCGGCCCAGTGCGGACCTGATGGCCGAGGTCTTCCCGGCTGTGCCGATGCGCCGGCCGGTCGCCGGCCGCGAGACGCTCCTCGCCATCGACCACGCCCGCGAGATCCTCGGCTACGAGCCCGCCCACCGCTGGGAGGACCACGTTCGCGCGACCTGACGCGGACGATGTCGACCTACGAGGCCGGCGCGCGTCCCCGGTGCGCGAGCTCAACCAGACTCGCTCCGATCGCGCCGCCGAGCGTCCCGAGGGCCAGGTCGCCGAGCGTGTCGGTGTAGGCGGTCGCCAACTCCGACGAGTCGCGGATGAACGCGAAGTACTCGGCCAGCTCCCAGCCGATCGCCGCGACCGCCGCGAAGCCGATGGCGAGCCCCATGCGCGGCCAGGTCTCGAGCGTCGTCCAGCGCAACGCCAGTGCGACGGCGGCCGTGAGCATCATCCAGTTGAAGAAGTGGTTCGCGTCGTCCCACCACTCGACGGTGTCGTACAGGTCCAGCGCGTTGCCCGCGACGTCGATGAGGAACGGCGTCGTGACCAGGATGTCGATCGCGACCGGGAACGGCCGGTCGCGCCAGCCCAGCCACCACAGTGCCGGGACGAGGAGGGCCGCGAGCGGATAGCCGATCGCCCGAGGCGCCATCGCCTTGTCCGCGTATTGCGGGAGATCGGGGAACAGGACGGCGTGGAGCAAGAGCGCGACCAGCGCGACCTTGATGCCCACATCGAGGACGATGAGTGCGCGGCGACCCACGACCGAATGCTACGCCGGCTCCCGCGTCCCGCAAGGGTGGCCGTTACGCTTGCCCGATGGCGGAAGACTGGCCGATCTTCGGGCGCGACGCAGCGGGCGTGGCCTGGCGCCCGGGGCCTGAGACCGTCGAGGCGGCGCGCCTGACGCGGTTCCTCCGTTCGACGGGCGAGTCGACGCTCGACGCCCTGCAGGCGCACGCGACTGCCGATCCGGGCTGGTTCTGGGGCGCGGCCTCGGACGACATCGGGATCGCCTGGGGTCGGCGGCCTCGGGAGGTCCTCGACCTGACCGGCGGGCCGGCCTGGGCGCGCTGGTGGACCGGCGGCGAGTTCGACTACGCGCTTGCGGCGGTCGAACCGCGGGCGATGCGCGATCCCGACGGGGAGGCGCTCGCCTGGGAAGGCGAAGACGGCGTCGTCCGGCGCCTGACGAACGCCGAGCTGGCCGCGGCCGTGGATCTCGCGGCCCGGCGCCTGGCGGCCCACGGCGTCGGGCGCGGCGATCGGGTCGGGATCCTGCTGCCGATGCTCGTCGAGACCGTCGTCGCCGTGCTCGCCCTGGGTCGCCTCCAGGCGATCTACACGCCGATCTTCAGTGGCTACGGCGCGCCGGCCATCGCGACGCGCCTCGCCGATTGCGAGGCATCCGTCCTGATCACCGCGGACGGCTTCCTGCGACGAGGCGCGTGGGTCGCGCTCAAGGCCGTGGCCGACGAGGCGGTCGCGGCGGTCCCCTCCGTCCGACGCGTCGTCGTCGTGCGCCGGGCCGGCAAGGCCATCGACACGCCGTGGACGGTCGGCCGCGATGCCTGGTGGGACGCGCCCCAGCCGGGCGAGGAGGCCGCGGTCGTCGGCGGCGAGGTGGACCCGGAGACGCCGTATCTCCTCATCTACACGTCCGGCACCACGGGCCGGCCCAAGGGCGCCGTCCACGTGCACGGCGGCTTCCCGATCAAGGCCGCCCAGGACCTCGCCCACCAGTTCGACCTCGGACGAGACGACGCGCTGTTCTGGTTCACCGATCTCGGCTGGATGATGGGTCCATGGGCGATCTCCGGGTCGCTGATGCTCGGCGCCCGGCTCGTGCTCTACGAGGGCGCCCCGGACTTCCCGGCCCCCGACCGCCTGTGGGCGCTGGTCGAACGCCATCGCGTGACGCACCTGGGTTTGTCACCCACGGTCATCCGGGCGCTGATGGCGCACGGCGAGGACCCGGTCCGCGCCCACGATCGCTCATCGCTGCGGGTGCTCGGCTCCACCGGCGAGCCGTGGAATCCCGATCCGTGGTGGTGGTACTTCCGCGAGGTCGGCGAGGGTCGCTGCCCGATCGTCAACTACTCGGGCGGGACGGAGGTCTCGGGCGGGATCGTCAGCGGCAACGTGGTCGGACCGATCAAGCCGGCCTCCTTCTCCGGTCCATGCATCGGGACCGCGGCCGACGTCGTGAACGAGGCGGGGCCAGTCAGGGGAGCCGTTGGGGAGCTCGTCATCCGGGCGCCGATGCCGGGTATGACCCGTGGCTTCTGGCGCGACCCGGCGCGCTACGAGGAAACGTACTGGTCACGCTTCCCGGGCATGTGGCTGCACGGCGACTGGGCCAGCATCGATGCCGACGGCTTCTGGTTCATCCATGGCCGCTCCGACGACACCCTCAAGGTCGCCGGCAAGCGCGTCGGGCCGGCCGAGGTGGAGAGTGCGGCCGTTTCGCATCCGGCCGTGCTGGAGGCGGCCGCGATCGGCGTCCCGCACGAGATCAAGGGCGAGGTCGTTGTCGTCCTGTGCGTCCTCCGCCCGGGCGAGTCCGACGACGAGGCGCTGCGCGAGTCGATCGCCCGGACGGTGGCGGCGCAGCTCGGCAAGCCGCTCAAGCCCGAGGTCGTCGCCGTGGTCCGGGCGCTGCCCAAGACCCGATCCGGCAAGGTCATGCGCCGGGTCGCCCGGGCGGCCTGGCTGGGCCTCGACCCGGGCGACATCACCACCCTCGACGATCCGCTCACGCTCGAAGCCATCCGGGCCGCGGCGACCGCGGGAGGCTGACGTGGCACCGGGCGGACCGCGCCGGCGTCAGGGGCCCGTGCGCGTCGCCTCGAGCCTGATCGGCGGACTGGCCGTGGCGACGCTCGTCCTGGCCGCGGCGGCGTGCGGCTCGACGGCCGTCTCGAGCCAGCCCACCATGGTGACCACGTCCGACACGCCGGCCCGCACGCCCAGGCCGGTGGCCGAGGTCCCCTTCGACAGCCGCGGGCCGGTGCCCTCGGGCTGCTACGAGGTCACGGCGATGCCGTCGCAGGCGCCGATGACCGTCGAGTCCCTGGCCGGTGCGTCCTCGACGATCCTGCTCGGCACGTTCCACGGCCACGACGAGGCGCGCTGGAACACGCCGGACGGCCATCGCCCCACGCCGAGCGAGCTGGTCGAGACGAGCGCCCGGCTGCACCGGCCGATGCGCCTGACCGTCGAACGGGTGATCCGCGGCGCCGCCGACGACGCCGCGCACGCGTTCGATCCGAGCGGGCGGCTCGACTGCGACATGACCGCCGTCATCGGGGGACGGGAACTCGTCATCGGCCAGCGCTACGTGTTCTTCCTGTTCGCGGTGTCGAACAGCGTGGGCGCCATGTCCGGCGACCGCCAGCTAGTCGACGCCTGGCCGGTCGGGACGGACGACGTCGTCGAGACCGCCCAGCAGGGGCCCATCCCGCTGACCGAGTTGCTTGAACGGATCGAGCGGACCCCAGTCCCGGACGGCGCGTAGCACTATCCTTGGGCCATGACCTCGACCGCGGCCCCGGAGCGCGACATCGTCACCTGGGAGGTGCTCGACGACCTCGTCCTGGACCTCGCCAGGCAGCTCGCCGGCACGACGTTCGACGTGATGCTCGCGATCACCCGCGGCGGCCTGGTGCCCGCCGGCATGCTCGCCTATCGCCTGCGGATCCGGAACATCCTCGTCGCCGCGGTCGAGTACTACGACGACCATGGCCAGCCCGGGCCACACCCGACGTTCCTCCAGTTCCCGGCCGACCCGTTGCTGCGCGGCCAGCGGGTGCTCATCGTCGACGAGGTCTGGGACAGCGGGACGACGATCCACGCCGTGACCGAGCGGGTCCTGCAGGCCGGCGGCATCCCGACCACCGCCGTCCTCCATTACAAGCCAGAGCACTCGGTCGTGCCCGGGCGACCGAACGTCCACGCCGTCGAGACGAGCGCGTGGGTCGTGTATCCGTTCAAGGCCGGCGGTTGATGGAGGCAGGACGATGACGCAGACACAGCTGCTGGTGGGGACCAAGAAGGGCGCCTTCATCCTCGCCAGCGATGCCGACCGGCGCGATTGGAGCGTCACGGGCCCGCTCTGCGAGGGCTGGCCCATCCACGACATGATCGTGGACCCTGGCAGCGGTGCGATCCTGGCGGCCGGCGGCAGCCCCTGGTTCGGCCCTGCGGTCTGGCGCAGCGAGGACGGCGGGACGTCGTGGACGCATTCGTCGGCGGGCATGACCTACGGCGACGAGGGCGAGTCGATCAAGACCGTGTGGAGCCTCGCCACCACCCCCGACGGCGCGATCCTGGCCGGCGTCGAACCGGCCGGCCTCTTCCGGAGCACCGACGGCGGCGCGACCTGGGCGCACGTCGAGGGCCTGACGAACCATCCGTCCCGTCCGACCTGGTCACCGGGTGCCGGCGGACTCATCCTGCACACGATCATCCCCCACCCGACCGACCCGGCGCGCACCTGGGTCGGGATCTCCGCGGTCGGGGTCTTCGAGACCCGGAACGGCGGCGCGTCGTGGGAGCCCCGGAACCGAGGCGTTCGGGCGGACTTCTCGCCGGAGCCGGAGCCGATCACCGGCCAGTGCGTCCACAAGTTCGTCATGGCCGCTGGCCAGCCCGAGACGCTGTACCAGCAGAACCACTGCGGCGTCTACCGCTCCGACGACGGTGGAGAGCACTGGACGGAACTGACGGACAACGGCCTGCCCTCCGAGTTCGCGTTCCCGATGGTCGCCCACCCGCGCGACCCCGACACGGTCTGGGTCATTCCGCTCAACGGCGCCGACAAGGGTCGATTCGTGCCCGACGGCAAGCCCGCGGTGTGGCGGACGCACGACCGGGGCGCTTCGTGGATCCGGGCCGACGACGGGCTGCCGCCGCGCGACGCGTACCTGACCGTGCTGCGCGAGGCGATGGCGCGCGACACGCTCGACCCGGTGGGGATCACGTTCGGCACCGAGACCGGCCAGCTCTGGCACAGCGCCGACGAGGGCCGGTCGTGGCGGCTCATCACGGATTCGCTGCCGGAGATCTGGGCCGTCGAGGCCGTCGCGGGCGACTGACCCCGGCGATGGCCACGGTCCTGCTGCCGCGCTCGCTCCTGGCACTCTTCCCGGGCGTCGAGCGCCGGCAAGAGGTGGCCGGCACGACCGTCGGGGAGATCCTGGATGCGCTCGACGCGGGCGTCCCCGGGATGCGCGACCGGCTGGTCGACGCGGGTCCGCGCCTGCGCCCTCACATCAACGTGTTCGTGGATGGCCAGCCGGCTGACCTCACCACGTCGGTCGCGGTGACGGCCACGGTCCACGTGATTCCGGCAGTCTCCGGCGGCTGAGTTCTCCGGCGGCGCCTGACACCCGCTCGGGGGCGCCGCCGGAGTGACCGGCAGCGATGCTCCCGTCGGTCGGGCGTCGGGGGATAACGCGCGTCCGCACATCGCCACCGGCCATCGACCAATGTGGCGCATGGCGCGCCCGACGCCCATGGTCGGACGCGGCAGACTCCCGGCGCCGGCGGTGCATGGGTGCGGCAAGCGAGGTACTGTCCACGCATGGTCGGGAACGTCGCGGTCGGTGAGCGGATCGAGGGGATCGATCCCGCCCGGATCGCGCGCGTCGTGGCACGGGACGTCGGGGAACCCGCCGAGCAGGTCCGGCCGGCAGTGGAGCGCGTCATCCGGCTCGCCCTCGTGCCAGGCAACGACGTCAACGCCGCGGCGCTCGTCGAGGCCGACAGCGAAGGCGCCGCGCGCGAGGGCCTGCTGCCGGAACAGCTCATCGACCGGTACCTCTCGACGCTGTGGGCGATCTGGGACGTCCAGGCCCCGGCGACGCGCTCACGGGCCGATCTCATCGCGCTCGGCGACCGGATGCTCCGGACCGCGGATGCCCTGGTCGCGGCCGTCGCGGTGGGCTATCGGTCGGTCGAACGCGAGCTCATCGTCCGCAACGCCGAGGCGCGCCGGGCGTTCATCGACGAACTCCTGGGGGTCGTGGCGGTCGACGCCACGACGATCGGACGGCTGCGCCGCGTCAGTGCCCGACACGGCCTGGACCCGAGGGCGACCTATCGACTGGTCCTGATCGCCCCGCGGGTGCACGAAGACGATGCGCAGGCAGAGCTGCTCGCGCTGCGCATCCGGACTCGTCTGACCGGTCCGGCGGTGGTCGATCGGGCGCGGGCTGGGGTCGCGCTCCCGCAGGTCGTCGCCTGGCGCGGCCAGGTCGTCGTCCTCGCCAAGGCCTCATGGGCCGGCATCGGTCGCCTGCGCGACGGCCTCGCGCTCGAGGCCGGGGCCGAGGCCACGGCCGTCCTGTCGCCTCCGACCGCCGGCGTCGAACGCCTGGCGCCGGCCACGGCTCGGCTGTTCGACACCCTCAGGACTGCACTCCGACTCGGTCGCGTGGGCTGGATCGAGGACCCCGACGACCTCGCCGTCGAGCGACTCTTGCTGGCCGACGACGCCCTGCTGCGCACGGTCGTCGAGCGCGAGCTCGGACCGCTCCTGGCGGACCAGCGCATGGGCGAGGAACTGGTCGGGACGCTACAGGTCTACTTCGATACCGGCGAGAACATGCGGGCGGCCGCTCGCCGCCTGCACATCGCGAACCGCACCGTGGCGTACCGCCTCGAACGCATCGTGGCGCTCCTGGGCCACCCGCTCGACGGTCCGAGTCGGCAACGACTCGTCGTCGCCCTGCTCGCCCACCGGATCCTGCAGGGGAAGCCCTGAGGGTCGATCAGCCGATCCGCCCCAGCAGCGACTCGAACGGATCGAACGACTCCGTGCGCACGGCCACCGCGTCGCCGCCGATCGCCCGCGATGGGCCATCGTCGGGAACCTCGCCCGAGATGGCCGGCCAGCCACGATCGGCGAGCATGTCGAGCGTGGCGAGCGCGACCCCGGTCGCGCCGCGCGCGTGATCGAGGGCGACGCCCGAGAGCGAGCCCTGCTCCCGCGCCCCGGCCACCTCGGCCGCGACACGACTGGCAGCGTGCGTCTCGCGGGCGACCGCGCCCGTCACGCCGGGCCGGCGGGTCACGAGCGCGACATCGCCAGCCCGCACGAGGATCGCCGCGAGGATGTGCGGCCACTCCGCCGCCCGATCCGGGGGCGCATCGGGCTCGTTGAACGCCAAGGGATGATTCGGGTAGAGGGCGCGACGGACCTCCACCTCGGCGATGGCCCGGGCGCCGGCGGCCGGCTCGTCGATCAGCCAGGTCGGCAGCGCACCGACCGCGAGCTGCATGTCGGGCACCGCGTCGTTCCGGGCGAGCGCCACGGCCAGCAGCTGCAGGGCGAGCGCACGGCCCGCGCGTGTGGCTGGATCGGACGGGATCCCGACGCGCAGGTCCGGGGCGACGACGAGCGAGCCGGCGCCGATCGTCAGGAGCGTGCCCGAACGCCGGTGCAGGCGATGCGCGAACGCGTGGTCGGACAGGGCCCGGTCCGGGTCGACGCCGGCGGCGACGATCTCGGCCATCGGGTCGGACTCCACGACATCGATCCGCTCGAAGGCCGCGACGACCGCGTCCTCGGGCGACCAGAGCGCCGGCGCCGTCGTCGCGAGCCGGACGTAGGCACGACGCTGGGCGGCGAGGCCATCGGCGGCGCGCCGGAGCTGGGCCAGCGCTCGCTGGCTGCCGGTCGGGGCGGATTCGACGACTCGCTCGGCACTCGACGGGCGGGACCGCCGATCGCCGGGTCGCCACTCGGGAACCTCCTGGCCGGAGTCCTGGAGCCGGTCCGCGAGCTCGCGACCGACCGGGACCTCGATGCGCAGGACGTCGAAGCCGGCGGCGACCAGCTCGCCGATCTCGTCGAGGGCGCCCTCGAGGTCGGGCTCCGCGAGGGTCGTGCCGACCCACGGTCGGGGCGCATCGCCGAGCAGGCCCAGGATCTCGCGGCGAGCCGTCCGATCGGCGTCGATCCGCTCGATCGCCGCCCGGGCGAGTCGCACGGCCTCGGCCTCGGCGACGTGGCGCCGGTCCGGTTGCTTGAGGAGTTCCGCCTCGAGCGCGAGGTCCACCGCACCCGAGGCGACGTCCAACGCGAGTTGCGGCGGATCGAGGTCGTACTCGAGCAGTGCCATCGCGAACGGCAGGGCGATCCCGGCGCCGAGGCCACGCGGGTCGGTGCGCATCCAGCGATCGACGGTCGCACCGGCGAGCGGCCGCCCGCCGCGGTCCAGGCCCGTCACGCCGAACAGGCGCAGGATCGCCCGTTCCTGGCCGATCGAGGTCGAGGCGCGGGCCGCCGGACCCATCGTGGCGGCGAGCGATTCGGCTCGCTCGACGAGGCGATCGAGCGGGCCCCACGGCTCCGTCATCCGGGCAACCGCCCGGCCGCGCCGAGCAGCGCCAGGGTCCGGTCGATCGGCAAGCCACGGGCGACATGGCCGTCGCGGCCGACGACCGTGTCGGCGCGGAAGAGCGCGTCGAGGACCGCTTCCTCGGTCGCCTCGACGACGGCCCCGAAGAACGGGTCGAGGAACTCGTCATCGATGACCTCGGTCCGCCGCACCGGGTTGCCGCTGTCGCGCGGGATCCGGGTGCCCGTGGAAAAGGCCAGGAAGATCTCGCCGGAGCCGTGACCGGCGGTCGAGCCGGTCCGGGCGAGACCCATGCCCGCGCGGCGGGCCAGCCGCGTCAGCGCCGCGCTTTCGAGCGGCGCGTCCGTGGCGATCGCGACGGCACAGCTGCCCCGCTCGCGATCGTGCGGAACGGCGTCCGGCCAGCCGTCCGCGAGGAGCGCCTCGCCGACCCGGACGCCGTCGACCGTCAGCCGTCCGATGCGCCCGAAGTTCGCGAGGACCATGACCCCCACGGTATACGCCGGTGGACCGCCGGGGTCGTCGGTCGCGTCATCGATGCCGTGGAAGCTCCGTCGGTCGATGGCGTGGACCACGCGTGAGGCCGTGCCGATGCCGCCCTTCATCTCGAAGCAGACCATCCCGGTGCCGGCCCCGATGGCGCCGCCCGGGACGGGGCCACGCTCCGGTCCCGCCGCATCGGCCAGCGCGGCTTCGACGTCGGCCGCGGCGATCTGGGCGCAGCGCGACGCGTTCAGCCAGCCGTCGTCGCACTCGCCGACCACGGGCATGAGCGCATCGTCGATGCCGGCCGTCTCGTCGAGTTCGACGAGCGTCGCCACCGCCGCGTCGTAGACCCGCCCGATCGCCATCGAGCTCGTCCACAGGATCGGGGTCTCGAGCACGCCCCACTCCTGGATCGTGGTGATGCCGATGGCCTCGCCCGCACCGTTGAGCACGGCGGCACCCGCCGGCACGCGGCGTCGGAACAGGTCGCCGACGTCGAATGGGACGATGGCGGTCACGCCGGTCCGAGCCATCCCGCGGCCGCGCGGCGGCGGCGGCTCGTCGCGCCACACCGTCGCGTGCCCGACCCGGACGTTGGCCACGTCCACGATCGAATTCGTCGGCCCGGGCGTCATCGATCCGATCCGGATACCGAGGTCGCGCGGGCGGGCTCGCGGGGCTGGCGGGGTCACGGGCACCTCAGAGCGGATGGCCTGCCGGTCGCGCTCCCCGGCGGACACGGTCGGTCCAAGTATGGACCGCGCTCAGGTGCCGAGATCGTCGTCCCCGGCCGCGGGCGGGCCAGTCCGGGCCGGGTGCCCGACCCAGACATGGCCGTCGGCGAAGCGTTCCGCCTTCCAGATCGGCGCCCGGGCCTTGGTCTCGTCGATCGCGTAGCGAGCGGCCTCGAAGGCCGCGTCGCGGTGGGGCGCCACGGCCACGACCGCGATGGAGGCCTCGCCCAGGGGCACCTCGCCCGTGCGATGGACGATGGCCAGGCCGGTCACCCCGAATCGTTCGGCGATCTCGTCCGCGATGGCCTCGAGCGTGTCGAGCGCCATCGTCTCGTGGGTCTCGTACTCGAGTGACTCCACGCTCCGGCCGAGGTGTCTGGCCGCCTCGGCTTCCTGGCCAGGAGCCGGCGTTCCCGGTGTCGCGCGGGTCCGGCCGAGGAAGCCCACGACCGCTCCATCGCCCGGATCGGCGAGCCGGTCGGCCAGTTCGGCCAGGATCCCGGCGTGGAACCCGCCCTCGCGCAGCTCGAGCACGCGGACCCCGGAACCACCCGAGACCGGCGGGATCATCGCGACCTCGTCGCCGTCGGCCAGTGGCTCGGTCGCGTCGGCATAGGCGCCGTTGCGGGCGAACCGGACCGAGGGTCGTCCGGGCGCCAGGAGCGGATGCCGGGCGACCAAGGCGTCCCAGGCGGTCTCGACCGAGGCCGGCTCGGGGAGGTCGATCTGCACCTCGCGCGTGCCGGCCAGCTCTCGCTGGAGCGCGAACAACCGGATCCGGACGTGGATCGTCATCGTGGCTGGGTCAGCGGTCCGCGTCGTCAGCCGCGCCACGCGGCGATCAGCAGGCCGTCGCCGACCGGCAGGATGGTCGCGGTGAAGCGAGGGTCCCGCAGGACTGCGGTGTCGAACGCGACCAGCGCATCGGTGTTCGTATCCGGCGCCGTCACGGGGCGGGCGCCCGTGACCCGCCCGCTCCACAGGACGTTGTCGGCGACGACCAGGGCCCCGGGCGCCAGGCGCGTCGCGATGTGCTCGAGGTAGCCGCCGTATTCGGGTTTGAGCGCGTCGATGAAGGCGAGATCGAACGGGCCGGCCAGGGCGGGTTCCCCCGCCTCGAACGCGTCGAGGGCGGGTGCGGTCACGACCGTGATCCGCTTGTCCGCGATGCCCGCCTCGCGCCACCAGCCGCGGGCGAGATCGGTCCGCGAGCGGTCCGGGTCGATCGTGACGATCGTGCCGTCCGGCGGCTGCCCGAGCGCCATCCACAGCGTGGAGTAGCCGTAGGCGGTCCCCACCTCGACGATCCGCCGCCGGCCGCCGGCGAGCACGGACAGCACCCGTCCGGTGTCCCGGTCGACGATCGGGATGTGCTCGGGTGCCGCGGCCGCCTCGATGGCGATGAGGGCGGGCGCCGGCGCCGTGGCGTGCGAGTCGATCCATTCGAGATCGACCGCCTCGGGGATCCACCCTCGATCGTTCTTGCCCATGTGTCCCTCCCGAAGCGTCAGACCAGGAGCCCGGCGCCGAAATAGAGGCCCGCCGCCAGGATCGTCCCGGCCGCGATCGAGCCGACGTTGATGTAGAGGAGTCCGGTCGCCGACTCCATCGAGCGCGTCCGCGCGGTCTGGACGGACGCCCACGACACGATCAGCGGGAAGACGAGCCCCACGATGAGCCGGAGCCACACGAACAGCGCCCACGGACCGACCAGCGCGGCGAACGGGGCGACATCGGCCGGACCGGCGCCCGTCGCGATCCAGGCCCAGAACAACACGACCTGGACCACGATGACGATCAGGAGCACCCGGGCCAGGAGGATGAGTGGCGCCTCCGGCAGCTTCGGCGTGACGAGGTACCAGTGACCGAGGATCATCGCCGCGAAGACCCCGCCCGTGGCGGCCGTCACGACGGCCAGTTGGGTCAGGAGCGAGACCGTGCCCATCGGGCCGCCACCCCAGGCGAGGGCGCCGGCGAGCAGCGTCGCCGCCGCGGCCGCCAGGGCGCCCCACTCCAGGGCTTCGCCTGCTCGCGGTCGGATCCGGCGGGCGACGAGTGCGACCGTGGCCAGGGCGCAGAACGCGACAAGTGCGGCCCGTCGCGGAGCGTCCCAGGCCGGGTCGGCGACGACCGGGGAGCCGCCCGGGCTCGTTGGCAAGGCACCGTCGGACAGCCAGGCGAGGATCCCGAACCCGATCGCACAGGCGGTCGTGAAACCCAGGTAGCCGCGGGTCGCGTCCGAACGCCGTCGGAGCAGGATCACGGCGGCGTAGGACCCCAGGGCGAGCCCGGTCAGCACGGTCCAGTTGATGAAGGCGAGGTTCTGGGCGATCTGCGTGGCGGGCACGAGGCCGAGTGTACCGGTCAGCTGCCCGCGACCGCCGCAGACGCACCCGCGGGTTCTACGATGCACCGGAAGGAGATGCCATGACCCTCGACCGCGAGACGACGTTCACCTCGTACGGCCATTCCTGCATGGAAGTCCGGACCCCCGGCGGCAAGGTCATCCTCATCGATCCGTGGTTCGGCAACCCGCGCTCAACGCGGACCGCCGACTCGATCGAGACATGCGACCTGATGCTGGTCACCCACGGCCATTTCGACCACATGGGCGAGGCCGTCGCCCTGGCGAGCCGGCTCCGACCGGCCTGGCCATGCATGCACGAGATGAGCCTGTGGCTGGCCCGGCGACTATCGGGCGGCGCCGACGCGGTCGTCGGGATGAACAAGGGCGGCACGTTCGAGCTCGATGGGATCCGGGTCACGATGACGCACGCGGATCACTCGGCGGGCGACTGGAACTCGGCCGGCGAGACCACGCTCTACCTCGGAGATCCGGTAGGCCTGGTCGTGGAGCTCGAGAACGGCTTCACGTTCTACTTCGCCGGTGACACGGACCTGTTCGGCGACATGCGCTACATCGGCGAGCTACACCACCCGGATGTCGCGCTGCTGCCGATCGGCGGCCACTTCACGATGGGGCCGCGGTCGGCCGCGATCGCCGCTGAGCTCCTGGGCGTCGGCCACGTGATCCCGATCCACTACGGGACGTTTCCGATCCTGGCCGGGACTCCGGATCAGCTCCGGACAGAGCTCGCGGGCCGCGGCCTCAAGAACGTGCAGGTCCACGCCCTCGAACCGGGCGAATCGCTCTCCTGACCCTGCGCCGGACGAGACGACGGGGCCCTGCTCGACTCGGGGGTATCGAGCTGGGCCCCGCCCGGTCTCGGGGACCGCAAGGGGGTTCTGGGCCGGCTGCGGTCACTCTCCGGAGCGACGAACCACCGACAGGAAGGTCATGAGGAATATCCGGATGTCGGTCACCATCGACCGATTCCGGATGTAGTCGATATCCATCCGAAGCCGCTCATCGAACGTCGATTCGTTGCGGCCCTTGACCTGCCACAGGCCCGTGATCCCGGGCCTGACCTCCAGGCGAACGGTGTGCCACTGCGCATAGGTGCTGGCGGCGAATGACGTCGGCCGTGGACCGACGAGGGACATCTCGCCGCGAAGCACGTTGAAGATCTGGGGCACCTCGTCGAGGCTGGTCTTGCGCAGGATCTTGCCGACGCGCGTGATGCGCGGGTCGTTCGGGATCTTGAAGTCGGGTGGCGGCAGGACGTTGAGGTGCGCGAGCGAGGCCTTCATGGCCTCGGCGTCGCGGACCATCGTGCGGAACTTGTACATCGCGAATTGAGAGCCGTGCCGACCGGTCCGCTGCTGGCGGAACAGGATCGGGCCGGGCGAATCAAGTCGGACCGCCAGGGCGGTCACGAGCAGCACGGGCAGGACGAGGGGCATGACCGCCAGCGAGATGGCGACATCGAACGCACGCTTGCTGCGCGCTTCGCCCATCACCGACGGATATGCGGTCATCCGCCGACGCCACCCAGTTGCCGATCGGGCGTGTCAGCCGGGATGACGAGCTCGTCACCGGCGCGAACGGGCAACCGGATCGGCCGATCGCCATCGGCGAGCAACTGGCCGACGAGCGCACCGGCGGTCAGGGCGTCGGCCGGGAAGCTGGCGCTGCGCACGACGGCCACCTCGGCGAGCTCGGGCGCCTCACGGAGCAACCGCGCAACGATCGGCGCCGCCGCGGCCTCGTCGGCCCCGGGCACCGCCAGCCAGACGGCCGAGTGGTCTCGCCACGCCACGTCGACCTCGCGCAGGTGCGGGGCCAGACGGACGTACCAGCGCTCGGCATCGTCGGGCAGTTCGACGCGCACGAGCGTCAACGGATGCTCATATCGACGCGCCCGGGCGATCTCTCGCTCGAACGCGCGCCAGCCCTCCTCGGCAGACGCGACGCGGGCCCTCGCCGGGCGGCGCCCGACGACGGTCGCGACGATGCCCACGATGGCGCCAACGGCGATCAACGCCCAACCGACGAGCGCGGCCTGTCCCGACACCGTCCCCACCAGGGCGCCGATCCCGACGCCGACCAGGATCACGGCGAACCGTGCGGTCATGGTTGCTCCTCCCCCGATCGGTGCGTTGCGGTCAGCGTGCCCCGGCCGAGGCGAGGCGAACCTCAGGATCGGACGGCCAGGCGACCACGTTGCCACCGGCGACCTGCACCGGGACGGCTCCCGCGGCTCGCCGGCCGAAGCCGGTGTACCGGAAACCCGCCGCGGCCATGGCCTCGGGGTCCAGGGCGTTCCGACCATCGACGATGGCCGGTCGATTCATGGTGTCGCGAAGGGCTGCCCAGTCGAGATGGGTGAATTCGGACCATTCGGTGACCAGACCGGCCACGTCGGCGCCCGCGAGGGCTTCCGCCGCGGACTCGGCGATCTGCAGGCCAGGAACCAGTCGCGCCGCACGGCTCCGGGCCGAAGGCATCGGGTCGTACGCGATCACCTCGGCCCCAGCCGCGATCGCGGCCTCGGCGATGGTGAGCGACGGGGCCTCGCGCAGGTCGTCCGTGCCGGGCTTGAAGGTCAGCCCGAGGATCGCCACGCGGGCGCCCTCGAGCGTGCCGCCGACGGCATCCTCCAGGCGCGCCACGAAGTCGAATCGGCGCTGATGGTTGATCTTGTCGACCGCGGCCAGCAAGGGCGTCTCCCGCCCAGCCGCCTCGGCGGCGTGGACGGTCATCGTCACCTGGTGCGGCAGGCACGACCCGCCGAAGCCGACGCCGGCCCGCAGGAACGCACCGCCGATGCGGGCGTCGTGGCTCATCGCCTCGACGACCTGGGTGACGTCGGCGTTGTAGGCCTCGCACAGCATCGCCAACTCGTTGGCGAAGCTGATCTTGGTGGCCAGGAAGAGGTTCGCACCGAGCTTGGCCAGGACGGCGTCCTCTGACGGCATGACCAGAAACGGCGCAGTGACCGAGTGATACATGCGTCGGAGCTGGCGAACGCCTGCGCCGGTGTCGTCGCTGATGACTCCGATGACGATGCGATCAGGCTCGAGGTAGTCCATGACTGCCGAGCCTTCACGCGTGAACTCCGGGTTCACCACGACCGGGACGGGCCCACGACCGGCGGCCGCGCGTAGGCTGTCGATCATCGGACGGATCCTGGGCAGGAACTCAGGCGGGAGCGTCGAGCGGACGACGAGCACCGCATCGTCGGCGAGCTGCGGGACCATCCCCGCGAAGCAGGACTGGATCGTGTCGGTCTGCCAACCGCCGTTCCCGTCGTGCGTGCCGACGGCCACGATGGCCACCTGGACCGCCGCGATACCGTCAAGTCGATCCGTGAACCGCAGGCGCTTGCCCGCGACACCGGTTTCGACGAGTGCATCCAGGCCAGGCTCGAAGAGCGGCAGTCGCCCGGCGCGGAGAGCGTCGAGTCGCTCGTGATCGACTTCGATCCCGATGACTTCGTGCCCCCACTTCGCCAGGCCTGCCGCCGTAACCAGGCCGACATATCCCATTCCGAACACAGCAACGCGCATGCTGGACCCCTTGATCACTACCGGATCGCCTCCACCTGGCGGGCCCTACGGGGCGAACCCATCAGGTCGTTTACACGTCCTCGGAACTTCCAGCTCGGTCGAAGAGAACGGATACGGAGAGCGAATGAGTGCAACGCCTGAGTTTGATCCGACCGTACGAAAGTCCTAGGACTATTGGAATGCTACAGCGGCCGCGTCCGAATGCACCATCGTTTACACGCCAGAAACGTTGCGATGACGTGCCTGATTGGGGATTCTGGTGCCCGAAAGCACCGGACCACGACCAGAGGTCTCCGAGGGCCGCTTCGGGCCGAAAGGTGGCCTGAAAGGTCCTCTGCCCAGCCAGGGCATCAGAGGGCCGGCATCACCGTCCGATCGGACGCCAGGACGCTCGGGCCGTGGCTGCTCATTGGAACGTGACCTGCAGTTGTGGCTTGTTCGTCGGGTCCTCACGGCTCGAGACCACGAGGCTATTCGTGCCGGCACTCCTGACCGCCAGGCTGAGGGTCGTCGTGCTGGAACTGACCGTGGCCGGCGCCAGCGTGATCTCCACGTAGCCGGCATTCGGCGCCGGGGCGCTTCCCGCGACCGTCATGCCGGTCAGGTCCGGGGCGCTCGTGTAGGTGATCCCGGTCTCGGTCCAGCTGTTGTCCGTGACGACGAGGACGGTCTGGATGTCGGTCGTCACGTCGGTCACGAACAGGCGGAGCTTGACCGAGCTCACCGTGCCCGTGACGCCCGACAGGCTGAACTTGAAGTAGCCACGGTAGTTCGGGTTGGCCGTCGAGCCGTCGCCCTCGCGGACCTTGACCGTCGTCAGCGCGCCGTAGTTGCCGCCGACGTTGCTCGAGCTGACGTGGGCGTCGGCCGTCGGCACGAACGTGAGCGTGGTCGGGGCCCCGGAGGTGATCGTGAGGTTGACGGTGGCCGGGGCCGACGTGTTCGGCCCGTCGCTCACGGTAAAGGTGAAGGAGTCAGCGCCGGTCTGGCCCGGGTTCGGCGTGTACGTGATCGACGCCCGGTCGCTGTTGGGGCTGCCCGGCGTGCAGGCGAGAGCGCCCGGAGCGCTCAGCGTGCCCTTGGACGTCGTGCTGGGCGTGTTGAACGTGAGGTTGCAGTCATCCACGTCGGTGCCGGCCAGGTTGAACGTGACCGGGTTGTTCACGGTCGTGGTCTGGCTGCTGCCGGTGGCGATCGGGGTGGCGTTCGTGACGGTCAAGGTCACGGTCGCGGACACGGGTGCGTTCGTGCCGTCGTCGACCGTGTACGTGAACGAGTCCGGCCCGCTGTAATTGGCCGCCGGCGTGTACACGACCGAGGCCGAGTCGCTATTCGGACTACCGGGCACGCAATTCGCCGGCGTGATCGATCCGAGCGAGCCATTGGACGGCCCGGTCACCGGGGCAACAAACGTCAGCTGGCAGGTCTCGGCGTCGGTGCCGGCCATGTTGATCGTGGTCGCGACGTCGTGCGGCGTGGACTTCGACACGGGGCTCGCTGTCGGCAGCGCGTTCGGCGGCGTCCCGACGGTGATCGACACGGTCGCCGGGGCTGAGGTGGTCACGCCGTCGCTGACGGTGAAGGTGAACGAGTCGGGGCCGTTGTAGCCGGTCGTCGGCGTGTAATCGATGGTCGCGGTGTCCGTGAAGGGGCCGGTGCCGGCGCACAACAGGCGTGAGCGACGTCAGCGCCCCATGCGTCGGGCCGGTTCCCACTACGAACGTCAGATCGCAGTCATCAGCGTCTCCGCCGTTCAGGGTCACGGTCTTCAGCGTGTCCTCGGGCGTGGTCTGGGTACTGCCCGTCGCCGTCGGGGCCGCGTTCGTCACCGTCAGGGTGACGGTCGCGGAGACCGGCGGGTTCGTGCCGTCACTGACCGTGTACGTGAATGAATCCGGGCCGCTGTAGCCGAGCGCCGGGGTGTACTCGACCGTCGCCGAGTCGCTGTTCGGGCTCCCGACAACGCAGCCGGCGTCGGTGATCGGGCCGACCGTGCCGTGCGCCGGTCCGGTCGCCGGCGCGACGAACGTCAGCTGGCAGTCATTCGCATCCGTGCCGGCCATGTTGATCGTGGTCGCGACGTCGTGCGCCGTCGACTTCGAGACCGGGCTCGCGGTCGGCGGCGCGTTCGGCGGAGGACCGAAGGATTCGATGTTCCACCAGTAGTTGTTCAGCGTCTCGTGGCCGGCCAGTACCAGGAGCCCGGATGTCGCGTTGACGGTCTGCTTCGTGGTCGTCGCGTTGTTCATGTCATTGGGGCTGTTGTCGCGGATGAATGGCGTTCCCAGCCCGCTGACCGTGAATGAGAGAGCGCTCAGCGGCGACGTCTTCTCATAGATGGTGCCGTTCGACTCTGGAGACGTCGCGAACACGTGCAGGAGATTGTTGGCCGTGTCCACGGCGATGACGCCCCGCGTGTACTGATTGGCACTCGTCCGCGTGATGACGGTCGCGGTCGTCCACGCACCGTTTGATGCCGCTCGCCGAAGTGCCACCACGTTCGGATCGCCACTTCCGGTGAGCGAGGTCTTGACGACGGCATAGAGGTTGCCCGCCGGGTCGGCCTTCAGGTTGAGGTGATCGTCGGCGTTGTTGTTGCCTGGCAGGATCGCGACACTCGCGCCCCAGGTCGTGTCGCCGGCACTGTCCTGATGGATCGAGAAGCGGAACGAGTCAGGGCTGCCGCTCTGGTTGCTCCAAAGCAGGCCGATCTTGTCGCCCCCGAACGCGACAAGCGTCGAAATGTCGTCGCTGTTGATGGTCGTGCCAGTCACCGAAGGGATGAACTCGGAGCCCCAGTTCTGATCACCACTTGTCGTGCGGTTGACGCGGACACGGCTTCCCCGAGTCCAGGTCGCCCACAGCTGACCGGTCGAGTCCTTGTCGATGACGAGGGTCTCGGAACTGTAGTTGTTGATGGTCTGCGGGAAGCCGCCGTCGAGTGCGTAGGTGTCGGAGCCCGCGTTGTAGGTGTATCGATAGAGTCGGGCGGGATTGCCAGACGACGGCGACGTGCTGAACACGTGAGATGCCACGTAGAGCTTGCCGGCCGTCTGATCCCACAGCGCGTCCTGGTGCGTGGCCTCACGATCGTCGATGACGACGCCCGTGTTCGTCCAGGTGGTTCCGCTCAATCGATGGATCGTGAAGGCACTGGCCGAGCTGTTGTACATGCTCGCCCACCAGAACCCGTCGTTGAACCACACCTTGCTTTCAGGCTTCGAGCTCGTCGGGTCGGCGCCGGAGCCGCTGAACGACGGGCCCTGGAACCCGACGTCGCCAGGGTCGGCCAGCACCGCCGGAGCCGTGATGGCCAGGAGCCCGAGGGCCATGAAGGAGACCAACCCGAGCATGGCCGGGACGCGGCGATTCAGACTCCCCCGTCGGGACATAGGACGATCAGGCCTCCCCAGAAGTCGATAAGTACTGCACCACTATGCACCGGAAGACCTTGCAAGTCAGCTTAGTGACACATCGTCCATCCAGATTCGTTGACCGGACGCACCAACTTCGAGCTTCAGGGTCACATCGCTGTAGCGGCCGAGCGGCGTCACCTCGAACGAGACCGTCGCCCAGGTCGTGCCGACCGGCAGGACCCGACTCGCGATGACCTCACCCAGCCCGGTGACCAGCCGGACCCGGATCTCACGCGCCGCGATGGACTTGACGGCCAGCGAGACGTGATAGGTCACACCGTTGGACAGGCTCAGGCCGCCCTGCTCGACCGACACGGCCGATGGCGGCCCCGCGCCGGCCGTGATGTCCACGACGGCCGCCGCGGTCCCCGTGAAGTGCTCGGTGGTGATGCGTTCCAGCGTCCCCGCCGCCCCGGGGCCCAGCACGAGCTTCCAGGGTTCGAGCCCGTTCTCGAAGCCGCCGTTCGTGAGCATGCTGACCGGGGTCGGTGACGGCGTCGGCGAGGCGGTCGCCGTTGGCTCGGGGGTCAGTGCGGGTGTGGGCGTTGGTACGGGCGTCGCGGTCTCGCTCGGCTTGGGCGTCGCCACCGGCGTGGGTGTGGCCACCGGGGTCGGAAGCGGCGAGGCCGTCGGCAGTGGCCCGGACGGGCTGGGCGACGCGGAGCCCTCGGGGGCCGCGAGGAGCGCATCGATATCCGGGAGCGCGTTGATCGCCGCGACGACGCCCTCGGCGCCCTTCCGGACGGCCGCGCTGTCCCGGATCGGCACGCTGAGCGCCTTGTCGGCAGCCGCGATCACCGCAGCGTAGCCATCACGAAGCGGTGCGGCGATCGCCTCGCCACCCGGCTGGAGCTCGATCCGGTTCACGATCCCCATCGCGAGCGTGGCAGCCAGATTGATGTCCTTCACCTTCGAAACGACGTCCCTGGTCGCGAGCGGGTCGTCCTTGAGCAGCACCTCCAATTCCTTGCCGAGGGCCAGGATCCGGGCGTTCGCATCTCGGAGCTGGAGCAGCAGCGCGGCGCTCATCGTGGCCGAGGGCCGCGGCGTCTCCACCCCGGTCGTGGCCGTCGGTGTCGGTGTCGGCACCTCGGGCGTCGTCGTGTTCGCCACGATGACGCCGACCCCGATGACGGCGTAGATGATCGCCGCGAACATCACGCCGATGATCTCGGGCCCGGGCCGGTTGGAGCGCGTCGGCTCCCCGGTCATGCCGACCAGCCCTGGGCGCTGCCGGCGTGCAGGAGCGCTCGTTCGACGGTCGCGGCGGACTGGCCGGAGAGGTGCCGGAAGGCCAGCGACCAGGTCAGGATCCCCACCCGTCGATCGTTGATGAGCAGCTGTTCCTCGTAGGCCGTGACCGCGATCGATCCGAGCGGCCGCTCGACGGCGATGACGTCCGGATCGACCTCCAGCGGGCCGAGGACCAGCAGCGAATCGCCCCGGATCGCGAGTGCGTAGTGCATCCCCGGCCGGCAGGCCGACGAGCCCGTCAGGAACACGGCCGTCGCCAGGATCGCGGTCTCCTTGGAGCGATGCGCTCCGCTGCGCGCCTGGGCGGCGGCCCCGTCAGACGGCCGTGCTGCCCCGACCCGGGTCCCGACGGCGGCGTCGGGGTCGGCCCCCGCCGCCGCGTCCTTCGAGCGGGTGGGACGCGGGCGGGTGACCGTCGTCGCCTGCCCATCGGCGTCGTTCGGGACGGCGGTCGGGAACGGTCGGACGATGCTCGGCAGCGCCTCGGGCGCCGCCTGGGAGGGAACGGCCGCGAGCGGCACCGGGCGCTCGTGCCGCTCGGCCCGGCGGAACGGAGTCGGCAGCAGTCCGGCACAGGCCGCGCAGTGGCTCGGCCAGCCCTCGACCGGCCAGCCACACGACTCACAGCGGCCGGGTGGCGCGAAGAACACGAGGACGAGCGCGACCGGACCGATCAGTGCGCCCAGGAAGAACCAGATCAGCGGCTGTCGGTCCCGGCTCCGCGCCAGGATCGCCGTGACCAGCGCGAACGCGAGTGCCGTGAGCAACAGCGGGACGGCGAACGCCTCGAGCCCGTTCATCGTTCGCTCAAGGAGCCTTCGACGGCGTCGCGTCGTCGAGCAGCGAGATGCCGTTGGTCATCGTGGTCCAGCGGATGGCCGAGTGCGCGTCATCGCTGAACGGACGCTCCTCCATCAGCAGGTCGACGTAGGGCACGTCCGACCAATGGGCATAGACCAGTTCCCACATCGGACTCGGGGTGGGGAACTCGGCGTGGTCGTCCCACGGCCATCGGTCGGGTTCGTGGAGATACGAGACGAGGTAATCGATCGAGCGCTTGAGCGTGCCACCGGACTTGCCCTCGTAGTCCCACAGGTTGACACCCCGCCTGGCCGCGATCACGGCCGCCCCGACCTTGTACTGCAGCGCCTCCTGCGTGTACATGATGCCTTTCGACCCTCGCCGGACCTCCTCGGGGATGTGCCCATCCGCGTCGACCATGTCCATCATCGCGCGCCAGCGCGCCACCGCGGCGTCGAACCCCTCGGCGTCGCCCAGGTACGCCGTCAGGGCGATGCGGGCGAAGGTTCCGGCGTCGCCCCAATTGTTGTCGCGCTCCGAGGCCGTCGGCAAGATGACGTCCCGGAGCCACGTCCGGAAGGTCATCTCGTCCGCGGCGGTCATGGCCCCGGACGGGGCGATGAGATCGGCCGCGAAGGAGAAGCCCGGCGCATTCCGGCTGATGATGAGCGACGTCTGGCAATCGCCGCCGTCTGCACACGTGTTCTTGGTCGTCTTGGTGGTGGTCGCCCACGCCATGAGATAGCGGGCCGCCGCGTCCGCGTACGCCTTGTCATCGGTCGCGACGTAGGCGAGGGCCAGGCCGTATGCCGCCGCCGCATCATCGACGAACGGTCCGCCGGTGCCCGAGATGTTCAGTGGCTGCCTCGGGCGCGGGTCGTCAGCTCGCGCCTCATCGGCGAAGTCCAGCAGGTTTCGCAGGCCGGTCGCGAAGGGTTCGGTCCCCTCGCGTGCCCAGGCCACGCGCTGCTTGATCTCGGCCCGGTCCGTGAGATAGCCCGAGACGATGGGCAGCGGTGCGACGGAGCCGGACGGCTCCACGGTCGAAGGCGCTGCCGTCGCCGACGCGGTCGGGGCCGTGACGGGACGGACCGCGATGACCAGGACCCCCACGACCGCCACGACCGCGGCGGCGGCCAGGAGGGCGCGGCCGTGTCGCGAGGGCTTCGGCGGCGGCGTGGACGTCCCATCCGCCGTGTCGTCGGTGCTGGCGTCGCTCTCGAGTGGCTGCTCGGTCATCGTTCCTCGGCACGCCTCGCGCAGTGCCAGGCGATCTGGGCGTGCAGGCCGTCGGCCGGCGAGACCGTCGGCCGGTAGCCGAATGCTCGCTCGGCCTTGCCCGTGTCGGCACCGGTGTGTCGCTGGTCACCGGCCCGGCTGGATTCGAAATGGATGACCGGTTCGACGCCGAGCTCCTCGCCGATGATTCGGATGACCTCGAGCAGCTCGATCCGCTGGCCACCGCCGATGTTGTAGACCTCCCCGACCTCGGCGCCGCGAAGCGCACCGAGGGCGCCATCGACGGCGTCGGACACGAACGTGCTCGAGCGCGTCTGCCGGCCGTCGCCGAAGACCGTGAGGTCGCGGCGGTCGATGAGCGCCTCGATGAACTGGTGGTAGGCCATGTCGGGGCGCTGGCGGGGACCGTAGATGGAGAAGTACCGCAGGATCGCGGCGGGGAACCCGAAGGTCTGCACGTACGCGAGGATCAGCTGTTCGGCCGCGAGCTTGGTGACGCCGTACGGCGAGACCGGCTGGAGCGGCTGCGTCTCGTCGCCGACGGCATCGGTGCCATAGACCGACGACGTCGAGATGTGGATGAACCGCTTGATCCCGGCCGCCCGGGACGCCTCGACGAGTCGGTACGTCGCGAGGAGGTTGCAGGCCGTGTAGGTCTCCATGTCGGTCCAGCTGCGTGGCAGGCCCGGCATGGCCGCGAGGTGGATGACGCCCTCGACCCCGTCGAGGGCGGGGGCCAGGTCATCGGTGCGGAGGTCGAGTTCGAACATCGTCGCCCGAGGGTGCGCAGCGGCGGTCGCGACGTTGGCCTCCTTGGTCGACCGAGCGTAGTAGTCGGTGAAACCGTCGAGGAGGACGACGTCGTGCCCGTCGGCCAGCGCCCGTTCGGCGACGTGGGACCCGATGAACCCGGCCGCCCCGGTGACCAAGATCCGCATGCGCTACCTCGAAACCGTCACGTGATCGACGTCGAGGATCGCCGGCGTCCCCGATACCTGGAAGCAGACCTTGCGCGGTTGGCCTGGCTCGTTCGTGCGCCAGTCCAGCCCGGTCTTCTTGATGATGGTCTTGCCCGCCGCGTTGGCCAGGAGGAGGTCCGCCGATTTGCCGTTGACGTCGATGTCAAGGCGCGCACGATACCAGCGTCCGTCCGCCAGATGGGTACCCGGGCGTTGCCTCACGGCACCATCGAAATACGAGAACTCGCCGTCCTCGGCGATACGCAGCCCCATGACCTCACCGCCGGCACCGCGAACGCCGACTGGCCGGATCTCGCCCGAGCCGCCCACCGTCGGACGGAAGCGCACGTCCACGCGCAGCTTGGTGGCCCCGACCTGCGGCAGGTCCTTGCATGTCTCGGCGAACCCGGCCGCCTTGGAGGACTTGAGCGTGAGGAAGCGCAGGTCGCCCTTCCCGCCGGCGAGCACGGTCCCGTTCGAGGCATCGACCGCCCACCCGTTGACGGGCTCGCCCGTCGGCCAAGACGCGAACTCGTCGTTGACGAGGGGACGGGCGACCGGTTCCGTGGGTGGGGTGGGGCGATCCGGTCCGAGCGGCCGGCTGGCGATGTCGGGCGGGAGCGGGGTCGAACCGAGGTCCATCGCGGCGTGGAGGTAGCGGCCGGTGGTGTCGTCCGAGGCGAGGACGACGAGGCCGGCGGCGGCGGTCAGGTTCTGCTTGGCGGACGTGGGGCTCGCGACGGCCGGGTCATCAGCTGACGAGATCAGCGGATCGCCGTCGCCCGTCGGGAAGATGGGCTGGTCGAGCGGAGCCCGCTTGATGGTCACGATCCCGCCGCTCGTGGGCGTCTGCGCTGCCACGTACATGAAGCGTCGTTCCTCGTCGATCAACAGGATCGCCCGGTTGTGCTTGTTCTCGACCCGGCCGGCTTCGGTCGCGGTCCACTGCGCTTCGCCCTCGCGAACCATCACCAGCAGCTGGGCATCGAGCGGGTTCTGGTCCGCGTCCGTGTCGACCGTCGTCCGGATGGTCGTGGCGAGGACGCGGCTGCCACCGAGCTCGAACGTCTTGAGGTTCAGCTGGTCGTCCTGCGGGCCGACACCGGTCGCGACCACTTCGACCGGCGACCAGACGTCGTCCGCCTCGCCATCGGTGTGCGAGGTGAACAGCACTCGTTCGGTGGCCTGGTCCGTCCACACGACGGCGATGCGGCCGGGTCCGAAGGGGATCAGCGACGAGACGTCCTCATCGACCAGCGGGCCGCTCCCGGGCACGGCGTACGGAGCCGCCCAGTGGGCGTCGGACGAGAGGGTGTGCGCGACCCAGATGGCCCCGCCACTGACGTAGGTGACCCACAGGCCCTCTCGGGTGTCGCGATCGATGACGATCCCGCTGGCGCCCGTGTCGTTGATGACGACCGGGAAGTCGGGGTCGCCGACGAACCTGGCGAGCTTGGCGTCGTAGTGGAACCGCTGGATCCGGGCTCGATGCGACGAGGCGGTGCCCTTGCTCGCGGACGCGGCGTACAGGTATTCGCCGGTCCACAGGTAGTCCGAATCGACGTCGCTGCGCTCGTCGACGACCGTGCCGGTATCGAGCCACGTCTGGGTGGCCCAGTCGAGGCGGAAGATGTGGATCTCGTTGGCGTCCGGCGAGTAGAGCCCGCCCCACCAGGCGCCCTCGGCGTACCAGAGCTTGCTCTGCGCGGGTGACGCCGACACCGAGGTCACGGTCTGCGTCTTGAACACGAAATCGCGCAGCGTGACCGCCGGCTGGTCGTTCGGCGGAAGGGTCGCGACGACAGGGTGTGAGGGCAACGCGGTCTCGGAAGGACCGGGCGTCGCCGACGGGGCTTGCCTGCTCAGCACGACGATCGATCCGACGACCGCGATCGAGATCATGACGAGGACGAAGAGGATCAGCAGCGAACGGCGGTCTGCCAAGGTCCTCCCTGTCGGTTCGAACCGGGCGAATCCCGCCCGAGGGTGGACGAGTGTAGCCCGGCTTGCCGAACCCGGCGATGGGTGCATCCAAGGAAGCGGATGACAAGTCGGCGCGGGTCGATATCATTCGACCCGATGCACACGATCGTCCTCATCGCTTTGCTCGGCGGATTCATCTGGCTCATCGCGGGGGTCCTCGCTCACCGACAGGACGCCGTCGACCGTCCATCCGTCGTCGTCCACGGCATCGGCCTTGGCGTGGCGATCGGCGGGGCCTGCGCCCTGGTCTTCCTGACCACGCAGGTCGATCTCGTGCCGGATGACGTCGAGAATGCGTTCCTGCCGGCGGTGATCGTCCTGGGGTCGATCGGCCTCGTCATCGGGACGCTGTACCGAGTGGCCTGGCGCTGACGCCACCCGACGGCGAACGCCCGTCGCCGTCGACCGGGCCTCCCGCCGATCCCGGCCTCGACCCTGCGTCCCTGACCTTCCCGGAGGTGGACGGGGTCGACGGCGTACTCGACGGCATCGAGGACGCGCCGCCGAGGTCCGGGAAGTCGGGTGCGGCGCGACAGATCCGCGGTTCGAGCCTGTTGCTCGCCGGACGCATGATCTCGCTCGGGACGAACTTCCTCGTCCAGGTCCTGATCGTCCGCTACCTCCAGGACAAGGCCGACTACGGCGCCTTCGCCTATGCCCTCTCGATCGTGACGATCGCGACCACGTTCGTCGCCCTGGGCACCGACCGCGCCATCGGCCGGTTCCTGCCGATCTACCAGGAGCGCGGCCGGCCCGACGCGATGCTCGGGACGATCGTGGTCGTGACCGGGACGATCGCGTCGCTCGGCCTGGCGCTGATCCTGTTCGTCCTGGCGTTCCAGGACCTGGTGGGTGGCTCCCTGCTGAGCGACACGGCAGGCGCACTCCTGCTCATCCTCATCGTCCTGGCGCCCATCCAGGCGCTCGACGACGTCCTGATGAACGGGTTCGCCGTCTTCTCGAGCCCGCGGTCGATCTTCTTCCGCCGGTACGTCCTGAACCCGCTGCTGCGGCTTGCGGTCGTCGGGTTGCTCATCTTCCGCCAGGAGAACGTCGAGTTCCTCGCGGTCGGGTACGTCGTGACCGGGGCGATCGGGGTGGCCATCTACGGGGCCTTGTTCCTGCGACTGCTCCGACGGGTCGGCGTCCTGCCACGCGGGCAGCGACCGGCGTTCAGCTTCCCGATGCGCGAGATCCTCGGGTTCTCCGTGCCGCTCCTGACGACCGACCTCGTGTACATCCTGCTCAACGCCAGCGACGTCGTGCTCCTGGGGGCGATCACCGGCGATCCGGAGGCCGTGGCGAACTACCGGGTCATCCAGCCGGTCGCCCTGCTCAACCTCATCGTCCTCCAGAGCTTCACGCTGCTGTTCATCCCGGCGACCGCTCGACTCTTCGCGCGCGACGATCGCGAGGGACTGCGCTCGCTCTACTGGCAGACGGCGGCCTGGGTGGCGGTGCTCTCGTTCCCGATCTTCGCGGTGACCTTCGCGCTCGCAAAGCCGCTCACGGTCGCCCTGTTCGAGCAGCGCTACGCCGAGTCGGCGATCTTCCTCTCGATCATCGCCCTCGGCCGGTACTACGATGCCGCCCTCGGGTTCAACGGGCTGACGTTGCGGGTCTTCGGGAACCTGAAGGCCGTGGTCGGGGTGAATCTCGCGGCCGCCCTCGTGAACGTGATCCTGCTGCTCGTGCTGATCCCGCCGTTCGGGGCCTTGGGCGCAGCGCTCGCGACGGCCTCGACCCTGCTCGTCTTCAACTCGCTGAAGCAGTACGCGCTGCACCGCTACGTGGGTGTCAGCCTGTTCGAGTGGCAGTACCTGCGGGTCTACCTGACCATCGTCCTCACGACCGTGGGGCTGCTGGCCGTCGAACTGCTCGCCGACCCTCCGCTGATCGTCGGCATCGTCCTCGTCGGCCTCGCGTCGATCGCCGTCCTGTTCGCCGGTCGCTCGCACCTGCAGATCGCGGACACCTTCCCGGAGCTGGCGCGATTGCCGCTCGTGCGGAGGGTCCTCGGATGACGGACCCGGTCGATCCGCCGCTGGCTGCCCTGGCGGACCGGCTCGCGGCCGGCGGCGTGCGCTGGGCCGTGATCCGCGGTGCGACGGACCGTCCGACCGACGACGACGTCGACGTCCTCGTGCACCCCGAGGACGCGTCGGCGTTCCGCTCCATCGCGCGCGACCTGGGGTTCCCCCGGCTCCCGGCGTGGGGACACGGCGAGCACGCGTTCCACATCGGCCGCGGCACGGGCGGCTGGTGGCGGCTCGACCTGCTGACGTCGTTCACGTACCGCGGCGGCGAGCGGCTCGGGCCCGAGGTCGTCCCGGCGGTCCTCGCCCGCCGGACCGGCGACCGCGTCCCGAACCTCTCGGTGGAGGACCGGGCCTGGGCCCTCGTGCTGCACCTGCTGCTCGACAAGGACGCCGTATCGGCCCAGAACGCGATCGGCCTGGCGGCCGGATCGGACGTCGCGGCCGCTGGTCCACTGGCCGATGCGCTGGCCGGGGCGCTGCCTCGCGGCTGGACACCGGAGCGGGCACGGACGGCGCTCATCGCCCCGGACGAGGACCCGGCGCGCCTCGCGGCGCTGCGCCGGGCCGTGAGCCGAAGATTGCATCCGCGAAGCCGGCTCGCCCGTCGGGTCGGGCAGGCCAGGCACACCGCCGCCGGCCGGCTGCGCAAGCCGATGACCGCGATCTACCGGCGCGGGCCGAGCGTGGCCCTGCTGGGCCCGGACGGCGCGGGCAAGTCGCACCTGGTGCACGAACTGCCGAACGTCTTCCCGCTCGGCGTCCGGAGCTACTACCTCGGGCTGTATCCGGCCGGCTCCGAGCATCATCGGGGCCCAAAGGGCCTCGGGTTCCTGATCCGGCTGGGCGGCATGTGGCGACGCTACGGACAGGCCCGCCTGCAACAGCTCCGCGGCCGTCTGGCGCTCTTCGACCGGCATCCCTTCGACGCGCGGCTCACCCCCCGCCAGCCGCCGCGTCGGACGGATCGACTCCGGCGGGCCGTGCTCGGGCACTCGCTTCCGGCGCCGGACCTCCTGCTCATCCTCGATGCGCCCGGGGACGTCCTCCATGCCCGCAAGCCCGAACACCCGGCGGAGGTCCTCGATGACGAGATGACCCGCTACCGCGAGCTTGCTCGCCGACTGCCGCGCGCCGAGCTCGTCGACGCGACGGGCACGCCCGAGGAGGTCCTCGACGACGTGGTCGCGCGGATCTGGCGGGTCTGGGCCCGTCGCCTCGACGGCGGCCGATGACCGACCCGACCGTGCAGCCGGACCGGGCCGCCCGGACGGCCGACGCCGAGGTGCCCGTCCCGCTCGGTTGGTCCCTGCGCGACCCATTCGTGCCGGGCACGAACCTGCGGGGAGCCGCGACCGGGGGCACGCTCGCGTTCGCGCTCCCGTCGCTCGCGGTCGAGCGGATCGCCTGCCTCGGTGAGCCGCCGGCCGGCACGCGGACGATGCTGCACCGTCTCGCGGCTTCGGTGACACCCCTCCCCCTCGACGGGCCGGACGTGGCGCCGTCCGACGCCGCCACATCGGACGTGCTCTGGGTGAGCGGCGCGGACGGGACGGCACGACTGGCCGGCCTGGTCGGCCCCGCGGCCGAGGCGCTCCTCTCGCGCACGCCGAGCATCGTGATCGAGGACGCCCCGACCGACGAGGACTCGGGCCTGCGGACGCGGCTGGGCGCGGCGGGCCACCAGGTCGTCGAGCTCGACACGCTCGTGATCGATGGCGAGGTGCGTGCGGTCGGGCCGCGGACCGGCGACGATGGAGGGTCGGGCGGGCCGGTCCTGCCCGGCGTCCCGCGCCCGGCCAGCCGGCCGTGGCCCCTGCGGCGGGGATCCGATCGATCCGTCGCCGGGCGAGCGCTGCTCGCCACCCTCGACGATCCGCACGATCCACCGGGTTGGCTCATGCGCCTGGCGAAGGACCACGGGCACGATGTCCATCGCTACGGCTGGTCGATCGCCGCGCCCGGCGTCTACGACTCGCAGAAGGTCCTCGTGTACCTGACCCCGCCGGGCGAGGCGGCGCCGACCTGGATCGTCAAGATCACCCGCGACGCCCGGCACGCGGCGAGGCTCCGGAACGAGGCACGGGCGCTCGGGGTCCTCGCCGGACTCGAGCCGATCGAGGGGATCACCGTGCCGGGGCTGGTCGCGGCCGGCGACGCCGGACGACTGGCGTCGGTCATCGAGACGATCGTGCCCGGCCGGCCATTCGAGCCGGTCCTGCGCGGTCCCGACGGGCTGGACCGACTGCGCCCGGCATTGGAGGCGCTCGGCGGCCTGGCCGAACGCTCGGCGCATGACGTGCCGGCCGGCGCCGTCGCCGCGACGTTCGAGCGGCTGCGGGACCAGTACGTCGAGATCCATCGACCGACGGACGAGGACCGGAGGCGGCTGGATGCGCTCGTCGCGCGCGTCGCGGCCTGGCCGACGCCGATCCCGCTCGTGGCCATGCACGGCGACCCGGGCACCTGGAACCTCTTGGCCGGCCCGGACGAGCGGATCGGATTCCTGGACTGGGAGTCCTTCGACCCCGATGGCCTGCCGCTGTGGGACCTGTTCCACATGCTGCATGCGGCGGTGCTGGTCGTCGGGCGGACCCGAATCCCTCGCCGGCGCATGTGGATCCTGGCCAGTCATGTCTTCGACGAGGGTCGCTACAGCGGGCTGCTCGTGGACGCCGTCCAGCGCTACCGCGATCGGATCGGGATCGCGCCCGAGCTCGTGGAGCCCCTGTTCACGTTCTGCTGGATCCACCGGGCGCTCAAGGAATCCGCGCGGCGACGCCCGGACGACGTGGCCCGCGGGCACTACGCCCGGTTCGCGCGGCGGATCGTGGCATCGCCCACCGCCCCGACGCTGCGCCGGCTCTACGGCGAGGGCGCCTCGGCCTGATCGTGGGCCTCGGGGGCCAGCGGCGACACATCGCGGCCGGCCTTCTGCGCCACGGTGATGAAGCGCTCGGCCAGGCGGCGCGTGTTCGTCCGCAGGTCGAACTGGGCCAGGACCCGGGCATGACCGGCGTCGGCCAACCGGGCGGCGCCGCCCGGGTCGCGCTGCAGGTCGGCCAGTGCGTCGGCCAGCGCGGACGCGTCGCCGGGCGGGACCAGGCGGCCGGTCACGCCATCCTCCACGAGCTCCGGAACGCCGGACACGGCGGTCGCGACGACCGGCACCCGGCTGGCGAGGGCCTCCATCAGCGCGACCGGGATGCCCTCGGTCTTGCCGCTCGCCAGCACGACGCTCGGCTGGACCACGACGTCGGCCTCGCCGAGGAGCGCCGCGACCCGATCGCGCGGCTGCCGGCCGAGGAGCAGGACCTGCTCGGTGAGGCCGGCAGCGGCGATGGCCGCCTCGAGGCTCGCTCGCTCCTCGCCCTCGCCGACGATCCGGACGCGGACCGCGATGCCTCGATCGACCAGCCGTCGCGTCGCCGCGACCAGGACCGCGTGGCCCTTCTGCGGCTGCAGCGTGGCCACCGCGAGCACCTCGAAGGGGCGGTCCGTGCGCGGTTCGATGTCGGCAGGCTCGCGCCTGGGCCGGAAGACGGACACGTCGACGCCGCAATGGATCACCTCGACCCGGGCGGCGAGCTTGCCGTACCAGCCGGTCAGCAGTCGTTGGTTGTAGTCCGAGATCGTCACCGCGAACGCGGCGCCGCGCAGCTTCTCGGCAAGCATCGGACGTTCCACGTAGATGTCGTGGGCATGCGCGGTGAAGCTGTAGGTCCGACCGGTGAGCCGGCGGATCACCCATGCGGCCAGGGCCGGATGGGTGGCCCAGTGGGCGTGCACGTGATCGACGTCGAGGGCCTCGATCCGGCGGGCGAACGCCGCGCCGAGCGGGACGGTGGCCATGGTCCGGACCAGGAACTTCGGCGACCCGACGTTGCCGACGATCGCCCGCCCCCAGGTCCCGAGATAGCGGCGCGGGCGTCGGCGGAGCCAGTACCACTGGGCCGCGAGCACGGGCCGGGACGCCAACCGGAGGTCGTGGGCCCGGCGGACGAGGTCCTCCGCGCCGGGCTGCAGCGTGACTTCCCGCTCGCGGACGAGCGGGAAGACCTCGACCCGAACGCCGATCCGCTCGAGCTCGAGCATCTCGTAGAGGACGAACGTCTCGGACAGCTTGGGGAAGCGCGACATCAGGTACGCGACCCGCAACGGGTGACCGTTCGGACCGGGCGAGCGCACCACTCAGGCCGTCCGTTGGCGCGCGGTGATCGCGGCCAGGTCCGCGTAGAGCTCGTCGTATCGGGCGGCGCACGCGTCCCACGAGTACCGGGCGACGACGCGCTCGCGCGCCGCGGCCCCGAGTCGGGCCTGCTCGACGGGGTCGCCGAGCAGCCGGTCGAGGGCTTCGGCCATCGCCGCCGGGTCGTCGGCCACGATGACGTCGCGTCCGGGCTCGATGTCGAGGCTCTCCACGCCGATCGACGTGGTCACGATGGGGCGACCGAGCGCCATCGCCTCGAGGAGCTTGTTCTTGACCCCACTCCCGCTCACCATCGGCACGACCACGACCGGCGATCGGGCGAGCCACGGGCGGACATCCTCGACGAGCCCGGTCACCTCGACCGCCGGATCCTCGGCCAGGGCCTGGACCGCCGGCGACGGATCGCGCCCGACGATGCGGAACCGGACGCCCGGCCGCCGCGTTGCCAGGATCGGCAGCACCGCATGGCTGAACCAGCTCGCGGCCTCGACGTTCGGGCCGAACGACATCGCGCCGGAGAAGACGATGGTGTCCGGCTCGACCACGATCTCGCCGAGCGCGGCGGGGGCGAACTGGTCGGTGTCCACCCCGTTGACGACCACCTCGACCCGGGTGGTCGGGGAGATCCGTCGGATGGCGTCCGCATCGACCGGTGACACGACCGTCACGATATCGGCACTCAACGCGGCGCGGCGCTCGAGGGTCCGAGCGACGAGGCCCCGGATCCTCGCCCGGGTGCCGGTCATCCGGCTCACGGCGAGGGTCTCGGCATCGATGAGCTCCACCAGTCGGCCGATCTTCGTGGGCGGCATGTAGCCGGCCATCGGGAGCTGGCGGACGTGGATGAGGTCCCATGAGCCCGTCTGCACGAGATCGTCGATGGTGTCGATCAGGCGTCGGCTGGCGGCCGGTTCGGTCCGTCGGCCCGGGGTCGGCAGTCCCCGCCGCACCAGCGTGGGCTCGACGGCACCGGCAAGGGCCGTGATACCCGTGGCGCGCGGGACGAGGTGGACCTCGTCGAACATCGTCTCGAGCGCCATCCGGGTGGCTTCGATCCCCTCGAGCGGCGCCGGGCAGACGAGCGTCAGGCGGTGGTGACGAAGCCGGCGGAACAGATGGAACGCGATGAGCGTGGCCCCCTGCATCAGGTCGAGCGGCGGTGAACGGTCGACGATGAGGACGTTCAGAGCCACGGCACGACCGCCCCGACGTTCGATGCGATCCAGCGCTCCGACGAGGCCAGCCCGGGTTGGCGGCGCAGGTTCGATTCGACGAAGCGGAGCCAGTACAGCAGCGTCATGGACCGAAGGTCGAGCCCGGGCGGGCTTGCGCGCTCGAGGACCTCGAGCTCGCGCGGGTCGAGCGCTCCGCCGCCGAGCAGGTCGGCCACGACACGACCGAGCGCCCCGCGCCGCCGCAGCTTGCGGGCGTACAGGACGAGGTGGAACACGTCCTGGGCCGGAAGCTCATCCGGTTCGGCGCTGTCCCAGTCGACGATGCCCGTGACCTCGCCCGTGTCCGCGACGAGGATATTGGCGGACCAGTAGTCCCCGTGGATCCAGCCGGCCGAGACCCCCGGGACGTCGACGACGTCGCCGAGCTGGCGCTCGAGGCGATCCAGACCATCGACCAGCGCACCGGCGGCCCGTGCGTCGCGCTTGGCCAGGGCTGGTCCGAGGGCGACCGTGGCCTCGATCCGTCGGTCCACCCACCGCGCGCGCCGATCCTCCACCGGTCCGGTCGTCGCGGTCCCCTCGTGGAGCCGCGCGATGGCCGCTAGGGCCGCCGCCAGGGCGACCGACCAGCCGGGATCGTCGGGCGCCGGCAGCGCCAGGGGCCGGCCCTCGAGGACGGTCTCCACGACGAACCGCCAGGCCCCGGCCTGCCCGTCCGAGCGCACCTCCGGGACCGTCGCCCGCCAGGATCCCAAGGCTCCGAGATCGGCCACGGCGCGCTGCGCGTCGGCCGCCCGGGCCAGGCTGGCCTGACCGGCATCCGTTCGTGCGACCTTGACCATGAGCCGCTCACCGGTGCGAGTGCGCACCGCGAACGCAGAGATCCCGCCGCCGCCGTGGGCGGCCCGTTCGGTCGACCAGCCGTCGTCGGACCCTGGTAGCGAGGCCATCGCGGCCGGGACGACCGACGCCGCGTCCGACAGCGCCGAACGACGCTCCGCCGCACGGCGGACGGCATCGAAGGCGTGCGAGAGACGAGGTCGGCGAGCCGTTCGCGGCCCGAGAAAAGACACGGAGTCGATCTCCCAGGTGGGGGGCCAGCGACGTGGCCGCTCGCCGCCGAGGATGGTAGCAGCCGGGCTCCGACGCACCGAAGGGGAGGCGGATCTGGACGATCCCCCGTATCCTGTGGCCCGGCATGATGCCGAGCCGCTGACGGGATTGGAGTCCTGGTGGAACTCTCTGGCTATCTGGCGATCCTGCGACGATGGTGGTGGACCCTGCTGGTGGCGGCGTGGGTCGCCGGCCTCATGGGGTACGTCATCGCGGGTCGGATCGAGCCGACGTACGAATCGTCCGCCCGCCTGCTCGTCGGGCCGATCAACTCGGACACGAACACGCTGCGGGCGTCCAGCCAGCTCGTGCAGACCTATGCCGAGCTCGCGACGAGCCAGGGACTGCTCGAGAGCACCGTGGCCGAGATGGATCTCGCGCCCGAGTACGCGGTGGACCTCGCCGGTGCGACCCGGACCATCGCGAACGACCAGACCCGCATCCTGACCATCCGCGTCGAGGGGCCGAACCCAAAGCTCACGACCTTGGCCGCGAACACCATCGCGGCGCAGCTCATCGAGACCACCTCACGCGGAGGCACGGCCCAGGCCGAAGGCCAACTCACCGTTCTCGACTTCGCGCGGGAACCGACGGTCCCGGTCGCGCCGCAGGTGTCGCTCATCGTCCTGATGTCCGTCGCGGCCGGCCTGCTCGGCGCGATCGTGCTCGTGCTCCTCGTCGAGTACCTCGCCGACCGCATCCAGGATCGCGACGAGCTGAGCCGGGCGACTGGCAAGCGCGTGATCGGCGAGGTCACCGCGGGGGCGCCGGCAGTCACGGCGACCCGCGCGTCCGATGCCGCGTCACTGACACCGACCTATGACTACGCCCCGCTCGTCGCCGGCCTGACCTTCGGCGAGGCCGAGGATGGCCGTCGCGATCTCGTGGTCGCCATGGCCGACGACGGGCCGCATGGTTCCGACCTGGCGGCCGGGCTGGCCGCGGCCGCGGCCGAATGGCGTCTGGTCGTCCTCGTCGACGCCGACCCGAGTGGGCGCCTCTCCTGGCTGCTCGGCGCGTCGGGGCTGCCGGGCCTGCACGATCCGCTGGGCTACCGCGAACGACTGACCGACCGGATCGTGCCCGGTTCGATCCCGAACACGCGCATCCTGCCCGCCGGCACCAACCCGGGCGCGACCAACCCGAGCCCCGAGGAGGCCCGCGAGCTGCTCGAGTCCGTCGCCGGGCCCGGGGATGTCGTCATCGTCGACGCGGGCACGTTGCCTGGTTCGTCGACCGCGATGGTCTGGGCCGGCGTCGTCGGGACGACCGTGCTCGCGGTCCGCCGCGGGTCGACCCGCCGCTCGATGGTGCGCCAGGCGGTCGCCCTGCTCGACATGGTCCATGCCAGCCTCGTCGGCAGCATCCTGATCCTGCCGGGCCGGCGTCGCCGGGCGAAGGCCCCCGCCGGCGGTGGCAAGCCGACCCAGGCCGAGCTCGAGTCCGCGGCCGCGATTCGGACCGCGATGGCCAGACCCCGCGAATCCGACCAGGGATGAGCCTGGGCGGCCTGGCGCTGGGGGTCGCCAGATCGGTCTTCTGGGCGTCCGGGGCGACGATCGTCGCCACCTACGTCGTCTTCCCGGTCGGGCTCCTGGTCCGTGGTGCCCTCATGCGTCGGCCCGTGCGGTCCGCGGCCATCGAACCGTCGGTCAGCGTCATCATCGCCGCGCGCAATGAGGCGCCCGTGATCGGTCGGCGGCTGGAGAACCTGGCCGCCCTCGACTATCCGCGCGAGCGGCTCGAAGTGGTCATCGCCTCGGACGGATCGGAAGACGCGACCGCCGCGATCGTCGCCGACTGGTCGGATCGCGGGGTCCGGCTCCTCGATCTGCCGCGCGTCGGCAAAGCCGACGCGCTCAATGCCGCGGTGGCCGCCTCGAGCGGCGAGATCCTGGTCTTCTCGGACGCGAACAGCATGTTCGCTCCGGATGCGGTCCGAGCCCTGGTACGGCGCTTCGCCGACCCGGAGGTCGGCGGCGTCGCCGGCGACCAGCGCTACGAGGCCGCCGCGACCGGCGATGCGCTCGCCGAGGGCGAACGCGGCTACTGGGACCTCGACCGCCTGCTGAAGATGGCCGAGAGCCGGGCGGGCAATGTCGTCTCGGCCACCGGCGCCATCTACGCGATCCGGCGCGAGCTGTTCCGGCCGGTGACGGCCGGGGTGACCGACGACTTCATCACCTCGGTCGCGGTCGTCGCCCAGCATCGTCGTCTCGTCTTCGCCCGGGACGCGGTCGCCTACGAGCCGCCGGCCGTGTCGGGCGGTGACGAGTTCGGGCGCAAGGTCCGCATCATGACCCGCGGCCTGCGCGGGACGATCCTCATGCGCGAGCTCCTCGACCCGCGACAGCACGGCTTCTACGCGATCCAGCTGGCCTGGCACAAGATCTTCCGCCGGCTGATGGTCGTCCCGCTGCTCGGACTGTTCGCGAGCAGCCTGCTGCTCGTCGGTCGTGGCCGCCTCTACACGCTCGCCGCCGTGGCCCAGGTGGGCGCCTACGCCCTCGGCGTGACCGGGCTGGCGCTGCGCGACCAGCCGCTCGGCCGGAAGAAGGTGCTGTCGTTCCCGGCGTTCTTCTGCCTCGTCAACCTCGCGGCGCTGCAGGCGCTGCGGAACATCGCCACCGGCCGGCACATCGATCGCTGGGAGCCGCAACGCGGTACGGCGAAGGCCACCGACTCGTCGCCGCACGAGCACCCCGCGCCGATCGCGTCGGCCGTCGATCGGATCGAGGACATGACACCAGACGCCGATACCCCGACCGAGCTGGCATCGTGAGCGAAGGCGTCGCGCCGTTCGGCGAATCGCGCCCGGCCGCGCGGAACGGGCCTGAGCCGAAGCGCTATGCCGGCCGCCGGCCGGCGCCGTGGGCCGCCGTCGCGGCCATCGCCGCGGTCGGGCTCGCCGGGATGCTCGCGGCGATCGCGGTGAACAGTCCTCTCGCCGCCGTCGCACTCGTCGGGGCCACGCTGCTGGGCATGACGATCCTGGTCCGACCGAGTGTCGCGACGCTGGTCGTGGTCGCGGTCCTGTACAGCAACGCGGGCGTCATCGCCGTCCGGTTCCACGACGTCCCGAACTTCGTGGCCGCCGCCGTGCCGATGCTGCTCATCCCGCCGCTCGCCGCCTTCATCGTGCTGGAACGCCGGCCGATCGTGGTGACGAGCGCCCTGCCCTGGATCGCGGTGTTCCTGCTCATCCAGCTCATCAGCGGGATCCTCTCGGTCGATGCCGGGACGGCCTTCGACACCGTCGTGACGTTCCTGGTGGAAGGGATCGGGCTGTACTTCCTCGTGACGAATGTCGTGCGCAGCCGCGACGTCGTCATCGCCATCGTCTGGATCCTGGTGGTGATCGGGGCGTGCCTCGGGGCACTGTCCTTCTACCAGGACGCGACCGGCACCTACGACAACGTCTACCTGGGCTTCGCCCAGCCGAGCGAGGCGACCGTCGCCGAGGACCCGAACGGGCTCGGCACCTCCGCCCAGTACCGGCTGGCCGGCAACATCGGCGAGAAGAACCGATACGCCCAGATCATGTTGATGCTCGTCCCGCTTGGCCTGTTCCTCGCGATCGGGGAACGCTCCCGCATCCGGCGGGTGCTGGCACTCGGGGCAGCCGGATTGACGTCGCTCGGCGTCGCCCTGACGTTCTCGCGCGGGGCCGCGGTGGGATTCGTCCTGCTCTTCGGGATCATGTTCCTGATGGGCTACCTGAAGTGGAAGCACATGCTGGCGGTGGTCCTGGGGGCGGCGATCGTCCTGGCCGCCGTCCCGGTCTACACCGAGCGACTGGCCGAGCTCGTCGCGGTGTCGGAGTCGGTCGGCGACACCGGGATCGACCAGGCGGACGGGGCCATCCAGAGCCGCGTCACCGAAGGCCTGGCGGCCCTGCTCGCGTGGGCGGACCATCCGATCATCGGCGTGGGTCCGGGCGAGTTCCCGCAGTACTACCGCCAGTACGCCGAGGTCGTCGGGATCCGGGTCCAGGCCAGAGACCGCGAGGCCCACAACCTGTACCTCGGCATGGCGGCCGAGCTCGGCCTGATCGGGATCACGGTCTTCCTCATCATCGTGGGCCTGACCATGCGCGACCTGGCTCGGGCGAGGCGAGCGGTTCGGTCGGTCGATCCACTCATGGCCAACCTCACGACCGGCTTCATGCTGGCCATCGTCGCGTACCTGGCCACGGGGATCTTCCTGCACATGTCGTTCATCCGCTACTTCTGGTTGATGCTGGCGCTGGCTGCCGCCACCGGGTTGGTGTCGATGGCGATCGCGCGCGCCCACGCCGATGACAAGGAACCGGCCAAGGTCGTCGTGGACCCGGATGCGCCGTCCGCGCCCGAGCCGCCTGCCGGGCGCCGCGTGGATCCCTGGGGTCCCGATCCGCGCATGGACCCGTTCGCGACCTGACATGAAGCGACCCAGGCCGGGCACCCGCCCGACCCGGGTCGTCTCGCTATCGGCTCAGGAGCCGTAGAGCCAGTCGGTCCAACCGAAGTTCTTGCCGTACCGGGCCGGCGGGGCGTCCCGATACGAGGTGTGGTAGCGGGCGTCGATCATCCACGGCTGCCATTCGTCGTCGCCCGACGCCGCCCAACCGATGCCGTCGTACAGGAACTCGGAGGCCCGCAGGAGCGCCTTGTCCTCCCAGTTCCACGTGTCGTAGCCGGCACGTCGCAGGAGCTCGGCCTGGAGGAGGGCCCCCTGGAGGGCCTCCCACGGATAGCCGGTCGCGGCCGGGGGCCAGGCGAAGCTCGCGCCACGGCGCATGTCGTCCGGAAGCGCCCCGCCGATGGCGTGGCCGTCCTTGGTGCAGTCGGGGTTGATGCCGACCGGCTTGGACGGGTCGCACTGCCAGGAGACGTCGCCGTATTCGAACCCGGCGTAGGCGGCGCGATCGCCGAGCCAGCCGTGGAACACGGCGGCCGCCCGCGCGAGCTCGGCGTCGTCACCGAGGTAGAGCGCGATGGCCACGCGAGCCGCGCCCGCATGGGTGCCCCAGTTGTTCGGCCGGCGCTCATGAGTCGACCGAAGGGTCTGGCCGTCGAGGTTCTCGGTCAGGAGCGACCGCAGCCAGGGCTTGAACGTGTTCTCGTTGAAGGCCGGCTCGACACCGGGCAAGTCGACGAGGTTGGCGGCGAGGACGTACCCGGGCAGGTTCCGGGCAAGGGCCAGCGTTCGGCCGCCGTTCTCGGTCTCGACCGCCGCCTTGATGGCGGCGATGGCCTTGGTCCGATAGGCGGTCTCGCCCGTCCGAGCGTAGACGAGCCCGGCCGCGAGCACGTACACGTCGGTGTTCTCGTCCTGGTCACTGATGTTCGGGGTGCCGAGTGACTTGTCGGCCTGTGCCTTGAGGGCCGCCCAGGCCGTCCCGCTGGTCGGCAGCGAGTCGACCGTCGCGGCGCTGTAGAGCGCACCCGCCAGATCGCTCGGGTCGCTCGGCGGCGTGACGGGCGGCTTGACGACCGGCGGCTCCGGCGCCGGGGCCGTGGTCGGCGTGGCCGTCGCCTTCGGCGCGTCAGCGGGCTTGGGCGGCTTCGGAGTCGACTTGGGCTTCGGGGTGGCCTTGGCGCCGTCGGCCGGCTTCGGCTTCGGGGTCGCCTTCGCCTTCGCCTCGGCCTTCGCGGGCTGGTCGCCGACCTGGACCTTCAGGCGGGCCAGGACGACGCGGATCTCACCGACCGATGTCGCCTTGACGGTGTGGGTCCCGTCCTTGGCGCCCTTGGGCACCTTGAACTTGACCTTGAAGCGGCCGTCCGCGTCCGTCGTGACGCGGACACGCGGGCGGCCGTCCCAGCGCACGACGACCGTGACGCCCGGGTCGAAGCCGGCCCCGACCACCTTGACGTTCTTGTTCGCGACGGGCGAATGGGGCGTGACCGTGAGCCGTGGGCCCGCCGCGAGAACGCCGACGAATGGGAGCAGGAGGGCCGGGATGAGGAGGAGGATCGGAAGCGTCGCCAGCACGTTTCGCAAGCGCTGTCTGGGCGCGGGACCGCGAGGGGGCTGTGGCTTGGGGGCCTCGAAGACCCAATCTCGACGATCGGCGATGGCGATGTTCCGCAATGGTCTGACCTCCTGGGGCCGGGGTGTCCGAAGCGACCTCGGGTCGGTCGCGGTGGTGGCGACGCGGCCCGGTTCGGCCGATGAGCGCTTCGGGTCCAGGGCACCTGTGTCACCACAGGTCCGTTGACAGGGCGGCGCCTCCTTTGGGGCGGGACGTGCCGGACGGTCCGCTCGTGCAGTGAGCGGATCCGCGGGTGGTCGTCCCCAGGGGGCGTGCGACACGACCGGCCGAGATGGGCCGGGCGGACCCCCGTCAACGCGCGGTCTGAGGACTGGACCAGACACTGCGCGGGGGTGCGGAACGGGTCTATAGGCCTTCCGAGCCCGAGCGATCGAGGGCGGCCCGGTCAGCGACGCCCGGGCACCGCGGGCGAGGGGTGGACTCCCTTGCGGGACGGTGTCGTCGGGTGGGGTCGACCCATGGACGGAAAGTACCGACGGCGACGCGAGGTCTCGGCTGGTGCAGCCGGTCACCGCTTTCCGCTCGAGCCTGGGCTGGAGCGACCCGAGGGCACCCGCCTGCGGTAGCATCCGCGGGCGGCGCGTGACCGAGCCACGCGCGGGTTCGGGCCGGATCTGCCCGCTTCGACGAGGTCAGGACTTGGTCAGACGAGTCTGGGATACGGTCATCGCCCGCTTCGGCGACGACAACGCCGAGTGGGGTCTCTCTCGCCGGTTGGCGATGCTCATCTTCCTCGTCCCGTTCGCCTTGGCGATCGTGGCCGTGGTCCTCATCCCGTTCCGGGAAGCGTTCCGGATCTTCGCCAACGAGGACGGGATCGTCGAGTGGGGGCAATGGGTGTGCCTGGTCGCGCTCGCCGTCATCTACGCTCGGCTGTCGATCGCCCTCTGGCGCAAGGGCCTGCGGCTGCTGGCGCTGCTGTACGTGGTCGCGACCGTCGTGGTCATCTTCACGGCCGGCGAGGAGATCTCCTGGGGGCAACGGATCTTCGGCTGGATGACGCCCGGTGCGCTCGAGGACATCAACAACCAGGGCGAGACGAACATCCACAACGTGGGCTCGCTGCTCAAGATCTTCAACGTGGTCGTCATGGTCGTGGCGTTCGTGGCGGCACTCCTCCCAGTGGTTCGCTGGACCCTTTGGCGCGATCGCGTCCGCACGCTCTCCGGCTATGGGCTCATCCCGCCGGCGGTCCTCATCCCGGCGTTCGGGATGGAGTTCTCGTATCGCCTGATCCGGTACCTGTTCCTGCCCGCGCCGCGGTACACCCTGACCAAGCTTTCCGAGGTCGCCGAGCTGTCGTTCTACTTCGCCCTGGTCGTCTTCGGCGTGCTCGCCTGGCGGGTCATCGTGAGCGGGTGGCGGCCGCCGTCGCCGGCAAGTGCTGGGGCTGCCGGGCCTGGGACCGCCCAGGCGCCGGCACCGGAACCGCCCGCCGACCCGGCGGCCTAGCGGTCGCTCGCGTCGCACTCCGCTGAGCGTTGCGGCCGGCGGCCACTCTCGGCGAGGCGTTCGTCGTAGCGGCGATCCCGCCACGCGAGCGCGGCCTTCAGGCCGTCCCGCTTGACGATCGCGTCCCACTCGCGCTGCTCGGGCGTGTCCGCGGCGTTGATGATGGCCCCGAGGTCCAGGCCGGCCTCGACGGCCATGCGGAAACCCGCCGCATCCATCGCGCGGTTCAGCATCAGCTTGGTCGGGGCCATGACCTCGGGCGGCGTCCTGGCCAGTCGATCGGCCAGGGCGTCGACCTCGGCCGCGAGGCGGTCCGCCGGGACGACCCGGTTGACGAGCCCGATCCGCTCCGCCTCCACGCGCATCGATCAGATCGCCGGTCAGGAGCAGCTCGCGGGTCCGCTTCTGGCCGATGAGATACGGCATGAGCAGGGTCACCGGCGCCGACCCGTAGCGGATCTCCGGCTCGCCGAGCTGCGTGCCCTCGGCCGCCACGATGAGGTCGCAGGCCATCGCGAGCTCGAGGCCGCCGGCCAGGGCGTAGCCGTGGATCTGGGCGATGATGGGCTTCGGGCAGTCGAGCAGGCGCAGCGTCGCCTCGACGTCGACCGCAAGCGCCCGTCGCCAGCCGACCGGCCCACCGATACCTCCCTCTGACTCCTCGGTCAGGTCGTAGCCGGCCGAGAACGCCCGCCCGGCGCCTTCGAGGACGATGACTCGCACCTCGGCATCGCCGGCCGCGCGGTCGACCGCGGCGACGAGGGCCTCGACGAGCGGCCCGGACAGGGCGTTGAGCTTGGCCGGCCGGTTGAGCGTCAACCGGACGCCCCACGGCGTCGGCGTGGTCAGGACGAGGGCCGCCGAGTCGTCAGGTGGCGCCGACATCGGCGTCCTCCTCGAGCACCACCAGCGCATCGACCGCAACGGCCCCCGACGGCGTGGCGATGACCGGGTTGAGATCGACCTCGAGGACGTCGGGGCGGTCGGCACCGAGCCGTCCGAGCGCGACCAGCATCTCGGCGACCGCGGCGCGATCGATGGCCGGCCGACCACGGACCCCGTCGAGCAACCGACGACCGCGCAGGTCGTCGAGCATCGACATCGCCGCCCGCGGCGTGACGGGTGCGAGCCGGATGGCGACGTCGTCGAGGACCTCGGTCAGGACACCACCGAGACCCACCAGGATCGACGGCCCGAAGAGCGGGTCACGGCGGAGCCCGAGGATGAGTTCCACGCCACGGGACGCCATCGGCTGGACGAGCAGGCCGCGCACGTCGAGGCCGCGCCGCCGCGCCCCGTCGAGCATCGCGAGGGCCGCCATGTAGACCGCGTCGTCGCCGACGAGGTCGACCGAAACGCCGCCCACCTCGCTCTTGTGGACGACGCCGACGGCGTCGAGCTTGAGCGCGACGGCTCGCCCGAACCGCCGCGCGACCGTCACGGCCTCGGAGGCATCGCGGACCGCGAGCGACTCGGTCACCGCGATCCCGGCTTTGCCAAGGAAAGCGAGGCTCTCGCGCTCGGAGAGGGGACGGGGATGCCCGGCTGGGGGCAGGACGGGCTGGCCGTCCGCGCCGTGGCTCGTCCGATCGGCGGCCAGTGCGGGCCACCCTCCACGCCAGGGTCCGACGGCGCGCCGAAGATCCCGCCGCGCCTCCCACCTCGCGAGGCTCGCGATCGCGGTGAACGCCTCGATGCCGCCTCGGAGCAGCGGCGCCCCGCCGCCCTTCGTGTCGAGCAGCTCCTTCGTCTCGGGAGGCGGTTCGCCGGACGTGAGCGACACGTAGACCGGCAGGATCGATGGTCGATCGCGCGTGGCCTCGAGGAGCTGGAAGGCGACGTCGTTGGCCGTGCCGACCTCCGAAGGGAGCGATCGATACGGGAAGTCGTGGACGATGGCGAGCACGTCGTACGCGCCCGAGGCCGCCATCGCCTCGAAGCTCGCGCCGTACGCGACCGCCGGCTCGGCGGCGCCCCACGGATCGAGCGGATTGGCGATGTAGCCCATCGTCGGCAGCGCCGCCAGGATCGCGGCGTGCGCCTCGTCGGGGAGGGGCGGCAGGTCGATGCCGGTCTGTGGCGCCTGGTCGGCGATGAGCGAGGCCTCGCCGGTGGACACGGTCACGACCCCCGTCCGGCCGCGGCCGACGGCCCGGCCCGTCCGGCGCGTGCCCTCGACCAGTTCAGCCGTTTCCAGGAGCTGGTCGAGATCGGCACACACGATGACACCGGCGGCGTCGAGGGCCGCGTCGGTGACGCGCGCCTCCCCGGCCAGCGAGCCGGAGTGGGCGATCGCCGCGACCTGCGCCTGCGGGCTCCGGCCGACCTTGACCGCCATGATCGGCTTGCCGAGCTCGAGGGCGCGATCGGCCAGCGCCAGGAATCGCTCCGGGCGCTTGAAGCCTTCGACGAACAGGATGACCGAGTGCGTCTTGGGATCGTCGAGGCAGTAGGCAAGGTAATCGCAGACGTCGAGGACGACCTCCGAACCGCAGCTGATGATGCGGCTGAATCCCACGCGTGAGCCGGAGTGGACGAACGCGTCGGTCACCGACCCCGACTGCGCGATGCCGGCCACGCCGCCGAGCGGCAGGTACGGCGAGACGTCGCCGATGTAGGTCGCCGAGTTGGCGACGAGGTCGATGACGCCCATGCAGTTGGGACCGACGAGCGCCAGGCCATGGTCGCGGGCGATCCGCCCGACCTCGAGTTGCATGGCGGCCGCCGCCTCACCGCCCTCCACGACCCCACCGCCCGGGATGATGACGGCCGGCACGCCCGCGGCCGCCGCGGCTTCGGTCATCGAGGCCGCCCGGGACGTGCTGACCGCGAGGATCGCGATGTCGGGCCGCTCGGGCAGGGCCTCCAGGCTCGGATAGCACGCCTGGCCGTGGAGTTCGTCGTAATTCGGATTCACGAAGTGGCAGCGGGTCTCGCTGCCCATGACCTTGAGGTTGTCGCGGACCGTCTCGGCGATCCAGCTGCGCGGCGACGCCCCGACGACCGCGACGGACCGTGGGGCGAAGAGGGGCCGGAGATCGATCGCCCCGGTCGGCCTGGGCGTCGCGGCACGCTTCGGCGTGGCGGCCGCGTTCGACGCCGTCCTCGTCACCCGACCACCCGGTCAACACCCCGCTTCTCGAGGGCGCGCGCGACGATGAGCCGCTGGATCTCGGAGGTGCCCTCCCAGATCCGGTCCACGCGAAGCTCCCGGAAGAACCGCTCCGCTGCGAACTCCCGCATGTAGCCCCGCCCGCCGAAGACCTGCACGACCCGGTCGGCGCAACGGAACGCCGCCTCCGAGGCGAACAGCTTGGCCAGCGACGCCTTGGCGTGGACGACCTTCGGGTCCGCGCCGGAGTCCGCGAGCCATGCCGCCTCGCGCGTGAGCAGTCGAGCCGCGGACGCGTCCGCGGCTGAATCGGCCAGCGGGAACGAGACGCCCTGGAAGTCGTAGATCCGCTCGCCGAACTGGACCCGTTCAGTCGCCCACTCGACCGCCAGCGACAGGAGCCGCTCCATCGCGCCGGAGCAGCGCGCCCCGATGTGGATCCGTTCCTCGACGAACCACTCGTTGGTCAGCTCGTCGGCCGCCCCGACACCGCCCAGGATCGCGGCCGGCGGGACGCGCACATCCTCGAGCACGAACTGGGGATGCCGGTCGGCGAACGTGTGCATGTAATCCGGATCGTGCGCGAGCCGGACGCCCGGCATGTCGTAGTCCACGAGGAACAGCGTCGGCAGCAGCCGGTCGCCGTCGACGACGTTGCAGTGGAAGATCATGAAGTCCGTGTCGTCGGGGCCGGTCACGAACCACTTCTCCCCGTTGAGCACGTAATCGCCGCTGGCGGGATCGCGCACGGCCGTGGCCTGGAGTGTCCGCGCGTCGGAGCCGGCGTCCGCCTCCGTGACGGCGTAGCTGCCCGAGCGCTCGCCGCGCATGCATGGATCGAGATAGCGGGCTCGCTGCTCGGGGTCACAGTGGATCAGGGCGTTGTACGGCCCCGGGATGTACGACCACAGGCCGCCGGTCCCCTGCCCCAGCTGTTCGTGGACGAGCACCTGGTCGAGCGCCGACCAGCCCTGCCCGCCGAGCGCCACCGGGAACGAGCCACCATGCAGCCGGGCGTCGATCGCCGCGCGACGGATCGGTGCGCCCCAGTCGCGGGGAACGTGTCCGCCCGCCTGCTCGAATTCGACCTCGCGGGGCTGGAGCACATCGCGGACGAAGGCCCGGGCGCGCGCCTGGAGTTCGAGCTGGGCCGGCGACAATGTCAGGTCCACCGGGCAAGGATGCGTCACGCCAGTGCGCCACCACCGACACCGTCGCGGGCCGCGGGACGGCGGACCGCGGACGGCGGGCTGTGCGGGTGGTGCGCCGACGCACCTCGTTCCACAGAGCGGTCCTGCAACCGTCTCGCTCCACAGGCTGCACCGGGCCGCAATGCAGAACACGCTCGAACGGTGCAAACTGGCACCTGACGAGGAGACCCGGGGAAGGCCCCCGCCCGCAGCCCCCCAACCGCGGGATCAAGCTCCGTCGGCATTCCCCTCGTCCGCGCCCCCGCGACGGAGCCCATGGCCATCGTTCGCCGCGCCCCCCAATTCCGCGGCGTCCAGGTAGGAAGGAGCACCATGTCGTCGGTCCGTCACGGCGCCCAGTGGGCGTCCAGCCCCCAGTCGACCCCCTCCCCCGAAACCCCCAGCGACCCCCAGCCCGACCCCCAGCCCGACCCCTCGCTCGACCCCCGATCCCGTCCCCTTGGGACCCGCCGCCGGTCACGCACACCGACCGCCGCGGCCCTCTCGATCGGTCTCGTCGTCGCCCTCCTCGTCTCCGTCGCCGCCTGGAGCACCACGGTGTCCGCCGCGGGCGGCTACATCCTGATGCCCCGTTCCGAGCTCCTGGCGCGCCCCGTGAGCGGCACGGCGTGGTCGAATCTCGTCAAGGTGGCCGACGGAAGCCTCGGGTCTGCGGACGCGTGCGACATCAACTCCGACCATCATCTGCGCACGCTCGCCGCCGCCATGGTGTTCGCCCGGACCGGCAGTGCGGCCTACGGCACCAAGGCGCGCGCCGGGGTGATGGCCGGCATGGCCAGCCAGAAGGACGGCTGCTCGCAGGCGGTCCTGTCGCTCGGGCGACAGCTCACCGCATACGTGCTGGCTGCCGACTTCGCCAACCTGTCAGGCGCCGACGACACGAAGTTCCGCGCCTGGTTGAGTGCCATCCGTACGAAGAACATCGGCGGCCATTCCACCCGGAACGCCATCACGACGACGCACAAGATCTCCTCGAACAACTGGGGCGCGTACGCCGGTGCATCGCGCATCGCCGCCGACCTATATCTCGGCGACTCGGCCGATCTCGCGGCGGCCGCCAAGGTGACCCGTGGCTTCCTGGGCGATCGTGCCGCCTACGCCAGCTTCACCGACAACCTCCAGTCGGACGACCTGTCGTGGGCCTGCTCCGGGAGCGCGGCGACCTTCACGCCGGTGAACCCGCCCTGCACGAAGAGCGGGATCAACGTCGATGGCGGCATCGTCTCGGACATCAGCCGAAGTGGAGCGCTGAAGTGGCCGCCCGGATCGACGGCGGTCCAGTACCAGCTTGACTCGATCCAGGGCGTCGGCCTCCAGGTCGAACTCCTCTATCGCAACGGTTATGCCAACGCGTGGAGTTGGTCGAGCTCCGCGCTCAAGCGGATGGCCGGCCTGGTCACCCGCTCGGGCAATGCCGGTGGCACCGGCTGGAACGCGACGAACACCAGCCGGCAGATGCCCTGGCTGCTGAACAAGCGCTACGGCACCTCGATCCCGACGCAATCGTCGGGCATGGGGCGTGGGATCGGGTTCACGGACTGGCTCTACGGGAATGGCGGCGGTGGCAGCGGGTCGGCACCGAAGCCGCCCAAGACCCCCAAGCCGACGCCGAAGCCCAAGCCGATCCCGGCGCCGCCCGGCGGCGGCAGCGACCCGGTCGTCAACACGCCGAACCTGCGCCTCGCGCAGAAGTCGACGACCCCGATGGCCGGCGTGCCGGCCCTGGTGTCGTGGAGTCTCGCGGGGAGCCTGAGCGGCCTGCGCCGCTACGACCTCCAGTACCGACGGGACGGCGGCGCCTGGAAGGCGCTGGCGCTCACGGCGGCCGGAGCCAAGGCCCGTTGGGTAACCCTCAACCGTGGGCACCACTACGAGTTCCGAGTCCGGGCGGTCGACAAGGCCGGTCGAGTCGGCAAGTGGAAGACCGTCGGGCCTCGCCTCGGGGCGAGCGTGTCCGATGCCTCGGCGCTGATCACCTGGAAGGGCACATGGTCCAGCGTCAAGCTGAAGACCTACCTGGGCCGCACGGCCCATTGGACCAAAGCCAAGAACGCGACCGCCACGCTGCGGTTCAAGGGGACCAACGTCGCGTGGGTGGGACCGATAGGCCCGACCCGCGGCAAGGCGAACGTCTACCTCGACGGCAAGCTGGTCGCGACGGTCGACCTCAAGTCATCGACGTTCCGGCCCCGCCGGGTCGTCTACGCGGCGAGCGTCAAGAACGGTACCCACACGCTCGTCATCAAGGCGCTCGGTACGACCGGCCGACGAACGGTCGCCATCGACGCCATCTACGTCGTGGCGCCGAGCTGACCCCCTCCGCGCCACATACGGGACCCCAGAACGCCCCGGCCCAGCCGGGGCGTTCTGGATTCGGGGCGCGGCGGGCCGGCCCGCGGCGGCGTCAAACGATCGTGCACTTGTCAGGTGCAGGATCTCGACGAACCCCTCGTGGTCCGATCCCCAAACGACAGATCTCGCCGCCATCAGGCAGCGACCACGCTCGTCTGTCCGAGATGTGCACCTCAGTGGCGCGGCCCGGCTGTTCCCAGGGCAAGGCGGAGGGGAGCACGTGAGCGAGCGCACTCCGACGTGCGTGAGCGAGCGCGCGCAGCCGACAACGCCGCCCTGGGGCGGCCCGGCCGCGCCTTAGCTGGGCTGGGCGAGGACCATGATGCGGATCTCGGTCATGTCCTCGACGGCCCAGCGCAATCCTTCGCGCCCGAGACCCGAGTCCTTGACCCCGCCGTAGGGCATGTGGTCGGTCCGGTACGTCGGCACGTCGTTGACGATCACGCCGCCCACCTCGAGCTCGCCGAACGCCCGCCATGCACCGGTGAGGTCGTTGGTGAAGACACCCGTCTGCAGCCCGAACATGCTGTCGTTGACCATGGCGATGGCCTCGTCGAGCTCGCGGAACTTCGTGGCGACGACGAGCGGCGCGAACGCCTCGTTTGAGCAGACCGCGGCGGTCCGCGGCACGTCGGTCAGGATCGTCGGCGGGAAGAAGGTGCCGTCGGCCTTGCCGCCGGTCAGGACCTTGCCACCGAGCGCCACGGCCTCGTCGATCCAGCGCTGTGTCCGCGAGGCGGCGTGCTCGTCGACCATCGGCCCGATGTCGGTCGTGGGGTCGAGCGGGTCGCCGACCTTGAGCGTCTTCGCACCCTCCACGAGGCGCGGGATGAACTCGTCCCACACATCCTCATGGACAAAGGCACGCTGGACGCTGATGCACACCTGTCCGGCATAGGCGAAGGCGCCCACGAGGTTGCGCTTGACGGCCCAGTCGAGGTCGGCGGTCTTGTCGATGATCACCCCGGCGTTGCCGCCGAGCTCGAGGACGACCTTCTTCTTGCCGGCTCGCTCCTTCATCCGCCAGCCGACCGACGGACTGCCGGTGAAGGTCAGGAGCTTGAAGCGCTCGTCGGCCACCATCCGGTCGCCCAGTTCCCGCGTCATCGGCAGGATGCTGACCGCCCCGGTCGGCACCCCGGCCGCCTCGATGATCTCGGCCACGGCCAGCATCACGAGCGGGTCCTTGGACGGCGGCTTGAGGACGATCGGGTTCCCCGACGCGATCGCCGGGGCCACCTTGTGCGCGGCCAGGTTGAGCGGGAAGTTGAACGGGCTGATGCCGGCGATCGGGCCGATCGGGAAGCGTCGGGTGATGCCGACCCGGTCCTTCGACGCGGGCGTGATGTCGAGCGGGATGAGCTCGCCGGTCATCCGCTCGGCCTCCTCGGCGCCGAGACGGAACGTGATGACGGCCCGGTCGACCTCGATGAGCGCGTCGCGGATGGGCTTGCCCGCCTCGAGGGCGATGAGCCGTCCCAACTCCTCGCGACGACCCTTGATCCCGGCGCTGATCTCGCGAAGGATGCGGCCGCGCTCGTAGGCCGGCAGGTGACGCGTGACCTCGAAGGCGGCGACCGCCGCCTCGACCGCCTCCTCGTACTGGGCTTCGGTCGCGTTGAACGTCGAGCCGGCCGGCGTGGCAGGATCGGCCGGATTCGCGACCACGAGCGGATCGGGCGACTCCACCCAGCGCCCGGCGAGGAAGATCGGATGGGGCTTGGCGCCGGCGGCGATGGTCATCGGTCGGGTACCTCAGGTCGGCGAGAGCTGCGTCTGGAGGCGATGGTATCGCCTCGTCGCTGGTGGTCGTCCGAAGGGCCACGCCGGTGACCCGTCGTGCGACGATACGCCGATGGAGGATCTTCACTCGCGACTGCTCGTCGAACCGGGTCATCGGGTCCGCCTTGGAGCCATCGATCCCGGCGACACCCAAGGCATCGACCGGGAAGCTGCGCTCGCCCAGACGGCCGAGCAGCTGGAGCTGCTGACCGAGCTGCAGGATCGGCTGTGGGCGGAGGCGAAACGGGCGGTCCTCGTCGTCCTCCAGGGCATCGACGCTGCCGGCAAGGACGGCACGATCAAGAAGGTCATGGAGGCTTTCAATCCCCAGGGCTGTCCGGTGAGCAGCTTCAAGGTGCCGAGCACCGAGGAACTGGCCCACGACTATCTCTGGCGGGTCCACCAGCGGGTCCCGCGGAAGGGTGAGATCGGCGTCTTCAACCGCTCCCACTATGAAGACGTCCTTGTCGTTCGGGTCCACGGCCTCGTCCCGAAGTCGGTCTGGAGCAAACGCTACGACCAGATCAACGACTGGGAGCGGATGCTGAGCGCGTCGGGGACCACGATCGTGAAGTTCTTCCTGACGATCGACCGCGACGAGCAGCGGCAGCGGTTCCAGGACCGCTACGACGACCCGAGTCGGCGCTGGAAGTTCTCGATGGGCGACCTCGAGGAGCGCAAGCTCTGGGACGACTACCAGGCCGCGTTCGACGACGCGCTCTCGAAGACTTCGACCAGTTGGGCGCCCTGGTACGTCATCCCGGCCAACCACAAGTGGTTCCGCAACCTGGCCGTGTCGTCGATCCTCGTCGATACGCTCGAGGGCCTCAAGCCCGCCTATCCGCCGGAACCCGACCTGCCACCGGGTCTCGTCATCGAGTAGCTCATCCGCCCGGGAACCGCCGGTCGAGGCGCTCGACGAAGGCGATCAGCCACGCCGCCGTCCCACCGTGGTGGCCGCCCATCTCGTCGCGGGTCAGGCCGAGGAGCGCCCGCTCCCAGGCCGTCGCCTTGCCGATATGCCCGAGATCGAGCGCGAGGCCCGCGACGTCGGCGAGTCCGGAACGCGGCAGGACATCGGTCCAGGCCTCCGTGTAGGCGTCGCGGACCCGGGCGATCTCCGGACCGTCGAGGTCGAGCTCGGTACGTCGGGCGATCGAACCCAGCGTCGCTGGCAACGTCCCGAACGGGTGGCTGACCGTAGCGTCGCCCCAGTCGAAGATCCGGTTCCCGAGCGGCCCCACCAGCACGTTCCGGCCGTGCAGGTCGCCATGCTCCACGGAAGCGTCGATCCCGGACGTGGCCAGTCGCCACGCCAGCGCGGCGATCGACGGACGCAGGTCCCGGAGGCGTTCCCGGCTCGCGACGGCCGCCGCCGCATCGGCCTCGTCGACGCGGGTCCAGATCACGTCCTCATCAAGCAGCCGATCGAGGATGGCCGGGAGGCGATCAGGTCGCTCGTCGGGGACACCCGCGGCGATCAACTCGCCGGACCATCGCTCGACGGTGCGCTGGAGTCCGGCGTATTCGGCCATGACCCGCTCCCAGGCGGCGAGGTCGTGATCGCCGGTATCGCCCGGACCGCTGGCCCGCAGCGTCGTGCCGCCGTCGTCGAAGAGCAGCCGCGCGTGAGCGTGGTCCGAGGCGAGCGGCAGGAGGACGTGCTCGACGTGATGCCGCTCGAGCGAGGCGAGCAACGGACCCTCGTGGGCCGTCCCCGGTCCCGTCGCCTTGAGCCAGACGACGCCGCCGGTCGTGTTGATCCGGAACGCCGTCGACCAGGGCATGATGTGTGGCTGCTCGATCGGCCCGGTGACCCCCCGACCGAGCGCATCGAGGGACACTTCGGCCCAGGCCAACGCCTCCGCACGCCAGTCCGGATCGGTCCAGGTCCGGATGCCAGTGGGGATCGCGGTCACGGCCGGCCCGGCGCCGCGCCTACCGGGATTTGCCGCCGCCGAAGAGCGTGCCGAACACCCCGCGGATGATGTCCTGTCCGAGACGCGAGGTGGCGACCTTCCCACCCGTCCGGATCGCGGTATCGATGGTCCGCTGCTGGGCCTTGGCCGCTTCGCGCTGCGCCTTCTCCTCGGCCTTGCGCTGACGTTCGGCCTCCCGAGCGGCCTTGGCCTGGGCCGCCTCGATGGCCTTCTGCTGGCGGGCGATCTCGCGTTGCTGCTGGGCCGGCGTCATCGTGTTCATGCCCGTCGCGGTCGTCGGGTCGACCCCGGCCCGCAGCGCGGCGTCGACCGTCGCCTGCCGGGCCGCGGCCATTCGCGCCGTGATCCGCTCATGGGCGCTGTCGCGATCGACGGTCGCGCCGTACTTGGCCTGGAACGGGCTCATCGCGATGCGGCCGCGGAACTGGACCTCGTCGATCGGGGCCATCAGTGAATCGGGCGCCTGCAATCGCGTCGCGGCCAGCGGCGTCGGCACGCCCTTCGGTGACAGCACGGTCACGAGGGCCTCGCCGGTCCCCAATGAGGTGATCGTCCGCTCGACGTCGTAGAAGTCGGTCATCGGGAAGGTCCGTGCCGTCTTGCGCAACGCGTCGGCATCGTCGGGCGTGTAGGCGCGCAGCGCGTGCTGCACCCGGTTGCCGAGCTGGGCCAGGACGGGCGACGGGACGTCGGTCGGGGTCTGCGTCACGAAGTAGACCCCGACGCCCTTCGACCGGATGAGCCGGGCGGTCCGCTCGACCTGGTCCATGAGCGCCTCGGACGCGTCATCGAAGAGCAGGTGCGCCTCGTCGAAGAAGAAGCACAGCTTGGGCTTGGGCAGGTCACCCGCCTCGGGCAGGCTCTCGTAGAGCTGGGCGAGCATCCAGAGCATGAACGTCGAAAACAGCCGAGGCTGGTCCATGACATCCGAGAGCTCGAGGATGCTGACGATCCCCTCGCCCTCCGGCGTCGAGCGCAGCAGGTCCTCGACCTCGAACTCCGGCTCGCCGAAGAAGACGTCCGCGCCTTCCTGCTCGAGGACGACGATCGACCGAAGGAGGACGCCGACCGACGCGGACGACATGCCCCCGTAGTCGGCGAGGATGGGCTTGCCCTCGTCGGACGAGAGGTACTTGAGGGTCGTCGCGAGGTCCTTGAGGTCCAGCAACGGCAGGTCGTTGTCGTCGCAGTACTTGAAGATCAGCGCGAGGATGCTGGTCTGGGTCTCGTTGAGGTCGAGGACCTTGCCGAGCAGCAGCGGTCCGAACGAGTGGACCGAGGCCCGCACCTGTGCCCCGAGCTTGCCCGAGAGCGACAGGAACTCCACCGGATGACCGCTCGCCTTGAACTCGAGGCCGAGCGACGTCATCCGCTCCTGGACCTTGGGGTTGGTGGCGTCGCCGGGAGCGGCCATGCCGGTCACATCGCCCTTGATGTCCGAGACGAAGACCGGGACGCCGGCCTTGGAGAGCTGCCCCGCCATCAACTGCAGCGTCTTGGTCTTGCCGGTACCGGTGGCGCCCGCGATGAGGCCGTGCCGGTTGAGCATCGAGAGCGCGACCTGCACGTGGACGTCGTTGAACAGCTCGCCATCGTGCAGGGCGCTGCCGAGCACGACCGACGGTTCGGCGAGCGTGTAGCCGGCGGTCATGGCATCGCGGAATGCCTGGTCCATCAGTGCCTCCGGGGCGCGCGAAACGCTAGGTTCGCGGGGGAGCGTCAAGCGTATCATCGGCACCCCCTGACCTCGGCCCCAGCCGCGGCTCACGGGCGATGTTGCCGAGGAGGACGGAACGTTGGCGAATATCGAGGAGGTCGAGGGGATCGGCCCGGTCTACGGGGAGAAGCTCGCCGGTGCCGGCATCAACACGACGGACGATCTGTTGGAGCGAGGCGCCAAGCCGGGTGGTCGCCAGGCCATCGAGGCGTCGACGGGCATCGCCCATTCGCTGATCCTGGAGTGGGTCAACCACGTCGACCTGATGCGGATCAACGGCGTCGGGTCGGAGTACTCGGACCTGCTCGAGGCGGCCGGCGTCGACTCGCCCGCCGAGCTGGCGCACCGGAACGCGGCCAACCTCGCCACGACGGTGCAGGAAGTCGTCGCAGCTCGACCCGGCATCGTGCGGCGGGTGCCGAGCGAGAGCGAACTCGCCGATTGGATCGCCCAGTCCAAGGACCTGCCCAAGGTCGTCGAGCACTGACCGATCCGATGGGCGGCTTTCGGGAGTTCCTGACCAAGAGCAACGCGCTGGCGCTGGCCATCGGCGTCATCATCGGCGCCGCCCTGGGCGGCGTCGTGACGTCGCTCGTCAACGACGTGATCATGCCGCCCATCGGCTGGGCGCTCGGTGGCGTCAACTTCTCCGACCTGAAGATCGTGCTGGGCACGAACACCGCCGGTGAGGAAGTCGCGATCCGCTGGGGCCTGCTGGTCAACGCGCTCATCGTGTTCCTGATCGTCGCGCTGGTCGTCTACTGGATCAGCAAGCTCTTCATCAAAGAGCCACCGCCGCCAGGCCCGACGGCCGAGGAGGCGCTCCTCACCGAGATCCGCGACGAGCTGCGCAAGCGCCCGACGTAGCGGGCCGCGCCCGCCGGCCGCTCACTTGAAGTAGCCGGTCACGTCCAGGATGAGGTGCGTCTTCTTGCCGCTGCCGGCCTTGTACACGAGGCTCATGTTGCCCCCGCTGAGTGGCACGGTCACGCCGTTGGCGCGCGTGTCACCCGACGGGAAGTTGATCGTGGACGTCGTCGGATTGGCGATCGGCGTCGGTGTGATCGAGACGTAGCCGGCGGCGGTCTGGCCCGTGACGGTGAGGTTGCCGGTCACGGCCGAGGCCCCGGCCGGCACGCCCCAGTGGCCGTCGGTGTCGAGCGTCCGTGGCGTACTCGCGGTGAACAGCCCGGTCAGGCCGGACAGCACGGACGTCCGGCTGTCCATGATCCGGCCCGGATCGAGCGGGAAGAACTTGAGTCCGCTGCCGGCCGCGAGGTAGTAGCCGGTGACATCGAGGATCAGGTGCGTCTGCGCCGCGGTGCCGGCCTTGTAGACCAGCCACAGCTTGCCGGCCGTCAGCTTCGCCGTCAGCCCGTTGGCCCGCACGTCGCCGGTCGGGAAGTTGATGTTCGACGTCGTCGGGGTGGCGATGCTCGTGGGGGTCACTGAGACGAAGCCCGCCTTGGTCTGCCCGATGACAGTCAGGTTGGCCGTGATCGCGACCGCGCCGCCGGGGATGCCCCCCCGGGTGCCGATGAGCAGCTCGCGCGGCGCGCCGCTAACGAAGCGGCCGGCTAGGCCGTTGCCCACCCGGGTGTCGAGCAGGCGCACCGGCGCGACCGTGTTGTAGGCAGCGTTGGTCGTCCCGGGCAGGAAGTAGCCGGTGACGTCGAACAGGATGTGGGCCTTCTTGCCGGCCGCGGCCTTGTAGACCGCCGACAGCGTGCCGTTCGATGCCAGCGAGGCGGTCAGGTTGTTGGCCCGCGTGTCGCCGCTCGGGAAGTTGAGCGTGGACGATCGCGGCGTCGACGGTCGCGGTGGTCGTGATCGAGACGTAGCCCGCGGCGGTCTGGCCGGTGACCGTGACGTTGCCGGTCACGGCGATCGCCCCCGCCGGGATGGTCCCGACGCCGGCCACCTGGAACGTCCTGGGTGCGCTGGCGCTGAAGATGCCCGTGACGCCGAGGGGGATCCGGCTGTCGAGGACCCGCAGCGGGTCGATCGGGACGTAGGTCGCGCCCCCGGTCTGGAGCTGCGAGACCTTGGTCGCCCAGGTCGCACCGCCCTGCGAGAAGAGGCCGCCCTGCCAGACGGCGTTGGGAACCTGCGGGTCCTGGGCGACGCCCTGGTGCCCACCCCAGCGCCCGCCGGTGTACGGGCCACCGGTTCCGGGCGCGACGGACGCGGGCGTGCCGAGGGTGTTGACGGCGGCCGTCGGCAGCTGATAAGCGGTCCAGGCCGACGGGTCCTGATCGGTCGTGCCATCCGCGGATTCGGTCCAAACGACGTGGAGCGTGCCATTCCCCGATTGGCCGATCCCGCCGAGGTAGCTGTGCACCCCGTTCTTCGCGATGAGGAAGTCCTGGCGCTTGGTCGGGGCGGACGCGGCGTTTGCCGGCGTATTGAGTTGCGTCACCCGGACGCAGTCTCGCGGCGTGGAATCGCCGGTCGGCGTGCAGCCCACCGTCGTGACCGTCGTGAGGCGACCGTTCTGCCAGATCGCATCGGTCGGTCGCGACGTCAGCTCCGTGGTCACGGTGGACCCATCCGATTGCACCGGGTCCGGCGGGTCGACCAGCGCCCCGACGATGCCGACCGTGTTGAGGTCCTCGTCGTACCCGAACGTGATCGAGTCACTCACGGCGCTCCCCGTGATCGCCGTGTAGTACAGCCCGATGGCTCCGGCATCGTCGTGCCGAGCGACCAGGTGCATCGTCGGGGACGTCGCGGGGACCTGGAGGGCGACCCGGGCCCCGATGTACGGCAGATACCCTGCCGGGTCGTTCGGGTCGGCCGCATCGGTGAAGGAGTACTCGCGGGTGCTGAAGCCGCTCGCTCCGCCGCCGGCGAGGATGTCGACCCAGTCATTGATCAGGACGTTGGTTTCGAGATAGGCCATGCCCGTGGTGCAGGCCGAACCGGGCGCGAACGTGTACAGGTCGGTCGTGAACGCGAGCTTGTCGGTCGAAGCCCCGGCCCCGGGGACATCCGGCAGCGCGTCGTAGGTATAGAAGAACGAGTCCCACACGCCCGTCGGGTCGGCCGTCTGGGAGATCACGAAGTCCAGGTACCCCGCCGGATCGTCCGCCACCGCGTTCTGGTCGACGTCGCACGTCCAGCTGACCTCGGTGCCGATCCATCGACCATGAAGCGCGTCGTACACGAAGGTCGGGTGCAGATTGGTCAGGTCATCGGGCAGGTTGAACAGCTCCGGGATGGAAACCAGTGTCGGCGGCACCTGGGCCCCGTGGGTTCGATCCCAGATCTGGACGGATGTGTTGACGACCTGAAGCACGTGATCCGGCCCGACCGCGACCCATGGATCGGCCAACGGGAACCCGGTCTGCGACTGGTTGAACCCGGCCCATCCGGGCTGGATCGCCGAGGGCGCCGCGGTGGTCGTGACCTGGACCGGGGCGGGGCCGGCGGCGAGGGAAACGTCCGGCGGCGGCACCGCCGGCACATCGCGCGCGGTGGGAAGGCTCGGCTGGCGCCGCGGGCGTGACTGGTCGTCTTCCGAGAGCCGGCCGACGTCGACCCGGCCCCGATGACCCGGGGCGGGATCGGCGACCTTGCGCGCGGCGTCGGAGGTCGCGTGGCGCGGCTCGGCGGCGACCGAGACGGACCCCATGGCCTGGGCGGCCAGCGTGACCAGCGTCAGTCCTGCGGCCATGGCGACGCGGCGGGGGCGGCGATCGGAGCGGCGCATCGATCCCTCCAGGCGATGGCGTGATCCCGACCCTTCGCGGTCGCGTGGCCGGAGGATACCGGACGGTCCTCCGCGCGAGAAGGGCGAACTTCAGTCGGCTGGCACCGTCGGATCGAGCCGGACCTCGCCGACCGGGACCGTCCGACCGGCGGCCATGACCCGGTTGCTTCGAGCGAGGACGATCGACTCGATGGGGAACGGGTCGCTGTGGATCCGTCGCCGGCGCGCGACCGCCTCGATGAACGCCGGCGTGGGCGGTGCCGTGAAGCGGACGATGGTCGCCCACATGAGTCGCTCGCGGAGCAGCCGTTCGATCCGGCTCGGGGCGGCGCTCGCCCATCGGTCACGCAAGAGTCGCCGAGCTTCGACCAGGCCGTCACCGGACGCCTCGAGGCGGGCGTAGACCGTCGACGACCCAAGATTCAGGCCAGCGAGGGCGAGTCGTGTCCCAGCCAGCAGCGGCGCGACCGCGCGAAGATCGTCGAGGACCGACGGACTGTCCTGTCCCGGTCGTCCGGCCGGTCCGACGAGGGTCATGTGGATCGACCGAGACGGATAGGCGTACTGCCCGGGCTGTACGGCGGAGAAGGCCACGCCCAGCTCGTGCAGCCGTCCGGTCACCAAGGGCGGCAGCCAGACGACGCTCGTGAGGATCTCGGGCGGCGCGTCGGGATCGGCGTGGGCGGGGTCGATCGAGCCGGCGCGCAGGCCGCGCCCGGACGCCCGGCGCAGGATCCAGTCGGCCTCGAGCACGACGGACGCCAGCATCACGGATCGCCGAGGATCAGGCTTCGACCGCCGCCGGGTAGCTGCCGAGCACCCGGGTCATCGTCGTGACCGCGTCAAGCTCGGCGAGGGCGGCGGCGGTGCCCGGATCCTCTGTGTCGGCATCGAGGTCGATCCAGAACACGTACTCCCAGGCGCGCTCGCGGCTCGGCCGCGATTCGAGCTTGTGCATGTTCAGGCCGTGGCGCCCGATGACCGCCAGCACGGCAAGCAGCGTGCCGGGTTCGTTGCGGACCGCCACGACCAGGGTCGTCCGGCGGGCGGGGCCTGCGCGGAGAGGCGTCGGCGCCGCCCGGTCCGACCGCGCGAGGACCAGGAACCGCGTCTTGTTGTGGGGCAGGTCGCCGATGTCATCGGCCAGGATCTCGAGACCGAACAGTGCCGCGGCACGCGGTGAGAGGACCGCCGCGGCGCCGCGCTCGCCCCGATCGACGATGGCCTTGCCTGCGCCGGCGGTGTTGTACGTCGTCAGCAGTTGCCACGGGCGCGAGCGCAGGAACGTTTCGGCCTGTCCGAGCGCCTGGATGTGCGAATAGACCCGCTCGATGTCCTCGATCCGCTCGCCCGGCAGCGCCGCGAGGCAGAGCCGGACCGGGACCACGACCTCGCCACGGATCACGAGGTCGTGCTCGAGCAGGAGGTCGTAGTTCTCGCGGACCGTGCCGTTGATGACGTTCTCGATCGGCACGACGCCGGCCGGCGCGTCGCCGGCCGCCACCGATTCGAAGACCGCTCGAAAGCTGCCGAGCGGCGTTCGGGCCACATCGCCGTAGACCGCGAGGACCGCATCCTCGGCGAAGGCGCCGGGCTCCCCGGCGTAGGCGACGGCGGACGGGTCGGGCATGGTGGCGCGAAGTCTAGCGGGCGACCGGAGTGCCGCCGCAGGGATCGCTCGGCAGCCCAGCGACGGGCGACCGGGGCTATCCGCGAGCGAGCTGCACCGTGATGAACGGGATCCCGGTTCCCGCCCATTGAGCCCCGCGTACCATCCGGGCCGTGACGCGAGGTTCGCCGACGAGCTGGTCCCGCCGCCAGCGGCTCTTGTACGGACTGTTCCTCGTCGCCGTGGCGACGGCCATCGTGCTTCTGCTCGCGGGCCCGCCTACTGGTTGAACCAGTCGGTCGTATCGATCTCGCCGGCTTCCTCGTCGAGTTCCGCTCGCCGCGCCCGTGCCTCGCCGGCGGGGACCGGCGTTCGCTTGCGGGCCTTCGTCCCGGACGCCACGGCCGCCTCTGGCGCGCCCTTCCAATGGGTCTCGGCAAGCATCGCGTTGAGGGCCGCAAGGTACGCCTCGATCGAGGCGGCGATGATGTTCGTGCTGCGAGCTTCGCCGGCGTACTCGCCCGTGCCGCGCGCTCCGGCCACGTCCGGTGGCGCGACCCGCACGGTCACCACGCCGATCGTGTCCGTCCCTTCGCCGAGGGCGTGGATGTCGTAGGCGAGCAGTCGCGGATGCCCGTCCAGGATCTCGGCGAGCGCCCGGTCCACCGCGGTGTACAGCGCATCGATCGCCCCGTTGCCCTCGGCCGACGCGCGCCACTGATGCTCGCCGGACGCGATTAGGACCGCGCCGCGACTCTGGGCGTTGCTGCCCGAGGTCACCGTCCAGCGGCTGAGATGGATCGTGGGCGCGGTGGGCGACGTGGCGGATTCGGGCATCCGGGCTACCTCCGGGGCGTGGCGCCCGCGCCGCGCGCGGGATCGGTGGCGGTCGCTGCTTCGGTCGAGACATCGGGCGGCCGGGCGGTGGTGAAGTGGCGCTCGTCGCGGCGACGCAGCTCGCCACCGGACTTCCAGATCGCGTACTCGAGCGAGTCGGCCAGGGCCTGCGCCGAGGCCGCGATGATGTTCGTGTCACTGCCCATCGTCGACCAGGTCCGGGCGCCGTCGGCGGAGTCGATCACGACCCGGGTCCGGGCGGCCGTCGCCGCGCCGCCGTCGAGGATCCGCACCTTGTAGTCGACCAGGTGGACGTCATCGATGCTCGGGTAGAACGCGCTCAGCGCCTTGCGCAGCGCCGCGTCGAGGGCGTTGACCGGGCCGTTGCCGTCGGCCGCCGTGTGCAGGACCTCGCCATCCACCTCGACCTTGACGGTCGCCTCGGCGAGCAGCTCGCGGCCGTCGCGCTGCTCGACGAGGCACGTGTAGTCGAGCACCTTGAACGGCGCGGCGTAGTCGGTCGCGTGGCGACGGATGAGGAGTTCGAACGACGCCTCGGCGCCTTCGAACGCGAGCCCTTCGGACTCGAGCTGCTTGATGAGCGTCGAGAGCACCCGCGGGTCGACCACGCCCTCGAGCTCATGGCCCAGTTGCTGGGCCCGGATCGAGGTGTTCGCCCGCCCCCCGAGCTCGGACACGACGAGGCGCCCGACGTTGCCGACCGCCGAGGGGTCCACGTGCTGGTAGCTGCGCTCGACCTTGGCCACGGCCGCCCCATGGACGCCGCCCTTGTGGGCGAACGCCGAGCGCCCCACGTACGGCTGGTAGTCGGACGGGTTGACGTTGGCGATCTCGGCGACGGAGCGAGAGAGCTCGGTGAGGTCGGCGAGCGAGCCGCCTCCGGCCGGGACCAGCGTGTTGCTCGTCTTGAGGGCGAGGTTGGCGAGGATGCTCACCATGTTCGCGTTGCCGCAGCGTTCGCCGTACCCATTGATGGTGGCCTGGACGTGCCGGAAGCCGGCGGCCACGGCAGCCATCGAGTTGGCGACCGCCAGCTCGGCGTCATTGTGGGTATGGATGCCCCAGGTGACCTCGGGGGCGTCCGGATCGGCCTCGATCGCGGACTTGACGTCCGTGACGATCCGGACCAGTTCGTCGGTCATCGTGCCGCCGTTCGTATCGCACAGGACCAGCGTGCGCGACCCGGCCTGGCGCGCGGCCCGCAGTGTCGAGAGGGCGTAGTCGCGGTCGTCCTTGTAGCCGTCGAAGAAGTGCTCGGCGTCGTAGACGGCCTCGCGGCCACGCTCGGCGACGAAGGCCACCGAGTCCGCGATCATGTCCAGGTTCTCGGCCGGCGTAGCGCCCAGGACCTCGACGACATGGAGCAGCCAGGACTTGCCGAAGATCGTGACGACCGGCGTCTCGGCGGCGACCAGCTCGCGCAGGTTCGGGTCGTCGCCGGGCTTGTTGGCGCGGTGCCGGGTCGACCCGAAGGCCGCCAGCCGGGCTCGCTCCCAGCGCATCGTCCGGGCCGCCGCGAAGAACTCGATGTCCTTGGGGTTCGAGCCGGGCCAGCCGCCCTCGATGAACGGCATCCCGAACTCGTCGAGCATGCGGGCGACCCGCAGCTTGTCCGCGAGCGAGAGCGTGATGTTCTCGCCCTGGGTCCCATCGCGAAGCGTCGTGTCGTAGAGGACGACGGGCTGGTCGGTCATGCCGGCACTCCGGCGCCGAGCGCCTCGATCACCGCGGTCGCGAACGCCGTCGTGCCGACGACCACGAGGCCGTCATCGGGGTTCGCCGGATCCGCGAGGTCGGCGGTACGCCAGCCGTCGTCGATGGCCTTCGAGACGGCGGCCTCGATCGCATCCGAGACATCCCGGCGCTGGAATGAGGAGAACATCATCATCGCCGCCGACAGGATCGTGCCGACCGGGTTGGCCTTGTCCTGGCCGGCGATGTCGGGTGCCGATCCGTGGATCGGCTCGTACAGCCCGAACACGCCGTGCTCGGTCGAGCGGTTCGAGAGCGATGCGGAAGGCAGCATGCCAAGCGAGCCGGCGAGGACCGCCGCCTCGTCGGAGAGGATGTCGCCGAAGAGGTTCTCGGTGACGATCACGTCGAAGTCGGCTGGACGCTTGACCAGGAGCATCGCGCAGGAATCGACGAGTTGGTGACTGACCTCGACGTCGGGGAAACGTCGACGCTCTTCATCCACGACGCGTCGCCAGAGTCGTGAGGTGGCGAGGACGTTCGCCTTGTCGACGCTCGTCAGTCGGCGCCGGCGGATGAGGGCGTACGCGCCGGCGAGCATGACGATCCGCCGGATCTCATCCTCGGCATACGGCATCGTGTCGACCGCGCGCCGCTCGCCGGGTTCCGCGGCCGCTTCCTCGCGTTCCCCGAAGTAGATGCCGCCAGTCAGTTCGCGGACGATGAGCATGTCGACGCCCTCGAGCAGCTCCGGGCGCAGCGGCGACGCGGCAACGAGCGCCGGATGGACCTTGACCGGCCGCAGGTTGGCGAAGAGGCCGAGCTCGCCGCGCAACGCGAAGAGGGCCTGCTCCGGTCGAACCGGTGCACTCGGGTCGGACCACTTCGGCCCACCGACCGCCCCCAGCAGGATCGCGTCGGCCTCACCGCACGCGGCCACGTCCTCGGGTCGGATGGCGACCCCGTAGGTGTCGATCGCGGCGCCACCGACGAGGAACTCGGTCCATTCGACCTTGAACCCGAAGACGGCACCAGCGGCGTCGACGACCCGTCGAGCGGCAGCCACCACCTCCGGGCCGACGCCGTCGCCCGGGATCGTCGCGACGCGGTAGGTGGTGTCCGTCACGGAAGACCCTCTTCGGAGCGAGGTGCGACGAACGCGACGGCGACGCCGTTGATCTCGGCGCCGTGGAGCTTGTTGACCGCGACCAGGTACGCGTCGAGCGACGCCTCGATGATGTTGGTCGATAACCCGTGCCCGGAGACGACGAGCGCGCCGGGCCCTTCGTCCGACGAGCGGCGGCAGCGGACCAGCACCTGGCCCTGCGCGTCCTCGCCGGCGGAGACCGCCTTGATCTCGTATTCCGTGAGCGTCGGATGCCAGCCGAGGATGGGCTGCAGGGCCTGGTCGACGGCGTCGAAGAGCGCGTCGACCGGACCGTTGCCGGTCGCCTCGGACGTTCGTTCCTGCCCGTCCACCGTGAGCGAGATGGAGCCCGTGGCATTCCCGCCGTGCGACGAGGTCACGCTCCAGCCGACGAGCGACACCGATGCCGGCACCTCCGCGGCGCGCTGTTCCATGAGCGCCATCAGGTCGGCGTCGGTGACTTCCTTCTTCGCGTCGGCGAGCGTGACCGCCTGGCGGTAGAGCTCGTCGAGCGCCTCGCCCTCGAGGTCGTAGCCGAGCTCCTTCATCTTGCCCTGGAGGCCGCGCCGCCCGGACAGCTTGCCGATCGTCAGCTGGCTGCCGGACAGGCCCACCGACTGCGGCGTCATGATCTCGTAGGTGAGCGGGTTCTTGATGACGCCGTCCTGGTGGATCCCGGATTCGTGCGCGAAGGCGTTGCCACCGACGATCGCCTTGTTAGGCTGGACCGCGAAGCCCGTCAGGTAGCTGACCAGGCGGCTGGCCGCGGTGATCTGCTCGGTCGCGACGCCCGACGCCCCGCGCTCGAACTGGGTCGGGCGGGTCCGGAGGGCCATGACGACCTCCTCGAGCGAGGCGTTGCCGGCTCGCTCGCCGAGGCCGTTGATCGTGACCTCCACCTGGCGCGCGCCGGCCTGGACGGCGGCGAGCGTGTTGGCCGTGGCGAGGCCCAGGTCGTTGTGGCAGTGGACGCTGACCGTCGCCTGGTCGCCCACGAGGTCCACGACGCGCTTGGTCAGCAGGCCGAACTCGGCGGGGATCGCATATCCGACGGTGTCGGGGATGTTGACCGTCGACGCCCCGGCCTCGACGACCGCCTCGTAGATCCGCATGAGGTAGTCGACATCGGTGCGCGAGGCGTCCTCGGCGCTGAACTCGATCTCGGCGTCCCGGCCGAGCTGTTCGCGGCCGTAACGGACCCAGCGGACCGCCTCCTTGAGGGCCGTCTCGCGGTCGATCCGCAGCTTGTGCTTGAGGTGGATGTCGCTCGTGGCGATGAAGACGTGGAGGTGTGGCCGCTCCGCGACTTTGATGGCCTCGATCGCGCGCTGCGGATCGCCGTCCTTGCAGCGGGCGAGCGCCGCCACGGCGATCCCGCCCTTCGTCTCCTGGGCGATGCGGCGGACCGCCTCGAAGTCGCCGGGCGAGGCGGCCGGGAAGCCGGCCTCGATGACATCGACCTTGAGCCGGACCAGCTGGCGGGCGACCTCGAGCTTCTCGGCCGCTGTCAGGCCGGCACCGGGCGCCTGCTCCCCGTCGCGCAGGGTCGTATCGAAGATGCGGACGCTCCCCGCCGGCACGAACGGGCCGGCGGGCCGCGGTACGGCCGGGCTCACCGCGACGCTCCCGGGGTCGTGGCCGCGGCCTGGGCCTGGCCGGCCTGGACCTCGACCGGGTTGAGGAACGGCATCTGGGCGCGGAGGCGGCTGCCGACCCGCTCGATCAGGTGATCGTGGTCGGCGGCCCGCAGGCGCTCGAACTCGACGCGGCCGTGCTCGTTCTCCTCGATCCAGCGGTTCGCGAACGACCCATCCTGGATCTCCTTGAGGACCTGCTGCATCGTCTCGCGGACGTGGCCGTCGATGATCCGGGGGCCACTCACGTAGTCGCCGTACTCGGCGGTGTCGCTGACGCTGAAGCGCATGAAGTTCAGCCCGCCGCGGTACATCAGGTCGACGATGAGCTTGAGCTCGTGCATGGTCTCGAAGTAGGCCAGCTCCGGCTGGTAGCCCGCCTCGACGAGCGTCTCGAACGCCATCTTGACCAGCGCAGCGGTGCCGCCGCACAGGACCGACTGCTCACCGAACAGGTCGGTCTCGGTCTCCTCGGCGAAGGTCGTCTCGAGGACGCCGGCCCGGGTGGAACCGATGGCGCGGGCGTAGGCCAGCGTCCGGTCGCGCCCCGTCCCGGACTGGTCGCGATGGACCGCGAACAGCGACGGCACCCCGCCGCCCGCCTGGTAGACGCTGCGGAGCAGGTGGCCCGGGCCCTTCGGCGCGACCATCCCGACGTCGACGATGCCGGGCGGGTCGATGCGGCCGAAGTGGATGTTGAAGCCGTGGGCGAACATCAGCAGGTGGCCTGGTCGCAGGTTCGGTTCGATCTCCGCGTCGTAGACGGCCTTCTGGGCCGTGTCGGGGACGAGGATCATGATGACGTCCGCGGCCTGCACGGCCTCCGCGACGTCCATGACCCGCAGGCCCGCATCGGCCGCGATGGCCCGGCTCTTCGATCCGGGCGCGAGGCCCACGACGACGTCGATGCCGGATTCGTGGAGGTTCAGGGCGTGGGCGTGGCCCTGGCTGCCATACCCGATGATGGCCACGGTCTGACCGGCCAGCGCCGACGGGTCGGCGTCGTTGTCGTAGTACATGCGTGCCGTCATCGCTTGATCGCCTCCTCGATGGATCCGGAGCCCCGGGCCATGACGACGGCGCCGGTGCGGACCAACTCCTTGATGCCGTAGTTGCGGACGAGCGCGACGAACGCGTCGATCTCGGCCTCGGTGCCGGTGACCTCGACGACCACCGAGCCGTCGGCCATGTCGACGACCCGGCCGCGGGACAGCTCGACCAGGCGCAAGACCTCGGCCCGGTTCGACTCGGTCGACCGGACCTTCACAAGCGCGAGCTCGTGCTCAACGGTCGGCTCGGACGTGACGTCCTGGACCTTCAGGACGTCGATCAGCCGGTAGAGCTGCTTCGCGGCCTGCTCGACCGCGACGTCGTCGCCGTGGAGCGTGATGGTCATCCGGCTGGTGTCCGGCCGGTCGGTATGGCTGACTGCGAGCGAATCGATGTTGAAGTTGCGGGCGCGCATCAGGCTGGCCACCCGGTTCAGCACGCCCGGTTTGTCCAGCACGATCGCGATGAGGACGTGGCGACGGTGCTCGCCGCCGCCCGGCAGGGCCCGCGGCGGCGGAGCCGCGTGGGCCGGACCGCCGGCCGCGGCGCCCGGGAGCTGCCCGTTCGAGTTCGGGTCGGCGGTCATTCGTCCGCCCCGCCCCACTTCTCGATCAGGTCGGACAGCCCCTTGCCGGCGGGCATCATCGGGAAGACGTTCTGCTCCTCGGCGATCTCGAACCAGATGAGCGCCGGCCCATCGACCGCCTGGGCGGCCTCGATGGCGGGGTCGACCTCGTCGGGCGTCCGCGCCCGGAACGCCGGGATCCCGAAGGCGTCGGCGAGCTTCGCGAAGTCGGGTCCGGGCAGGTTGGCCGAGTGGTAGTTGCCCGCGTAGATGATCTCCTGCCACTGGCGGATCATCCCGAGCTTCTTGTTGTCCAGCAGCGCGATCTTGACCGGGATGTGGTCGGCGACGAGGGTCATGAGCTCCTGGAAGGTCATCTGGAAGCCGCCGTCACCGGTGATCGCCCAGGCCTCGCGATCGGGTCGCCCGAGGGCCGCCCCCATCGCCGCCGGGACGCTGAAGCCCATCGTGCCCAGCCCGCCGGAACTCACGTGGCTGTTCGGGTGGCGGAAGCCGGCGTAGCGCGCCAGCCACATCTGGTTCTGGCCGACGTCGGCGATGTAGGTCGCGTCGTGATTGGTCAGCTCACCGATCCGCTCCACGACGTAGTCTGCCGAAAGCAGGCCGTCCCGCCAGGCGCCCGAGCCATGCCAGGACGACGCGACCGAGTCCGCCTTCCACTCGGCCAGCTGATCGAAATAGGGCTGCCGGACCGCGGGATCGACCTCGTCGACCAGTCGGGTCAGGCCGACCAGGACCCGCTTCGCGTCGCCGACGATGGGCACTTCGACGGCCACGTTCTTGCCGATCTCGGCGGGGTCGATGTCGGCGTGGATGATCCGGGCGTACGGGGCATACGTCCGGACGTTGCCCGTGACGCGGTCGTCGAAGCGCATGCCGATCGCGATGAGCAGGTCGGCGGTCTGGATCGCCCGGTTGACGTGCTTCCAGCCGTGCATGCCCATGTAGCCGTAGGCCAGGGGGTGGGTCTCGTCCATCGCCCCGATACCCAGCAGGGTCCACGCGACCGGGATCTGGGTCTTCTCGGCGAAGGCGCGGAGCTCGTCCCAGGCTTCGGCATGGAGGACGCCGTGTCCGGCCAGGATGATCGGGCGCTCGGCCTTCGCGATCTCGGCCGCCGCGAGCTTCAGCTGGCGGGGATGGCCATCCATGTTCGGTCGGAAGCCCGGCAACCCGGCGACGATCTCCTCCTCGCTCGGATGCTCGGCCCGGGTCTCCTGCTGGAGGGCGTCCTTGGTGATGTCGATGTGGACCGGGCCTGGTCGACCGGTCCGCGCGATATGGAAGGCCTCGGCGACCACGCGCGGCAGCTCGTCGGCATCGCGGACCAGGTAGTTGTGCTTGGTCATCGGCAGGGTGATGCCGTTGATGTCGATCTCCTGGAAGGCGTCCTTGCCGATCAGCGCGCCCGGCACGTTGCCGGTGATGGCGACCATCGGCACCGAGTCCAGGAGGGCCGTCCCGATGCCGGTCACGAGGTTCGTCGCGCCCGGTCCCGAGGTGCCCATGCAGACGCCGACCCGACCGGTGACGCGCGCGTAGCCGTCCGCGGCGTGGGCCCCGCCCTGCTCGTGGCGGACCAGGATGTGGCGCAGCTCCGGGTAGTCGCCGAGGACGTCGTAGAGCGGCAGGATGACGCCACCGGGATAGCTGAAGAACACGTCCACGCCCTGGCGCAGGAGCGCCTCGCACAGCACGTCCGCGCCGATGCGCGTCCGCTTCAGGTCGCGCGCCTCGTGGAGCATGCCCTTGCGGGCGCGCTCGACGGCCGCCGCCCCGGCGGTGCCATCACCGGGCACGTGGCTCCGCCGGGTCGCCGGCTTGGTCGCGGCGTCGGCCCCGGTCTTGGACGCGCCCTGACCCGGTGGCCTGGACGGTTCGCTCTTCGCCATCGTCATCGGTCGGGTCCCTTCTCTGGTTTCGGTTCGGTCCGGACAAACAGAAGACCCTCGCCACCCGGCGAGGGTCCCTTCGGTCTTCGGTGGTGTCGGGCGCTACGAGCGCTCGTTCCTCCGCGTTCCTCGGTCCCGCCGGGAGCCGCTAATAAGGCCGAGAAGGCCATCAAGCCCCGGAATCGAGCGAAGGAGTTCGAGGAGGGATACGTCGGCGAGGCCCGCGGGCTCGATCGGCACATGGACGCGACGACCGTCCGTCGTGACGACGACGGCGACCTGTCGACGATCCTGTCGATCGAAGCGACCCAAGCTGGCCTCCCGGTTGCGCTTCATCGCCCAGCGACCGGACGACGTGTGGCGCAGTCTACGAGGCAGGCCGGCATCGTGCAACCCGTACGAATCATGTGGGCATCGTCCGCAGTCGTTCGATGAGCCAGTCGGCGCCCTTGACGAGGTTCGGCAGGTCGATCGACTCGGTCGACGGGCGATCCGTCGGGCGGCCGAGCAGGTACCCCTGGCCGGCCCCGATGCCGAGCGATCGGACGACCTCGAGTTGGGCTGGTGTCTCGATCCCCTCCGCGACGACGAGGGCGCCCCAACGGTCGGCCAGGTCGCGCAGGGTCTTGACGATCTCGAGTGACGTCTCGCGGACCGCGCCGCCCTGGACGAGCGACAGGTCGATCTTGACGATGTCGAAGCGCAGCTGGCTCAGGAGCCGCAGCCCGGCATTACCGGCTCCGACGTCGTCCGCGGCGAGCCGGATGCCGGCGACCCGGCAGGCCTCGCATGCCCGGCGCAGCCGGTCGACGTCCTCGACGGCCTCGCGCTCGGTCAGCTCCAGGACGATCAGCCGCGGATCCAGGCCGTGTCGGACGATCATGCGCAGCAACGCGTGGACGCTGAAGTCGTCGCTCTCGAGCGTGCGCGGCGACAGGTTGACCGTCAGCGACCCGGGCAGGCGCAGGCGGGCCGCCGTCTCCATGACGGTGTTGAGGCAGGCGATGTCGAGCTCGCTCGTCCGCCCTGTCGCCTCGGCGGCCTCGAACAGCGATCCGGGGTCGTTGAACCCGCTGTCGGGCAACGGCCGCACGAGGCCCTCGTAGCCGCGCGGCGCGCCGGTCGACAGGTCGAAGATCGGCTGGAAGACCGCCCGGATGGCGCCGGTCGCGGCGACCTGCGCGACGGCCGCCGAGAGCTCGGCCTGCGGACGCTCGGTGACGTGGTTGTCGTGGCGCGCGGCGTCGTAGATGGTCACGCACGTGCGGCCGTGGCGCTTGCTCCAGAAGAGCGCGCTGTCGGCCTGCCGGTAGAGGGCCTCGCGGTCCTTCGCGGGGGTGGGCCCGGCACCGATGCCCGCCGAGAACGAGACCGTGTGCGCGGCGCCACGACCGGTCTCGCCGTCGAGACATGCGGCGAGCAGCCGGCGGACCATGACCTGGGCGCCCTCGGTGTCGGTGTCCGCGAGGATCAACGCGAACTCATCGCCGCCGATCCGGAACGCCCGATCGGAGCGGCGCATGTAGGCCGCCATCGTGGTGGCGGCCTGGCGCAGGACCTGGTCCCCGGCGGCGTGGCCGCTGGAGTCGTTGATACGCTTGAAGTCGTCGAGGTCGAGCAGGGCCAGGGCCATCGAACGACCTGTCCGGACGGCGAGCGCCCACTGGCGCTCCATCTCCTCCTGGAACGCCCGGTGGTTGCCGAGGCCGGTGAGCGTGTCCCGGAGCGCCTCGGCTCGGGCGCGGTCGTAGGCGTCCTCGAGGATGCGACGGCCCTCCTCCAGTCGTTCGGCCGGTTCGAGGACGCGGCGGGCGAGCCAGACGGTGAGGGCGCCGAGGAGCAGCGCCATCGAGATGAGGGCGACGGTCGGCACGATGAGGGAGGTGCCCGATCGTGCGGTCAGGCCGTAGATGAACGGCGCCGCGATGAGGATCGGGATCGCGAACATGATGATGAGCGCGAGGAACAGGCGAAGACGGACCAGTCGCAGGTTCGTCGACTCGCCTAGGAGCACTTCCGGAGCCGATGGATCGTCGCGGATGGTCCTCTCCCAACGTTGAGTGAGGTCTGTTATAGCCGGGATGGGTTGCCGTCGGACGAACACCGTCGTACCGGTGCAGATAGGACGAACGGGTCGCCGCCGGGCAACACGCCCCGGTGCACGCTGCGTCGATGTTCATCCTGTACGGGGTCCTGGTCGGGCTCCTGATCGGCGTCGTGACCGGCGGTTCCGCGGCGTTGCTGGGCCGGCTCCGCTTCCGCTGGGGCGCCGTCGTCATGCTCGGCATGGCCGCCCAGCTGCTCCTGTTCTCGTCGCCCATCGGTGACGCGCTCGGGCCGGCGGCGCCAGCGGTGTACATGGCGACCAACGGCGTGGTGCTCGCTGCGGTCGCCCGGAACCTGGCGATCCCCGGGCTGCCGCTGGTCCTGCTGGGGGGCTTGGCCAACCTGCTCGCGATGGTCGTCAATGGCGGCTACATGCCGGTCAGCCGCGCCGCGCTCGAGGCGATGAACCGGGCGCCGGGCGATGGTGGCTACTCGAACAGCGCCCTGCTCGACCACGTCCAGCTGGCGCCCCTGACCGATATCTTCGCGATGCCCACCTGGCTGCCGGTCGCCAATGTCTTCAGTGCGGGTGACGTGCTCATCGGCGCCGGCGTCGCGATCGCGATCGTCGCCGGGATGCACGGCCGCGGGCCACGACTGGACGCGGCCCCGACCGCTCCGGCCGACCCCATTGGTGCGCCCGGACACTGACCCGCACGGGCACGGTGAGTAGGACCATCGCGTCATGGTGACGGGACCATGGTCCGCCCACATTTCGAGGAGGGAACGAAGGCCGTTTCCGCGATCGCCATCGTCCAGGGCAAACCCGTCGCGAGGCGGGGACGCAAAGCCAGGGATCTCCTTCGGGAGACCGCCCAGCCGCCGTTGACGGTCGTCAGGTGCACAGCCACAAGGTAGGTGCCGTGAAGGCGAACCTGGCGCGCTTCACCATGGCCGTGTCGCTTCTGGCGACGATGGCCCTGTCCCTCGGCGCGGGCATCAAGTGGTATTGACCATGAACGTCATGTTCGTGGTCTCTGCCCATGTGCTGTCCGACAGCGGTCGACCCGGACCCGAATCCGGTCATCGCTGGCGCTGAACTGATGGCGGCCGAGCGACCTCCGGGTCGGTCGGTCCCGCGGAGAGCGGCCCCGCCCGGGGCCGCTCTCTCGATTCCGGGCATAGGACTTTCGGGTGGGCGTCGAGGAGGATGGTCGGGGCGACACTGACCGCCACGGGACGCCCCAGTCGACGAGCTTGCATGCCCCAACCCTCCGGATCGCCGACATCGACACGTTCAGCCGAGCAGACTGACGGACCTCCGCCGCTGACCGCGGCCATGGAACGGCCGCCTTGGCTGGATGCCGCCGTTCGCGTTCGGCTGTTCATCGTCAGCCTGGTGATCGTCGGGATCTTCGGCTACCTCGCGTTCGTGCGCGACATGGCCCCCGTGCCCGGGGGCATCATGCTGTTCTGGCCCCTGGCGGCCCTGGGCTTCTACCTGGGCGAGACGAACGTCGTCGTGGTCCATTTCCTGCGCGAGCGTCACTCGTTCTCGCTGAGCGAGCTGCCGGGCGTGATGGGCCTGTTCCTGCTGACCCCTCCCGACTACGTGCTGGCCTACGTCGTCGGCGCCGGTGCGGCGCTGCTGCTCGATCGCAACCAGTCCGGCGTCAAGCGCGCCTACAACATCGCCCAGGTCTGGATCTGCGCGATCGTCGGGCTCGTGGTCTTCCATGCGATCGCCGAACCGAGCGGGCAGCTCGTGCCCCGGGACTGGATCGCGGCGTTCGCGTCAACCGGCGCCACGGCGACCCTCGGTGCGGTCCTGGTCGCCACCGTCATCTCGCTCTCGGGCGGGGCCCCCCAGTTCACCAAGCTGCCCGAGATGATGCGGTTCAGCACGATGGTCGCGATGGCCAATACAAGCCTGGCGCTGCTGGCGGTCATGGTCATCAAGGAGGACGCGCGATCGGTCCTGCTGCTCGCGGTGCCGACGGCCATCGTGTTCCTGGCCTATCGCGCCTACATCGGCGAACGGGAGAAGCACGAACGCCTCGAATTGCTGTACGAGTCGAGCCGACTGCTGCACTACGCGCCCGAGCTCGACTCGGCCATCGCGGCGCTGCTGGACCACGCTCGCAAGATGTTCCGGGCCGAGCGCGCCGAGCTCCTCCTGTTCCCCGATCCGAACGGCGAAGGCGCCCTCCGGTCGAGCGCCGGCGGCGCGGCCGGACCCGAGACCATGACGCCCCAGAAGGTGCCGCTCGCCGACTCGCTCCGGGCCCGCGTCCAGCGCGAGCGCGGGGCGTTCCACGCGACCGTGACCTCGGCGTGGACGCTGCAACCGGAACAGGTCGAAGAGGCGATGGTCGGTCCGCTCGTCGGCGAGCGCGGCGTCTTCGGCGCGGTGACCATCATCAACCGGCTCGGCGAGGGCAGTCGCTTCGAGGCGGATGACCTGCGCCTCCTGGAGACCGTCGCCAACCAGGCCGCGGTGGCGCTGGAGAACGGCCAGCTGGAGCAGTCCCTGCACGAGCTGTCCCGGCTCAAGGAGCAGCTCCGCCACCAGGCCTATCACGACTCGCTGACCGGTCTCGGCAACCGGGCCCTCTTCGTCGAGGAGGTCGAGCGCCGGCTCGCCGGGCCGCGCGACCCGGCGGCGCCGCCGTGCATCGTCTTCCTCGACCTCGACGACTTCAAGGTCGTCAACGACACGTTCGGACACCCCTCGGGCGATGAGCTGCTGGTCGATGTCGCCGAGCGCATCGGGGCGGAGCTGCGCGACGGCGACCTGCTGGCGCGATTCGGCGGCGACGAGTTCGCCGTTCTGCCCGGCGAGGGCGCGAGCGTCGAGGACGCCATGGCGCTGACCCAGCGCATCATCGTCGCCCTCGAACTGCCATTCCCGGTCGCGGGGACGGACGTCATCGTCGGCTGCAGCGTCGGGATCAGCGTCGCCCGCGGTGGCGAGCTCGTCGACGAGCTCCTCCGCGACGCCGACGTCGCGATGTACCGGGCCAAGGCGGACGGCAAGCGTCGGGCCGAGGTGTTCGACCCGAAGATGCATCGCTCCATCGTCGAGCGCCACGAGCTGAACACGGACCTCGGCCGGAGCATCAGCCGCGGCGACCTCGCCGTGCACTACCAGCCGATCGTCGAGCTGACGACCGGCCGGATCGTCGGCGTCGAGGCGCTGGTCCGCTGGCGTCACCCGACCCGCGGCATCGTGGACCCGGCCGACTTCATCCGGCTCGCCGAGGAAAGCGGCAAGATCGTCGCACTGGGCCGCACGGTCCTGCAGGCCGCCGCACAGCAGGTCGTGGCCTGGCATCGCCTCCCGGGCCTCGAGACCCTGGCGCTCAGCGTCAACCTGTCGCCGCTCCAGCTCCAGCACAAGGGCTTCATCGACGAGGTCGTGGCGGACCTGCGCGAGTCAGGCATCGATCCGGGCGACCTGACCTTCGAGATGACCGAGACCGCGATGTTCCGGGACACGCAGGCCACGATCGTCACCCTCGAGTTGCTGCGGGCCCTCGGCGTCCGGATCGCGATGGACGACTTCGGCACGGGCTACTCGTCGCTCGCGTACCTGCGCCGCTTCCCGGTCGACATCCTCAAGATCGCGCGCGAGCTCATCGGGGCGCCCGGAGAGGCCGAGCGCGAGGCCTGGGCGTTCGCGAAGGCCATCCTCGCGCTGGGCCGTTCACTCGGCCTGACCGTCGTCGCAGAAGGCATCGAGACCGACGAGCAGCTCCGGATGCTGCGTCGCCTCGGGTGCGAGCTGGGCCAGGGCTACCTGTTCGGCCGACCGGCCACGGCCAAGGAGATCGAGGCCCAGCTCATCGAAGGCGTGACCGGCCCCCTCGGCCAGCGGGTCACGGCCTGAGCCGCTCGAAACCGAGGCTCTGGTACGCTCTGAGCCCCATCCGATCCCGTTCGCAAGCGAGCCACGCCCGATGACCCAGCCGCGCACCATCGTCTCGAAGATCTGGGACGACCATGTCGTCACGCAGGACCCCGGCGCCCCCGCCGTCCTCGCGGTCGACCTGCACCTCATCCACGAGGTCACCAGCCCCCAGGCGTTCTCGGGCCTGCGGGCTCGCGGGCTGCGCGTCCGGCGGCCGGGGCAGACGGTGGCGACCGCCGATCACTCCATCCCGACGACGCCCCGCGACCTGCCGATCCTCGACGAGATGGCCGCGGCCCAGGTCCGCCAGCTCGAGACGAATTGCGCCGAGTTCGGCATCCCGCTGCACGGCATCGGTTCGCCGAGCCAGGGCATCGTCCACGTCATCGGTCCGCAGCTCGGGCTCACCCAGCCGGGCATGACCATCGTCTGCGGCGATTCGCACACGAGCACGCATGGAGCGTTCGGGGCACTGGCGTTCGGGATCGGGACGAGCGAGGTGGAGATGGTCCTCGCGACGCAGACGCTCCTCCAGCGCGATCCCCTGACCTACGAGGTTCGCGTCGACGGGCGGCTGGCGCCCGGCGTCAGCGCCAAGGACATCATCCTGCATCTCATCTCGCGCATCGGCATCGGCGGCGGGACCGGTCACATCTTCGAATACCGAGGCGAGGCGATCCGGGCCCTGACCATGGAACAGCGGATGACGATCTGCAACATGAGCATCGAGGGCGGTGCGCGAGCCGGCCTGATCGCCCCGGACGACACGACCTTCGAGTACCTGGCCGGGCGCCCGCATGCCCCGGCCGGCGCCGCCTGGGACGACGCCGTCCGACGATGGCGAGGCCTCCCGACCGACGATGGGGCGACGTTCGACAAGTCCATCGCCATCGATGCCGACGCGCTCGAACCGATGGTCACGTACGGCACCAACCCGGGCATGGGCATCCCCATCACGGGCAACGTGCCGTCGCCGGACGAGCAGGGCGACCCGGCCCAGCGCCGGGCCCTCGAGCGGGCGCTGGAGTACATGGACCTGCGGCCCGGTCAGGCGATCCTCGGCCAGAAGGTCGACGTCGTCTTCGTCGGCAGCTGCACGAACGGCCGCATCAGCGACCTGCGCCTCGCGGCCGCCGCGCTCAAGGACCGACACGTCGCCGACGGCGTCCGGCTGATGGTGGTCCCAGGCAGCGACGAGGTGAAGCGCGAAGCCGAGGCCGAGGGCCTCGCCGAGGTCTTCAAGGCGGCCGGCGCCGAGTGGCGAGAAGCGGGCTGCTCGATGTGCATCGCCATGAACGGCGACCAGTTGCGGCCCGGGCAGTACGCCGTCAGCACCAGCAACCGCAACTTCGAGGGCCGCCAGGGCAAGGGCGGGCGCACGTTCCTCGCCTCGCCGCTCACGGCGGCGGCCAGCGCCATCTACGGGGTCGTCAGCGACCCGCGGCGACTGCCCGGCATCGAGACGCTCGCCGCGGTCGGCGGTCGCTGATGGGCGAGCCCTTCACGATGTTCACGAGCAAGGCCGTGCCGATCGCGGCCGAGAACGTCGACACCGACCAGATCGTGCCCGCCCGCTATCTCAAGGTCACCGACAAGGACGGCCTCGCCGAGGCCCTGTTCCGGGACTGGCGCTTCGAGGAGGACGGATCGTTGAAGGATCCGCCGTTCATCCTCGATCGGCCGGGCATGGCCGGACGCCAGATCCTGCTGGTCGGCGACAACTTCGGGGCCGGTTCGTCGCGCGAGCACGCGCCGTGGGCCCTGGCCGCCTGGGGCGTCCGAGCCATCATCTCGACCTCGTTCGCGGACATCTTTAGCAACAACAGCCTCAAGAACGGGGTGCTGCCGATCGCGGTCGATGCGGCCACGCACGCGCGACTGGTGGCCCTGCTGCAGGCCGATCCGGACGCCTCGCTGACCGTCGACCTCGCGGAGGGCGGCATGCTGCTGCCGGATGGCTCGACCATCGACTTCGAGATCGATCCGTTCGCGCGGCAGATGCTCCTTGCGGGCACGGACGAGCTCGGCTACCTCCTCTCGAAGGAGGCCGAGCTCGGCGCATGGGAGGCGGGCCACCCGCCGCAGATCGATTCACTCGCCGGAGCGAGCTGACCGAGCCTGCCATGGACCGGGCGGAACCCACGACCCGGCGGGCTCGTCTCCGGGCCATGCGTACCCTCCGCCGGCTCGCCGGCCCACTCAGCCTCGTCATCCTCGTGACCGCGTGCGCCGGCTCGGTCTCCCCGACCGCTCGGCCGCCGGACAAGACCGCGGGCATGCCACCGATCTCGATGCCGAGCGCGTCGCCGAGTGCTGACGCCTCGCCGTCCTCCGGCCCGACCAGCCCGGCCACCGACGATCCGAACGCCCCGATCGGCACCGACGTCCCACCCGGCACGAGCGAGCCAGGCAACGGTCCCGTCATCATCCCCAAGCCGGGCCAGCTCGAGATCCGCCCGGTCAGGCTGGACCTGCTCGCGGCCGCCGTGGACGGGCGGCACGTCATCGTCACGGCGACCTGGACGAGCGGCGTCGAGCCGTGCTACGTCCTCGACCACGTCTTCGTCGCGCCCGGGGCCCGGTCGTTCACGATCACCGTGTTCGAGGGTCACGGCCCGGGCGACGACATCTGCATCGAGATCGCCCAGATCAAGCAGACCCAGGTCGATCTCGGGGAGCTCGCCCCGGGCACCTACACGATCGCCGACAGCCAGCGTGGCGCCGCCCCGATCGAGGTGACGGTCAGCTAGGCTCGATTCGCGCCCGGCGACCGTCTCGCGAGCTGCCGCCGTCAGGATTCCGGCGCCTGTGCGACGATCGGGCCGTGAACCCGCTGGACGTCGTCGCGATCCTGCTGGTCGCCCTCGGAGCGTTCCTCGGCTTCCGCTCCGGCGCGCTCCCGCAGATCGGTGGGCTCATCGGCGCGATCGGCGGGGCGGCGATCGTCATCCTCGGACTCCCGTTCGTGACCGAGCAACTCGCCCAGGTCGATGCCGCGCTGCGCCCGTTCCTGGTGCTCGCCGGCCTGCTCATCGCCGTCGCGCTCGGTGAATCGATCGGGTCGACCATCGGTCGCCGGGTCGCGCGCGGCCTTGGCACTGGCGTGCTCGGAGCGGCCGACCGGGTCTTCGGCTCGTTCGTCGGCGTGGCCCAGGCGGTCCTCATCGTGTGGCTGGTCGGTGGACTGCTCGCGTTCGGGCCCGTCGCCCGCCTGACCGAGGCGGCCCAGACGTCGCGGGCCATCCGCGTCCTCAACGCCCTGTTGCCGGCCCCGGGGGAGTTCGCCGTGGAGCTCGGTCGGCTCCTCGACAGCACGGGCCTGCCGGCCGTCTTCGTCGGCTTCGAGCCCATTCCCGCGCCAGCCGTCGACCGACCCGACGACCCGACGGCGCATCGGCTGGCCCAGGCCGCGGTCGCGAGCACGGTGAAGGTCGCGGCGGCCGCGTGCGGCTACTCGTCGGTCGGCACTGGCTTCGCCGTCCGGCGCGATCACGTCGTCACCAACGCCCACGTGGTCGCCGGGGCGGACCGTCGCGCGGTCCGCGTCACCTCGGCCGACGGACGACTGCTCGATGGCCAGGTCGTGCTGTTCGATCCCGAGTTCGACATCGCGGTCGTCTACGTCCCGGATCTCGACGCACCTGGGCTGCGGTTCGCCTCGTCCGACCCGGCCCGGGGCGCCATCGGCGCCACGCTCGGCTATCCGGGAGGCGGTCGCCTCGAAGTGCTGCCGGCCGCGGTCGCCGACGCCTACGCCGCGACCGGTCGCGACATCTACAGCGAATCAACGGTCAGGCGCCGCATCCTCGAGCTGCGCGCCGCCATCGACCGCGGCGACAGTGGCGGACCGCTGATCCTGCGCGACGGCACCGTCGGGGGGGTCGTGTTCGCCGAGGCTCGCTCCGATCCCGACGTCGGGTATGCCCTCTCGCCGACCGAGGTCGCGGCCCGGGTCGCCCCCGCGCTGGACCGGACCGCCCCCGTCGATACGGGCGCCTGCACCCGCTGACCACGCCCGTTCGGGCGTCTACACTTGGCGCTCCCGACAGCCCACCAAGGACGACCCGATGCCCGACGCCCGCCATCCCTACGACCGTCCGACCGATCCGGCCAAGCGCCACTCGGCGGCCCTGACCGACGGCCCCGATCGGGCCGGCGCCCGGTCGATGCTCAAGGCCATCGGCTTCACCGACGAAGACCTGGCGAAGCCGCTGGTCGGCGTGGCGACGACGTGGATCGAGACCATGCCGTGCAACTACAACCAGCGCCGCCTGGCCGAGCACGTGAAGGACGGCATCCGGGCGGCCGGCGGCACGCCGATGGAGTTCAACACGATCTCCGTCAGCGACGGCGTGTCGATGGGCACCGAGGGCATGAAGGCCTCGCTCATCAGCCGCGACCTCATCGCCGATTCCATCGAGCTCGTCATGCGCGGCCACCTGCTCGACGGCCTCGTGTGCCTGGTCGGCTGCGACAAGACGATGCCCGGCGCAGCGATGGCGCTCGGGCGCCTCGATGTGCCCGGCCTGGCTCTCTACAACGGCACGATCTACCCCGGCGTGTACAAGGGCCAGCGGAACGCCACGGTCGTGACCGTGTACGAGGCCATCGGGGCGTACCGGGCCGGCAAGATCACGCTCGACGAGCTGTACGAGATCGAGAACGTCGCCTGTCCGGGTGCGGGTGCGTGCGGTGGCCAGTTCACGGCCAACACGATGAGCATGGTCCTGGAGTTCATCGGGCTCTCGCCCGCCGGTCTCAACGGCATCCCGGCCGAGGATCCGGCCAAGGACGCGGCCGCGCGGACCTCGGGCGAGCTGGTGATGGACCTCGTCCGACGGGACGTGCGGCCGTCGTCGATCCTCACGCGCCAGGCCCTGGAGAACGGGATCGCCTCGGTCGCGGCCACCGGCGGGTCGACGAACGGCGTGTTGCACCTGCTCGCGATCGCCCATGAGTTCGGCATCCCGCTCGACATCGACGAATTCGGGGTCATCGCGGACCGGACGCCCGTGGTCGCAGACCTGCAGCCCGGTGGGCGATTCGTGGCGAGCGACCTGTACGACGCCGGCGGCGTCGGGCTCGTCATGCGCGAGCTCCTCAAGCGACCCGGTCTGCTGCACGGCGATTCGCCCACGGTCGATGGACGGACGATCGCCGAGATCGCGGCCGCCACCACCGAAACCCCCGGCCAGCAGGTGGTCGTCCCGATCGACCGGCCGCTCAAGGCCACCGGTGGGCTCGCGATCCTGCACGGCTCCCTCGCACCGGACGGCTGCGTCGTCAAGCTGGCGGGGCACGAGCGTCGGCTCCATCGCGGACCAGCCCGTGTCTTCGAATCGGAGGCGGACTGCTATGCCGCCGTCCGCGACCGCCGGATCGTGCCGGGCGACGTCGTGGTCATCCGCAACGAGGGCCCGGTCGGCGGCCCGGGCATGCAGGAGATGCTGAGCGTGACCGCCGCACTCGTCGGCGAGGGCCTCGGCGACTCGGTCGCGCTGCTGACCGACGGCCGGTTCTCGGGCGGGACCCACGGGCTGATGATCGGCCACGTCGCGCCCGAGGCCGCCCTCGGCGGCCCGATCGCGGTCGTGCGCGAAGGCGACTCGGTCGTCATCGACGTCGACCGCAAGGCGCTCGACCTGGAGGTCCCCGCCGACGAGGTCGCGCGTCGCCTGGCCGCCTGGACACCGCCGGCCCCGCGCTACTCGGGCGGCGTGATGGCCAAGTACGCGGCCCTCGTCGATTCGGCGTCGCGCGGCGCGGTCACGACCGGGAGCCGGATGAGCGCGAGCCTGCGAGGACGCTGACCGCGTGACGGCGACGACGACGCGCCGCGTCGAGATCGGGATCAAGACCTCACCGCAGGGGGTCGACTGGCCGACGCTGGATGCGGCGTGGGCACGGATCGGCGAGCACGACGTGTTCGGCAGCGTCTGGATGAACGACCACCTCACCGACATCGGGCAGGATCGCGCCGGCCCGTCGTTCGAGGCGTTCACCGCGATGGCCGCCCTCGCCCACCGCGTGCCGGGCAAGTGGCTGGGCCATGCCGTCCTGTCCGTCACGTTCCGCCATCCGTCGGTACTCGCGAAGTCGGCGACGGTCATGGATCATGCGACGGGTGGGCGCTTCATCCTCGGTCTCGGCGCGGGCTGGTTCGATCCGGAGCACACGCCCTTCGCGATCCCCTACCCGCCGATGCCCGAGCGGTTCGACCGGTTCGAATCCGCGGTCCGCACGATCCGCGCGCTCAACTCCGCGGCGGCGACCACGTCCGCGGGCGTGGCCCGCGACGATCCGTTCTACCCGCTGGCCGGCGCGACGAACGACCCGCCGCCCCTGACCCCGGGCGGCCCGCCGATCTGGCTCGGCGGCCAGAAGCGGCGTGGCATCGCGCTCGCGGCGGCCGTCGCCGACGGATGGCTCCTGCCGGCCGTGACCGCTGACAAGAACCCGACCGACATGTCCTACTTCGCCGGTCGCCGGGACGCGATCCTCGCCGCCCTCGACGCCGCCGGGCGCGACCCGGCCGCGTTCGCCATCGTCGCCCAGGTCCCGGCCGGGACGACCGCCGAGAGCCGGCGCGAGGGCCTCGATGCGGCGCACGAGGCGGTCCGGCTGGGGGCCACGCACGTCATCGTGGGCATGCCCGCGCGCCTCGGGGCAGCGGGCGTGGACGGGGTCGCCCGCACGATCGCGGAGCCGCTGCGCGAGGCCCACGGGTGACGTTCGCCGTGCAGCGGGCCGCTGCCCGATCTGCCGACGATGCGAGGCCTCCTCGTTCACGGCATCATGCAATCGTGACCGAGCTCGAGCCGACCCCCCTGCCGCCCGACCCGGCCGCCTACGACGACGTCCGCAATGTCCACGCCCGAGCGCGTGGCCTCGAGGCGCCGTACATCGCCGGCGGGACGGATCCCGATCCGGCTGCCGGCCTGCGCGAGGAGCGCTACTACGGCCGGCTGCTGCTCTGGATGGTCATCGTGCTGATCCTCGGCGGGTTCGTCGTCGGGCTGATCATCGCCCTCGCGTCGGCCGCCTCGTGAACCGGGTTGCCGCCGCCCCGTCGAGCCAGCTGGGCGACGCGACCTGGGTCGCCGCCCACGAGACGCTCGTCGCGACGCTGCGCGACCTCATCCGCATCCCCTCGGTCAATCCGCCCGACCCGGCCCGCCCGGACCAGGAGCTCGTCGTCGCACGGTACATCGCCGACCAGCTGACGGCCGAAGGGCTGGAGCCCGAGATCGTCGAGCCCGTGCCCGGTCGCGGCTCGGTCCACGTCCGGCTGCGCGGCGACGGGACCGGTGGCGAGCCGATCCTGCTGCTCTCGCACCTCGACGTCGTCCCGGCGCCGCCTGAGCGCTGGACGCACGATCCGTTCGCCGCCGACATCGCCGGCGGTTACGTCGTCGGCCGCGGCGCCGTCGACATGAAGGACCTGATCGCGATGGAGCTCGGGGTCATCCGCTTGCTCGTGGCCGAAGCCCGGGCCGCCGGGCTCGACCCCGCCCGAGACCCGATCCCCGGTCTTCGGCGCGACGTGCTGTTCACTGCCGCGGCCGATGAGGAGGCGGGCGGCGACGCCGGCGCGAAGTGGATCGCTCGCGAGCGGCCGGACTGGCTGCGGGCGGCCGGCGCGGTCAACGAGAGCGGCGGGGTGTCGGTCACGGTCGCCGGCCGGCGCATCTATCCCATCCAGGTCGCGGAGAAGGGGTTCGCCCCCTACCGGATCCGTGTCCGCGGCACGTGGGGCCACGGCTCCATGCCGCGCACCGACAACGCCGCGGTCATGGCCGCGACGATCGTCGAGCGCCTGGCCGTGCCGGGACCGATCCGCCTGACGCCGGTGATGGAGCGGTTCCTCCTCGCCCTGGCGGAGATCCTGCCGAGCGAGATCGCCGGGGTGGTCCGCGCGGTCGCCGCCGGCGATGCCGGTGCCGAAGCGGGACTCGAGCACGTCTGCGAGCCGACGTATGCCCGGGCCCTGCGCGCGCTCATCCGCGACACCCTCAGTCCGGACGTCATCCACGCCGGGGTGAAGTACAACGTCATCCCGGGCGACGCGGTCATCGAGGTCGATTGCCGGGTCCTGCCCGGCTCGACCGAGGCAGCCGCCCGAGCCGAGGTCGAGCGACGGATCGGTCCGGACCTCCTGCCTGCGTGCGAGATCGAGCGCCTCGTCTGGGGCGAGCCCGTGGAGTCACCGGCCGAGGGACCGCTCTGGGACGTCCTGGTCGGGACGCTGCTCGATCATGACCCCGAGGCCGTCCCGCTGCCGATCATGGGCCCGTGGGGCACCGACGCCAAGAGCACGGTCCCACTCGGTGTCCCTACCTACGGCTTCTCGCCGCTCCGGCTCGACCCCGACGAGCGGTATCTCGAGCGCTACCACGGGGTCGACGAGCGCGTGGCGCTCGATGCCCTCCGCTGGGGGTTGCCAGTCCTCTACGACGTCGTCCGCCGCTTCTGCAGCTGACGTCGCAACCTCACCAGCCGATGGCGGCGTTGCCGTCTCCGCCCCTCGCTCACGCACGTCGGAGTGCGCTCGCTCCGGTGCTCGACGGCGCCTTGCCCTCGACCGGTGCGCTCGCGCCGTTCGTTCCCTAGTGGTGGTCGTCGTCGGTCGGGTTCCGGACGACGACCTGCTCGTCGCAGGTCGAGCAGACGTACAGCTGCCCGCCGGCCCAGGACCGCTCCGGGTCATGCTCGACCGAGTCGTGGTGCTGCGGCCGGGGCTGGAGCGCGCTCCAGCTCCCGTCGGAGTGGCGATGCTCGAGACGCATCAACGCCTCAGTGAAGCGCGCCTGGTCCATGTCGTCCTCCTCGTCGCTCCGGTCGGCGCCGGCAGCTAGTCGCGTGGGGTCCGGATCAACCGGCCGCGCCGGTTGATGGCGTGGGTCGCGAGGGCCGCCACGCCCATGGCGACGATGGCCCGCTCGGCGGTCGGCAGGGGCCGGACCGCCGAGAGGAACTGGTCGGCCCGCGAGCGATCGACGACCCGCAGCACGGCGTGACCGCGCTGGGTCAGGCGAAGGGTTCGTTGCCGCCGGTCCTCGGGCTCCTGGTGGCGCTCGACGAGGCGACGCCGGACGAGTCCGTCGATAAGCCGGCTGGTGGCCGACGGCGATCGGCCGATCTCCTCGGCCAGCTCGCCCACCGTCATCGTGCTCCCATCGGCCAGCACGTACAACGCCGCCAGCTGCGTGAACCCGAGGCGGAGCTCGCCCAGCTGGCTGGCGAACCCGATGACGAGCTCGCGCCAGAGGGCCCGGCCCATGGCCACGCGTTCGCTGATCTGGCGGACATTCGGCAGGCGGTTGCCGGCGGCCAGCACCGGGGCCGAGAGATCCGCCTCGAACTGGCGGGCCACGGCCTGCCGGGGGACGACGCGCCGTCGGATCGGAGTGGGTTGTTCGGACACGTCGAGAGCGTATGCCGACCGCAAGTTCCGTGCAACCGTGCACGCGAATCGTGCCTGAAGCGAAGGTTGCGGGCTACCCTCAGTGGTGATGACGTCATTCGCCTACGTGTTCCCCGGCCAGGGCTCGCAGTCGGTCGGGATGGGTCGCGAGCTGGCCGAGCGGTCGCCTGGCGCCCGAGCGACCTTCGAAGCGGCCGATGCCGCCCTGGGCGAGTCGCTCAGCACGCTCACCTGGGACGGCCCGGTGGAACGGCTCGACCTGACCGAGAACGCCCAGCCGGCGATCCTCGCGACGTCGATCGCGATCCTCAGCGCGATGCGCGAGCGATGGGCGGCGGCCGGCGTCCCGGAGCCCCGACCCGCCTTCGCGGCCGGGCACTCGATGGGCCAGTACTCGGCCCTCGTGGCGGCCGGCTGCGTCTCGCTCGCCGACGGGATCCGACTCGTGCGCGAACGCGGTCGCCTGATGCAGGCGTCCGGTGGCGGCCAGGACGGCGCGATGGCCGCGCTCATCGGGCTCGACGACGCCCGGATCCCGGAGCTGGTCGCGGGCGCCTCGGCACATGGCATCTTCGTGGTCGCGAACCGGAACGCCCCGGGCCAGGTCGTCGTGTCGGGCGTGCGACCGGCGGTGGAAGCGGGTGCGGAACTGGCGCGTGCCCTCGGGGCGAAGCGGGCCATCGTCCTGCCCGTGTCGGTGGCCGCGCACTCGCCGCTGATGGCCGAGGCCGCCGAGGGGATGCGCGCGGCCCTGGCCGATGTCCCGTTCGAGGACCCCGAGACGCCGCTCCTGGCCAACGCGGACGCGCGCGTCATCACGACGGCGGGTGGCGCCCGTGCCGAGCTCGTCGAGCACCTGACGGCCGGCGTCGACTGGGTCGGGGCGGTCGGGCGGATGTCCGAGGCCGGGGTCACCACCTTCGTCGAGATCGGCCCGGGCAAGGTCCTGACCGGCCTCATCAAGCGCATCGCCCCCGACGCCGAGCTCATCGCGGCCGACGATCCCGCGTCGGCCGAACGCCTCGTCGACCTGGCCGCCTCGGCCACCCCGGTCTGAATCCGAGCATCAGAAGGAGTACTTGATCTTGCGCAAGCCCGACTACCAACGGCGCGTCGTCGTGACCGGTCTCGGCGTCGTCAGCTCGGTCGGCAACGACGTCCAGACGGCATGGGCCAACCTCGTCGAAGGCCGGTCCGGCCTGGGCCCCATCACCCGGTTCGACCCGAGCGCCTATGAAGCCAAGCTCGCGGGGGAGGTCCACGACTTCACGCCCTCGGACTGGATGGACGCCAAGGCGGCCCGTCGCAGTGAGTCGAGCATGCACTTCGGGGTCGCGGCCGCGAAGCAGGCGCTCGCCGATTCGGGCTTCGAGCTGACCGATGAGAACCGCACCGAGGTCGGGGTCGTCTTCGGCTCCGGCGCGGGCGGCCAGTCGATGATGATCGACAACTACACGGCACTCCACGAACGCGGCAATCGGACGGTCGCCCCGACGTTCATCGCGAACGCGCTCGTGGACAGCTGCTCGGGGATGATCGCCATCGAGACGGGTGCGATCGGCCACAACATCTGCATGGTGTCGGCCTGCGCGACCGGCACGCACAACGTCGGCGAGGGGGCCGAGGCCATCCGGCGCGGCGACTGCATCGCCGTCATCTCCGGTTCGACCGAGGCGCCACTGCTCGAGGTCGGCCACGCCGGCTTCTCGAACATGCGCGGGATGGGCATGCCCCGACCTGGCGAGGCGCCCCAGACCGTCTCGCGGCCGTTCGACCTGACCCGGGACGGCTTCGTCCTCGGCGAGGGATCGGCTTCGCTGTTCCTCGAGGACCTCGAGCTCGCCAAGGCGCGCGGCGCGCGGATCTATGCCGAGGTCGTCGGCTACGGGTCGGCGGCCGACGGCTGGGACATGATCCAGCCGATCGAGGAGGGGATCGGCTCGGCTCGGGCCATGCGGATGGCCCTCGAGCGACGCGGCGTCCCCGCCGACGAGGTCGACCTCATCAACCCGCACGGGACCTCCACGCCGCTCGGCGACAAGCGCGAGGCCGAGGCGATCTGGACGGTGTTCGGCGCGCGATCGGCGGCCTCCGCTCGCTCGCTCGCCATCAGCGCCACCAAGTCGATGACCGGGCACATGATGGGCGCGGCCGGCGCCTTCGAGGCGTTCGCGACCGTCAAGTCCGTCGCCGAGCAGTGCGCGCCGGCCACGATCAACTATCGCGACTTCGACCCCGACTGCGACCTCTGGGTGGTGAGCGAGACGCAGTCGCTGCCGATCCGCTACGCCCTTTCGAACAACATCGGGCTAGGCGGGCACAACGGCGCCATCATCTTCGGAAGGTACGACGGAGATTGACGTCGTGGCTGGGACGTCCCAGCGCGGTCGCGACGTCGGTTCCTCCCTACAATCGGCAGACCCCGACCTGAGGAACCCACGTGCCTGAACGAGACCCCGCGCGGCGTGCGGTGATCACCGGCCTCGGCGCCATCATGCCGATCGGCAACGACTTCCCCACGTACTGGTCCAACCTGGTCGCCGGGGTGACCGGGACCCGACTCATCCAGAGCTTCGATGCATCGGCATTCGAGGTCCGGATCGCTGCGGAAGTCCTCGGCTTCGATCCGGCGACGGTCATGGATCCCAAGATGGCCCGCCGCATGAGTCGCTTCATCCACCTCGCCCTCGCGGCCGGCAAGGAGGCCGTGCGCGACTCCGGGATCGACTTCGCGGCGATGTCGGAAGAGCGGCGCGATCGGGTCGGGGTGGTCGTCAACACGGGCGGCGGCGGGATCGAATCCATCATCGACGGGACCCACGTCCACGACACGAAGGGCCCGCGCTTCGTGAGCGCTTTCGCCGTGCCGGCCCTGTCGGGGTCGATGGGCGCGTGCATGCTCTCGATGGAGTACGGCCTCACCGGCCCGGTCATCACCCAGGTCGCCGCGTGCGCCACGTCGGTGATCGCCTTCCACGATGCGCTCCGGCTGATCCGGAGCGGCGAATGCGACGTCGTCCTCGCCGGTGGCTCGGAGGCGCCGATCGTCCCGATGGGCGTGGCGGCACTCGCGAACATGACCGCGCTCTCCAAGCGCAACGACTCGCCGGAGACCGCATCGCGGCCGTTCGACCTGACGCGCGATGGGTTCGTGCTCGGCGAAGGCGCCGGCGTGGTCGTGGTGGAGTCCCTCGCACATGCCCTGGAGCGCGGCGCGACGCCGGTGGCCGAGATCATCGGTGGGGCCTTGACCGCCGACGCGTTCCACATCAGCGCCCCGGAACCCACCGGCCGAGGCCAGGCCCGGGCCATGACCCAGGCGCTCCGCCACGCCGAGGTCGCGCCCGACGAGATCGACTACATCGTGGCCCACGGCACGTCGACGTCGCTCAACGACGTGACCGAGACGCGCGCCATCAAGACGGCCTACGGCGCCCACGCCTACAAGGTCGCGGTCTCCTCGCCCAAGTCGATGATCGGGCACCTCGTCGGGGCGGCCGGCATCGCGAGCGTGCTCGCGGCCGTCGGCGCCATCCGCGACCAGGTCATCCCACCGACCGCCAACCTCCACACGCCCGACCCGGATTGCGACCTCGACTACGTCCCGCTCACGGCGCGGAAGGCAAAGGTCGATACGGTCGCGGTCGATGGCTTCGGGTTCGGTGGCCAGAACGCGGTGGCGATCTTCCGGCGGGTCACCGACGCCTGACGGCCGGTGGCCTCAGGCCCGGAGCGGGCGGCCCTCGTAGGCCTCGATGGCGGCCACTTGCTCATCCGACAGCGGGATCGAGGCCCCCGCGACGTAGTCATAGCGGACCAGGATCGAATCCGAGACTGCCACGAGCCGGGGCTCGCCGCCGTCGGGCGTCGCCAGCACCCGGTGCTCGAGCGTGAACGACGATCGGCCGATGTGCGACGCGCGGGTCTGGACCGTCACCAGTTCGCCATAGAACGTCTGGGCCCGGTACGTGATCCGCGCCTCGGCGAGGATCAGGCTCTCCGCGCCCGCGGCGACGGACGTGAACGCCTCGCCGGTGACGTCGGACCAATAGCGGATCCGGCCGATCTCGCAATAGGTCAGGTAGACGGCGTTGTTGACATGGCCGCGTGCGTCGGTATCCGAGAAGCGGACATGGATCTCGACATGGTGGCGGAAGGGGCCGGCCAGGTCCCGTGGATCGTGTGGCACGCCCCGGAGTCTACGCGGCGTGGCGGTGTCCGCGGAGGCGAAGCGAGTTGAGGACCACCGCCACCGACGAGAACGCCATCGCCCCGGCGGCGAGGGCCGGGTTGAGCGTGATCCCGAACGCCGGGTAGAGCACGCCCGCCGCGACCGGGATCAGCAGGACGTTGTAGGCGAAGGCCCAGAACAGGTTCTGGCGGATCACCGTCATCGTCGCGCGCGACAGCTCGATGGCCCGCGCGATGGCCCGCGTGTCGCCGCCCACGAGCGTCACGTCGGACGCCTCGATGGCGACGTCGGCGCCGGTCCCGATCGCGACCCCGAGATCGGCGGCGGCCAGCGCCGGGGCGTCGTTGAGGCCGTCGCCGACCATCGCGACCGTCCGGCCCTCGGCCCGCAGGCGTTCGATGAGGTCCGTCTTGTCGGCCGGCCGGGCGTCGGCCAGGATCCGCTCCGGCGGGATGCCGACGGCCCGCCCGACCGCCTCCGCCGTCGCGCGCCCGTCGCCGGTCGCGAGCCACGTCTCAACCCGCTCCCCCTCGAGGGCGGCCACCCCGGCCGGGGCGTCGTCGCGAACCGGGTCCGTGATGGAGATGACCCCCGCGGCCCGTCCGTCGATGACGACGAAGGCCATCGTCCGGCCGTCCTCGGCGCCTCGGGCCGCCGCGTCCCGGAATACGTCGAGGTCGACGCCGCGCTCCCGCAGCCACCGCGCGCTCCCGACCAGGATGTCGCGCGGCCCGTCATCGCTGACGACCGTGGCCCCGACGCCGCCGCCCACGGCGGTGGCGAACCCGTCGATGGGTCGGAACCCGAGCTCGTCACGTCGGGCTCGGGCGACGATCGCGGCTGCCAGCGGGTGCTCGCTGCCCTTCTCGGCGGACGCGGCCAGGTCGATGACCTCGCGAACCTCGAATCCGTCGGCGGCAACGACCTCGTCCACGACTGGCCGGCCCAGGGTCAGGGTGCCCGTCTTGTCGAGCACGACGGCATCGACCTTGTGCGCGGTCTCGAGGGCCTCGCCGCCGCGGATGAGGATGCCGGCTTCCGCGCCGCGTCCCGTCCCGACCATGATCGCCGTCGGTGTCGCGAGGCCCATCGCGCACGGACAGGCGATGACGAGGACCGCGATGGCCGCGACGAGGGCGTGTGTCAGCCGAGGTTCGGGTCCCAGCGCCATCCAGCCGAGGAACGTCGCGGCCGCGATGACGAGCACGAGCGGGACGAAGACCTCCGCGATCCGGTCCGCCAGGCGCGCGATGGGCGCCTTCGAGCCCTGGGCACGCTCGACCAGCTCGACGATGCGGGCGAGCGCGGTGTCGCGCCCGACCCGGGTGGCACGCATGACGAAGGTGCCCGTCGTGTTGAGCGTCGCCCCGATGACCTCGTCGCCGGGACCCTTGGCCGTCGGGATCGGCTCGCCGGTCAGCAGGCTCTCATCGATCGCCGAGGTCCCCTCGAGCACGACCCCGTCGACCGGCACCTTGTCGCCGGGCCGGACGCGCAGGAGGTCGCCGACGACGACCGATTCGAGCGTGACGTCCGCCTCGTCGTCGCCGCGCACCAGCCGCGCGGACGCGGGACGCAGCGCCGCGAGTCGACGGATGGCACCGGTCGTCTGGCCCTTGGCGCGCGACTCGAGCCAGCGCCCGAGCAGGACCAGCCCGATGATGATCGCCGCGCTGTCGAAGTAGGTGGCGGGCTCGAGGCCGGCGTCGATGACGACCGCGGGGACCAGGGTCAGCACGACGCTGTACGCCCAGGCGGCGCTCGTGCCGATCGCGACGAGCGTGTCCATATTGCTCGTGCCGTGGCGGGCGGCCCGCCAGGCCGAGCGATAGAACCGACGACCGGCCCAGACCTGCACGAACGTCGCGGGGATGAGCGCGAGCAGGTTGCGCTGCTCCATCGTGGCGAGCTCGGCCGGGGCGGCCATCAGGGCCATGATCGAGAGGGCCACGCCGATCGAGACGACCGCCTGGACGAGCAGGACGCGCGCCTCGCGGGCGCGAGCGACGTCGTCGGCCGTTCGCTCCTCGGCCAGAGAGGCCGGTGCCTCGTGATCGGCGACGGTCGGGCGCTCGCGGATCGCATAGCCGGCCGCCTCGACCGCCCCGACGAGGTCCGCACGCCCGGCGACGTCGGGCAGGTACACGATGGTCGCGAGCTCGGTCGCGAGGTTGACGCTGGCGTCCTGGACGCCCGGCGTCTTGCGCAGGAAACGCTCGATCCGGTTGACGCACGAGGCGCAGGTCATGCCCTCGATGGGCAGGGCGACCTCGGCCGTCAGATGGCTGGTGGTGGCTGGGTTCGGCATACTCCCTAGGAGTATATCAGGCCGACGAACCCCGGAACCGTGGATCGGCCGTCCGGCACACTGGTGCGCGTGCATCCACCCGAGGACATCCGCGCCATCGTCCGAACCGTCGCCGGGCCGTGGGGCCCGCTCCATATCGCCGCGACGACGCGGGGCATCGTGGCCGTGGAGTCCGCTTCGACCGACGACGCTTTCGCCGACACGGTCGCCCGCCGCGTGCACGGATCGGTGGCGCCGGAGCGTGCCGTTCCGCCCGACGACCCGCGACGCGCCCACCTGGATCGGGCCGAGGCGGTCATCTCGGAACTCGTCGCCGGCCGCGCGCCTCGCACCGACGCGCCACCGATCGACCTCGAGGACCGGCCGGACTGGGATCGCCGCGTGCTCGGCGAGGTCCGGGCGATCGCCTGGGGCGAGACGGCGAGCTACGGTGAGATCGCCCGCCGGATCGGCGCCCCGGGGGCCGCTCGGGCCGTCGGCGGGGCGCTCGGGCGCAACCCGATCAGCCTGATCGTGCCATGCCATCGCGTGATCGCGACCGACGGGACCATCGGCGGGTACGGCGGCGACGCCTGGGGCTCGCGTGAGGCCGCGCTGGATCGCAAGCGAGCGCTGCTGCGGCGTGAGGGCGTGACCGTCCGGGTCGGTGAGCGCGAGCGCGACTAGGGCCGGGGCACCGGGCGCATCGGGTAGACGCCGACGACGATCGGCGTCCGCGGGTCGAGCGAGAGCTCGTAGCCGATCTCGCCGGCCCGCAGCAGCTCGCCCAGGAGCTGCCCCTCGCGGGCGGGCAGGCCCACGAAGATGTAACCAGGATCGATCTGGATCCTGCTGACGTCGTCGTCCCCGCCGTCGATGGCGAAGCGGCGGCGGAGCTCGTGCATCGGCACGTAGGGCCGGCTCTTGATGAAGCGCCGGAGCTGGGGAGCCGTGCACGGCGAAGCCTGCCCGACACCGTTCTGGCCGTTCTGGGCGCCGACGCCGTTCTGGGCGCCATGACCGTTCTGACCCACCGGTCGGCCGGGCGGAACGTCGGTCGGATGGGGACCGCTCGGAACGGGATGCGCCTCGGTCATCGACGCCCCGTTGATCGGCGCGGGGGTTGATGCCGCGACGGCCGGCGTCTCGACCGGCTCGACCGGAGCGACCGGCTCGACCGGAACGGCGGGCTCGACCGGAACCGCGGCGGACGTCGGTGGGGTGGGCACGATCGGTTCCGCGGCGACCGGCGGCGGGGCGACGTGGCCCTGGGCAGAATCGGTCGGCCGCGCCGGGCGCGGGCCCGCCGGTGTCCCCGGACGCGGGGCGCCATGGTGCCCACGTTCGTGATGATGCGTTCGGCCGTGGCGCCGGCTCATCGAGCGATCCGACCGGTCGTTGCGTCCCGGTCTGAGAAAGCGCCGCCGAAGCGGCGCGACAGGTGGCTGGTCATCGGACACTCGGACTGCTGGCGGATCGATCGGGCCGATCCGTCGCCCGATGATACCGCAGGCGCGGGCGAGACCCCGACGCGGGTCAGCCGTCGACGACGTACAGCTCGCGACTCGCCTCGTTGAGCACGATCGGCCCGTCCGCGCCGCAGACGACGATGTCCTCGATCCGGGCGCCGTACTCGCCGACGAGGTAGATGCCGGGCTCGACCGAGAACGCCATCCCCTCGCGCAGCGGCAGGTCGTTGCCCGCGACGAGGTACGGGTCCTCGTGGGCCTCCAGGCCGATGCCGTGCCCGGTGCGGTGGAAGAACGCCTCGCCGTAGCCCTCGGCGTCGATCGGGCCGCGCGCCGCCGCGTCGATCGCCGCGCACGCGACACCCGGGCGAACGGCACGCAGCGCGGCGGCCTGCGCGCCATGAAGCACGCCGAACAGGTGTCGGTACCGCTCGTCGGGTCCGTTGGCTTCGTCGCCGCCGGTCACCCACAGCGTCCGCGTGATGTCCGAGCCGTATCCACCGACCGAGCCGCCGATGTCGAGGACGATCGGCTCGCCGGCCCGGATCACCCGATCCGATGCTTCGTGATGGGGCGAGGCCGAGTTCGGGCCGGACCCGACGATCGCGAAGGACGCCTCGTCGTGGCCTTCCGCGAGCAGTCGGTCCCGGACCTCGCGGGCGACATCGGCCTCCGTCCGGCCGACGAGCGCGCCGGCGGCGATCTGGGCTACCACCCGGTCGGCTGCGTGGGCCGCCAGACGAAGCAGTTCGATCTCGGCCAGATCCTTGATCATCCGGAGCTCGCGTAGCACGGTCGAGGCAGGCTCGAAGCGCGCACCGGGGAGCGCCGCCTGCAGCCGCAGCAGGTGGCTGGCCCACAGCGTGTCGGACACGGCCACCCGCGAGACGGCGCCCGCGGTCGCGCCGGTGACGTGTCCCGCGACCAGCTCGTAGGGATCGCGCAGCTCGTCCCAGGTCTCGATCGCGACGTCCGCGCGGAGGCCGATCTCGGCCGCACCGCGCTCCAGGCGCGGCACCTCGATGACGGGCGGCCGGCCCGGGACGACGACGAGCATCGTCAGCCGCTCGAGCGGCATCGCCTCGTAGCCGGTCAGGTAGCGCAGGTCCGGCCCGACGGCGACCAGCAGCGCGTCGAATCCGTGCTCGGCCGTCACCGCCACGACCCGCCGTAGGCGCTCGGCGTATCGCTCGGCGGCGATGGCCGGCCGGACGGCCTCGGTGGTCATGAGGCGTGCGCCGTCGACGCCGCCCGCTCCAGCCACGTCGAGATCGTCGTCGGGCCGTCCTCGAACAGCTTGCGATAGGCGAGCACCCGCTCGGCGCCCCGGGCGAGCGCTCGCTTGCGCAACGCGAGGTCGTCGTGCGGTCCGACCGCGAGGACCCGGGCGCCGAGCGATCGGGCCCGCTCGATGGCGACCAGCGGGTCGTAGGCGCGGGCGGTCAGGTCGACGATCGCAAGGTCGGCGCACTCGAGCGCCCGGTCGAACTCCGGTGCCGTCTTGGCCCGCATCGGGGTGGCTCCCGCCGATTCGACGGCCCTGGCGAGGCGGTCCTGCCAGATGAGGTCCTGGGCGAGGACGGCGACGCGGGTCGTCACCCGAACTGTTCGGCGAGGTGGTGGAAGACGTCGCGGGCGGTCACGACGCCGGTCGGCCGGCCATCCTCGACGATCGGGATGTGCCGGAAGCCGCCGACGGCCATCTTGTGGATGGCGACCGCGATCGGATCGTCGTGGCGCAGGACGACCGGGTCTGGGGTCATGAAGTCGCGCACCCGGAACGACTTGAGCGGCTTGCCGGCCGCCTTCGCGACCGCGTCGCGATCGGTGAAGATGCCGACGAGCCGATCGTCGGAGACGACCAGCACGCAGTCGGCCTCCGCCTCCTGCATCCGGGCGATCGCCGCGTCGACGGGCGTGTCGGGTCCGACGAGGATCGGGGCGGGCGCCCCGAGATCGTCGAGATGTTCGCCGAGGAGGCGCCCGTGGAACGACATGGCCTCCTGCGGGACGTCGCCCCCGGCGAGGTCGGCGCCGCAGTTGTCGCAGATCTCCGTCCCGGTGAGGTTGAAGTGCCCACAGACCGGGCAGTCCATCTCGCTCCCCTCCTGCTTCGTTCGGTCAGCCTACTCGACGGTCCAGGTCTCGTTGCCGCGCAGGACCCGGGCCAGGTCGCCGGGGCCGGACTTGGCCACGGCTGCACTCAGCTGATCCTCGAGCAGTTGATCGTGGGTCGGGCGGCTGACCGCTCGAAGCACCCCGACCGGGACCGGGAAGTCCGGCCAGGCCATGCGCGATAGCATCAGCGCGAGGTACGGCTCCTTGGCGGCCTCATCGTGGACGAGGAGGTCCGCCTCGGTCACGCCGTTCTCGCCGATCGTCACGACCTCCGGCCGCAGGCCATCGAGGCGGATGCCCTTGTTGCGGTCCTTGCCGAAGATCATGGGCTTGCCGTCCTCGAGGACGAGCATCCGGTCCTCGCGGACCTCGCGGTCGGTGAAGTCGCGCCATGCCCCGTCATTGAAGATGTTGCAGTTCTGGAGGACTTCGACGAACGCGGAGCCTTTGTGTCGGCCGGCCCGCTCGAGGGTCCCCTGCAGGTGTTCGGTGTGCGTGTCCACCGACCGGGCGACGAAACTCGCCTCGGCGGCCAGGGCGATCGTGAGCGGGATGATGGGCGTGTCGACGGTGCCCGCCGGCGTCGACTTCGTGCGCTTGCCGAACTCCGAGGTCGGCGACGCCTGGCCCTTGGTCAGGCCGTAGATCCGGTTGTTGAACATGATCAGGTTGATGTCGACGTTGCGGCGCATCGAGTGGATGACGTGGTTGCCGCCGATCGACAGCGCATCGCCGTCGCCGGTGATCACCCAGACCATCAGGTCCGGTCGCGAGGCCTTGAGCCCGGTCGCGAGCGTCGGCGCCCGTCCGTGGATCGTGTGGAAGCCGAAGGTGTTCATGTAGTACGGCAGTCGTCCCGAGCAGCCGATGCCCGAGATGAACACGATGTTCTCCCGCGGGTAGCCGAAGTCCGGCATCACCTTCTGGGTCTGGGCGAGGATCGAGTAGTCGCCACAGCCCGGGCACCAGCGGACCTCCTGGTCCGACACGAAGTCCTTACGGGTCAGGGCGATGACAGCGGCGTTCTCGGGGCTCAGCGGCGGCTGGTCGGCCGTCGCCCCGGTCGTCGGGTTGGCGCCGTTGGTCGCGACGGGATCGGTCATGTCGCTGCGGGCTCCGCGAGGAGGCGTTCGGCCTCGGCCACGATCTCCGAGATGCGGAACGGCTTGCCCCGCACCCGGTCGTAGCCGACGGCATCGATGAGGTACCTGGCCCGGACCAGCATCAGGAGCTGGCCCAGGTTGACCTCGGGGATGAGGACCCGCCGGTACGAGCGCAGGACCGTCTCCGTGTTGGCCGGGAACGGGTTGAGGTGCCGGAGGTGGGCATGGGCGACGGACTTGCCGCCGACCTGCAGGCCTTCGACCGCCGAGCGGATGGCCCCGTACGTCGAGCCCCAGCCGAGGATGAGCAGCTCGCCCGACGCCGGGCCGAACACCTCGAGCGGCGTGATGTCGCCGGCGATGCCGGCCACCTTGGCCGCGCGCAGGAGCTGCATCTTGTGGTGGTTGTCCGGGTCGTAGCTGACGTTGCCCGTCCCGTCCGCCTTCTCCAGCCCGCCGATCCGGTGCTCGAGGCCGGCCGTGCCCGGGACCGCCCATGGCCGGGCGAGCGTGTCGGGGTCGCGCCGGTACGGCTGGAAGGGGCCCTCGCCGCGTACGGCGTTGTCGACGCCGATGTCGGGCAGGGTCGCGATGTCGGGGATCTTCCACGGCTCCGAACCGGTGGCGAGGAATGCATCGGACATGAAGGCGACCGGGGTCATGTACTTGAGCGCGAGGCGCCAAGCCTCGATGGCCATGTCGAAGCACTCACCCGGCGTCGCCGGGGCCACGATCGGGATCGGGGAGTCCGAATTGCGCCCGAACATGACCTGCAGGAGATCGGCCTGCTCGTTCTTGGTCGGCATGCCCGTCGATGGGCCGGCTCGCTGGACGTCGATGACGACGAGCGGCAGCTCGACCATGACCGCGAGCCCCATCGCCTCGGTCTTGAGCGCGATGCCCGGACCGGACGAGGCCGTCATGCCGAGCGCGCCACCGTAGCTGGCCCCGATGGCCGCGCCGATGGCCGCGATCTCGTCCTCCGCCTGGAACGTCTTGAGGCCGAAGGCCTTGTAGGTCGAGAGCTGGTGGAGGATGTCGCTGGCCGGGGTGATCGGATAGCTGCCGTAGAAGAGCGGCCGGCCGGCCAGCTTCGAGGCGGCCAGGAACCCGAGCGCCGTCGCCTCGTTGCCGGTGATGTTCCGATACGTGCCCGGCGGCAGCTGGGCGGGCTTGACCCGGTAGTGCGTGTGGAAGATCTCGGTCGTCTCGCCGAAGGCGTAACCGGCCTTCAGGGCTCGCTTGTTCGCCTCGGCGATGACGGGGCGTGCCGAGAACTTCTGGTCGATCCAGCCGATGGTCGGATCCATGCTCCGCTCGTACAGCCAGAACATGATCCCGAGCGCGAAGAAGTTCTTCGTCAGGTCCTTCTGCTTGCTCGTCATGTCCAGGCCGTCGAGCGAGCGCTCGTTGAGCGCCGAGATCGGGACCTCGAAGACCGTGAACGAGCTGAGCGAGCCGTCGGTCAGCGGGTTGCTCGCGTAGGCCGCCTTGTTCAGGTTCTGCTGGGTGAACGCATCGCTGTTGACGATGAGGGCCCCGCCCGGCGGCAGGTCCATGATGTTGGTCTTGAGCGCTGCCGGGTTCATCGCGACCAGGACGTCGGGCTGGTCGCCCGGCGTGTGGATGTCGGTCGAGCTGAAGCTGATCTGGAAGCCGGAGACGCCCGGCAGCGAGCCGGCCGGAGCGCGGATCTCGGCCGGGAAGTCCGGCAGGGTGCTGATGTCGTTCCCGAAGACCGCCGCGGTCCGCGTGAACTGGGTCCCGGTCAACTGCATCCCGTCGCCGGAATCGCCGGCGAAGCGGATGGTCACACGCTCGAGCTCCGAGACCTCGGGCTCGAGTTCCCTGGTGGTCGTGGTCACGCCCCTTCCGGCTCCTTCATGCGCTGGTGCGGCCGGGGTGGGAGGTTCAGCAGCTCCTCCGGGAACGACTCAGCCAGGTACTTGATGATGTCGGCCTGCCGGATCACGCCAACGAGGTGGCCACGCTCGTCCACCACCGGCACGTTCCGATAGCGCCCGGTCTGCATCAGGTCGATGGCGTCACGGATGGTCTGATCGAGGTCGAGGGTCCGCGGCTGGGTCGTCATCAGCGTCTCGACCGGATGGCCCAGGTCGACGCTCCCGGCGACGATCCGCGAGAAGATATCGCGCTCGGTCAGCACACCGATCAGTCGGCCCGGCTCGTCACACACGAAGACCGAATCGCCGGTGCCGGTCCGCTGGATGGCCCGCAGGCACTCGGCCAGCGACGTCCCGGGTGGCACGGTCACGGGCTGCCGTCGGCTGAGCACCCGAAGGCGCTCCTCCAGGATGGCCGGCACGCGGCGAGCGACAGCGGTTTCGGTCAAGTCGGTCACGCTCCGAAGTGTAGCGACCGTTGCCGGAATGGGCCGACGGACTTCATGATGCGCCGAACGCCCGACGGCGTGGCCGGGACTGGGAGGGACGACGCATGCGGCACGATGCGCGGCGGGTCGCGAGCCTGGCCGTGATGGTGCTCCTGGCGGGCGGCGCTTGTGGCGACCCGAACCCGCCACCCACTCCGGTGCCGACCACCGCACCGGTCGCGACCGTCGCGCCGACCGCGGCGCCCACGCCGAGCCCTTCGGCGGTCGATGTCGCGTCCGCCTTCATCCGGATCATCGGCTCGCCGAACTTCAGCGCGACGGCCGACGTCCGCGGGACCCTCACCGTCGGGGGTGCGGCCGGGGCTCTGTCGGGCAACGCGACGTTCGCCGGTTCCAGCTCGGACACGACCATCCGGTTCGACGTGACTGGCTTCTCCCAGGGCTCGCAGTCGATCTCGATCGGGACCAGGAACTGGAGTCGCACGCCGCCCGGGCCCTGGCTGGCCGGCGCGGATGCCGATCCGTCAGAGGGGTCGATCTCGGGCACGCTCGCGGCGATCGCCTCGGTCGAGGACCTCGGGGTCGTCGCCAAGGACGGCCGACCGCTGCACCACCTCCAGCCCCAGGGCGGCGGGGCGATCTCACCGGCGGCCATCGGCTTCGATGTCGCGCGGGCCACGGACGCATCGTTCGTCCTGGACGTCTTCACCACCGATGACGGCACGCCCGCCAGCATCGGCATCAGCGGTTCGTGGACCCAGACGACCGACGCGGGGCCGGTGCCCGCCACGATCGATCTCGAGTTCGCGCTCGCCGACGTCGGCGTCCCCCAGACCATCGCCCCGCCCGAGGACGTCTGGGTCGTGAACACGTCGAAGACGTTCCCGTACCGCATGGCCCACCCCGCGGACTGGACGGTCGAGGCATCGAAGACCGAGGAGGCGTACGCCGTCGACGGCCAGCCCTACGTCTACGTTGCCGCGCAGGCGGTCGACGCGGACACGACGGTCGAGTCGTTCGCGAGTGCGCTCCAGGTCTTCTACAAAGACGACTTCGGCGCGCCGACCTCGGACGTGGCCGCGTCGCTGGGCGGACAGCCGGCGGAGCGGCTCGTGTTCCAGTTCGTCAACGACCAGGGCCAGGACGTGACGCTCGTCGATGACGTGACGGTCCGTGGGCGGACCGGCTGGGAGGTCTTCCTGGTCACCGCCGGCGGTGCCTCGGACATCCCGGTCTTCGACCAGTTCGTCGCGACCTTCGCGTTCACCGACTGAGGCGCCCCCCGACGCTGCTAGCCTCGCGCCGATGGATCGCCGACGGCTGGGCGGAGTCGCCCTCATCCTCCTGTCCGCGGCCGGATTCGGATCCGGCTCGCTCTTCGCCCAGCCGGTCTATGCGAGCGGCGTCGACTGGCTCGTCCTCTCGGCGTGGCGTTTCCTGTTCGGGGCGAGCCTGGCGTGGATCTGGCTGCTGGGATCGCCGGCGCGGCGGCGTGGCTTGCGCGCCTTCGACCGACGCGCGGTCATCGTCGGGCTCGCGCTCGGGGTCCTGTACGTCGGCAACTCCGGCGCCTACTACGCGTCGCTCGAGACGGTCTCGCCGTCGCTGGCCGGCCTGATCGTGTTCACCTACCCGGCGCTGGTCGCCGTCGTGACGCTGCGCGTCGGGCAGCCCCTGGAGGGTCGCCGGGCCTGGCTCGCGCTCGGTGTCGCGCTCGTCGGGGTCGCCCTGACGATCGGTGGCATCGACCCGGACGACGCCCCACCCGTGTCGGGCCTGCTGCTGGCGATCGCGTCGATGCTGATCTACGTCGTCTGGATCGTGCTGGCCGCACGCCTGGCCGGCGAACGCCGCGACAGCGTCGGCGGCGAGTCCGACCGGGGGGCGGCCGCATCCGCTGCGACCGCGCTGATGATGACCGCGACGGCCGCCGTGTACTGGCTGTGGGGTCTCGGCAGCGGCCGGCCGGTGTTGCCCGCCCAGATCCCGACCGAGGCGTGGTTCGGGCTCGTCGGTGTCGGCGTGGTGTCGACGTTCATCGCGATCCAGGCCTTCTATGCCGGCACGCAGCGCATCGGGGCGGCGCAGGCCTCGATCATCAGCACGGTCGAGCCGGTCTGGACGGTCGTCCTGGCGTACCTGCTGTTCGGCTTCACGTTGACGCCCGTCCAGATCGTCGGGGGCGCGCTCATCATCACGGGCGTCCTGCTCGCCCAGACCGGGCCGCGGGCCAGGGACGCACGGGATCCGGTGGTGCGGCTCGCGGACGAGTAGGTCCGGGGCCGATCGGGCGCGAGTTCAGCCGCCGCGGGCGGCCTCGACCATGCCCCGGGCGCCCGCGGCCACGAAGCCCAGGTCCGAGCCGAGTCCGATGAAGCGGAAGCCGAGTTCGAGGTGCCGCGCGATGACCGCGCGGTCGTAGAGCAGGATGCCGGCGGCCTTGCCGTGCCGCTCGCAGGCGGCCAGCACCGTCTTGATGGCGTCGAGGTAGACCGGATCGTCGAACCGACCCGGCACCCCGAGCGAGTGCGACAGGTCGGCCGGGCCGACGAACAGGACGTCCGCGCCGGGGAGCGCGGCGATCGCGTCCGCGTCGGCGACCGCGGACGGATTCTCGATCTGGAACGCCCCCACGACCACGTCGTTGAGCGTGCCGATGTCGGCGTGGCCGACCTGTCCGAATCCCTGGCCACGACCGCCCAGCGCGATGCCTCGCTGGCCCTCGGGCGGGAAGCGCATCCAGTCGAGCGCCTGGCGGACATCGTCGGCCGAGTCCACGCGTGGGACCACGAGCCCGCCGGCGCCCATGTCGAGGACCCGCGAGATGCGCAGCCGATCGCTCCGCTCGATGCGAACGAGGGGGGTTGCGGCCGTGGTCCCGATCGCGTAGAGCTGGCCCAGGACCGTGGTCTCGGTGGTCATCCCGTGCTCGGTGTCGATGACGAGCCAGTCGAAGCCGGCCCGCGCGCACGCCTCCGCGACGACCGGCGAACCGGTCGAAAGCCAGGTGCCGAATGTCGTCGCGCCGCCGAGCACGCGCTCACGCAAGGTCGTCATGCGGCGATGATGACGATTCCGGCGGGGGCCGTGGTCGAGCCCCCGCGTGCCCGGGCTATGGCCCGTTGACCAGCCCGGTCGTGTCGACGACCTCGAGGTCCTGGCCGGTGATGACGTCGAGCTCGTGCATGACGTCGTCGTCGAAGCCGGGGTTACTGACCCCGGTGATGTACCAGGGCGAGCCATTGTCGGCCAGGATCATCCCGTACTTCTTGAGGGCCTCTGCGATGACCCGGGCCTGCGGCGAGAATCCGGACGTGTCGTAGGACGCCTCGAGCCGGACCCGAAGGCCCATCGGCGGCAGCGACGCCGACGTCGAGTCGCTTGCGTAGTGACGGGCCGGGTAGATGTACAGCTTGCGGGTCTCGTCGGTCGTGAACCGGAGCGCATGGTTGATGGCTCCGGCGGTCACCTCGTCGTAGCGGACGAGGCCCGGCAGGATGGGCAGCCCGGCGGCGTCGGCACTGGTCCAGCCGGCGGTCCGCAGGGCGTTCGAGCGCATGTCCCAGGTCGCGCCACTGCCGGCCCGCCACGCCCCGCTGACCTGGCGCGCGTTGAACAGCTCGTACAACCGGCAGGCGTCCTGGTCGACCATGAGGATGTGGCGGTCCGAGCCGCCCTCGATCTTCGGGTTCGCCGGGATCGGATACGGGACGTGGTCCGAGTCCTCGTCATAGTCGAACGTCAGCGTCGACCGCGGGGTCGTCTCGGTCACGACGTTGTACGGGATGCCGTAGCCCGAATACGACCCGAAGTCCATGTGCAGGCCGGCGTTCAGGCCGATGGACGAGATCATCGTGGCCGAGTTCGAGGCGACGGCACGACCGTCGATGCGAACGTTCCACACGTTGTCGGCCGGAAAGACCGAGCAATCCGGGAGGCCCGGCAGCGTCGGCGCTCCGCCCGAGCCGCCACCGGGCGGCGGCGGGGTCGACGGCAGCGTCGGGTGGCTGGACTTGTCGATCGGGTTCGTCCCGGCCGTGATCTCGTCGCCGTCGCTGTAGCCGTCGTGGTCGGTGTCCCAGATGCGCGGATGCGTGCCGCGCGTCTGTTCGGTCTTGTTGGTCAGGCCGTCCTTGTCGGGATCCTCGCGATCGTCGCGCAAGCCGTCCTTGTCGGTGTCCTTGAGCTTCGGCCGGGTCCCGGCATAGAACTCGAACCGGGTCTTCAGGCCGTCCTTGTCGGTGTCTTCCTTGTCGTCGCGGATCCCATCGCGATCAGTGTCGGCCCGGCGGGGTCGCATGCCGGCGAGGTACTCCATCCGGTTGGTCAGCGTGTCCCTGTCGGGGTCCTCGCTGCCGTCCTTGATGCCGTCCTTGTCGGTGTCGGCCCTCTTGGGGTTGGTCTTGGAGTAGTCGCGTTCCCACGTGCTGGGCAGGCCGTCCTTGTCCGGATCGGACGAGGCGGCGAGCGCCGACGCCGGCAGGCTCCCGACGACCAGCGCCGCGACCACGGCGGCGAGCACGGCGCGGCGGTTCAGGGCGCGCGGGGTACGGGTCATGGACCCATGGTCGCCCCTGGGGGCAACCCGCGCGACCCACCAACTGGTCCCATCGGCCAACCACGGTGGTCCGGTTCCAAAGGGCAACGGTGAACCTTTGCGCGGGTGCGACCATCTGTTGTGGGTGAAGCGCCAAGATCGGCGCCACTGGAGTACCGCTCATGCGGACGAGGCTGGTCGAACGGGCCCGCGACGGCGACGATGTCGCCTTCACGGAACTCGTCGACCTCGACGGCGACCTGTGCTACGCCATCGCCTATCGGATCCTGCGCGATGTCGAACGAGCCCAGGACGCCGTCCAGCAGGCATTCCTCCTCGCCTGGCGCGAACTCCCGCGGCTGCGCGATCCGGAGCGCTTCGGACCCTGGCTCCATCGGCTGCTCGTGAACGCCTGTTACGAGGAGTCGCGCCGACACCGGCGCTGGAGCACCCGCATCAGGGCACTGCCGGTCGACGGACCGAGCGGGCCCGACCCGATGGTCTCGGTCGACGACCGGGACGCCCTCGATCGCGCCTTCGAGCGACTGACGCCCGAGCATCGCGCGGTCTTCGTCCTGCACCACCACGCGGGACTGCCGCTGGCCGAGATCGCCGACATCGTCGGCGTTCCGGTCGGCACGGTGAAGTCCCGCCTGCATCACTCGACCACGAACCCTGCGCGCGGCGATCGTCGCTGACAGCCAGGTCGATCCCAAGGAGGCCCGACTGGCATGAACGTTCAGCGCGATCCCGACGCGATCCTCGCCGCGTGGCTGGACGAGGGGCCGACGGGGCTCCCCGAACCGACCCGACGAGCGATCGCGGTCAACACACGAACAACGACCCAGCGACGGCGTCCGGTCTGGATGCCGCCAAGGAGACCCTTGATGAACACCTATGCCCGATGGGCGGTCGCGGCCATCGCGGTCGTCCTCGCGATCGGCGGGGCTGCCTACTTCCTGGCGCCTGCTGGCGGCCAGTTCGGCGGACTCCCGAACGCCACACCATCAGCAAGTTCATCTTCGTCGTGGGGGCGTCGGCGACCCCGTACCGCCTCGGTGGCGACGCCGTCGGCGAGCCCGGCGCCCTCGTCGGCCGACGGCTTCGTCTATCCAGGGACGTACATTCCCGCGTTTGACCCGGGGCTGACGTTCACGATCGACCGCGAGGTCCAGCACAACTGCGCACCGGGCTTCGAGTGCCGCGGCAGTATCGATGTCAACCTCCCCGGTCTGGCTCAACCTCGAGTTCGGCATGCCGAGGATCGAGGTGCATGTCGTGCGCGTCGACAAGGTCAACGACCCGGCCAAATCCGGCACGCTGATCGATCCACCGGCCGACCTCGCGACTGGATCGCCAGCCGGCCGGGCGTGACCGTGACCGCCCAGAAGACCGTCCAGGTGGGTGGCCTCGCCGCGACCCAACTCGACGTCCAAACCGGCAACAAGGACTTGTCCTTCGGCCCGATCCCCGGGGTCGACCGATCCCACGTTGGGATTCGGCGCCAACTGGACGGTTCGGCTGTTCGTCGTGCCGGTCGATGGCCACCAGGTTCTCATCATCCTGGGCACGCGGAGAAGTTGGCTCGCGATGACGGAGCTCCAGCCCCTCGTCGATTCGATGGTCTGGCACTGACGCACGCCCGTCGACACACCCACCGCCCGATCTCGAGGTGAACGTTTCGGGATCGGGCGGTCCCATACTCGGTGACGCGGCCAGACGGGCTGCATCCCGAGGTGAACGACACCGTGCAACGCGAGGTCGTGGAACGGGCAGCCCAGGGGGACCAGGAGGCGTTCGCCATCCTGGCCACGGGTCATGTCGACCGTTGCTACGCCCTCGCGTACCGGATCCTGCGTGACACCCATCGGGCCCAGGACGCGACGCAACAGGCACTCCTGAACGCCTGGCGCGACCTCGCGACCCTCCGAGACCCCGAACGGTTCGATGCCTGGTTGCATCGGATCGTCGTCCAAGCCTGCTATCTCGAGTCGCGCGGCGAGCGGCGCTGGAACGCCCGCGTCCGGGTGCTCTCCGTCGTCCCGCCCACGAGCCCCGACGTCGCCAAGTCGGTCGTCGATCGCGATGCCCTCGATCACGCCTTCCGCCTGCTGACACCGGAACAGCGGGCGGTCGTCGTGCTCCACCACCACCTGGGGTACCCGCTCACCGAGATCGCGGCGACCCTCGGCATCCCTGAAGGGACCGCGCGGTCCCGCCTTCACTACGCGGTCCGTCAGCTGCGGGCCACGCTCGATGCGGATGCTCCATCCGCGATCACCTCGCAGGAGCGACCAGCATGACCGACCAGGACCGGGCTCCCTTCGACCCCCGCATCGCCGACTGGCTCGAAGGCGACCCGAACACCGCGCCCGAACCGACCCTCGAGATCGTCCTGGCGGCATTCCCTTCGATCAAGCAGCGGCATGGCTCGCGCCTGCCGTGGAGGTTCTCCGCCATGCCTACGTCCTTCAAGCTCGCCCTTGGGGCGGCGGCGGTCATCGTCGTCGTCCTCGGCGGCGCCTTCGCACTGGGACCGCGTTCGCCGAGCGGCGTCGGCGGCCCAGGCCCGACGCCGTCGCCGATCACCACCCAAGCGCCGTCGTCGCCGGAAGCCCAGGCGACCGTCCCGATCGACTGGACGACGTACACATCAAGCCGTTTCGCGTACACGATCGACTATCCAGCCGATTGGGTCGCGACCCCGGCGACGCAGGACTGGCCGTCTGCCGGTTTTCCGAGCCCGATGGGTGGCTTTGACCATGACACCTTCGGCCCTCCATCGTTCGGATCCCCGGTGTACGTCTCGTCGGTCCCCCTGACAGCCGGCAAGGTCGCTGCCGATTGGTTGAACGGGCTGGATGCCGAGGGGGCGGCCCACGACTGTCAAATGTCGGCTGCGCGCACGGTCGTCGTCGATGGCGTCGATGCTCGACGGCGAGAAGGCGTCTGCATGTCAACCGACCAGATGATCGAGGTTGCCATGGCCGACGATAAGCGGTTCTACCTGATCTACATGTTCGGGACACCGGCGGGTGCGTTCACCGACGTAAACCACGCGACGCTCGACAAGTTCCTCGCGTCGTTCAAGTTCGGCGGCTAGTCGAACCGTTGGTCCCGTCAGTCCGGGAACGCCTCCGGCCCGCGCTCGCTCAGTTCGCGGGCCTCGCCGGAGGCGTCCTCGGCCGGCAACCATGAATACGGGTAGCGGCCGTCCTCCAGGGCGGCCGCCTGCCGCGTGATCTTGAGCGGGTGGAAGGTGTCGACCATGACCGCCAGCTCCTCGGTCGCCTCCTTGCCGATCGAGGCCTCCGCCGTCCCGGGATGCGGCCCGTGCGGGATCCCGGCCGGATGCAGCGTGAATGAGCTGATCCCCACGCCGCGCCGGCTCATGAAGTTGCCGGCCACGTAGTAGATGACCTCGTCCGAGTTGATGTTCGAGTGGTTGTAGGGCGCCGGGATCGCCAGCGGGTGGTAGTCGAACTTGCGCGGCACGAACGAGCACACGACGAAGTTCCGAGCCGCGAACGTCTGGTGGACCGGCGGTGGCTGGTGGACCCGCCCGGTGATGGGCTCGAAGTCGCCGATGTTGAACGCGAACGGCCACAGGTAGCCATCCCAGCCGACGACATCGAACGGATGCTGCGCGTAGTGGTAGGCCGTCAGCCGGTCGCGCATCTTGACGCGGACCTGGAACTCGCCCTGATCAGTCCGGGGCGGGACCGCGGCCGGGAGGCGGATGTCGCGTTGTGAGTACGGCGAGTGCTCCAGCAGCTGGCCGTAGTCGTTGCGGTAGCGCTTTGGCGGCTCGATCTCCGAGGGGCACTCGAGGTACAGCATCCGCTGCGCCGAGCCGGTGTCCGGATCGAGCCGCCAGGTGGTCCCGATCGGCAGGACGAGGTAGTCGCCGGGGCCGTAGCGGAGCGGCCCGAAGACCGTGTGCAGGAGGCCTTCGCCTTCGTGGACGTACAGCATCTCGTCCGCCGCGCCGTTGCGATAGAAGGTGCCGTCGGGCATCTCGCTCGCCGGACGCACGACCCCCATCACGACGTCCGAGTTGAAGAAGAGCGGGATCCGCCCGGTCACGGCGTCGCCATTCGGCTCGACGCCGGCCGCGTCGATCAGCCGATGGTGGTGGTACCCGTCGTCGGCCTCCTCGATGACGATCGCGCCCGCGGGCTCGACCCGATGGGTGCGCGTCGGCGGCACCAGGTGATAGAGCAGTGACGAGCGTCCCGTGAAGCCCTCGACGCCGAACAGTTCCTCGGCATAGAGCGAGCCGTCCGGCGCGCGGTGCTGGGTGTGGCGCTTGGGCGGGATGTTGCCGCGCGCGGCGTAGAACATTCGGGTGACTGGCCTCCCGGGAGTCCGCTAGGTCGGCATCATGCCGTCATCAGCGTAGTCCCAGCAATGCATGACGACCGGCTCGATCTCGACGATCATGCCGGGCTCCGAGCTCAGATAGTCCTCCACGGGCGTGTGCGGGTCGTAGGCCTCGACGTACCGTCGGCAGATCTCGCGTGCCACGACGTAGTACGGCTCGGAGCTCACCCGTGCGCGCCCCCGGACCTCGATCCCACGGTACGGCCAGGCTTGTTCCGCCAGGAGGAGCGTCAGTCGGCTGTCACGTTCCAGCATCGCGATCTTTCGGTCGCCCGCCGGCAGCTGGATCGTGAACCGACCAGCCTCCCACCGGTGCCAGACGGGCCGACTGAAGACCGTCCCATCCGGTTTCGCGAGCGAAAGGACGACCGATAGCGGCAGGTCGAACAGGTCGCCCAGCGCGTCGGGTGAGAGTCCTCGTCGCATGGATGGACCCCGTGGATCGAGAGGGCGTTGGAAGTCGTGACCGCCAGGCTGACAATTCTATGGCGCCGGGCGTAGATTCGCGCCATGTCCGCGCCGCAGCCCGAGGAGGACCTTCGGGCCGTCCTTATTGGGGAGCACCCGGGGCTGACGATGTTCCGCGATCGCCTCCGGCATGTGCCAGCATCGCCGCGTTGCAAGCTGTGCGCCGCGCCATTCGCCGGGGCCGGCGGAGCGGTCCTCCGCCACCTCGGGTTCGGCCGCTTTCCGGGCAACCCGGCCATCTGCACGAACTGCATCCGGCAGTTCAGCAAGGCGGGGCTGCGTGGGGCGGAGATCCCGGCCACGCTCCTGTTCGTCGACATCCGCGGCTCGACGGGCCTCGGTGAGCGGCTGACGCCGACCCAGTTCCACGACTACCTCGAGCACTTCTACCGGATCGCCTCGAAGGTGATCCTCGAGCACGACGGGCTGGTCGACAAGCTCGTCGGTGACGAGGTGATCGGCCTGTTCTTCGGTGGCATCAGCGGGCCGGGTCACGCGCGCGCAGCCTTCGAGGCCGCAGTCGACCTGATGGCTCGGGCCGGTCGCGACGACGCGACGCCCCAGGGGCCGATCGCATTGGGTGGCGGCCTCCACACCGGCGATGCCTACGTGGGACCGACCGGTCCGCTCGACGCCGTCGAGGATTTCACGGCGCTGGGCGACGTGGTGAATACGACCGCCCGCCTGGCCTCGGAGGCGGGCGCCGGCGAACTGCTCGTCAGCGTGGCCGCGGCCGAGGCGGCCGGGGCGCTCGAACCCGACGCTGAGCGCCGGACGCTCGAGATCCGCGGGCGGGAGGCGACGCTCGATGTCGTCGTCCTCCGCCCGATGGCGTGAGGTCCAGGCTCAGTCTCTCGCGGTCTCGGGCGTCAGCCTGGTCGTGTCGAGCAACGATTCGAACAGGGCGCGAGTGAGTGGCACGAACATGGTGAAGACGTAGACGCGATCTCCCTTCGGGACGACCGCCTCCAGGTAATGCGTCATGCAGTGAACGTCGAGGCGACCTTCGGCTCCGTCGATGGTGATTTCCTCATTCAGGGACCCGGCTGCGCAGGGTGTATTCGACGTCCGGTCGGCGTCATATGCCGCGAACCACGTCTCGAATGACGTCCCTGGCGGGAGCTTCATCGATGTCCCGTAGAAGGCTGAATGGTCGCCTGAGATCCGGTCCGAGAACATTCTGGTCTCGTAGCCGGCAGTCCAGGGCTTCATCGCCGGCGTCACGGTCCAGCCCTTCGGGTAGTTCATCGTGTAGCCGGCGAGCGCCGACGTGTGGGTCTCGGACAGCGGCGGAACGACCGACGTCGAAGGGGACGGCGACGCGGGCCGTGTCGTGCCGTGGGCGCCGACGGCAGGTTGGCCGCGTCCGCCAAGCACGAGAAACACACTGCCGACCGCCAGCACGCCAACGAGGGCGGCTGCGGCGAAGCGGGCAGGAGTGATCATCTTGGGCAACCTCCACGGGACCCGGAGGTCCCGCTCCTGTGGTGTCGATTCGATGCGGACGAGCGCAGCCTCGACGGCGCCCTCCGGCGCCTGGGTCGGTCCCGCCTCGAGCCACGACCGAGCGGCGCGTTCGATCCATCGGTCGTCGGTCATGCGAGCCGTCCTTCCTGGACCCGGAGTTCCGCATCGCTTGTCAACGCAGCGCGGAGCCCACGAGTGGCGTAGTGCAAGCGCGATCGGGCCGTCCCGGCGGGGATCTCCAGCATCTGGGCGATCTCCACCAGGGGCAGCCCGAGGTAGTGGTGCAACACGAAGACCGCCCGCTGGTCGACCGGGAGCCGGCGGAACGCCCGCTCCAGTTCGTCGCGGTCGGCGATGACGGCGCTCCCGTCCGGGATCGTCGGCCCATCGACGGGCAGGACCCGGACGTTCGCCGCCCATTGGCGGGCCCGCTGCAATTCGTCGTAGCAGGCATGGACGAGGATCCGGTGGATCCAGGCCTCGAAGCGGTCGGGTTCCCGCAGGTGCGGGATCCGGCGCCAGGCCAGGACCAGGGCGTTCTGCAGCGCGTCCTCGGCGAGCGCCGAGTCGCGCAGGATCCGCTGGGCGACGGCGTAGAGCGAATCGCTGACCTGGTGCACCAGGACGGCGAACGCCTCGCGATCACCCCGACGGGCCTGCTCGACCAGGTCTCGATCCACCCTCGACCTCCGGTCGCCACGACCATGATGGCCGTGGACTACCCACTATGACGGCGCCATCGAGGTCGAACGTTCAGACGGCGCGTCAGACCCCGACGATCGAGCTGCGGCGCTCGAGGACCACGACGTCCCGCCATCGTCCGGTCCCGTCCTGGCCGAGGCCCCGTTGGACGCCGATCCGTCGGAAGCCGACGCGTTCGTGCAGGGCGAGACTGGCCGTGTTGTCGACGAGGACGCCGGCGAGCAGCGTCCAGTAGCCCGCCGCCTCCGAGGCCGGGATGAGCGCCTCGAGGAGCGCCCGACCGACGCCACGGCCGCGAGCCTCGGCCGCGACGTAGACGCTCTCCCACGCGACGCCGCGGTAGACCTTGCGCGATGAGTAGCCGCCGAGCGCCGTCCAACCGACGATGGCGCCACCGGCTTTGTCGCGCGCGACGAGCCGGCATTCGGGTGGATGAGAATGGTCGAAATGGGCCCAGTCGGGCGCCTCGCGCTCGAGCGTGGCATCGCCGGTCGCGATGCCCTCGGCGTAGATGCGCCGGACCGCGGGCCAGTCGTCAGCGGTCATCGGTTCGATGCTGAACGGGGGCTCTCGGGCCGGACTCATCGGCGAATGATAGTGAGCCGTGCTTGGACCGAGACAGCCGACGGCCCCGACCTTTCGGACCGGGGCCGTGACTCACAAACGCGCGTTCGCGACGCCGTCAGGGCTGGATCTGCACCGAGTCCACGATCCCCTGAAGCTCGGCCTCGTGCTGGGGCGACGTCCCAGCGTAGTCGGTGGACTGGACGACGACGCGGACGCCATCGACATCAAGGATCCAAAGATGCCATCGGTGGCCCGGCCCCTGCGCGTAGATCCCTGGTTCCCACGGCAGGTAGGAGGTGGGGCAGCCGGTGAGGTCGGAGGGCACCTGCAGGTCCATATACCTCCCTGAGTATCCGGCAAGCGTGACGTCGACAGGAGCCGTCACATCGAGAAGCGGATGACCTGCGAACGCGTTGGCGAAATCATCGACCGTCGGCCCGACAGCGATGTCCGGAACTGCGCCGTCCGTGCGGCAGGGATCGCTGTGCAACCAGCTACCCCGCGTGAAGCGCACGCCTGCCCCGCTGGGAGACGCGTTCCCCTCGCTAGCCAGCCAGATCCCCTCGGCTCCGATCCCCGCCCAGCCCTCCGGGACGGTGAAGGCGAAGTGAATGGAGTCTGCAGCGGCCGGGTCGCTGCAGCCAGGCGTATCCGCCGCCGGGCAGGCACTCCACGTTGCATCAAGAGACGGTGTCGACACGTACGTCCCCGCGGCCAGCGGGCCATCGTGCAGCGCGACCGGGGAGGGGCTGGGCGTCGGCGATGCGGTCGACGTGGGCGATGCGGTCGACGTCGGCGTCGGGCCAGGCCCGCCGACCGACGATCCAACGGGTCTGAGCAGGTACAGAGCGCCGCCGAACGCGAGCGCGCCGATGACGGCGGCCGCAGCGACGCGTGCAGGAGTGGTCATCGTTGGGAACCTCCACGGCAGGCGCCGGCCATGCCGTTGTCGAGTCAGGTGGATCTCATCGGCGACCGCGTCGAGCACCCGATCCGAGAGTTCCTCAGGACCGTCGGCCAGCCAGGCCATGGCGATCCGGTCGAAGTCGCGATCGGTGGTCATGCGAGACGCTCCGTCGATGGGGCCGGTCGCGAGTCGGCATCGAGCGCCGCCCGCAGGGCCTGTGTGGCGTAATGCAGGCGGGACTTGACGGTCCCCAGCGGGACGCCGAGTTCGTCGGCGACCTCAGGGAGCGTCAGCCCCACGTAGTGATGTAGCACGAAGATCGCGCTCTGCTCCGGCGACAAGCGTCGGAAGCCGCGCTCGAGTCGATCACGGTCGAGGACCGTCGCCAGGTCGTCGTGTCCGGCCGGTCCGTCGGTCGGCAGGACCCGGACGTTGGCAGCCCAGGTCCGGCGTCGCCTCGCTTCCGCGTAGCACGCGTGCACGAGGATCTTGCGGAGCCAGGCGTCGAACCGATCGTCGTCGCGCAACGACGGCAGTTCGCGCCAGGCGGTCACGAGGGCCTGCTGGACAGCGTCCTCGGCTCGATCGGCGTCGCGAAGGATCCTGAACGCGATCGCCATCAACCGATCGCCGACCGCACGTGCGAGGTCGGCGAACGCTTCCTCATCGCCCCGTCGGGCCAGGTCCACGAGTGCCTGTTGCACCCGCCGGTCCTCCTTCAACACGTCCGACCTGGACGCTTCACCCCCGATGAGTCGATCGGACCGCCGATGGTTCGATCTTCGGTCAATCTGGGCGGGCGACCACCGGATTCCGCAGGACGCCGAGGCGCTCGATCTCGAGGGTCACCTCGTCGCCGGGCTGGAGATAGCGCCCGAGCGTCTCGTCGCGGATCTCGAGGAGGCATCCGCCGCCGACCGTCCCGCTCCCGAGGATGTCACCTGGACGCAGCGTCACGTCCGCGGACGCCCGCTCGACCATCTGCCCGAAGCTGAACTGGGCAGCCGACCAGAGGCCTCGGCTGGTCTCGACGCCGTTGACGGTCGCGGTCATCGCGAGGTCAGGCGCGGTCGCGCCGGGGTCCCACGCATCGGTCAGCTCGTCCGGCGTGACGAGCCACGGCCCGATGGAGGTCGCGAAGTCCTTGCCCTTGGCCGGCCCGAGGCGGACCGTCGTCTCGTCACGCTGCAGGTCGCGCGCCGACCAGTCGTTCAGGACGAAGTACCCGCCGATCGCCTCGAGGCCGCGCTCCGCCGGCAGGTCCCGGGCCGGCGTGTCGATGAGGGCGCCCACCTCCAGCTCGTAGTCGAGCTCGCTAGAGCCGCGCGGCGCCCAGACCGGGTCGTCGGGGCCGCGAAGCCCGGAAGTGTTCGAGAAGTAGAAGATCGGCAGGCGGTACCAGGCCTCGGGCACTTCGCCGCCGCGACGCTCCCACATCGTCCGCACGTGGCGTTCGAAGGCGTAGAAGTCACGGAACGACGGAGGGCGTAGGATCGGCGGTCCGAATCGGAGGTCGCCCGCGTCGAGGACTGCGTCGTCGGACGCGGGATCGTCGCGGAGCTCGAAACCCTCGAGAAGGTCGGTCAGGGCCTCGACCCGCAGGCCTCGTCCGAGGTGGTCATCGAGGGTCGTGATCGGCTGGCGGTGCAGGATCGAGTCGTGGGCCAGCGCCGGGGTGCGCGCCACCGCTCGCCGACGCGCGATCTCGAGGTCGAGCCACCACGTGGCGGTCGCATCGAGCGCCACCGACAGCCGCCACGCGGCGCCGGCCGGGGCATTGCGCTCACGAACGTGCGCGAGCCTCACGGGGACGTGATCGCGAGCGTCACATCAGCCCGGCTTGAGGACCATCAGCCAGATGAGCACCAACAGGCCGACGCCGCCGATGGCCGCGAGCCATTCCGGACGACGAGTCGCCAGGCGCTCGGTCAGCAGTTCGCCGCTCAATGGTTCCACGCCGCCCTTCCCGGCCAACGCGTCACGGAGACGGTAGTAGTAGCTCGCACCGACGGCGTACATCAGCGCGATGACCGCGATGAGGACGATGACCGACGACCAGACCCACGTCTGGCCCCACAGGTTGTTGACCGACGCGGCCCCGATCCCACCGACCGCCAAGAGCAGCAGGCCGAGGTACATGGCCCGATTGGCCGACTGCGACAGCTGCAGGTAGTCGGCCGCCAGCGCCGGGTCGCCGATCCGCCGAACACGGAACACCACGAACAACGAGACCCCGTGACACAGGGCAAAGATCACGAGGCCCACGAGGTGGGCGAACACGAGCCATTGGTACATGCACGATCCCTCCACGCCGCCGGCTGCCGGGACCGGCCTGCGCGAGGATAGCCGACAGGACACCGCGGGTCGAAGATTGAACGCAACGACAGCGGAACCGGCCAATGGTGGCGGACGGCGTCCCCGATGGACGCCCGAGGGATGGGGAAATGGACCGCGACCTCGTGGAATCGGCCATGCACGGCGATCAGGCGGCTTTCGTCGACCTGATGCGCACGCGCATCGACCGGCTTTTCGTGTTGTCGCACCGGATCCTGCGCGATGTCGACCGAGCCGAGGATGCCCTTCAGGACGCGCTGGTGATCGCCTGGCGTGACTTGCGCGGCCTCCGCGATCCGGACCGGTTCGACGCGTGGATCCACCGTCTCGTCGTCCACGAATGCATCGATCAGGCGTCGCGGGAGCGACGTCGGACCGCGAACCTGCGGGTGCTACCGATCGACGGACCGGTCGCGCCCGATGATCTGCTCACCCTCGCCGACCGGGACCAGCTCGAACGCGGGTTCCGGCGGCTTCCGCCCGAACAGCGGGCGTTGCTCGTGCTCCATCACTACGAGGGCTACACCCCGTCCGAGATCGCCGAGATCCTCGGCATCCCGGCCGGGACCGCACGCTCTCGGCTTCATCACGCCCATCGCGCCATGCGGGCCGCACTCGATGCGGACGCCCGGCTGGCGAGCGCGGGAGGTACGTCGGCATGAGTCCCGACCGCGAGATCGATCTCGTCCTCAACACCTGGCTCGAGGATGGCCCGACCGGGGCGCCTGACCGGGTGCTCGACGTGCTCACCGACCGGATCGCCCATCAGTCGCAGCGGCCCGCGTGGCGCCTCCACTGGAGGCCTACCACCATGCAACCCGTATTCAAGGTCGGCGTCGGCATCGCCGCCGTCCTGCTCATCGCCATCGTCGGCTGGAACCTGTTGCCAGCTTCGCAATCCGGGGTCGGCGGTCCTTCGGCCAACCCGGCACCCACCCCGACACCATCGCCGACCGCGACCCCGATCGCGATGGTCGACGGGCCGCTCGCGGCGGGAACCTATGCGCTCACCCTCTTCTCCGGCCCTGATACCGGAGGACCGTTTCCGAAGCTCATCATGACGCTGCCTGACGGGTGGGGCAAGGCGGGCGACACGATCGGAAAGGACGTCAACGACTCGACCGTGGCGATGTTGCTCAGCAACGCCTTCCAGCCGACGGACGAGGTCTACGCCCACCCCTGTCAGTGGAGCGGCCCCGCGCGGATCCAGCCCGGTCCGACCGTGGACGGTCTCGCGTCAGCTCTGGCCGCTGTGCCCGCTGCGGAATGCCACGACGCCCGTCGATGTGACGATCGGCGGCTACCACGGAAAGTACCTCGAATGGTCCGTGCCGAATGACATCGACTTTGCGACGTGCGACAAGCTGGACGGTGAGGCCGTCTTCCAGAGCTGGACGGGCCGCAACCAGCAAGCACCTGGCCAGGTCGACCGGTTGTGGATCCTCGACATCGATGGCAAGCGCTTGGTCCTGGACGCGTGGTTCCTCAAGGACACCTCGACGGCAGATCGCGCGGAACTCATGGAGATCGTGAACAGCATCCGCTTCGAGCCCTGACCGGCCCCGAGCGCGGGAGCTGCCGCCGGCGGCTCCCGCGCTGTTCCATGTCCGCGAAGTTCCAACGCTGACGGCGCACCATCTACCGATAGGGTTGGACGACGTCCCCGACGGACGTCACACGCAAGGTGCAGCGGTGGATCGCGACCTCGTCGAGGCGGCGCAGCGAGGGGACCAGGCGGCCTTCATGGACCTGGTCCGGTCGCACGGTGACCGGCTCTTCGCGATCGCGCAACGGTCCTCCGCGATGTCGACCGGGCCGAGGATGCCCTCCAGGACGCGCTGGTGATCGCCTGGCGTGACCTGCCGCGGCTCCGCGATCCGGACCGGTTCGACGCGTGGATGCATCGCGTCCTGACCAACGTCTGCATCGCCCAGGCGACGCGCGAGCGTCGCCGCACGGCCAACCTTCGGGTGCTGCCGCTCGATGGCCCGGTGGCTCGCGACGACTTCCTGAGCGTCGTCGATCGCGACCAGCTCGACCGCGGCTTCCAGCGGCTCACGCCCGATGAGCGAGCCGTGCTCGTCCTTTGCCACTTCGTCGGATACAGCCCGACCGAGATCGCCGACCTGCTCGACGTCCCGGCCGGGACGATCCGCTCTCGAATTCACCATGCCCATCGCGCCATGCGCGCCGCCCTCGATGCCGAAGCGCGCGTCTCGACCGCCGGAGGGACTCCCGCATGAACCAGCACTCCGACATCGAGCGCGTGCTCACCACCTGGTTCGACGACGGACCGTCGACGATGCCTGACCGCGTCGTTGACGTCGTCGCCGACCGGATCGGCCGGCAGACCCAGCGACGCGCGTGGCGCCTCGACTGGAGGCACACGACCATGCAACCCACGTTCAAGGTCGGCGTCGGCATCGCCGCCGTCGTGCTCATCGCCGTCGTCGGCTGGAACCTGTTGCCCGGCGGGCCGCCGGCATCGGCAGGCCTGGTCCCAGCCCGACGACGTCACCATCGCCCACCCCATCGCCGCCGCTCCTGCCCGAGGGGCGCCTGGACGCCGGTGACTACGTCATGCGGAACGTCTGCGGCGACCCGATGGCCTTCACCATCACCGCCCCCGAGGGCTGGATCGGCTTCGGCGGCTTCTTCATCGGCGGTCCGAACTCATCGGGCGCCCCGAACGGGATCGGGATCTCCATCAACCACGATCCGCAGGTGGTCACCGACCCATGTGACGCAACCGTCCCACACGCCGTCCCCCGCGTCGAGGCGCGCCGACCGTCGACGACCTCGTCGCGGCGATCTCCGCCCGCGCCGGACCTCCAGGTGTCCGGCCTCACGGACGCCGTGCTCGCCGGCTACAGCGGCAAGCGTCTGGATGTCCAGTTCCCGGCCACGTCGGCGTGTGGCAGCGACCAGTACCTGTTCGCGGAGCCGAAGGGCCTCTATGCCAACGGCCCGGCGAACCGGTGGCGCGTCTGGCTCCTGGACGTCGACGGCGAAACGGCCGTCGTCGTGCTCCTGGACTACGCTGGCACGCCGGCTGCGGACCGCGCCGCGGCGCAGGCGGCCATCGACTCCCTGCGGATCACCAAGTAGGTCGTTCGCCGGCGCGGGAACCTCGCCTAGAGGTTCCCGCGCTTGGCCTGTTCCCTTTCGATCGCTTCGAAGAGGGCCTTGAAGTTGCCGACCCCGAACCCGCGCGAGCCGTGGCGCTCGATGATCTCGAAGAAGAACGTCGGGCGATCCTGGACCGGTCGCGTGAAGATCTGGAGGAGGTAGCCCTCTTCGTCGCGGTCGGCCTCGATGCCGAGCTCCTCGAGGGTGTCGATCGGCACGCCCACGTCGCCGACGCGGTCGGCCAGCGACGCGTAGTACTCGTGCGGCAAACCGAGGAACTCGACGCCGTTGTCGCGCAGCTGGCGGACGGTCGCCACGATGTCCTCGGTCCGCAGCGCGATGTGCTGGCAGCCCGGCGAGCGGTACCAGTCGAGGTACTCCTGGATCTGGCTCTTCTTCTTGCCCGTCGCCGGCTCGTTGATCGGGAACTTGATGCGGCCGTTGCCGTTGGTCATGACCTTCGACATCAGGGCGCTGTAGTCGGTGTGGATGACCTTGTCGTCGTAGTGGATGAGCTGGGCGAAGCCCATGACGTCGCGGTAGAAGTCGACGAACTGGTCCATTTCGCCGAGCCCGACGTTGCCGACGCAGTGGTCGACTTCGAGCAGCGACAGGCCCTGGGCCGCCCGCGCCGGCGACTTGACCGCGCGGTAGCCGGGCGCGAAGGCCCCCGCGTAGCCACGCCGGTCGACGAAGGAGTGGAGCACCTCGCCGTACGTGTGGATCGAGGCCTTGCGCAGGACGCCGTCCTCGCCGCCGTCGAGCTCCGCCGGGGCGAGCGCGGAGACCGCCCCGCGCGCCGTCGTCTCGCGCCAGGCCGACTCGACGTCGTCGACCGCGAACGCGATGTCGTGGACACCGTCGCCGTGCGCCCGGACGTGCTCGGCGATCTCGCCATCGGGCGTCAGCGGTGCCGTGAACACGAACCGGATGTCGTGCTGGACCATGACGTAGCTGGCGCGATCGCGGACCTTGGTCTCGAGGCCGCTGAACGCGACCGGCGTGAAGCCCCACAGGGCGCGGTAGTAGTTGGACGGCCTGGCGGGCGTTGCCGACCCAGAACTCCACGTGGTCGATGCCGTTGAGCGGCAGGAAGTCGGCCGCCTTGGCATAGGCGTCCGCGTCGATCCGGGCGCCGGCCTGGTTGGCGGCACCCTTCGACAGGGTCTCGGTCATGCGCGCGTCTCCCCGTGCTGGCAGGAGGGCGGGCGACCCGGAGATCGCCCGGTGCTGTGGCCTCCAATGCTACGCCCGGCGTGCCACACTCTCGCCATGTCGAACGACGAGATCGCCGAGCGGATCCGGACGGCCGTCGCCCGTCTCGACCGCCTCCAGCCGGCCGTCGAGGCCGGCGCGCCCTGGCCGCTCGCCGAACGCTTCGACGACGCGCCCGAAGCGTCCTGGGGCCCGCCCGAGGTCCTCGCGCATCTCGCCGAGATGGTCGGGTACTGGCGGACCGAGCTGGAGCGCGTCGCCGCCGGCGACGGTGAGCCCGTGCCGTTCGGGCGGACCGCCGCGGACGCGGCCCGACTGGCGGCCATCGAGCACGACCGCTCGCTAGTCGCCGGCCGAGTTGTTCGCCCGGATCGACGGGGCGCGGATCGGTTCCTCGCCGTCTGGACCGCGTGGACGCCAGCCCAGCGCGAGCGTCTCGGTCTCCATCCCCGGTTGGGCGAGATCAGCGTCGCCGCCTCCGGCCGACCGCTTCGTCGCGTCGCACCTCATCGACCACGCGAACCAGCTCGAGGAGAGCCTGGGGATGGCCCCGACGCCCGACTGACGCCCGATGTTCATCCTGTACGCGATCCCGATCGGCCTGCTGGCGGGCTTCGCGATCGGCGGACGGCTGGACGGCCTGTCGAGCCTCAGGATCCGCTGGGGGTGGCTCGCGGTGGCCGGCCTGGCCGTGCAGATCGCCCTGTTCTCGGAACCGTTGGGGTCGTCGGTCGGGGCGGCCGGGCCCGGCGCTCTACGTCGTCTCGAACCTCGCGGTCATCGCCGCCGTCGTCCGGAACGTCGCGATCCCGGGCCTGGCCGTGGTCGCGGTCGGCGCGGTGAGCAATCTCGTCGCGATCCTGGCCAACGGGGGTGCCATGCCCGCCGATCCGGCGGCCCTCGCGGCGGCCGGCATCGATACCGCCGGGCAGACGAACAGCGTCGTGACGGGTGAGCCGGCCCTGCGTCCGCTGACGGACATCTTCGCGATGCCCGCCTGGCTGCCGTTCGCGAACGTGTTCAGCATCGGGGATGTGCTCATCGGCGTCGGCGTGGCGGCCACGATCGCCCTGGCGATGCGCCGTGGCGCCTCCCGGCAAGCGACGGGCGCATGACGCTCCCCGACATCGGTTCCGGCCTGCCCGAGATCGTCATCCGGACGGCCATCGTCTACCTGTTCCTCGTCGTCGTGCTGCGGCTGTCCGGCAAGCGCGAGGTCGGCCAGCTCTCGATCCTCGAGCTCATCGTGATCCTCGTCATCTCCGACGCGGTCCAGAACTCGATGGTCGGCGAGAACACGACGCTCTGGGGCGGGTTGGTCGCCGTCCTGACCCTCCTGGCGCTCGACAAGGGCATCAGCCTGCTGACCGATCGATCGAAGCGTGCCCGCCGGGCGCTGGAAGGCGAGCCGCGACTGCTCGTCCGCGACGGACGGCTGATGACGCGCGCGCTGCGCGAGGAAGGCGTCGACGCCGACGACGTCCGCGCGGCGGTCCGCCACCAGGGACTCATGCACATCGACGATGTGCAGCTCGCGGTCCTCGAGACCGACGGCTCGATCAGCGTGATCCCCAAGGCGACACGAGCCCAGGGCTAGCGGGCGCGACGGCGCTAGCTCCCGGGCGTCGTCTCAGGTGGTTCGTCCAGGACGTGCGTCCGCAGGAACGCCAGGATCCGGGTGAAGGCATCGCGGCGGTTCTCACGCCGCTGCCAGCCGTGGCCCTCGTCGTCGTACCAGTGCACCTCGTGCGCCTTGCCCTCGATCTCGAGTGCCTCGACCATCCGCTCGGTCATGAGCGGCACGACCCGCTTGTCCTTGCGGCCATGGAGGATGAGGACCGGCGCCTGGATCCGCTCGGCTCGATAGACGGGCGAACCGCGCCGAAAGACCTCGGCGCGCTCAGGCTCGTCGGGGGAACCCATCATCCGATGGAGGTCGAGACGACCCGCCCGGTCACCGTGGCGATAGCTCTCGGCGATCTCGGAGTCACCGAACAGGTCGATCCCGGCCCGCCACATCGCCGGCTCCTCGACGAGCGCGCTGAGCACGACATAGCCGCCATACGAGGCCCCGACGATGGCCAGGCGGCCGTCCGACCACGATTGCTCGGTCGCCCAGCGGGCGCCATCGATGACGTCGTGCACGTCGGCGTGACCCCACTCGTCGTGGTTGGCGTGTCGGAAGGCGCGCCCGTAGCCGGTCGAGCCCCGGAAGTCGATCTCCAGCACGGCGAAACCGGCCTCGGTGAGCAGGAACCGGAAGGGCTGGAACGTGCGCCACGACTGCCATGTCGGGCCGCCATGCGGATCGACGACGGTCGGGACGCGCCGGCCGCCTCGCTTGCCTGTCGCCGTCCCGGGGCGCCAGAGCGTGCCCTCGATGCGCAGGCCGTCGCGGGCCGTGAACCCGATCCGTTGCCCCTCCGGGATCCGGTCGGCAGCCAATGCAGCCCCGAGGACAGCCGGCCGGGTGTCGGTGATCCGTCGCGGTCGGGCGTCGGCGGGCGCCACGCCCGGCACTGGCAACAGCCACAGGTCCTGGGGGCGGGTCTCGCTCTCGCCGACGGCCGCGACCCACGCGCCATCGGCGAGCCATCCGACCGAGCGCCACACGCCGTCCCACGGGTTGATGCGTCGGCCCGCGGCAGTCGCCGCGACCGTCCGTGGCGTCTTGGGCGGCCGCCCGCGGCCTCGTTTCGGGGGCGTGGCCCCGAGGTCCCCGACCATCAGGTCCTGCAGGCCGTCATGCACCTCGGCGTGGACGAACCGGCTCCC
>CAVVDC010000013.1:0-12864 GCA_963746855.1 uncultured Chloroflexia bacterium
ACCGAAGCCGGAGGACCCGAACGCCCCGCGCCCGTTCGCCTGGCTCCGAGAGGATGGCCAGACGAACCCCCTTCCGGACCGGCTCGCGCCGCGGACTGAACTCCGGGGCGGCGGCCACTCGGACGACGAGGGTGGGCCGGGCGATTCCACGGCCAGCGTCGCCTGGCTGCGGGCGGGGAAGGGGACCGGCTACGCCGCGGAGCGCGAACGACTGCTGCCGCCCGGACTGGTGGGCGGCCGGATGATCGATCCTGAGAGCGGCCAGGTCGAGCCGCCCCCGCGGGCGGCGGACAAGCTCGGCCGCCCGACCCGCTGGGATCCTCCCGCCGTCCGGTCTTCGGTCGCGCGCATCGAGCCCGAGCCGCCTCCGCAGGCCCGCGGCGGCTCGACGGTCGACATGAGCGACTGGGAGCGCTGGCTCGAGTTCTGCGCCCGGATCGACGGCTTCCCGCGTCACCTCTCGATCCACTCGGGCGGCATGCTCGTGACGGCCGCTCCGCTCATCGACATCGCCCCGATCGAGCGGGCCACGATGCCGGACCGCGTCGTCGTCCAGTTCGACAAGCGCGACGTCGAGACGCTCAAGCTCATCAAGCTCGACCTGCTGGGGCTGGGGATGCTCGCCGCGATGGACGAGACGCTCCAGCTCATCGAGCACGACTGCGCCGTCTGCCTCGACCTGGACCGCCTCCCCGAGGACGTCCCCGAGGTGTTCGAGATGCTCCAGGCGGCCGACACCGTGGGCGTCTTCCAGGTCGAGAGCCGGGCTCAGATGCAGACGCTGCCCAAGTCCCGGCCGCAGAACCTCGACGACCTGGTCGTGGAGGTGGCGATCATCCGGCCGGGTCCCATCCAGGGCAATGCCGTCCATCCGTTCCTGCGCCGCAAGCAGGGCCTCGAGCCGGTGACCTACCTGCACCCGAGCCTCGAGCCCGTGCTCAAGGATTCGATGGGCGTGATCCTCTACCAGGAGCAGGTCATGCGGGTCGCGATCGAGGTCGCGGGCTTCAGCCCGGCCGGTTCGGACGGCTTCCGGCGGGCGATGGGCACGTGGCGCTCGAGCCGCGAGATGGAGAAGCTCCATCGCCAGTTCGTCGACGGTGCGATGCAGCAGCCCGGCATGGACGAGGCGACGGCCGAGGAGCTGTTCCGCCAGGTCGCCGCGTTCGCGAGCTTCGGGTTCGCCAAGTCGCACGCGGCGGCGTTCGCGCGGACGGCCTACGAGTCGGCCTTCCTGAAGCTGTTCTATCCCGCCCAGTTCCTGGTCGGGCTCGTCAACGCCCAGCCGATGGGCTTCTACCCGGTCGAGGTCCTCGTCAACGACGCGAAGCGCCACGGCGTGTCCGTGCTGCCGGTGGACATCAACGCATCCTCGTACAAGACCACCACCGAATGGGTCGGGCGACCCGGGGAGGCGCTGCCCGAGGGGGCGGGGATCACCGCCCGACCCGAACCGGTCCGGTCATCGGGCTGCGTCGTCCCGAGTGACGCCGCGCGCGAGCACTGGACGCCGGAGCTCACGGTGGGCTGGGGCGTTCGCCTCGGCCTGCACTTGGTCAAGGGGATCGGCGAGCAGCACGAGGCGCTGCTCGACGGGGAGCTGGCCCGGGGCCCGTATCGATCGCTGGCCGATGTCGTCGAACGGACCGGCCTGCCCGAGGAGACCCTGGAACGGCTCATCCGGACCGGTGGCCTGGACTCGCTGGGCCGGCCCCGGCGCGAACTCCTGTGGCAGCTCCGCGAGGTGGCCGGGGCGGCCCGCGGCCGCATGGACGGTCAGGCGCTGCGAGCCCTGGGTCGCGCGGCGGGCAAGCGTGGGGCGGCTGCAGGCCGGCCGCTGGACCTGCGGCTGCCGGCCACCGAGGCGCCGGCCCTGCCGCCGCTGACCGAGTCGGAGCGGATCGGCGATTCCTACGCGGTCATCGGGCTCGATGCCAGGCGCCAGGTCGTGGAGCTGTTCCGAGGGGCCCTGGATCGCCTGGGGGCCGTGACCAACGGGGCCCTCTCCGACCGCCGGCCGGGCCCGGTCCGCATCGGTGGACTGGTCGTGACGCGGCAGCACCCGATGACCGCCAAGGGAACCGTGTTCCTCGCGCTCGAGGACGAGACCGGGATGGTCAACGTCACGCTCTGGCCGGACACCTGGGCGCGGCTGCGATCCGTGGTGCGGCGGCATGCGCTGCTGCTCGTGGACGGGGAGCTGCAACGGGAGGGCTCGGTCGTGAACGTGGTCGCGCATCGAATCGAGCCACTCCCCGAGGTGGCCGCCGCGGCCGGCGGTCCGGATCGCCCGGACGGCGTCCGTCAGAGCGGCTATGCCGGGATGCGCCGGCTCGGCTGAGCCGGCGTCGAGCGAGTTCGCGGGCCTAGCGGGTCTTCGCGGCCCCCGAGGAGCGCGACCGGCCGTCGTTGCCGCCACGCTTCGGCGGTGGCTGCTTGCCGCGGTTCGGGCTCGAGAGCTGGAGGAACCGTCGGTACCAGGCTGCCCCTGCGGCGAACAGGCCACCCATCACCGGCGACAGCAGGAATGCTGCCACGATGACGTCGCGGGCCGACTCCGTCGGGGCGCCGAGCGTGCCGCTCAGGATGATCGCCGTGTAGCAGACGGCCGAAAGGAGCCCGACGAGGACGCCGAGCAGCCAGCTCGCCCGCGGGGCGAGGAAGCCGGCCAGGAAGACGCCGCCGATGGCCGGTGACTGCACGAAATACGTGTACAGGAGGGCGGTCATGAAGTTCTTGTCGGCGCCAGTCGTGAAGACCAGGATCGTCGACCCGATGGTCAGCGCCGCCGGAAGCCAGAGCGCCTTGTTCGTGACCAGCTTCGGCAGGTCCCGGAGATCGCCCCGGATGTTGAGCGGGTGGATCGACCGGCGGAACGCCTCGCCGATCCCGAGTCGACCGGGTGGCGGGTTCGACGTCGTCCCTCTCGACGGCGCTGGGCGTGCCTTGCTCGGTGCGGGGGTCGGGCCGGCCGCAACGGGCGCGCCTTCCTCATCGAAGCCCTCAGTGCCGGCCATCTCGGCTCGATAGCGACGTCGCGCCTCGGCGCGGTCGGTCCTCTTGGCGCGGGCCACGGTCTCTCCTGTGATGTCGGTGTCGGTCGGGTGCAGTGCATCGTAGTCGATACGTCACGGGTGAGCCCCTAGTGAGCCTCGGATGAGCGCCAGCTAAGCCCTCGTGCAGTGCGGCCTGCTACAACTGTCGCTCCCGCAGACCGCCGCCCGTGTCCCGCCGGGAGGTCAGTCATGGCTCGGACCCGGTCGGGATCTCCCGCGCTCGTCATCGCGCTGTTCGTGGCCGTCGGTGCCTGGCCGGCCGTGGTGGCGCCACCCGTCCTGGCGGCCGCGGTCGCTTGGCCGGTTTCGACGCTCGTCGTGAGCGAGATCCAGACTGGGGGAGCCTCGGCGTCAGACGAATTCGTCGAGGTCGCCAACCAGGGCGCCGGAGCGGTGGACCTCGCGGGTCTCGAGGTGGTCTACGCGACATCGTCGGGATCGACCGTGACCCGCAAGGCGACCTGGTCGACGTCGACGACGCTCGAGCCTGGCCGACGTGTGCTCGTCGCCAATGGAGCTGGCGCGTACGCCTCGATCGCCGACGTGACCTATTCGGGCGGCTTCGCGGCGACCGGCGGGGCGGTCGCGCTGCGCGTGGTCGGCGGGACCGCGATCGATGCGGTCGGCTGGGGCGACGCGACGAACGCGTTCGTCGAGGGCGCGGCCGCTTCGGCCCCGCCGGCCGGGTCGAGCCTCGAGCGGGCGCCGGGCGGTGCGGCGGGCAACGGCTGGGACACGAACGACAACGCGCTCGACTGGTTCGTCCAGGCCAGTCCGTCACCGCAGGGGCTGGCGGCGGCACCTGTTCCGGCTTCCGGAGCCTCACCGGGACCGAGCGCGACCCCGAGCCCGACGCCTGTGCCGACCGTGACCCCGCCGCCCTCGCCGAGCGCGTCCTCGACGGCCACGGCCAGTCCGACGCCTACCGCCTCCCCGGCCGTTACGCCGGTGCCCACGCCGACCCCGACGCCCACCCCGACTTCGACTCTCACCCCCACCCCGAGCCCGACCCCGACACCGGCCGCCATCTCGATCGCCGCCGCCCGGGCGCTCCCCGATGATGTCGACGCAGTCATCGCCGGCACGCTGACCGTGCCGCTCGGCGCGCTCGAATCGGGGCACAGCACCTTCGTCCAGGACGAGACCGGCGGCATCGGTCTCTACCTCGACACGCCGGTCGTGTCGTCGCTGCCCGCCGGGACGACCATCCGCGTATCGGGAACCCTCGACACGAGATTCGCGCAGCGCGTGCTGCGTGCGGCTGAGGCGTCCGTCGAGGTCGGCCCGACCGGCGAGCTGCCGGCTGCTCCCGAGGTCACGACCGGCTCGGCGGACGAGTCCCGGGAGGGCTCGCGGATCTCGATCCGCGGCACCGTCGACGGTGCGCCCGGCGCGCTCAGCGACGGCCTGGGCCTCACGGTCGACGACGGCAGCGGTCCAGTGAAGGCGATCATCGGTTCCGAGGCACTGGGTCTTGCCGCGCCGACTTCGGGCGATCTCGTCGTCGTTCGCGGCCCGCTCGGGCAACGCGACAGTTCGGGGACCGGGACCGAGGCGTACCGGGTGTACGCGATGCTGGCTGGCGACTTCGAGATCCTGACGCCGCTGCCCACCGCAACCCCGACCCCGACGCCGACCGCATCGGCCACGGCGACGCCTGCCCCGAGCCCGACCCGTCCGCGACGACCAGCCCCGCGCCCTCGACGACACTGACCCCGACGCCGACTCCGACGCCGACCGGCACGCCGACCGCCTCGCCGCCACGCCGACGTCGCTCCGCTCGCTGCCGTCCGCGCCTTGCCGCTCGGGACCGTCGTCACGGCACGTGGCGTCGTGACCGCCGAGGCCGGACGCACTGGCACGCCGCAGCTCCTGACGATCGGCGACGCGACCGGCGGGATCGCGGTGCGGCTCCCGGCGGGGGCGATCGCACCGGGGCGCGGGACCGTCGTCGAAGTCCGGGGTCCGCTTGTCGCTCCGTACGGCCAGCTCGAGATCCGGCCGGCGGCCGCCGGCGACATCGCCAGCGTTGGCAGCGCTTCGCTGCCCGATCCCGTCGCGGTCGGTCCGCCCGGACTCGGCGAAGCCACCGACGGACGGCTCCTGCTGGTCAGCGGTCGCCTCGCCGCGCGACCGAGCAAGGCCGCGAGCGGCGACCTCAGCCTCCTGCTCGAGCGCGCCGGGGCAACGTCGGTCAAGGTGATGGCCGACTCGTCGAGTGGCGTCAGGGTCTCCGCCTTCCAGGTCGGGGCGACGTATCAGATCGTCGGGGTCGGTGGCCAGCGGGCGACGCGCGCGGGTGCCCTCGACGGCTATCGCCTCTGGGCCCGCGATGTCGCCGACATCGTGAAGACCGCCGACCCCGAAGCGGGCGCGAGCGGGACGCCTGGAGCGAGCACGACCCCGAAGCCCTCCGTTTCGCACTCGCCGAGCCCGAAGCCGACCACCACGCTGCCGACGATGTCGATCACCAAGGCTCGCCGGCTGATCGACCGCAAGGTCGCGATCGTCGGGATCGTGACGGCGCCCGCGACGCTGCTCGACGGGTCGAGGCGGCTCATCGTCGTCCAGGACGCGACCGGCGCGATCGAGGTGCGGCTGCCCGACACGAACGCGCCCGCCGTCGGGACCCGTCTGCGCGTCGAAGGCAAGGTCGGACGGGCCTATGGGGCGCCGCGGATCGCCGCCGATGTGGTCAAGCGCCTCGGCTCGGCGGCCGTGCCGGCCCCGCTGATGCTGTACGGCTCGCCGAAGGAGACGCACGAGTGGCGCCTCGTGACGGTCCGCGGCCGCATCGACGGCGTGCGCAAGCTCGGTGACCGATGGCGTGCGGAACTCGTCGTGGGCGGCAGCCGGGTCGTGGTCATCGGCCAGTCCGGGGCGGGCATCCCGGTCGCGTCGGTCCCGACCGGCCGCCTCGCGACCGTGACCGGAATCGTCCGTCGCCCGTACCCGTCCGCCACGGACCGCCGATTCGCGATCCTGCCGCGGGGCAAGGCCGACGTGCGCGTCGATCCGGGCAGTTCGACGGGGAGTGGCGGGACCACGGGGAGCGGCGGCACCGGTTCCGGCACGTCCGGTGCCGGCTCGCCGGCCGGAACTGCTCCCACGAGCAGCGCGATCGCCGCCCCGGACGCCAACCTGGTCGACCTGCCGACGCTCGCCGGTCGGACCGTGCGCGTCGGAGGCCTCGTGACGGCGCTGCTGACCGGCGGGTTCACGCTCGACGACGGCACGGCGACCGGTCCGGTCGCACTTCAGGGCGACGCGGCGGACCTGCTCCCGCTCATCGCGCCAGGCGATGCGATCAACGTCGTCGGGCGGATCGAGTCCACGGACCGGGGCTGGACCGTGGTCGTCACCGACCCGGCCGGCGTGCTGCTGGCCGGCGACACCGTCGCCGCCGACCCGACGAGCGGTATGGCCGGCGCCGACCCAGCCGCGTCTCAACCGTCGTCGAGCGACGCGATCCGGTCGGCCGGACTTGGCCCATTCGGGGGCCTGGACGCCGGCCTCGCCGGCCTTGGGACCCTGGCCGCGCTAACGGCGGTGTCGCTGGCCGTGACCCTCCTCCGGCGACGGCATCTCCAGCGCCTGCTGACGGCCCGGATGGCCGTCCGACTGGCGGCGTTCGTCGGCGGAACGGCGGCCGTTCGCGGCCCCGATCCGGGCCCCGCGCGGACCGCTCCCGACGGCCCCGCCGGGTCACGCATAGCCAAGCACGATCCACGCACGACGGACTCGGCTTGACGCTCGTGAGAGCGCGGGACTATCCTCGCCCGAGTTTCGCGCCTGCGGAACAGCAAACTGAGCGAGAGGATCGGTCTTGCCGAACGCGGATACCCGCGTCGAAAACCCGTCGGATCGCCGGATCGCGATCCCCGCCGGTGAACGGCAATACCACATCGGACTCGGCCCGGGGGAGCTGGCCGAGTACATCCTCCTCCCCGGTGACCCCGACCGTACCGCCCGCATCGCGACGCGGTTCGATTCGGTCGAACTGGAGCATCGACATCGCGAATTCTCTACGGTCACGGGCCGGTATCGCGGTCAGCGCGTCTCGGTCGTGGCCACTGGCATCGGAACGGACAACGTCGAGATCGTGGTGGCGGAGATCCTGGCCATCACGAACCGCCCGACCTTCATCAGGGTCGGTTCCTGCGGGGCACTCCAGCCGGAGATGCAGCTCGGCGATCTCGCCATCACGACCGGAGCCGTCCGCCTGGAGGCGACCACGAGCTTCTTCGTCCACGATGGCTACCCCGCGGTCGCCGACTACGAGGCGGTCGCGGCTCTGATCGAGGCGGCGGCCCGGCTGGGTCACCGCTATCACGTCGGGGTGACGGCCACGGCTCCGGGGTTCTTCGGTGCGCAAGGGCGCCCGATCCCGCAGCTGCCTATCCGCTACCCTGACCTCGCGGAGGAGATGGCGCGCCAGCGCGTCATGAACTTCGAGATGGAGGCGTCGGCACTCCTCGTGCTCGCCACCCTGGCACGCTGTCGAGCCGGCGTCGTCTGTGCGGTGTACGCCAATCGGACGACCGGCGAGTTCGTCAGCGGTGATGCCAAGGATGCGGCCGAGGCGGCTTGTATCGAGACAGGGCTGGAAAGCCTCCTCGTGCTGGCCGAGATGGATCGCCAGAAGCAAGACGCCGGGACGGACCGCTGGCGGCCGTCTCTCTGGCAGGACTGATCGAGGGTCAACCCCAGCTAACCCACGCGAACATTGGCAGCCCAGGGCGGATGCGAGACGAAGGTTCTCGTGACGCTCCAGAACTCATCCGAGGAGGAGCCCGATGGCCGAGGCCTACTGCGTCAAGGACAAGAAGAAGGTCGAAGTCGTGAACCCGCAGAGAATCACGATGAAGAACGGCAAGGCCGCCCTCCAGGGCACGTGCCCGGTGTGCGGCGGCAAGGTCTTCAGGATCGGCGGCTGACCCGACCCTTCGCTGACGCGAAGCCCGAGACCCCCGTCGGAGACCGGCGGGGGTCTTCCCATACCCGCCGCGTGTCAAGGGTCGGACCGCCCGAACCGGTCCGGGTCCCGGACCTTTGTCGTAACCCGTTCGCACCCTCCGTCCGCGCGCGCGACGTCGTACGATGGTGGCCCCGCGGGACGGCGCCGGCCACGTGTCCGCCGACCGCGCTGAGGTTGCACGCCGTCGGACCCAGGATGGGCGCCCGCCCCCGATCCGCAACGCGAGGAGTAGCACGACCATGACCACGCGCGTCGGCATCAACGGCTTCGGCCGGATCGGCCGCCAATCGCTCAAGGCCCTCATCGAGCGAGCCCCCGACATCGAGGTCGTCGCCGTCAACGACCTCGTCGATGCCGAGATGAACGCCCTGCTCTTCAAGCACGATTCGACGTACGGCGCGTACGAAGGCACGGTCGAGGCGGGCGACCACTCGATCATCATCGACGGGCGCGAGATCAAGATCCTCTCGGAGAAGGATCCCGCCGCGCTGCCGTGGGGCGACCTCGGCGTCGAGATCGTCCTCGAATCGACCGGGCTCTTCACCGACGCGACCAAGGCCAAGGCCCACATCGACGCGGGTGCCCGCAAGGTCATCATCAGCGCGCCGGCCAAGGGCGAGGACATCACGATCGTCCTCGGCGTGAACGAGGACCGCTACGACCCCGCGACGCATCACATCATCAGCAACGCCTCGTGCACGACGAACTGCCTCGCCCCGGCGGCCAAGGTCGTCCATGACCTGGTCCGCATCGAGAAGGGCCTGATGAACACGATCCACAGCTACACCAACGACCAGCGCATCCTCGATGTCGCGCACAAGGATCCGCGGCGGGCCAGGAGCGCCGGCCAGAACATCATCCCGACGACGACCGGCGCCGCGAAGGCGCTCGCCCTCGTCATCCCCGATCTCAAGGGCAAGTTCGACGGCTTCAGCCTGCGGGTCCCGACGCCGACCGTCAGCGTCGTGGACTTCACCGCGACGGTCAGCCGCGACACCAGCGTCGAGGAGCTCAACGGGGCGTTCCGCGCGGCGGCGGCCGGTCCCCTCAAGGGCATCCTCGGCGTGTCCGACGAGCCGCTCGTCTCGACCGACTTCCGGGGCGACGACCGCTCGTCGATCATCGACGCCGCCTCGACCATGGTCCTGGGCGGCAACATGGTCAAGGTCATCGCCTGGTACGACAACGAGTGGGGCTACAGCTGCCGCGTCGCGGACCTGATCGCGCACGTCGCGGCTCGCCTGCCGGTCCCGGCCTGACCGGGCGCTGACGGCCGATCGTGGACAAGCTGACGGTCCGGGACGTCGATGTCTCGGGCAAACGTGTCTTCGTCCGGGTCGACTTCAACGTCCCACTGGCCGACGGCAAGGTCACCGATGACTCCCGCATCCGGGCCGCCATCCCGACCATCGCGACCCTGCTGAACGCGGGCGCTCGCCTGGTCCTCGCCAGCCACCTCGGGCGTCCCGACGGCAAGGTCCAAGACGGCCTGCGCCTGCGTCCGGTCGGGCAGCGCCTGACGGAGCTGATCCGCCGGAACGTGCCGGTGACCGGCGACGCACTCGGGCTGGGCACCGAGGACGCGGTCAAGCGGCTGCGGCCGGGCGAGCTGCTCCTGCTCGAGAACCTCCGGTTCCATGCCGAAGAGGAACAGAACGACCCGGGGTTCGCGGCCGCGCTCGCCTCCTACGCCGACATCTACGTCAACGACGCGTTCGGGACCGCCCACCGGGCGCACGCCTCGACCGTCGGGATCACGGCATTCCTGCCGGCCTACGCCGGGCTGCTCATGGAGCGCGAGCTCGCGATGCTCTCGAAGCTGCTCGAGGCGCCGGAACGACCGTTCGCCGCGATCCTCGGCGGGGCGAAGGTGTCGGACAAGATCGCGGTCATCGACAACCTCGTGAACAAGGTCGACATGCTGGTCCTCGGTGGCGGGATGGCCAACACGTTCCTCCTCGCCCAGGGCAAGGCCGTCGGCAAGAGCCTGGCCGAGCCCGACCGGGTCGAGGACGCGCGCCGGATCATGGCCGCGGCCGAGAAGAAGGGCGTCCGGATCGTCCTGCCGATCGACGTCATCGTCGCCAAGGAAGTCACCCGCGGGACCGAGTACAAGACCCTCCCGGCCGAGAAGATCCCGGCCAGCTGGCACATCGTGGACCTCGGCCAGGCCAGCCAGGACCTGATGGTCGAGGCGCTGGCGGGCGTCAAGACCGTCTTCTGGAACGGGCCGCTGGGCGTGTTCGAGATCCCGTCCTTCGCCCACGGCACGAACGCCGTGGCGCGCATGCTGGCCGAACGGGCCGAGGCGGGCGCGACGGTCGTGATCGGCGGCGGCGACTCCGTCGCGGCCATCACGCAGCAGGGCCTGGCCGACAAGATGACCCACATCTCGACCGGCGGCGGCGCCTCGCTCGAATTCCTCGAGGGACGCGAGCTGCCCGGTGTCACCGTGCTGCTCGATCGCCCGGTCCCAGAGCCCAAGCAGAAGGCGCCCGCGAAGAAGGCGTCGACCAAGAAGGCGGTGGCGCCGCCAAAGGCCCAGCCGGCGGCGAAGGCCAAGGCTGCACCCAAGGTCAAGTCGAAGTCGTAGCCGGAGACACCAGCGTGAACACCGTCATCGATGTCGTCGACGCCCGCGAGATCCTCGATTCGCGCGGCAACCCCACGGTCGAGGTCGATGTCATCCTCGAGGATGGCTCCGTCGGTCGCGCGGCCGTGCCGTCGGGGGCGTCCACCGGCGCGCACGAAGCGGTCGAGCTCCGCGACGGCGACCAGGGTCGCTACGGCGGCAAGGGCGTCCTGCGCGCCGTCGCCAACGTCACCGACACGATCGCGCCCGCGCTCTACGGGCTCGATGCCTCCGACCAGGCCGGCATCGACGACGTCCTGCGTGACCTCGACGGCACCCCCAACAAGGCCGAGCTCGGCGCGAACGCCATCCTGGGCGTGTCGCTCGCGGTCGCCCACGCGGCGGCCGCGGCCTACGACCTGCCCCTCTACCGCTATCTCGGCGGGGTCGGGGCGCGGACCCTGCCCGTCCCGATGTTCAACATCCTCAACGGCGGGAAGCACGCGCAGGACTCGACGGACTTCCAGGAGTTCATGGTCATGCCGGTCGGGGTCGCGACCTATAGCGATGCGCTGCGGGCCGGCTCCGAGATCTTCGCCGCGCTGCGGGCGATCCTCCATGACGAGGGTCATTCCACCGGCCAGGGCGACGAAGGCGGGTTCGCCCCGTCGCTCGCCTCGAACCAGGCGGCGGTCGAGGTCATCCTGCGGGCCATCGAGCGGGCCGGCTACCGGCCTGGGATCGACGTCGCCATCGCGCTCGATCCGGCCACGACCGAGCTGGTGGAGTCGGGGAGTGGCGTCGGTGGCAAGCCGACCCGCTACGTGCTGGCCAAGGAAGGCCGGACGCTCGACTCGGGCGAGCTGGTGGACCTGTGGGCCGACTGGGTCGCGCGATACCCGATCGTGTCGCTCGAGGACGGCCTCGCCGAAGACGACTGGGCGGGCTGGGAGCACCTGACCGAGCGACTGGGTGGGACGGTGCAACTCGTCGGCGACGACCTGCTGGTGACGAACACCGAGCGGATCGCGCGGGCGATCGAAACCAACGCGGCGAACTCCGTGCTGATCAAACTCAACCAGATCGGGACGCTCACCGAGACGATCGAGGCGATCGACCTCGCCCGCGGCGCCGGCTGGTCCGCGGTCGTCTCGCATCGCTCCGGAGAGACCGAGGACACGACGATCGCTGACCTCGTGGTCGCGATGGGGACCGGCCAGATCAAGACCGGCGCGCCGTCGCGCTCCGAGCGGGTCGCGAAGTACAACCGCCTGTTGCGCATCGAGGGCGAGTTGGGCGATGGGGCGCGGTATCCGGGGCGACGGGCGCTCACCGGGATGCCCACGCCGGCACAGGCGCCCGAGCCCGCCGTCGCTTCGAAGGGCTCGTGAGCCGGATCGCCGATCGCGGCGCCGTCCTGGCGGCTTATGTCGGCATCGGCATGGCCCTCACCATCGGCGTCAGCTTCCTGCTGATCATCCCGATCGAGCCGGTCATCTGGCTGCTCGCGCTGCCGTCGGGCGTGATGATCGGCTACTACGCGAATGCCCGGTCGAACCGGCGCGCCGGCCCCTGGCACCGGATCCTGTCGAACGCGCTGTTCGCCGCGTTGGTCACCGGCCTGGCCGCGGCCATCCTGCTGCTGACGGTCAAGGCGCTGTTCTTCTACGCCGACAACGGCTATCGCGACCCGGGCCTCGGTGGCTCGCTCACCTGTCAGGCCGGTGCGGAGTGCGTGTACCAGCGCTACGTCGACGCCGGCCGCGGTTCCGAGATGGCGAGCATCGGCGTGACCGACGCGTCGTCGTTCACCAGCTTCTACTGGCGTGAGCAGTTCGGGACCGCCGGGAAGTGTGATCGTGCTGACGCTGATCGGCGGCCTGGTCGGCGGGGCCCTGTACGGCGTGTTCCGCCCGAAGGCCGAGCCAACGTCCCAGCCGGGGGCCGTCCCCAGATCGGTCTGACGCTGGATCTGGCCCGGCGATTGCATCGCACGCAAGGATCGAGCACGGCGTTGCATAGGATGCAAGCTACGTCGCCGGCCGGGCGAACGGACGATTTGGATTGCATCTCGCGCAAGATCGAGCGACCGACTGCGCCGAGGTTGCACCGGGCGCAATCGAGGCGCACGAATCACGCCGTCCGGCCGGACCCGGCGACGGGACTTGCATCTGATGCAACGGGCGGTCGGGCCCGGCGCCGCGGAATCCAAACGCCCCGGTCGGTGACCGGGGCGTCGTCTTGAGCTCGGACTCGCC
>CAVVDC010000014.1:0-21358 GCA_963746855.1 uncultured Chloroflexia bacterium
CCCGCACCGAATACGATCGGCCTCATCGCTTCCGGCCGCCCCGCCGCGAGCCAGCCGGAGCCGCTCCTACACATGCTCGTGCCACACCATCGTCAGTCGGGCGTCTAAGTGGCGTGCCCGAGACCCACGGGCAGGCGACGCCGCGGAGCGTCGTGCCGGAGGGATCCTTGCATGGCTTGTGGTCGAGCGGTCCTGGCAGCGGTCCTCGGAATCGTCCTCACGGCGTGCGGCACGAGCGGCGTGCCGTCATCGCCTCCGATCGCGTTGTGGACCGAAGCGCCCGACGTGACGATCACCCCGGCGGCCCCGAGCCCGACAGCGGTGGAGACCCCGGCGAGCCCGAGCCGATCAGCCACACCCACCCCGAAGCCCACCCCGAAGCCAACGCCAGTCCCAGTGCCACCCAAGCCCTCCGGCGTGAAATTCGACGGGCAAGTGCGCGTGAGCGCCGACGAAGCAGTTGCGAAGTTCACCCAGTCGGTCACGTGGCGAGCGCCGCGGAGCGAGGGCGTCGAGATTCGGGTCTACGGCGTCACCGAGTGCATCGCAAAGCCGGAGAACCCACCTCCGGACACCAGCGGGGTATGTCTTGTCGAACACACTCCCCTGCCGGCGTCGGTCCGCACGCTGCTTGGTACGGCGCCGGCTTCCGATGGCGTTGTCAGCTGGACGTGGACGCAGGAAACCGGTTGCGACATCGGCCTGGCCTACGACCCTGAAAGGCCCGCGTACCATGCAGTCGTGCTGGCCGCGTATGGCGCGTCGGGCCACTCGATCTTTGCGATAGCAGAGCCTGGCGCATGGTGGCAGCCCGGTCCGAACGACATCGTGTGCTGAGACCCCGTTCGTTACATCCTGCAGGCTGGGGCTCCCTAGCCGCAGATCGAGGTGGACGGAGGTCGTGCCAGCCACAGTCAGTCGCGCGCGTTAGCATGGCTCGGTGACCGACCGCCGTGCTCGCCTGGCCGGCCTCCTCCTCGTCTCGCTGGCTGTAGCCGCGTGCGGCTCGACGTCGCCATCATCGTCAGGCTCGGCCGTCGGCACGGGCGGTGCGGCGTCGGCGCCCCCGCGCCAACCGACGGCCGCGCCCACTGAGCCTGCTCCCGAGTCGAAGCCGCCGGTGACCGCAGGGCAGACCGACACCGATTGGGGCCGGATCTGGGACACGCTCCCGTCGGGCTTCCCGATGTACCCGGGCGCCGTGCCATCCGAGGAGACTTCGAGCGACCCGGCGAGTGCCGTCTACGTCGTCGATGCCGCCGAGCCCAAGGCGATCGCCACCTGGTTCCAGGATGCGTTCGAGTTGGGGGCGTTTCACACGGACGCGCTCTCCGGCCCCTTCGAGGAGGGCGGCTACCTGCTCGAATCGTCCGGCGACGACCCCGCCTGCCGGCTCTCGCTCACGATCGCCCCGCTTGGCGGCTCGACGTCGCTGACCGTCCTCTACGGCGCGGACTGTCCGCACGACTGAGCGATCCGCCCGCTCGCTAGGCGGTGCCGCCGGTGCGCGGCGACAACGGGGTCGAAAGCATCGTATGCTGGCGGTGGATCGACTCGGGATCGGTCCTGGCAGCCTGGGGGAGGCACCGTGCAGAGAGCTCGACCGCAAGATCTCGGGGCCCTCGCGCTCGTCGTGGGCCTCTTCCTCATCCTCTTCGTCGTCACCCTGACGCTGGGCTCGCCCGTTCGCTGACGCCCGCCAGGATCGTCGCGATCCCGGTCTCGTAGGCGACCTCCAGATCCCCGCCCAGCCGGAACGCTCCGGCGAGTTCCATGCTGACGAAGCCATGCGCCCACGCCGCGACCGTCCGGGCCGCCGCCAGCGCTTGCTCGGGACCCACGAGCCTCGACATCGCCTCGACGAGCGGCCGGCCGACCTCGGCGACGCTGACCGGATCGGGCTGGAGCTCCGGGGCGAGGTGCCCGAAGAGCAGCCCGTAGCCGTTCGGGTTCGCACGGACGAAGGCTCGGTAGGCCCTGGTCGCCTGGCGTAGATCCGCTCGTGGGTCGTTGCCGGCCACCGCTAACTGCAACGCTCGGGCCAGATCCTCGGTCACCGCGTCGGCGATCGCGCGGATGAGTGCCGCGCGATTCGGGACGTGCTTGTACAGCGACGGGCCGCGAACGCCGACGCGGTCCCCGACCGCGGCCATCGTGACCGCATCGAGGCCGCCCTCCTCCAGGAGTGAGCGCGCGGCACTGAGGATGGCATCTCGCGAAGTTCGGGCTGGGGCAGGACTCATGTCTCTGATAATAGCCTATTGACATTAGCCATGAAGGCTATACAGTGTAGCCATCAGACGGGATGACCAAAGTCCCGACGAACAAGAGGAGTCCCAAGATGACCGCACTGACGACGACGATGATCGAATCCCGACCCACGGCGGCGCCGGCGTCCGCCAACAGCTGGATCAAGCCGTGGCTCCGCGCCGAGGGCGCGGCCACGTTCGCCGCCGGCCTGGCCGGCTTCCTCTGGCTCGGCCTGCCGTGGTACGCGTTCGCGCTGCTGCTGCTCGTGCCGGACCTCTCGGCGATCGGCTACCTGCGCGGGCCGCGCCTCGGCGCCTTCGTCTACAACCTCATCCACGACCTCGCCACCGGCGCGGTCATCGCAGGCATCGGCCTGGCCATCGGCTCGGTGCCGATCGCTGCGGCCGGCGCGATCCTCGTCGCCCACAGCGGGATGGACCGGATGGCCGGCTACGGCCTGAAGCTCCCGAGCTCCTTCAAGGACACGCACATGGGCCGGATCGGCCGCGATCACTGATCTCCCGAACCAAGGGCCGGGCGCCGGGAGGCGTCCGGCCCTTTCGCGCGTCAGTCGTAGAGCCGTTCCAGGTGCCACGTCCCGTCGATGCGGTCGAGGTAGACGAGGGCGAGCCAGCGCTGGCCGACGACCTTGACGTAGTCGCGCGCGATCGGTTCGCGCCACCAGGCCTCCTCGACCCGCCATCGGTTGCAGACCTCGACCGGCTCGCGGCGGCCGTTCCAGACGATGACGATCGGCTGGCCCGCGGGGTCGGTCTCGACGTCGATGGCCGGGTGCTCGCGCAGCAGCCGGGTCATGCGCCGGTCCCCGTGTCGCCCAGGTCGACCGAGCGCCACGTCCAGCGCGCCTCGGGGAGCGGCGCCTCGGGATCGAGCAGCGCGACCCGCCGGATCCGGTCCTCCCCGAACGTCAAGGCGAGCCTCGCGAGCTGCCAGCCCAGCCGAGCATCGCGGGCGGCCTGTGGCACGAACAACGGGAGCTGCTGACCGGCCGCCGGCCCCACCCCGGCCAACTCGAGGTCCAGGCGGGCCACCGCGGCCGGCGGCGGATCGCGCTCCAGGCGGGCGAACAGGAGGCGCTCGATGGCCTCGGGGTCGGCGGTCGGCTCGGGGAAGCGCTGCTCGACGGTAACCTCCCCGGCCGTCCCGGCCCGGGCGAACGCGAGGTCCAGCTCCAGCCGCAGGTGCGCCCGGGTGGCGGCGAGACCTCGCGCCAGCAGCTGGCCGGTCAGCGCGCCGGCCAACCGATGCAGGACGAACCGCAGCGACTCGAGCTCCTCCGACGGCGGCTCGATGGGCACGTGCAGGGCCAGCCGCTCCGGGGTCCGGCGCGGCCGGAACGGATCGGTCTCCTCGCCCCGGGCCCGGGCATGGAGGAGCGCGCCCTCGTCCCCGAAGCGGGCCACGAGCGCGGACCGGGCGAGTTCCGCCACGGCCCCGACGCGACGCAGGCCGAAGCGACTGAGCCGGGCCCGGACATCGGGGTCCTGGCTGAGCACGCCGGACGGATACGGGGCGAGGAACGCCGCCTCGCCACCGGGCGGGACGACGATCGGCCGGCCGTCGCGGGCATGGACCGCGACGATGGTCGCCGCGAAGCGGGTGCCGGCGATCCCGGCACGGAACGAGGTCCCGGCACTGCCCCGGCAGGCTCGCAGCGAGCGCCGCGGTCAGGCGCTCGATGAGGACCGGTTCCGGGCCCCACAACGGCTCGAGGCCGTCGACCTGGACCTCGAACAGCCCGAACGCCGCGTCGGCCGGATCGGTCGTCCCGGCGAGGCCCGGACTGAACGCGGCGAGGGCCTCGAAGGCGGCCTCGGCCGCCGCCGCGTCCGCCTCAGGATCCGGATCGACGAAGACCGCCTCCGGTGCGAGTCGATGGGCGCTCGCCAGCGGGATCCCCCGCCGCACGCCGAGCGCCCGGGCGTCCGGGTTCGCGTCGATGACCGCCCCCGGATCCCACGGCCGGCCGCCCAGCACGAGCGGGCCCGGCGGGAAGGGCTCGGAGGCGCGGGCCATCGCCAGCTCGAGCGGGAGGTGCGGGCGGTAGAGGTGGAGCAGTCGCATCGCGGTCGGTCCGTTCGAGGGGGATGGCGGGGGCCTGGTCGACGGTGGGGATCGCCTCGAGGAGGAGCTCGTCCCGACGGAGGCAGGCATCGCGTTCGCCGCCGTCCGCGTAGAGGATCCGGAGCGTCGCCCGCCGCCCCGGCGGGCCATATCGATTGCGCGCGACCAGCGCCTCCGTCCGCTGGCCGACGATGTCGCGCCCGAGCCGGATCCACGATCGGCGCGCGAGCTCGAGACGCAGGCCGCTCGACTGGGCGACTGCGGTCGCGAGGCCGCCGGAGAGCCCGGGCGCATCGAGGATCAGGAGCAGGATCTCCGCTCGACGGGCGAGCGCGGCGAGTCGATGGAGGCGGTCGGCGACCCTGGCCGGCTTTTCGGTCCTCGCCAGTCGGCCGCCGGGCAGGTCGAGCACGAGCAGGTCGACCGAGCGGCCGGCCAGGAGCGAGCCCGCGATCGAGAGGCCCTCGTCCAGGCTGGCCGGCGTGATGACGACGAGCCACTCGAGCCGGACGCCGCGGGCGACCGCCTCGACCGGGTCGAAGCTGCGCGAGAGGTCCAGCCAGGCCACGACCGAGCCCTGTGCCTGCGCCTCCGCGACGACCCGGAGCGAGAGGGTCGTCCGGCCGCTGGAGCCGTCGCCGCGGATCGCGACGCTGGCCGACTTCGGCAGGCCGCCCGGCCCGAGGATCGCATCGAGTGCGGCGAAGCCGGTGTGGATGACGCGGTCGTCGTCGGGGCGCGGCTCGTACCGCGGTTCTTCGTTCTGGTCCGATGCGACCGCCGGCTCAGGCGCCAGGGCCAGGGCCCCCATGACCCGCGGAGCTGCGGCACCCCATCGAGCCCGGAGGCCCGCGACAGCGGCGTCCACATCTCCACGAGCGGTCGTCATCGGACCGCTAGATTAGAACACTTGTTCTAGTCAGACAAGCCCGAAGATCGATCGCGGTCCTACCATGCTGCCGATGGATGGACCCCGCCCGCCGGATCGTGTGCTCGCGGCATTCGGGCGTGGCGGGGAACCCGTGCCGCTGCCGGGCGGTCGCGGTCTGGCGTGGCGCATCGGCGATCTCGTCCTGAAGCCGGCCGACCTCGGGCCGGAGCTCGAATGGCAGGCCAATGTGCTGCCGTCGGTCCGGACCGACGGGTTCCGGATCGCCCTGCCACAGCCTGCCGCGGACGGCGCGCTCGTGGTGGACGGCTGGACGGCGTGGTCGTACGTCGCCGGCGAGCATCGACCCGGCCGCTGGTCCGAGGTCATCGCCGTCGGCGAGCGATTCCACCGGACCCTCGCCGGACTTCCGAGACCGCCATTCGTCGCCGCGCGGACCGACCCGTGGGCGATCGGCGATCGCGTCGCGTGGGGCGACGCGCCGCTCGATCCCTATCGCCGCATCGAGCAGGTGTCCAGGCTCGTCAACGTCCTCGAACCCGTGACCGATACGAGCCAGCTCGTCCACGGTGACCTGACCGGCAACGTCCTGTTCGACGACGCGCTTCCGCCCGCGATCATCGATGTCTCGCTGTATTGGCGCCCGCCGGCGTTCGCGAGCGCGATCGTCATCGCCGACGCCCTCGTGTGGGAAGGTGCGGACGAGACCCTGCTCTCGGCCGTCGCGCACGTCGACCGGTTCGGGCAGTACTTCGCGAGGGCGCTGCTCTATCGGATCGTCGCCGCCGTCGAAGGCGGCTTCGAGGCTAACGGTCGCGACCTCGAGGATCGCTATCGGCCGGCCGTGGACCTGGCCGTCACCCTCGCGCGGCGTCACCGGATCGACACGCCGAGGCCTAGCCTCGCTCCCCTACCATGCTGCCGATGCCCGCCGCCCCGACCGAGCCGCGCCCCGAGCGACCGATCCTCGTCGTCGACGACGACGCGAAGATCGTCCGCCTGGTGCGGACCTACCTAGAGCGGGAGGGGTACGCGGTGGTCACCGCGGCCGACGGGCCGGCCGCGCTCGATGCCATCGAGACCCACCAGCCGGCGCTCGTCGTGCTCGACCTGATGCTCCCCGAACTGGACGGGCGCGCCGTCATCCGGGCCGTCCGACGCGACGACGAGGCGGCCGCGACGCCGATCATCATCCTGTCCGCCCGCGGTACGACGATCGACCGCATCGCCGGGCTCGAGGACGGCGCCGACGACTACCTGCCGAAGCCGTTCTCGCCGGCGGAGCTGGTCCTTCGGGTGAAGTCGATCCTGCGGCGCGCGGCCCCGGCGACCGCCGAAGCCCCTCGGACAGCCGCGCCGGCCCGCCCGAAGGCGATCATCCGCCACGCGGATCTCGTGCTCGATCCCGACCGCCACGAGGTCCGGCGCGGCGACCGGGCGATCGACCTGACCAACGTCGAGTTTCGTCTGCTCGAGACGATCCTCGCCGCCGACGGCCGGGTCCTGTCGCGCGACCAGTTGCTGGACGCGGTCTACGGCCACGACGGCGCCGAGATCCTCGACCGCACCATCGACGTCCACGTCGGTCGCTTGCGCGACAAGCTCGGCGACGACGCGGAGAAGCCGCGCTACGTCGCCACGGTCCGTGGTGTCGGCTACCGGGCCGCACGCGTCGATCCAGGCGCCTGATGGGCCGCGGCATCGCGGTCCGGATCGCCCTCGCCGCGCTTGCGTCGGCGGCGATCGGGCTCGTGATCCTGGCCGTCGGCGTGGCGGTCGTCGGGGCCGACATCTTCACGGCGCTGATGGTCGAGGCCGGCGACTCCGCGGACCACGCGCGCGCGATGTACGACCAGTCGGTCACGGCGGTCGTCCTGGCCGCCTTCGCCCTCGCGGCGCTCGCGAGCATCGTCCTGGCCATCCTGCTCGCCCGGATGCTGGCGCGACCGCTGGCCGACGTCGGGGCGGCCGCCCGGCGCGTCGCCGAGGGCGACTACGCGGCCCGCGTGCCGCGCGAAGGTCCCGAGGAACTGACGTCGCTCGCCGATTCGTTCAACCAGATGGCCGCCAGCCTCGAGCGCCAGGAGGCGATGCGCCGCGACTTCATCGCGAACGCGGCGCACGAGCTCCGGACCCCGCTGACGAACCTGCAGGGCTACCTCGAGGCGTTGCGCGACGGCGTCATCACGGCCGATCGGGCGACGTACGAATCGCTCCACGAGGAGGCCGATCGGCTGGTCCGGCTATCGCGTTCGCTCGACGCGCTGGCCGAGGGGGACGCGGCGGTCGGTGCGCCGGAGGTCGCCGAGATCGACCTGGCAGCGGCGGTGCGCATGGCGGTCGACCTGGCCCAGCCGTCGCTCGAGCGGGCCGGGCTGATGGTGGCATTGGAGCTCCCGGACCGGCTCCCGGCGCGGGCCAACCCCGACCAACTGGCCCAGGTCCTGGCCAATCTGCTCTCGAATGCCGCGCGCTACACGCCGGCCGGCGGCACGGTCACGGTCCGTGCCGAGCGGCACCCGGCCGACCTGCTCGTCTCGGTCATCAACACGGGCGAGGGGATCCCGCCCGACGAGCTCGAGCGCGTGTTCGACCGCTTCTACCGCGTCGAGAAGTCGCGCGATCGCGCGCGTGGCGGCGCCGGGATCGGGCTCGCGATCGTGAAGCAGCTCGTCGAGGCGGCGGGTGGGCGCGTCGGGGCAGAATCCGGCGGCGGTCAGACGCGAGTCTGGTTCAGCCTGCCGGGCTAGGGTTCGCGACCAGCGGCGCCCGAGCCGCCGTGGTCACGGCAGGCCGATCGCGATCATCCCGGCCGCCACCCCGGCGAGGCCGAACCACTGGATCGGCTTGAGGCGCTCGCCGAGGAACGCCACCGCGATGATGATCGTGACCGCGGGCCCGAATGACGAGGCGAGGCCGACGAGCCAGGTCGGGGCCGTTTCGAGACCGATCGCGAAGAACGCCAGGCCGACGATGTCGAGCGTCCCGCTCACGACTAGCAGCCCGAGCAGTCGCAGGCGGCCGCGCTGATCGGCGACGGCCAGATCTCCGAGCCGACGGCGATCGCGGACGGCGAGGATCACGACGGCGAGGACGCAAACCGCGGCGTTGACGAGGTGCGAGACGAGGAGCACCTCGATCCAGCCGGCTGAGTCGAGAGCGATGTCGCCGACGATGGTCATCAACGAGAACAGCACGAGTGCCACGACCGCGAAGATCACGCCCGGACTCGCGAACCGCGTGGCCCGCAGGCCACCATCGAACGCCACACCGGTCAGCACCACGCCGACGGTCGCGACCGTGGCGCCAAGGGCCTGGAGCGTCGTCAAGGACTCGCCACGGATGATCACGGCCAGGACGACCGTCAGCCCGCCATAGGCGGCGACCATGCCCGCGACGACCGAGATCGGTCCGAGCCGCAGGCCAGTGAAGTAGGTGAGATACGCCCCGGCGCCGACGACCCCGAGCAGGGAAGCGATGGCCAGCACACCCGGGTCGGTCGGGATGGCCGTCGACGTGATGATCGCGAGGCCGACGAGCAGGATCGCGCCGACGATCTGGACCCCGGCGGTCACCCGTAGGCTGCCGGCCAGGCGGCCGGCGAGCGCGACCGCGACATCCATCGTGCCCCACGACAAGGCGGCGCCAAGACCGGTGAGCAGGCCGAAGGGCATCGGCGCAGCCTACGGGCCGCGCCCTGACGGTCGGATCGTGGTCTCGCGTGCCGCGCCCACGCCGGGGGCGGGGTCGTGCACCCACCAGGTGCATCTCGCGGATGAGTGCTTCGTGGATCGATGACCGGACTGCGCGTTCGGTCGGATTCGCTGGCGATCACGCTCGTCTGTCGCGAACACGCACCTGGACGTGCGTCGGGCGGCGCCGACTCCTGCCGATCCGGCCGGCCGGGGCCTCGTGCTACACTCCGTCACCGGTCCGGCCCCACGTGAGGCGCGACCACCCCGTGGGGATGTAGCTCAGCTGGAAGAGCACCGCGTTCGCATCGCGGGGGTCAGGGGTTCGAGTCCCCTCATCTCCACCACCCGACGCCCGTCACCGGCATGATTTCGCGCATGGCCGACCGCGACAGGCGGATCTTCCTCGTCGGGCTGATGAGCAGCGGCAAGTCCACGATCGGGCGCGCGCTGTCGCGCCGGACCGACTGGCCGTACGTCGACAACGACCAGCTCATCCGCGAGGCGACCGGGCGCTCGGCGCCGGAGCTCGAGGCGGATGGCGGCATCGATGGATTGCATGCGGCGGAAGCGGCCGCCTTCGATCGGGCCCTCGCCCTCGACCCACCGGTCATCGTCGGCGTCGCCGGCTGGATCGTGACCGATCCGGACCTGCGGGCGCGGATGCGCGGTGCCGGGCGCGTCGTCTGGCTGCGGGCCCGGCCGGAGACGCTCCTCGAGCGAGCCGGATCGGGCAAGGGGCGGCGAACCGACGCGATGTCGCCCGCCTGGATCCAGCGCGTCTCGGCCGAGCGCGCGCCGCAGTTCGAATCGGTCGCCGATCTCGTCATCGACGTCGACCGTCGTCGGCCGCGAGAGGTGGTCGAGATGATCGTGGACGGCCTCATCGGACCGATCCCGAACCCGTAAGCGCGGGTGCAGCCGGGGATACGCCGCAGCTGAAGCGCCCCTCGTCAGGATGCCGGGCATGAAGGCGACGAAGACGCGACAGGCCGCCAGGGCGGCCAAGGCCGAGCGCCGCGCGCAACGATCGGGCAAGGGCGGCGGGTCGGGCAAGGGCACGTCGCGCCGCAAGCAGGGTGACTGGGAGATCCTGCCGCTCGGCGGGCCGATGGATCCGGCCCTGCAGCGACGGGCGATGGATGCGTTCGCCGGCTTCGATCCGAGCGGGCCGTGGCCGGATGTCGCGCCGCTGATCATGCCGCTCCTCAAGCGCGTCCGCCATCCGTTCCCCGCCCAGGCGGCGCCGATCCACCTCCGCGTGCCGCCCGGGGTGTGGACGGGGTTCGGCATCGACGTCGGGCCGATGTGGGCACACGTGTCGCGCGAGCTCCAGGCCCGTTGGGGCGTGGACGACGCCACGTTGCTCGGGACCGCGCTGGAGAACCTGCGCCGGCGGGCCGTCGAGGACCCGCCGATCGTCGAGACCACGACCTGGCGCGGCACCGAGACCATCGCGGTTCAAGCCCAGGGCTGGGGATCGGCGCTCATCCTGGCCCCGGATCGCCTCGGGCCGTACCTCGGCGACGAGCCCAGGACGCTCCTCACTCCGGTCCGGAACACGCTGCTCTGCCTGCCCGACGAGGTGGACCTGGAGATGGTCGTGTCGCTCTGGGGGGTATTCGCGGAGGGTTCGAACGACGAACTCGACATCGACCCGCTGCGCTGGACCGGCTCGACGGTCATCGCCTACGACGAGGAGGTCTCCACGTTGCTCGACTGATCGAGGGCGCCGTGCAGCTCCATGGCGTGGTCGCGCAACCAGTGGCGCCACTTGACGTGGTCCGGACGGCGCTCGGCCACGAGTGCCCAGAAGGTCGGGCCGTGGCCGAAGATCAGCAGGTGCGACAGCTCGTGGACGACGACCGTCTCGAGCGCCTCGGGCGGTGCCAGGATGAGCCGCCACGAGAAGGACAGCCGGCCGTTGCGCGAGGCACTCCCCCAGCGCGACCGCGGGTCGCGCAGGGTCACGCCGGTCGGACGCGCCCCCAGCCCGTGCGCGTACGTCCCGATCGCATGGTCGATCGCCGACTTGGCGCGCTGCCGGAACCACGCCTCCAGCACCCGGGCGATCGAACGGCGATCTGCCTTCGCCATCCGCACGATCAGCTGGTCCTCGGCCTCGCCGCCGACGCGTTCCACGCTCGACCGGCGGGTGTCCGGGGCGGCGGCCAGGATCCGCAAGCGGTGGATGTCGCCGCGGTATCGGATGAGGGCGCCATCCTCGAGGCCGCCGCGAGCGGCCAGTGCGTCCCGAGCATCTGCCTGGCGTGCGAGGTGCCGACGCAGCCAGGTCTCCCGTTCCGCGAGGAACGTGCGCACGTGCGGCTCCGGATCGGACCAGCCCCGCCGGGCCGCCAGCGGGACCGTCACGACCACGCCCCGGTCGGGATGGATGACGACGCGCAGCGTCCGGGCCCGCGGCGATCGACGGAGCGTGTAGGCGACGGGCCCACCCGGCAGGTGCGCGACCGCCGGCTCCTCGGTCGTCCCGGACGTGGAGCGCGTCACGCGCCTCGTCGCAGGAGGCGACCAGGCCGCTGCCCGGTCTCCTGGCCGTCGAGGACCGCCGGCCGGCCGTTGACGATCACGTGGTCGATGCCGAGCGGATGGCGGGCAGGCTCCATGTAGCTCGCGTCATCGGCGACGGTCGCGGGATCGAACACGACGAGGTCCGCGAACGCTCCCTTCGCGCAACGTGCCGCGATCGCGCAGGGCAAGGCGCGCGGCCGGCACGGACGTCAGCTTCGCCACGGCCGTCTCGAGCGGCAGTGTCCCGCGCTCGCGCACGTGCGTGCCGAGGACGCGTGCCGTCGAGCCGTATGTCCGTGGATGCGGCCGGCCGGCGTCGAGGATCGGGTGCCCAGGGCGACGTCCCTCAGCATCCGTGCAGACCGCGATCCAGGGCACCGCCATGATCGTCTCAACGTCCGCCTCGGACATGCAGTCGACGACGATCGAGACATCCAGGCGATCGTCCATCAACGCGTCGAACGCGAGGTTGGCCGGCTCCGCGCCGAGGTCCTCGCCGAGCTCGGCGAGTGAGCGGCCGGCCCAGTCGGGATGGCTGGCGGCATGAGAGATGCGGATCCCGGCCCACCCGGGATCGTTGCCGACGTTCTCCCAGCCCGAGCTGCCCGTGGCGATCTCCTCCTGGACCCGGGCCCGGACCTCCTGGTCCCCGAGCGCGGCGACGCACTCCTCGACCCCGAGCCCGAGCAGGGCCGGTGGCAGGACGATCGTCAGCGTGGTTGCGGCGGCCGTGTACGGATACTGGTCCGCGGCGACGTCCACGCCCTCGGCCCGGGCGGCTTCCAGCAGGCCGACCGCGTCCGCCGCCCGGCCCCACATGCTCTTCGACCCGCACTTGAGATGCGACACCTGGAGCCGGGCGCCATCACCTGCCGCTCGGACGGCCGCCAGCGCCTCCTCGAGCGCGTCGAACAGGCCGTCTGCCTCGTTGCGGATGTGCGACGCGTACAGCGCGCCGTGCCGCGTCGCGGCCCCGACCAGGGCGGCCATCTCGACCGGTCCGGCATGCACGCCCGGGGCGTAGATCAGGCCGGACGACAGCCCGACCGCGCCCGCCTCGATCGCGGCGTCCACCTCGGCCACCATCGCCCGCAGCTCCACGGCCGTCGGCGCCCGAGCGTCGGCGCCGAGCACCGACCCGCGGATCGTCCCGTGCCCGACGAGGAACGCGACGTTCGGCCCGAGCGGCTCGCGCTCGACTTCGTCGAGGTACTCGGCGAACGTCCGCCAGCGCGCGGTCAGCGCGTTCGGCCGCAGGGACAGCGCGACGAGGTCTCGCCCGATGGTCGTGATCGGCGCCAGCGTGTCGCCGCAGTTGCCCGAGAGCTGGGTCGTGAACCCCTGGCGGACGTGGCTGATGAGGGCGCCGTCGACGAACAGCGAGCCATCGGAATGGCCGTGGGGATCGATGAAGCCCGGCGTCACGACCCGGCCCGCTCACGTCGAGCTCGAGCCCGACCTCGCCGTCCGCCACGACTCCGAGATCGCCCACCGCGAGGATCCGGTCACCGAGGACGCCAACGTCGGCGAGCCGACCCGGAGCACCGGTGCCATCGATGACGGTCCCGCCGCGCAGGAGCAGGTCGAACCCGGTCACGCGGGCCATGGTGCCACGTCTGACCGTCCGCCCCGACGCCATCCCGCGGACCGTCCGAGCGTGCCCCTCTGGTAGACTCCGCGTTCCGTGGGGCCATAGCTCAGCTGGAAGAGCGTCTGCATGGCATGCAGAAGGTCCGGGGTTCGAGTCCCCGTGGCTCCACCAACGAGCGACCGCCGATCCACACCCCTCGCCTGCGGCGGGGGGTGACGCGTATCCCTTCGAGGCCACCGTGACCGAGTCCACCGACAGCCGAACCAGGATCGAACGCTACGACCCGACCGAGATCGAGCCGCGCTGGCAGGCTCGCTGGGCGGAGCTCGGGCTCGACGAGACGAACCTGCGGGACGAGTCGAAGCCCAAGTGGTACCAGCTGACGATGTACCCGTACCCGTCGGGCGACCTGCACATCGGCCACTGGTACATCGTGACCCCGACAGACGCGCTCGCGCGCCGGCGTCGAATGCTCGGCTACAACGTGTTCTTCCCCATCGGGTTCGACGCGTTCGGGCTGCCGGCGGAGAACGCGGCCATCAAGAGCGGCGGACACCCGTTCACGTGGACCATGCAGAACATCCAGACGATGCGTCGCCAGTTCCAGACGATGGGCGCGATGTTCGCCTGGGAGACCGAGGTCGTCACCGCCGACCCCGCCTACTACAAGTGGAACCAGTGGCTGTTCCTGCGGCTCCTGGAGGCCGGGCTCGCCTATCGGGCGATGTCGCCGGTCGACTGGTGCCCCAACGACGGCACGCTGGCGCGCGAGCAGGTCGAGGGTCCCGATCGCCGATGCTGGCGCTGCGGCGCCCTGGTCGAGAAGCGCGACCTGTGGCAGTGGTTCCTGCGCACGACGAAGTACGCCGACGAGTTGCTCGAGTTCGAGGGTATCGAGTGGCCCGACCCGATCCGCATCCAGCAGACCAACTGGATCGGCCGCTCCGAAGGCGCGGAGATCGACTTCGAGACGGCCGCCGACGAGCACCAGCCCGGCGGCGACAAGATCCGCGTCTTCACGACGCGCCCGGACACGCTGTTCGGGGCGACCTTCATGGTCCTCGCCCCGGAGCATCCGCTGGTCGAGCGGCTGACCCGCCCGGATCTGCGGGCCGAGGTCGAGGCATACGTCGCGCAGGCCCGCCGGCGGACGGAGATCGAGCGCCTGTCGACCGACCGCGAGAAGACCGGTGTCCCGCTGGGGGCCGATGCCATCAACCCGGTCAACGGCGAGCGGATCCCGATCTACATCGCCGACTACGTGCTGTCCGGCTACGGCACGGGCGCGATCATGGCCGTGCCCGCCCACGACGAGCGCGACTTCCTGTTCGCGACCAGGTTCGGCCTGCCCATCCCGCGGGTCGTGGCGGCGCCGGGCGTGGACCCGACCGCGCCCGTCGACTCGGCCTTCATCGCCCATACCGAGGGCGAGGTGCTTGTCAACAGCGGACGGTTCGACGGCCTCGGGGCCGACGAGGGCGGGGCCGCGATCGTGGCGTGGCTGGCCGAGACGGGTCGCGCCGAGCCCAAGGTCACGTATCGACTGCGCGACTGGCTGATCAGCCGCCAGCGCTACTGGGGGACGCCGTTCCCGATCATCTACTGCGAGACCGACGGCATCGTGCCGGTGCCCGACGAGGACCTGCCGGTCCGGCTACCCGAGACCGTCGACTACCGCGGCAGCGGCGAGAACCCACTGGCCAGCGACGAGGCGTTCCTGCGCGTGACGTGCCCGCGCTGCGGCCAGCCGGCGCGTCGCGAGACCGACACGATGGACACGTTCATGGATTCGTCGTGGTACTGGTTCCGCTACCTCTCGCCCCACAAGAGCGATGGACCGGTGGACCCGGCGATGGTCGAGCGCTGGACGCCGGTGGACGAGTACACGGGTGGCGCCGAGCACGCCGTGATGCACCTGCTGTACGCGCGCTTCTTCACGAAGGCGATGGCGGACCTCGGCCTCGTGACCGCGCGCGAGCCGTTCCTGCGCCTGTTCAACCAGGGCCAGATCCTGGGCGCCGACGGCGAGCGCATGTCGAAGTCGCGGGGCAACGTCCAGGACCCCGATGACCTCGTCCGTCGGTACGGCGCCGACACCGTCCGCCTGTTCCTGATGTTCATGGGCCCGTGGGACCAGGGCGGTCCGTGGAGTCCCACCGGGATCGGCGGCGTGCATCGGTTCCTGAACCGGGTCTGGACGCTGACCCTGGACCCGAACGGTCGCGAGGCTGGCAACCCCGAGTCCGGCGTGCTCGCGGCCGGCGAGACCGAGGCGGACGCGCGGGCCACGCTGCGCGGGGCGGTCCATCGGACGCTGCGCGACGTGTCCGCCGACTACGAGGCGTTCCACTTCAACACGATGATCGCCAAGCTCATGGAGCTCTCGAACACCTTGTTCCGCTACCGCGGGACACCGGTCGCGGGCTCGCCGGAGTGGGACGAGGCGATCCGGTTCCTGCTGCTGATGCTGGCCCCAGCGGCTCCGCACATCACCGACGAGCTGTGGAGCCGGCGGCTGGCCGCGGCCGGCGAGCCGTGGTCGTCCATCCACACGCAGGCCTGGCCGGAGGTGGACGTGTCCGCGACCGCCGAGGCCACCCGCGAGGTCCCGGTCCAGATCAACGGCAAGCTCCGCGACCGGATCACGGTCCCGACCGACACCGATCAGGCGACCCTGGAGAAGCTCGTCCTCGCGAGCCCCAAGGTGGTCGCGGCCCTGGCCGGCCGGACACCCGATCGCGTCATCCACGCCGGCGGCAAGCTCGTCAACATCGTCGTCCGCGACTGACGGTCGCAGCAGGCTCAGGCGAACGAGCGGAGCCCAGGGCAGCGCGCCCAGGTGCCTTAGAGTCGGCCCATGTTCAAGATCGCTCGCCGCGTCGGGATAGCCTTCGGCTCGTTCGTGATCGCGTGGTTCGCGGTCACCTGGGTGGCCGAATGGCTCTTCGGCTCCGCTAACTTCCTCGTCTGGGTGATCGCCGCCGTCGTCGGTGCTGGTGTCTACCTCGATATCCTGCGGCGAGACCGGCGCGTCGACTAGCGCCGTTTGGACGCAGTGGAGGAGACGTGCCCGAAGTCCGGATCGGAGCTCTGTGCTGGAACCAGTACACCGACTGGCGGAGCCTCCTGGAAGCGGGCGTTCGCGCAGACAGGCTGGGTTACTCGACCCTATGGACGTGGGTCCTCTGACAACAGTGTCGTACTGAAGGTGGGCACTCCGCGGAAACCTCGACAAGCCTGGCTGATCGCGCTCGTCGCGGCCACGCTCTCGGCGTGCGGCCTGCACGAGCCCGGCTCGTGGCTCACGGTCCACAACCGGACGACTGTCCCGGTCGTCGCTGTGGAGGAGTACGACGGCTCGACGTGGCTCGTCGATGCGTGTACGTCCAGGGAGTTTCGCATCGTCGGGCGTGGGCCAGCGCCGACTGCTCCCGACGACCCGGATGACATCCCGCCCGAAGCCATCGACATCCCGGTTTCGGCGGTGGGCCCAGCGGACGCCTCATCGCACATCGTCATCGTCGTAACGGCCGAGGGCACATACGAGTACGTCTCCGAGTCGCCGTCCTCGCTGCCGCCCTGCGAGGGATCGCCGACGCCCTAGTCCACATGCCGAACCAGATGATGCAAGACGAGGAGCAACCGTGGGTGAGATCAAGATCGGAGCCCTGTGCTGGAACCAATACACGGACTGGCCGAGCCTCCTTGAAGCAGGCGTCCGGGCAGACAAGTTGGGCTACTCGACCCTTTGGACGTGGGACCACCTGTACCCGATCGTCGGCAGCCATGAGGGGCCGATCTTCGAGGGCTGGCTGACGCTCGCCGCGTGGGCGCAAGCCACCGCCAACATCCGGATCGGGCTCATGGTGGGCGCCAACACGTTCCGAGAGCCGACCCTCACCGCCAAGATGGCGACGACCCTCGACCACATCTCGAACGGGCGCGCAATCCTCGGCATCGGGGGCGCCTGGTTCGAGACCGAGCACATCGCGTACGGCCTCCCGTTCGGCGACGGCTTCCCGGAACGCCTGCGCTGGCTCGCCGAGGCGCTGCCCGTGATGCGCGGCATGCTCCACGGCGAGCGACCGTCCGCGGCCGGGCCGCACTACTCGGCGAAAGCGATCCGCAACGATCCGCCGTCGATCCAGGAGCGGCTGCCGCTGCTCGTCGGCGGCGGCGGCGAGCGCGTCACGCTCAAGCTCGTCGCGAAGTACGGCGACGCGAACAACGTCGGCGGCGGTTTCGCGACCGTGAAGCGCAAGGAAGCGATCCTGCTCCGGCACTGCGAGACGGTCGGGCGCGACCCGGCCGAGATCGAGCGGACGACGAGCATCGGGGCCGTGATCATCCGCGACTCACGCGAGGAAGCGACGCGCGTCCAGAAGGCGATCTTCGAGCGGAACGGGCACGCCGACGCGTGGACCGACCAGCCGGTCGGTACGCCCGAGGACATCGCCGAGCGCCTGCTCCCCTATCTCGAGATCGGCTATCGCCACTTCATCGCGGGCTTCCCGTCGCCTCACGACGAGGAGTCGATGACCCGGTTCGCGACCGAGGTCAGGCCCATCCTGGAGCGTGCCGGCTAGCTCGCCTTAGATCTTGAGCGACATCTTCGCGCGGTGGCGCGCGGCCTTAGCCCGGTTGCCACACGTGGCCATGTCGCACCAGCGGCGCCGGCCGGTCCGCGAGGTGTCGTAGAAGATCCAGCGGCAGGTGTCGTCGTCGCAGATCCGGATCCGCTCCGGATGACCGCCGGTCAGCTCGGACACGAGGGCCTCGGACAGGCGCGCCAGTGAGTCGTCGACCGGATCGCCGACGTGCCGGTGGTCGACGCTGACGCCGTCGGGCGACGGCGCGAGCTCGATGACCTGACGCGAGTGCAGCGCCAGGTTGACCGTGGTGAGCGCGTCCTTCTTGGCCGCCCGGTGTTCGACGACCGAGTCCGCGACCTCGCGCAGCGCGGCGCGAACGGTGCGGACGCGCTCGAGGTTGCGTGCCGCGACCCGTGGCCGCGAGATGGCCTCGCGACGCAGGCGAGCGGCGCCTTCCTGGTGGATCAGGCCGCGATCGGCGAACCAGGTGACGGCACCCTCGAAGGTCGGAAGTTTCTCATTCGGGAAACCATCGTCGTGGTCGAGGGTGTTCAGGAAGTCGAAGGTCGTCTCGACGTCGACGTCGTGGGCGTGACCCTCGTAGCGAGCGTGCAAAGTGGCTTCAGATGGCATCGTGTAACCACTCTAGAACACTTGACAGGTTACGCGCAAGAGGGTAATCTTCAGTAACCGATAAAGAACTCTTAAGCGGTTATCGGACCAGCAGGAAGGGAGGCCCAAATGGACCCCATCGTCATCATCGTCGGCCTCATCTCGGCGTTCGCGCTGTTCAACTTCGCCGCCGTCGCCAACGGCGTCGACTCGCGCGACAACCTCGCCGACGACCACCGCCGGTAGGCACTCGTGGATCGCGACCGGCCTGACTTCCGATCTCGCGCCAAGGAGCCCATTCCCATGCATCCCGTCGCCTTTCTCGCGCTCGACCTCGCGAACGACCGCGCCCGCGACGCCGCCAATCGCCGTCGCGCTGCACTCGCCAGCAAGGGCCTCCCGGCCCGACCGTCGTGGGCCCGCCGGAGCCTCGCGACCGCATTCGCGTTCGTGAGCCGCAGCTCCGCCGGCGCCGCGCGCCGGCTCGACTCGTACGTCGCCGACGACCTCCGGCGAACGATCGCTTCGACCAAGTAACCTTCGCCCCATGGGCGGAACGCACGCATCGATCGGGACCGCCGCGGTCTCGTGGGGACCCGATCGGATCGACCTGTTCACGGTGGATGAGGCTCGCGGTCTCGTCCACCGTTTCTTCGCGTCCGGGAGCTGGTCGGAACCGACCTCGCTCGGCGGGACCCTCGCGTCGCCGCCGGCCGCGACCGCGTGGGCCGTGGACCAGCTCCAGGTCTTCGCCATCTTCGACGACGGCCAGCTCTGGAACCGGTACTGGGACGGCCGCTCCTGGCATGGCTGGGAGTCGCTCGGCGGCGAGCTTACGGGCTCGCCCGGGGCCTCGTCGTGGGGCGCCGACCGGATCGACGTCTGGGCGCCCGGTCGTGACGGCTCGACGTGGCATCGCTGGTGGGACGGCACGCGCTGGGTCGAGTGGGAGCACCTGCCCGGGTAGTCGCCTCGACCCGAGCTATCCGATGGAGATGCTCACCTCGTCCATCGAACCCTTGAGCCAGTCGCCCCCTTCGGCCTGTGCTCCGATCGCGATCGCCTGGTCGTTCGAGATCGTGCCGATCGTCCGGGTGGTCTGCCAGACCCGGCCATCCACGGTCAGCCGAACGGTCGTCGCATGCTTCTCGCAGGTGATCGTGTGAAAGGCGCCGTCGGCCAGATCGGGCCCCGCCGTCTTCTGCCAGTCGCGCGAGGAGCCTCGAAGGTAGCAGCGGGCGACGCTCGCCCCGTCCTTCTTGACGATCTCGATCTTCCAGTCTCCGCCAGGGGTCGATTGGCGACCCTTCCGGATCAGGTCGTAGTCGTCCGCCGGCGTGCTCGTGAACGCGACGTGCACCGAGACGACCAGGTCCTTCGAGCCCGGGTTCAGCCCAGGGGCGTTCGGCACGATGACCCGGGACGAGGTGCCGTTGAACCCGTAGCCCTTGGTCCCGCCGATCCCGGCGACGCCCTTCTGGATGTGCTCATGCTGGCCGTTGAACCCGTGGCCGGAGCTGTCGGTCATGGTCGAGCCTGACGTCTCGTTCATGTGCCACAGCGCAGCCGGTGACGCCCCCAGCGTGCTCCCGGCGGAGGCCAGCAGGACCAGTGCGGACGAGATGACGGCCAGCAGTCGAGTTCGCGACATCGGAGCACCTGCGCGGATGGCGTTGACGGTGCCTACCGTACTCCGCTGGCGTGGAGCCGGCGTTGCAGCCGACATCGGCTCGGCCGGTATCCTTCCGCGATGACGACACGTTCCGAACCGCACGTCGCGGCGACCGAGATCGCCACTGCCGTCGGGCGCTGGCTCGACGGACTCGAGGCGGGCCAGCGGGCGCAGGCCACCTTCCCGTTCGACAGCACCGAACGCTTCGCCTGGGACTACCGGCCGGGCGACCGGGCGGGCCTCGCGATCGCCGAGATGACCGCGCCCCAGCGAGCGTCCGCGATGGCGACGCTCGACGCCGCCCTGAGCCTCCGCGGCGTGCACGAGGTCCGGGCCATCATCGACCTCGAGCCCGTGCTCGGTGAGCTCGAGCGCCAGGGCTACGGAGAGACCGGGATCCGGCGCGATCCCGAGCGCTACTGGTTCTCGGTCTTCGGCGATCCCGACGGTGCCGAGCCGTGGGCATGGCGGGTCGGCGGGCATCACGTCGCGATCGAGCTGACGATGGCGGATGGCGAGGTGATCGGCAGTGCGCCGTCGTTCCTCGGCGCGAACCCGGCCACGATCCCGAGCGGACCAGGGGCCGGCGGTCGCGCGATCGACGGCGAGGAGACGCTGGCCCGCGCGTTGCTGGCGGCCATGACGCCCGAGCAGCGGGCGATCGCGGTCGTCGATCCCGTCGCGCCGCCGGACATCTTCAGTGGCAACGGCCGGCGCGCCGAGGTTGTCGGCGTCCCGACCGGCATCCGTCACGAGCAGCTCGACGCGGCCCAGCGCGACGGCCTGGAACGGCTGGTCCGGCACTACCTCGACCGTGCCCGGCCCGAGGTCGCGGATGCGGAATGGGCGCGGGTCAGCTCGGCGGGCCTGTCGCCCGTGACGTTCGCGTGGGCCGGTCCGGACGTGCCGGGTCGGGGCCACTACTACGCGATCCGCGGGCCGGTCTTCCTCATCGAGTACGACAACACCCAGAACGGCGCGAACCACATCCATGCGGTCTGGCGCGATCTGGTCAACGATTGGGGCGAGGACCGGCTGGCCGCCCACTACCGGGAGGCGCACGCCGACCGCACGGAGATCCAACGATGAGGCGACTGGTCGGCGGGATGGCGATCGCGATCCTGGTCGTCGGCTGCGGTTCGACGAGTGGCTCGAACGCGCCCGCGAGCGTCGGCCCCACCCCGACTGCCACCGCGGATATCTCGATCGTCCAGGAGCGCGCGGCCGGCATCACGATCAAGGAAGGCGACAAGGGCTCGGCCGACCTGACCGGCGGGAAGTACCGGATCGCCTGGTATGCGCCCGGCTGCACGATGCTCGGCATCCAATGGGCGGCGGCCAATGGCGACACGATCGGCATCGACGTCCACCTGCCGTCGGGCGAGGCCGTGGCCGACCTGCCGCGCGGTGTCGGCATCCTGAACCGCGTCGGCGACTGCGACT
>CAVVDC010000015.1:0-120563 GCA_963746855.1 uncultured Chloroflexia bacterium
CTGGAAGCTGAACGGGCCAAGCTCGATCCACCGGGCCGCATTGCCGACGCCGTCGCCGATGGCGAGGGTGATCAGGAGCAGACCGAGCTGGAGGACATAGATGGGCCACGCGAGCGTCTTCAGCCAGCGATAGTCGAACGCCGTGGCGGCGATGAAGCACACGACGGCGATCCCGGCCCACATCAGGCCGCGCGTGAAGACGGTCTGTGTCTCCAGGGTCAACTTGCCATTCTCGACGCTGTTCGTGTAGGCCATGACGAGGCCGATCGCGGCGAGCAGGCCCGCATACGTCAGGAGCTGCAGGTCGAACGCGCGCCAGACCGCACCGACGGACTTCGCCGCCCAGTCGGTGACTCGCGCAGGCTCGGCTCGGATGACGCCCATCAGTCGTTCCTGAAGAAGTTGCCGCGTTCCATCAGGTCGAAGTTACGGTAATCGTGCTTGATGCCGAAGTGAAGCTGGTAGAAGTACTTCACGACCTCGGTGCCGGCATTGCCTTTCGTTCGCGAGTCGTACAGGAAGGCCATCGCGATCAGGTTGGAGTCGGTCTTGTCGAAGGAGCCGTGGTACGGGTCCTTGGGCACCCAGCCGACGAACCAGGAGTGGTACGGCAGCCGGCCCCTGCTGTCCCGCTCGCCGAACTCCGCCGTGCCGGACTTGCCGGCGACCTTGATCGGCATGTCGACGAGGTTGTAGGTGTGGCGAAGGGTCACGGTGCTCCGGGCGGCATTCCGCATCGTTCGAAGCACGCTCGCCTTGACCTTCATCTTGTGGATGAGCTTCGGTTTGAACGGGCGAACCACCGTGCCGTCGGGACCGATGACCTCACGCACGACCTGCGGCTGGTACAGCTTGCCGCCGTTGGCGAGCGCGGCGTAGGCATTGATGAGCTGGAGCGGCGTGACGTTGTCGTAGCCCTGGCCGATGCTGGCCTGGTAGGTCTCGCCGGTGAAGATCTTGGCGCCCTTGTTGGCCAGCTTCCAGTCGTTGGTCGGCACGATACCCGACGCCTCGCCGGGCAGGTCGACGCCGGTCGGGTTGCCGAACCCGTACTGGTTCGCCCAATAGCCCAGGCGGTCGATCCCAAGCATCCCGCCGAGCGTGAAGAAGTAGGTGTCACTCGAGTGACCGAAGCCGCAATAGATGTCGCACGGACCGAAGCCGCGTCGATTCCAGTCGTAGTAGCGGTTCGGACCGACCGTCAGGAACCCTTTGGTGGCGACCTTCGTGGTCGCGCTGACCTTCTTGTCAGCGAGCGCGCCGGTCCCGGCGACGACCTTGTATGTGGACCCGGGGGGATAGTGGGCCTGCACCGCATGGTTCAACAAGGGCAGGTCCTTGTTCTTGACCAGCTTCTGGAAGGCCTTGTTGCTGATCCCGCGGGCGAACAGGTTGTTGTCGTAGGTCGGCAGGCTGACCATGGCGAGAACCTCGCCCGTCTGGGGATTCATCACGATGAACACGCCACGCTTGTTGCCGATGGCCTTGATGCCCCACTTGAGCGCCTTCTCGGCTTCCTTCTGGATCTTCGTGTCGATCGTCAGTCGCAGCGAATCGCCGGGGCGACCGGTGGTCTCGGTCGAGAGCACCTGCGTCCGTTGCCCGCGGGCGTTCCGCTCGACGAGCTCGGTCCCGTAGACGCCACGCAGGGAGGACTCGTACGACGATTCGACCCCGGCCTTGCCGAGCAGGTCGTCCGGCAGGTAGCCCTTGGTGCGCAGATCCGGGAGCTGTTGGGGTGAGACCGGGCCCGTGTAGCCGACGATCTGGGACATGAGCGGGCCTTCGGGATATTCGCGCCGGGCCTCGACGGCGATCTCGACCCCGGGCAGTTGTGTCGACGACTCCGAGATGAGTCGAGCGGTGTTCTCGTCGATGTCATCGGCGATCCGAACGAGGTCGAACGACGAGCCCGGATTGCCGTCGATCGCCGCGTTGATCTCGGCGGGGTCGATCCCGATCATCGCCGCGAGCCGATCGACGACCTCGGGCCGGAAGTCAACCGGCAGGTCGGCTGGCCGGATCTTGACCGCGAACATCGGGACGTTGGTGACGAGGGGTCGACCGGCGCGGTCGTAGATGAGGCCACGGGTGGACGGGATCGACTCGACGACGGTGCGATTGGCTGCTGCGAGCGCCGTGAACTGACCGCCGTTGACGATCTGCAGGTAGAACAGGCGCGCGGTCAACCCACTCATCGCCAGCACGACGACGATCCCGAACACGAGGAAGCGTGACAGCCGGCGCTCTGCGGGCTCGCGCCGGCCGTCGAGATACGTGTTCACCAGTCGACGCGCTCCACCTGGACGCGGTGGTCATGGATCGACACCGCGAGCGGGCCGAGCAACGCCGCCAGGACCGCGTCATAGACGGCCGGGGGCACGACGAGGCTCAGCGGATCCGCCACGGGAAGTGGCGCACGGAGGGCGCTGAAGAGACCGAACAGGATCATGGAGTACACGATGCTCAGGAAGAAGGTGGCGATGATCGGCGCGAGCGGGCGAACACGAGAGAACAGGCGCCCGAAGACCGACGCCCCGCCCACACAGAGCAGGAGCGCGAACGCCGTCGAACCGAGTGGTCGCTGCGCCAAGACATCAAGTGCGAGCCCGCCAACGAAGGCCCAAACGAGACCTGCGTCGAGCCCGACCGCGATCGTGACGATGATGGCCAGCACGAGCACCAAGTGCGGCTGGACACCCCCGACCCGAAGGTACGTGGTCACGGTCAACTCGAACAGGGCCGCCACCGTCGCACCGACTGCAGCGAGCAGCAGGGTCATTGAGCGTCGATCCTCGGCTTGCATCCGAAGGTCGCGCGCCCGCCTACATGGCTTCGACGCGGTCGATTCGGCGGCGACGTCTCCTCGCAGTATCCCACGGACCCTCCGGAGCGGCAACGACCCACGCCAGGAGCGTGTTTCGAGGGGGGACCGCGCGCTGGGAGTCGCTGGTCGAACTGGTGTTTCACGTGAAACAGCCGGCCGGCGGCGTGGCCGAGGGCCACTGGGAGAACCGCCAGTGCAGCGTTCCCTGCCACGATGGGCAGCCGATCCTCCCGGACCGAGGTCAACCCGTCGTCGATGGTAGAATCAATGACCGTGAGACCATTCCAGGCAGGTCACTGAGTGGGCCGAACGATCGCCTGTGCGAACCAGAAGGGCGGCGTCGGCAAGACCACGACAGTGGTCAATCTCGCGAGCTACCTCTCGCTCGCGGGCGACCGGGTCCTCGTCATCGACCTCGATCCACAGGGAAACGCGACGAGCGGCCTCGGGCTCGACCGAACGCGCTACGAGCGCACGATCTACGACGCGATCGTCGACGAGGTGCCGCTGGCACCGCTCGTCGTTCGCGGCCCAGTCGGGCTGGATGTCGTGCCTTCGGCGGTCGCGCTCGCGGGCGCCGAGGTGGAGCTCGCGCCCGTCGCCGCTCGAGAGCGCCGGCTCTCGAGGCTCATCAGGGACATCGCCGATCGATACGACGTCATCTTCGTGGACTGCCCGCCGTCACTCGGACTCCTGACCGTGAACGCCCTGACGGCGGCCAGCTCGGTGCTGGTCCCGCTGCAATGTGAGTACTACGCGCTGGAGGGCCTGACCCAGCTGCTCGCCACCCTCAACCTCATCCGCGACAACCTCAACCCGGATCTCGAACTCGAAGGTGTCCTCCTGACCATGTATGACAGCCGAACCAACCTCTCCGCCGAGGTGGCCGCCGAAGCGCGTCGCCACCTGGGCCTCGCGGTGTTCGACACCGTGATCCCGCGGAGTGTTCGGCTCGCCGAATCACCGAGTCACGGACAGCCGATCACCGTCTATCGGCCAGACTCCGCCGGTGCCATCGCCTACCGGGCGTTGGCCACCGAGTTCCGTCGACGATCGGATCGGGACGGTCGCGCGCTGCACGACCTCGAGGTCCCGACGACGCCCGCCGAACCCGAGGCGACCACGTCGGACGGCTTCGAGTCGGAGGTCGCGTCGTGACCGTTCGCCCGGAGCGAGCCACGGGCCTCGGGCGCGGCCTCGCATCGCTGATCCAGCAACGGAGTGCCGGACATCCCGGGATGATCGAGATCCCGACCGCGCGCGTGCATGCGAACCCCCGCCAGCCACGGAAGAAGCTGGACGGCGCCGCGATGGCGACGCTCACGGCGAGCATCGTCGAGCACGGCGTCATCCAGCCGATCCTCGTGATCGAGACGATCGACGGCTTCCAGCTCGTGGCCGGCGAGCGCCGACTTCGTGCCGCGATCGCCGCCGGCCTCGACCGGATCCCAGCCGTCGTGCGGCAGTTCGCCGATCGTGAGCAGCTGGAGCTGGCGCTCGTCGAGAACCTCCAGCGCGAGGACCTCGACCCCATCGAGGCGGCCTCCGCCTATCGCCAGTTGATCGACGAGTTCGGGTTCACGCACGAACAGCTCGCCGAACGAGTCGGCCGGGCCCGCTCCACGGTCGCGAACACGCTTCGTCTCCTCGAGCTGGCGCCGAACGTGCAAGCCGCGATCGCCGAGGGCACCCTGACCGAAGGCCACGCTCGCGCCCTCGGGGGCCTGCCGCGGGAGATGCAGGAGCGCGTGCTCGACAGTGTCATCGGCCAGGACCTGTCGGTCCGCCAGACGGAGGAACTCGTCAGGCGCCTGCGGGAACCTCGCCCCGAGCCGATGGTCCGGCCCCAGCGCACGATCGATCCGGACCTCGAGCGGGTCGAGGAAGACCTGCGTCGCGCGCTCGGCACCAAGGTGAGCCTTGCTCGATCCCGGCGCGGTGGTCGGATCGTGATCGAGTACTACAGCGACGAAGAGCTCGGGCGTCTCTACGACCGCCTGACCGGAGGGACCGCGTGACCGAGGAAGCCACCAGCCGGCCCGCGAACCGGGCGGCGAGCCGCACCGACAGCGCGGCTCCGAAGCCGGTGCGCGCGAAGCGGAAGGGCGGCCCCGGCTCGGACTACACGGCCGCCAGCATCCAGGTCCTCGAGGGCCTGGAGGCGGTCCGCCGTCGGCCGGGCATGTACATCGGCTCGACCGACGAGCGAGGTCTCCACCACCTCGTCTGGGAGGTCGTCGACAACTCGATCGACGAGGCGATGGCGGGCTTTGCCAAGAAGATCACGGTCACGATCAAGAAGGACAGCCTGGTCATCGTCGAGGACGATGGCCGCGGGGTGCCCGTCGGCAAGCACTCCACGGGCAAGGACGCGCTCGAGGTCGTGCACACGGTCCTCCATGCCGGTGGCAAGTTCGGCGGCGGCGGCTACAAGGTCTCCGGTGGCCTGCACGGGGTCGGTGTGAGCGTCGTGAACGCCCTGTCCGAGTGGATGCGCGTCGAATCCGCTCGAGATGGGCATGTCTGGGCCCAGGAATACGAACGTGGCAAGCCCCGCGGCGCGGTCAAGAAGATCGCCCCGCAGGGGTCCCGTCGCGGCACGACGACCAGTTTCCGTGCCGACCCGACGATGTTCGAGACCATCGACTACTCGTTCGAGACCATCAGCCAGCGCCTGCGCGAGTCCGCGTACCTGAACAAGGGCGTCTGGATCACGCTGATCGATGAGCGCAACGACCGCGAGCGCTCGTTCTACTTCGAGGGCGGCCTCCAGTCGTTCGTGCGCCACCTGAATCGGCGCAAGGAAGTCCTCCACAACCGCCCGATCTACGTCGAGCGACGCGAGGGGTCCACCGCCGTCGAAGTGGCCCTCCAGTACAACGATTCGTACACGGAGAACGTGCTCGCGTTCGCGAACAACATCAACACCGTCGACGGCGGCACGCACATCACCGGATTCCGAGCGGCGCTGACCAGCTCGCTCAACGATTGGGCCCGCCGGGCCGCCATCCTCAAGGACTCGGACACCAACCTGTCCGGTGATGACGTCCGCGAAGGGCTGACGGCCGTGATCAGCGTCAAGCTGACCGACCCGCAGTTCGAGGGCCAGACCAAGGCCAAGCTCGGCAACGCCGAAGTCAAGGGCCAGGTCCAGACCGCTGTCGCCGACAGTCTCGGCCAGTACCTGGACGAGAACCCGGGCGATGGCCGGCGGATCATCGAGAAGTGCCTGACCGCAGCCCGAGCCCGCGAAGCGGCGCGCAAGGCGCGTGACCTCGTGATCCGCAAGGGCGCCCTCGATGGGATGTCGCTGCCGGGCAAGCTGGCCGACTGCCAGGAACGGGACCCGGCCCGCAGCGAGCTATACCTCGTCGAGGGCGACTCGGCTGGTGGCTCCGCCAAGCAGGGTCGCGATCGCCGATTCCAGGCGATCCTGCCGCTGCGCGGCAAGGTTCTCAACGTCGAGAAGGCGCGCCTCGACAAGATCCTCTCGAGCGAGAACGTCCGCCCGCTGATCATCGCCCTCGGGGCCGGGATCGGCGACAGCTTCGACCTCACGAAGCTGCGCTACCACCGGGTCATCATCATGACCGATGCCGACGTCGACGGCGCCCACATCCGGACCCTGCTCCTGACGCTCTTCTACCGCCACATGCCCGAGGTCATCGAGGCGGGGTATCTCTACGTGGCGCAGCCGCCGTTGTACCGGATCAGCACCGGCAAGGTCACCCGCTACGCGCAGACCGAGAAGGAGCGCGAGCGGATCATCAAGGAGTTCAACGTCAAGAACCTGTCCGTCCAGCGGTTCAAGGGTCTCGGCGAGATGAACGCCGACCAGCTCTGGGCGACGACGATGAACCCCGAGTCGCGAACGCTCCTGCGGGTCAACTCGGAGAACGCTGCGCAGGCCGATGAAGTGTTCACGATGCTCATGGGCGAAAAGGTCGGCCCGCGCAAGGACTTCATCAAGACCGAGGCGCGCAAGGTCCAGAACCTTGACATCTGACGTCCGCGACGTCCGTGTCTCGCCGACGGCCCGGTTCGAGTTCACTCCGCATCACTGTTTCGGCTGCGGCACGCTCAACGCGCACGGGCTCCAGATGGCGCTGCACCTCGAGCCGGCGCGCTCCTGGACGGAACTCGAACTGGATCGACGGTTCGAGGGCTGGGAGGGCGTCGCGCACGGCGGCATCGTGTCCACGATCCTCGACGAGGTGATGGCGTGGGCGCTCGTGGCCGAAGACAACTGGGGCGTGACGGCTCGCCTGTCTGTCGCCTTCAAGAAGCCCATCCCGATCGGCCTGCCGATCCGCGCGGATGGGTGGGTCACGAAGTCACGGCGTCGCGTCGTCGAGACGGCCGGACGGATCATCGAGGCGGGCACCGATGTCGAGCTGGCGACCGCGACCGGCACGTACGTGGCCGCGGATCCCGTGCGCAAGCAGGAGCTCCGCGAGCGCTACGGCTTCCGGCCGGTCGCCGCAGGAACGATCGCCGGTATTCCCGACAGCGTGGACGCGTGAAGCCGTGACCGCGACTCTGACCGCGCCGACGAACACGACCGCTGCCTCCTCGACCCATGCGAGCGACGTCACCGCACGGGCGGTGGCGTTCGTGGCCGAGCACCGGCCCGGCGCCGAGGCGCTGGGCGCCGATCTCGCCGAACTCACCAACGACCCGGAGTCCTTCGCTGCCGCGCTGACGGCCGGCTTCGAGCGCCTCGCCGATCCCGAATACCTCGCCGGGCAGCAACGGGTCGCGCCCGGCATCGGGGCCGTTTACGGCGTCCGCTGGCCGCTCATGGCGGCGGTGTCGCGCGGCTTCCGGAACGCCACCCGCAAGGACCGGCCGACGCCGCTCCTGTTCGTCGCCGATCGGCTGTTCGCCGAATCGCACCTGGAGCCCCGCTGGTTCGCGTTCGGACTGCTGGAGCGCACGCTGCCCGTCGAGACCGAGCGGACCTGGCAACTGCTGCGCCGCGCCGCCCGCGAGGCCGGCGACTGGATCACCGTCGACGATCTGGCGCACCCCTACGGCAAGGGCATCGCCGCCGAGCCCTACCGTTGGGCCGAGCTCGAGCAGCTGGTCTTCTCGCCGTCACGCTGGGAGCGCCGGCTGGTCGGTTCGACGATCGCGACGATGACCCACGGCCACCGCCGACGCGGCCTGGATCCCGAGGTGGTCCGCCGCGCGCTGCCGTTGCTCGGCCAACTGATGGGCGACGCGGAACCCGACGTCCAGAAGGCCCTGTCGTGGGCGTATCGCTCGCTCGCCCAGGTCGACCTGGACGCCACGACCGAGGCCCTCCGGACCGAGACCGACCGCGCCGTCGCCACGAACGACGGCCACCGAACCTGGGTCATCCGGGACACCTTCACCAAGCTCGATCCGGCCGACGCCGAGGAGCTCCGCGCGCGTCTCGCCGGCATCCGCAAGCGCCCGGGGGCGCCGACCACCTCGCTCGCGGCGGAGACCTCGGCTCGCTTCGGCGAGCTGCCCGATCCCGCCAACCATCCCGAGCCACCGCTCGCATGACCCGTCCCTCGAGGAGTAGCGCACCGTGACCGACGACCTGGGCGACATCCGGGCCATCCGCATCGAGGACGAGATGCGGACGAGCTACCTCGACTACGCGATGAGCGTCATCGTCGCGCGAGCCCTGCCCGACGTCCGCGACGGCCTCAAGCCCGTCCATCGCCGGATCCTCTACACGATGGGCGACATGGGGCTGTCCGGGAACAGCTCGTATCGCAAGTGCGCCGCCATCGTCGGCGAGGTGATGGGCAAGTACCACCCGCACGGCGACCAGTCGATCTACGACGCCCTCGTGCGCCTCGCCCAGGACTTCTCGATGCGCTACCCGCTCGTCGACGGGCAGGGCAACTTCGGCTCGGTCGACGGCGACGATGCCGCGGCGATGCGCTATACGGAAGCCCGCCTGACGCCGATCGCGGCCGAGATGCTCGCCGACATCGACAAGGAGACCGTCGATTTCGAGGACAACTACGACGGGACGCAGAAGCAGCCCTCGGTCCTGCCCTCGAAGCTGCCGAACCTGCTCATCAACGGCTCGTCGGGCATCGCGGTGGGCATGGCCACGAACATCCCGCCGCATCACCTCGGGGAGATCTGCGACGCGACGGTCGCCCTCATCGACGACCCCGAGCTCACCTCCGACGACCTGTGCCAGTTCGTTCGCGGCCCGGACTTCCCGACGGCCGGCACGATCTTCCGCTACGAGCGGCAGCGCAACTCGCTGACCGGCGAGTGGGAGACGGTCGACGCGATCCGCCAGATGTACGCCCATGGCCGCGGCCGGGTCGTCATGCGCGCCCAGGTCGCGTTCGAGGAGGTCCGCGGCGACCGGACCGCGATCATCGTCACCGAGCTGCCGTACCAGGTGAACAAGGCCAACCTGCTCGAGAAGATCGCCGAGCTGGTGAAGGACAAGCGCATCGACGGGATCGCGGACCTGCGCGACGAGTCGGACCGCGACGGTATGCGCATCTACGTCGAGATCAAGCGCGATTCGAACCCGCACAAGGTCCTGAACAACCTGTTCAAGCACACCCCGATGCAGCTCGCGTTCAACATGAACATGCTCGCCCTCGTCGACGGCCAGCCCCAGACGCTGCCGCTCCGCAGCGTCCTCGTCCACTACATCGACCATCGGCGCGAGATCGTCCGCCGCCGCACCGAGTTCGACCTCGGCAAGGCGCGGGCCCGGGCCCACATCCTCGAAGGGCTCAAGATCGCGCTCGACAACCTCGACAAGGTCATCAAGACGATCCGCGAGTCGCCCGATGTGGACGTCGCGCGGACCAACCTGATGAACCGCTTCAAGCTCTCGGAGCTGCAGGCCCAGGCCATCCTCGACCTCCGCCTGGCCCGGCTGGCCGCACTCGAGCGCAAGAAGATCGAGGACGAATACCTTGCGGTCATCCAGGAGATCGCCGAGCTCGAGGACATCCTGGCCAACCCGGCCCGGGTCCTCCAGATCATCAAGGACGAGCTGGCCGACCTGAAGAAGAAGTACGCCGGTGAGCGGCGCACGCGCGTCGCCGACGACGCCAGCCGCGAGATGACCGACGAGGACCTCATCGCCGACGAGGACGTCGTGGTCACCATCTCCGGTCGGGGCTACATCAAGCGCCAGCCGGTCGACACCTACCGCCGCCAGCACCGCGGCGGCAAGGGGATCATCGGCCACGTGACCCGGGAAGAGGACGCCGTCGAGCACCTGCTCGTCGCCAATACCCACCATTGGGCGTTGTTCTTCACGAACCGCGGGCGCGTCTTCAGCGCCAAGGTCCATGCGATCCCGGATGCCAGCCGCCAGGCGAAGGGCATCCCGATCATCAACCTGCCGGGTGTCCAGGTCGAGTCGGGCGAGCTCCCGATGGCGACGATCATGCTCAAGGACTTCACCGCGGGCTCGTACCTCGTGCTCGCGACCCGGAAGGGCATCGTCAAGAAGACCCCGCTCGAGCAGTTCGAGCGCGTCCGCTCGTCGGGCATCCGGGCCATCACGATCGCCGACGACGACGAGCTCGCCTGGGTCGACGTGTCGACCGGCAAGGACGACGTGATCATCGCGACCGCCAAGGGCAAGATCGCCCGCTTCGCGGAGACCGAGGTCCGCGCGATGGGCCGCGACGCGGCCGGCGTCATCGGCATCCGCCTGGCCCGGGAGGGCGACATGGTCGTCGGGATGAGCATCGTCGAGCCCGACGCCGACGTCCTCGTCCTGACCGAGACCGGCTATGGCAAGCGCGTCCCGCTCACCGAGTTCCGGCGCAAGCACCGCGGCGGCCAGGGCGTCGGGCTCATCTCGCTCGAGGGTCGCAAGACCGGCGACGTGGCCGCCGTCCAGCAGGTCACCGAGGCGGACGAGGAGCTGCTGCTCATCAGCGCCGGCGGACAGGTCATCCGCACCGAGACCAACACGATCAACCGCTACTCGTCGTCCGCCCGGGGGGTCATCGTCATGCGCCTCGCGGAGGGCGACCGGGTCGTGGCCATCGCCGCGTTCCGCGCCGGACTTGCGGAGCGCGACGGCATGGGCGACGATGGCGACCCCGCACCGGAGGGGCCAGCACCCGCCGGGCCGGCCGGCGCGTGACATCGGGATGAGGGGCGGCTGAGATCTTGGGCGGCAGGGAGGCGCGGTTGTACGCGGACCAGTTCGAGATCTACCACGGCAACTCGAACCCGGGCCTGGCCCGGAAGATCTGCCATTACCTCGGCAGCGAGCCGGGCAAGGCCGAGGTCTTCCAGTTCGCCAACGAGAACATCTTCGTCAAGATCCTGGAGAACGTCCGCGAGAAGGACGTCTTCCTCGTCCAGCCGACCAGCCACCCGGTCAACCAGTCGATCATGGAACTCCTGATCATGATCGACGCGTTCAAGCGGGCCAGCGCCGGTCGGATCACGGCCGTCATCCCGTTCTACGCCTACGGCCGGTCCGACAAGAAGGACCAGCCACGCGTGCCGATCACGGCCCGGCTCATCGCCGACATGATCACGGTCGCCGGCGCCGATCGCGTCCTCACGATGGACCTCCACCAGGGTCAGATCCAGGGCTTCTTCAACATCCCGGTGGACGAGCTGACCGCGGTCCACATGCTCTCGAACTACTTCCGCCACAAGCGGCTCGAGAACCTCGTGGTCGTGACCGATCTCGGGTTCGCGAAGCGCGCCCGCACCTTCGCCGAGCTGCTCGACGCTCCGCTCGCGATCATCGAGAAGCGGCGCGTCGGCAACCTCGACCGGGCCGAGCTGATGAACGTCATCGGGACCGTCGCCGGCAAGCGCGCGGTCATCGTCGACGACGAGATCGACACGGCCGGGACCTTCGTCGAGATCGTCCGGGCACTCGAGCGCGAGGGCGTCACCGAGATCTACGCCTGCGCCACCCACGGCGTCCTCAGCGACCCGGCTGTCGACCGGATCGCGGCCTCGTCCCTGCGCGAGGTCGTGCTGACCGACTCGATCCCGCTGCCCGAGCGCAAGCGCATCTCCAAGATCACCACGCTGTCGGTGGCGCCACTCATCGGCGAGGCCATCAAGCGCATCCATCGCGGCGAATTGGTCGGGGCGTTGTTCTCGAGCGAGGTCTCCCTCACCCAGGAGATGCTCCTGTGGGAGGACGGCAACGAGGGCACGCTCGACACCCGCGACGACGAGGCCGGGCAGCGATGACGGGGAGCCTTCAACAGGCGACCTGTTGCGCGCCGTCCCGACGGCCGAGCGATGACCCTCCAACTCCACCAACCGGACGGCGAAGGCGGCATCGAGCCGCGGCCGGTCCCGCCGCAGGACTGGCGCACCCAGCTGCGCTCGCGGCGCTGGGGGAGCGGCCTCGATTCCGGCCGCCTGCCTGACCTCAAGAACCCGGAGATGAACCCGACATCGCGGTTCATGTCCGTGCTGTTCTGGCTGGGGCTCGGCGGCGCGACGTTCGTCCTGCTCGTGCTCGGCCACGCCACCGGCTTCTGGAGCTAGGCGCGCCCGGGGGTTCGAGCGGGCGTCCCCGTATACTTCACCGTCCCATGAAGTTCTTCTCCCGATTCGTCGACTCGAACGACCGCGAGGTCCGCCGGCTCCAACCGGTCGTCGACGAGGCCAACGCCATCGAAGCCGAGATCCAGGCCCTGTCCGACGAGGACATCCGCGCCCGGTTCGCGGAGATCCGCGCGGAGATCCTCGAGGTCGCCCAGCCGGACGAGCCGTCCGAGGACGAGCTCGAGAACCCCGACCTCGAGCGCCGGCGCGAGCTCACGAAGGCTCGCCGCAAGCGCGAGAACGAGCGCATCCAGAAGGCGCTCGACGAGGCCATGCCCGAGGTCTTCGCGATGACCCGCGAGGCCATGCAGCGAACGCTCGGGATGCGCCACTTCGATGTCCAGCTCATCGGCGGCGCGGTCCTCCACCAGGGTCGCATCTCCGAGATGAAGACCGGCGAGGGCAAGACGCTCGTCGCCCCGCTGGCGGCGGTCCTCAACTCCATGACCGGCCGCGGCGTCCACGTCGTCACCGTCAACGACTACCTGGCCCGGCGCGACCCGCAGTGGATGGGCCCGGTGTTCCACTTCCTCGGGGTCAGCCTCGGGATGATCACCCACGACGCCTCGTTCGTCTTCGAGCCCGGCTTCCCGACCTCGGACGAGCGCCTCATCAACCTCCGGCCCGTGACCCGCCAGGAGGCATACGCGGCGGACGTCACCTATGGCACGAACAACGAGTTCGGCTTCGACTACCTGCGCGACAACATGGTGCTGGAGCTCGACCAGCGCGTGCAGCGGGAGCGCAGCTTCGCGATCGTCGACGAGGTCGACAACATCCTCATCGACGAGGCGCGCACGCCGCTGATCATCAGCGGCCAGGCCGAGGAATTGGCCGACCTCTACTTCACGTTCGCTCGACTGGTGCCGCGCCTCAAGGAGCGGCCCGAGGGCGCCGAGGAGGGCGGCGACTACTTCATCGACCTCAAGGACCGGGCGGTCAGCCCGACCGAAGAGGGCATCGACAAGATGGAGGGCTGGCTCAACGTCTCGAACATGTACGACGCGGATCCGAGGCTGGCCCGCCACTTCGAGCAGGCGCTCAAGGCCCACGCGCTCTACAAGCGCGACCGCGACTACATCGTCAAGGACGGCGAGATCATCATCGTCGACGAGTTCACCGGCCGCCAGATGCCGGGTCGTCGCTGGAGCGAGGGCCTGCACCAGGCCGTCGAGGCGAAGGAGGGGCTGCGCGTCCAGCGCGAGAGCGTGACCCTCGCCACCATCACGTTCCAGAACTACTTCCGGCTGTACGACAAGCTCGCCGGGATGACCGGTACGGCGATGACCGAGGCCGAAGAGTTCCACAAGATCTACAACCTCGAGGTCGTCGCGATCCCGACCCACATGGAGATGATCCGCGACGATGAGCCGGACCTGGTGTTCCGCGACGAGAACGCCAAGTTCAACGCGCTCATCGACGAGATCGAGGAGATGCGCGAGGAGGGCCGGCCCGTCCTGGTCGGCACGATCAGCGTCGAGAAATCCGAGATCCTCGGCACGCTGCTGAAGCGCCGCGGCATCGCCCACGAGGTCCTCAACGCGAAGTTCCACGAGAAGGAGTCGGGGATCGTCGCCCAGGCGGGGCGGACCGGCGCGGTGACGATCGCGACGAACATGGCCGGGCGCGGCACCGACATCCTGCTCGGCGGCAACCCGGCCGGCCTGGCCTCGGAGCTGCTCCACAAGCGCGGGCTCAACCCGGCCGAGGTGGACGTGGCTACCTACGAGACCGTGCTGGCCGAGGCGAAGACCACCACCGAGGAAGACCACGTCCGGGTCGTCGAGGCGGGCGGCCTCCACATCATCGGCACCGAACGCCACGACTCGCGCCGCATCGACAACCAGCTCCGTGGCCGCGCCGGGCGCCAGGGCGACCCTGGTTCGTCGCGCTTCTACCTGTCGCTCGAGGACGACCTGATGAAGCGCTTCGCGAGCGAGCGCGTCACCGGGCTGATGGAGCGTCTCGGTCTCGACGACGACGTCGCCATCGAATTGCGCCTCGTGTCGCGCACGATCGAGTCGGCCCAGAGCCGCGTCGAGGGTTTCAACTTCGACATCCGCAAGCGCGTCGTCGAGTTCGACGACGTCATCAACAAGCAGCGCGAGACGATCTACGCGGAACGCGACAAGGTCCTCCACAACCAGGACCTCACCGACACCGTGCGAGCCTTCCTCGACGAGGAGCTGGACGTCCTGGTCGACACCGACCTGGCCGGCGAGGATCCCGACCAGTGGAATCTCGAGGGCCTCTCGAACGCCCTGCACCAGATGGGGCTGACCGGCGAGGGCACCTCTGCGGACGAGCTGTGGGATGCGGGCGGTCGGGAGCAGATCGCGGAGCACGTGCGCGAACTCGCCGACGCGAAGATCGCGGAGAAGGAAGCGGAGATCGGCGCCGACGACTGGTCCACCGTCGAGCGGCTCGTCCTCGTCCGCACCATCGACTCGCTGTGGGTGGAGCACCTGACCGAGATCGACGACATGCGGCGCGGCATCGGCCTGCGCGGGTACGCCCAGCAGGATCCGCTCAACGAGTTCCGCCGCGAGGCGTTCCGGATGTACGAGGAGCTGCGCGACCTCATCCGCCATGGCGTCGCGTCGACGATCTTCCGGGTCACCGTCACGCGCGAGCCCGCGCCCGGTGACGGTCCCCGGCCGATGCCCGGACCCGGTCAGCCGCCACGCCCCGCCAAGCCGGGCGGCAGCGGCGGACCCGGCGACCGCGGGCCCGGCGGTGCCGGCGACGGCGGACCCACCAACGGCCGGACGCCGGGCGACGGGACCGACTCGTCGAGCGACAAGCCGGCCGCGGTCATCGCCGGCGGCCTCGCCGCGGGACCGGTCGCTCGCAACATCCGCGAGTCGCTCGGTGACACGGCCCTGACCGCAGCAGCCGGAGCGGCGGGGGCGGCCACGCCGGGGAGTGGCCCGCGTCCGGGCTACACGCCGGACGGTGCCCGCATCGGGCGCAACGATCCATGCTGGTGTGGATCGGGCGCCAAGTACAAGAAGTGCCACGGTCGCTGACCCGGGACATCGGCCGCCTCGCGGCTGTCGGCATCCTGGGCATCATCCTCGTCGGCGCGTTTGCCACCTGGCAGATCATCGCCAAGGGCGATCGCGATGACACCCGCCCGGCCGACGCCATCGTGGTCATGGGCGCCGCTCAGTACGACGGCCGGCCGTCGCCCGTGTTCCTCGCGAGGCTGGAGCACGCGGTCGCGCTGTACCACGCCGGCGTGGCGCCGTATCTCATCGTGACCGGCGGCAAGGCCGACGGCGACCGGACGACCGAGGCGGCGACCGCGCGCGCGTACGCGGTCGCACACGGGGTGCCTCCGGAGGCCATCCTCGAGGAGGACCAGGCCCGCACGACGCTCGAATCGATCCGCTCCGTCGGGGCCATCCTGCGCGATGCCGATCTCGATTCGGCGGTCTTCGTCTCGGATCGCCAGCACATGCTGCGGGTGCTCCGGATGGCCGGCGATGAAGGCATCGTCGGATGGGGATCGCCGACCACGACCAGCCCGATCGATCGCGATCCGATCGCCCGCGCGGATGCCATCACCCACGAGCTCGGGGCGCTCGCCATCTACTTCGTGACCGGCGACTCGCCCTGACCTTCGGCGAGAGTCTCGCCACGTACGACCGGACCGATTTCCCTCTTGGCGGTAGGGATTTGGCCCCGTATACTCATCCAAGCCTGCCGTTCCGGACCGCCCGAGTCTGTGGCAGGTTGCGCTTCCCCCAGAGCGCGTCGCCCTGCCCCGAGCTAGAGTGAGGGACTCCGTGAAGCAGGCCGAGGAAGCGTCCTTCGTCGATCTCATCGCCTGCGAGCGGGACTGCCGGACGTGCAGCTACGCCGCCGCACTCGATTGCGACGGCAACTGCGGCGTCTGTCCCCACAACGGCTACTGCCCGTGCGTCAACCCCGTCGTCGCCCGGAGCAAGACGGCGCTGCGGCTCATCGAGCTGCGCCCGCTGCTGCTCCAGGATCTGCAGACCAGGAACTAGGTGGACCCCGCCGCCATCCGCGACCTGGCCGAACGGATCCGGTCGACCTCGGGGCGTCTTTGACCTCGAGGCCAAAGAGGCTCGCGTCGCCGAACTCGAGACCCTGACCCAGGCGCCCGGATTCTGGGACGACAGCCGGACCGCCCAGACGGTCCTGCGCGAGGCGAATGGCCTGCGCGAAGAGGCCGCATTGTGGCGCGAGCTCGCGTCGCGAGCTGACGACCTCCAGGCCGCGGTCGACCTGCTCGCCGAGGGCCCTGACGCCGAGCTCGAAGCCGAGCTGGACCGGGATGCTGCGGCGCTCGAGACGGACTTCCGTCGCGAACGGACCGCGCTGCTCTTCGGGGGCGAGTACGACGACCGCAACGCCCTCCTGATGATCAGCGCCGGTGCCGGCGGGACCGAGGCGACCGACTGGGCCGAGATGCTGCTCCGGATGTACCTGCGCTGGTCCGAGCGCCATCGCTTCGCGACCGAGATCCTCGACCAGCAGGAAGGCGAGCAGGCCGGCATCAAGAGTGCGACGGTCGCCGTGCACGGTCGCCGGGCGTACGGCTGGCTGCGCGCCGAGCGGGGTGTGCACCGGCTCGTCCGGATCAGCCCGTTCGATGCCCAGAACCGGCGCCAGACGACGTTCGCCCTCGTCGAGGTCCTGCCCGAGGTCGACGACGACATCGAGATCGAGCTCGACTGGGACGAGATCCGCGTCGACACCTTCCGCTCGCAGGGCGCCGGCGGGCAGCACGTCAACAAGACCGATTCGGCGGTGCGCCTCACGCACGTCCCGACCGGCATCGTCGCCCAGAGCCAGAACGAGCGGAGCCAGACGCAGAACAAGGAGATGGCCATCAAGGTCCTCAAGGCGCGGCTCCTGGAGCGCGCCCTCGAGGAGAAGGAGGCCGAGATCAAGCGGCTGAAAGGGGAGCACGTCGAGGCCGGCTGGGGCAACCAGATCCGGAGCTACGTCCTGCACCCGTACCAGATGGTAAAGGACCTGCGGACGGAGTACGAGACCAGCAACACGGCCGCGGTCCTCGATGGCGATCTCGACCCGTTCATGCAGGCCGAGCTGGAGCGCGGCATCGGCGGCGACGAGGACGCGGCGTGAGGCCGTGACTGCGATCGCGTCGCGGTCCGGGGAGCTCACCTACCGTCCCGTCCGCCCGGACGAGCTGGGCGCGTGCGTCGAGATCTGGCGCGAGTCGATCAACGACTACATCGGCCGCCTCGGTCAGCCGGAGATCGCGTCGGAGACCAGCCCGCTCATGCGACTGTACGGGCACCTGTCCACCACCGATCCGGACCGGTTCGTCGTGGCCATCCAGCGCGCCCCCGAGACCGGCGACGAGCGGATCGTCGCGTTCGCCTCGGCCGTGGTCCGCGAACGCCTCTGGTTCCTCTCGATGCTGTTCGTGGCGCCGGGCGTCCAGGCCGCCGGCGTCGGTCGGGCGCTGCTGGCCGAGGTCATGCCGTCGCCCGGCACGGACATGGCCATGGCGACCGCCACCGACAGCGCCCAGCCGATCTCGAATGCGCTCTACTCGAGCTACGGGATCGTGCCGCGGATCCCGCTGCTGAACCTGATCGGGCGTCCCGAGCGCCCCGACGCCTTCGAGCCGCTGCCGTCGGGGGTCGTGCCGGTGCCGTTCGAGTCGATCGCCGCCGGTCCGCCGGGTGGCGACGGCCACCGGGAGCTGGCCGACGCCGTCGACGGGCTCGACCGCGAGCTGCTGGGCGTCGCGCATCCCATCGATCACCGCTACCTGCGGACGGAGTCGCGGCGGGGCTGGTTGTATCGCGGCCCCGATGGCGCCCCGCTCGGCTACGGGTACGCGACCGAGGCCGGGCGGGTCGGCCCCGTGGCGGTCCGCGATGCGGCCCTGATGTCGCCGGTCCTCGGCCACCTGACGACGGCCATCGAGCCGCGCGGCGCGTTCGCGCTTTGGCTGCCGGGGAATGCCGATCGCGCGGTCGTGGCCGCGCTGCGCGCCGGGTTCCGGCTCGACCAGTTCCCCGTGCTGCTGTGCTGGGATCGCCCGTTCGCGGACTTCGGCCGCTATCTGCCGATCTCGCCCGGCCTGCTCTAGGGCGTTCCCAAGCCGCGCCCCGAGTTCACCGGACCGCACCGGACCGGACCATCGTCCGGTCTGCCGGTACCCGCTCGTCACGTTTGCCGGTGCGTGGGTCGGGTGGTAGCCTCAGGCTCGAAGTGGCTCCCCTCGCCGTGCCCGCGGACGGAGTCCAGCCGCCACCAACCGGCGACGGTCGTCGCCGGGCGCCTCGCCCGCGGAGCTGAATCTTGACTACCGTCGCTGCGCCGCCGCCGGCGCGCTCCATCCGAAATCGCGTCCTCCGTCGTCAGTTCGACCAGGCCGCCCAGGAACGGGCGGTCCTGGTCATGCACGACGTCACGAAGCAGTACCCGAACGGCAAGGTGGCGCTACGCGACGTCGACCTCGTCATCCCCGAGGGTGACTTCGTCTTCCTCGTCGGGCCGTCCGGGGCGGGCAAGTCCACGCTCATCAAGCTGCTGATCCGGGACGAGCTCGCGACCCAGGGCGAGGTGGTCCTCGACGGCCAGGACCTGGCGCGACTGGCTCGCCGGCACGTGCCCCGGATGCGCCGCAAGATCGGCATCATCTTCCAGGACTTCAAGCTCCTGCCGACGAAGACCGTGTGGGAGAACGTGGCGTTCGCGCTCGAGGTGACCGGCACGCCCAGCCGCAAGGTCCGGCCCGCCGTCGACCGCGTCCTGGCGCTGGTCGGGCTGACCGCCCAGTCGAAGCAGATCCCGGCCCAGCTCTCGGGCGGCGAGCAGCAGCGGACGGCCATCGCCCGCGCCCTCGTCCACGACCCGCGGCTGATCATCGCCGACGAGCCCACCGGCAACCTCGACCCGCTCATCAGCTGGGAGATCATCCAGCTCCTGCTTCGCATCAACGAGCTGGGCGTCACGGTCCTGATGGCGACGCACAACGCCGAGGTGGTCACCGCCCTGCGACGCCGGGTCGTCGCGCTCGAGGAAGGCCGGATCATCCGCGACGAGGTGGGCGGTGCCTACCACCGCGAGGACTGACGCGTGATCTCCTTCATCGTCTTCAGCGTCAACCGCGCCTGGCAGGGCTTCTGGCGCAACGCCGTGATGAGCCTCGCCGCCACGGCCACGATGGTCCTGATGCTCCTGCTCCTCGCGGGTTTCTGGATCATCCAGACCGGCCTCCTGGCGGGCCTCCAGTTCACCGAGCAGAAGGTCGAGGTCGTCGCCTACGTCCAGACCAACGCGACCGAATTGCAGATCCAAACACTGCAGGCGAATGTCGGCGCGATGCCCCAGGTCTCGGCCGTGACGTTCGTCAGCCGCGACCAGGCTCTGATCGACTTCCGCGAATCCCTCAAGTCGCAGGGCCGGGAGGACCTGACGCCCTACCTCGACACGAACCCGCTCTACGCCAGCCTCGAGGTCAAGCTCGCCGACCCCGCCGCCGTCGGCGTCGTCACCCAGGCGCTCCGCGACGACCCGATCGTGCGCAACGTCATCAACATCGAGGATCTCGTGGCGCGGGTGCTGACGGTCACGGACATCCTGCGGACCGCCGGGACCGTGGTGCTGCTCGTCGTCGGCGTCATCGCGCTCTTCATCATCGTCAACACGATCCGGCTGGCGGTCTTCGCCCGGGCCGAGGAGATCGAGATCATGCGTCTCGTCGGTGCCTCTGACGCCTTCATCCGCTGGCCGTTCGTGTTCGAGGGCGCGTTCGTCGGCCTGCTCGGGGCGCTCATCACCCTCGGCGTCCTGGCCGCCACCGCGGAGCCGATCAGCGGCTTCATGGTCGACTTCTTCCGCGTCCTGCCGCTCCAGTTCGGGTCGCTGACGCGCGACCTCGTCGTGCTCGTCATGGGCGCCGGGGTCGGCCTCGGGGTCCTGGGCTCCTGGGTCTCGGTCCGCACCTACCTGATCCGCTGACGCGCTCGCGCCGTAGGGACCATCGGGCGATATCGGGGGTTTCAGGGGCTCGTTGTACCCTTGTCGCCCCGCCACAACCGCAGCTGATTCGACGCAGGACCACCTGATCCGATGCTTCCCGACGAACCCGTGATGCCGCCCGTCGACGCCACCGCCGAGGCCGCTTCCGAGCCCACGTTCGACCCGCTGGCCGATCCCCTCGTGACCCCTGTCCCCGTCGCGGTGACCCGCGCGCCCCGCCGGATCTCGACGCTGACGATCGCCATCGTCGTCGTCGCGGTGCTGACCGGCGGCGCCCTGTTCATGTCCGGCTACACGATGGGCATCCGGGCCTCCGACGAGCCGGGGACCGCGGTCACCGACGAGCAGGCGTTCGAGCCCTTCTGGGACACCTACCACACCGTCACCGACCGGTACGCCGGCGGCGAGGTCGATCGCAACGCCCTCATCCAGGGCGCCATCAAGGGCATGATCGACGCGCTCGGTGACCCCTACTCCTCCTATCTGACGTCGGAGGAGTACCGCGACAGCCTGCAGGGCATCAGCGGCCAGTTCGAGGGGATCGGGGCGGAGATCGCGACCCAGGCTACCGACGGGACGCAGGGCTGCGCCACGCTGGGCGCCGACTGCCGGCTCGTCATCATCGCGCCCATCGCCGAGTCGCCGGCCGAGAAAGCCGGCCTCAAGTCCGGCGACCTGATCCTGGCCGCCGATGGCACCTCGCTCGACGGGCTGACCGTGGACGAGGCCCGCGACCGCATCCGCGGACCCAAGGGCTCGACCGTGACGTTGACCGTCCGGCGGGGCAGCGACGACCCGTTCGATCTCGCCATCACCCGCGACGTCGTCCACGAACGGGAGGTCGTGACCAAGGACCTGGGCGATGGGACCGTCGGCTACATCCGCCTCAGCGGCTTCTCCGACGATGGCGCCACCGAGGTCCGCGACGCCCTCGCTGCGGACATCAAGGCCGGCGAGACCAAGCTGATCCTCGACCTGCGTGGCAACCCCGGCGGCTACGTCACGGCGGCGCGATCGGTGGCCAGCCAGTTCATCGGCTCGGGCGTGATCTTCTGGGAGCAGGATTCGAAGGGCAAGCAGGTCGCGACCGACGCGACACCCGACGGCGTTGCCACCAGCCCCGACGTGCGGATCGTCTGTCTCATCGATGGCGGCAGCGCCTCGGCCAGCGAGATCGTCGCAGGCGCGCTGCAGGACACGAAGCGCGCGACCCTCGTCGGCCAGACGTCGTTCGGCAAGGGCACCGTCCAGCAGTGGCAGGAGCTCAGCGGCGAGGGTGGCGCGTTCAAGCTCACGATCGCCCGCTGGCTGACCCCGGACAAGCGCTGGATCCACGATGTCGGGCTGACCCCGGACGTCGTGGTCGAGATCCCCGCCGACCTGCCGTCGGGCGAGGATCCCACGCTCGACAAGGCGCTCGAGGTGCTCGGCGCCTCGGCAGACGCCGGCGGGCGCGCGGCCGCCTGAAGCGCGACCTCGTTGGCGGTGCGCCGGGTCGCCGTCGTGCTTGCACCCGGTTCGTGCATCGGGTACGGTTCCCGGGAACGAAAGGAGGTGATGTGCAGTGATCGACAGTACGCGTAGCTGCACCACCTCGCAGGAGATGGCCGTCTAGTCGGACACCCTGTGGGTGGGTAAGCAACTCGGACGCCGGCCCGAATAGGGTCGGCGTTCGTGCGCTCAGGCCATACTCCACCCCACCGCGGTCCGAAGGAGCCCTCCATGCGCGACGAGCAGACCGTCGCCCTCAACCGAAGAGCCCGTCACGAGTTCACGATCGACGACACGTTCGAGGCCGGCATCGTCCTGACCGGCACGGAGATCAAGTCGATCCGGGCCGGCAAGGTCAACATCGCCGATGCGTACGCGCGCGTCGAGAACGGCGAGGCCTGGCTCATCGGCGCCCACATCGCGCCGTTCGAGCAGGGCAACCGCTACAACCACGAGCCGAAGCGGACGCGCAAGCTCCTGCTGCGCCGCTCCGAGATCGACGAGCTGCTGGGCCGCGCGAAGGCCAAGGGGCAGACGATCGTGCCGCTGCGGCTGTACATCTCGGGCAAGGGCCGGGCCAAGGTCGAGCTCGGGCTGGCACGCGGAAAGCAACTCCACGACAAGCGCCGGGACATCGCGGATCGCGATGCGAAGCGCGATGTCGCGCGGGAGCTGGCCGACGTCCAGCGCGGTCGGTAGGGCGGGGCCACGGGCGTGAGCGAGCTTCCGGAGCGGCTGCGACTCGGCTCGAAGATCGAGGCCGTCGACGCGCACGCGGCGGGCGAGCCCGGCCGGGTCATCGTCGGCGGCGTCGAGGACGTGCCGGGCGCCACGATGTTCGACAAGATGACCTGGCTCCAGGCCAACCGCGACGACATCCGGCTGCGGATGCTGCGCGAGCCGCGGGGCTACCCGGCGGCCAACTGCAACCTGATCCTGCCGTCGAATCACCCCGAGGCCGACGCCGGCTACGTGATCATGGAGCAGGTCGAGTACCCCGGCATGTCCGGCACCAACACGATGTGTGTCGTGACCGTGCTGCTCGAGACCGGGATGCTGCCGATGCGCGAGCCGGTGACCGAGCTGACCCTCGAGGCGCCGGCCGGGCTCATCCGCGTGACCGCCGAGTGTCGCGACGGCAAGGTCACCGGGGTGACGTTCCGGAACGTGCCCGCCTTCGCGACGCACATCGGGGCGACCGTCGAGGTGCCGCAACTCGGCACGATCGTCGTCGACGTGGCCTACGGCGGGATGTTCTACGTCATCGCCGACGCGGAGCGGTTCGGACTCCGGCTCACCCCGGACGAGGGCGCCGACATCGCGCGCATCACCGAGATGATCAAGGCGGCCGCCTGCGACCAGCTCCCGGTCGTCCACCCGGACCAGCCCGGGTTCGCGGGCATCACGATCGGGCAGCTCTCGGGTCCGCCACACGACCCGGCGAACAGCCGCCGGAATGTCGTGACGGTCTCAACCGGGACGCTCGACTGGCAGCGACCCGCGACCTGGACCGGGGCCATCGACCGCTCGCCGTGCGGGACCGGCACGTGCGCCAAGATGGCGACGCTGTACGCGAAAGGCGAGCTGCGGATCGGGGAGCCGTTCCGGCACGAGGGCATCCTCGGCACGGTCTTCACCGGCAACCTGGTCGAGGAGACGACGATCGGCGAGTACCGGGCGGCCGTCCCGACCATCACCGGCCAGGCCTGGATCACCGGGTTCGCGAGCTACATCGTCGACCCGACCGACCCGTTCCCCGACGGCTTCACGATCGGCGACATCTGGGCGTGAAGGCCGGCATCGTCCTCTCGGTCGGCGGGCCCCGCGAGGCCGCCGAGCTGGCCGAGACGGCCGAGGCGGCCGGCTGGGATGGCGTCTTCACGTGGGACGGCATCGCTATCAATGAGATGGAGACCTTCGACCCGTGGGTGACCCTCGCTGCGATGGCGATGCGCACGGAGCGGATCCGGATCGGGGCGATCGTGACCCCACCGGCCAGGCGCCGTCCGTGGAAGCTCGCCCGCGAGACGATGAGCGTCGATCAGCTCTCCGGCGGACGGCTCATCCTGCCGGTCGGGCTCGGGGCGCTCGACGACGGCGCGTTCGGCAACGTCGGCGAGCCCACCGAGGCACGGCTCCGGGCCGAGCTGCTGGACGAGTCGCTCGCGATCCTCGAGGGCCTCTGGAGCGGGGAGCCGTTCGGCTTCGCGGGCGAGCACTACCGCTTCGAGCCGATGACCTTCCGCCCGCGACCGATCCAGCGCCCGCGGATCCCGATCTGGGTCGTCGGCGCGTGGCCGAACGAGCGGTCGACTCGACGCGCGCTCCGCTTCGACGGGATCCTGCCGCAGACGAGCGACCCGTCGGCCATCGCGGAGCTTTCGGCGTTCATCGCTCGCGAGCGGCCGTCGACGCCGGACTCCGGGCCGTTCGAGATCGTCGTCGAAGGGACGACGCCGGACCCCGCGCGAGCCGGTGCGACCCTTGGGCCCCTCGGGGCGGCGGGGGCGACCTGGTGGATCGAGTCCGACTGGACCGGTGCCTCGGTCGAGTCGCTGCGCGCCAGGATCGCCGCCGGTCCGCCTCGGGTCTGAGCGCTCAGCGCAGGAAGTAACGGCGGTTCAGCGGCAGGTCCGTGACCGGCTCGGCCTCGAGCGGGCGGCCGGCCAGCGTCACGCGGCCATCGGTGGGATCGACATCGATCGGGGCCGTCGCCCGGTTGCGGGCAAGGGAGTCTCGCGAAAGACCCCGGGTCCCGCTGACGGCGACGACGGATCGCCCGGACGCCTCGAGCCGCGTCCGAAGGGACGGGTCCGCCGCGCCCCGCGCGGAGACGAAGGTCGTTGAGAGGGACGCTGCCGCACGGCCGGACCCGCCCCAGTCCGGCCGATACCGGGTCGGCTCGGCACGTTCCACCGTCGCATTCCCTTCGCCGAGCGGCGCCCACGCCGCGTACCCGCTCTTCAACACCAGTTCGGGCTTGACCCCGAAGTAGGCGGGCCGCCACAGGACGATGTCGGCGAGTCGACCGGGCGCCAGCGACCCGACGTGGTCGGCGATCCCATGCGTGATCGAGGGTTCGGTCGTCACCTTCGCGAGATAGCGCAGGACGCGCTCGTTTGCCTCGAACGGGTCGGTCGACTCCTCCGGCAGACCCGGGTGCCCGACACCCGCCGGCGTCCGGCGCCACGCCGCCATCACGTGGGCGAGCTGGATCGTCCGCCGGACCGTCTCCATCATCCGGCCCATCCCCTGCGAATCGGAGTTGACGATGGCGATGGCGCCCAGCTCGTGCAGCGGGCCCTCGGCGGCCATCGTGGCCGGATGGACCCGCTCGCGGATGAGCGCGATGTCCTCGGCCATCCCGAACGACGCCCCGTGGTTGAGCACGATCATCGGGACCTGCTCGGCCGCCGCGTTGACCCCGAACGGCACGGTCGGCGTCGTCGACGAGCACAGGACGTTCGCTTCCCGGACGAGGGCCAGCAGGTCCGGTACGTGCCCGCCGCCGCTCCCCTCGACGTGGTATGCGTGGACGGTCCGCCCGGCGATCGCGGCGATCGTGTCCTCGAGCTCGGCCGACTCGTGCAGCCCGTCGGTGTGCAGCGAGACCGCGACATCGTGGGCATCCGCGAACCGCAGGACGTGGTCGATGAGTTCCGGGTACGCGCCGTAGTCTTCGTGGATCTTGAAGCCGCAGGCGCCGGCGTCGAGCAGCGCCTCCAGCGATGGGTCGTCCTCGACCCGGGCGCCCGCCTGCAACCCGACGTTGACCGGCCAGCCGGCGAGGCTGTCGAGCGTCCTGGCCATCGCCCACGGCGGCTCCTCGAACCCCGCGGTGATGAGCGTCGTGATGCCGCCCGACAGGGCCGCCGGCACGAGCTCCGGGTTGATGGCGTGGACGTGGCTGTCGACCGCGCCGGACGTCGCGATCAGGCCGTAGCCCATGACCGGATGCGTGTGCGGACCGATCGGCAGCTCGATACCGTCGCTGATCTGGTCGTTGCCGGCACGCCCGACCCCGACGATGCGCCCGTCCTTGATCCCGATGTCGGCCTTGACGATGCCTGCCACGGGATCGATGACCAGCGCGCCCGCGACGACGACGTCGAGCTCGGATGGCCCCGGCCGGCCCTGGGTCGCCCGCGGCCGGAAGGTCTTCGCGTAGCCCCAGATGGGCTCGTCGCCGGGTGCCTGCCGGTCCGCCTCGACGCGGACCCAGAGATCGGTGTCGCCGAGACGGACGCGGTCGCCGGTCGTCGGCCCGTAGCGGGCGAGGCGTTCCTCCGGGGAGAGCCGGCTCACCGTCCCGCCTCCCCACGGTACCGGACCAGGCGCACGGTCCGCGTCTCGCCCGGTGCCCATCGCTCGGTCGAGCCCGCGGGGAGGTCCAGGCGGAACCCGGTCGCGGCCGCGCGATCGAAGACCAGGCGCTGATTCACGCGCTCGAACGGATGGTGCGACGAGACGCGGATCACCCGCGTCGACTCGCTGCGGACGTCGAGGGTCAGTCGGTCGCGGTCGTCGGCCGTCGCGGCCGCCGACGCCGGCCGGACCGCCCCGGGAGCGTCGCCGACGCGTCCGAGCGGCTCGATCAGGACGACGAGCCGCGACCCGTCGCCCATCAGGACTTCGAGGGTGACCTGGTCGACGAGCGCCGGCACCCCGTCGAGCACCTCAGACGGATCGACCGCGGACCGGCCGGCCGCCTCGACTCCCTCGTAGTCAGCCCCGGCCCGCGCCGCCTCGAGCATCGCGTCACAGATGAGCGCCACCGCTTCGGGGGCGTTGAGCGGGATCCCCGCCGCACGATGACGTCGAGCCAGTTCGGCGGCAGTGAAGATGAGGAGCCGCTCCTCCTCCCACGGCGTCAGTCGCATCGCGGCCATCGTAGCCGCGCGGCGGGGTCAGCGGCCGACGGTCGCTCGCAGCCCCGATGCGGCCCGGATCACCCTGGCGGGCACGAGCGCCGCGGTCGTGGCCACCACCGCGGCCGGCGCCTCGCTCCCGGTCCGAACGTAGAGCGCGACGCCGATCGCCGACGAGACCGCGCACAGCAGCAGCCCGGTCGTCACGTCCACGATGCCGGCCTGCAGCAGCGCGCTCATCAGGAAGGCCGCCGCGATGCCGCGCGCGCCGGTGATGGCGTTCCAGCCGGCCATGGCCGGCGCCCGGGAAGCCATCGTGGTGTGCTCGCTGACCACCGAGGCGATGCCGACGTCGATCGAGGCACTCCCGGCGCCGGCCGCCACGGCCGCGACCCACAGCAGGCCCACGTTCGGCGCCACCGCGTACGCGACGAGGGCCGCGAGACCCATGGCACTGCCGATCCGCATCGCGACCATCGCCCCTTGGCGATCGGCGACGACGCCCCAGATCATGAAGGACACCGTCGTCGCGGCGGCCGTCAGGATGCCGATGATGCCGACGTCGGCCAGCGACAGGTCGAGCCGGTCGACGTAGACCAGCGCGTAGAGCGGGATCGCGGCGATGAGGCCGCCGCCGTAGAACCCTTGTGCCAGTGCGACCCTGCCCAGGACCGGGCGTTCGCGAAGGGCCCGGATCGAGTCGCGCGCGGAGAACCGCGGCAGGTCGCCCGCGGCATGCGCACGCAACCCGGCGTACGCGACCGCACAGGCCATCCCGATCAGGCCCGCCAAGGCGACGGCCGGTGGACCACCGACGCGGTCGGCCAGGAGCCCGCCGGCGAACGCGGCCAGCGCCCCGGCCGCAGCCCGACCCGTGCCGATCATCCCGACGATGCGGCCCCGGAGGCGGGCCGGGTACATCGCGCCCCAGAGGCGGAGATGGAAGGGGCCGCCGAACGACAGGCTGACCCAGAACACCACCGAGACCAGGACCATGATGGGCGGCGTCGGGAGGATGAAGAGCGCGACCAGGGAGGCGGCACCCGCCCCGCGGATGAGGGCCAGTTGCCCGGGCGAGCGCGGCCCGAATCGACCGGCGAAGACGCCGAGCAGGTTGGCGATGAAGGGCGCCGCGGCGAGGGCGGCAAGACCGAGCGGCTCGAGCCCACCGCGGCGGGCGATCGTCGGGAGGAGGGTCGTGACGAGGGCCATGCTCACGCCGACGCCGACGGCCGCGAGCAGGTCGAGCGCGAGGTTGCGCCCGAGCGCGCGCCGACCCGGCGATGTGAGTGACGACCGTTCCACCACGTACCTCGAAGCAGCCCGCTTGGCCTGCGAGGTGAGCTGTCGGGCTCGGCGTGGGTTCGCCGCCGCGGTGGTCCGCGATTCGCCCCGGGTGGTGGGTCCCCCGTCCTCGATGAGGAGGTTCGGCCGTTCCCAACGATACCAGCGATGGCCCGGATGGGTGAATGGGCCGATGGTCCCAGGCGCTCGTGCGCCCCTCAGACGGCGGCGTCGACCTCGCGTTCGGCGGCAGCACACGTCGCGCAGCGGCCCGTGATCGTGATGTGCGAACGGTCGACGCGGAACCCCCGCCCGGCATCGAGCGCACCGGCGATCGCGTCCGCCTCACGCGCCTGGATCTCCCACGAGCCGCCGCACGTCCGGCAATGGAGGTGCCCGTGTTCCTCGGTCGGGAGGACGTGGAATTCCTCGCGACCGTCGACCCCGTGGTGATGGCTGACGTAGCCGAGGTCCTCGAGCACGTCGAGCGTGCGATAGACGGTGGATGGCGTCGTGGTCGGGTCGACCGCCCGGCAGCGCTCGACCAGCTCGGATCCGGTCACATGGCCATCGGTCCGGCTCAGGACGTCGACCAGCGTCCGCCGCTGCGGGGTCCATCGCAGCCCCTGCGCGTGCAGCCGCTCGCGAACCAACTCCCAGGCCGCTTCGTCCGCGCGATCGAGCGTCATCGGGGCGAAGTATAGGTCGGTCCTTGCCCGCCACCCTGGTTGGCGCCTCGTCGCGTCGGTGGTACGCTCTTCAATCCGAACCGGCGTTCGGTCCTGTGGGGATGTGTGGTTTCGACAGGGCTTGGCTACCGGAGAACGCGAGCCGAGGATGCTGCTCAGGCCTCGTTAATCAGGCAGCAAAACGAAGTACCTGGCAACCGCCAGTCGACTCTCGCCCTCGCCGCTTAGGCGGTAAGGTGAGCGTGGAAGCTACCTCCGCTTCGCGGGTAGTGGAAGCGTCATGCAGCGAAGCTGCGATCCGGATCAAGCGTTGCGTAGTCCGGAGTCAAGCCCGATCTAGGGGCACGTGACTGGACCGTCCGGCAGGGTGCCGATGTTCGTCCGGGCGGTCGACGACAAACCATCGGACACGCTCGTAGTTGGTCTCCGGCGAAGGGTCCTGGACGGGGAGTTCGACTCTCCCCCATCTCCACCAATCCTCAGGGCGTCACGACCAGCTCAGGTCGGTGGCTGGCGTCCTCGCGACTCGCGTAGATGGCGCTGTCGGTGCTCGCGCTCTGCAGGAGCAGGTTGATGGTGCCGTTCCCGGTCACGGTCGCCGGGCTCAGCACGATCTCGACCCAGCCAGAGGCAACGGCCGTGCCGCCGCCCAGCGATGCGCCTGAGGCCGCCGGTCGGTTGGTCCAGGTCAGGCCGGTCTCCGTCCAGCCGCTGCCGGTCGGGTAGACCGTCCCGCCGTCAACGGACGCATCGGTCACGTATAGGCGGAGCCGGACGGCGCTCGGGGGGCCAGCCAGGCCGGCGACTGTGAACCGCAGGTAGCTCCGGTAGTTGATGGGGGCGCTCGCCGTGTCCTCGCGGACGCGGATCGTGGTGAGCGTGCCGTAGTTCGTCGTGGGATTCGTGGACTTGACCTGCGCGTCGGCGACCGGCGTGAACCGCAGCGCAGAGCCCGGTGGCACCGTCGGGGTCGGCGTGGGCGTGGGCGTCGGCGTGGGCGTCGGCGTGGGCGTCGGCGTGGGCGTCGGCGTGGGCGTCGGCGTGGGCGTCGGCGTGGGCGTCGGGGCTGCGCCCCCGCTCGTCACGACCAGCTCAGGTCGGTGGCTGGCGTCCTCGCGACTCGCGTAGATGGCGCTGTCGGTGCTCGCGCTCTGCAGGAGCAGGTTGATGGTGCCGTTCCCGGTCACGGTCGCCGGGCTCAGCACGATCTCGAGCCACGCCGCGGCCGCCGGGGTCCGCCCGGACGTGCCGTACGCGCCGCCGGATGCGGCCGGCCGGTTGGTCCAGGTCAGGCCGGTCTCCGTCCAGCCGCTGCCGGTCGGGTAGACCGTCCCGCCGTCGACCGATCCCTCGGTCACGTACAGGCGCAGGCGGACCGAGGTCGCGGCACCCGGCAGCCCGCTCAGCGTGAAGCGAAGGTAGCTCCGGTAGTTGATGGGGGCGCTCGCCGTGTCCTCGCGGACGCGGATCGTGGTGAGCGTGCCGTAGTTCGTCGTGGGGCTGGTCGACTTGACCTGCGCATCGGCGACCGGGGTGAACCGCAGCCCTCCGCCCGGCGCTGGGGTGGGCGTCGGCGTGGGGGTCGGGGTCGGGGCGGGCGTGCCAGGCGATAGGGCCACGTCCAGCACTGCCTCCCCGCGATCCGGCAAGGTCACCGACCTTGTGACCGATTGATAGCCGGGTGCGGTCACCGTGATGCTGCGTTCACCGGCGCCGATGCCGGCGAGCAGGTACCGGCCGTCCGCCCGCGACAGTGACGAGCCGGCGTCGAAGGCGACCGTGGCCCCGACGACCGGGGTCCCGGTGCCGCTGTCGGTGATCCGCCCGGCGAGCGATCGGTACCGGAGGAGTGCCTCGATGAAGTAGTAGTCGGCGTAGATCAGTCCGGTGTCGGATGCGCCTTCTGGTTCGTTCTGCGTGGCGTGGAGCAGGGTCGCGTCGCTGTTCGTCCCTTCGGCCAGATACGCGCTCGACGAGAGTGAGGTCAGCGTGTCCTTCGCCGCTTGGGCGTAGCCGGTCGCGCGGCCCGCGTCGGTCTCGAGCATGGCCAGCTCGAGCAGGCCGGATGCGGCGATCGCGGCCGCCGAGCTGTCACGTGGTTCGTTCGGGATGTCGGGCGCCTCGAAGTCCCAGTAGGGCACGCGGTCCGGCGGAAGATGGGCGATGTAGTAGTCGGCCACGCGACGGGCCGTGTCGAGGAACCGGTTGTCGCCCGTCTCGCGATACGCCATCGTGAAGCCGTAGACCGCCCAGGCCTGGCCGCGCGACCACGTGGACTCGATCGCCGCCCCCTGGTGCGTGAACTTGGCCTTGACCGCACCCGTCGAGGGGTTGTAGTTGACCCCTTGGTAGGTGCTGCCGTCCGCGCGGACGTGGTTCGTCATCGTCTTGAGGGCGTGGCTGACCGCCATGTCGTACCAGGCCATCGGCCCGCCGTGCTTCGAACCCCAGAACAGGATCGCCAGGTTCATCATGTTGTCGATGATCACGCGGAAGTCCGACGATGTCGGGCCGTCCCACGACTTGATGGCCCCGACGGTCGAGCTGTAGCGCGAGGCGAGTGAGGTAGCCCCGGTCAGGACGACCTGTCGGTCGGCCTCCGATCCGGTCAGCCGATAGGCATTCCCGAAGCTCGTGAAGATCTCGAAGCCGACATCGTGGCTTGACGTGTCGGTCTTCTGGCCCTCGACCCCGGCCTGCCAATCGATGGCGCGGGTCGACCAGAGCGGGCTGCCGGAACCCTCGTAGACGCGCCACATGGCGCCCGGGAAGAAGCCGCTCGTCCAGCTACTCGCGCCGGTGGTGCTCCAGCTCCCGTCTGACCTGGTCGAACTCGGATAGCTCGTCTTCGAGATCGCCTTCGCCGTCGCATCGAGCTGCGCGGCGGCGAAGACCAAGGCGTGCCGAACGGCGGCGTCGAACGGATCCGTCGCCGCCGCCGCCGCCGCAGGCGCCGTGATCGGGGCCTGCAAGGCCAGGATGAGTATGAGGACCAAGGTGCGCACGTCGGGCCTCGATGACCCGGCGCCGATCCGCCACCCGGGTCTCTCCAGATTCGTCCGTCATCAATGTTCCGACCGGCACGGGATGCGCGCCAGTGCCGAAACGCCCGATCGGATCACCCGGTGGCGCGACCAGCCCGCTCGATGCCATCGAGGATGACGTCGAGGCCGTACTCGAACTCGTCGCCGTAGTCGTAGCCGGGCTGCATGGCGTGTTCGCTGATGAACGCGACGAGGTTGGGGTAGGCGTCCATCGGGAACGGTTCGAGCATCGTTTCGGCCACCTCGGCGACCTCAGCGCCCGAATCGAACGGCAGATTCATCTTCGTCAGCGCGAAGCCATAGATGTAGCTGTCGAGCAGCGAGTAGGCGTGGGCGGCCATCGGCATGTCGAAGCCACCCGCCCGGAGGCTGCCGATGACTGCGTCATGGTGCCGCAGGCTCGCCGCACCCGGGTTGGCCCGCGACTCCATCAGGCCGATCGCCCAACGATGGCGCAGCAGCGCGTCGCGCAGCGAGATCGCCCGCCGGCGCATGGCCGTCCGCCAGTCGGGTCCCGGGGCCGGCAGCTCGACCTCGCTGAAGACGACATCGACCATCCCATCGATGAGGTCGTCCTTGTTGGCAACGTGGCGGTAGAGGGCCATCGGCGCGAACTCGAGTGCATCGGCGAGCTTGCGCATGGAGAGGGCATCGAGCCCACCGTCGTCGGCCTGGGCGATCGCGGCGCGCAGGACCCGCTCCCGTCCGAGGCGAATGCGCGCCTCCCCATTCGATACCGCGTTCGTGGCCATCCTGATCACTCCCTGGTGCCGGCACCTCGCAAGCACCCGAATCTCGGGGCTTGACAGCGTACACCGTACGCACTAGCGTACACCGTACACACGAAGCGTACATCGTACGCACAAAAGAGTGTACAGAGAAAGAGGCACAAGATGCAGGCGATCGTCCAGGACCAGTACGGCTCGGCGGACGTGCTCGAGCTTCGAGATACCGACAAGCCGGAGATCAAGGACGACGAGGTCCTGGTGCGGGTCCACGCCGCGTCCATCCACGTTGGCGATTGGATCCTCATGACGGGCGAGCCGTTCGTCATGCGGATGGCGACCGGGCTCCGCCGGCCGAAGAACTCCGTCCCGGGAACGGACATCGCGGGCACGGTCGAGGCCGTCGGCAAGGACGTCCAGCGCCTTCGACCCGGTGACGAGGTGTTCGGCTTCTGCACCGGCGCGTTCGCCGAGTACGCACATGCCAGCGAGGACCAGTTCGTCCTCAAGCCGGGCAACCTCACCTTCGAGCAGGCGGCCGCCGTCGGCGTGTCCGCGACGACCGCCCTCCAGCTCCTGCGCGACGACGGCAAGGTCAAGCCGGGCCAGAAGGTCCTGATCAACGGCGCGTCCGGCGGTGTCGGCACGTTCGCGGTGCAGATCGCCAAGGCGTTCGGCGCCGAGGTGACCGGCGTGACCAGCACCGGGAACGTGGAACTGGTCCGCTCCATCGGTGCCGACCACGTCATCGACTACACGCAGGACGACTTCACCGAGGGCGGTCCGCGCTACGACCTGATCCTCGACAACGTGGGCAACCACTCGATGGCCCGGACCCGGCGGGCCCTGACGCCGACGGGAACCCTGATCTCGAACGGCGGTGGCCACGCCGGCGGCAAGCTGGCCCGCACCGTGCGGGCCATGCTCGTGTCGATGTTCGTGCGCCAGCAGGCGACCCCGACCGTCAAGACGCAGAACCACGACGACCTGGTTGCCCTGAAGAGCCTCGTCGAGGCCGGGAAGGTCACGCCGGTCATCGATCGCACCTTCGCGCTCCCCGAGACGCCGAAGGCGATCGACCATGTCGCGACCGGCCATGCCCGTGGCACGGTCGTGCTGACCGTGGCCCAGCCGTCCTTCGCCTAGATCCAGACCAACCCCCAGATCAAACTCGAAAGGAACGTCAAGATGCCCAAGGCAACCGTCACAAGGGTCTTCATCGGCGGCTCGGTCGCCGTCATCGGCGGCACCATCCTCGCCATTGCGGCAGTCTGGATCGCGATCGCGAACGACGTGTTCGTCATGAACGGTCCCGACATCGTCGCGCTCCAGGGGAGCGCACTCGCCTGGTCCCTTCTCGGGCTCGGGATCGTCGGTGGGCTGGCCATCGTGGCCGGCCTGATCGCCGGTCTCGTGTCGTGGGTCGGGGCGCTGCTGAACACCTCCCAGGTCGAGATCAAGGCCTGGTTCATCGCCATCCTTCTGCTCGGTGTCTTCGGCTTCGGAGTCGTCGGGATGATCGCCTACGTCATCGGTGGGCCGGACGGCACGGCCGATGCCGGCGCGCGCAGGACTCCGGTTCCGGCCCATGGTTGATGCGGCGCCGTCGATGACCGGCAAGGTCGTCCTGATCACCGGCGGCACCGGCGGCATCGGCAGGGCCACCGCGATCGGGCTGGCGACGCTGGGAGCCCGGGTGGCCATCACCGGCCGGGACCTCGGGCGCGCCGAGTCCGCCGCGAGGGACATCCGCAAGGTCAGCGGCAATCCGAACGTGGATGCGCTCGCGGCCGACCTGTCATCGCAGGCCGAGGTGCGCCGACTCGCCGCAGCGGTGCTCGACGCGTATCCGCGCCTCGACGTGCTGGTCAACAACGTGGGGGGCTTCTGGGCGACACGCCACATCACCGCGGACGGCCTGGAGCACACCTTTGCCGTCAACCACCTGGCCGCGTTCCTGCTCACCGCCCTGTTGCTCGATCGACTGCAGGCGAGCGCCCCGGCGCGGATCGTCACGGTGTCGTCCGGCGCCCAGGCGATGGGCACGATCGACTTCGAGGACCTGCAGGGCGAGCGGGCGTACTCCGGGGAGAGGGCCTACAACCAGTCGAAGCTGGCCAACGTCATGTTCACGTACGAGCTGGCCCGCCGACTGGACGGGACCGGGGTGACCGCGAACGCGCTGCATCCCGGCGTGGTGCGCAGTGGATTCGGCGCGGAGGATCCTTCGCGGATCTTCCGGGTCTTCGTCCCGCTCTGGCGCCCGTTCATGAAGACCCCCGGACAGGGCGCGGCGACGTCGGTCTACCTGGCATCCTCGCCAGAGGTCGAGGGCGTCACGGGCACGTACTTCGCCAACGGTCGACCCCAGCGATCCAGCAAGCGGTCGTACGACACGGCTACTGCGCACCGGCTTTGGAAGGTCAGTGCCGGCCTCGTCGGGCTGGAGATCCCTGCCTGACGCTCCGGCAGGGAGCGACGGCGCCACGACCGATCCGGTCTAGGCCGCCGACCAGCCCGATCCATCGGCTCGCGGGTAGCATGCGCGGGTGACCCCCCTGCCTGACCGGGCCCCCGAGGTTTCCTACCGCGCCCTGCCCCGGATCCCGCGCCTCGGCCGGGTCATCCTCTCGATGCAGATCTCGCGGGTCGCGGGCTCCGCCGCCGCGTGCGGAGCCCGGTCCTGGCGCAACCAGCATGGAGCGGCAAGCCCGCCGATCAGGCCGGTTCGTCTCGCGCCAGCAACGTGATCAGGGCCGAGTGGTCGAGTCCGCCGTCGCCCGCCGCGACGAGCGTCTCCAGTGCTGAGGCGACAGGCTCGAAACCGGGTAACGCCAACCCGACGCGCTTCGCCTGATCGAGCACGATCCGCGCATCTTTGGCGTGGAGATCAACACGTGCGCCTCCGGACTCGAACGCGATGTCCAGCATCCGCTGGCCGTGGATCTCGAGGACTCGACTCGACGCATACCCCCCGAGCATCGCCTCACGCACTCGCGCCGGGTCGAGCCCGCTCAGGCGGGCGAGCGTGAGAGCCTCGGCGACGGCCTCGATCGTCGAGCCGACCACGAGCTGGTTGCAGGCCTTGGCGACCTGGCCAGACCCGACCGGCCCGAAGTGAACGACCTTCGACGCGAACGACGCGAGTACCGGTCTGACCCGATCCAGTGTCGCCTCGTCGCCACCCGCCATGAGCGACAGCGATCCCGCCGTGGCCCCCTCGACGCCGCCCGAAAGCGGGGTGTCCAGGAACGCGCCGCCGGCTGCGCGCACCGCCGCATCGGCCACGGCCATCGCCGCGGGCGAATGCGTGCCGAGGTCGCACACGACGGTGCCGGATCGGAGCGATGCGAGCGATCGACCCGAACCGGTCAGGACGTCGGCGAGGTCCGCCTCCGTCGCGACCGTGACGAGGATGACGTCGGCGCCGGTCGCCAGGTCGGCCGGTGTCACGCACCAGGTGGCGCCCGCCGCCTCGAGCTCGCTCCGGAGACCATCGCTCCGGGAGTTGACCCGGACCGCGAAACCCGCCGACAGCACCCGGTGGGCGATCGGGCGGCCCATCGCCCCGAGGCCGATGATCCCTACCGTCGTGTCCATCTGTGCTGCCGACATCGTCACGTCTCCTTCATGTCATCGCAGCCGATCCAGGACATCGGTGATCGAGTCCGGACCGCCGACATTGCCAGGGATGACGACGTACGGCATCGACCGATCGCCGCCAAGACGCAGCCCCCACAGGGCGATGCCCGGCGCCAGCTGCCCCTCGACCCTGGCGACCTGCGCTCCGAGACTGATCGCGGCCGCGGCAGACGTGATGCCGCCCTTGGCGATCACCGCGTCCACGTCGTCGCGGAGCCGACCGATGACCTCGGTGAGCCGGTCCATCACCGTTGCGCCGGAGCGAAGGCTGCCGTCATCCGAGCGGGACCGCGGGGTCGCGATCACGGCCAGCCCGTCGCTGTCGAGGCGAGCCTGGGCGATCGTGACGAGCTGGGCGATCGGCGCATCCGGAGCGACCTCGGCGATCGGCCAGCCGCGGGTCGCCAGGGCGGCGAGTTGGGCGGTGCTAGCGGCCGTGTACGACCCGCACGCGATGAGGATCCGCCGCGGGGCCGGGCCGGGGATAGCCTCGATCCGTCGCGCGGCGAGGCCGGCCCGGATCGCGGCGAAGCTCGACGCGGAGCGGATGACGACAATGGCACCACGGGCCTCGGCGTCGAGCAGGCCGATCGCGACGCAGCGAAGGTCGTCGACGGTCTCCGCCTCGGGTATCACGACGGTCCCCGTTGGGGCACGCACGAGCGCGTCGGCGATCGCCGCCGACCCGTGCTCGCGAAGGTCCCGGAGCGGGACCATGACCGCCGACCGGCCGCCGCCGACCTCGGCGACCCACGAAACGAGGTCGCGCGACGTGTACCCGAACGTTCGGGTCCGCCGCGAACTCGGTGTCCGCGGCATTCCGGGGCTGCCCGTCGATCTCGACCAGCTGGGCGCGACCGACGGTCACCCGACCGACTTCCGGGAAGGCCGGCACGAACAACACCACGGCGTCGCGGGCACCGAGGACATCGGTTTCGGCGAAGACGTGACCGCGCAACGTGGAGTCGCCGCGCAGGACCGCGACCCAGGCCTCCCCTGCCCGATGGGCCGCCTCGTCGACCTGGGTCACGACCCAGTGGAGGTGCGCGATGGCCGCCTCGCGCGGCATCGCCCGCGTGTTGGTCAGGACGTAGAGTGCCCGTGCCGAGGATCCGAAGAAGGCGTCGAAGCGAGCGCGGCTCGGCTCCAGGACGACGTCGACGCCGCTGACCGTCTGGGTGCCGGTCGGGTCGTCGTCCAGGACCACGACACGGCGGCCATCATCGTGGAGGCGCGCTTCGAGGGGACCTGGAGCGCCGCACGGTGTGACCAGCATTGAACCGATGATACTATGACCTTACGTCTCTACGACCCCTTCCAGGCATCGATCCGAGGAGTGCGATGACGACCGGACCAGCCGACGAGATCCACGGCCTCTCGCATATCGGGATCACCGTCTCCGACATGGACGAGTCCCTGCGGTTCTACCGGGACGGCCTGGGCCTCGAGGTCTACATCGACCGGATCGCCGACCATGACTATCTCCGCGAGGTCACCGCGGTCCCCTCGGCGAACGTTCGGATCGTCTACCTGCGGATCCCCGGATCACGCGTCCCCGTCGAGCTGCTCGAGCACCGCGGCATCGAGCGCGTCCCCGCGCGAACGCGCCCGTGCGACCCGGGCAGCGTCCATTTCGGTCTCCAGGTCCCGGACATCGACGCCTTCCATGAGCGCCTGGTCTCGCTCGGGTTCCGCTCCCGGTCGGGCCACCCGGTCGACATCACGGCGGGCCCATTCGACGGCGCGCGGACGTGCTTCTTCACCGATCCGGATGGCTTCCTCGTCGAGCTCCAGCAGCCGCCGCCGAGCCGCCCGGACGCGTTCCTCAGCTAGGGGAACCGCAGCCCCTCGGCGTGCTGGGTGAGGGACGCCCAGCCGCCGTCGACCGAGATCGTCTGCCCGCTGATGAACCGGGAGCGGTCATCGACCAGGAACCGGACGAGGGCCGCGGTCTCGGCGGCAGACCCGATGCGGTGGCTCGGCGCCCGGAGGAGGATGCGGTCCGAGGGCTTCGACCCATCCGCGAGCGCCGTGCGATCCGCCTCGTCGAACACGATCCCCTGTGCGACCACGTTCACGCGCACGGGCTTTCGGGCCCATTCGACCGCCATGGCCCGGCTGGCACCGACCAGCCCGTTGGCCACGGCTGAGGCCGCCGCCCGTCCAGGGTAGGCCTGGGCGAGATCGATCGAGGTGAGGTGGACGATCGCGCCCTCGGGCTCGCAGGCCGCCGCGAACGCTCGGTCGACCGCAACGGTCGCAGTGAGGCGCGCCAGGTCGGCCGCCCAGGCCGACCAGCCCATGTCGTCGATGCGGCCGCGATAGGCGGTCGGCCGGTCCTGGACCAGGATGTCGAGGCGGCCGGTCCGCGCCTTCGCCTCCTCGACGATCGCGCCGGCCGACGTCGGGTCCTCGGGAGGAGCTTCGAGGCGCCCGACGTCCTGGCCGGCCCGATCCGAGAGGGCGGTTCCATCGATCGAAGCGACGAGGACCTGGGCGCCCGCCTCGGCCAGCGCCGCGACGATCGCGAGGTCCGCGTCCGTCCCCGGCCCGACGACGATCGCGGTGCGGCCGGTGAGATCACCCATCAGTCCGCCTTCTCAGATCCCGAGCGGGTCGTCGCTGGTCAGCGAGCCCCAGGCCATCCAACCGCCGTCGATGGTGATCGACTGGGCGTTGACGTTGGACGATTCGTCGCTCGCGAGGAACAGAACCGCGTCGGCGATCTCCTCCGGCGTCCCGAACCGGCGCATCGGCGCCCGGTTGGTGAAGACCTCGCGGTCGCCCAGGCCTGCCTTGAAGGCTGCCTCGTTGAACGGCGTCTCGATCTGCCCCGGGTTGATGGCGTTGACCCGGATCCCGTGCTTGATCCATTCGACGCCGAGGATCTGCGACAGCGCGACGACCGCGGCCTTGGACGTCCCGTAGCAGGCGCGTTTCGCCCAGCCGCCCATCGCGGTCAGCGAGCCGATGTTGATGATGCTGCCCGACCCCTGCGGGATCATCACGCGGGCGACGGACTGGCTGCACATGAAGACCGCCGTGAGGTTGGTGCCGATGACGCGGTCCCACTCCTCCGCGGTGACCTCCTCACTCGGGCCCCCGGCGAAGATCCCGGCGCAGTTCACGAGGACGTCGATGCGGCCGTAGCGCTGCTCGAGGTCGACGACCATCGCGTCGATGGCGACCCTGTCCCGGACGTCCATCTCGTAGAGGACCGCGCTGTGGCCGGCCGCGACGAGTTCATCGACCGCCTGCTGGCCCCGCCCTGGCACGACCTCGACGACCGCCACGGTGGCCCCGGCCTCGGCCAGGATCTGCGCGAAGGACCGGCCCATCCCCTGGCCCGCCCCGGTCACGATCGCGACGCGACCATCGAGCGACCCGGTCATCCTCTACCTCTGGCTTGGTCTCGAACCGAAGTCTACAGATGATATTATCATCATACGTCTTGAGGACCCACGATGCTCGTCCCGCTCGCACCACTCCTGGCTGACGCCCGATCGGGCGGCTACGCGGTCGCGACGTTCACGGTCTTCAACTTCGAGACCGCGCGCGGCGTCTTCGAGGCGATCGAGCTCGAGGGCGTCCCCACCGGCGTGGCCGTCACCCGAAGGATGACATCGGCCATGGACTTCGAGGGTCTCGCGGCGTACCTCGTCGCCCGAGCCCAGGCCGCTGACACGGAAATCGCCCTCCACCTCGACCACGCGACCGACGTCGACCTCGTGCGCCGGGCCCTCGATGCCGGGTTCACCTCGGTGCAGTACGACGGCGTCGGGATGGATCTCGCGGAGAAGGTCGCGTCGACCCGGATCGCCGTCGAGCTGGCGGGGCAATACGGCGCGTCGGTCGAAGCCGAGCTCGACCACATCGGGCGGACCGGCGTCGAAGCAGGCGGCGCACTGACCGAGCCAGCCGAGGCCGCGTCCTTCGTCGCGGAGACCGGTATCGACATCGTCGCGGTCTCCGTCGGGACGACGCACGGGCTCGGCGAAGGCGAGGCCAACGTCGACATCGAGCGGATCGCCGCGATCCACGCGGTGACGCCGGCGCATCTCGCGCTGCACGGCGGGACCGGCGTGCCGCCGGATCAGCTGGTCGCGGCGATCCGTGCCGGGATCACGAAGGTCAGCTACTTCCACGGCATGGCCCATGACGCGCTGAGTGCGCTGCGGGCCGCGGTCGAGACGACCCCGCATGGCATGCTGGCGACGACACTCGACGAGGCGATCCGACCGGCCTTCCGCGACCGCTGCCGGCAGATGATCCGCCTCTACGGGGGACCGGGACGGCCACCGGGCGGATGAGCGGGCCGCGCTCGGCAGCGCATCGGAGCGGACCCATCGACCAGCCGATCCTCGCCATCGATCTCGGGACGACGAATGCCAAGGTGGGCGTCTTCGATGAAACCCGCCTGCTCGCGACCGCGTCGAGCGCGATCCCCACCACGCGTCCTGGTCCTGGCCGCGCCGAACAGGATCCTGGCGCATGGGTGGCCGCGGTCGCGGCGACGGTGCACGACGCCTGCACGCGAGCCGGCGTCGGGTCAGTCGACGCCATCGCGCTGACCGCTCAGAGCGACAGCCTCGTGGTGGTCGGGAAGGACGGGCAGGCGATCGGACCGAGCCTCCTCTGGATGGACGACCGTGGCACGACGGAGGCGGCGCAGTTCGAGCGTGACCTCGGCCGCGCGACGATCCATCGGCGGACCGGCCTCCGCAGTGCGGCCAACTACACCGCGTCGAAGGCCGCCTGGGTCAAGGGCGCCGACCCGGACTGGTTCGCGCGCGCCCGCTGGCTGCTGCAGCCGAAGGACTACCTGCACCTCCGTCTGACCGGGGAGCCGGCGACGGATCCGTCGAGCGCGTCGAGGACGCTCCTGTTCGACCTCGAGACGGGTGATTGGTGGCCCGAGGCGATCGCGGCATCCGGGCTTCGCGGGTCGCAGCTGCCGCCGGTGGTGCCGAGCGCGTCGTCGGTCGGGGCTCTGACCGGCGAGGCGGCGCGACTCCTCGGCCTCTCGTCCGGAACGCCGGTCATCGTGGGCGCGGCCGACCGGGCCGCGGAAGCCCTCGGTCTCGGGATCGGCGGTCCCGAATGCATGATCTCGACGGGGACCGCGACCGGGGTCGCGCTGGCCGTGCCGTTGGCCGAGCGGCCCGTCGACGATCGGATCACTAGCCCGGCACACGCCATCGCGGGCGAAGTGCTCGCCCTGTTGTCGATCCCCACCTCGGGCGCGACGATCGACTGGCTCGCCGGGATCGCGCGCCTGCGCGGCCGTGACCCGATCCGGAGCCTGACGGCCCTCGCGGCGACGAGCGAACCCGGCGCCCGTGGCGTCACGGCCGTTCCCACCTTCCATGGCGCTCGCTCGTTCCGCTGGGAGCCCGGGGCCAGGGGCACCATCGTCGGCCTCGGTCTCGGCACCTCACTGGCGGACATCGCCCGCGCGTTCATCGAGGGGATCGCCTTCGAGGTCGCGGCCTGCATCGAGGAGCTGGAACGGGCGGGTCAATCCGTCGAGCGGTCCCGACTCACCGGCGGTGGCTTCGCGCAACCATTCGCGTGTCAGCTGATGGCCGACATCACCGACCGGCCGGCCCACCGCTCGAACGAACGGCACGCGGCCCTCGCCGGGGCGATGCTCCTTGCCGGCCAGGCGCTCAGGCGATGGACCGACCCGCGGGCGCAGGCGGTCGCGCGATTCGGCGCCGGCCGGATCTTCGAGCCACGCTCGGACGCGCGGGACGCGTATGCCGGCGCCTCGGCACGCTACCGGGACACAGTCGATGCCGTGCTGGGCCTCGGGCACACCGAGGACTAGGCGGGACCCGCGTCGATCGCCAGGTGGTCCAGCGGCGCGAGGTCAAAGCCGCGGGTGCCGTCGCGCGGGTGCCAGCCCATCGGGAGCGCGACGTCGAGCTTGGTCACCCGGTCGAGCAGGTTGGCGATGATCACCCGGAGGTGGCCCCGGGAACGGATCGCGAGCGCCGCGCAACCCTCGGTTGTCTCGACCCGCAGCACCTGACCTGCGCCCATGGACACGACGGCCTCGAGGGTCCCGACGAGGCCGCTCGACCGCAGCACGCCAGCCGAGCCGGACGCCTCGAGGATCGTGACGCGACCCGTCTGCCCCAGCAGGACACCCGCGAGCGTGCCGATCAGCCAGGCGGATCCGAGGTCATCGGCGAGACGGTCATCGAACCGGGTCGGGGACAGCCGGCGCTCAGCCGGGCTCGCGTAGGCGTCGAATCTCGGCCGGAACGAGCAGAGCACGTCGAGCGGCCGCCCGCCGCTGAGGCGGCCGCGCTCTCCATGAGAACCGGCAGGGTCGCCAGGTTCTCGATCACCGTGGCGGCGTCCGCGGCGTGGATCTGGGGCGTGACGGCGAACGCGATCGTGTCGAGCGACCGGAGCGGCTGCGGGGACGCGGCCGCCAGCTCCGCGTAGTTGACCCGCGAGCCGCCGCCGATCTCGATTCCTGGCATGATGGCCCGGAGCCGGTCACGCACGGCGCCGACCGCGGACGCCTCGGAGGTCACCAGCCCGGCGTCGCCCACGGTCCCGAAGACGAGCGCGCCGACGATCGGGACATGCAGCGCACCGAGGGCCTCGGCGAGCTCGTCCCTGGCCTTGCCATCGGCGAACGCGACCAGTTCGAGCTGGAGCGCGGTGCCGACCGCGACCGCATCCTGGGCCGCGCCGCGTAGCTCCGGATGCCAGTCACCCCGTGTCCGGTCGACGACGACCCGCAGATGGGCCGGATGCAGCGAGCGCAGCCGCGCCGCCTCGTCCGAGCGGAGCGGCCTTGACCAGCCGAGGCCGATGGGCGGCAACGTCGCGAGGGTCTCGTCGTGGACCGTGATTCGCTCACGCTTCGCACGACGCCTGCGCGTGACCCGGCCCGGCCGCTCGCCGGTCCGCGCCACCTCCATCCGGATCCTGGTGTCGAGCGTGACGTCCGTCGCGAGCGTGACCGGATGCGGTCGCGAGAGCGGCGGCGAGTAGCTCTTGAACGACGCGTCGGTCCACGCCCGCTGGTCCTCGGTCTCCCAGAGGTCGCCGTCGAACATGAGTGATGCCCGCAGGTCGTCCGCGGGCTCCCAGCGCATGGCCCGGATCTCGGTCATGAATCGGTCGGCGGTCACCAGGACCGGGAAGTCGCCCAGGGTGGGGCCGATCTCGTGGGTCGCCTCGAACGGCCGCCCGGCGACCGACGCCGGATGCAGCACGATGAGCCCGATCCGCTGGACGACGGTCTTGGCCTCGACGTGAGCCGTGAGCCACGCCCCGATCCGCCCGGTTCGGTCGCCCTCGAAGGCGACGTGGCTGTCAACCTCGAACCGCTCGCCGTGCCAGTGCGCATCGAACGCGATCGAGAACCCGTTGGCCTCGGTAACCGCTCGAAGGCCGCGGATCTCCGGCCGGAGCGTCCGCCAGTCCGCGTCCCGGGCGGTCAGCAGGATGCCGCGCAGGATCTCCACGCCATCGAAGGAGATCCAGCGGAGCCCGCCGTGGTCATACGTCGCCTCGAGGGACCCGACCCGCAGCCGACGCGGACGGTCGCCCGACGGCATCAGGCCTCGCTCGGGGCCCGTGACGATGCTGTGGCGCCTCCGGCGTCGAACCCCGCCACCGGACGCTGTCCAGCCACGCTCGACGAGCGCACGACCTCGAGGACGTGGTCGACTTGGGCGGCCGCGGATTGCCGGGCCGGGAAGGTATGGTCGAACACGGCGCTGCCGACCGTGAACGCCCATGCGCCCGAGCGCTGGACGGCGTCGATCCGCGCGTCCGAGTCGACGCTCCCGGCGATGACCACCGGCCCGAACGAGGCGGCGACGACGGCATCCATCAGGCGCGGGACGTCGCCCGCGAAGCGATAGGCGAGGAGGTCAAGGCCGTGGACGCCGCGCTGTGCCGTCAGGTGGCGGGCGCTCTCGGCGATCTCTTCGACGGAGCCTACGAGGACGCTCGGGTGATCGACGACGCGACCCGGGAACGGGAAGTAGAGGACGTTCTTCGCTGCGACGAGCGGCAGCACCGCCTCGGGGTGGACGCCACCCATCAACAGGTCCACGCCGATCTCAAGGGCGGCCTCAGCAGAGCGGACCTCCGACGCGTGGTCGAGGCTCACGACCTCGAGAGCCACCTTGCGATCGTCGGCGTGGATCGCGTCGGCGAGGGCGCGCAGCTGGTCGAACGGCAGCCCGACGTCCTTGAACCCGACCCAGCGCAGCCCCGATGAGCGCACCTCGGCATACCGGACGAGCGCGTCACCCACGGTGACGTCATCACGCGTCAGCATGAAGATGAATTCGCTCATGGCCGGAAATCCGCCTGCCGCCGTCTCAGCGCGTGCTCGAGCGCGATCCGCGCGAGCCCGTGCCCTTGCGATAGACCTGGAACTTGAATGCGTCCGCGAGGAAGAATTCGGTCGAGTTGATGATCGCCACGCCATTGAGATCGAAGTCCGTCTGGTCCAGCCGGAGCAGCAGGACGCCTTCGTTTGTCGCCAGCGCCTCGGCGAGCTCCCGGTCGGCCTTCCTTGGGAAGATCTCGGCCACGCCGTCGCGGACCTGGACGCCGAGCCCGGCCATCGCCTCGTACACCGACCGACGCCCGCGTACATAAGCGATGGCCGCGGATTCTGTCAGACCGCGAGACTCGAGTAGCGACAACGGCACGATGTCGGTCGTACGCGCCACGATCCGCTCGTCGGCCGTCCTGGTCCGCCGCAGCACGAGCACGCGGTCGGCGGTGGACAGGCCGAGTGCACGCTGGACATGTGCGTCGGCTGTCTCGATGTCGACCGACATGGCCGAGGTCCCGGCGACGAACCCGGCCGACTCGATGAGGTCGGTGACCCCGAAGTTGACGCTGAGATTGTTGTGGAGCTCGAGCGCCCGGCCGACCACGAAAGTGCCCGCTCCCTGGCGGCGCGACAGCAGGCCCTCCTGCTCGAGGATCGACACGGCGTGCCGGACCGTCGCCTTGCTCACGCCCAGCTGCTGGGCGAGCATCGGCTCCGCCGGCAGTCGGCCGTCGGGATAGGCGCCGGACCGGACCGCATCGCGGATGTCCTGGGCGGCCCGTTCCGGGAGACTGACCTGGGGAGCTACCGAGCGGAGCAAGACGTCACCTCTCTAGGCCGCGAACGCCGCGAGGCGTTCGCGATCGACCAACACGAGCACCCAATCGAGGAGCGATGGCTTCGCCGGCGGCGTCCAGAAGCCATCCGCGCCGGCGTGGACCGGGCCGATGGGCGTCGCGTCGCCCGTTTGCGGATCGATCCATGACGCCGCGAACGCCGCACCCTCGTCGACCTTGATCGGCAGCAGCGTCCGCCACCAGAAGTACTTGCGGTCGCCGCCCTCGAGGATCCCGTGGAGCGACTCGGGCTCCAGCCCGGACGGCACGTAGTAGACCCTCACGACCCCGGGGATCCCGGCCGCGAAGGACGATGCCCGGCCGATGGCCACCGCGCGGGGCTCGTCGATCCGCTCGAACTTCCACCATGGGAACCGCTCCAGGATGCCCTTGCCGATCCCGACCTGCGCCGAGCCGGGCAGGTGCATCACGTCCTCCCATGGACCTCCGCCGGCGTCCTCCATGTATTCGGAGTCGCCGCCCTTGGAGAAGGTCGTTCGCGACCAGAACACCCACAGTCCCGCTGCGCCGTAACTGTATCCGGCGCCCCCGTCGAGCATGCACGTCCAGAACTGGAATCGCTGCTGCTCCTGCCAGCACGACCCGGCGATCCCCTCGTAGTTGACCTCGCCGTTGACGAGCGGCATGACCGGCTGCTGCGCGATGGCCTTCTGGACCAGGTCTACGGTCGGCTCGAGGAGCTGGAACCCGAAGTGGCCGCATTGGAGCATGTCGAAGTCGAGCTCGGCGTCGTCGTGCAGCACGGACCGGGCGCTGCCCGACAGCGGGCGGACCCGTGACGGGTCATCGCCCCTGCCTTGGATCGATTCGATATTGCCGATCGCCGCCGGGTGCGTCGTCACCAGGCTGTGATAGGGATCGATGGCGCGGAGGTAATGCGACATCTCTGTCCATCCGTCCGCCTGCTCGGCCAGCGCATCGGCATGCGCCTGTCCGCCGGCCCGCATGATGCTGTAGACCGCCATCTGGACCTCGCCCGCGAGGCACCAGACGACCGGCAGCGCGCCATAGCGAGCGACCAGGTAGCGCCAATGCTGCCGGATCCGCTCGATCCCCATGAGGTTCATGTAGTAGCCCCACATCCCGACGATGCAGGGCATCAGGCCGCGCTCGACGTAGCCGCCGATCTTCAGGTCGACCGCCTCGTAGAAGTCGGGGTTGATGCGGGTCCAGCCCGGCTCCCACGGCCAGCCCGCCTCGTTCGACTGGTGGGGGTGCCAGCTCTCGTCGGCATCGAAGCCCGACAACGGACCGGCCACCATGTGGATGACCGAGAAGCCCTTCGCGGCCCGGTCGTCCGCGAGGGTCGCGAAGCCGTGCGGCCAGTCGAGCCTCGAGGTGAACGCCTGCCAGTGCGTGTCAGCGAGCCACATGAACGGCGTGCCGTCGGCATGCTCGAACCGTCGCTTGTCTGCCGTCACGCGGATCCGGCCATGGCGGTACAGCTGGTTGGACCCGTCATAGGCCCGGACGCTGAGCTCGGCCACCTGGCCATGGAGGCCCGCGTCCGAGGGGTCGGAGCAGCGAGAACGGAGCTCATAGCGGCCCTCGACCGGCCCCGCGAACCGCACTTTGAACCGGTCGTCCCCGACCCAAAAGCCGGGCACCGTCCAGGTTGCCCCGCCAGGCCCGGTGATGTCGACGTCGAGATCGATCTCGTTGAACGGATCCGCGTGCGGCATCTGGGCCTGGAAGCTGAGCTCTATCGGCACGTTCACCTTCGAATGCAACATCGGTCGCCCTCGCTATGCCGTGATGCCGAGCAGGATCTTGGGGCGCGCCCGCTCGGCCCCGTCGACCCGGGCCAAAGCCGTTTCGGCCTCCGCCAGCGGGACGACGGCGTCGATCACTGCCGACCCGTCGATGACCCCGGCTGCCAGCGCGTCGAGCGCCCGGTCGAACAGCGCCGGCCCGCCTGAGCTGACGTTGAGGACGCCGTGGATCGTCGCGTCCTTGTGCAGGATGGAGGCCACGTCGACGTGGTCGACCGGCTCGGCCGGGACGCCGAGCAATGCGAGCTGGCCGCCGTTGGCGAGCGCCCGGAGTCCGAGGACGATCGCCGAGGCGCTGCCCGCGGCATTCATGACCACCGGGAATCCAGGCGCCAGCAGAGGGCGGTCCGCATCCTGGACGACGATGGTCTCGAAGCCAGCGAGGGCCGCCTCGCGACCGGGCCTCCGGACGGCGACGGTCACGTCGGCTCCCTCCGAGCGCATGACCTGGGCCGCGATGACGCCGATCGTGCCCGCCCCGATGACGAGCGCGCGGCGGCCGCGGACCGGGCCGACCCGGTGGAGGCCGCCGAAGACGGTCGCGGCCGGCTCCGCGAGGACGGCGTCACGCAAGTCCACGCCGTCCGGCACCCGATGCAGGTTCCGCGTCGGGAGGCTCACCAGCTCGGCGGCCGCGCCATCGAGATGCCCGCGGCAGCCGATCTCCTGGCGGTCCGGGCACCACGGGATGCGACCGGCGGTGCAGAACTCGCAATCGGGACGGCCGCAGGAGACCTCGGGGTCCGCGACGACCGGCGTGCCCGGGGCAAGTCGAGGGTCGTCGCTCTCGACCACGACACCGCTCCACTCATGGCCGGGCTGGAGCGGGAACCGGGCGACGCCCATCCCGTAGTACGGGTGTGTCCCGTCGCGCAGCTCGATGTCGGTCGCGCAGATCCCCACGAATCGCGGCGCCACGAGCGTCATGCCCGATCCGGCGGTCGGGACTGGGCGCGGTCCGACCTCGGCGATCCCCGGCCCACGGAACGTGAGGGCGCGGACGGTCTCGACGGCCGCGGTCATCGCTCGGTCACCCCGTAGCCCACCGACACGAAGCGCTGCGCCGCCACGTACAGGATGATCGGCGGCAGGGCCACGAAGACCGCACCGGCCATCCAGAGCGGCAGGTTCTCGTTGGTCCCGAAGCGGCCGACGAACTGGTTCAGCCCGACGGACACAGTCCGGATCGGCTCCTGCGAAGCGATCAGGCTCGCCCACAGGAACTCGTTCCAGGCGAAGACCGCGATCAGCATGGCGGCGCTCATCAGGCCTGGCAGAGAGAGCGGGAAGACGATCCGCCACAGGACGCCGAACCGCGAGCAGCCGTCGACGCGCGCGGCATCCTCGAGGTCGCGCGAGAACGCCGTCCGGAAGTAGCCGCGCAGGATGAGTGTCGCATACGGCACGGCCCAGACGGTGTAGCTGAGTGGCAGCGCCACCCGGGTGTTGATCAGGCCGGCGTCGTGCAGGATGGTGTAGAACGGGACCAGCAGCACGACGGTCGGGATCGTCTGGGTGAACAGCACGAACGCGAGGATCAGCCCATTCCCGGGGAAGTCGAAGCGGGACAGCGCGTAGCCGCCGAGTGCCGCCACCGCGACGCCGATCAGGACCGTGATGAGAACGACGATGGCGCTGTTGAGCATGTAGGCGGCGAGTGGGATGGCCGACCAGATGTTGAGGAAGCGGTCCAGTTGGATCCCGCGGGGGATCCAGGACGGATAGATGGCCAGCAGCTCGGACACGGGCCGTACCGCGGTAATCACCATCCAGTACAGGGGCAGCAACGCGTAGCTGACGATCAAGATCGCGACCGCATAGGCCAGGAACCGTCGTCCCGAAATGCGCCGGCGCGCCCGGTCGCGCGGGCTCACGCGAGCGCTCGTCATCGCCGCGCTCATCGAGTCCGCCATCTCAGAAGCCCGCCAGCTGGCGCCGTGAGCGGCGCACATACCAGATCGCGAACGGCGTGCAGAGGAGGAACAGGACCACGCCAAGGGCGGCGCCGTACCCGATCTCGAGACGGGCGAACCCGACCTGGTAGATGAAGACGCCCCAGACGTTGGTGAGCCCGAGCGGGCCCCCGCCGGTCAGGAGGAAGGGCAGGTCGAGTCCGCCCAGCCTGAACAGCAGCTCCAGGAAGATGGTCACCTCGAGGACCGGGGCGATGAGCGGCAGGGTGATGTACCGGAACGACCGCCAGCCGGTAGCCCCGTCGATGGCTGCGGCTTCGTGCAGTTCGACCGGGATCGACGTCAGGGCGGCCGCCGACATCAGGAAGAAGAACGGGAAGCCCGACCAGACGCCCACCTGGATCATCGACCAGAGCGGCAGCGCGACCCCGAGGATCTTCGTGACGGTGTCGCCGAGGAAGTAGACGGGCTCGGCCACCCCTAGCGCATTGAGGATCCCGTTGATCGGGCCCGAGCCCGAATACAGGTAGATCCAGGTGTACGCGGAGACCACCGGCGGTGCCACGAACGGCGCCAGCAGCAGCCCGCCGATGATCGCCCGGCCCCGAAGGGGTCGGCCGCGCCGGTGGCTCGTAAGCAAGACCGCGACGGTCACCCCGAGCACGGCCGATCCGGCGACGGATGCGACCGCCCACAGGACGGTCTGGCCGGCGATCCCCCAGAACTCCTTGGAAGTCGCGATCTTGATGTAGTTGGCCAGGCCGACGTCTTGCGATGATCCTGGCCGAAGAAGGCTGGCGTTGGTCAGGCTCAGACGGACCGCATCGAGGATCGGTGCGTACATGAAGAGCAGGAGAATGACCGCCACCGGTGTCACCAGCAGCAGCGGCCATCCATGCCGCTGGATCGTGCGTCGGAACCCAGGTCGGTTTAGGCCCGATCGCACCTCCACCGAGCTCGCGGCGCTCACTCAGGGGTACTTCGCCATGATGTCGGTGATGGCCTTGTGGCCGTCGGACAGGATCGTGGCGATATCGTCGGTCGTTCCCCAGACGCGGTTCGCCATGACGTTGAGCGGGCCGTCCGGGAACACGCGCATCTCGTTCCAGGCGACGATCGGCATGTCGGTCGGCTCGATGTTCTTGGCCTGCTCGTAGAAGGCCGCGTTGTAAGGCTCGGTGTCCAGCTTCTGGACGTCGGAGTCGGCCGAGATGGTCGAGGTCGCCTGGTTGAGGGCGTACGACATGTGCGCGTCGGTGCTCAGCCACGCCAGGAACGCCGCGGCCTCCTCGATCGCCGGTGAGTTCTCAAAGATGGACCACTGCGCGCAGCTGCCGTGGGACCACGAAACGCCGGAGGCGCCCGCCGGCTGCAGTCCCGAAACCATCACGGGAACCACCTGGGGCGCGACGCCCTTCGCCTCGTTGATCATCGTTCCGCTGCCATATACGGCCCCGGTGGTGCCGCTGTAGAACGACCCGTTCTGGTTGAACTTCTGGTCGACCTCGGACTGTGCGCTGAAGACCTTCTTGTTGCTCAGGTCGCGCATCCAGTTCGCGGCGTCGACCCACTTCGGGTCGAGCAGGTTTGACGTCTTGTAATCGGGTGAGAGGAACGTGGTCCCGAACGCAAGACCGCCCTGGTGGAGGGCGTCCACCGGCTGGGCGAAGTGAGTGGTCGCGGTCTGGATCCCCGCCTTCTTGAGTACCTCGAGGCCCATCGACTCGAGCTCCTGGATGGTCTTCGGCACGCTCGGGAACATGTCGCTTCGACCCGTCCATGCCCGGATGTCGATCCGCCACGGGATGCCGTACACCTTCCCGTCGATCGTGGATTCGTCGCGGCTTGCCTTCACGATGCGGTTCCAGTCGCCGAAGTCGCCCGCGTCGATCCTGCTCGTGAGGTCGACGGGACCCCACTTGCCCTGACCCTGCACGATGCGGGAGGGCAGGTAGAACATGTCGCCGATGTCCGGCAGGTCGCCCGACGTCATCGCCAGGTCCCACTTTTGCTCGGCGGTCGCCCAGTCGAGTCCCTCGAACGCGACAGTGACGCCGGTCGCCTCCTTGAAGGCCGTCGCGATCGTCGCAAGCGCGTCCGCCTGCTGCTTTGGATCGCCATAGTTCTGGATCCAGATCCTGACCGTCTTGGACGGATCGAGGCTCGGCTCGCTGGCGGTGCTTGCCGATGGGGCGGGGCCGGTGCTAGGGGGCGGAGCGCTGGACGCGGCGGCCGTCGGCGCAGAGCTCGCCGTCGCGGGAGCACACGCGGCCAGGATCTGCGTCGCGATCGCGCCGACCCCCATCGCCGCGCCGGCCTTCAGGATCTGTCGGCGGCTCGCCGTCGCCGTCACGAATCGCTCCGCACTGAGGCGATCGGCCGGACGCGGAGCCTCGGGCTTCTTGTCTGTCACTGCGTTCTCCTCCTCGACGAACACCCCCACGATGGCACAACCGAGCGACGCCAACCGCTCTGGTGGTCCAGACATCTGATGATAGGATGACCTGTCAACATGGCTCGGCACCCGCAGCTCACCTAGGCCCGCCCAGCCCGATCCATCGGCTCGCGGGTAGCATGCGCGGGTGACCCCCCTGCCTGACCAGGCCCCCGAGGTTTCCTACCGCGCCCTGCTCCGGATCCCGCGCCTCGGCCGGGTCATCCTCTCGATGCAGATCTCGCGGGTCGCGGGCTCGATGACGAGCGTCGCGCTCGTCCTGTTCGTGCTCGCCGAATACGACTCGCCGGCGCTCGCCGGACTCGTGACGTTTGCCAGCATCTTCCCGGGATTGCTCGTCGCGCCGATCGCCGGCGCCCTGCTCGATCGGCACGGGCGCACCCGCCTGATCATCCTCGACTACGGCGTGGCCCTGGTCGCGATGTTCCTGATCGGCGGGCTGGCCATCGTCGATGCCTTGCCGGCGCCGCTGCTCGTGGCGATCACCATCGTCTCGTCGCTGACCAGCATCCTCAGCCACACCGGCATGCGCAGCCTCTTCCCGACGATCGTCCCGCGGCACCTGTGGGAACGGGTCAACGCGATCGACTCGAACGGCTACGTCGTCGCGACGATCCTCGGGCCTCCGATCGCCGCGACCCTCGTGACCGTCGCGGGCGGACCGGTCGCGCTCATCGTCATCGGGCTGGCGTTCGGCCTGGCCGCGGTCGCGCTCATCGGGGCGCCGGACCCGCCCTCGCAGAGCGAGTCGACCGGACGCCTGCTCCGGGACGCTTGGGACGGCATCCGCTATACGTGGGCCAACCCGACGCTCCGGGGCCTCGGCTTCTCGATCTCCGTCCTGAACATCGCCGGCGGCATGCTCACGATCGCCGTGCCGCTGATCGTGCTCGAGCGACTCCACGCCAGTGAGGCCGTGGTCGGTCTCGTCTTCGCGGTGAGTGGGGTGGCCGGCATGGTGTCGGCGTTCTGGTTCGGACGGCAGGACACGCGGGGACGGGAGTGGCCGATGATCGTGCTCCCGATGCTTATCGTCGGGCCGGCGCTCGCCCTCCTGCTCGTGGCCGCCGGCGCAGCCGAGCCGGCCGTCGGCCTGGCGGCCGCCGCGCTGTCGATGGCCATCTACGGCCTGCTGCAGGGCCCGATCGACATCGCGCTGTTCACCGTCCGCCAGCGGCGGACCGACCCCGCCTGGATGGGCCGGGCCTTCGCCGTGTCGATGGCGTTCAACTTCCTGGGCTATCCGATCGGTGCGGCACTCGCCGGCGGGCTTGCGGCCGCGTCGATCGAGTCGTCCGTCATCGTCGGAGTCGCCGCCGCCCTGCTGGCCGCCGGCCTCGCCGCAGCCATGATCCCGCGCCATGACACGGCTGTCGCCAGTGTCGGCCGGGCCCTCGGCAGCGAGTGACGGCCGGACGCGAAACCTTTCGGGCGTCCGATGCCTCTGAGAAGTATGGTGGAGCCCCGATGACCCGCCGTTCCGCGCGCATCGCCACCCTGTTGCTGTTCGTCGCGGCGACGTGTCTCGTCGGACCGGCCCCGGTCGCGGCCGTCGATCACGTGCTCGTCGGCGCCGGCGACATCAGCGACTGCGGCACCGCGCAGGACGAAGAGACGGCCACGCTGCTCGACGGCCTGCCGGGAACCATCGCGACCTTCGGCGACAACGCGTACCCCACTGGCAGCGCCGCCGATTTCAGCGACTGCTACGACCCGACGTGGGGCCGGCACAAGCCGCGGACGCGCCCGTCCGTGGGCAACCACGAATACGAGACGTCCGGTGCCTCTGGCTACTACGGGTACTTTGGGACGGCCGCCGGCCCGGCCGGGAAGGGCTGGTACAGCTACAACCTCGGGCGCTGGCACGTGATCGCGCTGAACTCGAACTGCAGTCTGGTCGGATGCGGGCCGGACTCGGCGCAGGTGAAGTGGCTGCGGGCCGACCTGGCCGCCCACGCCGGTGATCACGTCATCGCCTACTGGCATCACCCGCACTTCAGCTCCGGGGTGCATGGCACGAACAACCACGTGCAGGCGTTCTGGGACGCCCTGTACGCGGCGGGCGCCGATATCGTCCTCAACGGCCATGACCACGACTACGAGCGCTTCGCACCACAGACTCCGTCCGGTCGAGCCGATCCCGCCCACGGGATCCGCGAATTCGTCATCGGGACGGGCGGCCGGGAACTCCGGACCCGTCACTCTGACGCGGCGAACAGCGAGGTCTTCTCGTCGACGTTCGGCGTGCTGAAGTTGACCCTTCACCCGGACTCATACGATTGGCAGTTCATCCCGATCGCCGGCGAGTCGTTCACCGATTCGGGGTCCGACACCCCGCATGGTCCACCGACGATGGCATTGAAGCCGACCGCCGACGCGTGGGTCGATCAGCGCCACCCACGGACCAACCACGGCAAGTCGTCGCGACTGTATGTCGACGGTGACGCCGGTCGCGGCCAGGACCTTCGGAGTTACGTGAAGTTCAAGGTCGCCGCGCTGGCGGGGACCGTGGACCGGGCCGTGCTCCGGCTGTGGGTGACGAACGGGACCTCGAACGGCCCGACCGTCGCGCCGACCTCGACGAGCTGGTCCGCCGGCACGCTGACGTGGCGAAACCGCCCCGCCGCGACCGGGCCGGTCGTCGCCGATGCCGGAGCCCTCGCGGCCGGCCGGTGGGCCGAGTTCGACGTGACCTCCCTGGTGCACGGCAACGGCACCTATGCGTTCCTGCTTCGCTCGACTTCGGCCGATGGGCTCGCGGCGTCGTCGGCGAACGGCGGGCACCCCCCGCGTCTGGTCCTCCGATTCGCCGCCCCCTGAGGGACCTTCGTACCGGGTGACTCGGCGCACCAGGCGCCCTATCGTGCCGGGGCATGGCTGAATCCTGGGTCTGCGGCGACTGTCGCTCGTTCAACCAACCCAAGGCCGACCGCTGCTACCGCTGCCACGTGCCTCGGAAGACCTCGGAGATGACCGAGGCGAACGCCGCGCTGACGACGTCGGCCAAGCAGGAGGCCCGCACGCTCGCAGCCCAGGTCGAGCGGATCGGCGCGCGATACGTCGCGACGTGGCCGCTGGCGCTCCTGCTCGTCCCGTTGATCGCGATCGCGACGGTGACAAGCGTGCTCCAGGTCGCCGCCCTGTCCGCCCTGGTCTCGCCGGACGGCCGGCTGATCGAGAACCCGTCCCTCACCCAGGAAGCGCTGCGCCTGACCGGGATCTCCGCCGGCTCGTTCCTGCTCGGGGTCGTCGTCTGGTCGGTCTGGATCGCCCGGGTGGTCGCCAACGTGCCCGCCCTCGTGGCCCGCTGGCCGCGGTTCGGCTGGCTCGCGGCGCTGCTCGGCGCCTGGATCCCGTTCATCAACATCAAGCGCCCGTTCTCCGTCGTGCGCGAAGCCTGTTCACAGATCGCGGAGCGGCCGAATGGTGCGGTGCTCGTGGCCGCCGCCTGGTGGCTGTGCATCCTGCTGTGGTGGTTCGGGTCGAACCTCGTGACGATCGGCCGCGTCCTCGGCGGCAACGACGCCACCGCGCTCCAGGCCCAGCTCGTCGGCGAGCAGTTCGGCCAGATCTTCTACGTGCCGGCCGGCATCTTCGCGGCCGGTGTCGTCTTCAGCGTCGAGCGCCTCCAGCGCCAGGCCTTGCGGAGCCGGACCGAGACCGTGCTCATGGCCGACGGGGCCGCGACCGGCTAGCCCCGAGCCGGCCACGTGCGACCCGGGACCGGTCCGGGCGACGGCCGCCATGGGGTATCGTGTCTGGGCCACCCAGTCGTCGTTCTGGCACGGACCCGCGCCAGTCCTGCGCCCACCCCCCTCGTCGGGAGGAGCCATGGACCACGAGCCCGTACTCATCTCGACCATCGCCATCGGGCTCGTCGCCGCGTTCGTCGGCGGCTTGATCGCGCAACGGCTGCGGCTCCCGAGCATCGTCGGCTACATCGCCGCGGGGGTGGCGCTCGGCCCGTTCACGCCGGGCGTCATCGCCGACCCGGAGATCGCAAGCGAGCTCGCCGAGATCGGCGTGATCCTGCTGATGTTCGGCGTCGGCATCGAGTTCTCGATCAAGGACCTCCTGGCCGTCCGCCGGATCGCGGTACCCGGCGCCATCGGCCAGTTCGTCATCGCGACGCTGTTGGGCATCGGGCTCGGCTCGGCGCTCGGCTGGGGCGTTGGTGGTGGGCTGATCCTTGGCCTGGCCATCTCGGTGGCGAGCACCGTGGTGCTCCTCCGGACCCTCAACGACCGGAACGAGCTCGACACGCCGCAGGGTCGCATCGCCGTCGGCTGGCTCATCGTCGAGGACCTGTTCACGGTCGTCATCCTCGTCGTCCTGCCGACCATCGCGCCGCTCATCGGTGGGGTCGCCGCCACGTCGGGCGGCACCGATTCGGACGCCCTGGCGACGGTCGGCTCCGTCGCCCTGGCTGTGGGCAAGGCGGCCGGGTTCGCCGTGATCATGATCGTGGTCGGGGCCCGGCTGGTCCCGTGGCTCCTGAACCTCGTGGCACGCGATGGCTCCCGGGAGCTGTTCACGCTGGCGGTCCTGGCCATCGCGCTCGGGATCGCGTTCGTGTCGTCCACCGTGTTCGGGGTCTCCTTCGCCCTCGGCGCGTTCCTCGCGGGTGCGGTCGTCGGCGAGTCGGACATGAGCCACCAGGCGGCGGCCGACGCCCTGCCGCTGCGCGACGCCTTTGCGGTGCTCTTCTTCGTCTCGGTCGGGATGCTCCTCGACCCGTCGTTCCTGGTGACCTATCCGCTCGCGATCCTCGCCATGGTCGGGCTGATCGTCGTTTCCAAGGCGCTCGTCAAGTTCGCGATCGTCACACTGTTCGGGTACCCCCTCCGGACCGGCCTCACGGTCGGGGTCGGCCTGGCCCAGATCGGTGAGTTCTCGTTCATCCTGGGCACGGTCGGGGCGACGCTGGGCCTCCTGCCCGCCGAGGGGTTCCAGCTGATCGTCGCGGGATCGCTGCTCTCGATCGCCCTGAACCCGTTCCTGTTCCGGGCGATCGACCCGCTGGATCGCCGCCTCCGGGCGACTGCGGTCCTGACCCGCTGGCTCGAGCGACGAGCCGGCGACCGGGCGACGCTGGAAGCCACGTCCGAGCAAGCCCCGCTCCGCGGCCACGCGATCCTGGTGGGCTACGGCCGCGTCGGACGACTGATCGGCCCGGCGCTCGACCGTCGCGGGTTCAGGTACGTCGTCCTCACGCTGCAGCGACGCGAAGTGGACCAGCTCCGGGCTCGGGGCGTGGCCGCCATCTACGGCGATGCCTCGAACGCGGACGTGCTCGAACGAGCACGCGTCGAGACGGCTCGACTCGTCATCGTGGCCAGCTCGGATCCGCACGTCACGCGACTGGTCGTGGAACGGGCGCTGGCGGCGAATCCGGCGATCGACTTCGTCGTGCGCACGCACAGCGACACGGAGGCGGCCCACCTGCGCGCCGTCACGAGCCGGATCCAGACGGTGCACGGGGAGCGCGAACTCGCGGTCCAGATGGTGCGCTACTCACTCCGCCGGTTCGGCGTCGACTCGCGCGAGGCCGAGGCGATCGCCCAGGGGCTGCGACGGCACTCGACCCCAGCCACCGGGGTGGCCGGCGACGTCGGCGAAGGCGGACCGTTCAGGCGCTGGCGCGACCGGGTGCGAGGCCGGCGTGGCGCCGCGACGAACGACGTCGGTGGGACGAGTGAGGTCAGCGAGCCCTGAGGGGCCGCCTACGGCGCCCGCTTCGGCTCGCTCGAGCCCGTACCGACGAAGCTACGGTCGATGTGGCGGGTTCAGCCCGGAGCGCGCGGGACGAGGACGACCCGCCGGTTCGGCTCTTCGCCGATCGACTGGGTCGCGACGGCCGCGTGATCGCGCAGGGTGAGGTGGATCCAGCGTCGTTCGAGCGCGGGCATCGGCTCGAGCTGCAGCATCTTGCCGGTCTCGACGACGCGGGCGGCCGCCCGGTTGGCGAGGTCTCGAAGCTGGCGCTCGCGACGGCCGCGGTAGTCCTCGACATCGACGAGCACGCGGGTCCAGCTGCCCATCTCCTTGGACAACATGAGGTTGACGAGGTGCTGGAGGGCCGACAGGCGCTCGCCCTTGCGACCGATCAGGGCGCCGAGCGCATCGCGCTCCTCGCCCTCGCCGACCACGTTGAGACGGCTGGTCTCACCCGTGTCGACCTCGACCTTGACCTCGAAGCCCAGGTGGGTCATCAACTGCTCGAGGATCGCCTTGCCGGCCGCGAGCGCTTCCGGCGAGGCCTCGGCGGCCTCGAGTTCGGCGCGCTCGGAAGCGAGTGAGCCGCGCGCGGCGGCGACCTCGGCGGCCTCCGACGCGGTCAGGCCACCACCGGCGGTGTCGGGGCGAGGTCCACGGTCATCGCGGCGCGGTCCGCGATCATCCCGGCGCGGCGGGCGGTCGTTGCGGCGCGGCGGCCGGCTCTCGCTCTGCGGCGGTCGATCGACCGGGGTCGCGGCGGAGGCCATGGGCGGCTGCGATGACTGCGGCGGGCGGTCGTCGCGGCGCGGCGGGCGGTCATCCTGGTCGCGCGTCGGGGTCGGCAGTGGCGCCGCGGCCGCCGCCTCGCGCTTGGGTGCCGCCCCGCCGAGGGCGGCTCGCGGCGCGGCCACGATCCGGGCCGGCTCGGCGCCCATGCCGAGGACGCCGCGGCTGCCGGGCGTCAGGATCTCGAAGTCGAGGTCCTCGAGGCTCGCACCGAAGTCCTCGCGCGCCAGGCGCAGGGCCTCCTCGACGGTCTTGCCGGAGAACTCCTTGTAGGCACTCATCTAGCGTCGTCTCCCTCGTCGGCCCTGGCGACCCCGCTCACGTGGGCGGATCGTCTTGTCGGCCGTCGTCTTCTTGTCCGCGTCGGTCAGGATGGCCGAACGCTTGCTGGGCTCGGGGGGTGGTGGCATGGACACCGGGAATCGGGGCGTATGCCCGACGGCGAACGCAGGCGTCCGACCGAACAGCGGGAACATGCCGCCCCAACCCACGATGAGGTACTGCTGCACGATGCCGAAGATCGTCGCCGTGATCCAGTAGATGAACAGGCCGGCCGGCAGGAAGCCGCCGTAGGCGATCGAGATCAACGGCAGGAACAGCATCGTCTGCCGCTGGATCTTCGTGTTGGGATCGTCCTCGCCGCTGACCGGCGGGAGCATCATCCGCGACTGCACCAACTGCAGCAGGGCCGAGGTGATGGCCAGGATGCTGATCCCGAGCACGAACCCGCCGATCGCGAGGCTGAAGATCGTCGAGGGCTGGCTGACGTCGATACCGCCCAGGACCGGGATGACCGTGTCGATGCATGGTCCGAGGCTCGCGTCGGGCACACCGGCGGCGTTGAGATTCGTGCACTCGAGGGGGACGACCTGGACGCCGGCGATGGTCAGCATCGCCGTCGGGTCGACGTTGGTCAGCCCGTTCTGGATGACCGAGTACATGATGAACAGCAGGGGCATCTGGAGGAGGAGCGGGAAGCACCCGGCCAGGGGGTTGATCCCGCGCTCCTTGAACAGCTCCTGCTGGGCGGCGCGGGCCTTCATCGCGTCGCCCTTGTAGCGCTTCTGGATCTCCTTGACCTCGGGCTGCAGGAGCTGCATCCGACGCTGCGACACCAGCTGCTTGCGCACGAGGGGGATGACCAGGCTCCGGACGATCAGGGTCAGCACGACGATGGCCCAGCCGATGGCCGCCGGCACGCCGAGGCTCTCGAGGAACGAGTAGACCCCGACCATGATGATCAACATGACCTGGAAGATCGGGGTGAACAGCCAAGCCAGGAAGCTGATCGGATCGGCGCCGGGCTGGGCCGGCGTCAGCGGTGGATGGGGCGTCGGCGACGCGACAGAACCCGACGCGCCCGGTCCGCCGGCGGGCGCGCACGCCGCGACCAGTAGGACGATGACGATCAGGAGCCCGATCGACGCGAACGGGATCCGGCGGAGGCGGGAGCTGGTCACGAGCTGCACGCCTCGCTAGCGGACCGGGTCATACCCGCCCGGATTCCATGGGTGGCAGCGGGCGATCCGTTTCGCGCCCATCCAGCTGCCCTTGAGCAGGCCGTACTTCTCGATGGCCTGCTCCGTGTAGCGAGAGCAGGTCGGTTCGAACCGGCAACTGGCCGGCAGCCACGCGAAGACGATCCGGTAGAGCTTGATCATCCCGATCCCGATCCGCTTCACGCGTCTGGTCCTCCAAGCGCGCCACCCCTGGTCAGGGTCCGGCGCAACGCTCCGACCAGCGTGTCATGGTCGGCCTCGACGATCGCGGGCCGGGCGATGATGAGGACGTCCCAGCCGGGCTGGAACGAGGGCGCCATCACCCTGAGCGCCTCTCGAAGTCGTCGACGGACGCGATTCCGGATCACGGCTCCGCCGAGCTTTCGCCCGGTCGACAGCCCGAACCGGGTCGTCTCGAGGTCGGTCCGCAGGAACCTGGCGGTGAACAGTGGATGGGACCGCGTCGTCCCGGCTCCGCCGATCGCCGTGAAGTCCGTTGGGCGGGAGAGCATCTCGAGCCGCGGCGAGTGAGGGCCGCGCTCCGTCGTCAGGCCGTCAGCCGCTTTCGACCGCGTGCCCGTCGCGCTGCCAGGACGCGGCGACCCGGAGTCGTCTTCATCCGGGCGCGGAACCCGTGTTCCTTGGCGCGATGGCGCTTCTTCGGCTGGTAGGTCTGCTTCATGGGGGTGGTCCGGGATCCTCTCCATCCGGCCTCGGGGACGGTGTCAGTGTTCGACCCCTAGAGGCACGCAAACGCGCCCGGCGCCCGAAAGCGCGGAGCGCGTCGTCGTCCGGCGGATGATACGGCCGCCTCGGAAGGGGTGTCAAACCTCGTCGAGCCGCGATCGCCCGTCCCGGCACGGCCCGCCGGGCGTATGGTGCGTCCGCGCACGCGCGAGACAGGTCGACTCGAACGGCGAGGCGTCGGCCCTGCCAAGCATGGATACTCCCCGGGAGTATGACGGAATCGCCTTGCGACGCGCCGTCCGCCGGTGCTATCCTCTCCGGGCCCATCGGCGCCGGGACGCCTGCGGGACACCCGGAAACCCCAACGATTCCGGGGCCTGGAACACGCTTCGCCCGGTGCGACGACGGCCATCTCGAGAACGCGCGTGCCCCCGGCCCCTCGCTCGGATCCCTGGTCAACGCTACCCATCCACGGCCCCCTCCGTATCACAGGTCCCATCGAACGAATGGACGCGAAGCAGGTCTGGCGGGCGGCTCTCGGCGAGCTGCAGGTGTCACTCTCGCCGGCCAACTACGAGACGTGGCTGCGGGACACGCAGCTGGTCGACGTGGATGAGCAACGCTTCCGGATCTCGGTCCCCAACGGGTTCGCCAAGGACTGGCTGGAGACGCGCTATCGGTCCCTGATCAGCCAGACCCTGGCCCGGATCGTCGGCTACAGCGTCCAGGTCGAGTTCGTCATCGGCTCCGCCCCCGCCCAGCCCGACGTCACCGCAGAGGACGGCGGGCCCCCGGCGCCATCGTCCTCCGGCTCGAGCCAGGTCCGCGTCGAGCCCACCCGCGTCGGCGGCGAAGGCGGCACGAGCAACATCAACCCGCGCTACACGTTCGCGAACTTCATCGTCGGCTCGGCGAACCGCCTCGCCCACGCCGCGAGCCTGTCCGTCGCGGAGCGACCGGGGCATGCCTACAACCCGCTCTTCCTGTACGGCGGCGTGGGCCTGGGCAAGACCCACCTGATGCACGCGATCGGCAACCAGGTCATCGCCAAGTTCCCGCGCAAGCGCGTCGTGTACGCGACGAGCGAGAAGTTCACGAACGAGTTCATCACCTCGATCCAGCAGGGCAAGATCGACGACTTCCGGGCCCGCTACCGACGGATCGACCTGCTCCTCATCGACGACATCCAGTTCATCGCCGACAAGGAGCGGACCCAGGAGGAGTTCTTCCACACGTTCAATGCCATCCACGAGGACGGCAAGCAGATCGTCATGTCCTCGGATCGCCCGCCGAAGGCGATCCTCACCCTCGAGGAGCGCCTGCGCAGTCGGTTCGAGTGGGGCCTGATCGCCGACCTGACGGCGCCTGACCTCGAGACGCGCATCGCGATCCTGCGGGCGAAGGCCGAGGAGGGCGCGCTCCCGATCACTTCGGACGTCATCGAGTTCATCGCGCGCAAAGTCGTGAGCAACATCCGCGAGCTCGAGGGCGCGCTCAACCGCATCATCGCGTTCGCGAGCATGGGCGCGACACCCATCAGCATCGAGCTCGCCCAGGCGGTCCTCTCGAACGTCCTGTACAACCCGAAGAAGCGCCAGGTGACGCCCGAGCGCATCGCCAAGGCAGTCTCGGACTACTACAGCGTCCCGCTCGACGTCCTGCAGGGCCAGAAGCGCGACAAGTCGATCGTCATGCCCCGCCAGATCGCGATGTTCCTGATGCGCGAGGAGACCGACGTGTCGCTCCTCCGAATCGGCGCCGAGCTTGGCGGGCGGGACCACTCGACGGTCCTGCACGCCTGCGACAAGATCACCCGCGAGGCCGCGGTGAACGACGAACTCCGTCGGGAGATCGCCGCGGTCCGGGAGCTCATCTACGCCGACTGAGCGCCGCGCCGGCGGGCACGGCCGGCCTGCCCGGCGACGTCATCTGGCCGTGAACCTTTTTGCAGGTGGTCGATCTCGTGTGGATAACCACGCGATATCGGTGGAAAACCCCCACCGGATGTGGACATCCGGACCGCCAGGCGTCGATGGGCCGGGGCCGGCCCGAAGCCGATGTGGAGCGGCCTTCGAGTCGTCCACGGCGGCGCCCCGATGACGTCCCCCGTCCGGGCGTCGGCGTCCACCGATGGGCTGGCCTCGTCCACGTCGGTCGCGAACGAGGCCGCGAGGGGCCGTCCACGTGTTCAACACCCTGATGGTGATGATGACGGGGTGAGAAGATAGAGAGAAGATACCCACGACCCCACGCGGACAGCCCGGGGACCGATGTGCGAGCGATCGCCGACGGCCTGCATCCGCGATACGGTCGCATCGCCCGCCGTCACGGCATGCTTGGAGTGAAACCGACGTGAGACTTTCGGTGATGCAGGAGCATCTGGCGCGCGGCCTGTCCATCGTCAGCCGGGCCGTGTCCAGCCGCAGCACCCTGCCGGTCCTGGCCAACGTCCTGCTCAAGACAGAGGATGGCGGGCTGAAGCTGACCGCCACGAACCTCGAGATCGGGATCACCTACTGGGTGCCCGGCAAGATCGAGACCGACGGCGCCACGACCGTGCCGGCGAAGCTCCTGACCGACCTCGTCAACTCCCTGCCGGCGGGCGACAAGGTGGACCTTGAGCTCGGCCCCGGCGATTCGCTGCACATCCGTAGCGGCCGGTTCGAGACCCATGTCAAGGGGATCGAAGCCGACGAGTTCCCGGCCATCCAGACCGCCGGCGAGCGCCCGACCACGCGGGTCGCCCAGAACGTCCTGCGCCGGGCCCTCAACGAGACCGCCTTCGCGGCCGCCAGCGACGAAGCCCGGCCGATCCTGACCGGCGTGCTGGCGAAGTTCGAGGGCAACCAGCTCACCCTGGCGGCCGCCGACAACTACCGGATCGCGGTGAAGACCATCGACATCCTCGATGCGGTGCCCGAGACGAGCGTGGTCATCCCGGCCCGCGCCCTCAACGAGCTCGCGCGGGTCCTGGCCGACGTCGAGGACCCCGTCGAGATCGTGCTGGCCAGCGGCCGCAACCAGGTCCTCTTCCACCTCGATGGGATCGACCTCGTGAGCCGCCTCATCGATGGCCAGTTCCCGAACTACCAGCAGGTCGTCCCCAAGGAACACTCGACCCGGGCCGTGCTCGATCGCGAGGAGCTCCTGCGCGCCGTCCGCCCCGCGGCCCTGATCGCCCACGAGTCGGCCAACATCGTCAAGCTCCAGATCGGGGCCAACGGCGAGGCCGGGATCACCGTGAGCGCCAATGCCGAGGTCGGCGATCATGTCGGGCAGGTCGAGGCCGCCGTCGAGGGCGATGGGACTACGATCGCGTTCAATGCGCGGTACCTGGCGGACGTCCTCACGAACGTCGATGCCGACCAGTTCGCCCTCGAGCTCAACGGGCCGCTCTCGCCGGGGGTCTTCAAGCCCGTCGGGGACGACCACTACATCCACGTCGTCATGCCCGTCCGGACGACCTCCTAGCGACGACCGGAGGCCGGCCCGGCGGCGCCCGGACCGCGGAGACCCTGCTCGATTCCCTCAGCCTGCTCGACCTCCGCGGGTACACCGCGCTGGAGGTGGCCTTCGGGCCCGGTCCGCAACTCATCGTGGGCCCGAACGCGGCGGGCAAGACGAGCCTGCTCGAGGCGGTCGTCCTGCTCGCCTGGGGCCGCTCCCACCGGACCTCGACGGATGGCGAGCTCATCCGTTGGGGCACGGACCTCGCCCGGGTCGAGGGTCGACTGGGGCTCGACGTGGTCGAGGTCGCGATCGTCCGGTCGGGTGTCGGGGGGACGGCCGGACGCAAGCGCCTCCGCGTGAACGGCGTGGGGCGACGGGCCAATGCGCTCGAGAGCCCGCTGCGCGTCGTCGTCTTCGCTCCCGAGGAGATGCTGCTGGTGGCCGGGTCACCGGGCCTCCGGCGCGCCGCGGTCGACCAGCTGGCGTCGGCGGCCTTCCCGGGCTACGCCAGCGCCCTCGCGACATACGGCCGGACGCTCCAGCAGCGCAACGGCTTGCTGCGCGCGATCCGGGAAGAGGGCGCCTCGCGCGACGAGCTCCGCTTCTGGGATGGCGCCTTCCTCGACGCCGGTGGCCGGATCGTCGCCGACCGGCTGCGCCTCCTCGAACAGATGGCCGGCCCACTCGCCGCCGCTCATGCGGAGATCGCCCCCGACGAGGCCGCCAGCGCGACGCTGGCCGTGCGCTACAGCACCAACGCTCCAGCAGCACCCGGCGAGACGCCGCGGGACGCCCTCGCCCGCCGGCTCGTGGAGACCGCGGACAAGGAGGTCTGGAACGGGGCGACGCTCGTCGGTCCCCATCGCGACGACTTGGTCTTCGACCTCGCGGGCCGCGATCTGGCGGGGTTCGCGTCGCGCGGCCAGCAGCGGACGGCGATCCTGTCGTTCAAGCTCGCCGAGCTCGACCTGCTCACGACACTCGACGGTCGCCCGCCGCTCCTGCTGCTCGACGACGTCTTCTCCGAGCTCGACCCCGATCGCCGTTCGCATCTCGTGCGTCGGATCGCCGAGCTGCCACAGGCTTTCGTCACCACGACGACGCTCGACGACCTCGACCCGGCGCTGCGGGCCATCGCCACGACCTGGGAGGTCCGAGCCGGCCCTGATGGCGCCCGCCTCGAACCGGATCCGGCGACCGCGGGCCGGCCATGAGCGCCCCGTGAGCCCGCGTCGACGGCCCATGGTCCGCCTGGGCGACCTGATCCCCGATGCCGCCCGGGCCTTGGGCCTCGATGAGGAGCTGCGCCTGTCGAAGGCGATGGCCACGTTCGAGTCGCTCGTGGCCGAGCGCGTGCCGGCCGCCGCCGGCGCGTGCCGGGTCGTGCGCCTGGAAGGTTTCGCGGTCGACGTGGAAGCCGACGCCCCGATCGTCGCGCAGGAGCTCCGGCTGCGTTCGTCGGAGCTGTTGACGGCCTTCGGGGCGTCGCCGGGCGGGCTCGGGGTCCGCGAACTGCGCGTGCACGTGCGCCGCGGAGGTCCCCGCGTATAATCCCGGGCACCTGCCAGCCATCTCGGGGCGAACGTCCCCGATCGTACCGGGATCGTCCGCTGCTCGAACGCCTCGCACTCCATCGGAGCGCGGGGATCCGCCCGACCACGAGAGGCCCGCATGGCCGTCCGACTCCAGATGAAACTCGGCGTCGTCGCCGAACATGACCGCCTCCCGGACTCGCCGGACACGCTTGTCGTCGTCGAGCCGAACGTCGGGTCGGTCGCCCGTTCCAAGGGCCTGCTCTACCTGCTCGTGACGTCGCGGATCAGCTCGCGCCATGCGCTCGAGGCGACGCGCCTCGCCGCCGAGACGATCCGGAACGAGTACTACTACGACGAGTCGGCCGGGATCCGGGTCTGCCTCCAGAAGGCGATCGGCACCGCCAACAAGCGCCTCGCCCACCAGGCCGACCGACTGGGCCTGAAGTCGTCCGACGGGAACGGGCCGATCGGGGTCGCGGTGGCGGTCGTCCGGGCCAACGAGATGTACGTCGCGACCGTCGGGCCGGCCGAGGCCTACCTGATCCGCCAGGCCCGCCTCTCGACGCTGCCCGATCCGCATCGCGAGCGAGGCCTGCCGTCGGGCGAGCTCGAGCCCGAGGTGTGGCGGGGCGAGGTCTCGGTCGGCGATTCGCTGGTCCTGGTCTCCCCGAACGTCATGGCCAAGCTCGGCCCGGACGAGCTCAAGGACGCGATGCTGACGCTTCACCCGCAGTCGGCGATGGAACACCTCCATCATCGGTTCGTCGCTGACGGCGGGGCCGGCAGCGACGGCGCGATCGCGTTCGAGGCGGGCGAGGTCTCGGCCACCGCGCGAGGGCGCGCACCCGTCCCGGTCAAGCCCGCCGAGCCGCTGGCGGGCGCTCCGGACCGTTCCCCGATCCCGCTCGCCGACAACGTGCAGGCCGCGGGCGTCGCGGTCAGCGCGGCCGCGGGCAGCGCCCGCATCGCCGCCGGCGGAGCGCTCGAGAAGGTCGTCGGGCGGGTCCAGGAGCTGTTGCCTCGCCGAAAGCCGGCCTACCGGCGCGTGACCCCGCTCGCGTCGCGCCGACAGACCCAGCGCCGGGCGGCGCTCGCCGTCCTCGCCCTGCTGGTCGTCGCGGCGGGCCTCGGGTTCGGGGTCTACGTCTTCGGCGGCCAGGGCAAGCAGGAGGCGATCCGGTCGGCCAACACCGGGCAGGAAGCCCTCGACAAGGCCAAGGAGAACCTCGCGAAGGTGAAGGGCCCGGGCGTCGACCTCGTCGTGGACGATGCTGCCCAGGCGAAGGAACTCCTGACCGAGACATACCAGCTGCTCGACAACGCCCAGGGGGCGAACGTCAGCGCCGCGGTCATCGAGCCGTTGCGAAAGCAGGCCGTCGCCGGGCTGGACCGCCTGTACGGCGTCGTGCCGGTGGCCTCGTCGACGATCTTCACGTTCACGCCGGCCGAGGGAGCCGACCCGGTGGATCTCGGGGGCATGGTCAAGGGCCCCGACGGCGCCCCGTACGTGCTGGATCGATCGACCAAGACGGTCTACCGGGTCGACCTCAAGGCCAAGAAGGCCACGGTCGTCGCGCGCGCCGGACAGAAGGCGGGTGGCACGACCGTGGCGACGCCGCGATTCCTCGCGGTCGGCGCCTCGGATCTGCTGATCCTGGATTCCAAGAACAACCTGTGGCGCTGGCGGCCTTCCAACGCGAGCGGCAAGGGCACGCTCGCGAAGATCAAGGTGAACGGCGCCGCCTCATGGGGCGACGACGTGAGCGCCATCGGGACATACCTGCAGGACCCCGGACGCGGGCTCTACAAGCTCTACACGGTCGATCCGTCCGAACAGCAGATCCGCTCGTACGTGCCGGCCGCGGACGGCAGCGGCTACCCGATCGTCTCGACCCCATGGCTGGCCACGGCCCGCCCGATCGACGGGATGAGCGCCCTGTTCATCGACGGCGACCTGTTCGTCGTCGAGGACGGCGTGCTCGAGCGGTTCGCCTCGGGCAAGGACGACGGCTGGAAGGCGGACCTGCCGGGCGACGATCTGCTCCGGCCGGCCCCGAAATACGCGCTCGTCGCGGGCGGGCTGGATCGACGCGCCGGGGTCGTCTACGCCTACGACAAGGCGAACGGCCGGATCGTGGCGATCGACAAGGCGAACGGCGACTACAAGGGCCAGTACCGGCCGGCGGGCAACGCCCCCGACTGGGCCGACGTCCGCGCGATCGCGATCACGCCGGGCGTGGAGGATGCCCCGGCCACGCTCATGTGGATCTCCAAGGACGGGCTGCACCAGACCCTGCTCGAGGCGGTCCCGGACGTCGCTGCGGCCACGCCGGCGCCATCGGTCGCGGCGTCGCCGAGTCCCGCGAAGTCGAGCCCGAAACCGACCACGAAACCGACCAAGAAGCCGTAGCCCAGGATCCCCGTGATCCCACTCCGCGACGCCAACCCGACGCGTCGCACGCCGGTCGTGACGATCGGCATCGTGATCGCGTGTTTCGTCGTCTTCGCCTATGAGCTCGGACTGCTCGCCAGCGGCGGCGACGCGGCCCTCGAGACCTTCGTCACGCAGTGGGGGATCGTGCCGGCCGAACTGACGGCCGCCTGGGCCCGCGGCGACGTCGTGTCCGTCGAGACGGCCACGCTCATCACGAGCCAGTTCCTGCACGGCGGCTGGCTGCACCTGCTCGGCAACCTGCTGTACCTGTGGATCTTCGCCAACAACGTCGAGGACCGCTTCGGCCGACCGGTGTTCCTGGTCTTCTACCTGGCGGGCGGCGTCGCGGCCGGGCTCGCCCAGGTGGCGGTCGCGCCGTCCTCGACGATCCCGACGATCGGCGCATCCGGGGCGATCGCGGCGACCCTGGGTGCCTATCTCGTGCTATTCCCGCGGGCGCGCATCACCTCGCTCGTCTTCCTCGGCTTCTTCTACCAGTTGATCGCCGTGCCGGCGGTCCTGGTGCTGGGGTTCTGGTTCGTGCTCCAGATCATCGACGGCTTCGCGTCGGTCGGCATGGTCGAGACCAGCGGCGGCGTGGCGTTCTTCGCCCACATCGGCGGGTTCGTGGCCGGCGCGCTCGCGGCGCGGGTGCTGGCGGGCGTCCTGGACCGGTCCGGGCGGCCGCCCGCCCCGGCGACCGTGGGATAATCGATCGATGCCGGAGACCGAGCTCGTGGAGATGGTCGTCGAGAGCGTGCGGGTCCACATGCTGTCCAGTCGGCACGTGGTCATCCTCAAGGAGACCGACCGTGACCGGTACCTGCCGATCTGGATCGGGCCATGGGAGGCGAGCGCGATCGCGATGAAGCTCCAGGGCCTCGCCCCGGAACGTCCGCTGACGCACGACCTGTTCGCGACGACCCTCGAGCAGCTCGGCGTGCGCGTCGAGCGGGTCATCATCTCCGAGCTGGCCGACGAGACGTTCCACGCCCGGCTCATCCTCGAGGGCGCGGGCCGGACCGTCGAGGTCGACGCCCGGCCGTCCGACGCGCTCGCCCTGGCGGTTCGGACGGGCGTCCGGATCTTCGCCGCCGACGCCGTGCTGGAGCAGGCCGGCCTTGGCGCCGACGGTGGCCTGGAGGACGACGAGGGCGAGGGCGGGATCCCGCTCGAATCGACCGGCGAGTCCATCGTCGACCCGCGGCTGGACGTCTTCCGGGACTTCGTCAACTCGCTCGACGTGGACCCCGACGCCGAGGGCCGGCGCACGAGCTAGTCGACCTGGGGACCGCCGTCGAGGATCGGTTCGCCGCGGCGCAGGGCCCGGCCCCGGTTCACCCACAGGGACAGCCGGAGTCGCCAGAAGTCGCGCACCGCGCGGAGGATGACCGTGGGCTTGGCTCCGGTCGCGGAGCCCGCCGTCCGGGGATAGTGCGGCACCCCGACCTCGACGACCGAGCGACCGGCCTCGCGCAGCTTGATGAGCAGCTCGGCCGAGAAGAAGGCACCGTCCGACTCCACCCGGATGTCCTCGAGGGCGGCCCGCCGGAACAGCTTGCAGGCGCCGTCGACATCGGTCACGCGCAGGTCGAAGAACGTGCGATTGGCCAGTCGGAAGGCGCGCGCGTAGAGGGTCCGGATGAACGCATCCGCGCGCTTGATGCGGAAGCCGACCACGACGTCCGGGGCGTCCGCCTGGGCCGACCGGGCCGTCAGGCGCCCGATGTCGACCACCTTGAACTGGCGATCGCCGTCGGTGAACGCGATGAGCTCATAGCGGGCGGCGGCGAAGCCCGATCGCAACGCGGCGCCGTAGCCCAGGTTGACGGGGTGGTGGACCACCCGCACGAGATCCGGATGACGCGCCGCGAGCTCGTCCGCGAGGCGAGGGGTGCCGTCGCGCGAGCCGTCGTCGACGGCGATGATCTCGAACTGGTCGGCGAGCGACGGCAAGGTCTCGAGCGCCTCGGCCACGAGACCCTCGATGTTCGCCTCCTCGTTGTGCGCCGGGAAGAAGTACGAGAGCCGGGCGACCCGGGTCATGTGGCCGCTCGAGGGCCGACCACGCGGACCAGCAAACCTGCCTCCTGTGGGATGAGGGTCTCGAGTTCGTAGCGCTGGGCGAGCTCGTCGATCTGGCCCGGGTCCTGGCGCATCACGTAGACCGGGCGCCGGCCGAGGTTGGCGTCGATGACGTCGGACAACTCGCCCAGGCCCAGGTCGAGGCGCGTCCGGTCGTCGACGATGAAGATATCAGGCCGACGGCCCTCGACCTTCTGGGCGTACCAGAGCGGCGTGGAATAGCTCCACCAGGAGATGACCACCGCGTCCTGGTCCAGCAGCGGCAGGACCCGCTCCAGCCAGGCCGCGGCGGCCGTGTCGCGGCTGGCGTCGACCGAGGCGAACCGGCCCGGCACCGCGAGCAGGGTCGGTGCCAGGAGCAGGGCCGCCAGGAACGCCGCCGGTAGGGCGGCGCTCCGCGACCGATCGCCCGCGCGGCCGCCGGCGGTCCAGGTGGAACCGCCCAGGCCCAGCCTGGCCGCCATCGCTTCGGCGACCAGGTCGGCCAGGACCGCGAGCCAGGTCCAGGCGATGAGGATCGGGCCGAGGTAATAGCGGCTGATGTCGGCGTTGACGTAGGAGGCGGCGAAGAAGCACGTGATGACGAGCGCCGACCCGGTCAGGAGCGCGTAGCGTGGCCGGCGGAACACGGTGGCGAGCAGGCCGAGCGGGATGAGTGGAGCCAGCAAGCCGAATTGCGCGACGGCGAGGGACACCAGCTGCCCCGCCTTGGTCGTCAGATCGCCGAACGGATCCACGAGGCTGCCCCGGAACTGTTCGGCGAGCACCACATACCAGAAACCCTCCCACGTCTCAGGTCGTCCGTAGACCAGCGGCGCCCGGAACGGGCCGGCGCGCAGGGGCAGTTCCAGGTACACGACGACGAGGGTGATCGCCAGCGCGGCGACGCACGTCGCGATGAGCCGGGGACGGCGCCAGATCCCGGGCTCGACAGCCAGCACGTACAGCCCGACCGGGATCGCCAGCAGGAGCGTCAACGAGTGATTGCCGACCGACAGCGCGAAGACGACCGCCGCCGCGACCAGGAAGCGATCGGCGTGGTCGCGGGGTCCTGGATCGCGGACACGGTCCTCCCAGGCCACCAGCAACCGCAGCAGCGCCGCCACGAGCGCAAGGTGCAGGGCGTGTGCGTCGGCGTGCGTGCCGATGGCCCACGCGATCGGTGTCAGGGCGAGTCCGAGGCCGGCCAGCACGCCCACGACGACCGATCCCGTCAGGGCTCGCACGAGGTCGACGGTGATTCCGGCCGCGACGGCGAGGCAGAGCGCCGAGAGGAGGTTCATCCGGAACGCCGGGTCGCCGAGCGGCTGGAAGACGACCGAGGCGAGCCAACCCAGCAGGACGTACGTCGGGAAGCCGGTCGGGTGGGCCGTGCCCAACACCGGGCCGACCGTCTGGAACTCCCCGGTATCCCAGAACGCGACGCCCGGCTGCAGGGCGAGCCGAGCGGCCACGAACGCGATCACGGCGACGACGATCGCCGCGACCAGGTGCGAGGGGCTCGTCCGGCGACCCTGTGCTACGCTCCGATCCACCTTCCACGCTCGTGCAGGAGCCGTTCCCGGTGACCCGCCCCGCATCCGGCGGGACCGAGCGAGGCACACGAACGCCGTCGCCATCGACCGGGATGCGCGGGGCCGTCGGCGCGGTCGTGATCGTCCTCGCGCTCGGGCTCGCCCTCCGCCTCATCATCGCATACCTGCTGCCGGGATCCGGCTTCGGCGTCGACCTGAGCGCGTTCCGGTACTGGGCGACCAACCTCGCCGACCAGGGCCCGTGGGGCTTCTACGAGCGCGACTTCTTCCACGACTACACGCCGGGCTACCTGTACGTGCTCTGGCTCGTCGGGCTCGTCGGCAAGGTCTTCGGCGGCGTCGGGGACCTGATCAAGATCCCGCCGATCCTGGCCGACCTCGCGATCGCCTGGCTCGTCCACTCGATGGTGCTGGAGCTCGGTGGGCGACGCCGGCTCGCGCTCGCGGCGGCCTTCGTCGCGGTCCTGAACCCGATCTCCTGGTTCGACAGCGTCGTGTGGGGCCAGGTCGACTCGTTCGGCGTCGTCTTCCTGCTGCTCGGCTTGCGCGAGCTGTGGCGCGACCGCACGGAGCGCGCGGCGGTCTACACGGTCATCGCCGCCATCATCAAGCCACAGCTCGGGATCCTGGTCCCACTGGTCGCGGTCGTCACGATCCGGCGGGCGCTCTGGCCATCCGACGGGGGTGGCGGCGGGACCGACGGCCCGAGGCGGATCCTGACGACCGGCCTGACCGGGCTCGTGACGGCGATCGTGCTGTCCATCCCGTTCGGCCTGACGCCCGTCGGCCTCATCCAGCAGATCGCGGTCGCCGGCGGGGGCTACCCGTACCTGACCGTCAACGCCTACAACCCGTGGGCGCTCATCCCGTCCGACCTCGGCATCACGCTCGCACGGACCGGCCAGTGGGTCTGCGATGCCGCCCTCGGCGCCGACCAGTGCGGGGCCGGCAGCGCCGTCATCGGGGTCGTGCCGGCCCTCGCCATCGGGATCGGCCTGCTCGTCGGGGCGTTCCTGGCCGTCCTCTGGGTCGTCGGACGGGAGCCGGATCGGCTCACGTTGCTCGTCGGTCTTGCGGTGCTCGCGCTGGCGTTCTTCGTGCTGCCGACCCGCGTGCACGAACGCTACGGCTACCCGTTCTTCGCCCTCGGGCTCATCCTGGCCGCCATCTCGCCGCGCTGGCGGGTGGCCTACGTCGTCCTGAGCGTCGCGACGTTCCTGAACATGTACGTGGTACTGACCACGCTGTACCCGGACAACCCCTCGATCAGCGACTGGTTCGGGATCGGGCCCGCGATCCGGTCCGAGGCTGGCGTGGCGCTGATCGTGCTGCTCCACACGGTCGCCTTCGCCTGGTGCGCCCTCCAACTGCGGGTCAAGGCCCGCGACCGCCTGGAGGACGAGCTCGAACGCGCGTCCGTCGAGCCCGGGGCGTGGGAACCCGAGACGGAGCGCGCACCGGCCGACGGCTCGCTCACCGACCCCGAGCCGCGCACCGGCGTCGGGTCGCCACGACCGGCCTGGTCGGCGCCGGCGCCGCCGGACGCGTCGGCGGCCGCACCGGCCGCGATCGCCGTCGCGGCGGCCGCGGAGGCCACGATGCCGACCTGGTCGAGGCCACTCGGCCTGGCCGAGAGCGGCGGGGTCGGCTGGTTCCGCGACCGCCTGGCCGAACGGCCGATCCGCGCCGATCGCAGCGCCTCTCTGCGCCACGAGACCGGCGGCCGACTGGACCGCCTGGACCTGTGGATCCTCGCCGTGCTGGTAGTGGCCTGCCTCACGCTTCGGACGTTCCGACTGCCCGAGCCGTACCAGATGCACTTCGACGAGGTCTACCACGCCCGGACCGCCACCGAGTTCCTCCAGTTCTGGCGCTACGGGATCTCGCACGACATCTACGAGTGGACGCACCCGCATCTCGCCAAGTACGCGATGGCGCTCGGCATCATGGCCTGGGGCGAGGACGACGTCAGCGCGATGAGCGACCTGGGCGTGCCGGTGCGGGCGGCGGTGGCCGAGCCGCGCCGCGACGATGCGACGGCTCCGGGCGGCCGCGCCGGCGAGCGCCTGCACGTGGCGACGGGCTCGGAGATCCGGACCTATGACCTGCATTCCCGGTCTTTGATCGCGACGCTCGCGGCGCCCGGGGTCAGCGCGCTCGCCATCGATCCGAGTGGCGAGCAGCTCGTGGTCGGCTTCGACGACGGACGCCTGGCCACGCTCGACCTGAACGCCATCGGACCTGACGCGGCTGCCAGCGGCGTCACCCCCCAACCACTCGGCAACGTGGCCGGCGCCGTGGACCTGCTGCACGTCACGAAGGACGGGGCCACGGTCATGGTCGGGTCGGGCGACCACCTCGACGCGCTCGACCTCTCGACCGGCGCGGTCGTCGGGGGCGTGGACCTGCCCGGCCTCGTGGACCTCGCCGACGGCGGCAACGGCGCCGCATTGATCGCGACCATCGAACAGGTCGACGATCCCGCGGCGGAGGCCGCCGTCCTCGCCGAGCTTCTCGCCGGTGACGCCGCCGATTACGAGGCGGACCTGTCGGGGGCCGGCCCCACGGTCATCCTCGGCAGCCCGGGCACCAGCGACACGCGGAAGAAGGTCGAGACCGCGATCGCCGACGGGCGCCTGCCGGGCGTCGAGATCCAGGACGTTGCCAGGGTCGCCGCCGCGACGGGCGACGGGGTCACGTTCGTCGATCCGGCGGGTGCCCGGGTCGTCTCGACGATCGGGCTCGACGGCGGCGCCCACGGCCTGGCCGAGGTCACCGGCCTGGAGGACCCGAAGCTGTTCGTGACGTCGGGACCGTCGGGCACGCCGGTTTACCACGTCGTCGTCATCGGCGGCGACAAGGCCGCGAACGGGCCGGTCGACCAGGGTGCCCACCCGCTGCCTGGGCCCGGCACGAAGGTCGTGTACGACGAGGCCAGCCAGATGGTCCACATCCTGGGCCTCGCTCCGAAAGCGCCGCGCCAGGACGTCGACACGACGACGGCGGGTCCGTGGACCGTCTACGTCGTCGAGCCGCACGGCAACGCGGTCTTCGCCGACGCGGCGCTCCCGACGGGTTTCGAGCCGGCCGCGTGGGCCGCCGACGTCGCCGCCGACGACCCGGCTGGCGACCGGCAGGAGCTGCTCGTCCTCGACGGCGACGGGTCGATGGCAGCGATCGAGCTTGGCTCGCACGCCTTCGCGTGGCGCCTGCCGGGGGTCATCTTCGGCGCGCTGACCGCCGCCTGCCTCTACCTGTTGGCGCGGATCCTCTTCCGGCGACGCTTCGTGGCCCTGCTGGTCGGGCTCTTCGTGCTGGTCGATGGGATGTTCTTCGTCCAGTCGCGGATCGGGATGAACGACGTCTACGTCGGCTTCTTCATCGTGGCCGCCTACATGGCCTTCGCGGCCGTCTGGACGGGCTGGTGGCGGGGCCGCAGCGCGTTCTGGGTCGCGTTGCCGCTCATCGGGGCGCTGCTGGGCCTCGCTCTCGCGAGCAAGTGGGTCGCGCTCTATGCGATCGGTGGCGTGGCGCTGCTCATCCTCGTGCGCAGTGCGCTCGGACGGGTCGTCGCGATCCTCGGGCTGATCGCCCTGACCGGCGTGCTCGGGTACATGGCGATGAGCGTTCCCGAGGGCCAGGGCTTCGGGAACCTGACGTTCCTGCTCGTGATGATGGCGCTGACGCTCATCGCGGTGGTGGTGGCGGTCATCCATCCGATCGCCTGGACCGACGAGGAGATGCGCTTCGCCGTGATCGCGCCGGCGGCGCTCGGCGCGCTCGTCTTCTTCGGCGCCCTGACCCTCGGGCGGCTCGACGCCCAGCTGGTCATCGGCAACCTGGCCATCACGCCCCTCCGCATGGCCATCTCGCTCGGCCTCGGCTCGGTCGCGGTCGTGGTGCTGTTCACCCTTGGCGGCCGTCTCGGGTTCGGGCCGCTGGCGGTCCCGCCCGGACCCGGCCGACCCGGCTACGGCCTGGAGCCTCCGTCCCCGCCCCCCGACGGCTGGCTTCGTCCGGGCTGGCTGCTGGGCCTGCCGGTCGTCTGGATGGCGGCCTGTCTCGCCGTCCTGCCCATCGCGATCTACGTGATCTCGTACATCCCGTGGGCGCTGGTCGAGAACCACCAGCTCGTCACCGGCTGGCCGGTCGGCCATACGGGCCAGACCCTGCTGGACCTGACGGGCCAGATGTACCGCTACCACAACGGGCTGACCGAGGCGCACCCAGCGTCCTCCCCGTGGTGGGCGTGGCCGCTCAACCTCAAGCCGGTCTGGTTCTACCAGGAAGGCCTCGCGGCGGGTACGGCGGCGGCCATCTACGACGCCGGCAACCTCGTCCTGTGGTGGGTGAGCGCGCCGGCCATGGTCTGGGTCAGCGTCATGGCGTTCCGCCGGCGGAGCCTGGCCCTGACCTTGATCGCGGTCGGGTTCGCCGCCCAGTGGATCCCGTGGGCGCGGATCGACCGGGCCGCCTTCCAGTACCACTACTACACCTCGCTGCCCTTCGTCGTGCTGGGCCTCGCGTACTTCGTCGCCGAGCTCTGGCACGGCGCGTCGCGCGCGACGTGGCGCTTCGCCCGCCTGGTCGGCGCCGCCGCGATCGTGCTGCCGGCCGCGATGTGGCTGTTCTCGCGGCCGTTGTGCGCCATCGTCGGCGTCGAATCGGTGAACCCGGGTTCGCAGGCCTGCCCGGCCGTGATCCCCGAGTTCGTCCTGACCGCTCGCACGGCCGGTTTGGCCATCGTGGCCGGCGTCGGCTGCTTCTTCCTCATCCGCGCGATCCTCGCCCTCGCGGAGAGCGATCGGGATCCGGGCGCCGATCGGGGCTGGTACCGGTCGATCGCCCTGACCGGGGCTGCCGTCGCGCTCGGCTTCGTCGCGGTCTCGCTGCTGGAAGACACGGCCATCCTGACCCTGACCAGCATCCCGGTCGAGCCGCTCGTCCTCATCGCGGCCCTGCCGCTCGCCTACCTCGCCCTCGGCGTCGTCGGCGGGCGCGATCCGCGCCGGTACGTCGTCGGCTTCCTGGCGGCTGCGGTGGGCTGGTTCGTGGTCCTGTATCCGAACATCGCCGCGCTGCCCCTGCCAGGCGCCATCGTCAACGCGTACCAGGGCATCATCCCGACCTACCTGTACGCGTTCCAGTTCCCGGTGAGCAAGATCGACCGCAACGCCTCGGTGGCGCTCCTCACCCCACTGCTCGTCGTGCTCCTCGCGGCGATCGTCGTGACGTGCCTGGTGGTCGCCTACTCCGCCTGGGTCTGGCGGCTGTCGCTGGTCGACGATGCCTCGGATTCCCAGAGCGACGCCGACGGCCTCGCGCGCAGCGGGGGCGCCTGAGGGATCGGCGCCCGGAAGCCCTCCGGCAGGCGCCCCGTCGAGGCCAGTCGCCGGATCACGAACCCGTAGTACTCCTCCACCTTGGCCGTGACGCGCGGCCAGCCGAACTCTTCGGCCCGCTGGCGACCGTTCGCGCTCATCTCGGCACGGAGCGCCGGTTCGTCGACCAGGCGGGCGATGGCCACCGCGAGGGCCTTCGGGTCGCGCGGCGGGACCAGCAGGCCTTCCCGTCCCCGTCGGACCACGCCCTTGTAGCCGTGGATGTCCGAGGCGACGATCGGGGCGCCGCCGGCCATCGCCTCGAGCAGGACGATCCCGAACAATTCGCCGCCGGTCGCGGGCGACGCGAAGATCGTGGCCGTGCGGTAGAGCTGCGCCTTCTCCTCCTCGCTGACGCGGCCCAGGAACTCGACGCCCTGGAGACCGCGCGTGGCCACGTACCGGCGTGCCTCGCGCTCCTGCGGCCCGGACCCGACGACCAGCAGGCGCGTGCCGTAGCCGGTCTTGCGCAGGATCCGCTGGGCCTTCAGGAGGTCCAGCAGCCCCTTGCGCGGCTCGTGCCGGCCGACGAACAGGACGTTCGGCGTCCCGTCCTGCCAGCGCGCGAGTGGCACGGCGTTGGCGAAACGGGGGATGTCGACGCCGTTGGGGATCACCTTGTAGTCGCCCGGGAAGAAGCGGTCGATGAAGTGGCGGGCCGCGGCGCTGACCGCGATCCGGCCGTGGAGGCGGGCGGCATGGCCGCGCATCATCCGGCTGCCAAGCTCGTATGACGGCGAGAAGCCGGCGTAGGCGTGGAAGGTGGCGACGTTCACGCTGGTCGACTCGCGCAGCATGAACAGCGAGAGGAACGGCACGAACGGCTCGTGGAAGTGGAGCAGGTCGAAGCGCTCGCGCTCGAGCAGTCGCTGGACCTGGGTGATGTAGCGCGGCGAGAACGTCAGCGTCCCCACCGAGCCGTTGGTCGGCATCGAGAACCCGACGCCGATGCGCAGGATGTCGCCCTCCGACGAGCGCTGGGGTCCGTGGCTGGCGGTGACGATCCGGACGTCATGGCCGCTCAGCCGGAGGTTCTCGTAGAGGAAGCGGACGTGCTGGGCGACACCGCCTGCTTCGGGGTAGATGTACGGGCAGACGAGGCCGATCTTCATGGCTCGTGCCGGGGCGGTCGCAGCCGGCCGCCCGGGTAGCCGTGATCGCGGCCCGTCCCGTCCTGGCGCCACCGGCCGACGAGCTCGTCGCGGGCATCGCGCCCGCGCTTGGACAGCTGTCGTCCGAAGACGCTCAGCTGGCCGCTCGCCCCGTGGAACGTCCCGTGATGCTCGGTCCCGCCGGTCGCGATGGCGTCGCGCAGGTCGTCTGCCGTCCGGCCCGGGAAGCTGGTCCAGCCGGCGCCGACTGCGGTGAGCGCGTGCGCATCGCTGTTGCCGATGTGGGCGAGGCCGTATCGATCGGCGAAGCGCACGACCCGCGCGTGCCACGGACGCCCGAGCGCGGTCGGGTTGAAGGTCTCGATGGCGTCCGGGTGGAACCGCTCGTCCATGTCCTCGATGAGGCGGCGCAGGACCCAGCCCTGCGCACACAACGGGACGGGCACGAGCGGGTGGGCCGGCACCGCGAGGCCGCCGGCGTCGTGGACGGCCGCGATCGTGTCCCGGAGCGAGCGGTACGGTCGGATCCGGGTCTCGATGAAGAGCGCGAGGAGATGGCCGCCGCGGGTGGTGACCTCCTCGCCGATGACGATCTCGACGGGCATCCCGCGATCCGCCGCGATCCGCCGCGCCGCCAGCGCGGCATCGATCCGATCGTGGTCGGTGATGGCGATGACGTCGAGGTCGCCCCGGGCGACGACGTGGTCGAGGATCGTCGTGACGCCGGCCGTCCCGTCCGAGGCGACCGTGTGGATGTGGAGGTCCGCCCGGCCGAGGCGCGCCGGGGCGGGCTCGCCCGCCACCGCGTCCGACGTCCGACGCTGGGCTCACGCCGCGTCCGCCTCGAGGTCCGGCCAGATCGGGAAGAACACCGCCCACCACTGCGCTGGAGCGTCCTCGACGATCCGCTCGAACGCCGTGGCCAGGCTCGTCATCGTGGCCGTCACCCGCTCGCGCCGCGTTCCCTCGGACGGGACGTCGACCGGCTCCAGCCGGCCGAGGTAACGCCCGTGCGCGACGCGACGGACGCCCACGACATACGGCGTGGCGCCGCTCTCGACCGCGAGCATGGCCGGGCCGAGGGGAAGCGAGGCCGGCGCCCCGAACAGCGGCACCAGCGTCCCGCCGCCCGTCAGGTCGCGGTCCCCGACCAGCCCGACCGACGTCCCGTCGCGCAGGGCGGTCAGCAGCGCCCGTCGCGCCTCGCGCAGGCCCACGATCCGAACGCCGGCCGCGCCCCGCGTCCGGACGAACCAGGCCTGGAGGGCCTCGTCGTCGATCGTCTCCATTGGCGCGACCGCGCCACCGACCCGTGACGCGAGGAGGAGCGCCGGCAGTTCGATGGCCCCGAAGTGGAGTCCGACGAACAGGACGGCGCGATCGGGCTTGAAGGCCTCGGCGACGATCTCGGGCGTCTCGATCTCGAGGCGGCGATCGACCTCGCCCGGCCGGATCGCCGGCGTCCGGGCGACCTCGAGGTAGTACCGCGCGGCATGGCGGAACGCGGAGCGGACCAGCCGCTCGAGCGCGCGCGGGTCGGTGGCGGCTGCCTGTACGAGCGCGCTGCCGCGGCCCGACGCGGCCAGGGCGACGCAGACCCGCCGGAGGTTGCGCCGGGCCTGGCCCGCACGCCCTGGCGCCACGCGGTACCACAGGTCGCCGGCAAGCTCGGCCGCCGTCGTCAGTGGTCCCTCCGGAAGATGGCAGGCGAGCCAGGACGCCCCGATGAGCGCGCGGGTCCGGACGGCCCGGCCGACCGTCACGAGACGGCCTCGCCGCGGGCGGGTTCGGCGTCGGCGGGGTCCGGGCCGGCGACCCGCTCGACCCCGGCTCCCGCGGGACCGGGATCGGGGCGTCCGGCCTGCATCAGCCGGGCTCGACGCTCCAGATCGGCACCCTCGGCGGCCGCCGAGGGCCACAGGGGCTTGAAGCTGTACCACTGCTCGGGCACGGCGGCGATCGATGCCGCGAGCGCGTCGGCCACGAGCTGCGTCACGCGCTGGAGTTCGGCCGGCTCCTCGGACTCGACGTCGATGATCTCGCCCCACTCGACATCGAAGCGGTCGTCCCCTCGACGCTGGATGGCGACGGGCAGGATGCGCGACCCGGTGCGGGCCGCCAGGGTGGCCGGACCGGCCGGGAGCGTGGTCCAGGCGTCGAACATGCGGACCGGGATGCCGTCATCGCGGTAGCCCCAATCGATGACGAGTCCCAGCATCTCGCGTCGACGGAGCACGCCGTAGATGGCCCGCAGGTTCCGCCACGCGATGACCCGGAGCCCCCATGCCTCGCGCTGGCCTCGAAGGTGCTCGAACAGCTCTGGCAGCGACGTATCGTCGGCGACGACGCTGATCGGCAGGCCGAGCTGGCCGATCGCCGCCGCGACGGCCTCGTTGTTACCGACGTGACCGAGCGCGAAGATGAGCCCGCCACCGCGCGGGGCGGCCTGCCAGTCGCGGATGACGCGCTCCCGATGCAGGTCCGGGACCATCTGGGTGATCTCGGTGGCCGGGCGACCCGGCAGGCGCATCAGCTCGACGAGGTAGCGACCGTACTCACCGTAGGCGCGCAACGCCAGCCGGCGAACGCGCGGGTCCGAAGGCGGCAGGCCGAGGACGTGGCCGAAGTTCTGGTTCGACCAGCGCCGCTTCGTGGGCCAGAGCAGGTACGAGGCCTGCGCCAGCCGACCCAGGAAGGGACGCGCGATGGTGGGCGAGACCCGGGCGAACAGCCACGCGGTCGCGCGGTAGGCCAGGATCGACACGCGTTCGACGACGCGAGGCCGGCCGCTCCCGCGTCGATGCGGCGCCTCGAGTCGACGATCCGTGGGACTCGAGGCGGTCGGTCGGCGTTGGCCGTCGGTCACTTCGCCGCGGCGGTCGCGACCCTGGCTTTCGTCCCGGCCAGCCGCTTGAGTGTCCGCTTGGCCGGTGCCTCCGTCCCCACGAGCGTCTCGTCGTCGTCGCCGCGGATGAACGCCTCGACCCGGTTGAACGCGATGTCGTCATGGATCTGCTGAGGCGGGCTCTTCATGAAGTAGCTCGACGGGGCGACGAGCGTGCCCTTCAGGCCACGGTCGAGACCGAGCTTGAGGCAGCGGATCGCGTCGGTGATGACGCCGGCGCTGTTGGGGCTGTCCCAGACCTCGAGCTTGAGCTCGGCGTTGAGCGGCACGTCGCCGAAGGTCGTGCCCTCCATCCGGATGTAGCACCACTTGCGGTCGAGCAGCCACGGCACGTGGTCGCTCGGGCCGACGTGGACGTCATCGGGATCCATCTCGTAGTCGAGCATGGAGGTGACGGCGTTGGTCTTGCTGATCTTCTTGGACTCGAGGCGTTCGCGCTCGAGCATGTTCAGGAAGTCGGTGTTGCCGCCGAAGTTGAGCTGGTACGTGCGATCGAGGCGCACGCCGCGATCCATGAACAGCCGGGTCAGGACCCGGTGGCTGATCGTCGCACCGACCTGGCTCTTGATGTCGTCGCCGATGACCGGCAGGCCGGCTTCCGCGAAGCGTCGCTGCCAGTACGGCTCACGCCCGATGAACACCGGGATCGCGTTGATGAACCCGACGCCGGCCCGGAGCGCCTGTTCCACGTACCACTTGGTCGCCTCCTCGCTCCCGACCGGGAGGTAGGAGACCATGACGTCGACCTCGCGCTCCTTGAGGATGTTCACGATGTCGGCGGTCGGGCCGGGCGCCTTCTCGATGATCTGGCTCAGGTACTTGCCCAGGCCGTCGTGGGTCATGCCCCGCTCGACGGTGACGCCGGTCTTCGGCACCTGCTGGAAGACGTACGTGTTGTTCGGCTTCGTGTAGATGGCCTCGGAGAGGTCCTTGCCGACCTTGTTCTTGTCGATGTCGAATGCGGCCACGAACTCGATGTCGCGGACGTGGTACCCGCCGAGCTCGACGTGCATCAGCCCTGGGACGAAGTCGTCCTTCTTGGCATTCTCGTAGTAGTAGCGGCCCTGGACGAGGCTGCTGGCGCAGTTCCCGACGCCCACGATGGCGACGCGGATCTTGCCGTCGCCCCGCCGACCGGCCCCGGCCCAGGTGTTGCCCGGCGTCGCGCCGTTCTTGCCGTTGCTGCCGTTGGTTCCGTTCTTGGCCACTGGTGTTCTCCGTCGTTCCTACTGGGGCTGGGTTGATGGATGTTTGTCCTGGCTGCGGACATGGAGGATCCGCTGGATGACGGTGATGGTGGCGCCCACGAGGATGACCCCGAGCGCGAACTCGATCGCCGTGATGCCGATGCTCGTCCCGGTCAGGACGATGCCGAGCGAGATGATCACGAGGCGGACCTCGCGGGGCATGATCCCGACCGCGGCCAGGCCCATGCCCGACGAATAGCCGAGTCCGTCCGACTTCGCCCGAGCGTAGCTGACCATGATCGAGGCGCCCAGCGCCGCGGCGGCCACGAGTACGGGCACATCCGCGGCGCCTGCGGCCTGGAGCCCGGCGATGACGCCGAGGAAGACGATGATCTCACCGGCCTTGTCGAAGGTGGAGTCCATGAACGCGCCGAGCTTGCTGGCCTGGCCCGTGGCGCGGGCCAACGTGCCGTCGAACATGTCGAACACGCCGCCGATGAAGACGACGAGGCCACCGACGACCCAGGCCTGCAGGCCGACGAGGATGGATCCGACCGCGGTGATCGTGAACCCGATGAGGGTCAGCCCATTCGGCGTGAGCCCGACACGGCCCATCGCGAGCGCGATCGGCTCGAAGACCTTCTTGATACGGGTGCGGGAATCGTTCGAGATGGTCATCAAGCTCAGCCCGCGAATCCGAGGATGGCGCGCTGTCGTTCGGCGACCTCGTCGAACGCCTCGGGTCGGAGCCGGCAGACCGTCTCGCGACCGACTCGTCGGGTCTCGACGAGTCCCGCGACCCGGAGCCGCTTCAGGTGATGACTGACCAGGGGCTGGCTCAGTCCGATCTGGCTGATCAGGTCGGCGACCGAGGCCTCGCCCTCGGCCAATCGACGCACGATGCGGAGCCGGTTCACGTCCGCCAGGGCCTTGTGGAAGGCACGGAGGTCGCGCAGGTCATCGGGCTGCATGACGATCGAGGCGATCGTCGAGCGGATCCGGGCGGGGGTCGGCACGGCTGGGGAGTCTCCTTTGGGCGTTGCATCAACGACGGTTGATATCAACGGGCGTTGATGCTATTCGGGGCTGGCCACCGGTGTCAAGCCGGGGCCAGCCGCCGAATCGCCGATCAGGACGCTCCCGCTATGGGAGCAGGTATCCCATGGCCTGTCTCATCACCAGGTCGCGGCTCGCCGCATCGGAGATGCCTTCGAACCCGAACCCCATGTAGAGCGTGTCGCCGGTCGCGATGACCGCGCCCTCCGGGAAGCCGGCCGAGGTCGTGCGGATGAAGTCATTCGCGTTCGACGCGCTTCCAGGCGGCTGGCCAGGGATCGTCCACCCATCAAGGCTCGTCTCGAACGAGGTCGAGCCGTCGGGGGCAACGATGTCGTCGACGAAGACCCCCAGGCCCTGGGTCGACCAGTCGCTGGCATACGCGATGGAGACCTCGATCTGCGAGCCCGCGTATGGGCCGAGATCGACCTCCCACTGCTCCCAGTTGCCCGAAGCCCCACTGGCCGCGTTCCAGTGCCCACTCGTGCCGGTCGGTGAGCACGTCCCGTCCGCTTCGAGCGTCTGGTAGTGGTCGAGGAACGGATGGAGGTCACGCCAGCCGGCGGGGCAGCTCTCGCCTGTGGCGGTGTCGGTGTGGCCATTCAGGTCAGGGAGGGTCGTCCAGTCCTCCGTACCGAGGGTGTGCGCCTCGACGAACATGAAGTCCCAGTCCTGCTCGGTGTCACGCGAGACCCAGAACGACATCGACCCGCCACCGGCGGGCACGTCGATCGTCCGCGTCAGGCGCTTGTAGGTGATGTCGGCGATCTGCGAGTAGACGTACTGCGATCCGGTGTGCGGCTCGAACGGGCCACCGGGACGATCGTAGCGGGCGACGCCGCTGCTCTCGAACTGCGGGTACTGATCGACGGGCAGCAGCCCACTCGTCGCGATGAACGACGCATCATGGTCCTGGTTGTCCGCGCTGTTCGGCCCGTTGAACGCCCAGGCCGAGCCGACGAATGGGTCGGCGACGCCCTTGACCCCGAATGGATCGCCCGTGTCCGGATCGAAGCCAGCGTTCTCGTTCACGAGCGAGGCGCCGAACCAGTACTGGAGCACATCGTTGACCGCATCGCCGGAGCCTGGCAGTGGGCGGCAGCGGGCGTTGATCTCGGGCAGCGAGCACTGCTTGTTCTCGAACGGGTCGTACAGCTGCGTGCCGTGGCCGGTCGCGTACTGGTGTCCGGCGTATTTGCCGGTGTACAGGAGCTTGCCGCCCTCGTTCAGGTAGTCGCGAACCTCGTACAGCTCGCGGAGGGCGAGGCGTGACGCGTTTCCGGGGCCCCAACCCGGTTCGCGGGTGATGACGTCGTCTCCGGTGTACCAGACGACGGCGTCGTAGTGACTCAGGACGCCGAGTGCGTCCGGGGCCGTCCGGCCGTTGGCGTCGACGTCGTAGACGTCGTAGTCGATCCCGTTGTCGGCCAGCGCGTCCTCGTAGAACGACAGGTAGCTCGGCCCGGATGCCTGGACGGGCGACGCGCCCGTGTAGTCCTCGGCCGAGAGGATGAGGACCGGGTTGCCTGTCTCCGACACGGCCGTGTAGGTGAACGAGTCACTCGCCACGAGCGAAGATTGCGATCGGCCAAACCCCTTGCCGCCCGCCTCGAACCAGACCTGGACCTTGTCGTTGGGCCTGGTGCCCCGGATCTTGGCGCCGACCACGTGGTAGTACGTGCCCTTGCCGGGGCCATAGCGCTCGCCGCCGGTCCATTCGGTGGTCTTGGCGCTCTTGATCGTTCCGCCGTTGATCCGGTACTTGAGGGTGACCTCACCGAGGCTGCGCTTCGCGAGGACGCGAACGACCTGTGGGTCGCCATACGACTTGTCGAACGTGAAATCGAACATCGCGAGCGCGCCGTTCTCCGGATCGACCTCCGTCTGTGAGAGGTAGAAGGGTTTGACGGTGTTTCCGAGGTGCGATGTCGGGTTCGCCGGGTTCGTGGCCGATCGCGCGATGTCGAGGTCGAATGGGAGGGTCTTCTCGAACTCCGCCTGGATCAGGGCCTCGTCATCGGGAAACACGAATCCGCAGCCCTCACAACCCTCCTCGAGTTCCGGCGTGAGCGCGATCGAACCGGCGTGGACATCCGCGTAGTCGGTCGTCTCGCCGTTGGTCACGTAGAGCTCCTCGGCGGAGAGGCCCGGATCGAAGCCCGGGATCCCCGGGTTCGCATCGGTTCCGGCGAGCGCCGCGTAGATCGGATTGTCGGCGTCGGGTGTCCCGACCTGCCAGCCCTGCGGATAGAGGATCAGCGGACCATACGAGTGGTAGTTGACGAGGAACTTGGGCTTGACGCGGTCGATGAGGCCGGCCGCGGCCCTCGTCTCCGGCTCGGACTGCGCCGCCTTGCCGCGGTACGTGTCGCTCGAGAGCGCGCTGGATGAGCCCTCGTTGTCATAGTTCCAGTGCGCGTCGTAGTTGCGGTTCGGGTCGACCCCGTCGGAGCCCGTGATCTGGCCGTCGCCGTCGTTGTCGCGCAGGTTCCTGCGCCAGAGGCGCTCGTGATCGAAGGTGTACTGGTAGCCGTCCGGGTTGGCGCTGATGATGAACCACAGCTCGGTCGACTTGAGCAGCTTGACGATCTCCGGGTTCCTCGCCTTGCGCTGATCGAGGAACCAGTGGAGGAGTCGCCGGTTGACCTCGACGGAGATCCATTCACGCGCGTGCTGATTGGACATGTACAGGACGGCCGGTCGCTTGCCGTCCTTGGTATCCCGGGCGTCGTCGGTGACCTTGAGGGCGATGATGTCGCGCCCCTGGAGCGTCCGGCCGATGACCTCGAGCTTCACGAAGTCGCGGAACTGCCTCGCGACCGCACGGAGCTCGTCGCGGATCCCGCCCGCCTCGTCCCATGAGCGGTAGACGTTGTAACCGGTGGCCGCCTGCGCCAGCGCGCGCTCGCGTGAGGTCCGGCCCTTGGCATCCCGGACGGCGCGGGTCTGGATCCCCTCCTCCTGGAGCGTCGTCCGTTCCGCCGGCGACAGGACGAGGGTGATCGTCACGGTCCCGTCCGCTTCGAGCTCCGTGTCCGTGATGTCGTAGCCGGCCTTGGTGAGCTCGGCAGCACGCTCCGGGCTGACCTTCGCCGAGTACATGTCGAGCTGTCCGACCGGATGATCCTGGGCCGCCGCGGGGGCCACCATCGACAGGCTGAGGACGATCGCGAACGCGACCACACCGAGGGCCTTCATGGACTCTCCTCCCATCCGCGACGTTCCCTCCGCCGCAGGCGAACGCGCACTCGCAGGGGTCGAATTCTAGCCCGGTCCGGGTGGTCGATGCGCGGCTCCGCCGACGCGAGCCATGTGTCGCCGCGGCGCGGGTGGGCTCGTCGACGAGCGCGTCAAGCACGGGCTGGGAACCGTCACCAGGGCACCGTACGCCCTCGAGAGCGCGAACCCGGCGCGCCGATACACTCCGCGCCATGGATCGCCGCTCGGCGCTCGTGCTGCTCGTCGTGTTCGGGACCGGCGTGTTCCTGGCGGGCCTCGAGCTGATGATCACCGCGGTCGCGCTGCCATCGATCCTCGACGACCTGGCCGACGCGACCGGTGGCTCCGCCTGGATCGAGCTTCGCAAGGCAAGCTGGATCATCAACGGCTACCTGCTCGTGTACATCCTCGTGATGCCCCTGGCGGGCCGCCTGACCGACCTGTGGGGCGCCCGTCGGCCGTTCATGGCCGCGCTGGGCATCTTCATCGTCGGGTCGTTGCTCGCGGGCCTCTCGCAGAGCCTCGACCAGCTCATCGCGGCGCGGCTCGTCCAGGCCCTCGGCGGGGGCGTCCTGGTCCCGGTGGGGACGGCCGCGGCCGCCCACCTCTACGACGGCCCGGATCGGCCGCGGGCCCTGGGCGTCATCGGGGCGCTGACGTTCCTGGGGATGGCCGCGGGGCCGTTCGTCGGGGCGGCGATCCTCTCGTCGGTCCACGCGGAGGATGCGCTGGCCGGCGCCGACCTCGGCGGATCGTGGGCGGACCTGGTCTCACCCGCCTGGCGCTGGGTCTTCTTCGTGAACGTGCCGATCGGCCTGATCGCGCTCGTCCTGGGCTGGGCGGCATCGGCGGGCTGGGACACCCCCCGCCGTCCGGGACGCGTCGATATCGTCGGCGCGGTCCTGTTCGGATCGGCGTTGCTGACGGGTCTCGTGGGCCTGACCCTGATCGGCACGACCGAGATCGCGGGCAGTGCCGTCGAGCCGGCCGCAGTGACCGTCGCCCTCCTGGCCGGCTCGGTGGTCCTGACGGCCATCGTCGTCATCCGCGGCCTGCGCGTCCACGATCCATTCCTGGATCCACGACTGTTCCGGATCCCGGTGTTCTCGGCCGCGGCGCTCGTGTCGTTGCTCACCGGCTACGCGTTCGCGACCGCGATCATCGGTGGCGCGGTCTTCGTCGATCGCGTCCTGTACGGCGGGCCGGACGACCAGCGCCTGGCGCTCGGTGCCCTGGCCGGCGCGACGGCGCTCGGGGCGCTGCTCTCCGGCCTGGCGCTCCGGGCCATGTCCCTGCGCCTGGTCACCCTGATCGGGCTCACCCTCAGCGTCGTGGGTCTCGTGGCCATGGCGATGTGGCAGCCGGAGACGACGATCGCGATCGTGGCGCTCACGCTCGGCACCTTCGGATTGGGCTTCGGGCTGACGGTCACGCCCCGGTCGACGGCGGCGGTGGAGGCCGCGGGACGGCGCGCGTTCGGCGCCGCGTCGTCGGTCGTCACCGTCGCGCGGATGATCGGGATGGCGGTCGGCCTGGCGATCCTCACCGCCTACGGCTCGACGACCATCGACCGGTTGGCGAAGGACGTCTACGCGACGCCCGAGGCGTACCTCGCCCTCATCCCGGAGTCCCTTCGCGATCGCCCGTTGCGGGACCCGCTGGTCGTCGACGCGCTCGAGGAGTGGGCGTCGCGGGAGGCCGCCCGGATCATGGTCGGACTGTTCATCGTGGCCGCCGGCGTGAGCCTCCTCGCGATCCCGCCGTCACTCGTGCTGGGGAGCCGGCCGCGTATGCTGGCAGGCGTCGAGGCCGACCCTGACGCGGCCATCGCCGTCGGAGGCGCCGATCCAGATGGCAGCCAAGCGACCGAGCCGGGGATCGCGCTCTGACAAGACGGTGACGGGTCCCGCGGCCGTCGTGACGCCGATCGGCGAACCGGTCTCGCCCCGCCGTCGGGGCGCCACGGCCACGGGCGGCCCCGGGACCCTCACGGTCGTGGCCGTCGTCGAGGGCAAGACCCTTGAGACGACCGGCGACGAGGCGCTCCGACGCCTGCCGGGATTCCTCCGCCAGCCGAACGCGAGCGTCTGGGTCGACCTGTCAGGACCCTCGAACGAGCAGGTCGAGCAGGTCGGGGCGGCCCTCGGGCTTCACCCGCTCGTCGTCGAGGACGTCCTCGAGGGCAATCAGCGGGCGAAGATCGAGATCACCGACGGCATCGTCCACATCGTCCTGTTCCACCTCGACTATGACGCCATCCTGACGGCGGTCGAACTCGACATCGTGCTCGGCCCCGGGTTCCTCTTCACCGCCCACGATTCGAGCTGGGAGCCGCGGTCGACCCACCACCTGCGGTCCGGGGTCGGCCCGATCCTGGCGCACGGTCCGGACCATCTCCTGTGGGCCCTCGCCGACGACGTCGTGGACGGGTACTTCCCGTTCGCCGACCGGCTAGGGTTCGCCATCGACGAGATCCAGGACGAGGTCGTCCGGAGCGCCAAGCCGGAGACGCTCGAGGGCCTGTTTGCCCTGAAGCGCGAGCTCATCGAGGTCCGACGCTCGATCAGCCCGGTCCGGGAGATCTTCAACCAGCTCACGAATCGCGACATGCCCCTCATCGACGTGGACGAGATCGTCTACTTCCGCGACATCTACGATCACGTCATCCGCCTGACCGACGAGCTCGACAACTACCGTGAGCTCGCGTCGGCCACGCTCGACGTCTACCTGACGACGATCAACAACAACCTTTCGGTGATCATGAAGCGGCTGACCGGGGTCACCGTCATCGTCGCCGGTGTCGGGGCGATCGCGGGGATCTTCGGCATGAGCGAGGCCGGAACGGCCCTCGCCGGGCAGCAGCTGCCGGGATTCTGGGCCGTCACCGCCCTGACGATCGCCGCCGCGGCCGCCGCGGCGGTCTTCCTCCGCAGGATCGGTTGGATCTAGCGGCTCGCAACGTCACCCACACTTGACGGGCTTGGGCTTCGGGTGGGCAGCCGCGTGGTCGGCCGCCTCCTGCGAGATCGGCCGGGCGATCACCTGGAGCTTGCCGGGCGTGCCCTTGGGACCCTCCGAGGTCTGGAGCCAGAGCTGTTCCTGCGTCGCGGCCAGGGCGTCGTCGAGGTTGAGCTGGTGCGGTCGAACCTCGACGATCTCGTACAGGAACCGCTGGTCGTCGCTCGTCCAGACCTCGACGACCATGCCCAGCATCTTCTTGCCCTTCTTGGTCCGCGACGCCTCGAGGAGCGGCAGGAACATGCCTTCGCGGGCGTGGGCGTAGAGGTAGGTGGCGCGGCCCTGGCCGGGCTGTCCGAGCGCGCCGATCCACATCGCGACGTCGCACAGCGGGTAGTCGTTGCTGTCGCCCGGCTTGACCACCGGCAGGTCGATCTTGAGGGCGGCGACCCGGACCCGGGTCGCGACCCGGTCGGCCGGGGCGCTCGGGCTTGTCGACGGCCCGACCGACGCGAGCGGCGGCAAGGTGATCCGCGGTGCCGGCGTCGCGATCGCCGTCCCGGTGCGGCTCGGACTCGTCGTCGGGATGGCCTCGGCGGTGACCGGCATCGTGTAGCTGAGCAGGCCCGCGGCCAGCAGCGTGACGCCGAGAGCGGTCAGGAGGGCGGGAACGAATCGGGAGCGAGCGCGCTCGGCCAGACCTGACATGGGACCGGCATCGTAGCAGTGGGCCCCTGGGGCCGCCGCCGACCGCTCGTACTGGTACGCTCCCGCCCATGTGGCCTCGTCTGGCGATCGTCGCCGGCCTCCTGACCGGCGTCGCCGCGGCGGCGCTCGTCCTCGGGGGGATCCTGTTCCTGGGCCCGGGGCCGGCGCCGGCGCCGGCGCCGGTGTTCACCCCCGCACCGTCCGCCCCTCCCCCGACCGCGACTGCGTCGGACGCGCTTGCGTCCCCGACCGCCCCGGTCGCCTCCGCCTCGCCGTCGCCGTCGCCGTCGGGTTCGGCCGGCGCGTTCCATATCGGCGAACCGGCCCCGGCCCTGGTGGTGCCCCGGGTCGGCGGCGGGACGATCGACCTCGCGAGCCTCAAGGGCCAGCCGGTCTGGGTGAACTTCATGGGCACGTACTGCCCGCCTTGCCAGGACGAGTTCCCACTGATGAACGGCTTCGCCGCCCGGTACGGTGACGACGGCCTCGTCATCCTCGCGATCGACGTCAAGGAGGACGAGGGCACGGTGGCGGCGTTCGCCAATGAACTGGACGCGACGTTCCCGCTCGGGCTCGACTCGGACGGTTCCGCCGCGGCCGCGTGGGACGCCGCGGTCCTGCCGGTCCATTTCTGGATCGACACCGACGGGATCATCCGCGACGGCGCCCTCGGCGGGATCGGCGCGGACGTCATGGTGCGCGGCGTCCAGACGATCCTGCCCGGCGTCGAGGTCACGCCCTGAGCCAGCCGGCGAGCGATCCGGCTGCGATCGGCGCGGCGCTCGACCGGCTCGTGGCTGCGCCGGGGCCACTGCTGCTCATCGCCGACTTCGACGGCACGCTGGCCGCCGGCTCGCGCGACCCCGCGGCGGCGAGCATCGATCCCGGCGCTCGTCGGGCGCTGCGCCGGCTGGCCGGCATCGCGGCCGCGCGCCCGGGCCGGCTGCACGCCGCCATCCTGACGGGGCGCACGGTGCCAGACGTGGCGGCTCGGGCCCGGGTCGGGGGCATCGAGTATCTCGGCGACCACGGCCTGCAGTCCGCGTGGCTGGACCGGGGCCGGTCGGCGGACGCCATCGCCGCCGTCGTCGAGCCCGGCCTTGAGGCCCACGGCGTCACCGCCGAGGCGCTCGCATCGGGCGTCGCCGAGGAGCTCGGACGCCCGCCGTGGCTGTTCGTCGAGCGCAAGGGCGCTTCGGTCGCGTTCCACGTCCGCCAGGCGGACGACATCCCCGCGGCCCGGGCGGAGGTCTTCGTGGCGATCGCGGCGGTCGAGGACCGGCTCGGGCTCGTCGATCACGGCCTGCGACCCTATCGCGGCCGGTCCGTCGTGGACCTGCGACCCGGCGACGCGGGCGGCAAGCGCGAGGCGGTCGAGCGTCTCATCGCCCGTCATCGACCCGGCGCGGTCGTGTCGTTCGGCGACGACCTGAGCGACGCGGACGCCTTCGACGCCGTGCTGGCCGCGCGCGACGCGGGGCCCGTCGTCGGGCTGACCATCGCCGTCCACGGTCGCCTCGCGGCGCCGCCGGACGTGCTCGAACGAGCGGACCTGGTCGTCGGGTCGGCACGCGACGTCGGGCGGCTGCTCGCGCGGCTCGCCCGCCGGCTCGAGAGCGAGGGCCTCCGGGGCTGAGGTGCGCTCCCGGGTCGGTGGAGGCTAGGTCGGCAGCGTGGAGATCGCCGCGGCAGCCGACTCGACGAACTCGATGATGGCGTTGGGGAAGATCCCGAGCACGATCGTCAACGCCGTCGCAGCCGCCAGTCCGCCCCAGACCAGGGCGCCGTGCCGCGGTGCCGGCGCGTCGGTCGCTGGATCGCGCATGTACATGTAGACGATGACTCGCAGGTAGTAGAAGGCGGCCACGGCCGCGTTCAGGACAGCGATGACGGCCAGGAACGACAGGGGCCCGCCCGCCTCGACCGCGGCGAGGATGACGTAGGCCTTGGCGAAGAACCCGGCCGTCGGCGGGATCCCGGTCAGGGACAGCAGGAACAGGGCCATGAGGATGCCCAGCAGCGGCTCCTTGCGCCCGAGCCCCGCGAAGGTGTCGAGCTGGGACGTCACGCCGGTCCGCTTCTGGAGCGCCGCGACGACCGCGAACGCCCCGAGGTTCATGAACGTGTAGGCGGCACCGTAGTAGAGCAGGCCCTCGAGGCCCTGGATCTCGCCGGCCGCGTAGGCCGCCAGCCCGACCAGCATGTAGCCGGTGTGGGCGATCGAGCTGTACCCCAGCATCCGCTTGACGTTGTCCTGGGTCAGCGCGACCAGGTTGCCGAGGGTCATCGTGAGCGTGGATAGCACGAGCATGACCGGCATCCACCACTCGGCCAGCGGGCCGAGCGCCTCGACGAAGAGCCGCAGGATGAGCGCGAACGCGCCGATCTTCGGGCCGACCGAGAGGTAGCCCGTGACGGGCGTCGGCGAGCCCTGGTAGGCGTCCGGCGTCCAGTAGTGGAACGGGACCGCCGCGATCTTGAACGCGACACCCGTGGTCATGAACGCGAGCCCCATCGCCAGTCCCGGTGAGAGCGGGGCGTTCCCCGCCACGATGTCGCCAAGCGCGGCGGCGACATCATCGACCCGTGTCGAACCGGTCAGGCCGAAGACGAACGCGAGTCCGAACAGGAAGATCGCCGAGCTGAAGGAGCCCAGCAGGAAGTACTTGATCGCACCCTCGGTCGAGTAGGAATCGGTCTTGTGGAACCCGGCCAGGAGGTAGCCCGGCAGCACCATCAGCTCGAGCCCGAGGAACAGGAGCAGCAGATCGGTCCCACCGGCCAGCAGCATCGCGCCGGTCATCGCGAAGACGAGGACGATGGAGAACTCCGCCACCGGCAGCCCGCGAGGCAGGAGGTAATCCGGGGCGAACATGATCGTCAGCACGACGATCGAGATGAACAGGATGTCGAGGAAGCTCGTGAGCGCGTCGACCGTGTACGCACCGCCGAACGCGGTCGCCTCGGTCGTCCCGATCGCGATGGTCGCCGCGGTCGTCAGCGCGAGCCCGATGAAGGCCGTCCCGACCGCCAGCGCGGTGTGCCCGGGCCGGATCAGGTCGACGACGAGGATCGCGACCGCCGTCAGGATCGCGAGGACGATCGGGCCGATGGTGACCAGGTCCTGCCAGCTCAATGCGCGGCCCCGCCTTCAGCCGGTGCCGGCAGGGCGGTCTCGACCCGCCCGTTCATCAGCACGTAGACGATTCGGGCGAGGATGCCGCCCACAAGGAGGAGCAGCAGGCCGGCCACCACGACCGACGAGATCGCGATCGGCGTGCCGGCCTGGGCTGCGACGATCGTTTCGGTCACGGTCGTCTCGACGAGGTCGAGGAGGAGCCCGGGCTGGACGCCGAATACGACCACCAGGGCCGCCAGCGGCACGAGCGTCAGGATCTCAACGGGGGTCATGTCGGTCAGGTGGTCGCCCAGGCCCGCGAAGAAATCCGACAGCTCGCCGAACGCGATCCGGCCGAACATGTACAGCAGGTAGCCGGCGGCCAGGATCATGACGAAGGCGGCGATCGCGGCGGCTCCCGGGTTCACCACAAAGGTGCCCACCAGCACCAGGAACTCGCCGACGAAGCCCGAGAGGCCGGGCAGCCCGCCGGACGCGAAGACGAAGAACCCGAACACCGTGACGTAGACCGGCATCTTCGCCGACAGGCCGCCCATCCTCGCGATCGTCCGGTCGTGAGTCCGCTCATAGATGACGCCGACCAGCAGGAAGAGGGCGCCCGTGATGAGGCCGTGGTTGATCATCTGCAGGATCGCGCCCTGGATGCCCTGCTGGGTGAACACGAAGATCCCGAGCGTGACGAAGCCCATGTGGCTGACCGACGAATACGCCACGAGCCGCTTGAGGTCGGGCTGGACGAGGGCCACGACCGCGCCGTAGATGATCGCGATGAGCGAGAGCACGATGATCGCCGGGGCGAACGTCTGCGCCGCATCGGGGAAGAGCGGCACGGCGAACCGGATGAAGCCGTACGCGCCGAGCTTCAGCATGATCGCGGCGAGGATCACGGAGCCGGCCGTCGGGGCCTCGGTGTGGGCGTCCGGCAGCCAGGTGTGGAACGGGAACATCGGCACCTTGATGGCGAACGCCAGGAAGAAGGCGATGAACGCCCCGAGTTGCAGCCCGTCGGAGAAGCCGCCGCCGGGCGTCGTGGCGAACGCGCGCAGGTTCTCGAAGTCGAACGCGCCCGCCCAGCTGCCCGTCGCGTCCTGGTAGAAGAACGCGGTCGCCAGGATGGCCACGAGCATCAGCAGCGAGCCGACGAGCGTGTACAGCACGAACTTGATCGTCGCGTAGATCCGGTTCGCGCCGCCCCAGATCCCGATGATCAGGTACATCGGGACCAGGACGATCTCCCAGAAGATGTAGAAGAGGAAGAGGTCGAGCGCGAGGAAGACCCCGATCATGCCGACCTCGAGGACGAGGAAGGCGATCATGTACTCCTTGATCCGGGTCTGGATCGGGGCGAAGCTCGCGAGGATGCTGATCCAGCTCAGGGTGGTCGTCAGCACGACCAGCGCGATCGAGAGCCCATCGGCGCCGAGCTTGTACTGGATGCCGAAGAACGGGATCCAGTCGACGGTCGTCTCGAACTCGAAGCCCTCGTTGCCGGGCAGGTACGCCACCAGCAGGACGAGCGAGACGACCCAGGCCAGGAGCGCGAACCCGAGCGCGACCGGACGCGCGACGCTCGTCGGCAGGACCGCGACGGCGATCGCGCCGACGAGCGGCACGAACGTGACGATGGTCAGGATCGGCAGGCTGGCGAGGTCCATGGTCAGCGCCCCACCAGCACGAGATACGAGCCGGCCATGACGATCAGCCCGACCGCGATGCCGAGGGCGTAGTTCTGCACCCGACCGGTCTGGACGCGGCGGAGCCCGCGCCCCGACGCGACGGTCCCGCGGCCGACGGCGTTGACCGTGCCATCGACGACCTCGCGATCGAACCACCACATGGCGTTCGCGACGCGGCCGCCGATGACCATGAACAGCAGGTGGTTGAGATCGTCGAACCACCACTTGTTGAGCGAAGCGCGATACAGGAAGGGCACCCTTGCGGTGAGCTCGCGGACGCGCTCCGGACGCGCGGGGAGGCGCAGGCCGAGGATCTCGGCGCCGAAGAGTCGCCATGCGATGGCGATACCGACGACCGCCACGGTCACGCTCGCGAGGATGAGGACGCCGTCGATGCCGGCCAGCTGGAAGGCCGCCTCCTCGTGCTGCAGGAGCTCGGTGGCCTCGGCGAACACGGGTTCCAGCCAGGCCTGGATCGTGCTCGCCCCGAACGGCAGCCCGAGCGCCATGCCCAGGACGACGGACGCGATGGCCAGCAGGATGAGCGGGATCGTCATGACCGGCGCCGACTCGTGGACCCGGTCCCAGACGGCCTTCGGGCCGCGGAACGCGCCCCAGAACGTCAGGCCCATCAAGCGGAACATGTAGAACGCGGTCAGCCCGGCGACGATGAAGCCGATGAGCCAGACCCAGGTGAACCCGAGCTTGAACGACTCGCCGAGGATCTCATCCTTCGAGAAGAAGCCGGCCAGCGGCGGGATGCCCGCGATGGCCAAGGAGCCGATGAGCATCGTCACGTAGGTGATCGGGATCTTCTTCGAAAGGCCGCCCATGTGGCGCATGTCCTGTTCCTCGTGGACGGCGTGGATGACCGAACCCGAGCCGAGGAACAACAGCCCCTTGAAGAAGCCGTGGGTCATGAGATGGAAGATGGCCGCGGTGAACGCCCCGACGCCCAGGGCCGCGAACATGTAGCCGAGCTGGGACAGCGTCGAATAGGCGAGCACGCGCTTGATGTCGGTCTGGGTCATCGCGATCGAGGCCGCGAGGATGGCCGTGAAGATGCCGATGGCTGCGACGACGACCATCGTGTCCGGCGACGCGGCGAAGAGCAGGTTCGCGCGGGCGACGAGATAGACGCCGGCGTTGACCATCGTCGCGGCATGGATGAGGGCCGAGACTGGGGTCGGGCCCTCCATCGCGTCGGGCAGCCAGACGTGCAGTGGGAACTGCGCGCTCTTGCCCATCGCGCCCGCGAAGACCAGGAGCGCGACCACGGCGATCGGGATCGGGAACGCCACGAGGGTCGGGCTCAGCATGACCTCGATGGAGTCGCGGATGTTCAGCGTCCCGGTGTTCGCGAAGATGGCCATGATCCCGAGCGCGAACCCGACGTCGCCGACGCGGTTGACGATGAACGCCTTCTTGGCCGCCAGGGCCGCCGAGCGCTTCCGGTACCAGAAGCCGATGAGCAGGTAGCTCGAGAGGCCCACCAGCTCCCAGGCGACGAACACGACCAGCCACGAGTCAGCCAGGACCAGCAGCAGCATGCTGAACATGAACAGGTTGAGGTAGGCGAAGAAGCGCCAGTAGCCCGGGTCGTGGCTCATGTAGCCGATCGAGTAGACGTGGACGAGCAGGCCGATGGTCGTGACGACGATCAGCAGGCAGGCCGTCAGCTGGTCGACGAAGAAGCCGACCTCGACCGTGAACTGGCCGGCCGGGATCCAGTCGAAGTAGGTCACGCCGTAGCCGTGCTCGCCGAACGGCTCGGCGCCGGTCAGCGCGCCGTACGCCACGGCCATCGCGATCGCCCAGACGGCGAGGATGGCGAGGACCGGGATCCAGTGGGCCTGCTTGCCCAGCCGGCGGCCGATGAGGGCCGTGATCGCGAAGCCGGCGAGCGGCAGGCTGACGAGCAGCGGCAGGAGCGACTCGGGGCTCACTGGCGCATCACGTCGTACTCGTCGACGAGCGGTGTCTTCTTGTTGCGGTAGATAGCGATGACGATGGCCAGCCCGACCGTTGCCTCGGCGGCCGCCACGGCCATGACCATCAGCGCGATGACCGATGCCTGGGACCCGAGCTCCGGGATGAACGCCCCGAACGCGAGGATCGAGAGGTTGACGGCGTTGAGCATCAACTCGATCGACATCAGCATGCTGATGGCGTTGCGCCGGGCCAGGAACCCGAACGACCCGATGGCGAACAGGATCCCAGACAGGACGAGATAGGCGTCGAGCGAATCGCTCACGACGGGCCGCCCGGTTCCCGCTTGGCCAGGAAGACGCCACCGACGACGGCGGCGAGCAGCAGGACGCTGACGATCTCGAAGGGCAGCACGAAGTCGCTGAACAGCAGGCGCGAGAGCGCGTCGGTGCCCTGGTGGATCCGTTCGCCCACCTCGTGCCAGTCCGTGGCGCTGACGGCCAGCGCGATGAGCACGGCGATGATGACCGCGGCGATCGCCGCCGGCCCGGCCTGCGTCTGGAAGACCAGGCGGCTGGGCGCGTCCTTGGTCTGGGTCAGCATGATGGCGAACAGGATCAGGACGCTGATGGCCCCGATGTAGACGATCACCTGGGCGGCCCCGAGCAGCGGCGCGCCCATCAGCACGTAGATGCCGGCCAGGGCCCCGAAGCACACGATCATGGCCAGGCCGCAGCGGATGATGTCGCGCATCGTGACCACGAGCAGGCCGCTGATGAGCATCAGGGCGGCGAGGACGAAGAACAGGGCGTCGGCCCAGTCCTGGCCGAGGAACAGGAGCATCACCCCGGCGAAGCCGAGGACCGCGCCGACCACCATGGCCGCGAGGACGATGGGGATGAGCTTCTTGAGCACGACCCGCTACTCGTGGCCGCCGGGGCCGAGGGCCGGACCGGCGCCGTGGCCGTTGCCGTGGGCATGGCCGTTGCCGTGGTCGTGCCCGTTGCCCGAGCGTGCCGCGATGCCCGGGATCGTCGCCGGGAGGACGGGCAGCATGCGGGCTGGATCGAACGTACGACCCTCGGCCGCCGCGGCGTCCACCCAGTTCCGCTCGCGGCGGACGTACGTCACCTCGGTCTCGCGGGCGATCTCGGCGAGCGAGATGAGGTCGATGGTCGGTTCCGCGCGACTGGTGTGGGCGAGCTCGATATCGCCGCCGTCGCGCAGGGCGTCGTACGGACACGCATCGACACAGATGCCGCACAGGATGCAGCGGCTCTCATCGACCTCGTACTTCTCGAGCACCCGCGGCTTGGGCATGAGCGCGCCCGTCGGACAGGTCTCGGCGCACCGCCCGCAGGACACGCACGGCGTGTCGTTGAGGCTCATGTCCAGCGGCGTCGTCACGAGCGTGTCGAAGCCGATGCGCATGAAGTCGTAGCAGGCCGCGCCGACGACCTCGGAGCACACCTGGGCACACCGGCCGCAGTCGATGCAGCGCGACGGCTCGCGCAGGATGAAGGCGTGCGAATCGTCGCGGACGTAGTCGTGGTTGACGCCGGTGAAACGGTTCTCGGTCACGCTCCGGTAGCCGGCCCCCTGGTCGTACTGGGGCTCGAGCGTCTTGAGCGTCGTGCCGTATTCGATGCCGAGGCGGCGCAGGTCGCAGAAGCCGATGGCCTCGCACGTGCACTGCAGGCAGCGGGTCGATTCCGCCACCGCGTCCTCGCGTGTGTACGGAAGCTCGTACTCGATGTAGCTGTGGTTGCGCTCCTCGGCCTCGAGGGCCGTCATGCGGTAGCGCGGCTCCTTCACCTCGCCGGTGAAGGGCACGATGGACAGGAACTCGGGCTGCGGCTCGGCCAGCGTCTGGCGGGTCCGGATCGCGCCGAGGTCCAGGCCCTGGAGGAACGCGTCCACCGCGTAGGCCGCGCGCCGGCCCTCGGCGACGGCCTGCACGACGGTCGCGGCCCCGACCCGCACGTCGCCGGTGCCGAAGACCCCGGGACGCCCGGTCTCGAAGGTGACCGCGTCGGCCTTGAGCCGGTGCTGCTTGGTCGCCTCGACACCGTCGGCACCCGAGCCGATCCAGCTGAGGTCCGGTCCCTGCCCGATGGCGAGCAGGACGCGGTCGCAGGGCACGGTGAACTCCGTGCCGGGCGCCGGTTCCGGTCGCCGCCGACCGGACGCGTCCGGCTCGCCGAGCTGCATCCGGATGAATTCGACGCCGGTCACGTTGCCCGCCTTGTCGGTGATGACCCGGGTCGGGCCGGCCTGGAAGATGGCCGTGACGCCCTCTTCGATGGCCTCGTGGACCTCGTTGGACGCGGGCATGTCCTTCATGTCGCGGCGGTAGACGAGGGTCACGTCCTTCGCGCCCTGGCGGACCGAGGTCCGGCTGCAGTCCATCGAGGTGAACCCGCCGCCGATGACCACGACCCGCTTGCCGGCATGGTCCGGGTAGGGCAGGCCGAGCGTCGCGGTGCGCAGGTACTCGAGCCCGTCGAGGACCTCCGCCGCATCCTCGCCCGGGATGCCGAGCTTGTTGGTGTCGTAGCAGCCGATGGCCACGATCACGGCGTCGAAGCCCTGGTTGGTCAGGTCATCGAGCGTGAAGTCGGTGCCGAGCCCGGCGTTGCACACGATCTTGCCGCCGAGCCGGGTGACCAATTCGTATTCGGCGTCGAGGACCTCGATCTTCGGCAGCCGGTACTGCGGGATGCCGTAGCGCAGCATCCCGCCCGGGGCCGGATCGCGCTCGAAGACGGTGACGTCGTGTCCGGCGATGAGCAGGTAGAACGCGGCGGCCATCCCGGCCGGGCCCGACCCGATGACCGCGGCGCGGCGGCCACTCGGCGCCTGGCGCTCGAACGGCAGCGGCGGGTCGACGCCCTCGTCGAGCATCGCCTTGAGTACCTGGTCGCCGGCGTAGCGGTGGCTGTCGCGGATGGCGATCGCCTCGTCGACCTCGTCACGCCGGCAGTGCTCCTCGCACGGCGCCGGGCAGACCCGACCGAGGACGGACGGGAACGGGATCGTCCGCTTGAAGATGCGCGTGCTCTCGCGCCAGTTGGCTTCGGCGTTGGCCTTGAGGAAGCCCGGGATGTCGATGTGGCTCGGGCACTTGTTCTGGCAGGGCGGCAGGCAGTAGGCGTTGTGGTCGCTGAAGATCAGCTCGAGGTTCGTCCGGCGCAACCGGCGGACTTCCTCGGTCTGGGTCTGGACCTTCATCCCCGGTTCGCACGTCCGCGAGCAGCTGATGGGCGGGTGCTCCTCGCCCTCGACCTCGACGACGCACATCCGGCACGCCCCGAAGCCGGGCAGCTTCGGCTCGTAGCACAGGGTCGGGATCTCGATCCCGTTGTCGCGGCAGACCTCGAGGATGGTCTGCCCGGCGAAGCCCTCGACGACCCGCCCGTCGACCTCGATGCGGATCCGCGGCGACGTCTGAGGCCGTTGGGGCGAGCGGGTCTCCAGGAGACGCTCGGCGAGCGAATCCGTCTCCGTGTCGGGGTGGCTGTCGGGACGCGTCAACAGGTCGGCCATGGGTCGCCTTATCGGCTCGCGCCGACGGCCACCGCGATCGGGTGGCAGACGCCGGCAGGGCAGGAGCTGTTCAGGAGGTGCTCGTCCAGTTCCGCCCGGAAGTATCGCATCACGCTCGTCAGCGGGAGGGTCGCCAGCCGCTCGTGATCGCACAGCGCCGAACCGACGATGTCGGACGAGAGGTCGGCCAGGAGTTCGACATCGGTCGGGCGCGGCCGCCCGTCCACGGCGCGATCCGCGATCTCGACGAGCCGTCGCGTGCCGATCCGGCAGGGGATCGTCTTGCCGCAGGCCTCGCTCGCGCAGAACCCGGTCAGGAGCCGGGCGAGGTCGACGACGCAGGCACGGTCATCGGCGACGACGACCGAACCCGAGCCGATGTGGGCGCCGGCCGCGCGAAGCGGCTCGAAGTCGTACGCCGTGTTCAGCTGGTCGGCGGGCAGCAGGCCGCCCGACGGGCCACCGACCAGGACCGCCTTGATCGAGCGACCTGCCGGCAGGTCGCCGCCGAGCGCCACGACCTTGCGCAACGGCGTCCCGAGCGGCACTTCGGCGATCCCGTCCCGTGACGGGGTCCGGACCTGGACCAGCACGGTCCCCGGGCTCGTCTTCGAGCCCGTCTTCGCGAACTCGTCGGCGCCATGGCGGACGATCCAGCCGACGGCGGCCAGGGTCTGCACGTTGTGGACGACCGTCGGGGCGTCCCACAGGCCCCGCTCCGCAGGGTGTGGGGGCCGCTGCTCCGGCTGGCCGCGCTTGCCCTCGAGGGCCTTGAGCAGAACGGTCTCCTCGCCCAGCATGTAGGCGCCCTGGACGGGCCGGACCGTGACGGCCAGGTCGGTCCGCGGGCCGAAGGCGTCCGGGCCGATGTATCCGGCCTCCTCCGCCGCGCCGATCGCCGACTCGAGCCCGCGGATCGCCTCGGCGTCCTCGGCCCGGACCGCGATGATCGCCTCGGTCGCGCCCGTGGCGAAGGCCGCGATGGCCAGCCCCGCGATGACGGCATACGGGTCGCGTTCGAGCAGGAACCGGTCCGTCCCCGAGGCCGGGTCCGCGCCGTAGCCATTGGCGACGACGAACCGGCGCGGGGCGTCGCTCGCGGCGGCGGTCCGCCACTTCTCGGCGGCGAGGTAGCCGGCGCCGCCCCGGCCCCGCAGGCCGGACGCCGCGATGACCCCGATGGTCGCGCTCGGACCGAGGTCGCGAACCGCCTTCGCCAAGCCCTCGAAGGCGCCCGACCGGACCGCGGCGTCGAGGTCGGTGGGATCGTCGGCATCGGCACGCTCGAGCAGGATCGTCGGCCATCCGGCCGGGGTCTTGAGGCGATCGACCACGGTCAGGCGCTCGCCGCAGAGCTCGGACCGCGACCAGCGCGACCGGTGGGTCGCCCGAGCGCGGTCTCCAGCGCGGACACGTAGTCCGCCTCGGGCGGCCGGTGTGCGGTCACGGCCGCCGCCTGCTCGAGCGCCGCCGGCGGCTCGAAGCGCAGGTGCCCGTAGTAGCTGGCAGTGCCGTAGATCATCGCGTACCAGGCCCCGGTGAGATGGCTGATCCGCTTGAGCGCCGCGACCGGCAGGTAGCCGTACGCCGCCTGGGTCGCCTCGAGGATCTGCAGCATCCGGGCCGGATCGTGGTCGTGCTCCTCGAGGACGGCGTCCACGAGCGCGAGGTCGACCGGCGTGAAGGGGACAAAGGCGGGATCAGGGACGGTGCGCCCGGAGCGCCGGAGCGCCGATTCCTCGCGCCGCTCGCCGTAGGTCTCCGGGGCGCCCCAGTGGACGTGATAGCGGCCGCGCGTGTCGATGCCGCCCATGTCGATGCACTCGATCGGGCAGGCCTGGGCACACTGGAAGCAGGTCTCGCACTTGAGCGTGCCCCACTCGTCGTATAGCAGCTGGAGGCGGCCGCGGAACTTGCCCGGGACGTCGAGGCGGACCTCGGGATACATCACCGTGACCTTCGGTTCGAAGAACCGGCGCAAGGTCAGGCTCATGCCCTTGACGATGCCGAGGCCGGGAACCAGGCCGGACAGGAAGCTCATGTCCCGGACCGCAGCGACGTGAACACGACGATGGCCGTCGCCGTGACGAACAGGTTCAGCAGCGACGCCGGCAGCAACCACTTCCAGGCGAAGTCCATCAACTGGTCGATCCGGACCCGCGGCAGCGTCCCACGCATCCAGACGAAGGTGAACACGAACACGTACGTCTTGCCCATGAACCACACGATCCCGGCGACCCAGTCGAGGCCGATGTAGGCCCAGGCGCCGATGAGCGCCATGATGAAGAGATTGGCGAGGACGAATCCGATGACCAGCGCCTGCCAGCCCTTGATCCGGGAACTCGCGATCCAGACCGGTGCGGCGAAGACGAGGGTCAGGACGAGCGGCACGATCGCCACGAGGAGCAGCAGTCCGATCCCAAGCGAACCCGGGTCGAACCCGACGGTCACGGGCCACGGCCACGGGAACGGCGCGTTCCAACCGCCGAGGAAGAGCGTGACGAAGAGCGCCGAGACGATGAACACGTTCACGTATTCGGCGAAGAAGAAGAAGCCGAAGCGCATCCCGGAGTACTCGGTCGCGAAGCCCGCGACGATCTCCGAGTCCGCCTCGGTCAGGTCGAACGGGGTCCGGTTCGCTTCGGCGGTCGCCGCGATGAAGAAGATCAGCGCCCCCAGCGGCTGCTGGAAGACGTACCAGTCGGTGAACCAGCCGGACTGGTTCTGGACGATCTGGTTGAGGCTCATCGTCCCGGCGAGGAGGATGAGCCCGACGACCGACAGCGTCAGCGGGATCTCGTAGGAGACGACCTGGGCCGCGGCCCGCAGGCCGCCGAGCAGCGAGTACTTGTTGTAGCTGGACCAGCCGGCCATCAGCAGGCCGACGACGGACAGGCCACCGATGGCGAAGAAGTACAGCAGCCCGAGGTTCAGGTCCTGCCCGAAGAGCCCCGGCGCGAACGGGATGACCAGCAGGCTCATGACGCTCGCCAGGTACACGACGACCGGCGCCCAGGTGAAGACGATCGGATCGGCCCCGGTCGGGGTGAAGTCCTCCTTCATCAGGACCTTCAGGCCGTGCACCACCGACAGCAGCGACCCGAACGGGCCCACCCGATCCGGCCCGATCCGAAGGTTCATCAGCGCGATGACCTTCATCTCCATGTAGATGATCAGGAACGCGGTCGGGATCGTGATCAGCAGGATGACCGTCGCCGCGACCACGAACCGGACGATCGGCAGGTTGTCGGCCAGGATGTCGATGACGGTCGGGCCGAGGAACACGATGGCCGCGACCGAACCGACGGTCAGCGCGATCAACAGCGGCACGACCGTGAACACGATCTTGCCCGGCACCGTCAGCCGGTTCCAACTTTTGGCGATCACGGTCACGTCGAACTGCCTTGCGCGCCGTCGGACGAGAGGGCCGTCACTTGTCGACGCCTCCCATGATCGGGTCCAGGCTGGCCATGACGGCCATGGTGTCGGCGATCAAGTGCCCGGGCATCATCAGGCCGACGGCCTGGAGGTGGATGAACGAGGGGTCGTGGATACGCATCCGGAACGGCTGGTCGGTGCCGTCGCTCACGACATAGGCGGCGTACTGGCCGCGCGGTCCTTCCACCGCCGCGTACGCCCTGCCGGGCCGCGGCCGCAGGAGCCGCGGCAGCTTGGCCATGATCGGGCCGTCGGGCATCTGGTGGAGGCATTGGTCGATGATGCGCAGGCTCTGCTTGATCTCATCCATCCGGAGCAGGTAACGCGCCAGGCAGTCGCCCTCCGTCCGGGTCGGGATGTCGAACTCGAGCTCCGGGAAGACGCTATACGGATGCGCCCGCCGGACGTCGAACGGCACGCCCGTCGCCCGCAGGTTCGGGCCCGTCATCGCCATCCGGAGTGCCGCGGGCGAGTCGATGACGCCGAGTCCGCGCATCCGGCGCACGAAGATCTCGTTCTCGTTGAGCAGCGCGTTGCCGGCTTCGATCTGCTCGGTCGCGTGGCTCATCCAGTCGCCGAGCCGGCTCAGGAACTCGTGGTTGAGGTCGCCGTTGACGCCGCCGATGCGCATGTAGTTGAAGAGCATCCGCTGGCCCGTCAGGGACGCGAGCATGTCGACGATCTCGTCGCGCTCGATGAACGACCACAGGATCGGTGTCAGGCCGCCCAGGTCCAGGGCCATCCAGCCGAGGAAGAGGGCGTGGCTGGCGATCCGGTTGAGCTCGGTGGCCAGGACGCGGATGTACTCCGCCCGGCGCGGCACTTGGACGTCGAGCAGCTTCTCGAACGCCAGGACGCCCGGCCACTCGCAGTAGAGCGAGCTGACGTACTCGAGCGGGTCCAGGTAGCAGATCGCCTGGTGGTAGTCCGCGTTCTCGCACAGCTTCTCGACGCCCCGGTGGAGGTAGCCCAGGACCGGGTCGAGGTCGACGACCTTCTCGCCGTCGAGCTTGAGCACGACCCGCAGGACGCCGTGGGTGGACGGGTGCTGCGGGCCCATGTTGATGAGCATCTGGCCGTCGCCGAGGGTGTAGAACTCGGCCTCGCGCTCCGTGCGTGGCGGATACGGCGGGACCGGCTCGAAGACGCCCAGGTCGCGGTCGAGGGTGACGCGCGGGTCGTCGGAGGGCGGCCGGTCGGTGGTGGTCGTCATCGTCGAAGGGCCTCGGTCAGTTCGTTCCCCGGCGGATCAGCGCCGTGCTCGCCACCGCGGGTGGCGTATGCGTCCGCTCCATCGGGCGGACGCCGCCGCCCGGCGATCGGGCGGCGTCATCGGGCAGGTAGAAGTCCTTGCGGAGCGGGAAGCTCTGGTAGTCGGGCGGCATGTATATGCGGCGCAGGTCGCGGTTGCCCTCGAACGTGATCCCGAACATGTCGTAGGCCTCGCGCTCCATCCACTCGGCGCCCTTCCACAGGAAGGTGGCCGACGGCACGCGGGGATCCTCGCGCGACAGGCCGTCGGCGATGACCCGGAGCCAGTCGGGCGTCGTCTCGCTCCACAGGTGGTAGACGACCTGCATGACCACCCCGGTGTCGACCCCGGCGAGGTCCGCGAGGAACTCGAAGTGGAAGGCCGGCTCATCGTGGAGCGCGGTGAGGACCGGCACGACATCGCCCGGCGCGATGCGGATCTCGGTCTCGTCGTGGCGCTGGCGCACGGGACCCGTCAGCTGGTCGGCGAAGCGAGCCTCCAGGCGCTCCTTGAACCGTCGGTCCACGATCAGACGTCCTGCGGCACGGTCGGCCCGATCGCCCGGTCCGGCCAATGGCCGCGGCGATCCTTGACCAGCTGCTGGAGCTTCATCATCCCGTAGATGAGGCCCTCGGGTCGGGGCGGGCAACCGGGCACGTAGACGTCGACGGGCATGACCCGGTCGATGCCCTCGACCGTCGAATAGCTGCGTTTGTACCGGCCGCCCGAACAGGTGCAGTCGCCGAGGGCGACACACCACTTCGGCTCGGGCATCTGCTCCCACAGCCGGACGAGCGGTCCAGCCATCTTGGTCGTCAGCGTGCCCGCGACGATGAGCACGTCGGCCTGGCGCGGGCTGGCCCGGAACGGGAACATGCCCCAGCGATCCATGTCGTTCTTGGAGGTCGCGGTGGACATCATCTCGATGGCGCAGCAGGCCAGCCCCGACAGCAGCGGCCAGAGGCTGTTCATCCGGATCAGGTCGAGGACGTAGTCCGCCTTCGTCGGGATGACCTCGAGGAACCCGCCCCAGCGCGCATCGTCGCGCCGGCCGAGCCCGCTGGCCTCGAACTCGCGCAGGTGGGTGATGTCGCTCTCGCGCCCGCCCTCGTAGGCGGCCGGGTCGGCTGCCTGCCAGAGCGTGTTCGGGACGACGATCGGCGCCAGGACCGCACGATCGCGATCCGTGGTCGTGAGGGCATCGGCGGCGGGCTCGTCCTTGGCCGCGCGGCCCTTGGGCGTGCCGGTCCCCGGCGTCACCGCCATGTCAGGGCTCCCTTCCGCCAGGCGTAGGCCAGCCCCAGCAGGAGGATCGCCACGAAGATGAGCATGCTCACCAGGCCGCCCAGGAGCAGGTCGCGGAACACGAGGGCCCAGAGGTAGATGAACACGACCTCGATGTCGAACGCGACGAACAACAGGGCGTAGATGTAGAACGACAGGCCGAACCGGCCGTGCGTGTCACCGTACGTGTCGATGCCGGATTCGTAGGGCAGGCCCTTGTGCTCGTCGCCGCGGTTCCGATGCGAGATCAGCCAGGCGGCGCCGAACGTCACGAACACGAACGAGACGCCCGCGAAGGCAAAGCCCACGACGTACCAGATGCCGGTCAACCGAACTCCCTTCGGGACGACGAGCGGGAGGGCCGTCGTCGCTGTTGGAGACCCCTTGGCGAGCGGGCAGGCACACCCACAAGGGGCGCGCCGGCGCCCACGTCATTCTAGCAGTGGACGCCGTGCCGAAGCGCTCGCTCGGCCCGGGACGGGGAGGGGTCGGAAGGGACACCGGCGGCCGTGAAGGACGCGTCGGGGAGCGGCGCGCGCCGAGCGCGCGTGCAGGTTCGCGCGCCGCTCCCCGTCAGGTCGTGCCCGACCATGGCGAAGCGTGCGCGACGCCGCGGATGGGCGGCAATAGGTACATCGCCGTAGTCAGGCGCGGTCCTGGGGGGTCTCCCGCGAGGCATCTTGCGATGCCCGCGTCGCGCGCATCGGGAGCCGGAAGTCGAGCGCTGCGAGCGGCGGGCCGGCTGGCCAGTCGCGCCCGAAGGCCATCACCCGGAAGCGACCCATCGCGGCCGGGTCGAGCAGCCGCATCAACGCGGATCGGACCTCGAGGTACGCCTCGAGCGACGTGGCCGGGTCCGCCTGGATGGCGCGCAGCAGCTCGTCGGTGCCGGCCCCGACGAGGAACTCGGCCTGGGTCGTCGTGGCGAGGTGGGCGAGCCCCATTCTGGCTGCGGCCCGCTCCACGGCCGTGACATCGACATGAGCCGTGAGGTCCTGCCGACCGACATGCCGGTATGGGTCGTCGTGGACACGGTGGCGGACATATGCCCGCAGCGTGCCGTCGCGCCGGCGGACCGGGTCGTAGAGGTCGGTCGCGGCGTGGCCGTAGTCGATGAGCAGCAGCATGCCGCGGCCAAGACCCGCGGCCGCGTCGGCGACCCAGCGGTCGATCGCCAGGCAGATCTCCGCCGTTTGGCCGTCGACGAGTTCGATCCCCTCCGAGATGAGGCGGTCGGCGAGCGCCGTCGTCGTCGGTTCGATCTCGACCTCGACGAACCGCTCGTCATCGAGGCCGACCGCGAGTTCGACCAGGGCTTCGCCTCGACGCCGGACCCGATGGACCGGGAGCGCGTCGAGGACCTCGTTGGCCAGGACCGACCCGACGATCGGCGCGTCACGCTCGTCCGTGGCGAGGAAGACGTCGTCGAAGCCGGCCTCGGCCAGTCGGGAGGCGATGGCGTCGATGCGTCGGGCTTCGATGTCGATCGGGTCGTAGCGCAGGGCGTTCGCCAACCCCGACCCGTCACGCCGGAGGCCATCGAGGACGGCCAGTGCCAGGGCCCCCTCGCCGGCGCCGTACTCGCGCAGGAGGAACCGGCCGGGCTCGCCGAGACGGCGCCAGGTCTCGTCGAGCACCCGGGCCACGGCCCGCCCGAAGATCGGATGCGCTTCGGGCGCCGTCAGGAAGTCGCCCGCCCGGCCGGGCCGAGGCTCGGTGCCGCGGTAGTAGCCGCCGTCCAGGTCGTAGAGCGCGAGGTCCATGAACCGCGCGAAGGGCATCGGACCGTCACGCCGGATCTCGTCGCGGATCCGGGCCGTCAGGGCCTCGTCCTCGCCGATCGCGTCGAGGTCCGGGGCCGGCTCGCGACGCAGCCCCGGGGTCATCTCCATCAGGCGTCGCCGCGGGTTCGGCGTCGGCGTCCGACTACCAGCCGCACGCCCGGGCCGACGAGCGTGTGGCCGCCGAGGAGGACCGGGATCGGGGCGGCGAGGGCCGAAGCCGTCAGGGCGCGAAGCCACGGATCGGTGACGCGGTCCGGGATGAGCAGGTCGGAGGCGTAGCGATCCTCCGCGCTCGGCCAGGTCGCCGCATCCGCCCCGAACCGATGGGCCAGCAGCACCCGGCTGTCGACGAGCGCCGCGTCGCCGAGTCGGGCGAGGTGGTCGCCCAGAGACCCGGGTCCGTCGCGCTCGAGCAGGGCGCCCAGGATGGACGCCGCGGGGCGCTGCCCGTCGATCGCGGTCCGCATCCCGCGCTCCTCGATCAGGGCCCGCGTCCGTGAGGCGGTCCGCCGCTCCAGCCAGAGGATGCTCCGGGCGGATGTCCGCCCCGCGACAAGCAACTCGGCCGACGGGTCGGCCGCCGTCCGACGGATTGCCTCGACGCGTTGCGAGACCGGCCCGAGGTCGATGCCGGCGTCGTGACCCGCGGCGCCATCGATGTCGCCGATCAGGACGACATCGAGCGGGCCATCGATGTCGATCGCGAGGCGCCAGCGCCGGCGCAGGTCGCCGACCGCGTACCCGGCGACCTCGTCGAGCCAGCGCGGCAGGGCGTTGTCGCCGGTCAGGCCCGGCACGTCCGCGAGTGCCTCGGTCGCACGGGCGATCGCGACGACGTCCGCCGAGTAGCGATTGTTCGCGAGGGCCCGCCGATCCGCGGACGCGGCGACCGCGACGAACTCGCCTCGGTCCGTGGCGCTGGCCAGCGGGATGGCCCCGGAACCGAGGATGACGAGGCCGGCCGGGCGCTCGGCACGGACCAGCTCTCGGAGCCGGGTCCCGAACGGTGTATCGTCGGGCGGCCCGGCGACGACCCGGACATCGTCCGCGCCGGCCGCCTGGAACCCGACCCGGTGACGCTCCGCCACGATCGCCCGTGCGGCCGCGACCCAGCGCTCGATGGGACCGGCGGACGGGCCCGGCTCCGGGTGCAGGATTCGGACGGCGACCGGGGGCATGCCCGCGAGTCTAGCCGTCGCCGTCGGAGGAGCCGTGACCGCGAACCGCGCCCGCCGCGTCCGTGCCTACATCGGCCTCGGGGCGAACATCGGCGACGCCGAGGCGACGCTCGCCGACGCGGTCCGATCGCTCGCCACGATGCCGGGCGCTCGCCTCCGCGGTGTCTCGCGCCTCTACGCGACCACCCCGGTCGGCGTCACGGACCAGCCAGCGTTCCGCAATGCGGTCGTCACGCTCGACGTTCCGGCCGGCCCCGACCCGGCGACCGGCGCGACCGACCTGCTCGTCGCGCTCAAGGATCTCGAACGCGGGTTCGGCCGGCGGCGGCGCGAACGCTGGGGCCCGCGCGAGCTCGACCTCGACATCCTGCTGTTCGGTCGCGCGCGACTCGCCATCGAGCGGCCGCCGGACGGTCGCTCGCTCGACGCGGCGAACGACCCGGCGAAGGCCTCGAAGCTCCTTGAGGTGCCCCATCCCGAGGCCCACCACCGGCTGTTCGTCCTGGCCCCGCTGGCCGACCTGGCGCCCGGCCTGCGGCCGCCGGGATGGGGCGAGACCGTCGAGACGGCCCGGCGGCGACAGGCGGGCATCGAAGGTCCCGACGCGGCCCGCCCGATCGGTGCCTGGGACGCGTCCGGCGGCCGCTGGCGGGCGGATCAGCCGAGGTAGCGGGTCGGGAGCTCGGTCTCGATCGCGGTCCCGTCGGGTCCAGGCTCCACTCGATAGGCACGCGCCGTCGGTCGCGAGGCCACGACCTCGTCGAGGACCTGGTCCCGGAAGATGAGCGCCGCCCCGTCATCCGCCGCGTAGCCGGCCGGCAAACGGCCCTCGCCGACCAGTCGCTGGTACTGGGGCCGGCGCTGCGGCTCGCCGTCGTAATGCGGACAGTGGCTACCGGGCACGAACGCGAGCCCGCCGTGCAGCGGCTGGAGGGTGGGCCCGAAGGAATCGGTGGTGCCGGCCTCGAACCAGCACAGGGAACCGGCGGACAGCCCCGCCATGACCACGCCGGACTCCCAGGCCCGCCGCAGCGCCCGGTCGACGCCATGCAGCTGCCAGATGCCGAGCATGTTGGCGGTGTTGCCGCCGCCGACGTAGATCGCGTCCTGGTCGAGCAGGAAGCCCTCGACGTCATCGACGGTCCGGACGAACAGGGCCAGGTGACTCGCCTCGCTCCGCCCGTCGAACGCCGCGTGGAAGCCCTCGATGTACGCCTCGGCGTCGCCGCTCGCGGTCGCCAGGAAGGAGACGCGCGGTCGGTCGCGGCCGCGGACTCGCCGGGCGAGGTCCAGCACGACGTCGTCGAGCAGCGGGTTCTCCGGCTCCATCGTGAACCCACCGCCGCCCATCGCGACGATCCGGCGCGGCTCGGCCATGGCCCGATGCTACTCTCGACACCTGCCCCGCCGCCCGCCACCGGAGAGCCCCAGCGATGACCAAGATCGGCTACGCCGCCATGCTCGAGCAGTTCCACCCGACCGACCTGCTCGACTGGTGCGCCCAGGCGGAAGGCGCCGGCTTCGAGGCCGGCTTCATGGTCAGCGAGCACTTCCATCCGTGGACCCCGCAGCAGGGCCAGAGCGCCTTCGCGTGGTCGTTCATGGGCGCGCTCGGCACGCGGACGTCGCTGCGGTTCGGGACCGCCGTCACCTGTCCCGGCTTCCGCTACCACCCGGCCGTCATCGCCCACGCGGCGGCGACGCTGGGCGCGATGTATCCGGGCCGCTTCTATCTCGGTCTGGGCGCCGGCGAGGCGCTCAACGAGCACGTTGTGGGTGGGGCCTGGCCGGAGATCGGCGTCCGCAGCTCGATGATGTTCGAGTCCATCGAGATCATCAACAAGCTGTTCACGGGCAAGGTCGTGAAGCACCGGGGCGAGTTCTTCACGCTCGAGAGCGCCCGGCTCTACACGATCCCAGACGAGGCGCAACGCGTCCCCGTGTACGTCGCGACCGCCGGCCCGGTCAACGCGAAGAAGACCGGCCGGTTCGCCGACGGGATCATCACGGTCGGGGCGGCCGACGAGAAGATCGCGATGCTGTGGGACAAGTTCGAGGAAGGGGCCAAGGAAGCCGGCAAGGACGTCACCACCTCGCCGAAGCTGCTCCAGATCCACGTCTCCTGGGCGCCGACCGAGGAGGAGGCCGTCGAGAACGCCGTCCGCGAATGGCCCAACGGTGGGATGCCCTTCCCCAAGCAGGACATCAAGAACCCCGAGGACTTCGCGGCGATGGCGAAGATGGTCACGCCCGCCGACTTCACGAACCGGGTCCTGATGAGCAGCGACCTCGAGGTCCACACGAAGCACATCCAGCGGTATGTGGACATGGGCTTCGACGAGGTCCATCTCCACAACGTCGGACGGAACCAGGCCGGGTTCATCGAGACGTTCGGCCGCGAGGTGTTGCCGAACCTCAAGCTGGGCTGAGCGCGATCCAGGCGGGCCTTACAAGCGGACGCGCGGTGGCGAGTCGCGGTCGAACATGTGGACCGTGTCGACGAACCGGACCTGCTTGGTCTGGTAGGCCATCACCAGCGAGTGGGTGCGGGCGCCGCCGCCGAAGAAGCGGACGCCCTGGAGCAGGTCACCGGCGGTGACGCCGGTGGCAGCGAAGACCAGGTTCTCGCCGGGTGCGAGGTCCTCGGTCGCGTAGACCCGGCTCTCATCGCCGTGGCCCATCCGGGCACCCCGCTCGCGCTCGTCGTCACTCCGATAGCGGAACCGAGCCTGGATCTCGCCGCCGAGGCAGCGCAGCGCGCCCGCGGTGATGACGCCCTCCGGCGCGCCGCCGATGCCCATGACCGCGTGGACGCCGGTGCCGGAGACGGCACAGGAGATCGCCGCGGACAGGTCGCCGTCACCGATCAGCTTGATGCGCGCGCCCGCCTCGCGGACCTCGGCGATGAGGTCGTCGTGGCGCGGCCGTTCGAGGATGACCACCGTGATGTCGCGCACGCGCCGGCCGAGTGCCTCGGCGATCCGGCCGAGGTTCTCCGTCGGCGACTCCCGGATGTCGACCTTGCCCGCCGCGATCGGCCCGACGCAGAGCTTCTCCATGTACGTGTCGGGGGCGTGCGTCAGGCCGCCCGCTTCCGACGCCGCGAGGACCGTGATGGCGCCGGCCTGGCCGTGCGCCACCAGGTTCGTACCCTCGAGTGGATCGACCGCGATATCGACGTCCGGCGCGGCGCCCCGCCCGCGCCTGGCCCGGCCGACCTTCTCGCCGATGTAGAGCATGGGCGCCTCGTCGCGCTCGCCCTCCCCGATGACGATCCGGCCCGCGAACTCGATCTCGTCCATGGTCCGGCGCATGGCCTCGGTGGCCGCGGCGTCCGCCTCGTCATTCTTGCCTCGACCCATGAACCGCGCGGACTCGATCGCCGCCGCCTCCGTGACCCGGATCATCTCGAGCGCGAGCAGCTGTTCCATGTGGTGCTGCTTTGGTCCCGCTCAGCCGGTCCGTCCGCAAGGCGGACGCGAGCACGGGAGCGAGCGAACTTGGAGGTGCGTGAGCGACCGCGCGCAGCGCCCAACGCGGCGGCGGGCCGGATCAGCGGGACCCGTCAATGTCGGAAGTGCCTTCGGCCGGTGAAGACCATGGCCATGTGGTGGCGGTCGGCGACCTCGATCGCCATCTCGTCGCGGATCGAGCCACCCGGCTGGATGATGGCGGTGACGCCCGCCCCGGCGGCCGCCTGGATGCCGTCCGGGAACGGGAAGTACGCATCGGAGGCCATGACCGCGAGCTTCGCCCGGTCGCCCGCGCGGCGGAGCGCGATCTCGACCGAGACCTGGCGTGACGCCTGCGCCGCCCCGATCCCGACCGTGGCGCCGTTGCGAGCGAGGACGATGGCGTTCGAGCGGACGTGGCGGACCGCCCGCCAGGCGAAGAGGAGGTCGGTCAGCTCCTCGAGGGTCGGCCGGCGCTTCGTGACCACCTGGAGCCGCCCACGGTCGAGCCCGAGATCGTCCTGGGTCTCGACCAGCAGGCCGCCCGCCACGCGCTTGAAGTCGAGGCTGGCGATGCCGTAATCGCGCATCCCCTCGGTCGGGTCGGCCGGCACGGACAGGAGCTCGAGGCCGGGCTTGCCGCGCAGGAACCCGAGCGCCGACTGGCTGAACCCCGGCGCGACGACCGCCTCGTACGAGTTGGCGGCGATCTCCCGGGCCGTCGCCCCGTCGAGCTCGCGATTGACGCCGACGATGCCACCGAACGAGGCGACCGGGTCGGTCTCCAGCGCGTGCCGGTAGGCCTCGGCCAGCTCATCGTGCGAGGCGAGCCCGACCGGGTCGGTGTGCTTGACGATGGCGACCGTCGGGGCCGTGTAGTCGCGGGCGATGCGGTACGCCGCATCGAGGTCCAGGAGGTTGTTGAACGACGGCCGTTCGCCCTGGAGCGCGGTCGCGTCGGCCAGGGTCCCGCTTCGATGCGTCGTCTCGCGGTAGAAGGCCCCGCGCTGTTGCGGGTTCTCGCCGTACGGCAGGTCGGCGACCTTCTCGAGGACCACAGCGAGGCGGCTCGGGAAGGTGTTGCCGGAGATCTGGTTGAGGTAGGCCGCGATCTCCGCGTGGTAGGCCGCGACCGTGCTGAACGCCTCGGCCGCGAGCTGCGCCCGCGTCTCCGGGCTCACGTGTCCGTGCTCGCGCAACTCCGCCACGATCCGCTCGTAGTGGGTCGGGTCAGAGGCCGCCACGACTCCGGCCGAGTTGCGGGCGGCCGCCCCGAGGAGTGCCGCCCCGCCGACGTCGATCATCTCGATGGCTTCATCGAGCCCGACCAGCTTGACCCCGATCGCCGGCGCGAACGGCTTGACGTTGACGATGACGAGGTCGATCGGGACGATCCCCTGCGCGGCGAGCTCGGCCATCTGCGCCGGGACGTCACGGCGAGCGAGGATCCCGGCGTAGACCGCATGGTGGAACGTCTTGACCTGGCCGCCGACCGTCGGCTCGCCGGCCGTCAGGTCCGCGACGGATGGGACCTCGATGCCTTCGCCGGCGAGGAACTCCCGCGTCCCGTCGGTCGCGAACATCTCCACGTCCAGCTCGCGCAGGTCACGGGCCAGCGCGGCGATCCCGTCGCGATTGGCGACTGACAGCAGGGCTCGCACCCGGGCCTCCTCCATCGGGCGGTGTCGGCGGCGCGCTCGGGGTCCGGCGGAAGGCGCCCCGGTGGGTCAGGGCGCCGCACCGCTCGCCCGAGTATAGCGCCCGGCATGGCATACTCCGGAGACCTCTCAACACCCGAACACGAGGTCGGCGCGTGACGCTTGCCCCCTGGGATTACCTGTTCGAGTCGTTCAACAGCCACAACTTCCCGGATCTCTTCCATCCGACCTGGATCGCCTCGGCGATCCTGCTCGCGGTGCTCCTCATCCTGTACAACGTCCGCACGAAGGCCCTACACCGCCACCCGCCGTACGCGGATATGTGGGAGTGGCTGTGGTGGACCGGCCTGATCACGTTCGGCCTGATCATCATCGGGTCGCTCTTCGTCTTCGACTTCTTCATCGTGCTGCTGACCGAGATCATCGGGATCGGCACCCTGGTCTGGATCCGCTTCCGGCGCTTCCCGCCGATCCTCGCCGCCCACCAGGCCAGGCTCGCCCGCGAGCGCTACTACACGAAGCAGAAGTTCGCGGATCCGGAAGCCACGATCCGCAAGCGCAGCTCGGGCCGTCGCCGGAACCAGCGCCGCCGGCGCTGATCCTGCTGAAGGCGAGCAGCGGCCCGATGCCCATCGAGATCCGCCGGTTCGGCGTCGGGCATCGACGACCCGACGGACCGCCCGGGACCGTCGGCCTGACCGGCCAGGTCATCCACTCGGACGGCCGCGGCGTGATCAGCGAGCTCGCGTTCGGCCGCGGGGCCAGGATCGAGCCGCATTCCAACCCGAACACCACCTGGTTCATCGTCATCGAGGGCGGCGGCTGGGTCGGCGTCGACGAGGACCGCGCCCGGATCGCGGCCGGCGAGGCCGCCCTGTGGCCGGCCGACGTCCCGCACGCCGCGTGGACGGAACACTCGGAGATGCGCGCCTTCGTCGTCGAGTTCACCGGCGCCGACGATCCAGAGGTCGTCGGGATCGTCGGCGGTGGCGCTCGGGGGCTGATCCCGGACGGCGCGACGCCGGCGGACCGCGGTGAGGGCGCGCTCGCCGAACGTCCACGCCACGAAACGAGTGACCGCTCGCACGGCGAGCCGGACTGAGGCTCGGTCGGTCAGCCCCGGAGCAGGCCGCGATGCCGTGCTTCGCGTCGCAGGCGGCCGGCCAGGCGACGGCTCTCGCGTCGGACGCGTCCGAGGCGGGGGACGCCTGTGTAGCCGACCGCCGGCGGGAAGTCGGTGGCCGCCAGCCGGGCGTCGAAGGCGGCGGGGTCCTCGCCGGGCTCGAAGACGTGCCGGAGCCCGTGCTTCGCGAGATAGTCGGTGAAGGTCCGGAACCGGGCCGCGTGGCCGTCGTTGAGCGGGCCGAAGTCGGCCTCGGCATAGAGGTCCGCCGCGTCCACGTCGGGCGGAACATCGGACATCCGCCGATGCGGGATCTCGAAGTAGCGGGCCAGCTCCAGGGTCCGCGAATCGTGCGCGAAGACATAGGCCGGCGTGCCCGCCAGGAGCGCGGCGATGTTGCCGTGGATCCTGGTCCCGAACGAGAGATCGGCCTCGCGCAGGTCGGCGATCCACGGCCACGGGTCCACGTAGTAGCGGACCTTGCGCTCCTGGAAGAGGGGGTGCGTCGTGTGCGTCGGATTCGCGACCGGTCCCCCGGGCGCCGCGGACCTGTCGCCCCACAGGAGCATCTCGAGCGTGTCGAGGTCCTGGGCGACGTAGCGCAGGGCCGGGTAACGCTCGACGTGCGACGTGACGATCGGGCCCATCGCCTTGACGTACGGCGAGACGTTCATCGAGACGATGGCGTCCCGGCCCAGCGCGGGCAGGCGCCTCTCGACCCGCAACCGGTCGCCGTTGAGGAACATCGAGGGGCAGCCGATGACCTCCACGTCGCGGTAGCCGAGGCTTCGCAGGTAGTCGTACGTGAACTCGCCCCGGACGCCGACCGACGGCGAGCGGTCGAGGACCGCCGACATGAATGCCCGGATGGACGCCTCGATGGGACGGAGCCTGGCCGGGCTGTACTTCGCGTTCGCCTGGGCTCCGACGCCGAGCACGACGATCGGGATCGTGAGCTTGCGGAGCAGCGCCGTCAGCCGCTGGACCTCGCCCTCGAAACTCGGTCGGAAGGCGTTGGCGAGGGGGATGACGTAGGCATCGAAGCGCTCGTTGATGTGGCCGGCGCCGAGCTTGTATGCGGCGAACCGGTCGGGGGTGATCTCGACGTCCGCGACGGACAGGATGCGCTGCGCCGCCTCGGTGAAGACCAGGTTGCCGCTGTTGCCGCCGACCATGTTCTGGGCGAGCGCCGTCGCCGGCGAGACCACCTCGAACACGTCCTTGGGGGTGCGCAGCAGCAGTCGCTTCATGCGCCCCAACGATATCGCCGGGGACGCGACGCGATCAGCGAGGTGCGAGGATCGCCCCGAGCTGGCTGAGGATCCGTGCGGTCGCGCCCCAGACGGACAGGCCCTCGATGGCGTAGGCGCCGTAGCGCAGCGGCCAGTCCCGGACCGTGCGCTCGACGATCTCGAACGGCGCGTCCGGCAGGAACATCGCCATCGGGGCCTCCACGATCCGGGCCACCTCCGCCGGCGCCGCGCGCAGCGCCGGGCGCCGCTCCGCGACGGCCACGACCGGCGTCACCGCGAAGTCGCTGACCGGGATCCAGAACGGCTCGAGGACACCGACGACCCGAACGCCGGCCACCGCGGGATCGAGGGCGACCTCCTCGGCCGCCTCGCGCAGCGCGGTCGCGCTGACGTCGGCGTCGCCGGGCTCGCTCTTCCCGCCCGGGAAGCTGACCTCGCCCGAGTGGTGACCACCGCCGCTCGACCGCTCGATGAGGACGACGTTCGCGTTGCCGGCCTGGTCGGGGAAGAGGAGCGCGAGCACGGCCGCCGGCCGTCCGGGTCGGTCGGGCGGCGGGTTCGGCGTCGGCCGCCAGCCGGCGCGGCCGACCACGACCGGCATGAGCGCCTCGGCCGGAGCGGGCAGCGGCTCGGGTAGCACCGCGAGTCGTTCCACGACCTCCTCGAAGCGCACGATCGGGGCGGTTCGCGTTAGTTGACGAGGTCGCCGTCCGACCGCTTGCGGCGGGTCGGCGGCAGGTCGAGCGGCGAGGATCCCGCGCGGTTGCCGACGCCGGCGGTCTCGAGCTCGTCCGCCCGGGAGCGGGCATCGCGGCGCGACCCGCCCTCGGTCACGACGGTGGCGTCCTCGGTCGTGAACACGATCGTGCCGGAACCGAGATCGGCATCGGCGGTGATCCGGTCGCCGGGCTTGAACTCGCCGGCGACCAGTGCCCGGGCCAGCGGGTTCTCGACGAGCCTCTGGATGGTCCGCTTCAGGGGCCGCGCTCCGAACGCCGGGTCGGTCCCCTCGCGGACGATCAGCGCCCTCGCGTTGGGCGACAGCTCGAGGACCAGGTCCTGGCCGGCCAGCCGGCGGGACAGGTCGGCGAGCAGCAGGTCCACGATCGCGGTCAGGTCGGCCTCGGTCAGGGCATGGAACACGATGACCTCGTCGACGCGGTTGAGGAACTCCGGCCGGAACTGGGCCCGCAGGGCCTCGGTGACCTCGCGCTTCATCGCCTCGTAGGCGGCGTCACCCGATCGGGCGCTCGAGGCGGCGATCGAGGCGCTGCCCACGTTGCTGGTCATGATCAGGACGGTGTTCTTGAAGTCGACGGTCCGTCCCTGGCCATCGGTCAGGCGGCCGTCGTCGAGGACCTGCAGCAGGATGTTGAAGACGTCCGGATGCGCTTTCTCGATCTCGTCGAGCAGCACCACCTGGTACGGCCGGCGGCGGACGGCCTCGGTCAGCTGGCCGCCTTCCTCGTACCCGACGTAGCCGGGGGGTGCCCCGACCAGGCGCGAGACCGAGAACTTCTCCATGTACTCGCTCATGTCGATGCGGACCATCGCGCCCTCGTCGTCGAAGAGGAACGTCGCGAGGGCCCGGGCCAGCTCGGTCTTGCCGACACCGGTCGGTCCCAGGAACAGGAATGAGCCGATCGGGCGGCGCGGGTCCTTGAGCCCGGCCCGTGCCCGACGCACGGCGTCCGAGACGGCCTCGATGGCCTCGTCCTGCCCGACCACCCGCTCGTGGAGCCGTTCCTCCATGTGGAGGAGCTTGGCCATCTCGCCCTCCATGAGCCGGCTGACGGGGATGCCGGTCCAGGCCGCGACGATCTCGGCGATGTCGTCGGCGGTGACCTCTTCCTTGAGGAGCGAGCCCGGGCCACCCTGCAGGATCGCGAGGGCGGTCTCCTGCTGGGCCAGTTGGTCGGCCAGGGCCTTCTGGGTGCCGTACTTGAGCTCGGCGGCGGTGCCGAAGTCGGCCTCGCGCTCAGCCTGCTCGACGCGCACGGCGAGCGCCTCGAGCTCGGACTTGGTGGTCCGGATGGCGGCGATCGCGTCCTTCTCGGCCTCCCAGCGCTGCTTGAGGGCGCCGAGCTCCTCCTCGAGGTCGGCCAGCTCCTTCTCGAGCGCCTCGAGCCGGAGCTTCGATGCGTCGTCGGTCTCCTTGCGCAAGGCCTCGCGCTCGATCTCGAGCTGGATGCGCCGGCGCTCGAGCTCGTCGAGCTCGATCGGCATCGAGTCGATCTCCATCCGGAGCCGCGATGCGGACTCGTCGACGAGGTCGATGGCCTTGTCCGGCAGGAACCGCTCGGTGATGTAGCGATCCGAGAGGGTCGCCGCGGCCACGAGCGCGGAGTCCGTGATGCGGACGCCGTGGTGGACCTCGTAGCGCTCGCGGAGGCCGCGCAGGATGGAGATCGTCTCCTCGACGGTCGGCTGGTCGACGAGGACCGGCTGGAAGCGCCGCTCCAGGGCGGCGTCCTTCTCGATGTACTTGCGGTACTCGTCGAGGGTCGTCGCGCCGATGGTGTGGAGCTCGCCCCGTGCCAGCATCGGCTTGAGCAGGTTGGAGGCGTCCATCGCGCCCTCGGCCGCCCCCGCGCCGACGACCGTGTGCAGCTCGTCGATGAACAGGACGACCCGGCCATCCGAGTCCTTGATCTCCTTCAGCACCGCCTTGAGCCGTTCCTCGAACTCGCCGCGGAACTTGGCCCCCGCGATCAGGGCGCCCAGGTCGAGCGCGACGACGCGCTTGTCCTTGAGGCCCTCGGGCACGTCACCGCGCACGATGCGCTGGGCAAGACCCTCGACGATCGCGGTCTTGCCGACGCCCGGCTCGCCGATCAGGACCGGGTTGTTCTTCGTGCGACGCGACAGGACCTGGATGACGCGACGGACCTCCTCGTCACGGCCGATGACGGGGTCGAGCTTGCCGGCCCTCGCCTCCGAGGTCAGGTCGCGGCCGTACTTCTCGAGCGCGGCATACGTGCCCTCCGGGTTCTGGGAGGTGACCCGCTGGCCGCCACGGACGCTCTGGAGGGCCTGCAGGATGGCCTCCCGGCCCGCGCTGTGACGCTCGAGAAGGGTCTGCGCCTCGCCGCCCGCCTCCGCGACACCGAGCAGCAGGTGCTCGGTCGAGACGAAGTCGTCGCCAAGACGCCGGGCCTCGGCCTCGGCGCGCTCGATGACCGACCGCGCCCGCGTGTCGAGCGTGAGCGAGCCGCCCTGGATGCGGGCCCGCTTGGCCAGGATCGACGCGACCTCGCCCCGGAACGCGGGCAGGTCCACGCCGAGGCGTCGGAGCGTCTCGGCCGGGACGCCGTCATCGGGTTCGATGAGGGCGGACAGCAGGTGCTCGGCGTCGAGGATGGGGCTGTGGAGCCGCTCCGCCGTCGCCTGGGCGGCGACCACGGCCTCCTGGGCCTTCTGGGTGAATCGATCGAGTTGCATCGGGGTCCTTCGGTGCTCCGTGGGTCGGCCTAGCGCGGGTCGGGTTGCTTGACGAGGTCGAGGAAGGTGTGGGCCGCCGCCGCCGCCTCGTCCGAGAGGTGGGTCGGCAGGACGATCCGGGCCTTGGCGTACAGGTCGCCGTGGCCGCCGCCGCCGAGGCGCGGCATCCCCTGGCCCCGCAGCCGGAAGGTCCGGCCGGTCTGCGTGCCGGCGGGGATCGTCAGCAGGACCTTGCCCTTCAACGTGCGAACCGGGACCTCGGCGCCGAGCAGGGCCTCCTCCAGGGTCAGGGGCAGCTCGCGTTCGAGGTCGGCCCCGCGCCGCTTGAAGACGGGGTCCGGCTCCAGCCGCACGACAACGAACAGGTCGCCGCCACCGGGTGCCTTGCCCGTCAGCCGGACCCGGGTGCCGGTGTCGGCGCCGGCCGGGATCGTGACCTCGAGACGCTTGCCCTCGACGTCGACGAGCCGCTTGGTGCCGTGGTACGCCTCGTCGAGGCTGATCTCGGCGATGGCCTCGGCCGAGGGCTTCGGCGCCGGACGCGACGCCGGCCGGGACCCGCCGGTCCGTCGGCTGCCCGTCGACGCGGCGCCATCGATGCCCATCCCCCCGAGGATCTCCTCGAAGGTCGGCCCGCCGGTCGGTCGCCGGCCGCGGCCGGGCCCCGACGCGGCGCCGGATGGTGCCTCGTCGCCAAAGAAGA
>CAVVDC010000016.1:0-30981 GCA_963746855.1 uncultured Chloroflexia bacterium
GAGCGCGCCACGATGAGCGACTTCAGCGACCGGCCGATCTCGGCCAGGTCACGCCATCGGTCAGCCTTCGAGCGCCTTCTTCTTCAGCGCTTCGAACTCGGGCTCGGTGATGGCGCCAGCCGCCTTGAGCTGCTGCAGCTTGGCGATCTGGTCGGCCGGCGAGACCGCGGCAGCCGCCTTCTGGGCGGCTTCGGCCTGGGCCATCAACTCGACGTCCTGGGCGGTCACCTTCGGCCGCGCGATGATGTAGATCAGCGCCCCGAGGAAGGGCAGGAAGATCAGCAGGAAGATCCAAACGGCCTTCATGCCGCCGGACAGGTCGTTGCGTCGGAAGATGTCGCCGAAGAGCGCGATGAAGATCCAGATGAACATGATCCAGAAGAAGAAGACGATCATCGAAGCGACGATGTCCCAGAAGCCAAGCTGGCCGGCCTTCCCGACCTCCGAGCATGCGGCGACGAGGACCGCCAGGATCGCGAGCAATGGCAGCATCGGTCGCCCAAGTAGGCTTCGAGCCGTGGTGAGTGTGGTCATCCCTACCTCCTGAACCTGCGTGGGTCTCCGTCGACGACGGGCCCGGCGTCCCCAAGCGCCAGCGGTAAATCGGGGTTCATCCAACCAGGGTGATGGAGCCGGCCCGTATGATGACACGGTGACTAGCACCGATGCGTGGTTTCGCCGTCTATGGCGCGATGGCGCCACTCAGGCCACGTGCGCGGGACTCGTGACTCCGTTGCGGAGAGGTTCGTGAGCGCATCCCCTGTCGCCGATCGGACCGCGGCCCGAGCGCGCGCGCGAGCCGCCTGGTCGGACCTTGGTGACCGCCTGGCGACGGTGACGCCGGCGGCGGTCGGTCGTGCCGTGCTCGGAGTCGCCGTCATCGCGGCGATCACCCTGTTCGCCGCCGGGACGTGGCCCGCGTTGTTGCCGTTCGCCGTCGGCGGCCTGCTGGCCTATGCCGTGCTGCCAGTCGTCGATGGTCTCGACCGGATCATGCCCAGGGCCCTGGCGGCCGGTGTCAGCATGCTCGCGATCGTCGCCGCCGTGGTCCTGGTCTTCGTGATCGTCGTCCCGCCCCTGGCCACGGCGATCATCGACCTCGCCGGCCAGGTCCCGACGGCGAGCGAGATCGAGCGTCAGCTCGACGATGCGTTGGCCGGCCTGCCGGAGTCCACGCGTGCCATCGTCGGACCGATCCTGGTCGAGATCGCGGCGGCGGCCGAGGACGGCCTCGCCGGCGCTTCGGGTGGGCTTGCCGACATCGTGCCGGTCGTCTTGCAGGCGGCCCTCGGCGTCGCCGGCGCGATCCTCGGGCTGATCGTCCTGCCGACCTGGCTGCTGACGCTGCTGACCAGCAAGCGCCGCGGCCGAGCCGCGACGGACCGCGTCGTGGCCGGGTGGATGCGCCCCGACTTCTGGGCCGTCGTCCGGATGGCCGATCGAGCGGCCGGGACCTACCTGCGCGGATACGTCGTGGTCGCCGCGGTCGTGGGCCTGCTCGCCTGGATCGGCCTGACGGCATCGCCGCAGTTGGGTGGACCGGAGTTTCGAGGTGCTCTGGCGCTCGGCGTGTTCGCCGGCGCCGTGCAGGTGGTACCGGAGCTCGGGCCGATCCTCGGGTTCTTCCCGGCGCTCCTCCTGCTGGCGTACGACCCGCAGCGCGCCCTCATCTACGTCGTGGTTTACGTGGTCGCCCGATCGCTGAGCGGGTGGCTGGTCGGCGGGCGCCTGCTGGAGGCCCGTCTCCACGTCCACCCGGCCATCCTCATCCCGGGCGTCGTCGTGCTCAGCCAGGTCGGCCTGCTGGCACTGCTCCTGTCCGCCCCGATCCTGGCGTTCGGGAGCGATCTCGTCCGGTACCTCCACGGCCGGATGTCCGAGCCGCCACGCCCGGCCGGGGTGCTGCCGGGCGAACCGATCCCGGTCGCCCGGACCGCGTCCCCTGCCCGTGTCCCGGCGGTCTACCGTCGTCGAGCCGTCGCAGCCGGCCCCTCCGAGTCTGCACCGGCCACGGCGAGCGCGATCGCCACACCTACCGCCTCGAGGTGATCTTCCATGGCTGACGAATCCGGCGTCGCGATCGCCCCGAGCCTTGCCGGCGAATCGATCGCGATGACACAGCTGACCCAGACCCGCGTTCCGCTCGAGGATGCGGGTGAGGCGTTCACGGTCCCGGATGCGAGCGGTCGGCTCCCGATCGTCGTCCTGCCCGAGCAACCGTTCCGGATCAAGAACGAGTTCGTCATCGCCGGCGTCATCGCCGTGGTCGTCGGCATCGTCTTCGACCTCGAGCTGGCCGTCCGCGGCGGGCTGGTCGGCATCGGGGTCGTCCTGGTCTTCCTGGGCGTGTTCCAGTCGTTCGTCGTCGCGGTCCCGGAGGGCGCACGAGCCCTGCTCCTCAAGGCCGGCCGCTACGACCGCACTGTGGGTGCGGGCCGTCACATCGTCCCGCCGTGGATCATCGTGTCGCACGTCGTCACCGTCCGCGAGATCCCCTTCGACGCATTGACGACGGGCGTCCCCACGCTGGACGACGTCCGCGTAGACCTCGACGTCCTCCTCACGTTCACGATCGTCGCGCCGGAGAAGTTCGTCTTCGCGATCTCGGCGCCCGACTTCGACCAGGTCTGCCTTGCCGCCGCGCTCGAGGCCATCCGGGATCTCGTGCGATCCAAGCGCTCGGATGAGATCCTCGATGTCTCGACTGGCGACACGGACCGCCTCCGGACGGCGATCGGCGAGGCGTTGGCCGGATATGGCATCGAGATCGAGCGCGTGGTCATCACGCATATCCAGCCGCCGGTGGAGTTCATGGCCTCGCGCGAGTCGCGGCGCCTGGCCGCGGTGCGGCGTGACGAGCAGACCGACAAGTTCGCGCTCGAGGAGCGGCTCCTGGCCGATCGCGAGGCCCTCGAACGCCAGCGGATCGCCGCCCAGCGCGAGCAGATCGAGCTCGAGGCGGCCAACGAGTCGCTCCGCCTCAAGCACATGGAGGAGCGGCTCAGAGCATTCCCGAATGCGTCGCGGCAGGACGTCCTGGACCAGCGGATCGCCGTGGCTCGTGCGCTCGCGGGCAACACCCGGGCGATGGTCCAGGTCGGTTCCGGGGGAGACGTCGCTGACGCCCTCATCCTCCACACGCTGACGGATGAGATCGCGACCGCCGAGGCGCCCGCGGCGCCGATGAACGACCGGCCGAAACGCGCTGCCAGAGCGAGCCGTCCGACGTCGTGATGCGCGACGGGTCCGCGGGGCGCATGATAGTGGGCCGACATCGCAAAGACAGAGGAGACGACGGTGGGAATCGGACCAGTCGAATACATGGTCGTGGCCTTTCCCGGGAACAAGTTCAAGGGCGAGATCGCGCCGGCCCTTGGTGATCTCGTCAAGTCCGGCACCATCCGGATCATCGACCTGGCCTTCGTCCACAAGGACGAGAACGGCGACGTCGCCGCCGTCGAGCTCGAGGACGAGGGCTCAGACGTGTTCAACGCGTTCCAGGCGCTGACCGAGGAGCGTGGCGGGCTGATCAACGATGACGACCTGCTGAGCATCGGCGCCGCGCTGGATGCGAATTCGTCGGCGGCGATCCTCATCTGGGAAGACCTCTGGGCGGCTCGGTTCGCCGATGCCGTGCGAGGCGCGGGCGGCGTCCTGGTCGACATCCAGCGAATCCCGCACGAGATCGTCCAGGCGGCGATCGAATTCAACGAGACGGCCGGCGCGCCCGCCTGATCGGCGGCACCGACCTCGTGGCGATCACGACGAACGACAGGAGACCAACGAGATGATGCGACGACGACGTGGCCCCGGACTGCTCATGACCGCGGCCGTGGTGGGGGGCGCAGCGCATATGGGCGCCAAGAGTGCCAACAAGCAGGCCGAGGCCCAGGCGAACGAGGCGGCTCAGAGCCAGCAGATCGCCGAGCTCCAGGCGCAGCAAGCGGCAATGGCCGCTCCCGCTGCCGCCGCTCCCGCCGCGGCGGCGCCCGCGGATCCGATGATGGCGGAGCTCCAGAACCTCGCCAACCTCCACACCTCGGGCATCCTGAGCGACGAGGAATTCGCCGCGGCGAAGGCCAAGCTCCTGGGGATCTGACCCGCTCCGGTCGTGCCGGACCTGACCGAACAGGGCAACGCCCTCGTCGCCTGGCTGACGACCCACGGGCTCCAGCTCGCGGTCGTCGCGATCCTGCTTTGGCTCGCCTATCGGTGGACGCGCCCGACCATCCACCGGGTCCTGGTCCGGGTCGTCCACGCCGAAGCGACGACCCTCGGCGACGACTCAGTCAGGCGCCTCGAGATCGACAAGCGCGTCGAGACGATCGAGGACCTCGTCTCGAAGGTCCTGCGCGCCATGGTCGTCTTCGCGCTGGTGGCGGTCATCTTCGGGATCTTCGACCTGTGGCCGATCTTTGCCGGACTCGGCCTGCTCCTCGCCGCGATCACGCTGGCCGGTCAGGACATCGTCCTCGACTACCTGATGGGGGTCCTGATCCTCGTCGAGGGGCAGTATTTCAAGGGTGACATCATCCGCGTCGGCGCAGTGGAAGGGACGGTCGAGGAGGTCGGCCTCCGACGGACGGTCATCCGGGATCCGCGTGGCACGTTGCACTCCATCTCGAACGGCCTGATCCGGGCCTCCGCCAATCGGACCCGGTCCTATGCGATGGCGGTGGTCGAGATCGAGGGGATCGCCGACGGGGATGTCGAACGGGTCATCAGCGTCCTCGACGCGGTCGGCGCGGCGGCGGTCCAGGATCCGGCGCTCTCGAAGCGCTTGCTGGACACACCCGGCTACGCCGCCACGACCCGACTGTCCGCCTATGGCGCCACGCTTCGGATGACCGGCCGGGTCCAGCCGGAGCACCGGGTCGCCGTGGAAGCGGAGTTACGACGGCGCGTGGCGGCCGAACTGGCCGCGGCCGGGGTCGTGCCGATCCGGCCAGCTGGCGGCCAGGCGCCTTCCGGCGGCGACGTTCCGGGTCTGCCGCCGGGTCCCTGAGCGGGCCGTCCGACGACGTAGGGTGCGCACCGAACGACCCGACGCGGACGCGGCCGGTCACGTCTGACGGCCCCGTCGCGACTGCTAGCATCCGTCGGTGCGACGCCCACCCATTCCCGCGTTCATCGCGGAGGTGTTCGACGATCCCGTCGCTCGCCGGAGCCTGGTCGCGGGGACGATGGCCCTCGTCGCCGCGGCACTGGACCCGAGGGTGTGGGGCCCGGCGCTGCCCTCGGTCCAGTCGGCCGTGCGCGAACAGCCACAGCTCGAAGCCGTCTTCCTGATCCTCGCCGTCGGCTCGGCCGGCCTCCTGCTCCTCGGCGGCGCGGTCGGCGATTCCGCACGGGCCCGGCCGATCATCGTCGGAGGGCTCACCGTCGAGCTGCTAGCGAGTGTCGCGGGGCTTCTCGTGCCGAACGGAGCGGTCTTCGTCGCGACTCGCCTGATCGGCGTTGCCGCCGCGTCGTTCGTGATCCCGGTATCGATCGCGCTCGTGGCCACGAGTTACCAGGGCATCGCGCGCGCCACGGCGATCGGCCTCGCCTACGGAGCCTACGGAGCAGCTGCTGGGGCGGCGCCGATCCTCCTGCAGCTCGTGCCCGACCAGCGAGCCCCGGCGTTCATCGCGGCGATCATCGCCTGTGCCATCGCGATCGCCCTCACGCGGAACCGGATCTCGGAGATGACCCGACCATCGATCCCGGAGCGGCCGTACGTCGTCGGGACGGCGATCTGGGCGTTCGGGATCATCACCGTGACCGTGGGTGTCACGTGGATCGGCGGAGGCATAGCGAACCCGATCCGATGGGCCCTGGTCCTCGGAGGCCTCCTCGTGCTCGGGCTCGCGCGGGTGCACGACCGCCGACGGATCCAGATCCAGACCGGATCGGTGCGGATCGAGCGGCGTCCGGTCGCCGTCGCGATCTTCATCGGGATCGTGCTGGCCGTCGCCCAGACGGTCCCGATGATGGCATTGCCGCTGTACTTCCATTTGGTCCGCGGCTACGGGCCGCTGCTGGCGACCGTCGCCCTCGGCCCGTTGTTCATCGCGCTCATCGCCGCAGGCCCGATCGCCGGCTTCCTGCTCACGCGGTTCTCGCCCCGGTCGCTGGTCGGCGTCGGTGTGGTGGCCGTCGGGCTTGCCAACCTGCTGCTCTGGCTCATCGCGACCCCGTCCTCCAGCTACCTGGCGTTCCTGGTCCCGTGCTTCCTGGTCGGCGCCGGATTCGTCATCGCGACCACGGTCCGCACCGCCATCATCTTCGCGAGCGTGCCGCGAGGGCTCCCGGCGACCGCCGCCGCCCTGAACGAGTCATCGATCGCCGTCGGCACTCGCGTCGGGATCGTGCTCGTCACGGTCATCGTCGCCGAAACCGCCCTCGCGACCTATGCCGCCTCGGTCGTCGCGCTGCCGGCCGACGAGGCGCAACGGGCCATCTCGAGCTTCCATGATGTGCTCATCGCCGTGGGTACGCCGGCGTTCAGCCAAGTCGCGTCGGCGGTGAATGAGGCGGACGTCCGGCCCTACCTGGATGCCTATCTTGCCGGCCTGCGCGCTGCCTTCGGGTTCGGCGGTCTGGTGGCGGTGAGCGGCGGGGCGATCGCGTGGCTCGCGCTCGGCCGCCGCGATCCCCTCGCGACCGTCTGGGAGCATCGCGATGAACGAGAGGCCGTCGCGGGCTGAGGGTTCCGACATCCGGAGCCGGCTCGCCCGGTCCGAGGGCGATCAGCCGCCAGACGGCGCGGTCAGCGGCGGACGAGCCAGACGATGACCCCGTTGAGGATCGCGATGTAGGCGAGCACGAGGAGCACGCCGCCGGCGGAGATCCAGAGCAGCATGTCGATCGAGCCGCCCACATCCGCGACCTTGGCGCGCATGTCCACGACCGCGGTCCGGACCGTTGCTGCCGAGGCAGCCAGTTCGCCCGCCCTTGACCGCAGCCCCGAGACGGCGGCCGCGACTTCTTGAGCCTTCCCGGCGGCGACCGCCCGAATGCTCGAGATGCCCTGGTCGAGGGCGACGATGCGCGCGTCGAGGTCGGCGAGTGGCGCCGCCGGCTCGGGCGGCAGCGTGATGGCCGGCACCAGCCGGTCCACGAGGCTGACGTAGCGGACCGCCGATCGGAGACGGTCGCGCAGGGCGACGTAGCGCTCGCGCAGCTCGTCATATCGGTCGCCGAGGCTGACGACCCGCGCGGCCAGCGCCGCCGGCACGGGCGAATCGGCGGCGGCGCCCTCGATGGCGCTGGCCACCTCGTTCAACTGCGCCGCCCGCTCGCTGACGCGCGTGCTTGCGTCGTCGATGGTCGAGATGCCGGTCTCGAACGCCGCGTCGCCGGCCGCGAAGACCTGGTCAAGGCCATCCGCCAGCCACGCCCGCCCGAGCAGGACCAGCACCGCGAGCAACAGGCACACGACGATCCCGATGATCCCGGCGACCTGGGCGACCTTCTGGCCCCGGGTGCGAGGCGCTCGAGGCGGCGTTTCGGTCGTGGAGGGGGCCGGTCCCGGCGGGACCGGCATCGACTCCATCGGTTCTGCGGGTGTCGTCATGAACCTCTCCTCGACCGCGGCTTGACCTAGAGCCTAGCCCTCGGCACCCCATCGCGCGGGACGATCGCGTGACGGACACGCGAAGACCCGCTGATGACGAGCGCGCCTCAACCCCCGGCGTCCACGATCGGGAGGGCCCGCGGGATGAGGTCCGGGATCTGGTCGAGCAGCCCCCACATGGTCTCGAGGAACGGGGACGTGGCCCGCGAGCCGAGCCGTTCGATCGCGACGATCCGCCGCCGGACCGTCGACGCGCCGACCAGCCCGATCTCGCGCAGTGCCCCGGTGACGATCGCGTCGGCGACCGCGGTCCCTGGGAGCAGCGCGACACCGAGGCCGCGCTCGACCATCCGCTTCGCAGCCTCGATGTTGTCGACCTCGGTGACGCCGCGCGGGACGACGCCGGCGACGCGGAACAGGGCATTGGTGACGTCGTAGTAGCTCGACGTCCGGTCGAACAGGATCAGCTGCGCGTGCCTGATCTGCGTGACGTCGACCGATCCGACCCTCGCGAACGGATGGTCGGGCGGTGCGACGAGGACGAGCTCATCCTCGTAGAGCGGACGACTTCGAACGCGGGCGTCGCGGAGCTGGCGGATGATCCCGAGCTCGACCTGGCCGCGAGTCACGAGGTCCACGATCTCCTCCGAATGGCCGGTCCGCACGAGGAGGCGGACATCCGGGTGACGTTCGGTGAAGCGGACCAGGATCTCGGGCAGGACGTAGGCGCTCACCGCGGGCGCGACCGCGAGTGCGAGCTCGCCGGTGACCCCGTGCTCGAGCTCGCGCACGATCGAGTGGCCGCTGCGGACCGCCTCCATCGCCCGTTCGGCGTGGGGGAGGTATGCACGGCCCGCGGGCGTCAGGACCATCCCGGCGTGCGATCGACGGAACAGCGGCGTATCGAGCGTCTGCTCGAGCGCCTGGAGGCGCGCGGTCAGGGCCGGCTGGCTGATCGACAGGCTGTCGGCCGCGCGCCGCATGTTGCCCTGCCGGGCGATCTCGATGAACCCCTCGATCTGCGCGAGCAGCACGACAAGGCCTCCAACTTGTCATCAACAATTCCGATCATACAGGGAAATAGATTCGATTGGACAGATCGTCGGCGAGACCGTACGTTCGACGCCCGTCCATCGAGGAGAGCGTCAAATGGAGATCGGCATCGAGTCGGCGCAACCGAGCGCCCGGACCATTCGCAGCGCGGATCTGTCGTCCCATGGGGTCGCCGGGGCCCCTCGGCCCGAGGCGAGCGCGCGCATCGAGCCGGGATCGCGCCCGTACAGCTTCCTCGAGGCATGTGAATGCCCCGACGCCTGCCTCCGCGACCACGCGAACGAGTGATGCGCCGCGGATGAGCGCGCTGTCCACATCGACCACGGACCCGTTTGAGACGCAGGTGGCGGACGCGCGGGAGTGGTTCGCCCAGCCCCGCTTCGAGGGGATCGTCCGCCTCCATACCCCGCGGGACGTCGCCGCCCAGCAGGGCACGATCCAGCCCGACTACACCGTCGCACGAACCGCGGCGGAGGGCTTCTACGCGCGACTGCGCGAGCTGTTCGCCCAGGGTCGACAGATCACCACCTTCGGCCCGTACTCGCCCGGACAGGCCGTGGTGATGAAGCGGATGGGGATCGAGGCGATCTACCTGGGCGGCTGGGCCACCTCGGCGAAGGGCTCGGCGGCGGAGGACCCCGGCCCGGACCTCGCGAGCTACCCGCTCGGCCAGGTGCCCGACGAGGCGGCGGGGCTCGTGCGAGCGCTACTGACCGCCGACAAGAACCAGTCCTTCGCCCGGGCGCGGATGGACGATGAGCAGCGACGCTCGTCGCCGGAAGTCGACTTTCGCCCGTTCATCGTCGCCGACGCGGACACGGGGCACGGCGGGGACGCCCACGTGCGGAACCTCGTTCGTCGCTTCGTCGAGGCCGGCGTCCCGGGCTACCACATCGAGGACCAGAAGCCGGGCGCCAAGAAGTGCGGCCATCAAGGCGGCAAGGTCCTCGTCGCGCAAGCCGAGCAGAACAAACGGCTCAACGCCGCACGCCTGCAGCTCGACATCATGCGGGTGCCCGGGATCATCGTCGCGCGCACCGACGCGGAATCCGCGACGTTCCTCGACGACCGCACCGACGAGCGCGACCAGCCCTTCATCCTCGGCGCGACGAACGTCGATCTGCCGAGCTATCGGATCGGGTTCCTGGCGATCCTGAGGACCCTGCACGATCTCGGGCTCGACGACGTCAGGGGGCACTTGCTGTTCGCGGTGCCCGATGTCGAGCTGCAACAGGCCGTCGCCTGGCTGACACGCGTCGGGCTGACGCCGCTCATCGAGGAACGTGCCGCGGTCGCCCGTGAGGCCGGCTCCGGCATCGAGGACTTGCTCGACGAGATCGACGCGCGGTACTCGGAGACCTGGCAGGAGGCGGCGGGCCTGCGGACCTATGGTGAGGCCGTCGCCGAGGTCCTCGAACTTCGGATGGACGAGGGCGAACGGTTCGACCTGTCGCTCGAGGAGTGGCGCGCCTTCGCCAGTCGCGCGTCGTTCGCCCAGATCCAGGAACGGGCGGAGGCCCTCGACATCCGGGTCGCGTGGGACCCGGAGTCGCCCAAGACGCCCGATGGCTACTACCAGGTCCAGGGCGGGATCGACTACGCGATCGCCAAGTCGTTGGCTGCCGCGCCGTTCGCCGACCTGCTGTGGATGGAGACGAAGTCCGCGAACCTCGAGGACGCCCGGCGATTCGCCCGGGCCATCCATGCCGTGTATCCCGACAAGATGCTGGCCTACAACCTGTCCCCGTCGTTCAACTGGGACACCACCGGGCTGACCGACGAGGAGATGCGCCGGTTTCCTGAGGAGCTCGGGGCGCTGGGGTTCGTGTTCAACTTCATCACGTATGGCGGGCACCAGATCGACGGCCTCGCCGCCGAGGAGTTCGCGACGGCGCTGCGGGACGACGGGATGCTCGCCCTCGCCCGCCTCCAGCGGAAGTTCCGGCTGCTGGAATCGCCGTACCGGACGCCGCAGTCACTCGTCGGCGGGGACCGGCTCGATGCCGCGTTGATGGCCGCGTCCGGACGGACCGCCGCGACGAAGGCGATGGGCAAGGGCTCGACGCAGCACCAGCATCTGGCGCAGACGGAGGTGCCGACCAGGCTGCTCGAGGCGTGGCTCGCGACGTGGGCGAACCATTGGGGTCGGCCGGAGAAGATCCGCGTGGAGCTGCGGCCCCACACGGCGGGTTCCGACCTGCTGGAGCTTCGCGTGTTCGACGACGCGGGCGGTCCGCTCGCCAACGTGATCTTCGCCAGCATCGTGGACCGGCGGGGCACCAGCATCCTGTCGATCCGCGACCAGAACACCTCGCCGTCGATCCGACGGCGGCGGCTGATGACGCTCGTCCAGCTCTTCCTGATCCATCGCTACCGCGCCGGCTCGCTGCACTACCTCACGCCAAGTGAGGACAATCAGTCGCAGACGCAGCGCATGCGGGACCTCGGCATCTTCTCGGTCGTGCGGACCGAGATCGGGCACATCATCGTGGCGGACGTCGACCGGGCACGCGTCGCCGAGCTGGTCCAGCCAGACGGCGAGAAGCTCGCGGAACTGATCCGGAAGCCGGTCCCGCAGCTCGCCTAGCGACGCCCGACGCGGGGGGCCGTCGTTGGATCAGTCGTGTGCGGCGAGCCAGGCACCGACGTGCGGCCAGAGATCCTGGCTGGCCCGGCGACCGACGACGATCCCGACGTGCCCGCCCTCGACGAGGATCTCGGACGCGTCCTCGCTGCTGACCCGGCTCGTGACGACGCTCGTGGTCGTGCGCGGGGCGATCTGATCCCGGCTCGCGGCGATGTTGAGGACCGGGCAGCGGATGTCGGCCAGGCGGACGCGCCGGCCGTCCATGTCGAGCATGTTCCGAGCCAGGCGATTCTCCTGGTAGAACTCGACGATCCATTGGCGGAACGCGGCCCCGGCGAACGGGACGCTGTCATTCACCCAGCGGTACATGGCCTGCCAGCCGCGGACGTCGAACTCGGGGTCGGCGAGCTTGTTCCAGAGCTGCCGGTAGGTACCCACGTAGTTGGCCACCGGGTTGAGCATCTTCGTGCCGATGTCTGGGAACTGGGACGGCACGGTCGGGTAGGTGTCGGTCAGCTGCTCGACCGGGAAGCTGCCGCGCGCCGTCATGCGACCGAACTGACCGGCATCCGAGAAGTCGATCGGAGCCGTCAGCAGCACGAGATTGCGGGTGACCTCCGGATGGAGGGCCGCGAAACAGGCGGCGAGGGTCCCGCCGATGCAGTAGCCCAGGACGGTCATCTGGTCCGCGCCGGTGGTCCGCTGGATCGCCTTCGCGGCCCGGGGCAGATAGCGGGTCACCAGCGCGGTCACGTCGAGCCCCTGGTCCTCGTCAGCCGGCGTGCCCCAGTCGATGAGGAAGACGTCAAAGCCCTCGTTCAGGAGGAACCCGACAAAGCTGGCGCCCGGGCGCAGGTCGAGGATGTACGAGCGGTTGATGAGCGGGAGGACGAGGAAGATCGGCGTCCGGTGGGTCGCGGGCTCGGACCGGACATAGCGGTAGAGGCGCGCCTTGTTCTTGCGCCAGACCAGCTCCTTCGGGGTGAGACCGACCTGCGCGTCGATCGAGCCGAGGACGGCTTGCGCCATCTCCAGAGCTCGATCGTTCGAGAACCAGACGCTGGCGGCGTCCGGCGGGATCGGGGGTGGCATCGCGGTCATCGAGCGCCGCCTTCAGGCTTCGGGCCCGCAATGGGCTTCGGGGCTCGGGCGGCCACGGCGCGCCCCGGTGCACGGGGCGTCCCGGCGGGCTTGACCCGCGCGGCTGGACCCTGGAGCCCTCGCTTGCCCTGGGGGCCTGGCCGGCCCTGGGGGCCTGGCCTACCCTGCGGGCCGGCCTTCCCCACTGGCCCCCGCTTCCCGGCGGGTCCCACGCGCCCGGTCGGACCAGCCGGCCCGGCTGGGCCCGTGGCGCCGGCGGGCACGGCGCGAACGGCAACCTCGAGATCATCGAGCCGGTCGACCACCTGGTCGACCTTCTCCTCCAACCCCACGATGAGCTCGCCGAGACGGGCGATGTCCTCCCGCGTCGGCACGTTCATCGTCTCGAGGTAGGTGCGCATGTTCTCGCGGACCGCCTTCTGGGCGGCGAGCATCGTCTCGAGCATCTTCCCGCTCGAATCGGCGAACTCCGGGCTGTCCATGGCCTCGCCGATGGCCGTGGTCCAAGCTCGCTCATTGGCGTCGTACAGCTGGCGCCACGTCTCGAACGGATCGACGGCCTGGCCCGGTTCCGTGGTCTTGGTCATAGCGGCGTCTCCTTCTCGGCCTTCGAGTCGGCGCGGCGGTCGCGGTTCGCACGCGGGCCGGCGCCGTACAGACCGAAGAACCGATCGATGGTCTCGCGATAGGCGTTGAGCATCGCTGCCGAAGAGTCCAGCCAGACGTGGCCCGCATCGGTGATGGTGTACACCCTGCGGGCGGGACCGGTCGGCCCGGGCTCCCAGGTCGATTCGAGGAAGCCGTCCTTCTCCATCTGGCGAAGGGTCCGGTACAGCGTGCTCATGGTGATCCCGAACAGGCCGAGCGCGCGCAGGTAGTCCTCGATCACGTATCCGTGCGATCGCTGCATCGACACCGCCAGCAGGACGAACGGGGCAAGGAAGTCCCGTGGCGGCCAGCCGAAGAGCGCCTCAGGCTCTTCCGCCGGCTCTTCCGCCGGGTCGTCCGCACCCTCGGGTCGCGTGTCGCGGCCATCGCCGGCGGCACGCCGACCTGGATCCCGTGGATCCGTGCGGCGACCTCGGGCTCGTCGTCCGTCCAGGGACGGATCCGGAGCGGAACGGCGTTCGGACGCGGTCTGGCGGTCTGGCATGGTTCGTGCTCGATGTCCTCGGTCTGATCTGGTGGCGGTGACTTGACAATCTTAGCACACTAGATGCACAATGCACATAGAGCCGGTGAGCCAATACAGGCGAATGGATAATAGTCGAAGGAGGACCGAGATGTCCACCACCACAACCACCAATGAGATGCCTGAGTCCGCAGCCGCGGCCGTCGCCGAAGCGACGCGCATCGCCGCACAGGCAGCTCGCAACGGGACCGAGACCGCGAAGGCTTCGATCGAGGCCGCGCGGTCCTTCGCGGACGACACCAGCGTCATCAGCCGCGATCTGCTCGGCACCTGGTCCGTCCAGAGCGAGTCGATCCTCAAGACAGCGTTCGAAGCGCAGAATGCGGCCATCGATGCCGGACTGGGGATGTTCGACCTCGGCGTGAAGAGCAATCGAGAGGCCGTCGCACAGTTCACGGAGCTCGTCAAGCGGACGCAGAAGGCGACCCTTGAGAGCTGGCAGACCACGGTGAAGATGGTCACGAAGGCCACTGAGCCCACGAAGCGCTGAACGACGGCTGATGACCACCGAAGTGGCCGGCGATCCGCCGGCCACTTCGACGCGCATCGGCCAAGTCCCAGGAGGGTACTGCGATGGCTGACCTGTCAGGCAAGGCGTGCCTCGTCACCGGCGGGTCGCGTGGCATCGGCCGGGCGATCGCGCTCGAGCTCGGGCGGCAGGGCGCATCCGTGGCGGTGGGCTATGCCAGCAACAAGGACGCGGCGGATGCCGTCGTCACCGAGATCAAGGGCTTCGGAGGCGATTCGTTCGCGTCGGGTTTCGACGTCGCCGACCCTGAGGCCATCGAGCCCGCGGTGGCCGCCGTCGTCGAGCGCTTCGGGAAGATCGACGTCCTGGTGAACAACGCCGGGATCACCCGCGACCGCTCGCTCGCGAAGATGAGCCCCATGGAATGGGACGCCGTCCTCCAGACCAACCTCACGAGCGTGTTCCAGTTGACGTCACGCGTGCTTCCGCACATGGTCGCGGCTGGTTACGGTCGCATCGTCAACATCAGCTCGGTGATCGGCCTGCATGGCAACTTCGGCCAGGCCAACTACGCCGCGGCCAAGGCGGGCATCATCGGCTTCACGAAGTCCGCGGCGCTGGAGACGGCCCGCAAGGGCATCACGGTCAATGCGATCGCACCCGGCTTCATCGAGACGGAGATGATCGCGGCGATGCCGGAGGAGGTTCGCGCGACGATCCTGGCGAAGATCCCGATGGGTCGCTTCGGGCGCCCGGAGGAGATCGCCCAGGTGGTCACGTTCCTCGTCGCGCACGGCGACTACCTGACCGGCCAGGTCATCGAGATCAACGGCGGGCTGTACACCTAGGTCTCGGGCCCATCGAGGGCCGTCGCCTGACTGGACGCCTGCACACGCAATGAGCGAGGAGAACCACGGTGGATGACACGACCCAGACCGGCCGCAACGGCGGCGTCTTTCTCGTCAGCGCGGCCCGGACGCCGATCGGCAAGTTCGGCGGGGCGCTCGCGGACGTGCCGGCGGTCGAGCTCGGCGGCGTCGCCATCCGGGCGGCGGTCGAGCGGAGCGGCCTGCCGACCGAGGCGACCATCGACGAGGTCCTGATGGGCCAGGTGCTCCAGGCCGGCGTCGGTCAGGCGCCCGCCCGCCAGGCGGCCCTCCGCGGCGGCCTCCCGGTCACGACGAGTGCCACGACCATCAACCGGGTCTGCGGCTCCGCGCTGAAGGCGGTCATGCTCGGGGCGGCGGAGATCCGTGCCGGTGACGCCGACGTCGTCGTCGCCGGTGGGATGGAGAGCATGAACGGCGCGCCGTACCTCCTGCCCAAGGCCCGCTTCGGGTATCGCCTGGGGAACGGGGCGCTCGTCGACGCCACCGTCCAGGATGGCCTGTGGTGCGCCGTCGAGGGGTGCCACATGGGCACGCATGCCGAACGTGTCGCGATCTCCAACACGATCAGCCGTCAGGCGCAGGACGAGTTCGCCCTGCGCAGTCACCAGCGCGCGATCGAGGCGATCGACGAGGGTCGATTCGAGGCCGAGATCGCCCCCGTCACCCTGCGCGATGCGAAGGGACGCGAGACCGTCGTGGCCGTGGACGAGGGTCCCCGGCGGGACTCGACGATCGACGCCCTGGCCCGCCTCAAGCCGGTCTTCGACCTGCCCGCCGGCGAGGACCGCGGCGACGCGATCGAAGGCACCGTCACCGCGGGCAACGCACCCGGCATCACGGATGGGGCCGCCGCGACCGTCGTCGCAAGCGAGCGGACGGTCGAACGCTACGGCCTGAAGCCCCTGGCCAGGATCGTCGGCTACGCGCAAGCCGAGGTCGAACCCAAGTGGCTGTTCCTGGCCCCCGTCCAGGGCGTCCGCCGACTGCTCGACCGGATCGAGATGCCGATCGAGGCATTCGACCTCATCGAGATCAACGAGGCGTTCGCGGCCCAGACGCTGGCCGACGGCGCCGAGCTCGGCTTCGACTGGGACAAGGTGAACGTCAACGGCGGCGCCATCGCCCTCGGCCACCCGATCGGTGCGTCCGGAGCCCGGATCGTCGCGACGCTCCTGTACGAGCTCCAGCGGCGAGAAGGCCGCTACGGCCTCGCGACCCTCTGCCTCGGCGGCGGTGGTTCCGTGGCGATGGCGTTCGAACGGATCTGACGCGACGTCTCGACGAAGCGGTATGCGGTCAGGTCGGAGTGGCTGATGACGCCCACCAGGGTGCCGCGTTCGTCGACGACCGGCAGGCCCATGATGAAGGTGGAGCGGAGCAGCTGATCGGCTTCCTCGAGGGAGGCGGTCACCGAGACGACGATCGGGTTGCTCGTCATCACGTCCGCGACCGATTGCTTTGTCGTGGCCATGCCCAAGGTCCTCCAGGGTGTGTGCCATCGTCCGCCCCGAGGACGCGGCACACAAGGGCCATGTGGACCCGACCACCCATGACGTCGGTCAGCGCGGGATGCCGCCGCACGTCCACTCGAGCGTCCCGGCAAGGTCGACCGGCGACCCGGTGAATCCATCGCGGGGTTGCGCCACGAGCCCGCCGAACCGGAGCGAACCGCCCGCATTGCTGAACGACGACTCGAGCGTCGACGAGCCGTCGAGCCCCATCACCACCATCGAAGGCGAGCCGTCGTCCTGGATCTTCGCCGCGGTCGCGATGAGATCGAGTCGAACGCCGTCCTTGCGCGACGCCCCGCCGTCGATGGCCTCCCAGCGGTCGCCGATGTCGAGGTAGACATCGATGGACTGGCCTTCTGGTGTATCGAGGCGCAAGGAAGGGTTGCCGCTGACCGCGAACTCGGTCCCGCTTGCGACGTTCGTGCAGGCGGCGGAGCCCACCCCGACCACTTCGACCGGCGACTCCAGTCGGAGCGTCATCGTGCCGTCCGGCTGGTAGAGCAGCGGTTCGCGACTCGGACCGAGGTACTGGCCGGCGATCAGGCCGATGCCGACGACGAGCACGATCGCGCCGATCCTGCGCCCGATCCCGCGGCCGACGAGCGCCACGAGCCCGCCGACCAGCACGGTGAGTGCTGCGACGGCCGTGATCAGGAGTCCGTCGTAGTCGACCCACAGGATCCAGTCGAGATAGGCGCCGACGATGGCGGCCACCGTGAAGGCGACCACGCCCGCGAGGAGCCTCGGCATCCACCGACGTCCCGCCGGAGTCGCGTCGATCGGCATGGTCATGTCCTGTCGGACGCCCCGGACGCGCCGTTGTTACTCGCCCACGTTGCGGCCGAGGCGCCGGTGCCGGGTGTCGCTACGCGGCGCGAGCGATCGTCGCGGCCGCAGGGGTCTCGATCCGGCTCGAGTCGTCGAGTCGCGGGTCGCTCGGCGTGACGCAACCGACGGCGACGAGGGCGATCGCGATCGCCCCGAGGAGGAGGGCGGGTCGGATCGGCATTTCCTGAGACGGCGCGGTCCTGGACGGCCGCTTCGCGCTCTCGAACAGCAGCCAGACGAAGGGGAGCAGGAACAGCACCTTCAGGCTGGGGACGTCGAGGCCCACCACTGGCCCGACGAGACCGGCGATCTCGAAGCCGAGGACCACCGACATCGTGATCGCGCCGACGATCCGCGACTTGCCGTGGCTGGCGCCGACGAACAGTGCGATGAACCAGACCTGGATCAGGTACGGCAGGACGCCCTCGATCGCCTGGCCCAGGACGTCGAAGGCGACGTACCGCAGTGCCTCGTTGGGGACGATCTGGCTCATGGCCTGCAGCAGGAAGATGCCACCGAAGGCTCCGGCGGAGGCGGCACCGAGCCAGGCCACCCACTTGGGCAACCCGAAGTCGAGGGCCGCGACGGCCAGCAGGACGCACCCGGACCCGATGGCCAGGTGGATGACCAGCTCGGCGGCACTCTCGGAGACGACCTGCGCGGCGACGATCGCGACGGGCAGTGCCAACAGCATGGTGACGGCGGCAGCGAGGCCGGCCTGGGATCTCATGGCGAACATTCCTTTCCGATGCGGCTTGGTGCCGACCACGGTCGGGGTAGGGAGCAGCCGGCGGCGTCGGGGCCGTCCCGGGAAACCGAACAGGGTCAACCCCAACGGCCGGTTTCGGTGGCCGCCCCGATGTTCTGACGCGTCGGCCGCGCGACGGTGTGGACATCGAAGCCACGGAGCCGGAGGTCCTGGAGATGGACGCGATGACGATGCTGATCCTGGCGATCGCCGCCCTCCTGACGTTGGACGTCGCCGCCACGCAGCTGCGCTGACGAGCCCGGGCCGAGTCCCGACCGTCCAGTCAGGGTTCACCCTGTTACGGAGCCGCCCCGGCTCAGGCATTGTGCCGCGCATGAGACCACCCTCGGCCCGGGCGATCATCGGGATCGTCGGGCTCGTCTGGGGCCTCGCGAGCGAGGCCATCTACTTCCGCAGCGGTGCGCCCGCGCTCGACGTCCTGCGCGACCTTGCGATCGGCTGGACCTACCTGTATGGCGGGCTGGCGATCTGGTCGAGCCGGCCGGCCAACCCGACCGGCCGGTTGATGACCCTCGTCGGGCTGACGTGGTTCATCGGCAACCTCCAACTGTCCGACATCGGTGCCGTGCATGCGGTCGGGACGGCCTTTGCCGACGTGGTCTTCGTGTGCCTCATCGCGCTCATCCTGGCCTACCCGACCGGATGGCTCGAAACGAGGCTGGACCGCGCGACGATCGTGATCCTGGCGATCGGGACGACACTCAACAACGCCGTCCGGCTCCTCCCGCTGCCGCCCGACGTCGGCCTCGACCAGCCCCGGCTGTACGTGGGTCTCGGGCTCGCCATCCTCGCGTATGCCGTCGTGCTCCGACGCTGGTTGGTGGCGCCGGCACGCCGACGCTCGGAACTGTTGCCGGTCCTGGTCGCGGGCGTGGTCCTCATGGGCGTGCTCGCGACGAGCCTGGCCATCCAGATGTTCACGGTCCCCGACGATCTCCAGGCCCTGCTGGTTGCCGCGCGGGGCCTTGCCCCGGCCGCCATCCCGCTGGCCCTGCTCGTGGGTTTCTACCGCCAGAGCGAGCTGCGGCAACGGGCCCTGCTCGACGCCATCCCGGACTTGATCGTCCGGTTCACCCGTGACGGCACCTACCTCGACATCCGGGATGAGGCGTCTGCGCTCGTCGCTCGGCCCGACCGACCGTCCGTCGGCGGCCGGCTTGACGACGTGTTGCCAGCCGAGGTCGCGACCGTGCTCCTCGACGCGGCGTCAACGGCGATCGACACGGGTGAGGTCCAGACCCGTGACGTCTCGGTCGAGCTGCCCATCGGCCGGCGGGAGTTCGAGACCCGGGTCACGCGCAGCGGAGCGGACGAGGTGACCGCCATCGTCCGTGACTTCAGCGAGCAACGAGCGGCCCAGGAGGAGGTGCGTCGGTCAAGAGCGCGGATCGTCGAGGCGACCGATGCCGAGCGTCGCCATCTCGAACGGGACCTCCACGACGGCGCCCAGCAGCGGCTCGTGTCGGTGTCGCTTGCGCTCCGGCTGGCCCGGACGAGGCTCCGGGCGGACGTCGATCCGGGGGCGGTGGCGAGTCTCGACGAGGCGGCCGACGAGCTGAAGACCGCGCTGGTGGAGCTGCGCGAACTGGCCCGCGGGATCCACCCGGCGATCCTGACCGAGGCGGGACTCGGCCCGGCGATCGACACGCTGGCCGCACGTTCGACCGTCCCTGCGGACGTCATCGCCGCTGCCGGATCGGCGGTTGTCCGCGGCCGTCGAGTCGACGGCCTACTTCGTGGTGTCCGAGGCGCTCGCCAACGTCGCCAAGTACGCCTCCGCGACGCGCGTGACGGTGACGGCCGAGTGCCCAGGCGACACGCTTCGGGTCGAGGTGACCGACGACGGCATCGGCGGCGCGGATCCGGCGCGCGGCAGCGGCCTGCGCGGGCTGGCGGACCGGGTCGCGGCCATCGGCGGCCGGCTGTCGGTCGACAGTCCGACGGGCGGGGGCACGCGCCTGGTCGCGGAGATCCCGACGCGATGAACCCCCTCGCTGGATCCTGTCGACGATCCTCGTTCTGCTCGTCGTCGCGTTCGTCATCGAGGCGGTCACCGAGCGACGGGAGCGACGGCGGTTCCTGCCGCCCGGTCGACTCGTCGACGTCGGTGGCTATCGCCTGCATCTCCTCGTCACCGGTGAGGATCGACCCGGGCCGACGGTCATCCTCGACGCGGGCATGATCTCGTTCTCATCCAACTGGGCCTGGGTGCAGCCCGAGGTGGCCAAGGTCGCCCGCGTCGTGGCGCTCGATCGCGCCGGGTTGGGCTGGAGCGACCGGGGACCAGGCCCGCGCGATGCCGGACAGAGCGCGAACGAGTTGCGGATCGCGCTCGAGCGATCGGGCATCCAGGGTCCATACGTCCTGGCCGGCCACTCCTACGGCGGGCTCGCCGTTCGCGCGTTCGCGGCCCTCTATCCCGACGACGTGGCCGGCATGGTCCTCGTCGATGGCTCGCATCCCGACCAGTGGGTCCGGTTCGGCGTCTCGAGCAAGCTGGTCGGGTACGGGAACCAGGTGTCGAGCGTCCTGGCCCGGTTCGGCCTCTTCCGGGTCTTCGACCAGGAGTACCGGCTGCTCGCCGACGGTCTGCCGCCGCGGGCGCATGCCGAACTGATGGCCTTCGGCCGAACCCCACGCGCGCTAGCGACCGTGGGCAGCACCGCGCTCGCCTGGGACGGTCGCACGCGGGCGCTCGTCAACGACGCGCCGGGGCTCGGCGATCGGCCCTTGATCGTCCTCAGCGTGACCGAGCAACCGAGGATGGGCCCGAAGCTGACGGAGCTGCAGGCTGAGCTTCCCTCCCTGTCGACCCAGAGCCGGCACATCACGGTCGAGGGCGCGTACCACGAAGGCCTGCTGTCGCAGCCCGACCACGCGAAGATCGTGACCGCGTCGATCATCGACGTCGTCGAGGCCGTCCGATTCGGCAGGCGACTCGAGTCCTAGGCGCGAGGACTCGGTCGATGGGTCGTCAGCCCCGCGAGGTCAGCCTTCCGTCTGGTTGCCGTCGCGGCCCCCGCCGAGTTCGCCCCGGACCGCGGCCGCGCCGTTCGTCGTCGACCAGACACTGACGGCATCGGCGAGCGATCACGGATCCGGGACGCACCGCGAGCCGGTCGTCGGCGCCACGGATCCCGGTCCCAAGCTCGGCCAGCACCCCGCGATACGCGGGTTTGTCGCCATCCGACCGAGCGGACGACGGATAGACATCGAAGTAGCCGTCGCTGCACACGACGATGTTCGCCTCAGGCGGAGAGAAGGACGTTCGAGCCATGGGGTTGGATCCGATCGATCGCGCGCTTCGGGCCGACGAAATGGCAGCCCGGCGCCTGCGACGTGAGCCCACCATCAGGCCGCGGATCGATTCCGTCAAATGCCAAGGGCGACAGCGGCGACCAGCGCGACCGGGATCTCGACCTCCGTGCGGTACTCCGCGGGCCTGACGTCATCGCCTGGGCCGTTGAGGTACCGCTCCTGGACTGGGCCGGCCGCTTCGAGGCCGATGCCCTGGATCCAGTCCGTGATGGCCGAGTACGCCGCCGTCAGGTCCTCGTACGGCCCGACGTGCAGCGTCCAGGCGACGGTCATGGCGGGCAGCACGCGATAGCGCATCCGGCCCGTTGCCTTCACGCCTCGATCGACCGGCATGCAGACTTCGGCGTCGATGCCGTCGGGGCCGAACGCGTGATAGATGACCAGGGGTGGGCCGGCTGGCGCCGCCCCTAGACGCCCGAGCGTTCCGAAGAGCTCGTCGAAGGCCCCGCCGAGGAATTCGGGGATCGCCCGCTGGACCCGTCGCTCGCGGATGGAGAGGACCGGTTGCTGCGCGAGCTCGCGCGTCGTGATGTCGTACGTCATGTCGGACTCCCTGCTTGGAGCGTGGGCCGAGATCCCCAATCTGCGGGTCGCGAGTGGCCTGGGTCGAGAGCCATCGGACCCATCGTCGTGAGCCGCGCAGGGCATGCCCCGGTCGTCCGCGATCGACGTCGTTCGTGCCGTTTGTCACGCGCCACCGCATCCGATGGCCGCTGCGACGGCGGCCGGGCGACGCGACGCTGGCGGTACGCCCGAGGTGCGGGGCAGGAGGGCCAACGACATGGAAGCAGCAGCCCGAACGCTCGTCTGGATCGACGCTCGCGAGGCAGTCATCGTCCGCTGGCATGACGATCGCGCCAGCGTCGAACGCCTGGACTCCGACGTGCCGGCTCACCATCGAGCGACCGGCCACATCACCCACGGTCCCGGCGCCCACCACGCGGGTGGACGGCCCCAGACGGCGGGCGAGCCACGCCGCCTGGAGCACCTCGAACGCTTCGTCGACCGGGTGGCGCGCACCCTGGCCCCGGACGAGGACCTGTTGATCCTCGGGCCGGGCACGGTCCGCGAACGCCTCGAGCGCCACGTCCGCGCGATGGACGAGCGCCATCACGGCGCGCGCGACGTGACCTGCAAGCCATCCACCAGGCTGACCGACCGCCAGCTCGTGGCCCGGCTCCGCGTCCTGGCCGGTGACGAGCCGCGGTCGCAGACCGTCGGGGCATACCGCTGGAGCGAGCCGGCTCCGCGACGCCCGTCCGGTCAGGCGCAGGCTGGACCCCGTCGCGTCGTCGAGAAGCCGCCACGATCGCGACCGAACGAGGCACGTTGACGGTCGCCCCGCCCTGCCGCGCGACTATCGACGGGCGACGGCCCGCAGGTTGAGGACGAGCCCCAACGCCAGCACGCTGCCGCCCACGAGCGGGATCCGGCGGCTCAACCAGTCGGGCAGGTAGATGTCGGTGACCGATCCGCTCGACGCCCCGAGCTGCTCGGCGAGGGGGGTGAGCGGACAGACCAGGTTGTTGCTGGCAAAGACGACCGACTCGGAGAGCGCGATGCCGGCGGCGATCGCCGTCCGTCGCCGCGGCCGACGTCGAAGCCCGTCCCAGGCAAAGAGCAGGATCAGGCTGGCGCACCGAGAAGAAGACCGCGGTATGCGCCGCCTTGATCGCACGCACCGCGGGCGCGCGCCAACGATCCGGGATACGGGCGCCCAGCGGACTCGTGATGGCGCCGCTCCAGACCGGTCGGCGAGCGACACCCGACACGACCTCGTCAGCGAGCGGACCGGGCATCCCGATCGGTCGGCACGATGGTCATCGTGCGGTCTCGTTCCGGAGCGCCTCGCCGGCCGCCCATTCCGTCGGGTGGTTCTCCCGAAGCCCGCGCTCCTCCGCCTGGAGCATCGTCCAGAGGCGTGGTTGCTCGATCCGGAGCATCGGGCTGGCTCGATAGCGGGCCATGGCATCCGCGACGAACGCGGAATAGCGCGAGACGGGATCGGCCGCCGCCACCCGACCCTCGAACCCCGGGAGCGACGTCGACGGCGAGCAGGACGCGGCTGAAGAAGGCGCCGAGCGTCTCGGCTCCTTCGTCCCAATCCTGTGAGTGACCGCCGCGTCGCAACATCGGCGCCGGCGACGCGAAGACGGCCACCGTGACGTCATCGACCGAGTCGACCGACAGGTGTCCGCCGAACGTCAAGTACTCGTTGGTGACGTGCAGGCGATCGACGATCCGGATGAGGCCCCACGAGAACTCGCTCTCGAGCGGGACGCGCGTCGAACGCGTCACGGTCCGGCGGGAGCCCTTGCCACCGTCACTGACCCAGTACTCGACCGCCTCTGGATCGTAGTGGCGCAGGGTCGGCGACGCCCGGAGGGCGACCAGCAGGTACGCGGGACCCGGGCGATCGGGCAGGTCAGGACTGGCGACGAACCCAAGGTCGCTCAGCAGGGGTGCGGCCGAGACAGGTTCGAAGCGGACCGGTGTGGGGCGCAGGACGCTCATGGCGCTCTGAGACTACCCCGTCATCGACCGGACCGGCGGTCGTTGCTCGTCGAGCAGCGGGATGAGGAATTGTTCCTCACGCTGGATGTGCGCCCGGACCAGGGCCTCCAGCCCGAAGACGTGACACCGCATCTCGGCGTGTTGATCGGCCGGTTCGTGACGGCCGAGGGAGTGCTGGTCGTCGCGCAGCTTCGCGGCCATATCGCGGATCTGCTGGTGATCGAAGCGGGCCGCGCGCGTCGCCCACGGGCTACCGATCCGCGCGTCGATCTCCGGGTAGAGCCACGCCTCCTCCCACGCGATGTGCGGTTCGAGGGTGTCGTCCACCCAGCCCAGCAGGCCGAGCAGTTGCACGGACACCTCGGGCGTCGGCCGGCGACCGATGCCGCACGCGATGTCGTGCATCCGGTTGATCCCGCGGACGAGGTCCCGGTGCTCATGTTCCGCGTATGCCCAGACGGGCTGGGTTCCGCCGGCTTCCGTGGTCATGGCTCGACTCCTGCTGCGGGCCGCCCTCAAGGGTCGTCGCCCGTCACTAACGGTCGCGCGACCGACGGCCGCTGGACAGGGCCGTCGGTCACCTCCCGCCGGTCGCGATGGCCCGCAGTTCCACGGAGTCGCCGAGAAGCCGGTCGTGAGGAGCTGCGCCCGGGCACGAGGGTGCCCGGGCGCAGCTGATAGGCAGCGGGGAAGGGAGAGCCGCTGCCGTAGTCAGGGCCGTCAGACGCGGCCCTTCGGCACCGTGTGCCAGTACGTCTTGTTGAAGACGATCTTGCCCAGGTGCCAGAGCTGGTTCGGCTTCGGTGGCCGGGGTGGATGCTCGTAGTCGAACTGGAGCAGCGTGCCCTTGCCGTCGCCGATCTCGAAGAAGCACATGACCTTGCCGAGGTAGTCACCGCGCGGGTGATCGACGGCGCGTCCCTCGATCGCCGCGACGAGTCGCTCGGTGACGACCGGCGCCTCGAAGTGGGCCGTCGAGCCGGCCTTCGAGAGCGGCAGGTCGGTGGCGTCGCCGAGGGCGTAGACGTTCGGCCGGCCGCCCACCTGGAGCGTCGCCCGGTCCGTCGGCAGCCAGCCACCCGGCGCCGGCGCCAGGCCGGAGTCCATCAGGAACTGCTGGCCCTTGTGCGGCGGCACGAGGATGAGGAGGTCGTAGGGGAGCTCCTCGCCTTCGAGGCTGAGCACGACCTTGCGCTCCGGATCGATCGCCTCGACGTTGAAGAACGTGTGCAGCTCGATGCCCTTGCGTTCCAGGATCGGCGTCGCCATCTCCGAGACCGTCTCGATCGTGAAGGCCCGTCCGATCGGCGAGCAGAAGTCGATGGTCGTCCGGTCGCGCAGGCCGCGCTGACGCATCTCGGCCTCGATGAGGAACGCGACCTCGAGCGGCGCCGGCGGGCACTTGTAGGGCATGCCGGCGATGCCGATGACGATGCGGCCGCCATCGAACCGGTCGAGCGCGGTCCGCAGCCGTGCCGCGGCCTCCGCGCTGTAGAAGTGCTGGGCCTCGGTGTCGAAATGTTCGATCGCCTCGGGCACGAGACGGGAACCTGTCGCCAGCACGAGCTGGTCGTAGCCGAGCTCGAGGCCATCGGTGAGGATGACGACCTGGCGCTCCTCATCGACTCGCGCCACCTCGCCGATGACGAGCGTGACCCGCTTGTCGAGCAGTGAGCGCTCGGGGCGCTGCAGGTTGGCCGCCCGTTCGCCACCCATCGCGATGTACATGAAGCCGGGTTGGTAGACGTGCTGCCCGGTCGAGTCGACCACCATGACCTCGACCGCGCCGCGGTCGATCCGACGCCGAAGCCGCTTCACCAGCAGGTTCGCGGTCAGGGTCCCCCCGACGCCACCGCCCAGGATGAGGATGCGCTGCATGTCGGGCCCCCTAGCGCCGCTTCTCGACGACGATCTCGTCATAGCCGTCGCGGGCCTCGAGGGAGATGAGGCCGTGCCCGGCCTTCTCGACCCACTTCGGGATGTCGGTCTTCGAGCCCTTGTCCGAGGAGTAGACGGCGATCACGTCGCCGACCTGCCCCTCACGGATGGCCCGGATCAGTTCCATCAACGGCCCGGGGCAGAAGCTGCCGCGAGCGTCGACGGTGCGTGTGACGGAGATGGCGGTGTCGGTCATGACGATGTGTCCCTTCCTAGATGAACAGCGGGACGGAGTTCTCGGTCATCAGCCCGATGACGGTGGCCGCGCCGACTGGCTCGGCCATGCCCTCGATCATGTCCTCAGGCTTGAGCCCGAACATGTCCATGGTCATCTGGCACGGGATGAACTCGACGCCCATCTCCTGCGCGACTTCGAGGAGCTCCTTGGGGCTGGCCACGCCGTACTGCCTGGCAAGGCGGCCCATCATCCAGGGGCCCATCCCGAAGAAGTTCATCTTCGACAGCTTCCGATGGCTGACGCCGGGCCGCTGCATCGCCGACAGCATCTTCTGCATCCAGTTCTCGCCGGTGATCCGCTTCGAATCCTTGACGAAGACCTGGAGACCCCAGAACGTCACGAAGACGCGGGTCTTGACCCCCATCGCGGCGCTCGTCGAGGCGAGGATCATCGTCGCCCAGACCTTCTCGAGATCGCCGCTGTAGTCGATGATGAGGATGTCCTTCGTGGCCGCGGCGCCGTCACCGGTCGGCTGCGGCGCCGGCGATCCGTCGACCTCGGGCCACCCGTCGACCGCGGCGATCGCGTCGGCGAGCGGGTCGAGCGGGGTGAGCGTTTCGGTGGTCATCGCGTGTCCTCACTTCCGGCGGATGACGAAGCGATAGAGCGCGCCATCCGATGTCTGCTCGATGAGCTCGTTGCCGGTCGCGCGGCACCAGGCCGCGACGTCCTTGATCGAGCCCGGATCCGTGGCGAGCAGCTCCACGGCAGCGCCGGAGGGCATGGCCCTGACGGCTTGTGCGGTCTTCACGATCGGCATCGGGCACGACAGCCCGCGGGCGTCGATCGTCTGGGTGATCTCGATGACTGGCATCGTTGGCTCCTTCCGGGCTACGTCGGTCAGATGAAGACGACCTGGCCTTCGCCGGCGTTGAGGTAGAAGGCCGTGACGCCCTCCACCCCGTCGACGAGCGGGTCGAGGTCGGTCGATTCGAGATGCAGCAGGTCCATCGACAGCGAACACGCCTGGATGTCGACGCCGCCCAGGTCCTTGGCCTGGCGCAGCGTCTCCGCCCACGGGGCTTGCCCGGCATGGGCGAGGGCGTCGACCGCGGCCCGGCCCGCGACGCCCGCCTCCGGAGCCAATCCGTGATCGTCGCCGATCTTCGCGGCTCGGAAGGCGTCGAGCGCCCAGTACTGCAGGAAGATGTTGACGGGCTTGCCGAGGGCGGCCGCGCCGGCGGTCAGGACCGCCGCCGCCTGGAGCTTGTCATCGGTCCCGGAGAAGAGCACCAGGTTCAGGGGCTCGGCCATGACGGTCACCTCGATGTGGTGTGGACGGTCAGTCGGACGGGATGGGGACCCCCTGCCAGCGGCGCGACACGAGCGGACCCGACGGCGGCGTTGGCGGCCATCTCACCGAGGCGCGCGAGCCGCCGCTCGAGCACGATCCGCATCAGGCCGCACGCGACCATGACATCCGGGTCGGTCAGGCGGTAGCGGACCTCGCGGCCGTCGCGCTCCGCCTCGACGATGCCGACCGCGCGAAGCAGGGCCAGATGCTGTGAGACGTTCGGCTGGCTGGCGTCGATGGTCCGTGCCAGGCGACCGACCTCGAGCGGTCCCCCGGAGAGGGCATGGAGGATCTCGAGGCGCCTCGGGTTGGCGAGGGTCTTGAGGACGTCGGCCTGGAGGATCGTGAGCTCGTCCATGCCCCGACTATCGACATATGCGCAGAGGCCGATGAGTGCCGGCGGGCACGCTCTGGCGGGCCACAAGTCACGACGCGGCGGGGATTCATGCCAGCCGGCCCGCGACCCAATGGCAGATGGCCCTGCCGGATCGGCCCGGCCGAGCGCTTCGATTAGGGTCGGCGGCCAGACCGCCCGGTTGGAGGTGCGATCCAATGCGAAATCTCGCTCCGTTCCTGTTCACCACGTTCGCCGTGCTGCTATCGGTCGGACTGATCGTCCTGGTGCAGCGCAACGAGCTCATCCGCTCGAAGATCGCCGGATTCGATTGGCGCGAGCGGATCGCGGAGGCCCGTGAGGACCTCATGGAGGAGGTCGACCTCGCCGGCTGACCCGAGGGCAGCAGCGGGGTGGACCCCAAGCGAGGGCGGCGTGACGATGAACGTCCTGGTCGCCTATGCGACCCGTCTCGGATCGACGAAGGCGATCGCCGAGCGCATCGCCGGCCGACTCGAGACCCATCGACTCGCCGTCGTCGTCCGGCCGGTCGATGCGGTCGAGTCGTTGACGCCGTTCGACGCCGTCGTGATCGGGAGTGCCGTGTACGCCGGCCAGTGGCTCACCGAGGCGACCGGATTCGTCAGTGACCTCGAGGCGGCACTCTCGGCACGCCCGACCTGGCTGTTCAGCAGTGGGCCCGTCGGCCGGATGGCCGCCAGCGCGGAACCGGTCCGACCGGCCGAGATCCTCGAGATCTCAGCCGCGGTTCACGCGAAAGGGCACCGGGTCTTCGCCGGCGCGCTCGATCGTCGGACGGTCGCCGGGTCAAGCCTCGGGTTCGCGGATCGGTTCCTGGCCAAGCACTTCGTGGCCGAGGGCGACTACCGCGACTGGGATGAGATCGATGCCTGGGCCGACGAGATCGCAAGCGATCTGACCGCGGCGCCGGCCAACGCGTGAAGGGGATACAGCCATGCTCAAGATCGTGATCGCCCTGGTGCTGCTGGCCCATGGGATCGGCCACAGCATGGGTCTCATGGGGGTCTTCAAGGTCGCCACCGTCAACCCGGCGTGGGACGGCGGGTCATGGCTCCTCGATGGCGTCGCCGGCACGCCAGTGACGCAGGCGATCGGCACGGTCCTGTGGACCGTCGCGATGGTCGGGTTCATCGCCCTGGCAGCCGTCGTCATGGGCTGGCTCCCGGCGGCCTGGTTCACGTCGCTCGCGATCGGTTCCTCGGTCGCATCACTCGTCGGCCTGCTGCTGTTCCCGGTCGCGTTCCCGACGTTCAGCACGCTCGGGGCGCTGGTCGTCGACGTGGTCGTGCTCGTCGCGGCGGGCTGGTACCACTGGGTGCCGAGCGACCTCGCCTGAGGTCGTCGGGCAGCACGGGGACGCGGGAAGAGGGCCAGCGCGACGCTGGGATCGGGGCGCATCGATCCGTCGCCGTCGTGCGACGGATCGTCCCGTCGGGTTCAATGGACGAGTCGGCGAACCATCGCGCCGGCGGCCCAGCGACGACGCGCCCAAGGAGTCCCGATGTCGACCACGCCCTCGCTCACCGCCTCCCTGTCCATCCCGGCGCTCCGGGACAGCGTCAACGGCCGGGTGATCGCTCCCGGTGACGAGGGCTACGACGACGCGCGGGCCGTCATGTCCGGGGAGTTCGATCGCCGTCCCACCGTGATCGTCCGAGTGGCCGATGTGGCGGACGTGGCCACGGTCATCGCGATCGCTCGCGAGACCGGGCTGGAGCTCGCGATCCGAAGCGGCGGGCACAGCGGGGCCGGGCACAGCTCGACCGATGGAGGGATCGTCCTCGACCTGCGGGACATGACCGGGATCGAGATCGACGTCGACGCTCGGGCCGTCTGGGCCGAGACCGGGCTGACGGCGCTCGAGCTGACCGAGGCCGTGGCCGCCCACGACCTCGCGATCGGCTTCGGTGACACCGGCTCGGTCGGGATCGGCGGGATCACGCTCGGCGGCGGCATCGGCTACCTCGTGCGCCGCTTCGGCCTGACCATCGACTCGCTGCTCGCGGCCGAGATCGTGACGGCCGACGGCGAACTCCTGCGAGTCGATGCCGAGTCACACCCGGAGCTGTTCTGGGCGATCCGCGGCGGCGGCGGCAACTTCGGCGTCGCGACCCGTTTCCAGATTCCAGCTGCACGAGCTGCCGTCGGTGGTCGGCGGGATGCTGATCCTGCCCGCCACCGCCGACACGATCGCCGGGTTCATCGCCGCCGCCGAGGCCGCCCCGGACGCCCTGTCGACGATCGCGAACGTCATGCCCTGCCCGCCGATGCCGTTCGTCCCGGAGGAGCATCACGGCGAGCTCGTCGTCATGGCCCTGATGACGTTCGCCGGCGCGAACCCGGAGGGCGACCACGTGCTCGCACCGTTCCGGGCCCTCGCGACGCCGCTCGTCGACATGCTCCGGCCGATGTCCTACGCGGAGATGTTCCCGCCCGATGACCCCGCATACCGCCCGACCGCGGTCCAGCGAACCATGTTCATGGATTCGATCGACCGGACTGTGGCCGAGACCATCGTCAGCCACCTCGAGGCATCCGATGCGTCGATGCGGGTCGCGCAGCTCCGGGTGCTCGGGGGAGCCATGGCTCGCGTGCCGACCGATGCCACCGCCTTCGCCCACCGGGCCAGCCGGATCATGGTCAGCGTGGCCGCGTTCTACGAGGGCGCCGAGGACAAGCGGGTCCGCCAGGCGTGGGTCAAGTCCCTCTCGGCGGCGCTCCAGCAAGGCGACCACGGCGCGTACGTCAACTTCCTCCTCGACGAGGGCGAGGACCGCATCCGGGCGGCGTATCCCGGCGAGACGTGGGACCGGCTCGTCGCGATCAAGGCCAGCTACGACCCGGACAACCTGTTCCGGCTCAACCAGAACATCCCGCCGGCAGGCCTCAGCTGAAGGAGGGTCGCGACGTGACCTACCCGGACCCACGCTACCTCGGCGAGACCGGCGAGGTCAGCGCGAGCTACCGGCCGGCCGACCACGCGCCGGACCTGACCTATCGCAACGGCAACACGGTCCACTACCTCGCGACCGGCGCAGCCACTGACGGCGGGTTCGGGCTCTACCGCTGGGAGATGGGCCCGGAACCGAGCGGATCGGACCCGCACTTCCACCGGGCCATCTCGGAATCGTTCTATATCCTCGCCGGGACCGTCCGGATCTTCGACGGGACCCAGTGGATCGACACGCGACCCGGCGATTTCGTCCACGTCCCGCCGGGCGGCCTCCACGGCTTCCGGAACGAATCGGGCGAACCCGCTTCGATGCTGCTGCACTTCGCCCCGGGCGCGCCGCGCGAGGGGTACTTCGAGGGCCTGGCGGCATACGCCGTCTCCGGCCGGCCAAG
>CAVVDC010000017.1:0-87180 GCA_963746855.1 uncultured Chloroflexia bacterium
AGCGGGCCGAGCACCTCGTCGCCTTGGCTCTACTGCGGTGGCGCCGAGCTGAGCAGCCCCAACGCGAGTACTTGCTCGCCCCACCAGTCGTGACGAACTCGTTGGTCGCTCTCTGGGTGACGCGACAGCGTGTGCGACGAGCCGACTAGGCGGTCGTGCTCGACCCACTACGCGGCTCAAGTACGCTTCCACTGGCGGAGTGGTAGTACACGGTCGGCGAGATGACAAGCTTCGACCGAGAGTCCATGCGGTTTGGTGCATCGAGAACAGAAATGAACCACGGTGTCAGGCTCTATCGCTCGACCCCCCGACGACGCTGTCCCTCGTTCCAGAGGGCATACTGAGAGCGGGATAGCCGGGAGGTGCCGCGCTCTCGCTTGCGGAGCGCTGAAGGCCAGGAGGGCACGTGCGAACATTCTTCGATCAAACGACTCGACACACTCCGACCTCGAGCTTCTTTGGCACCGTTACGGTGTTCCAGACTCACATCAGAAAAACATCAATCTCGACTCAGACGTATTCTGCCGATGTTTCCTGGTCTCGATCGTGGCACGTTCCCACTAGGTGACCTGCATTGATCGGCCCCGTCGATCGCCCGGAGGAGCGGCTCAGCGCAAAGTCGTCCAAAGTGCAAGTTCGAAGGACTGGCAATTGAGCACGCGGCGAGGTCGTCGTTGACGCCGAGGAGGTCCCAGACCGTTACCACCGCCTCGCCGAGGGCGGTTTCGCGATCTTGAGTTCGAGGGTGATCGGCCGCCCGCAGCTATTCGATCTTGTTGTCTACCTTGTTGACACGCCACAGCGCCATGAGGCTGTCGACGCCCTCCTCGCCCGTGATGGCTCGGCGACGTTGTTGCTCTGCGGCTCGTGCTCGACGCGAGATCTTCCTGACGCTTGTCCGGCCTTCGGCGCGACCGGCCCAAGCCTCGCGTTCTTGTTGGATGACGGCCGTTAAGGAGGCGCTCGGCTTAGGCGGGGGCCCATAGGGCCGGCCTCCGCGAGCCGCGTATACGCCGGCTCTGGGCCTGCGTTTGACCCTGCCGATGCAGACACATTCAACCTGACCCTCAGCGAGACGGGACATCGCGGCGAGGGCCTGATCGCCGCATGCTTGACGGCCCGACGGGACGCCGGAGCGCTGAGAAGGATTACCGATCGGTCTCCCTCACGCACACTTACGCCTCCTTCGATTTCGAGATCGTTGCGATGACGGCACTCACTTGGAAGTCGAAGTCAGACCACCGTCAACGACTACGAGCGGCCCGATCTTCATCTCCATCGCCGAGGCTGCTCGCCTTGTGGAACGTCACGACTCATATTCGTTACGTCGCGTGTGTTCGCCTGACTGAGCCGGCACCTGGGTAACCGTTGCGGACTGGGCTGCCGGCGCGCTGCGCTGAGCTTCGGATGAAGCTCGACGGTTTGCCTCGGGGATCGGCGTGCGGGGCTTCTCCGTCGACCTTGGCGTGCTCGGCAATCGAGGCGAAGTCGCGATGGCTTGACGACTCCGACGGCGCGGACGGGGACGTTGGATAGAGCGTGTCTGAAGACGAAGTCGCGCGGATTGGCTGACAGGAACCCGCCCCGTGTCATGGATGCTTTCTCAGGTTGTCGGGGTCTGTCCCTCGGTTTTGCTGCGGCCAGCGCTCAGGTTGTCTGTGCCGTGGAGTTCGATGACCTAGCCTCCCTCACGCACGCCAACCAACGTTCCACGGCAAGCTGAATGGCGCAGCGTTCGATGCCCATGGTCGGCCCCAGGGACATCGTTCGGACTGAGCCTGAAGGTTGATGGGCGAGGCAGTATCCAGCGTCGACCACCGTTGAGATAGTCGACATCCTGGTCGGTGGGCCGCCTTGTAGGCGTTCCCCGTGTTCGCCGCGCCAAGCTCAGAGAGGTTGTGGCACCCAGCAGGCGTTCGCCCTCGACCCTCGCCGGCGATCTGTACCTGCGATACCTCCAGTACGTTCGCAACTCAGACCACTGGCGATCCTCATGGAGAACGTGCCCGATGCCCTGAATTGGGGAGGCCACAACATCGCGGAGGAAGTCTGCGAGGTCCTCGACGGATTGGGCTACAACACTCGTTACACGCTGCTCAATTCAGCGCTCTACGGCGTCCCGCAGACGCGTGAACGGATGTTACTCATCGCCTACCGGGCCGAACTCGGGATCGAGCCCACGTTCCCGACGCGACGCACCACGCCCAACTGCCAGCGGGCTACGGTGGCACTAGGGCTGTCGCACTCAAGCACATTGAGGCGGGCTTGCTATTCAATCACCACTACGAGGCCCCCCCTCCATCCGGAGATGGATTGCTGCTGTGGTCACGGCGCAGGACGCGATAGGCGATCTGCCCCGCATCACGAACACCTAGATGGTGAGATGCCGCGCGGGACACGCCGTTTCACAACCAAGGTGTCGTATCGCGAGGACGTCGAGCCAAACGACTTCGTGCGCACCATGCGTGAATGGCCGGGCTTCGAGTCGCCCGGATGGGTCGCGGATCATGTCATCCAATCTCTCCCTCGGGATTACGCCATTTTCCGACGGATGAAGCCTGGGGATCAGTCCCGGAGGCGCACGAGGTGGCAATCCGGTTGTTCGAGGAACGAAAGGCTGAGCTGGCCAGGAAAGGGCTGCTTGATCTCTCAGATGTTGCCGCAGTTACCGATCTTCGGAAGGCCACTGTCCCCCCGTATGATCCTGGCAAGTTCCCGAACAAATGGCGGAAGATGGAGGCCGATGCTCCTGCTCGCACTCTTATGGCTCACCTCGGCAAGGACTCCTATTCACATATCCACTACGACAGCCGTCAGGCACGGACCATCTCGGTACGCGAGGCAGCTAGGCTCCAGTCCTTTCCTGATGGCTTCAGTTTCTGCGGGACGATGAACCCAGCCTTTCGGCAGATTGGGAACGCAGTTCCGCCATTGCTGGCAAAGGCCCTCGGGGAGCGGATGGTGACAGATACCTCGAGGAGGCGGCAGGTGCCCTCGACGCTGAGCAAGCAGCCAGTTCGGCCGAGGCTGCCAAAGTCGTCGCATAGAGGCCGTTGGCTCCTTCCCGACGAACGAGCGGCTTTCTGGCGCGCGCTCGGTACTTGGGGCAAGAGCCACTACCGGGCATTTACATGGCGGCGCCATGATCCCTGGATGATCCTGCTGGCGGAGACGCTGCTCCAACGCACGCGGGCAGAGGCGGTGGAGGCGATCTTTCCGGAAATCGAGCGCGAGTTTTCCACACCAGCGGCGTTTCGAGGGCGGGAGGCGCGGTGGCATGCGATAACGTCGGCCTTGGGTCTCGGTACGCGACGCATGGCGTTCCCCAACACCGTGGCCATTATCGGAACAAAGCACGGCAGCAAGGTGCCGGTTCAAAGCGACGAACTATGTGCGTTGCCAAACATCGGGCACTATACGGCGGCCGCCGTCCGGTGCTTTGGGTACGGACTCGATGACATCATCGTGGACGCGAACACGATCAGGGTGGCATGTCGTGTTCTAGGCGAATTTCCTCCACCTCGGCATCGAAGCCGTCGTGCCAAGGAGGTCGTGGGCAGCCTCTATTTGCGCAGGACGGGCGGCGACGAGGCGGACAATTACGCGATCCTGGACCTAGCGGCTGTGATATGCCGCCCGCGAGACCCACGCTGCGGCGAATGCCCAGTGGAGACGTGGTGCGCCTCCTCCGAGGTGAAGGCAGGTGTGGCGGGAAATCGCCCAAACGTCAGCGAGCGGTCGGGTCCAATGGGCCAGGCGGATTAGCCATTCGGGCGGGAGAGTCTCGGTGCCGGATGCCGACGTCCCTGAATGGCAGCGAAGGATTGTTTGGTCCGCATACGACCAGAGCATGCTGACCCTGAGCATCCTTCCGGGCGATCCGATTTGACTAATCGCGTTGTGCGCGCTTGGTAGGCGTCTCGACGGTCGGGCGTGGTACGGGCGACCCGAATCGCCACATGCCCTGGCTGGCGCACACGATTGGTCTTATCGAGCGCATCGTTCGGCGCGAGTCGTCGATGAGGTTCTCGCCTGAACCTACCAACCGAACGGTTGATACGCCGCTCCACCGGGTTGACCCCGCGTTCCACCCGCCCGGGCGATGCCCACGCCCCAGCTTCGGCCGACACTCGGCCCATGAACGTCATCGAAGTCACCAACCTCGTCAAGCACTACGGCGACCGCACGGCGGTCGACGGCGTGTCCTTCTCGGTCGAGGAAGGCGAGATCTTCGCCATCCTCGGCCCCAACGGCGCCGGCAAGACCACCACGGTCGAGTCCATCGGCGGGCTGCGAACGCCCGACTCGGGCACGATCAGCGTGCTCGGGCTCGACCCGCGCCATGACCGCGACGAGCTCCGTCGCGTCGTCGGCGTCCAGCTCCAGGAGAGCGAGCTGCCCGACCAGATCAAGGTCTGGGAGGCGATCGACCTCTACGCCTCGTTCTACGCGAATCCCCGCGACGGGGAGCAGCTGCTGACCGATCTCGGGCTCGCCGACAGCCGCAAGGCCAAGTTCGGCAAGCTCTCGGGCGGCCAGAAGCAACGGCTCTCGGTCGCGCTCGCGCTCATCGGCAACCCGAAGATCGCGATCCTCGACGAGCTCACGACCGGCCTCGACCCGCAGGCCCGGCGCGACACCTGGCAGCTCATCGAGGACGTCCGCGACAGCGGCGTCACGGTCATCCTCGTCACCCACTTCATGGAGGAGGCCGAGCGCCTCGCCGACCGCATCGCCGTGATCGACGAGGGCCGCCTCGTCGCCCTCGACACGCCCGCCGGGATCGTGTCCCGCGTCGATGCCGAGCAGCGCCTCCGGTTCCGGCCGTCCGCCCCGATCGACGACGGGCTCCTGACCGGGCTGCCCGAGGTTCGCACGGTGTCCCGCCACGGCCAGACGGTCGAGGTCGCCGGCACGGGCAACCTCGTCCAGGCCGTCACCGCGCGTCCTCGCCCGCAACCAGATCGTGGCCAACGAGCTGCGCATCGAGCAGGCCGATCTCGAGGACGCCTTCGTCGCCCTCACCGGCCGCAAGCTCGCCTCGTAGCCGCCGCTTCCCAAGGAGAATTCCGATGCTGACCAAGATCACGGCCGTCGAGGCCAAGCTCTTCTTCCGCGAGCCAGGGATCTGGCTCCTCACGATCCTGCTGCCGACCTTCGTCCTGGTCGTCGTCGGGCTGCTGTTCGGCGGTGAGCCGGACCAGGCGCTCGGCGGGATGCGCTGGATCGACATCTTCGCCCCGTCGATGGTCGTCATGACCCTGGCGATCCTGGGCGTGAACACCCTGCCGGCCCGCCTCGTGAAGTACCGCGACAAGGGCGTCATGCGCCGCCTGTCGACGACACCGGCCAGCCCGCGAGTCCTCCTGATCGCCCAGCTCATCGTCAACATGGGCGCGGCGATCGTCAGCCTCGCGCTGCTCCTCGTCGTCGGCAACGTCGTGCTCCAGATCCCGCTGCCGAAGGACCTGATCGGGTTCGCCGCCGCGTTCTTCCTGGGCATGTCGGCGCTGTTCGCCCTGGGCATCATGGTCGCCGCCGTGGCACCCACGCCCAACACCGCCACGGCCCTGTTCCTGCCGCTGTTCGCTGCGGTGATGTTCCTGGGTGGGGTATACCTCCCACGAATGCTGCTGCCGGAGTTCCTGATCCGCATCGGTGACTTCACGCCGCCAGGCGTGCAGGCGCTGCTGGACGCGTGGTCGGGGACGACGCCCCAGATCACCCAGCTCGGGGTCATGGCGCTCGTCACGGTCGGTGCCGGGGTGGTCGCGGCCAAGCGGTTCCAGTGGGAGTGAGTAGCTCGTCCGCGGCGGGGTCGGCCTCGGCCCCGCCCGCCTCCTCGCCCACGTCGGTCTCGGCGCCGTCGGTCTCCGTGCCGGCGGCGCCGCCGTCGCGCTACGAGCGGTGGAACGAGCGGCTGGTCGATTGGTGTCCGTACGTCACGCTGGCGGTGCCGGCGGTCCTGAGCGTCGCCTTGTCCACCGACCCGGTCGGCGAGCGGCTCGTGACGGCGGGCCTGGTCGTCCTCGCCGCGCTGTGGGTGTACTTCGGCTACACGCGAGCGCCGAAGCCGCGCCAGGCGCACCGGGTCCGGATGATCGTGTACTTCATCGGCCTGCTGGTGATCGCGTCGGTGCTGGCCACCCGCGAGTACCTCTTCTTCATCTTCATGATCACCGGGTTCTTCCACGCGACGGTGCTCCGGCCGTGGCCGCTCGTCATCGTCGGCGTCTTCGCGACCTCGGTCCTCGTCAACACGGTGATCGGCGGGCTCCCGACGACGACCGAGTGGTGGTCGATCTGGGTGGCGATCATCGTCATCCAGACGCTCGCGATCGGGGGCGGCGCGATGCTCGGCGAGCGGATGGCCGAGCAGAGCGAGCAGCGGCGGCTCGCGGTGGCCCGGCTCGAGGCCGCGCTCGAGGAGAACGCCGGCCTGCACGCCCAGTTGCTGACGCTGGCCCGCGAGGCCGGCGTGCTCGACGAGCGGCAGCGCATGGCGGCCGAGATCCACGACACGATCGCCCAGGGCCTGACCGGGGTCGTCACCCAGCTCGAGGCGGCCGAGCAGGCCAGCGACCGGCCCGAGGACTGGCAGCGGCACGTCCGGAACGCGATCGGCCTGGCCCGCGACAGCCTCGCGGAGGCGCGGCGGTCGGTCGAGGGCTCGCGGCCCGGAGCGGCTCGAGACCGCCCGGCTGCCCGAAGCGCTCGCCGACGTCGCCCGGGAGTGGTCGGAGCTGAACGGCATCCCGGTCGAGGTGACCACGACCGGCGACGTCCAGCCGCTCCACCCCGAGGTCGAGGTGACCCTGTTGCGAACCGCCCAGGAGGCGCTGGCCAACGTCGCCAAGCACGCGAGTGCCTCGCACGCCTGGCTGACCCTGTCCTTCATGGGCGACGTCGTCACGCTCGACGTCCGCGACGACGGCGTCGGGTTCGAGGTCGCGTCGAAGACCGACGAGCGTGGTTCCGGCTACGGGCTGTCGGCGATGCGGCAGCGCGTGAACCGGGTGGCCGGGACGCTGGCCATCGAATCCGAGCCGGGTGGGGGAACGGCGGTCTCGGCGCGGGTGCCGGCGATCGTCGCGCCCGGGCTGGTCGGGCGCTCGTGACGGCGACGTCCTCGCCGATCCGGCTCCTCATCGTCGACGACCACCCGGTCGTGCGCGACGGGCTGCGCGGCATGTTCTCGGGCGACCCCGGGTTCGACGTCGTCGGCGAGGCCGCCGATGGCGGCGAGGCGATCGAGCTCGCCGAACGCCTGCTCCCGGACGTGATCCTGATGGACCTCCGGATGCCCGGCGTCAACGGCGCGGCCGCGATCCGGACGCTCGCCGAGCGGCAGATCCCGTCGCGCGTGCTCGTCCTGACGACCTACGACTCGGACAGCGATGTCGTGCCGGCCATCGAGGCCGGGGCGACCGGCTACCTCCTCAAGGATTCGCCGCGGGCGGAGCTGTTCCGCGCGGTGCGCGCGGCGTCCAACGGCGAGTCCGTGCTCGCCTCGTCCGTCGCCACGAAGCTGATGAGCCAGCTCCGGGGTCCGGCCCCGGACGCGCTCAGCGAGCGCGAGCTCGAGGTGCTGCGGCTCATCGCCCAGGGCGAGACGAACCGCGGCGCCGCGGCCCGGCTGTTCATCTCGGAAGCGACGGTCAAGACGCACCTGCTCCACATCTACGCGAAGCTCAACGTCAACGACCGGGCCGCCGCGGTCGCGACGGCCTTCGAGCGCGGCCTGCTGCCGACGAACCGAGGGAGCTGAGTGAAGCACGATCAGGTCGTGAGACGGGTCCCCCGCGCTCTCCTGACCACCTTGGCCATCATCGTCGTGTCGAGCGGCTGTCAATCCGCGGCTAGTCCCTCGGCGCCCACAAGCTCCGCGCCGTCGACCCTCCCGGGCCTTCCCTCCTTCCGACCCGACGAACCGCTGATCTTGACCGGGAATCTCGCCGGGGACGGGGGTGGTGGCATCCTCGTGATGCGCCCCGATGGGACCGACGTGCAGCAGCTCGGCAGCGATGCCTTGCCGGGTGTCCACAAGCGCGGAGACTGGTCGCCGGACGGCCAGCGCGTGGTCTTCATCGATGACACGAGCGGGCGGATGTGGATCGCACACCTCGACGGCTCGCCTACGGAGTCGGTACCGGCCTGCGACACGCCTGGCTGCGACTACCCGGCCTGGTCTCCGGATGGGACGCGGATCGCCTTCAGCCGGTCTGAGGAGGCCGACGGGGTGACCGGCCCCCCGGCGGTCGGGATCTACGTGGTGGAACTCGCCACCGGCAAGGTTTCGAAGGTCGTCCGGCTCGAGCGCCCGTTGCTCGCAGATGTGCCGCGCTGGTCGCCGGACGGCACGCGACTGGTGTTTCAGGTGGACAGGATGGACGACGACGCGTACGAAACCGGGGCAGCGATCGCGGTCGTCCCGGTCACCGGCGGCGACCCGCACTACCTGACGACGTTCGACCAGTTTGCCTCGGCGCCGGACTGGGGCTGGGTCACGGACGAGATCGTGTACTCGACCGAATTGATCGGCTTGAAGCAGGCATCTGAGCCGGGCGACGAGACCTGGGACCTCTACGCGATCAAGCCGGACGGATCGGGCGCGCGTCGGATCACGAACGTGGCGGACGGACAGCGACTCCTGGGTCCGCGCTGGACCCCTGACGGGATGTCGTTGACGGCGAAGGAATTCGATGAGGGGCCCGGTGGCGGGCGGCTTGTGAACCCGAACACCGGGGAGGTCAAGCCGTTCGTGACGAGCGTGCAGCAGCTCCGCCCGTTGGTGCGACCGATCCTGGTCGGAAGCTGATCCACCACGCTAGTCGAGCGTTCGGCCGACCCCCGACCGACATTTCAGTTCCGTCTAGGCATACGATGCGCAGGCGATGGACGAGGCCGAAGGCCGATATCTGACGGAGATCGCCGACGATTGCCGAGCGATGCTGGGACCCGGCACGGTCCTGCTCGACATCGCGCGGGACGACACGGAGCAAGGCGTCCGACTCACCGTCCAGTTCGAACTCGATGACCAGGTCTGGGAGAGTGCGATCGTCGGCGAAACGATCGTCGAAGCGTCGCACGCGACCGCAGCGCAGCGCGAGGTCTGGAACGGCGATCGAGTCCGGGATCGGGGCGGGTGCCGGCGCCACGGTATCACCGCCAGGAAGCGGGAAGGGCACGGGCAGCTCCGGAAGCGTGATGCCCGCGTCAGCCAACGCCTGGGTCGAGCTGATCTCCTGGCCGGCGTAGCGATCCGCCATCGCGATCGCTGCAGCGAACCCGGCACCTGCCGCCTCCACCGAGATGCGGGTCGAGCGGGTGAGCTCGAGGAACTCCGCTCCCGACAGGCCGAGGCGTGGCAGCAGACGCTGGACCGCGGCGACAGCAGTCGCCGTTGGGACGAGGCCCGGTCCGATCGTGAACGCGACGACGCCCGTCCCGGACAGCTCCGCGTCCAACGCGCTGGAGAGCGCGATCTGAGCGGCCTTCAGTGACTCGTAGGCGGCCTGGTAGGGGCCGCCGGCCGAAGACACGCAGGCGAAGACGCCCGACCCCCGCTCGATCATCCCGGGCAAGCAGGCTCTGGCGAGCAGGGCCGGACCGCGCAGGTTGACGGCATAACTCCGATCCCAGTCGGCGATCGCCGTCTCCCACACCGCGTCGCCGGTCGGGGCCGCCGTCGCGTTGTTGAGGACGGCGTCCACCGCGCCGAACGCGCTCAAGGTGGTCTCGAGCAGGCGGACGACAGCCGCGTCGTCGGCCACGTCGGTCGGTACGGCCAGGACGCGGTCCGCGCCCCAGTCGTTCGCCAGCTCGGACGCGGCCGCAGACGCGGCCTGCAGATCGATCTCGGCGATGACGACTCGGGCTCCCAGCCAGAGCAAGGCGCGGCTTGCCTCGAGTCCGATGCCGCGTCCGCCCCCGGTGACGATCGCGACCTTGTTCGCGAGGCACTCCGGACCAAGGTGGCCGGTCGAGATCAAGAGGCTCATTGCCGCCTCCCCTGCGGCACCTGGTGGCACCGACGGCTCCGATGGTTCCCGCTCTCTCGCCCATCGACGAGTGCCGATTGTCACCAGATGGAGGGCGCCCCCGACCTCTAGGCGGGCGGCCGGAGCTGGATCCAGACGGTCTTCGTCTCGGTGTACTGGTCGTGGGCGTGGAGCGACTTGTCGTGGCCGCCGAAGCCGGACTGCTTGTAGCCGCCGAACGGCGTCGTCATGTCGCCTTCGGAGTAGGCGTTGACCCCGACGACGCCGGCCCGCAGCTCGCGCGCGACGCGATGGGCGATGTCGAGATCGTGCGTGTACAGCGACGCGGCCAGGCCGTAGGGCGTGTCGTTCGCGATGGCGACCGCCTCCGCCTCGGTGTCGAATTCGATGACGGACAGGACCGGTCCGAAGATCTCCTCGCGGGCGATCCGCATGTCGTTCGTCACCCCGTCGAAGACGGTCGGCGGGACGAACCAGCCGCCGGTCTCCTCGAGGATCCGGTTGCCGCCGGTGACGACGCGGGCGCCCTCCTGGCGGCCGATGTCGATGTAGCCGAGGACCTTCTCCATCTGGCCGCGCGAGATGAGCGCGCCGATCTTGGTCGCCGGATCGAGCGGGTCGCCGACCGGCCAGGCCGCGAGCTCCGCCTCGATCGCCTCGAGGAGGGCCGCCTTCTTCGAGCGGTGGACGATGAGCCGCGAGCCGGCGCTGCAGTTCTCGCCCATGTTCCAGAAGATCGCGATCGCGACGTTCGCAGCCACGGCGGCGAGGTCGGTCACGTCGCCGAAGACGATCTGCGGGCTCTTGCCGCCGAGCTCGAGCAGGACGCGCTTGAGGTTCGAATCGGCGGCGTAGTTGAGGAAGCGCCGGCCCACCTCGGTCGAACCGGTGAACGCGACGCAGTCGATGTCGGGGTGTCGGCCGATCGCCTCGCCGACCGTGTCGCCCGGCCCGGTCACGACGTTGACGACGCCGTCCGGGAGGCCCGCCTGGCTCCCGAGCTCGACGATCCGCAGGAGGCTGAGTGACGTCGTCGAGGCGGGCTTGATCACGACGGTGTTGCCGGTCGCGAGCGCGGGGCCGAGCTTCCAGGCCGCCATCTGCGCGGGGTAGTTCCAGGGGATGACCGCCCCGACGACGCCGCACGGCTCGCGGGTGATCGTGGCGACCGTGCCCTCCGGCGACGGCGCGACCTGGCCGTACACCTTGTCGGCCGCCTCGGCGTGCCAGCGGATGCAGGCGGCCGTCTCCGGCATGTCCAGCCCGACCGTGTCGGTGATGGGCTTGCCCGCGTCGATGGTCTCGATCAGGCCGAGCTCGCGGGCGTTCGCCTCGATGAGGTTCGCCCAGTCGATGAGGATCCGCTTCCGGGCGCCCGGGTCGAGGCGCGACCAGCGGCCGTCATCGGCCGCCCGGCGCGCGGCGGCGACCGCGATGTCGACGTCGGCCGGGCCGCCCTGGGCGACCTCGGTGATCGGCTGACCGGTGGCCGGGTTCTCCGTGACGAAGCGTCGGCCGTCGGCGGCATCGCGGAACGCGCCGTCGACGAACATCCGGGTCCGAAGGTCGAGGCGGTCGAGGTCGGCCCGCGACTCCTCGATGGGCGGGATGAGCGTCTCGGTCATGGCAGCCTCCGGGCGACCACCCGCCGGGGTCGGGCGGTCAGGTCGGCAATCGTAGACCGCTCGGCGACGGTGGGCACGTGGTCGCGTCACGCGGAATCTCCACGCAAACCTGGGGTCTGGGCGCCGCGTCTATACCACTGACGACATGACCGTGTCGCATGATGTCGGAGGAAGGGCAGATGTTGAGCAACCGATCATCGCGCGGGATAGCCGCCCTGGCACTGGTGGCAGTGCTCGCGGGCTGCGCGTCGCCCAAGGCGGCCGCTCCTACCACCGGGACCGCCCCGGCTTCGAAGCCACCCGCCGCCCCAGCGGCCTCGGCGGCCGCGGTCGCACCGGCCCCGGCGGGCGACATCGTGTACGCGAGCAATCCGAACATCACCGGATCTGACGAGGTCTACGTCATGTCGGCTGACGGCACCAACCAGAGGCTGCTGACCGCGGACCTTGCGGGGGGCTGGATGCCGGACTTTTCACCGGATCGAACCAAGATCGCGTTCAGCAGCGATCGCGCCGGCGGCGTCATGAACATCTTTCAGATGAACGTCGACGGATCGAACGTGACGAAGGTCACGGCCAACGACTTCAACTCGTTCCACGCGAGCTGGTCACCTGACGGCAAGCGGATCCTCTTCCAGGCGTTCCCGGGAGGGGCCGCACCCACGGGCGGCATCTTCGTCGTCGGGGCCGATGGATCGGGTGTGACACGCATCACGGACGGGCAGATGGCCTCGTGGTCGCCGGATGGCGCGCATATCGCGGTGATGCAGGAGCCGGTCAGCGAAACCAACGATGAGATCGTCGTCATGAAGACCGATGCCTCCGGGTCGACCCAACTGACCAACGACCCCAGCATCGATAGCCTCCCCGCTTGGTCGCCGGACGGGAAGCGGATCGCGTTCGGCAGCGAACGCACCGGGGCGGGCGACATCTACGTCATGAACGCGGACGGCTCGAACGTCCAGAGGCTCACGAAGGATCCGGCTGTGGACGAGTGGCCAAGTTGGTCGCCAGACGGGACCAAGATCGTCTTCGGACGGAAGGCCTCCAACGATGCCAAGGAAGACATCTGGGTCATGAACGTCGACGGGACGAACGAGGTCAACCTGACGAATACGCCGTCGATCGGCGAGTGGTGCCCGTCCTGGCGGTAAGGACGGGCACGGGACCACGGCGAACCGATCCGACGCCGCTGCTCTAGCCACGCAGCAGATGATGTGACCATGCGATGGCCATCGATGCGGTGAGCCAGGCGACAGCGGCGGCGTTGGATCAGGCCAGCCTGGAGCTCGTTGCCCGAGCGCAAGCCGGTGATGCGCGAGCATTCGAGACGCTGATCGAAGCTCGCTTCTGGCGTCTGAACCGTCTGGCGCTGTCGATCACGGCCAACGAGGCCGATGCCCGTGACGCGCTCCAGGAGGCTTGTCTGCACGCGTGGCGGCAGTTGCCAGGGTTGCGTGATCGCGCTCGGTTCGACGTGTGGCTCTGGCGGATCGTCGTGAATGCCTGCCGCAGCGTCATGCGCAGCCGTCGACGGGTGTCGATCCACGAGGTCGCGATCGCGGACGAACCGTCGATGGACCATCGAGCTGGATCCGGGCCTGCGCCAGGGGAGGCCCTGTCCGAGAGCGACCTGATCCAGCGAGCCTTCCAGCGACTCGACGCCGACAAGCGCGCCATCATGGTCCTCCACCACGTCGAGGACCGGTCGGTCAGCGACATCGCGGACCTCCTGCATATCCCCGTCGGGACGGCCAAGTGGCGGCTCTACTCGGCGCGACAGGCCCTGGACCGCGCACTCAAGGCGGAACGGCGATGAACGACCGCCGGACGTACCCAGTCTCCGACGAGCAGCTCCGTGCCGCGTTGACCCGCCGCCCGGATCCGCAGCGGATGGCGAACGACCTCGTGTCGATCTTCGCCAGCGTGGAACGAACCAGCCAGAGACGCTGGCTGCCGGCCCGCCTGGCGGTGGGCGCGTCCCGGATGAGAAGCGCCGCGGTCACCTTGGCCGTCCTCGCGCTGATTCTTGCGGTCGGGATCGCCCTGGTCATGATCATCGGCTCGCGCCAGCGACTGCCACCGCCGTTCGGCCTCGCCAGGCCGGGTCTCATCGCCTTCGACCTCGATGGCGATGTCTATGTCACGAGCCCAGACGGCAGGGGGCGCACACGACTCACCTCCGGGCCCGATCTCGACGAGGCGATGACGTTCTCCCCCGACGGGACCCGGATCGCCTACCGATCGAGACTGGCCGACCAGTCGACGGCCGTCGTCGTGATCGATGTCGATGGCGGGCATCGCATCGTCCTTGCCGACCATCTCGCGGAGGCCGGCGATCCGGTCTGGTCGCCTGACAGTCGTCGAATCGCCTTTAGCGCGCGGCTCGCCGGCTCCGACGCCTTTCACGTCTACATCTCCCCGGCTGACCAGCCCGGCGCGATCCAGCTCGGCCCGCCGGACCTCTTCGCGGTCGGGCCTAGCTGGTCGCCGGACGGGCGGCAGATCGCGTTCAAGCGCATCTACTCGTACGGGGCCGGGGCGGAGCAGGGCACCGCCCCCGACAGCCTCTGGCTCATCGGGGCGGACGGATCGAACCCGCACCGCTTGTCGGATGCGACCGGGCAGAATAACGCGTTCTGGAACACGGTCTGGTCGCCCGATGGGAAGCGGCTCGCGTTTATCGCGGTTGGGATCGATGGCAAGTTCGACGTCTTTGTCATCAATGCGGATGGGACTGGCCAGCAGAACATCTCGAACAGCCCGCAGGACGAATGGGGGCCCAGCTGGTCGCCCGATGGCATGCGGATCGCCTTCGCCAGGATGAGTCTCAGCGGACTCAATGCAGGCACGGTGGTGGTGGTCGATCCAGACGGATCCCATGCGGTCACGCTCGATGGTCCACTCGTGAACAGCAACACGCTGGTCTGGTCTCCTGACGGCAAGCGTCTGATCGCGTACGCCAAGAACCCCGACCCGAGCGTCGATTACAACGCCGCGATGGCCATCTTCGACCCTCTAGGGCTGGCCCCACCGTTCACGATCTCGGCGGCGGACTTCCACAGCGCCTCCTGGCAACGCCTGGCGCCCTAGCTGCCGTCGGTCGATGCCGGGGCCGCTCGCCGTTCGAGGCCGTCGAGGATCAGGTCGAGGCCGAACGCGAACTCGAAGTCGTCGTCGCAGGCGCCCAGGACGCCTTCGTGGCTGACCGACCCGGCGAGTTCCGCGACGCGCGGGTACAGGGCCATCGCCTGAGCGATCGTCGCGGCCGTCTCGGGTGACGGCTCCGTTCGACCGGAGTCGTCGAACAGGTCCTGGCTGAAGCCGAAGATCCGGCTGCCCATGACGTGCAGCGTGTGGTGGGCGAGGTCGAGCGTGAAGCCACCGTCGAGGAGGATCGCCAGGATCGACTCGACGTAGCCGATGATCGCGACGCCGGTCGTGCCGCGCTCCTCGAGGACCCGCCGCGCCCAGGGGTGGCGCAGCATCACCCGCCGGGCGGCCATGACCTGCTCGCGGAGGGTCGACTTCCAGTGCTCCGTTCGGTTCGACCCGCTCGATCTCGCCGACGATCATCTCGACGATCCCGTCGAGCAGGTCGTCCTTGGCCCGGACGTGCCGGTAGAGCGCCATGGCATCGACGCCGAGCTCCTGGCCGAGCTTGCGCATGCTCAGCCCCTCGATGCCGTCGCGATCGGCGAGGGCCACGGCCTCCCGCAGCACGCGGTCCCGGGTCAGGGGCGTGCGGCCTTCCGTGCTGGGGGAGTCCGCGCGGGTCACCACTGGATCGGTCGCCTCCTTCGTTGTCGCTGCAGCTTGACGAGTCTACGCCGTAGTTGCTATGTTTACGGCGTAGTCTACACCGTAGACGTCGCGAACCCGAAGAGGAGGCCCACCGTGACCGAGACGACCCAGAAGCCGCCCGTCGTCGTGCCCCGCTGGCTGGTCCGCACCATCTGGGTGGCGCACCGCACGGCCTATTCGCTCACCCGCGGCCGGTTCGGCCTGCGCCCGGCGACCGAGACGCAGTGGGGGATGCTGCGACTCAGGACGGTCGGGCGCCGGACCGGCAGGGAGCGCGTGGCGATCGTCGGCTTCATCGTCGACGGCGGGAATCTCGTCACCCCGGCGATGAACGGCTGGGCCGACCCGGAGCCGGCCTGGTGGCTCAACCTCCAGGCCCGTCCGGAGGCAACGGTCGAGCTGCCCGACGGCTCGGTCCGCGAGGTGACGGCGCGGGCAGCGACGGGGGAGGAGCGGGCCCGCCTGTGGCGGATGTTCCTCGATCTCGAGAGCTCGGCATTCACGGACGCGAGCGCCGCCCTGCGATCCCGAGAGACTGCGATCGTCGTCATGGAGCCGCGGATCGGGTAGGCGCTCGCGACACCCGAGCTGACACATCTCCGGCACGTTGCGTCTGTGCCACGCGTTGAGATGCGCCCCACAGGATGCCGCTGAGACGGTGTTGTGGGAGAGTCCGCGACGTCGGCGACGACGTTGGGAGGCTTCGATGCGCGCGTTATTCGCGATCCTGCTCATCGTCGCGGTGGCTGCGTGCGGAGAGACGAAGCCGCCGTCGCAGAGCCCGACCGGTCAACCAGCCGCGACCAGCGTCACCCTCGCGAGCCCGACACCCGCGGCCTCGACATCGCCACCGTCGGCGTCCCCGACTGCCACCGCCGCTGCCGCCGCGGCCCCGACCGCAAAGCCGACATCGAGTCCGACGGCGACACCCATCGCGTTGCCACCGACCGGTGCTCTGGCGGCGAACCCCAAGACCAAGGTCAAGGTTGCGGGCGCCACGAAGGTCCGCTACTTCAAGGTCGCCGGCAGTACGCCCGACGAGCTCCTGGCCTCGGTCGTTGCGAGCTCGAAGGCCATGTGTCACTCGTCCGATACGTTGGCGTGCGTGCTCGATTCGCCGGTCGTGCACTGGACGAAGCGGACGAATTTATCGACGGGACGCTGCCGGATCTCCGCCGAGTACGTGACCCTCAAGTCGGTCGTGAGCCTCCCGGTCTGGACCAAGCCGTCGAAGGTCCCGCCGGGACTCGTCACCTGGTGGCAGGCGATGCTCAAGCACTTCGCCTGGCATGAGGGACAGCACATCAAGATCGAGAAGAAGTACGACGCGAAGCTCAAGTCGCTGCTCGTGGGGCAGCCGTGCAGCGCCGCGAAGAAGATCCTCAAGAAATGGGCGACGAAACGCGATGCCGCCCAGGACAAGTTCGACGCCTCCGACCGGTCGTGGTCGTACCCGGCGTACACGGGTTCCTAGCCGGCTGGCGTAGAGTTCGGCCATGGGTCGACCGGCCGATACATCCGCCGATGCGCACCGGAGGCAGCTCGACGCCCTCCGCTCGATGACGCCCGCCCAACGACTTCGGATCGCGGACGACTTGAGCACGGCGGTACGCGCCCTGGCTGCGGCGGGGGCGCGTCATCGGCAGGAGCGGGATAACCGGAACCAGAGTCCCTAGCCGGCCCTTGCAGCCGGTCGAGCGAGGACGAATCGTCGCGCTGCCCTCGTCGATACTTGACAGAACCTGTCATCGACGTGCCCGATGATGGTGACGGTCATCCGCCGCGCGATGGGGAGGAATTAGACCCGGATGCACCTGCCCACCGGGTACGGTCGATCCCGCCACCATCAAGGTCGTGCCTGCCAACGAGGCGTCCTGGGAGGACGTGCAGGCCATCTTCGGGGTGCGTGGCTACGCGGCGTACTGCCAGTGCCAGCGCTTCAAGATCGGGCCGAGCGGGTGGACCGAGCCGACGACCGCCGAGCGCATGCTGCGCCTGGAGCAGGAGACCCATGCCGGCTATCCGAGCGCGCCCAGGACGAGCGGCCTCGTCGCGTACCTCGAGGGCGAGCCGGTCGGCTGGTGCGCGGTCGAGCCCCGCTCGAACTACCCGAAGCTGCCGCCCCAACGCGTCCAGTGGTCCAAGCGCGGCGAGGACCCGGCCGACGACAGCGTCTGGGCGGTGACCTGCTTCGCGACCCGCGCGGGTTACCGGCGGCGCGGCATCACCCGCGTGCTGGCCCGAGCCACGGTCGACTTCGCCCGCGAGCGTGGCGCTCGGGCGCTCGAGGCCTACCCGATGATCACCGAGCCGGGTGTGGAGATCACCTGGGGCGAAACCCACGTCGGCACTCGCAGCATCTTCGAAGCCGCCGGCTTCACCGAGGTCCACCGGGCCACGCTCCGGCGGGTCGTCATGCGGATCGATTTCTAGGCAGACACAGAAAGGAGCATCGAACGATGGCAAGCGCACCGATCATCCTGGTCCCCGGGTTCTGGCTCGGCGCCTGGGCGTGGGACGAGGTCGCCGCGTTGTTGCGGGCCGACGGCCACGACGTCACGGCGTTGACGCTGCCCGGGCTCGAGTCCGACGGACGCCGACCGGTCCACGGTCACGTTGCAGGACCACGTCGACGCGATCGCCGACGCGGTGCGCGCGGCCCCGGCGCCGCCCGTGCTCGCGGTCCACAGCGGCACCGGGTTCTCCGGCTACGCCGCGAGCGACGTCGTCCCGGAACTGATCGCGGCGATGGTCTACGTCGACACGGCGCCGGGGAAGGGTGCGCTCGACCCCGAGTTCGATGGCGCCGAGAAGCCCTTCGACTGGGAGGCGCTCAAGGCGGAGGAGAACCTCGACGGGATCAGCGAGGAGCAGCTCGCGACGTTCCGCGAGCGGGCGGTCGCGGAGCCGGCCGGCCTCCTGCGCGAGGGCCACGAGTTCACGAACGACGCCCGGCTCGACATCCCCTCGACGGTCATCGCGACCGGCTACACCGCCGCCGACTACCAGAAGTACGCGCGGGAGCATCCCGAGTGGGCGTTCCTCGCCGGCATCCCGGAAGTGCGCGACATCACGTGGATCGACCTGCCGACGAGCCACTGGCCGATGTGGTCGCAAGCCGGCCGAGACGGCCAAGATCATCGGCGACGTCGCGACGAAGGCCGCTTCCCGCCCGACCGTGGCGGGCGCCCGATGACGGCCACGCTGCTCGACGACGCGTTCGCCCATCACGTCTGGGCGACTGAGCGCCTGATCGACGCGTGTGCTGGGCTCTCGCCCGAGCAGCTGCGGACGCCGGCACCCGGCACGTACGGTTCGATCATCGCCACGCTCCGCCACCTCGTGAGCAGCGACGGCTGGTACCTGGGGTTCTTCGGCGAGCAGCCAGCGCCGATCGACGAGGAGGCCGACTCGAGCCTCGCCGAGCTGCGGTCGGCGATCACCACGAACGGGGTGGCCTGGAAGGCGCTGCTCGCGACCGCTCCCGACGGCGAGACCGACATCGTCGAGCACGGCCAGGGCTGGGACTTCCATTCGCCGCTCGGCTTCCGCCTGGCCCAGGTCGTCCACCACGGCACCGACCACCGGAGCCAGGTCTGCACGGCGCTGACGAGCCTGGGCATCGAGCCGCCCGAGATCGATGTCTGGGCCTACGGCGAGGCGACCAGCCGCACGCGCAGCGATTCCCTGTGACGATGCCGGGTGCTGCGCCGGCCCGGGGGCCACGACCTGCCGCCGCCCTACATCTGGCGCGACTGGGCGACTGGTCCTTTCGTTGGGTACCGCTCCGAGCGTCGGACCCGCAGGCTTGGCTCATGTCGCACGTTCGCCTCACTCCCGATGAGGCCCGCCGCGCCCTGTACGTCGATTTCGAAGGCCGCAAGGTGGGGCCGCCCGTGCTACTCGGCTGCACGATCAAATCGCGCGTCCGGAGCCAGCTCTCGGTCTGGCAGGCCGTCACCGACCCGATCCTGACGCCGCTCGCGATCGCCGACGACATCGAAGCGCTCTCGCTCGCCGATGCGGTGGAGCGGATCCTCGTGCGCGCCGAACGCAAGGACCGCCTGATCGTCGCCTGGAGCGAGCGTGAACTCGACGTGGTGCGCGAGCATTGCCCCCAGCACCTCGACCGCTTCGAGACCCGCTTCCGCAACGCCCGGGAGTTCGCCGTGCGCTGGCGGAACAAGTGCCACGACGGCCGTCGCCCGCCGACGAACGCCCTCGCGGACTACCTCGCGCTCATCGGCTACACCGTTCCGGAGGGCGCAGGCCCCGGCCGTGTGGGGGAGACCATCGAGGTCCTCCAGCGCGTCCTGCTGCGCGGCCGCCGCGTGTCCGACCTGACCGACAAGCGGCTCCGTCGCTGGGACGACCTGCGCGAGCACAACCGCCACGACTGCGCGGGCATGCGCCGCATCACGATCCTCGCGGCCGACGAGATCGCCGAGGAGGATCGCCGCGCCCAGCGATCGAGCGGCCTCGCCCGCAAGCCCCGATTGGTCCGCTCCCGCGCCGGCGCCGCCTGACCGAGCTGCCCGGCCTGGCGCCTGGCTGGCGAGCTGGGGCTCAGCTCGCCAGCTTCTTGTAGCGGATCCGGTGCGGCTGGTCGGCCGCGGTGCCGAGCTCGCGGTGGCGGTACTCCTCGTACTCGGTGAAGTTGCCCTCGAACCAACGAACGACGCTGTCGCCCTCGAAGGCCAGCACGTGCGTCGCGATCCGGTCGAGGAACCAGCGGTCGTGGCTGATGACGACGGCACAGCCAGGGAATGACTCCAGGCCCGACTCGAGCGCGCGGAGCGTGTCGACATCGAGGTCGTTGGTGGGCTCGTCGAGCAGCAAGACGTTGCCGCCGGACTTGAGCAGCTTGGCCAGGTGCACGCGGTTTCGCTCGCCACCGGACAGCTTGCCGACGGCCTTCTGCTGGTCCGTACCCTTGAAGTTGAAGCTCGACACGTAGGCCCGCGCCGGGAGCTCACGCGAGCCGATCTTGATGAACTCGTTGCCCTCGGCGATCTCCTCGAACACGGTCCGGTCCGCCTGGAGGTCGTCGCGGCTCTGGTCGACGTAGGCGAGCTGGACCGTGTCGCCGATCGTGATGCCGCCGCGGTCGGGCGGCTCCTGGCCGACGATCATCCGGAACAGGGTCGTCTTGCCGGCCCCGTTCGCGCCGATGATCCCGACGATGCCGGCCTTCGGCAACGAGAACGACAGGTCCTCGATCAGGACCTTGTCGCCGTACGCCTTCGACAGGCCCTCGACCTCGATGACCGAGTCGCCGAGGCGTGGACCGGGCGGGATGGCGATCTCGAGCTCGCGCTCGCTGCGCTTGGCGTCGTTCGCCTCGCTGAGCAGCTGCTCGTAGGCGGTCAGGCGGGCCTTGCCCTTCGACTGGCGGGCCTTCGGGGAGAGGCGCACCCATTCGAGCTCACGCGCGAGCGTGCGCTGGCGGGCGTCGCTGGCCTTCTCCTCGCGGCTCAGGCGTTCCAGCTTCTGTTCGAGCCACGACGAGTAGTTGCCCTCGAACGGGATGCCGCGGCCGCGGTCGAGCTCGAGGATCCACTGGGCGACGTTGTCGAGGAAGTAGCGGTCGTGGGTGATCGCGACGACCGTGCCCGAGTACTCCTGCAGGAAGCGCTCCAGCCAGTAGACCGACTCGGCGTCGAGGTGGTTGGTCGGCTCGTCGAGCAGCAGCAGGTCGGGGTGGCTGAGGAGGAGGCGGGCGAGCGCGACGCGACGCTTCTCGCCGCCGGAGAGGGTCGTGACGTCGGCGTCGTCGGGCGGGCAGCGCAGGGCGTCCATCGCGATGTCGACGTTGCGTTCGAGACTCCACGCGTCCGCCGCGGCGATCTTGTCCTCGAGCGCGGACTGTTCGGCGCCGATTGCTTCGTAGTCGGCGTCGGGGTCGGACCACTTGGCCATGACGGCGTTGTACTGGTCGATGAGGGTCTGGACCTCGCGGACGCCGTCGAGGACGTTGCCCTTGACGTCCTTGGTCGGATCGAGCTCGGGCTCCTGGCTCAGGAAGCCGACCGTGAAGCCGGGCGTGAGGCGGGCCTCACCGACGAAGCCGTCGTCGAGGCCGGCCATGATCCGCAGCAGGCTCGACTTGCCGGCGCCGTTCGGGCCGATGACCCCGATCTTGGCGCCCGGGTAGAACGAGATGGAGATGTTCTCGAGGACCGTGCGGTCCGGCGGATAGTGCCGGGCGAGCTTGTAGGTGGTGTAGATGAATTCGGCGGGCATGGGGGTAGGGTACGAGACGTCGACGGTTGCGAGCTTCGATGAGGAGGCACGGGTGCGAATCTTGTTCTCGACGACGGCGGGTGCCGGTCACTTTGGTCCGCTCGTGCCGTTCGCACGCGCCCTGCAACGGGCCGGTCACGACGTCCTGGTCGCCGCGCCCGCCGAGTTCGGGCCGGTCGTCGAGGGGGCGGGGTTCGCGTTCGCGCCGTTCGCCGGCCGTTCCGACGCGGACGCCCGCGCCATGTTCGCCAAGATGGGCGAGGCCAGCTCGTTCGAGGCGAAGAACCGGATCATGGTCCGCGACGGTTTCGGCACGCTGTATCCGCGCGCCGCGCTGCCGGCGCTGCTGCGCCTTGTCGACGACTGGCGGCCCGACGTCATCGTGCGCGAGACGGCCGAGTTCGCCTCCCTCGTCATTGCGATCGGCCGGAGGATCCCTCGAGCGCATGTCTCGATCGGCCTGCTCGGCCTTATGGACCTGCTCGGAGGCGCGGTGATGGAGCCGCTGGCCGTCGTCGCGGCCGAATTCGGGCTGACCATCCCATCCGATACGTCGCCGTTCCTCGGGGAGCCGACGCTGACGATGGCGCCGCCGACGCTCGATGACCCGGGCCAGGGACCGACGCATCGATTTCGCGACCCGATCGAAGCGACGACGCCCGACCCGTCGCTGGCGGGAGACGACCCACTCGTGTACCTGACGTTCGGCACCGAGGCCTTCGGGATGGGGTTCGCCGACCTCTTCGGCGCGGCGCTCGGGATGCTAGCGGTCGGTGGCTGGCGGGTGATCGCGACGATCGGGCGTGGCGCGGATCCGGCCGCCCTGGGTCCGTTGCCGCCGGGCGTTCGAGTCGCGCAATGGATGCCACAGGACGCCGTTCTGCCGCACACCGCGGTCGTCGTGTACCACGGCGGATACGGGACGATGCTCGGTGCCCTCCGAGCCGGGGTCCCGCTCGTGACGATCCCGCTGTTCTCGATCGACCAGGTGGCGAATGCCAAGCGGGCCGCCGAACGCGGCGTCGGGGTCTCGCTCGCCGGGCCAGAGTCGCTCGGCGAGCTGGCGCCGGCCGTCTCAACGGTCCTCGCGGACCTGAGGTATCGATCAGCGGCCGAAGCGCAGGCCGCCGCGATGCGCGACCTACCGGCGGTCGAGGACAGCGTGGCGATCATCACGGCGCTCGCCGGGTAGACCGCGTCAGCCAAGCGCTCGGGACGGCGCGATCGCGTTCCCAGGCTCGGCTCGGTGATCGCGCCCGTGGATGCATAGGTCAGGCCCCATCGTGACCCGCGCCGCCGAGCCCTATGCATCCGATTGGCATACCGACCGGAAGGAAGGCCCTGACGGCGGATTCATGCATAGCCGCGACCGGTGCGTGGCGTCCACGAATTGCATTGACAACGCCTCCGGCCAGGCGCATTGTCGGTACATCAGTTGGCGAGGTACCGCGCGCCGTGGATCGTTCGCAGTTGCTGAAGGGGACCACACCGCTCCTGATCCTCGGCGTGCTACGCGACGGCGAGCTATACGGCTACGAGATCCGCCAGCGCATCCGCGAGCGGAGCGCGGCGGTGATCGAGCCGGGCGAGGGCTGGCTCTATCCCGCACTCCATCGGCTGGAGGCCGAGGGGGCGGTCGAGGCCTCCTGGCGGGCGAGCGCGGTCGGCCCGCGCCGGCGCTACTACCACATCACGAAGAGCGGCCTCGCGGCGCTCGATGCCCTCGAGGCCGACTGGGAGACGTTCTCGCGAAGCGTCCGGCTCGTGACCTCACCGGACGCCGGCTGATGCGCGACCAGGAGGACTTCCTTCGCAACGTGGCGCACGGCCTCCCGTTCGGTGAGGCGGAGCGCACCGAGATCCTCGAGGAGTTGCGGGCCCACGTCACCGACTCGACCGCCGAGCTCGAGGCCGAAGGGCGATCTCCCGACGATGCCCGTCGGGCCGCCGTGGAACGGCTCGGCCGGCCCGATCGACTCGCGAAGGACCTGACCGAGGCTCGCCGGAGTCGTCGTCGGCTGCTCGCTGCCGCGGGCGCCGGTTCGTGGGCGCTGGTGACGAGCGGGTTCTACGGCTACCTCGTCGGGGTACTCCTGTCGGCACTGGCCTTCATCGCGGTGCTGGTCGCCGCCCAGGCCATCGGGCCGTGGATCGGCTGGACCGGTCTTGGCACGTCGAGCCACGGGTTCGACGCCGTGTCGTTCATCGGTCTGGGCGTCGCCCTGTACGTGGCGGGCAGCGCCATCACGCCCGTCGTCGCGGCTCGAGCCGGCTATCCCGTCGACCGCGTCCGACAGGTCCTCGCTCCGATCGGCGCCTCCTGTTGGCGGTGTATGCGCTGGTCGGTTGGTCGGGACCGCTGGATCTCGTGGGCGTCGTCACGCTGCTCACGTTGCCCGCGTGGTGGGCCCTCGGGACGTGGCGGATGTCACCGGTCGGACGGGGCTCGGCCCGGACGTTCGCGGGGCTGTTCCTCGTCGCGTTCGCGGCGATCGTCCTGAGCCAGTTCGTCCAGGCACGACTCCGGGATGCAGCCATCGGGGCGGCAGGAGAACCGACGGCGACCGGCGACTGGGGGCTGAGCCGGATCGGCGCACCCACGCCTCCGGCGATCGCCGATGTCATCACCGGGCAGGGCAGCACCTCGATCCAAGGGTCCGCCGGGACGGCCGCGATGTCCTTCCAGCTTGACGTTGCCGACGCCACGCGCTTTGCCGGCTGGACGGATCTGCGGGTCGAGGCGTGGCAGGCGCTCGACCCTGGGCCCGGATCGCCGTATCCCGTCCTTGCGACCGCGGTCGGGCCGTTCGCGTTGGCGCCGACGGTCTGGAGTCCGCCCGGCGAGCTGCCCGGTGGCGGTCTGACCTGGTCGACCGACGAGCCAAGGGGGCCGGAGGCGATGACCCTGAGTGGGGCGATCCAGCTGAACCGGACGCCGCGGGTCACGGCGGCGTGGGTCGCGATGACCGGGGTCGCCCCGGACGGAGCGCGCCACATCATCGGCGATCCCGACTACGTCGAGACCGGCTTCAGCGGGACGGTTCTCGATTGGCTCTCGGCGGTCGCGGCGCCCACGGGGAACTAGGCCCGCCCGAGCGCCTGCAGGACCGGCTCGAACGCGCGGATCGTGTCCGCGGTGTTGGGCAACGGGTAGATCTGGATGTGACTCGCTCCGTTGGCCGCGAAGCCGCGGATGACCTCGGCGATCTCCTCGGGCGTGCCGGTCAACGGCTTGGCCCGGTTGGGGCCCATGCTCGCTGGGATCCTCGTGCCACCGGTCAGATCGACCATGATCGAGACCGTGCGCTCGAGCGTGGCCGGGTCGCGGCCCTCGTCCGCGCAGGCCGCATCCACGAGCGCGTTGTCGCCCGCGAACTCCTCCGGCCGACTGCTCGACATCGCAAGCCACGTGTTCCACTGGTCGGCGTGACGCGCGGTCAGGCGGAGCATCTTCGGGCCATTGGCACCGACCATCACCGGGATCCCTGCCCCACGCGGTCCGCGCGGCCGGAGTTCGCAGTCGCGGGCCTGGTAGTACGTGCCCTCGAAGTCGATGGCGCCGTTCCGCAGCAGCCCGACGATGATCGTCAGCGCCTCCTCGAATCGGGCGTACTTGTGGTCGGTCGGGAACCCGAACGCCTGGAACTCCGGGTCGTGCCACCCGGACCCGACCGCGAGGATCAGGCGACCGCCACTGATCTCGTCGATGGCATCGGCCATCTTGGCCAGGAGCGCCGGGTTGCGATACCCGGTGCACGTCACGAGCGGCGCGAGTTCCACGCGCTCGGTCACCGCGGCCAGCCCGGCCAGGACCGACCAGCACTCCCAGACGCCCTGCGGTGGTTCGGCCGTGGCCTGCTCGTCGTTGTAGAGGAGGTGGTCGACGAACCAGAGCGAGTCGAAGCCCATGGCCTCCGCGGTCCGGGCCATCTCCACGTAGTCCCGCCACCGAGCGGTGCGCCCGTCCATGTCGCGCTCGCCCTCGGGCAGGATGAGCCCGAGTTTCGGCTGCGCCGTCGTCATCGGTCGGGTCAGCTCCCGGACGGGCGGACGTTCTGGTTGAGGTGGAAGACGTTGTCCGGGTCGTAGTGGTCCTTCACCGCCACGAGCCGGTCGTAGTTGGCGGCACCGAACGCCGCCCGGACCTTGTCGATCTCTTCGTCCTCGATGGCGTTGACGTACGACCGGCCGGTCGAGAGTGGCGCGACCGTGTCGCCGAGGGCGCGCGCGGCCGCCAGCCGGTCCGCATCGAGCGCCGGGTCCTCCCACGCAGACGTAACCACCACGTCGAAGATGGCGTCGCGGCCGCTGAACGCGGTCTCGTCCGGCCCGACCCTCGAGACCGCCCCACCGAGATGGCCGAGGCTTGCGCTTGCCGCCACGGCGGGATCGCTGCCGCCTCGCGCGAGCAAGACCTCGATCAGCGCATCCGAGGCCGCGTTGATGAAGTGCGATTTTGCGTACTGCCGCTGCCCGTGGCGCTGGACCTCGTCGCTGCCACGCTGGAGCTCGAGGTAGGGCATGACCTCGACGAACTCGGCGATCGGCTTGCCGGCGGCCCGGAGGCGTGGCAGGAACCGCTTGCCCGCCTCGAGATCGTCCTGGTACGTGTAGGACGCCCACACGATGGTCCGGCCGTGGACCGCCTCGGGCAGGAACGGCGAGACACGGGCGGTCACGACGGCCGCATCGGCCGACATGTGGTCGGGCGCCTCGGCCGCGAGTTCCAGGACCGCCCGGAGGGCCGCCGGCCCATCGTCCTCCCCGAAGGCGAGATCCACCGAGAGGATGTCCGGGCCGAACGGGTGCAACCGGAATTCGAACGTCGTCACGATCCCGAAGTTGCCGCCGCCCCCGCGGATCCCCCAGTACAGGTCCGGATGCGAGTCCGGGCTGGCGGTGACGACGTCGCCATCGGCCGTGACGACCTCGGCGGACAGGACGTTGTCACAGGCGAGCCCGAACCGACGGCCCAGGTAGCCGTAGCCGCCACCGAGCGTCAGGCCGCCGACGCCCGTGTGCGAGATGACGCCGCCGGTGGTGACGAGGCCATGGTGCTGGGCTTCGCGGTCGAGATCGGCCAGCAGCGCGCCGCCCTGGACCCGCGCCCGGCGGGCGGTCGGATCGACGATGACGGCACGCATGAGCCCGAGGTCGATGACGACGCCACCGTCGGAGACCGACTGGCCGCTCGTGCCATGGCCGCCGCAGCGGACGGCGATCTCGAGCTGGTGGGCCCGCGCGAAGCGCACGGCGGCCACCACGTCCGCAGTGCCGCGCGGCCGGACGACCAGGACCGGGCGCTTGTCGACCATGCCGTTCCAGACGCGGCGCGCGGCTTCGTAGTCGGCGTCGGCCTGGCGCACGATCTCGCCATCGAAGGTCTTGCGCAGGTCCGCGATCGCGGAGTCGCCGAGGTCGACGGGGTTCGCCATGGGGTCTCCTCTCGGGCCCATGGTAGTCCGCGGTCAGGGGCGCTCGTACTCCAACAACACGCTCCCGGAATTGAAGGTCCGGGTGCCAGTCAGGCGAAGCCGGAGCGGTTCGTGGAGCGAGGCCCACATCGCCTTGCCCTGGCCGAGGACGGTCGGGATGACGAGGATGCGGTACGTGTCGATCAGGCCGGCCTCGGACAGGGTCGCGAGGAGGTCGGCGCCGCAGCCGAGCCCGAGATCGGGGCCGTCCTGCGCCTTGAGCCGGCGGACGGCGTCGACGACGTCGCCCTCGAGCAGCGTCGCGTTCGCCTGGAGCGTCGGGTGCCCGCGCGATACGACGTACTTCGGCGTCGCCCGCCAGTACCGCGCGAATTCGCGTTCGACATCGGACGTGGACGGGTCGTCGACATCGACGTCGTCCCAGTAGGTCATCACGTCGTACATGCCGCGGCCCATCACCTCGCCGCCGGCGTCGCGCAGCAGGTCGTTCGCGTAGCGGTGTTCGTCTTCGGCCGGCTCGTAGTGGTCGAGCCCGCCGTCCGAGTCGGCATACATGCCGTCGGCCGTGAGGATGATGTAGAAGTCGAGCCGTCGCATCGGCCCGAGCCTAACGCATCAGCACTCGAAGGCTCCGCCTGAGAGGGCCATCTGGCCCTTCATGTGGAGGACCTTGCCGTCGGACCCCGTCAGGTCGTTGTCGAGCCTGAACCCGCACGGGATCTGGTCTTTCATCTGGACCTGGGCACCGGTGCCCGTGTACGGCTGCCCGCCGCTGATCTCCGGAGCCCCGGTCGAGAAGCTGATCGAGCCGTCAGAGAGGACCTGGATGTTGCCGAACGTTGCCTTGTCGGAGTTCACGGTGATCCCGCCGATGCCTGGACCGGCGGCGTTCCCCGCTTCCCACTTCCAGGTGGCGTCGTAGATGCCGGAGCTGACGAGGCTACCGGTGACCGTCGCCTCACCGCTCCCACTGCTACCGCCACCGCCGCCACCACCGCCGGCATCGATCGAGGCGCCTGCGGCGGGGGTCGGCGCTTGATCCTGGGTGAGCTCCTGACTGGAGGTGCTCGACGCGGCGCACGCAGACAACGACAGGGCCATGGTCATTGTGAGCAGGACAGCGGCCAGGGTCCTAGCCGACCGATCCATCACGATATCCATAAGGCCTCCTCGCCCTCGGCGACGAGGCCTCGTCAGGCGGCGGAGGCGCGGTCGCTCCGTCGATCGTACGCCCCTGACGTCAACGGGCCGTCAACCGACGGACCGCCGACTAGTGGCGGCCGCCCATCGGTTCGGTGCATCTCCCAGGTGCACGAGTCGAACGAATGCCTCGCGGTCCGCGAGCCGGCATGCGAATTCCGCTCGATTCGAGGTCGGTCCAACGCTCGTTCGTGACCGTTGTGCACCTATGAGCGGCGCGGTCGGTCTACGCACCAACGAGGGATCGGGCGAAGCCAGTAAACCAGTATGCTGGTATACTGGGGCGATGAAAGTCACCATCGATCTCGACGCGGACCTCTATCGGGCCATCAAGGTCGAAGCGGCGCGGTCGGATCGAAGCGTCCGGGACGTCGTCGACGAGGCGCTCGAGGCGTGGCTCGATGCTGCCGAGGCGCACGAAGACCGAGAGTCGGCCGTCGCTGCCCTGGCCGAGTACCGGTCGCGATGGCGGCGAGTCGGCCGAGTCGGTCTTCGGGTCGCTCGCCGCCGAGACACAGGCCACATACGGCCCGGATGAGCGTGCGTGATGGCCGGTTCACGGTCGAGATCGCGCCAGCCGCGCAACGTCAGCTCCGACGTCTCCCGCCCGGGGACGCCGCGCGCCTTCGCGCCCCGATCCTCGCCCTCGCCTTCGACCCGCACCCGACAGGTGCCGCCAAGCTGACCGACACCGAGTTCTGGCGGCTTCGGGTCGGCGATCTCCGGGTCGTCTACCTCGTCGACGAGACCCGACCGACTGGTGGTCGTGCTCAAGGTCGCGCGCCGGTCGGAGAGCACGTATCGCCGCGTCGAACGATGACCCGCCCGCTAGCCTAGGGGCCATGGATCCGACCCGGTTCGCGATCATCGGGGGCGGCTGGCGCTCGCAGTTCTACCTGCGCATCGCGCGGGCGCTGCCGGACCGGTTCGAGGTCAGCGGGCTGTTCACGCAGTCGGCGGCCACTCGCGAGGCGCTCGCCAGGGACTTCGGCATCGCGACGCCGGGGACCCTCGACGAATTGCTCGCGAGCGGCCCGGCCTTCGTCGTGCTCAGCGTGCCATGGGCGGCGACCCCGGCCCTCCTCGTCGAGCTGACCGAGCGCGGCGTGCCCGTCTTGACCGAGACACCGCCAGCGCCCGATATCGAGAGCCTGCGTGGGCTGCAACCGCTTGCGACGTCCGGCGCCAAGATCCAGGTCGCCGAGCAGTACCAGTTCCAGCCGATCCACGCGGCCCGGCTGGCGATCGCGCTCTCAGGGCGCCTGGGCACGATCAGCCAGGCCCAGGTCTCCGCCGCCCACGGCTACCACGGCATCGACCTCATCCGCCGCTTCCTCGACGATCGATTCGGGCCCGTCACGATCCGCGCGCAGCGCTTCGCGTCGACCATCGTCGCGGGGCCGGACCGCGCGGGCCCGCCGCGCGACGAACGGATCGTGCCATCCGAGCAGGTCATCGCCACGCTCGACTTCGACGGGCGCCTCGGCGTCTACGACTTCACCGAGGACCAGTACTTCTCATGGATCCGTTCCCACCGCGTCCTGGTCCGTGGTGAACGCGGCGAGATCCACGACACGACGGTCCGGTACCTCGAGGACGCCACGACACCGGTCACCCTCGAGCTGCGCCGACACGCGATCGGCCAGGACGGCGACCTCAGCGGCCTCGGATTCGATGGCATCGCGGCCGGCCCAGACTGGATCGTCCGCACGGAGTACCCGGGCGCCCGCCTGATGGACGATGAGCTCGCGATCGCGATCTGCCTCGAGCGGATGCGCGAGTATCTCGACGGCGGCCCGGACTTCTGCAGCCTCGCCGAGGGCGTCCACGACCACTACCTCGGGTTGATGATCGGCGCCGCGGTCGCCTCGGGCGCGCCGATCCACGTGCCAGGCCACCTCTGGGACGAGTCGGCGTAAGCTCCGTCGGTGACCGTTCTCGACGCCCTCGCCGCGGGCCGGGAGGCGTATGAGGCTCGCGCCTGGGGCCAGGCGTACGCGCAGCTGTCGGCGGCCGACGCGCTCGAACCTCTCGGCTTCGACGACTTGGCGCTGGTGGCCCAGGCGGCCGAGTTGATCGGGCGCCACGAGGACACGGACGTCTTCGCCGAGCGTGCCCACCACGAAGGGCTTCGGGTCGGCAACCTGCCGGGCGCCGCCCGCGCGGCGTTCTGGCTTGGGTTCGGCCTCATGGGGCGAGGGGAGTACGCGCGTGGCGGCGGCTGGCTGGCCCGGGCGGCCCGACTCATCGACGAAGGGCAGCTCGATTGCGTGGAGGCGGGATACGTCCTCCTGCCTCGCGCGTTGCAGGGCCTCGACGATGGCCACGCCGCCGAATCCCTCGCGACGTTCGAGGAAGCGGCCCGGATCGCGAAGCGTTTCGGCGATCGCGATCTCGCGACGCTCGGGCGCTTGGGCCAAGGACAGGCGCACATCGAACTTGGCGAGATTGACCAGGGGGTCGCCCTCCTCGACGAGGCGATGGTCGCCGTCACCGCGGACGAGGTGTCGCCGACGGTCGTCGGGATCGTGTATTGCGCGACCATCGAGGTCTGCCACCGGATCTTCGACCTGCGCCGGGCGCAGGAATGGACTGCGGCCCTGACCCGATGGCTAGACTCGCAGCCGGAGCTCCAGCCGTTCCGCGGGCGCTGCCTGCTGTACCAGGCCGAGCTGATGCAGTTCCACGGGGCGTGGCAGGACGCCGCGGTCCAGACGCAGATCGCGTACGAGCGGCTGTCCCAGCCGCCACCGGAGCCGGCGGTGGCCGAGGCGATCTACCAGCAAGGCGACCTCCACCGGTTGCGTGGCGAGTTCGACGCGGCCGACAAGGCGTATCGCAAGGCGAACCAGCAAGGGCGCCAACCGGAGCCGGGTCGCGCCCGGCTGCGCCTGGCCCAGGGCGAGCCGGGTGCCGCCCTCGCGATGATCCGGCGTGCCATCGACGAGACACAGGACCGTCTCGGCCGGGCGCATCTGCTCGAGGCCGGCGTCGAGATCGCGCTCGCGGCGGGTGATGGCTCCGCGGGACACGCGGCGAGCGCAGAGCTTTCGGAGATGGCCGGCTCGTCGCGGGCGCCGCTCCTCCGGGCGATGTCGACGCGGGCCGAGGGAGCCGTCGCGCTCGCCGATGGCGATGCGGCCGCCGCGGTCGCCACGCTTCGGCGCGCCTGGTCGCAGTGGCGCGACCTCGAGGCACCGTACGAAGCGGCCCGGGTCCGCGTCCTCCTCGGTCAGGCGTGTCGGGCGCTCGGTGACGAGGACACGGCGTCGATGGAGTTCGAGACCGCGCGACAGGTCTTCCTCGAGCTCGGTGCCGCCCCGGACGTCGAGCGCGTCGATGCGATGTCCCAGCCGCGTGTCGCGTCGGCCGGCGGTCGAGGCGGCCTCACGGCTCGCGAGGTCGAGGTGCTCCAGCTCGTGGCGGCGGGCATGACCAACCGTGCGATCGCGGAGCGCCTGGTCATCAGCGAGAAGACCGTCGCCCGGCACGTCAGCAACATCTTCACCAAGCTCGACCTGTCGTCCCGCTCGGCCGCCACCGCGTACGCATACGAGCACGGCCTCCGCCCGACTACATAGTCCTACCCATGCCGTCGCCGGCGAGTTTGGACATTCCGGCCGATGCGCCGCCGCCATGTCCCTTCGTAGCGTGTTCCCCGGCACCCGTTCTGTGACGGGTGCCTCCGATCCCCGAAGCGACGACGAGGTGCGCGATGCGCAGCGAACACGAGACCGAGCGGTTCGACACCGTGATCATCGGCGGCGGCCAGGCGGGTCTGGCGGCGGGCCACGAGCTGGCCCGGCGCGGGCTAGCGTTCGTGATCCTCGAAGGGAATCCCCGGATCGGCGACCAATGGCGGTCGCGCTGGCAGTCGCTCCGGTTGTACAGCCCGGCTCGATTCGACAGCCTGCCGGGCATGCCGTTCCCGGCCCCGAAGTCCGCCTATCCGAGCGCGAAGGAGATGGGCGACTACCTCGAAGCGTATGCCGACCGGGACCGGATGCCGATCCTGACCGGCGTCCATGTCGATCGACTTCGACGGCGCGACGACGGCGGGGACGGGTTCGTCGTCGAGGCCGGTGCCCGGCGCTTCGAGGCCGGCCAGGTGATCGTCGCGACCGGCGCGTTCCAGCATCCGCACGTCCCGGAGCTCGCCGGTCAGCTCGACCCGGCGATCAACCAGCTGCACTCGAGCGCCTATCACGGCCCGTGGCAGCTCCACGACGGCCCGGTGCTCGTCGTCGGGGCCAGCCACTCCGGCGCGGACATCGCCCATGAAGCGGCCCTCGCCGGCCACAAGACGTACCTGTCCGGCAGGATCCACGGGCAGATGCCGGTCCCTCTCGAGAGTCGCCGTGGGCGGTTCCTCTTCCCGATCGTCGTCTTCGTGTTCAAGCACGTCCTGACGTTGGGTACCCCGATGGGCCGCCGGGCGGCGCCACGCGTCCGGATGGGCGGCGGATCGCTCCTGCGGGTCCGTCGGCAGGACCTGGATCGCGTCGGCGTCCAGCGATTCGAGGCACGCACCGAGGACGTGCGACGCGGCAAGCCGATGCTTGCGGGCGGCCGGGTCCTCGATGTCGCGAACATCGTCTGGAGCACCGGGTTCCGGCCCGATTTCGGCTGGATCGACCTGCCGATCGTGGGCGAGGACGGCTGGCCCGTGCAGCGGCGCGGCGTCGTCCCGTCGGTGCCGGGCCTCTACTTCATGGGCCTCCCGTTCCTCTACGCCTACGCGTCGATGCTCGTCGCCGGGGCCGGCCGCGACGCCGCCTACGTCGCCGATCGACTCGCCGAACGGGTCAGGGCAACGCAGGCGACCCGCGGCCGGGGAGCGGCCGCCCCGACGAGCCAGATCGCCTGATCGCGACACACGACCCGGCCCATACTTCGTCGCCCAGGGGGACTCAGGTAGCGTCGGGAGGTCGGATCGATGCGGTTCATCCAGTCGTTCGGGTACACGGTCAAGGTCGGGCAGGACGAAGCGCACCAGAAGTGGGTGATCGCGAACGACGAGCGCATGAAGGCGGCCGCGCCGGCCGGCTCGAAGTACCTCGGCACGTTCGCCGTCGTGATCGGCACCGAGAAGCAGGCCGGCAACTATCGCGTCCTGATGGAGCTCGACAGCTACGCGGCCATGGACACGAGCGCCGCCGTGACGAAGGACCCCAAGAGCGAATGGGCGAAGCTCCTCGCCGAGTCGAGCAAGTTCGTCGACCTCGACCTCAACGCGCCGTGGAGCAACGAGCTGCTGAAGGACGTCGTCGACGCGACGATCTGGGACCCGAAGACCTAGCTGGACGGGTTGCCCGCATACTGCCCGAGGAGCGGGCCTCGGGCGAGGGACCCGTCGCCCCCGGCTCGAAGGAGAGCGACATGGCCGAGCACCCGAATGCGGCCCTTGCGCGCCGTGCCATGGACAACATGAACACTGGCGACTGGCAGGCGATGTCGGACTTCCTCGCGGACGACGTGGTCTGGCACGAGATCGGTCGTGCCGAACCGCGTCGCGGCAAGGCGGTCCTCATGGAGGCGACCGGTCCGACCTACTACGACATCAAGGCCACCGTGCACGACGTCGTGGCGAACGACGACCACACGATCGCCCTCGTCAACGCCACGGCGACCCGCGACGGCCGGACGCTGGAGTACCGGACGGCCGAGATCATGCACCTGCGCGACGGCAAGGTCGTCGAACGGTGGGCCTTCTCCGACGACACGGCGGCCATCGTCGAGTTCTTCAAGTAGGGAGGCGGCTCGCCCGGCGCCCTACCCTCGCGCATCTCTCAGATGCGCTCCAGTCACGAACGCCTCACGGACCGATGACCAGACGGCAGGATCGGCAGGTTTCGCGGCTGGTCCACGCTCATTCGTGGTCCGGGCGCATCTGGTAGAGGCGCTGTCCGCGGAGCCCGTGGAGCGCGGCCCGCTCGGTGCCCGGCGGCACCGCCTCGGAAACCCTGACCCCGTGCCTGGCGTCTCCGGGTCATCGGCGGCCGCATGTGCCGCCACCTCGATGACACGGAGCCTCCCATGCGTCCCACCTCGATCACGGTCAACCTGCCGACCTCACCCGTCCGCTGGCTCGGCATCGGCCTCGCCGTCGGCCTGCTCGTCGCCGCGATCGCGAGCCCGGCGTTCGCGCCGCGGTCGGCGCTGGCCGCCGATGACACGACGCCAGAACACACCATCAGCGTCAGCGGCACGGGCCGCGTGATCATCAGCCCGGACATCGCAGACCTCCGGCTCGGTGTCTCGGTCACCAAGCCGACCGTGAAGGCGGCCCGTGCCGCCGCCGCCGATTCGATGGCGAAGGTGATCGCGGCCCTCAAGAAGCTCGGCATCGCCGACGCCGACCTGCAGACCACCGGCCTGAGCCTCCAGCCGGTCTACGACTACTCGAACAACGGAAACCCGCCGAAGTTGACCGGCTACACGCTGTCGAACAGCGTCGCGGTCACGGTCCGCGACCTCGACAAGATCGGCGACGCGATCGACGACGGGCTCGCGGCCGGCGCCACCACCCTCGATGGCGTCACGTTCCGGGTCGACGACCCGGCCAAGGCCCAGGAGCAGGCCCGCAAGCAGGCGATGACCCAGGCCAAGGCGATCGCCGACACGCTGGCCTCGAGCGCCGGCGTCACGATCACCGGTGTTTCGTCGATCAACGAGACGAGCGGTCCGATGCCGTATCCGGTGTTCTACGGCGCCGATCGCGCCGCGGCCGTCGCCGCGGACACGCCCACCCCGGTCCAGGTCGGCACGAACGAAGTCACCGTCACGGTCTCCGTGGTCTACCTCATCGACTGAGCGGCACCGCCGCTGCGGCGCCCCGCAGCTGTGAGGTGCGTATTCGGCACGAACGCCTCGTGGACCGATGACCAGACAGCCGGATTCGCAGGATTCGGGGTCGGTTCACGCTCATTCGTGCCGAGACCGCACCTGGCAGGCGCAGGCCGCCCAAACCGCGCGGGCCGGCGCATGCCGCCCAGCCCTACCTCACGCGTGGTGGGCCTGCTCCGGATGTCGCGGCCCGCGGAGGGCCGAGAAGAGGAGGAGGACCCCGACGATGATGATGAGGATCGGCCACAGCGCGGCGAGCTCGATGGGCTCTCGCCCTTCGGTCAGCACCGGTTCGAAGTACCACGCGCCGATGGCGAACAAGGCCACGGCGATGCCCGACAGGTACAGACCCGGACGAACGAATTGCTTCGATCCGGTCGCGAGCCCGTAGATCAGCATCGCGATCCCGACGCCGCCCGGGGCGACGAGCGCCCAGACGTACGCCCAGCTGTCATAGCGCCCGGTCACCTGCTGGATCCACAGGACGAGACCGGTCAACGTGATGATGGCGCCCGGGATGGCAAATCCGATGCCCCGCGGCGGCTCGACGGCGAACGCGAGCCCGAACAGGACGACGCCCGGCACGATCACGAAGAGGGGCCACGCATCGCCGACATCGAGGTTGGCGCCGAGGCCACTCCATTGGATCAACAGATTCAGGGCACCCACGATGACGAGGCCGATGCCGATGACGACGGCCGGCACCGGTCGAGCGTTCGATCTCATGCCACACCTCCGAGCAGAACTTTCGCCCCGTGGTTTCCCACTCGAAAGTGCCGAACGGCACATGTCAGCGGTTCAGACGTTCCGTCCCGGATGTCGATTCGGGCGGGTGCTGTTCGTCGTTGGGGTGTACGGGCGACCGAGGCGACCAGACCTCCGGTGCCGCATAGGAGGCCGAACGATGGGAACGACAGGACAAGTCATGCACCTCGAGGTCGTGGGCAAGGACGGCAAGGCCCTGCAGCGCTACTACGGCGACCTGTTCGGCTGGGGCATCGACACGAACTTCCCCGGCGGCTACGGGATGACGTCCAACGACGAGACCGGGATCGTCGTCGGCATCGGCAGCACGGCGGACGGGTCCGCCGGCCATGTCACCGGCTACGTCCGCGTCGCCGACATCAACGCGACCCTGGCCAAAGCCACCTCGCTCGGCGGTTCGGTGGTCATGCCCAAGTTCAGCCCGGACGGATCGGCGCAGCTCGCGCTCGTCGCGGACCCCGAGGGCCACGTGATCGGCATCACCGAATAGGGTCGAACCCTCGCGACTCGGAGCCGGGCGACCCCAAGGGCGCCCGGCTTCTCGCTGTCAGCCTAGCCGGCGTCCACCACGCAGAAGCGATTGCCCTCGGGGTCCTCGAGGATGACGTAGTCCGCGTCGGGCGGGCGCTTGTCCCAGCGGACCTCGCGAGCGCCGAGGCCGATCAGGCGCTTGACCTCGGCCGCCTGGTCGTCGGCATACAGGTCGAGGTGGATGCGCGGCGGCAGGTGCCGTTCCGAGTGGACCCGATCGAGCGAGACGTTCGGCCCGACGCCGTCCCGCGGGCGCATCAGGACGAAATCGACATCACCCGCGCCCTCGCGCGCAACGTAGTCGAGGGCCGCGGTCCAGAACGCCTTCTGTCGCTCCAGGTCGTCGACCCGGATCACGATCGAGCCGACACGGATCATGCCGGCAACTCTAGCCCAGCTGATCCTCGGGGCCGCTAGGGGATGATCGGCCCGGGGACCCAGTTGATGCCTGAGCGGGTGTACTCCTGGATCAGCCCATCGGTGCGTTCGACGAAGACCTCGAGCAGTGACGAGCTGCCCTGGAGCGCGCCGATCACCCGCCGGACATCCGCGCCGAACGTCGTGACCTGGTTCCAGGTCGGGAACGGTTGCCAGGACGACGGCGCGGCGAGATACCAGTGCTGGATCACGTTGTTCGCTTCGACGAAGAGTTGCAGCGGCCCGGCGTCGAGTTCGTCGCCGTCCGCCGCCAGGGTCTCGATCATGCACGGTCCGGTGTACGGGCCCTGGCCGAAGGTGGCGGCCTGGCTCCAGGTACCGGCTGGAGACGAACGAACGAAGTGCGCCAGGCGACCGGCGCTGGCGCACACGTAATGCAGCTCGCCTGTCTCCTGCTCGTGCTCGCTGGTCAGGTGACGGCGGCTCGACACGAGCGCCGGACCGCTCGCGGACCCCTTGGTCGTCAGGGTCGCCCGCTTGGTCCACATACCGGGCGGGTTCGTCCACGGCGAACCGTTGTGCTTGGTCCAGTGTTCGACGACACCCGTCGAGGTCATCGCGACCACCTCGAAGTCGCCCGGTGCTCCGCGGTTGCCCTGGACGAACCCGGGGATCCCGACGGGGTCGCTCGGCCCGAGGAACCGTGCATCGAACCACATGCTCGACGCCTGGTCGTAGTAGATGTGGCGCAGGACCTTCCGGTCGGACCGATAGACGAGTTCGAAGTTGCGGTTGAACGTGCTCTGGACGACCGCCGGGTGGTCAAGGGCATCGAATTCGAAGCCCCGCCATTCGTCAGTCGAGCGCACGATGCCACCGGACATCCAGGGTCCGACCCCGCCCTCCTGCCAATCGTGGAAGATGGCGGACCCTCGGCGCAGGAACACCTCGTGGTTCCGGTGAGCCGCCCCGTTGCCCGACTCGACGATCACACCGTTGCGTTGTCGTCGCTTGGTCCACGGATCAGGGTTGGTGTTGCGGACTCCCCACCACTGGGTTCCCTCGAGCCAGGCCTGCCCGTACGCGATTCGCACGAACCCGTTGTTCCCGAAGCCGGCGCCGTACGAGTTCTTGACGATCCAACACTGGTTGAAGTCGTCGAACCCGACAACGAGCATCGCGTGGACGCCGCCGTCCTTCGTCGTGGCTCTCGAGTAGATCCCTGTGGCCGGGGCGCCCGTGAAGTCCGCGGGAAGCGTGGCCATGAATGCCATCGGACCGACGAGGTTGAGCCATCGCTTCTTGTCCGAGATCAGGCCTCCGCCGATGACCGTATGCGCGTTCGGATCGATCCTGACCGTCCGTCCGGCTCGGTCCGGGGTGGGCGACAGCGGCATCGCCGTCATCGCCGCGCCGTGCGGCTTGGCCGTGTACAGTGCAGCGGCCTCGCTCCAGGCGAAGCAGTCAGGGTCGGCCACGCCGAACCGCTCTGCCGCGATCGCCGGCTCACCTGGGTTACCGAAGTCCCAGCCCTGCTTGCCGGTCGCGCGGGCGACGTCGCCCTCGGACCGTCGGCACCACACGCCATGTTCGATGCGGACCATCGATTCATACAGGCCGGTCATCGCGAAGGCCCAGCAATTGACGGTGCCGCCCTGGTCCCTCGCCGAGGTGATCCAGTTGGCATTGAAGCGGTTCCGCCAGTCGACGACGGCCACGGCGCGTCCCTCAGCCGCCCGAGTTCGGGGCCGGCACCTCGGCCGGCTTCTTGCGGGTCGATCGCCTCGCCGTCGGCGGTTCTTCGACCTCCGCTTCGACGACGATCCCCTGCTCCTGCCACTCCGCGCGAAGGTCCGGATTCGAGGGTGGGACCGCGCTTCGCAGCAGCTTGTTGACGCCGCCCTTGCCGATCTCCCGCTCGGCCGGTTCGTAGTGCCCATCGCCGCCGGTCGGGAATGCAGGAAGCGGCTCGTCATCGGACTTGGTCGGATCGGGCCGCCATGGATCGCCGATCTTCGCCAAGCGCTTGCGCAGGGTTCCGTAGGTCATCAGTGTGGGCTTCGAGTCGCTCGCCATGGGCAGACTCTATGGCGTCGACGTTATCGCAGCGTTTGAGGCGATCCCGTCAGCCCGGGCCGGCGGTCCCGACCACGGTTCGGTAGCGGAGGTGCTGGGGACCCGACGCGGACGCCGAGAGCAGGACGCCGTGCCAATCGGGGAGCAGCGAGCCGTCGAAGGCGGTGACGGTCGGCGTGAGGCTCGGGCATTGGACGGTGACCGTGCCGGCGTCCATCCCGTTCGGGTGGTCCGCCGCGAGCCCCCCGCCTGCCGCGTGGAGCGTGACGGTCAGCTCGCCCTCACCGACGCACACGACCGCGACCGAGTACCGCGGCCCGATCGTCGAGAGGATCGTGGACTCGTGCTCGGGGCCCTCGTTGCTGTCGGTGGCCGCCAGCGTCCAGCCGGGTTCGAACACCGAGACGTCGAGCGGCGGCAGGCTCGGGATGGGCGTCGGGACCGGCGTCGGGGTGGGGCTGGGCGTCGGGGTCGGGACGGCCGTGGGCGTCGGGGTCGGGGTCGAAACGGGGCTCGCGCTCGGCGGTGGCGGGGTCGCGCAGGCGACGAGCAGCCACAGCATCGCCAGCAGCGGGATACGTCGCATGACCCCTCGCTCGTGCCACGGATCCACTCGCCGTGCCGGCGCAGTGTACGGTGCGCTCGGCGGCCTCGCGGTGTCGGGCGGTGCCGGCGGTAGTGCCCTGCCGCCAGTGCCGGCGGCCTCGGGCCGCCGCTCGTTGTCGAGCTAGCTGACCTCGGCCTCGTCGATGACGCTGGGCCACGAGTCGTCGAACGCGGCTTCGAACCAGACCGGCTCGGCCGGGACGCCTGCCGCGAGGGCCGCCAGGCGCCGATCGACGTAGGCCTTGAGCTCGATCGGGCCGGCCTCCCAGAGGCTGGTGGTGCCCTCGATGCGCGGCGATCGCTTGCTCGCCATGGGCGGTTCCTCCCGTGGTCCTGCCCGGGACGGCAGGTGCGTGGCCTCGAACGTTGGCGCCACGCACCGCGGGGCGGTACCGCCGGGAAGTACCACGGCCCACGTTGGGACCTTGGTCCACGGGGTGAGCTCGGGGGTCAGCGCCGCGTCGTGAACGACCAGGTCGACTTCTTGAGCGAGTTGCCGGCCTTGTCCAGGATCGACGGACGAACGATGACCTGGTAGTGATGCCGTGCCCTTGAGCTTGCCGCTCGGGTTGAGCTTGGCCCGGTGCGTCACGTTGTCGTAGGTCACGACGGCCGGCACGATCTTGCCGGTCGCGAGGTCCTTCAGCTGGAACGACGACGCGCTGACGCCGCGGACCGCGGACGAGAAGCGCACGTAGAGGTTCGCGGTTCGACTCACGCCCGTCGCGCCCTTGCCGGGCGTGCGTCCGACGATGGTCGGCGGCGTCTTGTCGGTCGAGACCTTGAACGACCAGGTCGTCGCGACGAGCGCGGCATTGCTCGCGTTCTTGATCCCCGAAGTCAGGTACAGCCGATACGACTTGCCGACGCTGAGCTTCGACGCAGGCACGAGCGTGGCCTTGTGGGTCGTGCCGTTGTAGGTCACGGTCGCCGGGAGGTACGTGCCCGTGGCGACGTCGCGCAGGCGGAACGTCGAGCTCGAGACGCCCGTGACCGGGACATCGAACGTCACCGTCGGTCGGACGTCACGGGCGACACCGGTCGCGCCCGAGGCGGGCGTCCTGGCCGCCACGTGCGGCGGCGCCGAACCTACCGCGAACGATCGCTGCGAGCTCGTCTCGACACCAGCCGCATCGACCATCCGGGCCGTCGCGAGGTACCGCCCGGGCGCCAGGCCGCAGCTGGCGTCGAGGTGCGGGATCGATCCACCGCTATCGAGGTTGGTGGAGAGGGCCTGGTCGCTGCACAGGACGGACGGTGCCGCCGCCGCGACCTTGCCGCCCATCGCGGCGAGCGGATCGGCCGTCACCTCCAGCTCCATGCCGAGACCCTGGCCATCGCCAGGCTCGACGCCGATTCCCGTGTCGCCGTCCGGTTCGGCGACCGGCGTCTCGATGACGGGCGGTTCCGGTGCGGGGATCCCCTGGACCGACGAACCGTAGGTCAGGTTGGGATCCGGGTTCGCGGTCAGCTCCGCGTAGACGTAGTACTGGTGATACTCGTTGTCGGCGAGGGGCGCCAGATCGAACGTGCAGATCCCGTCGCCATCGGGCGTCGCGGCGTGCCACTCGTCGGTGACCGGATCGGCCGGGAAGGTCGGTGGGACGGTGAGCAGGTCCAACGTGCACGAGGATGCCGTCGCGCCGCTGACCTTGAACGCCGGGTGCCACGGCTCGCCGGCGGTCACGAAGCGGGTCGTGGCGAGGTCCACGGGGAAGATCACCGCAAGACTGGATTCGAGGACCCCGTCACTGGGTGTCATCGGCGTGTGCAACAAGCTCATCGTCCAGGACGATGGCCCCGGATCGTTGACGGTGTAGTCGGTGATGAGCTCGATGTCCCAGTCGCCCGCATCGCCCGACCACGGCAGTGTCGAGGGGAGGACACCGGGCAGCCGCAGGTCCCACGGCTGACAGCCGGCGGCGGCGCGCGGACGGATGACGGTCACCCACGACCCGTTCAGGTAGACGCTGCATCGGTCGATCCCGCCCGGCAACTCGTAGTGCCACGTCGATCCGAACGTGAGCGGCGCCATGCCGGTGCCCCAGTCCGCCGGGTTCCAGCTCACCATCGGCGGCACGCTGACGAACGGTCGCGGCGTGCCTCCGGGCTCGATCGGGAAGTCCAGCTTCGGGGCTCCCGGAGCCTCAGATGAGTACGTCGTGCAATTGCGTCCCCCTGGGGCCAGGACATCGCTCGGATCGAGGGATCGGGCCGCCGCGTCGCTGAACTCGATCTGCATCATCCACAGGCAGAAGTCGAGACTCGGCGAGTCGGACTCGATGCCGACGCGACGCTGGGGATTCGAGAAATCGGGCAGTCGCACCGTGAGCCGGCACTCGCCGCCAACCAGTTCGCCCGGGGTATCCATGACCATGCCACCGAGCGCGGTCATGCGCATCCGACAGAGCGTCACCGGGGTGCCATCGACGGCTGCGAACGCGACCTGGAGGTCGTCGCCGACCGCGATCTTCTCGTCGCCGCGCGGCAGGCCGGCCGGGCCGTTGACCACCCACGTTGCTGTGTATCCCGCAGACGGGTCGGGATCGGCGCCAAGGACCGCACTCGGGAGCATCGTCACGATCAGGCTGGCGATGGCTACCGACGTGGCGGCGCGTCGGAGGATCGCGCGGGCGGCGCGAGCACGTTGCACGGTCAGATCGCCTCCACGGAAAGCGCGGTCGGGCGAAGGGTACAGGTCAGCGGCTGGCTGTCGAGCCCCCTCGATGGTCATGGGTCGGGTTTCATGGTGCGGCCGAGCGCCGGTTTGAGCCACCCATCGTCGGCGTGCTAGGGTCCCCGCATGAGCGACCTCATCGCACAGACGATCAATGTCCTTCGGGTCGATGCCGGGCGCTGGCAGGCGCTCGCGATGCTCGATCGCGACCTGCTGCGGCGCCAGCCGGAACCCGGCGAGTGGTCCGCGCTGCAGTGCCTCGGGCATGCGACGGACACCGAGGCGGCCATCTTCGCCGAGCGGGTCCGCGCGATCGCGACCGGCCAGCCCGAGCTGCGCAGCTACGATCCCGACGTCGAGTCGACGCCCATCACCGACGACACCGACCCGCAGGCCCTCGCCGAGACGCATGCCGATCGACGGGCGCGCAGTCTCGAGCTCCTGGCCACGGTGACCGAGGCCGACCTGGACCGCACGTCGCGCCACTCCGAGCTCGGGCTCGGTCACGTTGCGCGAGCTGCTCAACGAGTGGGCCGCGCACGACCTCATGCACATCGTCCAGGCCGAGCGGGCCGTGATGCAGGCGTTCATCCCCGCGTCCGGGCCGTGGCGGTTCTACTTCGCCGACCACGACGTCGACCTGAAGGCGGCCGAGGCGACGACCCCGGCCTAGACCGCCGACCCGTCAGGCGGAGATCCGGACGACGCCCGGGATCTCGTCGAACGCGCGATCGAAACTCAGGATCCGTTCGATCCCGTGCCGCTGCATGACGGCAAGGTGTATCGCACTTCGTGCCGAGAGCCGGTTCGTGGTCTGGACGATTCGCCGGGCGCCCTGGACATCGTCGAGTTCGATCGGCAGGACCTCGTCGACGACCCCGAGCAGGACATCGAAGGCGGGGTCGATGGCGTCCCGTCGAGCGATGGCGACGTACCGATGCAGGATCTCCTGGAGGACCTCGACATCGGTGACGAGCGTCTCGCCCTCCGCGATCGCGAGGCTCAGGAGACGGATCGCCGCGTCCTTGTTCGGGTGTTCGTCACCAACGACGTACATCGGGATGTTCGAATCGATGAGGATCACCGGTCGCCCGAGCGATAGCCACGCTCGATCTCGGACAGCATCTGGTCGATGTCTCCGGTGGGGTAGCGGTGACGTCCGGCCGCTCGGACGACGGCGAGGCGCGCGGCTGGATCCTTGCGTGATTGGGCATCTCGCGCCTCGCGGAGGGAGCGACGCACCCACTCGGCAGTCGTCATTCCGCGACGCTTCGCGATGCGTTGGATGTCGCTGAGCTCGTCGTCGTCGAACAGGACCTGGAGGCGCTTTGTCATAGCGAGCAGCGTATCTGACTCATCGACATGAGTCAATCGCTGGCGGGCGCAGTTCTCAGAGCGTTCTCAGGGTTTCGGGCCAGATTCGGGATCGTCCTACCTCCCCGGCGAACAACAGCGCCGGCGAACCGAAGCGACCCGACCTGACGACCTCCTCCCGTCGGCCGCGGTCCACCGGATCGCCGGTGCTCGCCGTTTCCGGGCACGACACCGCGTCGCCCGACCCCCACGCTTGACCGACCGAGCGCCCGCGCCCACCCTTTCCCGATGACCCGACCGCCGCTGGTGGCCGTGATCGCCGTCTCCGTCGTCGTCGTCATCGCCGGCACGGTGGTCCTCGCGAACGCGCTCGCCGGCCCCACGACCCCGACGAGTCTCGTCAGCCCCGTCCCGGGCGCCAGCCTCGCCCCAGGCACGAGCCTGACCCCGAACGCCGCGGCCACGCTGGATGCGAACGCCACGCCGACGCCGGACCCGACCCCACGCCCGATCCCGAAGCACGAGACCTACGGCTTCGTCCCGTACTGGGAGATGGACGACGGCATCGCCGCCCACGTGCGGGACACGGCGCTCTCCACGGTGGCGCTGTTCTCGGTCACGAACAAGGCGAACGGCACGCTCGCGACCGGTCAGAACGGCTATCGCAAGATCGACGGGCCCATCGGGCGGCAGATGATCCGGGACGCCCACGATCGGAAGGCGCGCGTCGAGCTCGTCTACACGAGCTTCGGATACGCACGGAACAAGAAGTTCTTCGGCGGCAAGATCGAGACGCAGGACAAGGTCATCAAGTCGCTCGTCAAGTTCGCCGACGACATCGGGGTCGATGGCATCAACGTCGATGTCGAGCTGCTCGAAGTCGAGTACGCGCCCGCGTACGGCGCGTTCGTCGGGCGCCTGCGGGACGCGCTCCTCGAGGCGCGGCCGAAGGCCCAGGTGTCAGTCGCCACGACGGCCAACATCGGCGGCGCCACGATGGCCGCGGCGGCCGCGTGCGGCCGGAGCGGACCGGATCTTCATGATGGCCTACGACTACCACTGGGCGGGATCCGCACCTGGCGCCTCGTCGCCGATGGACCGGCGCGACGGCACGGAGCGCGATCTTGTCTGGTCGCTGGACCTGTACGAGACCATGGGCGTGCCGGTCGACCGGACGCTGCTGGGTCTGCCCCTGTACGGGATGCGCTGGCCGGTCGCCGGGCCGGAGCTCGGGGCGCCCGAGACCGGCCGTGGCGACGCCTGGTTCCCGCGCAACAACATCTCGTTCCTGCACGACCCGAAGTCGGTCCCGACCCGCGACCCGATCGAGGTCGTCGAGATGTACGCCGACCAGACCTCGAGCGACCCGGCCGTCCCGGCCTGGGAGGCGATCTACATCGATTCACCCGAGACGTTGTCGACGAAGCTCGGTCTCGCGGACGAACGGGGCCTCGCTGGTGCCGGGTTCTGGGCGATCGGTTACGAGCGCGGACTACCCGAGTACACGAAGGTCATCAAGCGCTTCCACGCGGGCAAGATCTCGACGCCGGGCGACTGAATCGACGTCGATCGGTGGTGAAGTCCGGGGCCTAGGCGCGCTTCGGGGTCGTCGTCGGGACCGGGGTGAGGTGGGTCATCACGCCGTATGTCTCGCCGGTCTCGGGATCCTGTCGGGCCGCGACCACGAGCCGGCGGGCGCCCCACGTCGTCACGATGCGGCGGGCGAGCGGCTTGCCGCGGCGATAGACCTCGTCCATCAACTCGAAGGCCTCGGTCGGCAGGCCCACGAGGGCCTCGCGAGCGGGCTGCCCGACGCAGCGGGACCCGAACAGCTCCACGAAGGCAGCGTTGCCGTGCACGATCATGTGCGCGGGGCCGACGTGGAACGCGGCCGGGCTGGGGGTTCGGGGCAGGCTCATCGGCGGGCGATCGGGTGCGGGATCATCGGGTCGCTCGATCGTACTCCGGCCCGAGCCCGGATTCGCGGAACGACGGTGCATCGGCCATTGGGACCATCGGGGGATGCCCGCCGGTGTGGCGCCGGGGCACCGTCGCGCCATGAAGATCCTGCTTCGAGTCGGCATCATCGCGCTCATCATCGGCGGCGGCATCGTGTTCCGGGATCGCCTGGGCGGCAGCCCGGCCGAGCTGCAGGTCGGTGACTGCTTCGATATCCCGACGACTGCCGGCACGACCGTCAAGGACGTCCAGCATCATCCGTGCACCGAGACGCACACCGCCGAGGTCATCCTCATTGCCAAGCACCCGGCGGCGAAAGGGGCGAAGGAGCCCGGCGAGGACGAGCTGACCTCGTACCTGGTGAGCACGTGCGGCGCGGCGCTCGGGAAGTACGTCGGCGGCGACACCGACAAGTTCGACCTTGGCGCGTTCTACCCGACCTCCGAGGATTGGAAGGACGGCGACCGCGGCATCACGTGCTACCTGACGATGCTCGACGAGTCCGTCATGAGGGTCTCGTACAAGGGCAAGTGATCGCCCAGGCCGGGTCCCCGGCGCGGGCATGCATCCGATAGGCATACCAGTGGAAGAGGTACTCCCCGCCGCGATTCGTGCATAACGGCGGCGGCGAGCGCCGACTTCAGCCCTCGATGAGCGGCGCGACCTCCCTCGCGAACCGCTCCGCCTGGGCGACGACCTCAGTGGGATCCGTCGTGTCGAAGTACAGCGCCAGGTGCGTGACGCCGTGGCCGGCGAACGCCCGGGCCTCGGCGGCGATCTCCTCCGCCGTCCCGCGCATCGCGTACGAGCGGTCGGTCGTCGAGTCGAACTGCACTCGCACCCGCGCCGACAACCAGGGGGCCGGCCGCCCGGCGGCCTCAGCGGCGGCCCGGACGATGGGCACGCGCTCGCCGTACGACGAGGGGCTCGCGGCGCTCGAGTGATACCCGTCCGCCAGGCTGCCGGCCCGGCGCAACGCGGCCTCGGCCCGACCGCCCACGACGATCGGCAGCGCCGCCCCTCGCTCGGGGAGCGGCCCGAACACGAAGTCGTCGATCGTGTGGAACCGCCCGTGGAACGGCTCTCGTGACCCGCTCCAGAGGTGGCGCCACAAGCGGATGGTCTCGTCGAGGTACGCGCCGCGCACTCGGAACCGGTCCTCGACGCCGACGTTCGCGAATTCCTCGCGACTCCAGCCCACCCCGACGCCCGCGATGACCCGTCCACCGCTGAGGGAGTCGAGCGTGGCCAGCTCCTTCGCGAGCAGCACGGCATTGCGTTGCGGCACGACGATCACGCTCGTGCCGAGGCGCAGACCGGGGTACTTCGCCCCGACCCAGGCGAGGGTCAGGATCGCCTCGTAGATCCGGCCGTACTCGCCGGCCGCAGCCTCATTGACGAGGACGTGGTCGGTGGTCCAGACCGTCGACCAGCCGAGTCGTTGGGCGACCTCGGCCGCCGCCTCGATGCCTTCGGGTGAGGCACCGGCGGGGAAGTTCGGGAGCGCGAGGCCATAGTCCATCAGGCGATGGTATCGGAAGGGTCCCGAGGTTGCGCCATCAACGACAGGGAACACCGCCGTCATCGCGGGGCGTATCCTCACCCTTCCGTCTCCGGTCCATGCGCGTGGGCACCGGGGCACGGGGGAGGAGGCGCATATGGCCATGACCCACGCGAAGCGGAGCAAGCGGCCGCTTCCCATCCTCGAGGGCATCCTGCCCATCGATCCATCGCGGATCAGCACCGATGTGATCGCCGGTGCGACCTTGGCCGCCCTGGCCATCCCCGAAGTCATGGGCTACACGAAGATCGCCGGCACGCCGGTGATCACCGGCCTGTACACGATCATCTTGCCGATCCTCGCGTTCGCCATCCTTGGGTCATCCCGACACCTGGTCGTGGGCGCGGACTCGGCGACCGCCGCGATCCTGGCCACCGGCCTCGTGGCCATGGGGGCCGTGGCCGAATCGGCGCAGTACGTCGAGCTGGCATCACTCGCCGCGCTGATGTGCGGCATCGTCCTCGTCGTCGCGCGCCTGCTCAAGCTCGGGTTCATCGCCAACTTCCTCTCGCGGTCGGTCCTCATCGGCTTCCTCACCGGCGTCGGGATCCAGGTCGCGATGGGCCAATTCGGTGCGATCTTCGGCGTCCCCGGGCAGTCCGGCACGACCATCGAGAAGTTCGTGGAGAGCGCCCGGCTGATCCCGACCGATGGCAACGTGCCGACGACGATCGTCTCGGCCTTCGTCCTCATCACGATCATCGGGCTGGGCATGGTCAACAAGAAGATCCCGGGCGCCCTGCTCGCGGTCGTCGTCGCGATCATCGCCAGCTACGCCCTCGACCTCCAGGCCGATGGCGTCACGATCCTCGGCACCATCCCGAGCGGCCTGCCGCCGATCGGCCTGCCGACCGACGCGATGACCATCGACAACGTTCAGGCCCTGCTGCCGACGGTGATCTCGCTCGTCGTCGTGATCCTTGCCCAGAGTGCCGCCACGTCGCGCGCCTACGCGATGAAGTACTCCGACAGCTTCGACGAGAACGTGGACCTCGTCGGTCTCGGCGCGGCCAATCTCGCGGCCGGGATCTCGGGCACCTTCGTCGTCAACGGCAGCCCCACCAAGACCGAGATGGTCGACAGTGCCGGTGGCAAGACCCAGATCGCGCAGCTGACGGCGGCCGCGATCGTGATCGTCGTCCTGCTCTTCCTGACGGTCCCACTCTCCTATATGCCGAATGCGGTCCTGGCGGCCGTCGTCTTCCTCATCGGCCTCCGGCTCATCGACTACAAGGGCATGGCCGACATCTACCGGCTCCGCAAGGGCGAATTCGCGGTCGCCGCGATCACCGCGGCGACCGTCGTGATCGTCGGCGTCGAGCAGGGGATCATCCTCGCCATGGCGCTCTCGATCGTCGTGCACATCTATCACAGCTATCGCCCGCACGACACGCTCTTGCGCCGCGATGACGACGGCTCGATCCACACGGCGGCCCTGGCGGATGGCACCCAGCTGTTGCCGGGCCTCGCCGCGTACCGGTTCGGAGCGAACCTGTATTACGCGAACGCGTCGCGCTTCACCGAGGAGATCATGGATCTCGTCGAGGCCGCCGACCCGCCGCTGCGCTGGCTCGCGCTCGTCGGTTCGGCCGTGGGCGATGTCGACTACTCCGGGGCGGATTCGATGCGACAAGTCCGTGAGGAGCTCGAACGGAAGAACGTCACGCTCGTCCTGGTCGACGTCAGCCCGGAGGTCCGAAGCCAGGTCGACGCCTACGGACTGACGGAGCCGATCGGCGAGGGCAACATCTACCCCTCCATTCGCGAACTCGAAGCGGCATACGGGCGACTCGGGCCTCTGGCCACGCCAAGGCCGACCGGCGACGCGCCAGCATCGGCTGGACCATCGACGTCATGAGCGACGCGCCGCACGCTGAACCTCGTCCGACGCGTGAGGAGCGGCGCGCGGCCGGCGAGGCGGCGAGGGCGGATCTGCCCGCGGAGACCCTCGCCGCCTGGACGCCCGCGGCCGATCGGCCGGATCCCATCGGCCTGCTCGAGGAGCAGGCGACCACGCGCGTACCCGACCTCGTGCCGGTCCGCTACGGGCGGATGGCTGTCTCGCCGTTCACGTTCTATCGCGGGGCGGCGCTGCCGATGGCCGCGGACCTCTCGACCGGTCCGCGCACGGGCATCGAGGTCCAGCTCTGCGGCGACGCGCATCTCGTCAACTTCGGCCTGTTCGCGTCGCCCGAACGCGACCTGCTGTTCGATATCAACGACTTCGACGAGACGCTCCGCGGCCCGTTCGAATTCGACCTCAAGCGGCTGGCGGCCAGCCTCGTCGTCGCCGGGCGGGCGCGCGGCTTCAGCGCGCACGACAACCGGCACATCGTCCATCGCTCCGTCCGGTCGTATCGCGACCGGATGGCCGGTTACGCGACGATGCGCGCGATCGACGTGTACTACGCGCGCGTCGACGCGACAGGGGTCATCGCCTATGTCGACAAGCACGCCCGAGCGATGATCCACGGGACCGTGAAGTCCGCGGCGCACCACGACGCGCTCCACGAGCTCCCGAAGTTGACCGCCCTCATCGATGGCACCCGGCGCATCGTCGAGCGCCCGCCGACGATCGTGAAGCTCAAGGACATGACGGCGCCGATCGCCGCCGCGGCGTTGGCCGCCTATCGCGAGACCCTCCAGGAGGACCGTCGGGTCCTGCTCGATCGGTACGGGCTCGCCGACTACGCGCTCAAGGTGGTCGGCGTCGGCAGCGTCGGGCTCCTCGCGTTCGTGGCCCTGTTCATCGGGGACGCGGACGATGATCCGCTGTTCCTCCAGGTCAAGCAGGCCGAGCCGTCGGTCTACGAGCGCTACCTGGGACCGAGCGGCCGCAAGAGCCACGGCGAACGCGTCGTGACGGGCCAGCGCCAGCTCCAGGCCGCCAGCGACATCCTGCTCGGCTGGGCGGTCGGACTGCGCGGGAATCACACCTACCTCCGCCAGCTCCAGGACCAGAAGGGCAGCGCCGTCGTCGACAGCATGACCCTCGAGGAACTGGCCACCTGGGGCGAACTCTGCGGGTGGGCACTCGCACGGGGCCATGCCCGCTCCGGTCAGCCCGCGACGATCGCGGGCTATCTCGGCACCGACAACACCTTCGAACATGCGATGGCGTCGTTCGCCGAGGCGTACGCGGACCAGACCGAACGGGACCACGCGGCGCTGGTCGCCGCCATCAAGAGCGGGCGGGTGACGGCCGAGAGCGGAGTCTGACGATGGCCGCCACGGCGCCCGCCAGCGCGACTGAGGGTTCCACCACGACCGAGACGATCCCGAAGCAGTCCGGGCTCGTCCTCGGCACCCTCATCCTCGTCGCCGCCGTCGCCAACCTGAACCTGTCGGTGGCGAACGTCGCGCTGCCATCGATCGGCGAGGCGTTCGACTCCTCGCAGACTACGCTCGACCTCATCGCGGTCGGCTACTCGCTGGGACTCGCGGCATCGGTCCTCTGGCTCGGCGCGCTTGGCGACCGCTACGGCCGCAAGCGGATGCTGGAACTGGGCATGATCCTGTCCGTTCCGGCGTCGTTACTGGCGGCCTTCGCCCCGAGCGACACGATCCTCGCCGCAGCACGGGTCTTCGGCGGGCTGTCCGCCGGCATGGCCTATCCGACGACCCTCGCGCTCATCACCGCCCTGTGGTCGCCCGGTCCGGCCCGGACGCACGCGATCGCGCTGTGGTCGGCGATCGGTGGTGGCATCGCCGCGCTCGGGCCGCTCGCCGCGGGCTTCCTCCTCCAGTACTTCGACTGGGGCTCCGTGTTCCTGATCACCCTTCCGCTCGTCGTCGTCGCGTTGTACCTGGCGATCCGGTACGTCCCGGCGCACGTCAACGAGACCTCCGACCCCGTCGACAACCTCGGTGGCATCCTGTCGGTCGTGCTCGTCGGCGGGCTGATCCTCTCGATCAACTTCGCGCCGGTCCCGAACGAAGGGACGCTGGCCGCGGGATTGCTCGCGATCGCGGCCGCGGCTGCGATCGCCTTCCTCGTCCGGCAGCGTCGGACGCCGTTCCCGCTCTACGACCTCAGGATCGCCGGCCGACGGATCTTCTGGGTGGCGGCATGTGCGGGCATCATCGTGTTCGGCTCCCTCATGGGGTCGGCGTTCATCAGCCAGCAGTACCTCCAGAACGTCCTCGGCTACACGACGTTCCAGGCCGGTGCCGCGATCCTTCCGGCGATCGTCTTCATGATCCTCGTCGCCCCCCGGTCGGCGAAGCTCGTCGGCTCGCGCGGAGCACGAACGACACTCCTGTTGGGCTACGTCTTCCTCCTGGGTGCCTTCGGCTGGATGCTCCTCTTCTGGAACGAGGGCATCGCGTACTGGCAGGTCGCCCTGGCGTATGCGTTCATCGGGATCGGGGTCGGGCTTGCCGGCACCCCCGCCTCGTACTCGTTGACAGGATCCGTCCCGGTGGAGCGCGCGGGGATGGCGTCGGGGACGGCCGATCTCCAGCGGGACCTGGGTGGGGCGCTGATGACGTCGATCTTCGGCGCGTTGCTGACCGCGGGGTACGCGGCGGCCGTCGCGAGCGCGCTGGCCGGCTCCCCGGATGCGGCGCAGGTCACCGCATCGACCCAGGCCCAGCTGGAGATGTCGTATTCGGGGGCGGCGGCCGTCGCCCAGCAGTACCCGGAGTACGCATCGCAGATCATGGCCGGGGCGAAGGCGTCGTTCCTCGCGGGTGCCGATGCCGCGTACCTCGCCGGGATCGTCGCGATCCTGCTCGGGGCCGTGCTCGTCTTCTTCGTCTTCCCGAAGAAGGACGAGGAGCGAGCGCTGCTCGCGGGCTATCACGAGGCCGATTCGGCGAAAACGGCCTGACCGCTCCCATATGCTGCCGCCGTGACCGTCATCCCGGGAGAGCTCCTCGATCCCATCCCGATCGTCGCCGCGTTCGTCCTGATCGCGATCCTGCTTTTGCTCGTTTTCGAGATCGGATTCCGGATCGGCCGCTGGTACCAGATCCGGACGCCTGAGGAGACCGAGGGTCCGAACGATATGTTCGTCGGGTCGCTCCTGGCCCTCCTGGCCTTCCTGCTGGCGGTCACGATGAGCATGGCCGCCGATCGGTTCGATGCCCGGCGCGGGCTCGTCGTCGCCGAGGCGAACGCCATCGACACGACGTACCTGCGGGCCGGTTACCTTCCGGAAGCCGATACCAACGCGACGCGCGCGCTCCTGCGCGAGTACGCACCCCTGCGTGTCAATGTGGACGACCCCGTCCAGCTGCTGGCGAACTTCAAGCGTTCGGAGGAGATCCACGCTCAGCTCTGGGCCATCGCCGAGCGCCTCGGGCGCGAGCAATCCTCGGACGTCCTCGCCGCCTACATCGAATCCCTCAACGAGATGATCAACCTGCACACGACGCGCATGACCGCGCTCGTCTATGGCCGCGTGCCCGAAACCGTCATCCTGCTCCTCATCGGCGGCGCGGCCCTGTCGTTGGGGATGGTCGGCTACAGCGCGGGCCTGACCGGTCGACGCAGCCCGTTGACCGCGATCGTCCTCGTCATCGCGCTCTCGGCCGTCCTCGTCCTCGTGCTCGACCTCGACCGGCCCCGCAACGGCTTCCTGCAGGTCAGCCAACAACCGATCATCGATCTCTCGACCAAGATCGGTGCCGGTCCCTGACGCGCTGCGCTGACCGCTGGTGGGAGCGATGAGGCTCGTGGATCGGCCGGTCGCCTGACCTTGCATTCCGCCGGCGTGGCGACCTCTAGACTTGCGGCCCAGGCTGACCTGCTAGGGCGTGGCCGACGATGCTCCTGAAACGATGGTTGGCGGCATCGTGCGCCGCCACACTGGTCGTCTGTGCCTGCGCCGGACCCGCGCGAAGCGGCCCGCCATCCGGAACCCCCGCGGCCGATGTCTCCACGGCGCCAGCGCCGAGTCCGACACCGCCAGCCGCCGGCCCCTCGGGAGTCCCGGCTCTTGGGGCGCCGCTCCACTGGTCCATCGGCCTCGCGATGGACGCGGAGCACGACATGTTCGCGTCCGAGTGCACGGATGCCGGAGGGAAGGGTGTCGTCAGGATCGACGCCCAAGGGATGTTGACGCCATTCGCCGGGAACGGAAAGCCCGAATGGTCGGGCGATGGCGGTCCCGCGACGGAAGCGGGACTGTACTGCCCATTCGAGATGCGGATCGGTCCCGATCGCGCGCTCTACCTCGCCGACCACGGCAACAATCGGATCCGTCGGATCGGCACGGACGGGATCATCACCACGATCGCCGGGTCGGGCGCGGCCGGCGTCGACCAGGGGTCCTACTCGGGCGACGGCGGTCCGGCGACATCGGCCACCCTTCAGGAGCCGTCGGGGATCGCGTTCGATGCGGTCGGGAACCTGTACATCGGCGACCGCGACAACGACCGGATCCGAAAGATCGACCTGCACGGGGTCATCACGACGATCGCCGGGGACGGCAAGATCGGGGCCCCAGGCGACGGTGGTCCGGCGGTCTCCGCGCACCTTGCCAAGCCCCGCGGGCTGATCGTGGACGCCGAGGGGAACATCCTCTTCGCCGAGTCGTGGAACCACCGGATCCGGAAGATCGACGCCGCCGGGATCATCTCGACGATCGCCGGCACCGGACACAACGGATCCTCGGGCGATGGCGGCCCAGCCACGTCGGCGACGATCATGAACCCGATGTCGATCGCCATCGACCATGACGGCAACGTTGTCTTCGGTGACACGGAAGCCAACGTCATCCGTCGGATCGGTCGCGACGGGACGATCACGACCATCGCGGGCACCGGCGGCGACGGGCCCTCCGGATCTGGCGGCCCAGCGCTGGATGCGGCCCTTGGGACGAGTGGCGATACCGACTTCGACATCGGCCAGCTCGAGTTCGACGACGCCGGAGATCTCTACTTCGTGCATCGCAACCGGCTCAGCCGGATCGATGCGGACGGCATCATCACCACCGTCGCTGGAAGCGTGTCTTGACCGCGATGCTCGCCACCTATCCGTGACATAGGCACGCACACGAGCGATACTCTCCAGGGGTATTGACAGGACCTTGACAAACGACGCCTCGGCGTGGCATGATTCAGGCCAACAGGGCTTGTCAAGACTTGACAGGCCCACAGTCATGTCCGGCTCCTGGCGGTAGGAGCCGCGGAACGGATCGGACGCGGCGAGGCGTTCTGGTTCGGAGGTAGCGCAGGAGGCGCCGTTTGTCGGTCGGTGTCGCAGCCGAGGTCAAGAGCAAGCTGTCGGTCGTCGAGGTCGTCGGCGAGACCGTCGCACTCAAGAAGGCGGGCACCACCTACAAGGGCCTCTGTCCGTTCCACGGCGAGAAGACGCCGTCGTTCGTGGTCACCCCGGTCCGTGAGAGCTGGCATTGCTTCGGGTGCGGGCTTGGTGGGGACATCTTCAGCTTCGTCATGCAGCGGGACGGCGTGCCGTTCCCGGAGGCCCTCCGCACGCTGGCCAGTCGCGCCGGCGTCGAGATCGATGAGCGGACGAAGCGCGAGGATGCCCACAAGGCCCGCCTGCGCCAGGTCCTCGACAGCGCGATCGCCTTCTACCACGCGGTCCTGATCCACAAGGCCCCCGTGGCCCTGGCGTACCTTCGCGATCGCGGCTTCACGGACGAGACCATCGAGACGCACCAGCTCGGCTGGGCGCCGGCGGGCTGGGACCAGATGACCCGGACGCTCGAGGCCAAGCGCGACGTGCGCCCCGAGGAGCTCGTCGAGGTCGGGCTCGCCTCGCCCCGGACGAGCGGCCGTGGCGGCGTCTATGACAAGTTCCGGGCGCGCGTCATCTTCCCCATCCGGGACCAGAGCGGTCATGCGGTCGGCCTCGGCGGCCGCCTCCTCGAAGGCGAGGGGCCCAAGTACCTCAATTCCCCGGCGACCCCGCTCTTCGACAAGAGCCGGACGCTCTACCTCATCGACCGGGCCAAGGGCCCGATCCGGCGCCAGGACCAGGCGGTCATCGTCGAGGGCTACACCGACGCGTTGATGGCGCACCAGGCCGGCTTCGACAACGTCGTCGCGAGCCTCGGCACCGCGCTGACGCCCGGGCAGGTCGCCCTTTTGACCCGTTACGCCAAGCGGATCGTGCTGGCGTACGACGTCGACCCGGCGGGCGAGAAGGCCGGCACGCTCGGGGTGACCGCCCTGGCCGACCTGATCCGCCAGCTCCAGGCCGACGCCTCGGGCGTGAAGCTCGAGGACGTTCGCGTCGCCCGCCTGCCCGACGGCAAGGATCCCGACGAAGTGGTGCGCGAGTCGCCCGATACGTGGACGAGCGTCATCGGGGCCGCCAAGCCGCTCGTCGACTACCTCATCGGCCACCACGCCGAGCGGTTCGACCTCAAGACCTCGACCGGGCGGATGGGCTTCGTCGATGCCGTCATGCCGTCCCTGCGCGACATCGACGATCCGTTGCGCCGCGACGAGGCGCTCCAGGAGGTCCGCCGCGTGTCGGGCGTCGAGGAGCGCGTCCTGCGCCAGGTCCTCGAGCGGCGCCTCGCGGCGACCGGCCCGGGCCGCGCCGGCGACCAGCAATCGCGCATCACCGCGGACTCGGTCCTGGCCTCGCCCGACGCGCTGCCGATCGAGTCGATCCTGCGGGCCATCACGCCCGTCGAATCGGAACTGCTGCGGCTGCTCCTGCTGGTCCCGGACGAGCAGTTGCGCGTCGCCGAGGAGCTCGGGCCGGACCAGCTGCCCTCGACCGTGGCCCGCGAGCTGTTCCGGGCGATCGTCCTGCAGCGGCAGTCCGACGACCACGGCATCCACCCGCCGTTCGAAGGCGCCGCGCTCCTCCTCGCGCTCGACGAGGAAACGGCAGCGCTCGCCCGAGCGTTGTATGCGAAGTCGGGACCCGATCCGCGATCGCTCGACGCCCGCCACCTCGACTACGAGATCGACCGGCTCCTGCTGGAGCTCGAAGACGACCGGCTGCGGGAACGCAGCGAATACAACGAGGCCGCCCAGGGGGAGGCCGAACGAGCCGGCGACGTGGAGGCGATCGCCCGACTCGAGCTCGAAGGACGACAGATCAACGAAGCGCGCCGGTCACTCGACCGACGTCGAGACCAGACCCGGCTGTACCGCCAGCCATCGGAGGTGACCCATGCCCGCTGACCCGCTTGACAAGCAACTCGTCGAGGCCGTCCTGTCCCGGCCCCGCCGCGCCAAGGCCGACATCGAGGAGGCCAAGCTCGCCGGCCTGCGCCCGTCGCGGGCCAAGGCCGCCGTTGCCGTCGCCGATGACGACGACGACGACGATGACGACGACGATCTCGACCTCGGGCCGGACGCCGAGGACGACGGCGCCGATGTCGGTGTCGTGATCGTCGAGGACGATGCGTCCGCCGATCCCGCTTCGAAGCTGCCGACCGATGCGCCGGCGAAGCTCGATCCGGCCGAGGTCGAGGAGCCGACGGCCGAGGACCTCGAGGCCATCAGCGCCGACATGATCGGCATCGACGACCCGGTCCGGATGTACCTCAAGGAGATCGGCAAGGTCGCGCTCCTGACGGCCGAGGAAGAGGTGGTCCTTGCGAAGGCCATCGAGCTCGGCGAGCAGATGGTCGAGGAGCCCTGGAAGGGGATCGTCTCGCTCCACGAGTGGACCCTCCACGACACCGAGCGCAAGACCCGGACCCAGAAGCCGCAGCACCGCCTGCCGTACGGGCCCGAGGCCCACGAGCTCGTGGCGAAGGGCATCTCGGCCAAGGGGGCCAAGAACCTGCTGGTCCCGACGCCCGACTTCCACCTCATCAAGGCTGGCCGCGACGCGCAGTCCGAAGGCACGAAGGAGCGGCTCAAGGAGGCCAAGAAGCTCCTCCACACCTACAACGAGGCCCCGACGGCCGACGCCTTCCTGCCGCTGCTCGACTGGGCGTACCTCGCGGTCCACAACGGCGACCTCGACTCGCGCGACAACGTCGGCCTGCGGGCGATCTACGACTGGAGCCGCGAGGGCGTGGCCTTCCCGGCGCTCCAGCGCTGGGTCGAGGCCGGCCAGGACGCCGAACTGCTCAAGCAGATGGGCTTCGACCCGGAGGTGCCGCTCAACACGAAGCTGCGCGACCGCAAGGGCGACATCGTCGTCATCGGGCGTGACGCCCGCGAACAACTGACGTCGGCGAACCTGCGCCTCGTCGTGTCGATCGCGAAGAAGTACATCGGGCGCGGCATGTCGTTCCTGGACCTGATCCAGGAAGGCAACATCGGCCTGATCCGGGCGGTCGAGAAGTTCGACTTCGAGAAGGGCTTCAAGTTCTCGACGTACGCCACGTGGTGGATCCGCCAGGCCATCACCCGGGCCATCGCGGACCAGGCGCGAACGATCCGCATCCCGGTCCACATGGTGGAAACGATCAACCGCCTCATCCGCGTGTCGCGTGGCCTGCTCCAGGAGCTCGGTCGTGAGCCGACGGTCGAGGAGATCGCCGAGGCGATGTCCAAGGGCCAGGAGGTCCAGGTCACGCCTGAGAAGGTCCGCGAGATCATCAAGGTCTCGCAGGAGCCCGTCTCGCTCGAAACCCCGATCGGCGAGGAGGAGGACTCGCACCTCGGCGACTTCATCGAGGACCGGGGCGCGCTGGCCCCGGCCGAGGCGGCGTCGCACCAGCTCCTCAAGGAGCAGGTCGAGGCGGTGCTCGACTCGCTGACCGGACGCGAGCGCCGCGTGCTGCAGCTCAGGTTCGGGCTGGAGGACGGCCGGGCCCGGACCCTCGAGGAGGTCGGCAAGGAGTTCAACGTCACGCGCGAACGGATCCGCCAGATCGAGGCCAAGGCGCTGCGCAAGCTCCGCCACCCGTCGCGGAGCCGCAAGCTGAAGGACTACCTGGAGTAGGGACCTGCGACTGCGGCGACGGTCGTCACGGTCGCCCCGGGATGTGGGGCGGGTGGTTCCTGCCCGCACCGCTTTTGCCTCGTCCGACGTTCCGCTGGCGGCTGCCCGGTAGTACTTTTGACCCCTTCCTAGGGGTGACTGATGGACGAATCCGAGCAGCCAACCATGCCTGAGTCGCACGACTCGACCGTCGCCGTCGACGAGCAGCCTGTGGCCGCGACCGGGGCCGCGACCGAGGCGCCGCACACCAACGGCAACGGCCGGCCCGATCCGACGCGTGGATTCCTGACCGAACTCACGGCCGCCATGCGTGGCGCGGCTGAGCGCGAGCGCGAGCGGATCTCCGGGGAGGTCGATGCCGCGACCGAGGCCCACGTCGAGAAGATCCGTGGCCGTGCGGCCACCGAGGCCGCCGAGCTGCGTCGACTCGCCGAAGAGGACATCGACGGCATCCACGTCTGGTCCAAGGAAGAGATCGTCCGCATCCGCGAGGAGACCGAGCAGAAGATCGGGACGCGCCGCGAGGAGCTACAGAGCTACCTGATCCGGCACGCCGCGATCATCGACGGCGAGGTTGGCCACGTCGAAGGGGCCGTGCGCGAATACCGCTCCGAGCTGGATCGGTTCTTCGAGCGCCTGGTCGCCGAGTCGGACCCAGCCGGGTTCGCGCGCATGGCCGATGAGATGCCCGCCCCGCCCGACCTGGGCAAGGTCGGCGGCGCCGCGCGGGCGGAAGCGATGGCTGCGCTGGCTGAAGAAGCGGACGCGTCGGACGCGGCCGTCGCCGATGCCGTGGCCAGCATCGAAGTCAACGGTCCCGCTCCAGCCGCGACCCCGTTCGACCCGGGGCAGCCCGGGCCCGAGCTCGTGCCGGTCATGAGCGAGGCCAACGGCACGGTGAACGGCAGCGCGACGATGCCCGATGTGGCGGGGAGTGCCGAGACGACGGGCGAGGCCGCCGTGGCGGTCGCCGAGCCTGAGGTCGAGGCGCCAGTCGCTGAGGCTGAGGCGCCCGCGGTCGGGGCTGAGGCTGAGGCGCAGGCCGCCGACGCGTCCGCCGCCGAGACGACGGCCGCGCAGTCCAACGCCGCGGTCCGGATCCTGCGCTCGATCGCCTCGTCATGGGCGGCCCCCACCGAGCACCCGGTCGACGGGGCCCCGCAGTCGGACGAGCCGAGGGCCTGACGCTCCCCACGAGCGGGTTCCTCTTCCGTCGCGCCTTGCGCTGAGCGCAAGTACTGGTCGCACGGACCGCGCCAAATGGCGGTTTCTTGCCGTGGCGGCAAAGACTCGCGGAGTCCTGACTTCTTCAGGCCCGTTCAGACCGCGGCCTGACTCGAATCGGAGCTCGGGACCGCGATTTGCACACGATCCGGGTCGTTCGCCGACCAAGAGTGGACCGTTGCAGCTGTTACTTGCGCTGGCGGCAACCGCCCGTCGGCGTCGACGGCATGCGGCGCCACGGAACGATGATCACGGCACTCCCGCCCGGGTCGTTGCCGCCGCGCAGGGAAGCCATAGCTTGGTCACCGTCGATCGGGAAGGCGTTCAGGAGGGTGGGCAGTGCCGCTGACAGGAGGGCCTGAGTCTGCCTCGTCGGGCGCAGGATCAGCATGACCCCGTCGACGTGGCTGTCGCGCTGCTTCAGTTGGATCCTCCGAACGAGCCCCTGGCTGTCGTTCGGTGCGGTCTCCGCCTCCACTCCGTAGCGCCAGTCAGGCGTCCGAAGGAAGCCATCCCACGCTCGCGCGTCGCCGCGGGTCGATAGCGGGACTTCGGTCGACCAGCCGATCGACCGATGCAGCGCCGATCGAAAGTCCGTGAGCAACGCAACGTGTGCGGCGTCCCGGATCGGCTGACCGCCAGGGTAAGAGCGCACCGACAAGTCCAACCCCACGACGGCGTGCAGTCGAGCCAGGTCGAACAACGTCACCCGGGCGTTCAGACCACGCTCGATCCGGCTCACGACCGACTCTGACAAGCCGGTCGCATCACCGACTGCCTTGAGACTCAAGCCTCTGCCGGTCCGAGCCAAGCGGATCTCGCGCCCGACTCTGGCTGTCTGGTCGCGAGCGGCGGCCGTTCCTCGGTCGACCGGGCGGGTCTTCGTGGACATCGTCGGATCGTGACGTTCGCCGATCGCCTGCGGCTTACCCGGGGCTTATCGCGAGCCCGCAGTGCCCAACGTTCCGGGGTGAGACCGACGGGCACATCCAGGTCGCCGGACCCGGTCGGGCGCAGTCGGCCCGTCATCCAGTCGCGGTACCACGGTTGCCAGGTGTGCGTGCCGGTTCGCCGGTCGCCGCGCACGCCATCGTGATACTCGGCGTAGGTGTGCCCGAAGGGCGCCTCGTCGGGCGACCGGGTCGAGCCGAAGTCGCCCGCCTCGTGCAGTCCGGGCAACTCCGCCTCGCCCACGCCCAGCGCCCGGTAGAACCCCTCGACCTGGTGCAGCCATTCGTGGACGTAGCCCTGCTCGGGCGTCGGGTCCGTGGCGAGCGTCCGCCAGTGGTCGGTCGAGATCGAGCTGAAACCCGCCCCGAACGTCGCGTCCGACGCCCCGATCGTGCAGCCCCAGCCGCATTGCGGCACCTCGGGATCGCACGGCCAGAGCGCAAAGACCGAGTCGTACCGAGCTGGCGCGGCGTGCGCCTCCAGCGCGTCGCGGCATTCGCGCGGCCCGACCCACCAGCGGCCGCCACCGCTCGACGACAACGACGGGATCGGCCGGCGGATCTCGATGACGTCGAGCGGCTCCAGCTCGGCCAGGCCGTCGCTCCAATCACGCACGGCGGCTGGCAATCGCTCGACGACGCCCTCGATCGCCGCCCGTTCGTCGCGCGTCATGACCCGGCGAGCGCGGTGCCGCTTGATCCCCGACCCCCATCGGGCGTCGAGGACCGGGTACAGCAGCACGAGCGTGCGAAACCGCTGCGGAGCGGGGGAGACCATGACCGGGAGGGTAGCGCGCCCGAAGCGCGACGCGCACCCTGCTAGCATCTCGGCCGTGAGCCCGGAGACCTTCTACGTGACGGTCAGCACCGTCAGCTTCACCCTGCTGGGCCTGTGGTGGGTGGTCGTCCAGGCCCGTGCGCCGCTGTGGCGAGGGGAGGGGCATCGGCGGATGGCGTATGCGATCTCGCTCCATTTCCTGCTGCCGGGCGTCATGTCGATCCTCTCGCTCGTCGCGCCCGACGTGCCGTGGCTCTGGCGGGTGATCTTCGCGACCGCCGGCGCCATCGGGCTCGTCGGGGCGGTCTACTTCGCGCGGACGCTGCGCCAGGAGCACGACTGCCCGCGCATCGTCCGGGTCGTCGAATGGGTCGTCATCCCGATCTATGCCGTCGTGACGGCGATCGCGCTCGCGCCCGAGTTCGTCCGCAGCCTCGGGCTCGAGCTGACGCCGCTCCAGATCGAGGGGATCATCCTCGCGGTCCTGCTCTTCCTCGGCGTCCAGGCGGCCTGGGTGCTGCTCATCGAGCCACCGACGCACCCGGAGCCGAGCTGACCGTGGCCGCCGTAAAACAGCCCGCGAGGAGGCCACGAACCACCGGCGACGAACCCGGCCCGCTCGTCGACGTCGACTGGCTCGCCGCGCACGTCGACGACGCGGACCTGCGCCTCGTCCACGTGGCGCCCGACCGGCGCGTCTACAACAAGCGCCACATCGCCGGCGCGACCTACAGCGATCTCCACAAGGAACTCGCGCTGCGTGGCACCGCCCCCGAAACCGGCGACGCGGAACGCGAGTGGCTGATCCCGACGCGCGAGCAGGCCGAGGCGGTCCTGCGCCGATGGCGGGTCGGCGAGGGCGACCGAGTCGTCATCTACGACGACATCGGGCTGAACCGCCAGGCGATCCGCGGCTACTGGCTGCTCCGCCTGTACGGGTTCCCGAGGGATCGCGTGCACATCCTCGATGGCGGCATCGAAGCCTGGCGACGCGCCGGCCAGCCGACGACGACCGACATCCCCGAGGCCGATCTCGCCGATGCGCTGCGGGTCCCGGTCAAGCTCGGCGAACGCGACGACTCGCTGGTCGCGACCTACGACGAGGTCCTGGCCTGGAGCCGCGAAGCGACGCGCGACGAGGACGCCCCGACCCGCATCCTCGACGTCCGGACGGCGGGCGAGTACGTCGGGGCCGACCTGCGGGCCAAGCGTGGCGGCCACATCCCGGGCGCCCGGCAGCGCTGCTTCGTCGACCTGTTGACCGACGAAGGCACGTTCCGCCCGGTCGACGAAATGGTGGCGCTCGTCCGGGCGTCCGGCGCGGAACCCGACCAGATCCGAGCGACGTACTGCCAGGGCGGCGTCCGGGCCGCGCTCGTGTGGTTCGTGCTGCACGAGCTCGCCGGCTACGAGGGCGTCCGGAGCTACGCGGGCTCGTGGGAGGAGTGGGGGAACCGGGAGGACAGCCCGATCGAGGTCACCTAGGCCGGCCGGCTCCGGGCCTCGTGCTATCCTGTCGCGCGGCGTCGACCAGACGCCCACGAACGCGAGCGGCCCCGGCACCATGCCCGGAGCCCCGCGTCTCCGCTCCGGCGTAGCTCAGTGGTAGAGCGGGCGGCTGTTAACCGCTTGGTCGTAGGTTCGAGTCCTACCGCCGGAGCCATTCGGTCACCGATTCGAACCCGTCAACACCCTGCGCGGTTGGCGACGTCGCCGGTGTCGCCTTCGGTGATGTTGTCCGGCATCTGGCGAAGGAGGTCCGACAATGGACGAGAGCCTCAGCGACATGATCCGCCAGAAGGAGGAGCTCGACCGGCAGATCGAGGTCCTCGACGCCATGGATCGAATCGTCGCGAAGACGCCGGGCGCCAAGACGATCGACGATGCCGAGCGCCTGACGGGTCGATCGTTCATCGACCTGCTCGTCGAGGAGACCGGCTTCACGGTGGAGCAGATCGAGCAGGCCGCCAACGCCATCATGTCCGGCGACGCGAGCGACGCGAGCGACACGGGCGACGCCGGATAGCCGCCCGGGCGACGACCCGACGATCCTGGGGACCGCCGCGACCGCAGCGGGCGCATTCCTGGGCGGGCTGGTCACGGCGGAAATCGTCCACAGCCGGAGGTCCTGACATGACGAAATACGGCGACTACCGACCCGCGTTCGTGACCCAGCGCGACGGGTCCAGCCTGGCGAACAGCAACTGCCGGATGGCGAGTATTTCCATGGGCCTGGCATATGACGCCAGCCCGCAGGGATCGAAGACGTCGACCGGCAAAGAGATGCGGACGTATACCGACGACCAGTCCGGCGGGACCGATTCGGGCGACGCGAAACAGGCCTGGGACCGCGGCTACGACGAAGGGCTGCGGGTCATGGACGGGAATTCGTTTGACAGCGCCCTGGCCGACCTGCGAGCCGGGCGCCTGGTGCATCTGGACGTCTGGCACGCGAAAGCGTACGCCTGCCGATCGGGCGACGGGACGTACGGCCATACGATGGCGATCGCGCCCGACCTGAACGCGGACGGCTGGGTCGTCGGCGACCCCTGGTGTACCGACGGCTGGCATCGCATCAGCGAATCGAAACTGCGATCGGCCGCGGAATACTGGGGCGGGCAGGTCTACGGAAAGGCTGCGCAGGAGCCGGACTACCCGACCGGCGGACCCGACCCGCGCGACCCGCGCGTCCTGCTGATCGTCGCCAGGATCGTTAAACGGCTGATGACCCAGTACCACCCGGGCAACCCGGCGGGCGACGCCCTGGACGATCCTGGCGACACGGGCGGCGGCGCGATCCTCTACACGACGACCAGGGCGGTACCCGCGACAGGAGGTTCGGATATGGGCATCTACTGGGATCCGACGCAATGGAACGATCCAGGCCTGACGCTGTATCTGGATTCGGCCTGTACGATCAAGGTCCGGACGACGTCGCCGGGCGGGGTCCTGTACAGCCTGGGTCCGGTCGCCCGCCACGACGGGAACGGGTTTGACGGCGATTTCTATTCGATCATCGCGACGGCGGAACTGCCGACCGACCCGCCCGCGGACGTCGGCTGCATCCTCTGGGCGAAGCGATCGGAACTGCCCGAGTCGACGAACGCGCCCGCCCAGGTCTGGGACAATTCGCTCTGGGCGCTCGCCCATGACATCACCGGGCGCTACCCCTGCCCGCCCGATGGCGGCGGCGCGACCCCGCCCGATGACCTGGCGACCCGCCAGGCCCAGTACGACGCGGACGCATCGGCGCTCCTGGGACCGCGTCCGGCCTGAGGGGCCCAAGAGCGCGAGCGTCGGGACGTGCTGATCGTAGGAGGGGCGAGGGTTCACTGCTTGGGACTAGATCCGAGTCCTACCGCCCCTCCGCTCACAGCCAGGGCAACACGACCCTGCCGCGGTACGTGTCCCATCTCGCCCCGAACATCTTGGCGAGCTCCGCCTCCTCCTGCGGCGCGAAGAGCCTGGCCGCGACGTAGAGGACGAGCCCGATGACGACGCCCAACCAGGTGTTCAGGAGGAAGCCGATCCACGGGATGACGAGCAGCGCCACCGCCGTGTAGAGCGGGTGCTTCACCAGCGCGTACGGTCCGCTCTCGATCAGCTCGCCACGTGGCACGTGCGTCAGGATCAACACCGCCGACCAGATCCAGATCGTGACGCCGGGGATCAGCACGGCGATGGAGACGGTCCGGAGGGCCTCCGTCGGACCACCGACCTCGAAGGTCGCGGGGAAGGCGAGGTTCAGCACCACGCCGACGATCAGGAACGGCAGCACGAGGCCCGCGATCTTGTCGCCGCTGCCGACCAGGGCCTTCAGTCCGATGCGATGCGGGCCCGCGATCTGCATGTCTTGTCTCATGCCGTTCAGGGTCCGTCAGGCCAGGATGGCGCGCCAGAGCGATTCGGCCCGATCCACATGATGCGAATGGACATGCGCCGGTCCGCGCGGCAACCCGGTTCCCACCCTGGCTAACGCACCAGGTTGCGCTCGTACAGCCGTCGTGCCCAGACGTATCCAGCGACCGAGATCACGACGCACCAGCCGACGGCGAGCACGCCGCTGTCGCCGATCGGCGTGCCGAGCAGCAGGCCCCGCACGGTCTCGATCAGCGGCGTGAAGGGCTGGTGCTCGGCGAACCAGCTCAGCCCGTCGGGCATCGAGTCCGTGGGCACGAAGCCGCTGCTCAGGAATGGCAGGAACACCAGGAACATCGGGAGGTTGCTCGCGGTCTCGACGCTGTCGGACACCATGCCGAGCGCGACGGACAGCCAGGAGATGGCCACGGCGGCCAGCGCGAGCAGGCCGGTCGCCGCGAGCCACTCGACCGGACCCGTGGTCGAGCGGAAGCCGATCAGCACCGCCACGACCATGACGATGACGATGGCCAGCATCGTCTGGATCGCGCTGCCGACGACGTGCCCGGTCAGGACCGACACGCGGGCGATGTCCATGGTGCGAAACCGAGCGATGATGCCCTCGGTCATGTCCATCGCGACCGAGATCGCGGTGCCCTGGGATGCGCCCGCCACGGTGATCAGGAGGATCCCCGGAACGACGTACGCGAGATAGGCCTCACGGCCGACGGCGACCTGGCCGAGACCGGCGCCGAGCGTGCCGCCGAACACGTACACGAACAGCAGCAGGAGGACGACCGGGATGCCGGCGATGAAGAACGTCAGCGACGGGTAGCGGCGCATCCGCCGGAGGTTGCGCCGGAGCATGGTCGCCGAGTCGGCGAGAACGAGCGGGTACGTGGTCATCGGACGGTCACCTCGTGGTCGTCGCCGGTCAGCGACAGGAAGACGTCGTCGAGGTCAGGGGTCTGCAGCGAGAGCTCGCCGACGTCGATCGAACGAGCCTCGAGCTTGTCCAGGAGCGCCCGCAGGGAGCCGATCCCGCCGTCACTCGGGACTTGCAGGGTCAGCGACTCGTCGTCGCGCGCGGCGTCATCGAACGCGAGCGCCGCCTGCTCGAGCGCCGCCGCGTCGGGGAACGTGAGCTGGACATGGCCGCCCGGCACGAGCCGTTTCAGCTCGTCGGGCGTCCCCTCAGCGACCAGCACGCCACGGTCGAGGACGCCGATCCGATGGGCGAGTCGGTCCGCCTCCTCGAGGTATTGCGTCGTCAGGAAGATCGTCACGCCGTCGGCGACGAGCTCCTGGATCGTTCCCCACATGGCCCGGCGACTGCGGGGATCGAGTCCGGCCGTCGGCTCGTCCAGGAAGATGATCCTGGGGTCACCGACGAGGGTCATCGCGAGGTCGAGACGCCGGCGCATGCCGCCGGAGTACGTCTTGACGGGCTTGCTGGCCGCGTCGGCGAGATCAAAGCGCTGGAGCAGCTCCTCGACACGTCGGCGGCCGGCTTCCTTGCCGAGGTGTCGCAGGTCCGTCATCAGCCGCAGGTTCTCCTCGCCGGTGAATAGGCCGTCGACCGCGGAGAACTGACCGGTGACGCCGATGAGGCCACGGACCGCGTCAGGTTCGCGGGCGACGTCATGGCCCCCGATCCAGGCTTCGCCACCGTCGGCCGCGAGGAGGGTCGACAGGATGCGGACCATGGTCGTCTTGCCGGCGCCGTTCGGACCGAGGAGCGCGAAGACCGTCCCTTCGGCGACCTCGAGGTCGATCCCGTCGAGGACGACCTGCTTGCCATACGACTTGCGCAGCCCGGTCGCGCGGATCGCCGATCGCGCCTCGATGGCGGTCATGCCGCACCTCCGCCGGCGATCGCCAGGCCTCGGCGCGGATCAGATGTCGAGGTCTTCGACGGCCGGCTGCTTGGTCGAGCCGGCCACCATGTCGTAGAGCTGCGGCGGAATCCGCTCACGTAGCTCGTCCAAGGTCGCGACGACCTCGACCGTCGACGCTGCGGGCGTGCTCCCGTAGCTGATGTTGCCGATGCCGAGGTAGCCGCGCCAGCCGGCCGGCTTGCCGTCGGCGTCGACCATCGTGTAGCCCTCGCTACGCTCGATGTGGAGGACGTACTTGCCCGTGCGACCGCGGTATACCCGGAAGGTCTCGACGCGACTGGTCGACGAGTTGACCCACTCGCCGAGGAGGACACCGGTGAATCGGACCTTGCGGCGCGGAGTGGGCCCGATGCGAACGATGATCTCGTCGAAACCCTCTCGCCGGCCTTCTTCGACGTCGACGTAGCGACGAAGCGCCGCGGAGATCGCTGCGGAGAGGTTGCCGCCGGCGAGTTCCTGCGCGCGCTGGTAGATGGGGAGGTCACCATCGGAGACATAGATCGTCTTGTTCGGCACCTGTGCATCCTAACTCCTAGCGTGTGACTCGAACTATAAGTACGAGTATACGTATATCCGGCCAGGATGCAAGGGGGGAAATCAGACCGGCCTTGACACGACTCGTATATTCACGATATGGCTCATATCGCCAATGACGCTACCCGCCCGTATCGGAGCGAGCTACGAGCCCAGCAGGCGGACGAGACGCGAGGCCGCATCCTCGACGCCGCCGTGCGGGTGATCGCCGATGGGATCGCCGGCGTCTCGATTCCGGCCGTGGCGCGTGAGGCCGGTGTGTCGGTCCCGACGGTCTACCGCCACTTCGCCACGAAGCGCGACCTGATCGCCGCCATCTACCCGCACCTGGTGCGACGGGCCGGCCTCGACCGCGTGGTGCCGCCGCAGACGGTCGACGAGCTTCGGGATGGGGTCCGTGCGTACATCGACCACGTGGAGTCGTTCGACGACCTGGCCCGAGCGGCGATGGCCAGCCCCGCATCCGACAACCTGCGCCGGCTCAGCATGCCCGACCGCCTCGCCGCGTTCCGCCGATTCACCGACTCGATCGAGCCGAGTCCGCCCGAGGCGGATCGAGAGCGCATCGTGCGCCTGCTGGTGATCCTCACGGCGTCATCGGCCCTGCGGATGTGGCGCGACCATCTCGGTGCCTCGGCCGACGAGGTGGCCGACGATATCGATTGGGTCGTGCGGGCGGCCATCGCGGCCGCGACCCCGGTGGACGCCCGATGAGCGGGCCGGCGGTCCGGCGGCTCCGCGACGTGCGTTCCGCCGATGCACCCGAGGTCGGGGGGAAGGCGGCGAGCCTCGGCGAGCTGCTGGCCGCCCGCGTTCGCGTCCCCGACGGGGTGGTGCTGACCGCCGGGGTCGCCGAGCTGACCGCCGGGGATCGCACGGCGCTGTTGCGGACGGGCGTCAGCGACCTGGGGGCCGGTCCGTTCGCGGTCCGCTCCAGCGGGATCGCGGAAGACGGCACCGACCACTCCTATGCCGGCATCTTCGAGTCCGTGTTGGACGTGTCGGCAGAGGGCCTCGCCGCGGCCACGGACCGATGCCTCGCCAGCGCCCAGGCGGCGCGCGTCGCCGGATACGAGTCCACCGCGGGCACCGACCATCGAATGGCCGTGATCGTGCAGCAGATGATCCGACCGGTCGCGGCCGGCGTCGTCCTGACCGCCGACCCGATCAGCGGCGACCGGGACGCCTGCGTCGTCACCGCGGTCCGGGGCCTTGGGGACCGGCTCGTGTCCGGCGAGGCCGTGGGTGACGAATGGGTCGTCCGCGGGGAAACCGCCACCGCAGGACGGAGGCCGGAGCGGGCGATCGAGGGCCGGCAGGCCCGCCGGGTCGCGGAAGAGGCGCGGCGGATCGCTGCCAGCCGAGGAACGCCACAGGACATCGAGTGGGCGATCGACGCGAACGACACTGTTTGGATCCTCCAGGCCCGGCCGATGACGGCGCTGCCACCCGACGTGTCGTGGGATCCGCCTGCGCGTGGCGCCTACACGCGAACGCTTCGATTCGGCGAATGGATCCCCGAGCCGGTGACCCCGCTCTTCGAGTCGTGGCTGCTGTCGGCGATGGAGGAGCGCCTGCACGCACTGCTTCGGGAGTTGATCGGGCAGCGGGCCCCGCGGCCGCATCACGTCATCGTGAACGGCTGGTACTTCTATTCGATCAATTGGCTGTCCGGAGCGGCCATGGCTCGCAGCTTCCCGAGCATGGTCTGGCACCTCATTCGACCGCCCCACACCACCGCCGGGATCATCCCGCCGACCGTCCGGTATGTCGTGGCGCCGATCGAACGGGAGTGGCGAGAGGACGTGCAGCCGCGCTACCGGGCGGCGGTCGCGGCCGCGGAAGCCAACGTGGAGACGCTGCCGGTGGCTCGACTTCCCGCGCTGATCGACGAGATGGCGGATCTCGCCGGTGAGTACTTCACGTCGGTCGCGGCATTGACCGGGGCCGCGTACAAGATGGAGATGAACCTCGCCCGGGCCTATCGTCGCCACCTGGGCAAGGCGCTCGGTGGCAGCCACTTGCCGCTCCTCGCGGGCTTCGAGGCGCCGACCGATCCTGGCCGGCACGCCGTCGCGTCACTGGACTGGTGGCGGCCGCCGTTGCCGTCCACGGCGTCGGCGACCCGGCCGGCCCAGGACCACGCCCGCCTGGTCGAGACGCGTGAAGCCGCCGAGGCGGCAGCGTTCCAGGTCCTGGCCTCGTCGCCGCGCCGGCTTCGGTCCTTCCGCCGTCTGCTGGCGGAGACCCAGCACCTCGTCCCGATCCGGGAAGAGCAGGCGGCCGAGCTGACGATCGCGTGGCCGGTCATGCGCCGGGCGGTGCTGCGGATCGGCGAGGCGCTCGTCGCGCGGGGCGAGATCGCGGAGCCCGACGATGTCTTCTTCCTCTCGCGCGCCGAGGCGCTGGCCGCGCTTGACGGCGGCCACCCGGTACCGACCGTCGACGTGGCCGGCCGACGGGCGCTGCGGGAGGAGCAGGCGCGACTGGTCGCGCCGCTGCTCGTCGGGCGGATGAACCGGATCGTCCGTTCGTTGTTGGGTTCCTACCCGCGGTTCCTCGGCGCGGTTCGATCCGAGGGCGCGCTTGTCACCGGTACGCCGGCGTCGGCGGGTCGCGCGACCGGACCGGTCCGGGTCATCCGCGGCCCCCACGAGTTCGACGACCTCCAGCCGGGCGAGATCCTCGTCGCACCGCTCACAGCGCCGGCGTGGACCCCGCTCTTCACGCGGGCCGCGGCGGTCGTGACCGACGTGGGGAGCGCGGCGGCGCACGCATCGATCATCGCCCGTGAGTACGGGATCCCCGCGGTCGTCGGCTGCGGCGACGCCACCGCCCGGCTTCGAACCGGGATGCGGGTGACGGTCGACGGCGGCACCGGGAACGTCGAGCCGGCGTGATCCGTCAGGGGAGCGTGGCGAGCCGCTCCGACAACCGCTCCGCGATCATGATCGTGGAGAGGTGCGTGAACCCGGAGGGGATGTCGGGCATGATCGAGGCGTCGACGACGAAGAGGTTCTCCGCGCCGTGGACCCGTCCCGCCGCATCGACGACGGCCCCGTCGTCGGGCGACGGGCCCATCGCGCAGGTCCCCACGACATGGGGGACCGAGAACGCATTCTCGCGGACCGAACGCCGAAGGTCGTCGGCGCTGCCCGGCTCCGGTGGGACCGGGTGGGACCACAGTCGCCGGATCTCGGGGCGCATGGCGACGTCGCGCGCCCGGCGATAGCCCTCGGCCAGCCGGTCGAGATCAGCGCCCTCGTGAACGCCGGGCAGCGTGATCCGGGGCGTGGCCGCCGGGTCCGCCGAGCGCAGCCGAACGGAGCCCCTCGACCGAGGCTTGAGCAGGACCACGTCGATCGAGAAGCCCGGCGGGTCGCCGGCGGGGTCGGCGATCCACAGCATCAGGTCCGGCGGACCGTCGAGCGAGGTACCGGTGCTGTGGAACGTCGCGATGGCGTGAAGGAGCGGGGTGCCTCGGGTCGCGCCGTGCCAATCGCCCGCGATGTCGACGCCCGGGTGGTCGGCCAGGTTTGCGCCGACCCCTGGGAGGTCAAGTCGGACGGGGATGTCGACGGATCGTAGGTGCTCGGCGGGCCCGATCCCGGATCGAAGCAGGATCGGCGGGCTGCCGTAGGTACCCGCGCACAGGACGACCCGCGTCGCACGGACGACCGTGCCGTCCAGGAGGCGGACACCGACGGCCCGGACGCCCTCGAAGACGATTTCGGCCACCTGCGAGTCGGGTCGCAAGGTCAGGTTCCGCGGCGCTCGGTCGACCGGCAGATAGCCGTCGGCCGTGGTCACGCGCATCCCGCCGCTTGAGCTCATCGGCATCCGCCCGGCGCCCACCGCGCCCGGCCGATTGTGGTCCTCGACAAGCGCGAAGCCGACCGCCTCGCATGCCTGCAGCGCCGCGGCAAGGATGTCGGTCGGTTCGAGGTCGAGATAGCGCCGGATCGGGATCGGGCCGGCGTCCCCATGCCACGGCTCGTCGCCGAAGTCGGCGTCGGCCTCGAGGCGCTTGAAGGCGGGAAGGACGTCGTCGAACCCCCAGCCCGGGTTTCCGCGCGCGGCCCAGTCGTCGTAGTCGGCCGGCGACCCGCGGACGGCGAACCGCGTCATCCAGGAGGTGCCGCCGACGAGCCGGCAGCGTCGGAGGTCCTCGCCGTCGCCCCGGTCGTCGGGCTCCGACCGAAGGCCCCAGTCGTCCGTCTTCCCAAGATGCCAGCCGTCGCGGAGGTCGGCCGGCGTGCTAGCGCGGCGATCCGGACCGGCCTCGAGCAACAGGACCGACTGCGTGGTCGACGCAGCCAGGCGCGAGGCGACGACGCACCCCGCAGCTCCGGCGCCGACGACGACGAGATCGACCGACGGTTCCTCGACCATGCGATGGCATTGTGCACCGACCTGGGGTGTGGCTACCGATGCCCGGACGCCATCGCCACGGCCTCGGGGCGACGGCGCAGCGTGGCCATCGCGACGATCCCCACGAGTGGGCCGATCGCGAGCAGCATCCAGGCCACGCGCCACCCGTCGGCGCCGGCCGGGTCGATGAGTCCGATCCCGAGGATCGTGACGCCCGTCAGGAGGAACCCGAGCGCCGTCTGGACCGTGAGCGCGGATCCGGCCGTGCCGGGCGGGGCCAGCTCGGACACGGCCGAGGAGAACTGGGCCGAATCGGCGACGACCGAGACGCCCCACACGATCGCGATCGGGACCAGCAGCAAGGCTGGGGCCCCGAACAACTGCGCCGTGATGAGCGCGCACCCGCCGGAAACGGCCATTGCCGCGATCGTCGTCCTTGTGCGGCCCACGCGGTCGGCGATCGCGCCGGCGCCGACGCAGCCGATCGCCCCGGCGCCGACGACGCTGAACGCGATGAGGCTCGCCAGCCTCGGGTCGGCGGTCCCTGCGGCCGCGAGCGACGCGACGAGGAAGACCGGGATCCACGTCCACATCGCGTAGAGCTCCCACATGTGCCCCAGGTACCCGAGGTTCGCGAGACGGACCGCTGGCGATCGGAAGGCCGCCGCCGCGATCGCGGTCGAGAACCGTGGCGCGGCCACCTCGTACGGACCGGGCCGGATGGCGAGCAGCGCCAGGACCGATCCGACACCGCCGAGGACGCTCATCGCGACGACCAGCCGTGGCCAGTCGGATCCGGCCCCGACGCCCAGGCCCTGGGCGAGATAGGGCAGGGCCGACCCCAGCGTCAACGCCCCGATGAGGATCCCGATCGCCAGGCCCCGTTCTCGGCGGAACCAGCCGGCCGCGACCTTCATGGCGACCGGGTAGACCGCCGCGAGCGCGGCGCCGGTGACGACCCGGAAGGGCAGCGCGCCCGTCGCGTCCGACGGCACCAGGGCGAAGCCGACGTTCGCGAGCGCGGCCGTCGCCATCCCGGCCGCCATCAACCGCCCTGGCCGGACGACGTCTGGCGCGCCGGCGACCGCGAGGAGGAGCGCCCCGGCGGCGAAACCGAGCTGGACCGCGACCGCGAGCAGGGACAGGCCCAGCGGTCCGCCGCCCCACGCCGACCTGAGGCTCGCCCCGACCGCGGATGCGCTGAACCACGGCGCCATCCCGAGGACCAGGCAGACGGCCAGGATCGAGAGCTGCCGCCACCGGTCCGATGGCTCCACGCCAGGCGTCATGGTCGGACTGCCGCCAGGGACCGTCGTCGTCACTCCGGGATCATCGTGTAGACGAGGCAGTCGCCGCGCAGGACCTCCGTGCCGTCAGCGCGACGGGCGACGCAGCGCAGCCGGGTGATCGGCTTGTCGGCCCGGGCCTCGGTGACCGTCGCCTCGGCCGTCACCGTGTCACCGACGAAGACCGAGGCGGGGTAGTCCCACTCCTGGTGGAGGAAGACCGAGCCGGGACCCGGCAGGTCCATCGCGACGATCGCGTTGAAGAGGCCGGTCGTCAGGCCACCCTGGACGATGAGCGCGCCGACGCGCGTCCGGCTCGCGAACGCTTCGTCGAAGTGCAGCGGGTTCCGGTCGCCCGAGAGTCGCGCGAACGCCTCCACGTCCTCGGCCGAGAACGTCTGCGACCGACGTGCCGTCGTTCCGACCGCCGGCGGGGTCCAGTTCATCCGGACTTTGACTCCTCAGCGTCGGAGCGCGCGTGCTGGTCCGCACCGGGGCAGTATGGGGTTCGGCGTGAACGGCCATGATTCGTCCGTCGCATCACCCCAGGTGACCGGCCCGCAGCGAGGCGGACCTTCCCGTTCGGGCCGCCCTGTCAGTCCGGTCGGCGCCTGACCACATATGCCCCGGCGGCCAGGCCGGCTCCGATCATGAGCAACATCAGGATGGCCGGAGTCCAGGCGAGGCTCGTATCGATAGCCTGCGTGATCGATCCGATCGCGGTGTCTGGAGCAGGGGGCACCGGTGCCGTAGCTGTGACCGTCGTCACGAGGACGGCCGAAGTGTCGTTCGATGGGTCCGGATCGACAGTGCCGTCGGATGCTACGGACGCCGAATTCGACAGAGCGCTGCCCACGGCTGCCGACTGGACCAGCGACACGTGGATCGCGAAGCTCGTACTCCCTCCGGAAATGAGGGCTGTCGATTCGACGCACGTCACGTCCTGTCCGGCGGCCACGCACCTGGGATCGGAGCCCGTCGGTCGGAACGTGAGCCCGGCTGGGAGGTGGTCGGTGACGGTGAATCCCCCGACATTGTCCGCCGGACCATCGCCGGTGACGGTCAACACGTAGTCGAACCCGGCCGGGTCTCCGGCCGTCGTCGTGGCCGGTCCGCTCTTGGTGATGGCCAGGTCGGCGGTCGTCTCGACGGTCGTGCTGACGGACGCCGTGTCATCGCTCGGATCGAGCTCGGTCGTGGCGCTGCTGACCGAGGCCGTGTTGCCGAGCGTCGTGCCCTCGGCCGTGTCGGCCGGGACATCCGCCCCGATGCGCACGACGACGGTCGTCCCGGCGGCCAGCGTGCCCAGGTCGAGGGGGCTGCTCCAGGCCGACCCGCCGCTCGGGTCGCAGCCGCTGCCGGTGCAGTATGTGGCGCCGGTCAGCGCGACCGGCAGGACATCGGCCAGGCTGACCGAGGCGGCATCGGCCGGGCCGGCGTTACTGATCGTCAGGGTGTACACCAGCGGCAGCCCGGCCCGGGCCGGATCGGGGCTCGCGCTCTTGGTGATGGCCAGGTCGGCGGTCGTCTCGACGGTCGTGCTGACGGACGCCGTGTCATCGCTCGGATCGAGCTCGGTCGTGGCGCTGCTGACCGAGGCCGTGTTGCCGAGCGTCGTGCCCTCGGCCGTGTCGGCCGGGACATCCGCCCCGATGCGCACGACGACGGTCGTCCCGGCGGCCAGCGTGCCCAGGTCGAGGGGGCTGCTCCAGGCCGACCCGCCGCTCGGGTCGCAGCCGCTGCCGGTGCAGTATGTGGCGCCGGTCAGCGCGACCGGCAGGACATCGGCCAGGCTGACCGAGGCGGCATCGGCCGGGCCGGCGTTACTGATCGTCAGGGTGTACACCAGCGGCAGCCCGGCCCGGGCCGGATCGGGGCTCGCGCTCTTGGTGATGGCCAGGTCGGCGGTCGTCGGATCGCCGACCACGAAGTCGCTGAAGCCGGTGATGCCGGTCGCGTTGATGCTGGTGGGGGTCGGCGATCCGATCGTGGGCGTCGTCCAGATCACACCGTCCAGCTTGCCGACGATGAACGACGATGTCATCGCCCCGACGTCGACGTCGGCTGGGACCCAGACGAGGGTCAGGTCATACGTCCCGAACGCGATGGCGTTGTTCGTCAGGGTCCAATAGCGGTTGACGCTCATCAGCGGATAGATGGGGGAGCTGGCCAGCGCTGGGTGATCGCCCCCCGTCGTCGACCCGGTCAGGAGACCGCCGATGACCACGTTGTCGAAGACGACATCGGCCGGGGCGTACGCGGTCGCGTCGCCGATCTCGAACGTGACTGCAACGTTCGTGCCGTTCGTCACCGGCTTCTGGAGTCGGCCGTCGACCCACCCCGTGCCACGCACGACCGCCCCAGCCGGCCCGATCGTGACGACGGACGAGCCAGTGTCGAGATGGCCTGTGGCGAGATCGAGGGTGACCTCCACGGTCAGGTCCGCGACCATCGAGACGTGAGCTGGGTTGTTGATCCGCAACGTGCCCAGCACGGGCACGCTGGCGGGCACGACGATCCCGGGGACCACGCCATTCGCCACGATCGTCGAGATGGCGTCCGCGGCGAGATTGTCGGGCGCCCCCGCGATCGGCCGGAAGATCGTCAAAGACTGTCCGCCGATATCGAACGAGCCGTCGGTCAAGGTCAGGACGCCGGTCACGGTGACTGGCGCGATCAGTACGACACCACCAGTGTCATCGACCGTCAGGTCGAAGAGCCCGAGGGTCCCGGTCCCGCCGAGCGTCTGACCGCCCGAGCCGTCCAACACCATGTGACTGGTGGCGGCGGTGAACGTGCCATTGATGGTCACGTCGCCCTCCACCGTGATCGTGCTCGCCCGGCCGCGCAGCGTCCCACCCACGAGTAGGTCCCGGGCAACGTCGATCGGGGCGTTGGCGATGGCTCCGGTATCGAGGATGCCACCCGTGATGGTCAGGTCGCGATCGACCGTGAGGCCGTTGCCGAGCGTTGCGGTGCCGCTGGTCACCATCAGGTCCGTGAATGACATCCCGTCGGACTGCAGCGTGCCGCCGGTCAGGACGACCAGGCTGGTACCCGCATCGACCGTGCCGCTGGTGTACGTCCAGTTGCGTCCGGTCCGGATGGTGCCGACCAGGTCGAGCGTGCCCGAGGGCTTGTCGATGACCAGGTTGGGCAGCGCTCCGGCGCCCGGCACCGCGGTGGCCGAGCCGGTGAACGTCTGGTCGAGCGTCCCGTCGATGCGGATGGTGCCGGTCCCGGCCCCCGCGGTCGCGGCCTGGTTGATGGGGCCGCGGGCGGCGATCGCGCCGAGGTTGAACGCGCCGCTGACGAGGTTGAGCGTGCCGTCCACGGTGGCCGTATCGGACGCCACCCCGGTGACCGTCCCCCGCAGGTCGAGGTCGAAGAAGGGCATCGCTCCGCTCAGCGTGCCGCCGGTCAGGACGACCAGGCTGGTACCCGCATCGACCGTGCCGCTGGTGTACGTCCAGTTGCGTCCGGTCCGGATGGTGCCGACCAGGTCGAGCGTGCCCGAGGGCTTGTCGATGACCAGGTTGGGCAGCGCTCCGGCGCCCGGCACCGCGGTGGCCGAGCCGGTGAACGTCTGGTCGAGCGTCCCGTCGATGCGGATGGTGCCGGTCCCGGCCCCCGCGGTCGCGGCCTGGTTGATGGGGCCGCGGGCGGCGATCGCGCCGAGGTTGAACGCGCCGCTGACGAGGTTGAGCGTGCCGTCCACGGTGGCCGTATCGGACGCCACCCCGGTGACCGTCCCCCGCAGGTCGAGGTCGAAGAAGGGCATCGCTCCGCTCAGCGTGCCGCCGGTCAGGACGACCAGGCTGGTACCCGCATCGACCGTGCCGCTGGTGTACGTCCAGTTGCGTCCGGTCCGGATGGTGCCGACCAGGTCGAGCGTGCCCGAGGGCTTGTCGATGACCAGGTTGGGCAGCGCTCCGGCGCCCGGCACCGCGGTGGCCGAGCCGGTGAACGTCTGGTCGAGCGTCCCGTCGATGCGGATGGTGCCGGTCCCGGCCCCCGCGGTCGCGGCCTGGTTGATGGGGCCGCGGGCGGCGATCGCGCCGAGGTTGACGACGGAACCGGCCATGGTCAGCAGTCCCGTGACGATGACCGTATTGCCCGCCGCGATGGTCTTCGTCCCTGCGGCGAACGTCACATCGCCATAGGTTGCGGACCCAGCCACATCGATCGTGGCCGTGCCGCCGGCGAAGCGGAGGATCCCACCGTTCGGGTCAAAGGTGCCCCCACTTTGCGTGAAGTTCCCCGTCACCGTCCACGTCCCGGAGGTGGAAGTGAACGACCCCCCGGTGAGGGAGAACGCTCCATTGACCGTCCTGGCGCCACTCCCGCCCACAAAGGACCCGCCCGACTGGGAGAACCCGTTGACCGTCATGGCACCGGTCCCGGCGCTGGTGAAGGTGCCACCGGTCAGAGTCAGTGGGCCGTTGACAGTGACGGCCCCGGAGCCCCCGGTGGAGAAGGTGCCGCCGGCCTGGCTGAAACCGAGCGTCCCGACGCTCAGGGTCACGTTGGGCAGTTGGGTGATGGACCCAGTGTAGGCGGCCGCCACGATCAGCCCGCCGGCAGCACCGCCCAGGTTGACGTTGACGTTGATGTCAGCCGGCTTGGCGCTGGTGCCATCGAACACAGCCGTATCGTTCACGCCTGGGACGGCGTTGCCCGACCAGTTCGCCGCCGTGTTCCAGTTGTTGTTCGCGCCAAGGCCCGTCCACGTACGGGTCGCTCCATGGGTCGGCGTTGCCAGGCCGAACATCGCTAGCGCGACCGCCGCTCCGATCGCCAACCCACGACGCGTCCAATCCATCCGACGACGCGTCATCCTTCGCGCGCTGACTGGTCGTCTCCTGTGTCGGCTTTCACGGCTCTGGTGCCTACGCTGGCAATTCGACCGCACGGCGAGGGCGCTTCGATCAGTGACGGCGACGATAACACGGTCGCCTCAGCCTCCCAAGAGACGTTCGTTCTGGCGCAACGGCCACCCTTGGTCTTGCGCCGCCCACTATTCGGCGCCAGGCCCACCGAGCGTCGTGTCCGGACGCTCTGTCTCGAGCGGTGTGGCGGCGAAGAACTCGCGGGGTCGCCAGCCGAGGAACGCGGCCATGACGTTCGTCGGCACCTGGGCGATCCGGGTGTTGTAGCGGTAGACCTGGTCGTTGAAGAGCTCGCGACGGTCCGCGATCATTCCCTCGAGACGCTCGATCTCGGCTTGCAGGTCCGCCACGTTGGCGGCCGACTTGACCTCCGGATAGCGTTCGACGGTGGCGAAGAGCGTGCGCACCGCGGCGCTCGTCTGCTCGGACACGACGGCCTGGGACGGGATCGGCTCGGTCGGGGCGTAGGCGGCGCGCGCACGCGTGACCTCGGTCAGGACGTCCTGTTCGAACGCCATCAGGCCGCGCACGGCCGACACGAGCGCGGGCAGCTGATCGTGTCGCTGCTTGAGGACGACGTCGATGTTCGACCAGGCCTTGTCGATCCGCTGGCGTAGGCCCATGACCGCGTTGAACGTCGAGACGAGGAGGAACCCGACGATCAGGGCGACCAGCGCGATGGCGAAGGCGGCGGCGAACTCGGGCAGGCTCACGGACCGAATCCGCCACTGATCGTGATGGCGAAGACCATGGCCGAGACGACGGACACGACGGCCCCGGCGAGGCCGAGCAGGAAGCGGTCCCGGTGACGCTCCGAAGCCGCGCCCGGCAGGCCGTGGGCGATGAGCAGCGGGACTTCGTCCGAGGCGGCCACGACGAGCGTTTCCGGGTCGATCTCGAAGGTGCGCTCGGCCCGGGCTGCCACATCGGGTCCGGCGAGCGGCAGCGGGTTCGCGGCCGGGTCGATGTGGGGCTGGCGGCTAGGACGCCCGATCCCGAATCCGGGGATGGCGGCGTTGCCCCACGCCTGCTCCGGATCGGTCACGAGCGTCCCCGCCGCACGGGCCTCGGCGAGGTCGGCGGCGACTTCCGGATCGGTCGACCCGACCGCCTCCGCGCCGCTGCCGATGTCCGCGCCGGCAGGATCGGGCAGGTCGCCGAACGGCAGTGCCCGCCCGACGATCGTGACGGCATCGCCCGGCTCGAGCCGGGCTTCGCGATACCGCCGCGCGCCGCGCCGCGCCGCGAGGGTCGGCCCCAGGGCGCTGTCTTCCGGAGCCCGGACGCGCAGGAGTTCCGCGATCGCCGCCTCGCGGTCGGGCTCACCGAGCCGCAGGCCCTCGCCGATCCGCATCGAGAGGCCGGGCGGCTCGTCGCCGAGCGTGCCGGTCGATCCCTCGAACCGGACGGGGGCGTCGATACGAGCGCCGCGCGGGAAGACCCGCAGGCTGCCGGTGCCATCGCGGACGCGAAACCCGACCGCCCGCTCCTCGTCGTCGCTGGCGCTCCCCGGCAACCGATCCTCGTCATCGTCACCGATGGTCGAGCGGTAGTAGACGCAGGGCGCGCTCTGCAGCAGGGACACCAGGATCAGCTCGGCCGGCTCGATGACCCCGCTGATGCGAACCTCGCCCGCGGCAATGGAGCCGATCTTCGAGGTGGAGGTGTCGGTGAGCCTGGTGGCCGTCCGGTAGTCGCCCATGCCTCGCACGAGCAACACAAGGCCACCGATGAAGCCGCCGGCGGCGAGCACCGCGACCCACTGAACGGTCTCAGGGTCCACGACCCCATCGTACGGGACGACGAGGGCCGTCGGCCCGGGTCACTCGGACGCGCGACGCGGCCGAACCGCGAGGATGAGCAGCAGGACCCCGAACCCGATCAGGACGACGGGCCAGACCAGCGTGAGGTCCACGGCGGGCATGAACTCGCGGACGAGGAAGGCTCCACCGAGCAGGATGAGGACGGCCCCGATGACCACCCCGGCGCGGCGGCCGTCGCCCCTGCGACGTGGCGTGTTCCAGCCGTCGGCCGGGGGACCGGCTGCGTTCCAGCTCTCCGCCGCGGGACCGGTCGAACCGGCCGGGGCGGCCGTGCCACCGCCGGTCGGTACCGCCCCGGCATAGGGGACGATCGCGCCGTCGGGCCCGACCCAGCCGCCGGCCGGCACGGGTCCGCTCGGGGCGGTCGTGGCGGCACGGCCCGTCTGGGCGGCATCCCAGCCGTCGGGCGCCTCGGGCACGACGATGGCCATGACGATGTAGACCAGCAGGGCGATCCCGCCACTCAGGATGGTCACCAGGACCCAGACGATCCGCACGATCGACGGGTCGGCATCCATGAGATGCGCCAGGCCACCGGCGACGCCGGCCAGCATCCGGTCGTCGCGGGAACGGTACAGACGATCAGTCATGACATCCCTCCTCGGGGTTCAGCTCGAACGAGCCGGCGTTGCCGTCGGTCGCGAGGTCGATCCGTGTGGTGGCCGAGTCGAAGCCGGGCGAGACCCAGACACTGCCGTTGTGGATCAGGCCCTGGTCCTCGTAGTCGAACGAGGTGACCAGGCTCTCGTTCGTCGTGAGGCGCAGGGCCACGCCGGGCGGTGCGCACAGTTCGACCGATCCGGCGTTGAGCTGGATCGTCCCGGACGTCGAGGTCGCGGGCAGCGTCAACCCCATCGATCCCGCGTTCACCTTCATCAGGATCTGACCGACCGCGCGGGCCTGACCGAGGTCGACCGTCGCGCTGCCGGCGTTCAACTCGAGTGCCATCGCGTCGAGGTCCGCGCCGTCGAGGTCGAACGTCCCCGAGCCCGCACTGACCTTGGCGTCCAGGTCGAGGCGTGGCTCCGTCGGCAGGCCGACCCGCCATGCCGTGTGCCGCCCGATGAGGTCGAACGGTCCGCGGACGGCGTCGGATGACCGGACGGCAAGCGATCGCTCGCCGACCTCGACCTCCGGACCGCCGGGAGTCCGATCCTCGCCGGCGACCGTCCAGCCGTTGCCCGGCTGCGTCGACACGGTCACGTCTCCGCAATTCAGCTCGAGCTCGACTGCGGCGCGCTCGAAGAAGGCCCCGGACTGGCTCGGGAAGGACACGGCCCGCTCCGCCTGGCCGCAGAAGTCGGCGGAAAAGCCGCCGATGCCGACGACGCCGGTCGCGAGCAGGCTGCCGAGCATCGCGCCCGTCGTGATCGCGACCAGCCAGCCGCCGAGCGCCTCGAGCGGCGTCCGACGCAGCACGATGGCGAGCCCTACGCCGATCAGGATGAGCGGCCAGAAGCGCCACCAGGCGAGTACCTGGTCGGCGGTCAGCGCCCCGCCGTGGACGGCGAGGGGGATGGCCCCGACCACGATGAAGAACAGCCCCCACCCGACGAACGAACGATCGATCCGCATCGCCCCAAACCCTGAGCATCCGCAGACGGAATCGCATCTGCCAAATGGCATGGTCCGCGTGCGACATCCGTATGCTAGCCTCGCCTGGCAAGCACGCATCGAGTGCGTCCGGAGCCCTGGAGGGATGGCCCATGCGCCTGAGCGATTGGCGCGCCGCCGCGCCACGCAAGGATTCGATGGCTCCCAAAGTCGTCGCGACGATCGAGGCGGCGCTGGCCATGCTGGGTGCCGATGTCGACCCCGAGTGCTGGGTCGTCTGGGGCGACGATCCGGCCATCCGCTATGCGCTGTTCGTCCCGCAGCCGGCGGGCCTGGCCCAGATCAACGTCCGCGTCAACGTGCCGGGCGAGGGTCCACGGGCCGCCGGCAAGCTCATCCGTTGGAGTCGAGTCCAGCTCGGCGAGATGGCGATCGAGATCCAGGGTGGTCATCGACTGATCAACTTCCAGGTCGAGGGCAATGTCCTGCGCGGGTCCGACGCGGACGCCGACGCCGTCGCGGAATTCGTGCTCAGCATGTACGACGCCGTCGATGGGCGGTCGGCTCCGGTGGCGGTCGTGGCCACGACCGGCCCCGCTCCGGCCAAGGCCAAACGACGCGGCCGGCCCGTGCCCCTCTTGCCCCCGCCGAAGGGGGCCGACAACTGATCGACGCGGTCATCTTCGACCTGGACGGGGTCCTCGTGGATTCCGAGGTCTGGTGGAACGAGGTCCGCATCGGGTTCGCGGCCGAGCACGGCCGCGCCTGGACCCACGACGACCAGGTGGCCGTCATGGGCGCCAACTCGCGTGCCTGGGCGCGGATCATGCGCGATCGCCTCGAGCTGGACCTTCCCGAGGCGGCGATCGAGCGCGCGATCGTCGAGGCGGTGGTCGCCCGCTTCGAGCGGGAGGGGGCACCGCACATCGCTGGCGCGGTCGACGCCGTCCGGCGGATCGCCGATCGCTGGCCGGTCGCCATCGCCTCCTCCGCGCATGCGGAGGTCATCGCCGCGGCGCTGGCGTCGACCGGGTTGACCGAGACATTCGAGGTCGTGGTCTCGTCGGACGAAGTCCCGCACGGCAAGCCCGCGCCGGATGTCTACCTCGAAGTCGCGCGTCGGCTCGACGTGGCACCCGAATCCGCTCTCGTCGTCGAGGATTCGCGCAATGGCGTCCGGGCCGCGAAGGCCGCCGGGATGACGGTCGTCCTGGTCCCGAACGTCAGCGTGCCACCGGCCCCCGGGACCGCCGACCTGGCCGATCTCGTGCTGGACCGGTTGGCCGACCTCGATCCCGCGACGGTCCGACCGGCCGGCCGGCCATGACAGGCGAACGGGCCACCGAGCCGACGCTCCACCCGATCCGTCGCACGATCCGCTACTACGCGTCGCGGCTGGCCGTCGCGGCCCTCACCCGCGGCTGGATGCGGGTGACGCTCGAAGGGCGCGAACGACTGCCGGCCGGGCCGGCCATCTACTGCTTCAACCACCTGAGCTGGTCCGACCCGTTCGTCCTGATGGCCACCCTGCCGTTGCGGCCACGGCTCTTCTTCTTCGGCCCGAAGGAGGAGGACATGCGGGTCGGCGGGCGGAACCGGGTCATGTACTGGACCGGGACGGCCATCCCGTACAAGCCCGGCAAGAACGACCTCCTGGAGGTCACCCGGCGCGTCGGCGCGGTGATCCGCGACGGCGGCATCGTGGCCATCGCGGGCGAAGGCCGCATCCATCCCGGTGAACGCGACCTGCTGCCGCTCAGCGAGGGGGCGGCCTACTTCGCGCTTCGGAACGGGGTGCCGCTGGTGCCCGTCGCGATCAACGGGACGAGCTGGCTGGCGTTCGGCGGACGCGTCCGGGTCAGGGTAGGGGAACCGTTCGCGGCGACGGGTCGGCCCACCCGGGAGGCGGTCGAGGGCCTCACTTACCTCGTCACCGCGAGCCTTCGGGCGTTGATCGCCGACGCCCCGGACGTTCCGGTTCCGGGACGGTTCGGACGCTGGCTGACCGAGCAGTTCAACGACTGGCCGGAAGGGTCGAGGGAGGCGGCCGACGCTGCCGCGATGGCCTTGCCGAAGCCAGGCCCGGTCGGTCCACCCCTGACATCGGCCGAGGAGTCGCCCGCGTCGTCGTGAAGACGCCGGCACCGGCTTCGATCCCGGCGGTCGGGTCACCCGCTCTGGCATACTTCGCCGCGTCGAACGAGGACGCAGGAGGGACCGTGGGAGCCACCGGGCTGTCGAGCGATCCGAAGGAATACAAGGCTCGCCTGGCCGACCAGGCCCCGGGCCAGATCGACGCCTGGGTCGCCGAGCTGCTACGCGACGTCGTGATCCGTCGGGGCATCGTCAAAGTCGTCGACGACTTCCGCACGACGACGGGCCTGGACGAGGCCGGATTCGAACGCGTGTTCGCTTCCGGCGGTGGTCCGCCGGCTGCGGTCGGACGCGACCGTGGCGGTCACCTCGTCGTGCCGGCGGTGACCCTGCACGCGCTCGTGCCGGGCCTGCGCTCGCAGGTCCCGGACGCCAACGACCGGCTCATCGCGTACCTCGTCGCCAACTACGGGGAGACCGTCTTCGTCTGACGCGTCGGCTCCGGCCGGCCGCCAGGGACCCGCCCGGATGCGCTCCCACCCGTCGGTCGTGCAACGTCTCGGAGGGTTCGTCCGCCTCACCCACCCGTTCCCGTCGCTGCTCGACGGCCTGGCGACGGCCGCGTTCGCCCTGTTGGCGGGCGGCGAGCTCGTCACGGCGGTCCGACTCGGCGTGGCGATGACCGCGATGCAGGCCTCGATCGGGATCGTCAACGACCTGATCGATGCGCCCCGCGACGCGGGTCACAAGCCCGGCAAGCCCATCCCAGCAGGCCTGGTATCGCCCTCCGTCGCCGCGGTCGGCGCCGCCATCGCGGCCGTCACGGGGCTGCTCCTGGCCGCGCCGTCCGGGCCCGCGACCGTCGTCGTCGCGCTGGTCGTCCTGGCCATCGGCTTCGGCTACGACCGGTTCGCGAAGGGGACGGCCTGGTCCTGGCTGCCGTTCGCCCTGGGCATCCCGCTCCTGCCGGTGTTCGGCTGGCTCGGTGCGGCCGGGTCCGTGCCCGCTGCCTTCGCGATCCTGGTGCCGGCGGCGATGCTGGCCGGGGCCGCCCTGGCCATCGCCAATGCCCGGGCGGATCTCGAGCGAGACTCGGCCGCGGCGATCACCTCGGTCGCCACCGCGCTCGGACCGGACCGCGCCTGGGCGGTGGCGGCCATCCTGTTCGGGTTCGTCGGAGGCGTCGCGATCGGCTCGCTGCTGGTGGTCGGCGCGGGGGTGCCGGCGCTCGCGGGTGCGGTGGCCGGCATCGTCGTCATCGGCGCCGGGACGTGGCTCGGCCGCAGCGATGACGCCCGCCGACTCGAGCGAACCTGGGAGGCGCAGGCGATCGGGACGGCCATCCTGGCCACCGCGTGGCTGGCCGGGATGGTGGGGGAGGGCGGCCTCGGCTAGTTGACCGGGTCGTCGCTCCGGACCATCGCGATGGCGTTCTCCAGCTTGAGCTTCGTGATCGTCAGGTACTTGGCCAGGTTCGCCCGATCGGTCGAGGGGATCGTCTGTCGCACGTCGGAGTTGCGCAGCACGTCGACGAGCTCTTCGACCGCCTCGGCCAGCGCCTGCTTGGCGTTGACCAGTGAGTCCTCGGTCAGCTCGCCGCGGACACGGCCGACCGACCGGTCCTCGCCCGTGTCGACCGCGAGGGCCTTGGCGGCCTTCGTGACCGGGGCCGGGGCCGGGGCCGGCTCGTCATCGGCTTCGGTGACGACCACCACGACATCGACCTCGTCGACCTTGACGACCGCGGCCGTCGCCGGGCGCGTCGGGCGCGTCCGTCGTCCTTCGATCTTGTCACGCAACTTGGCGAGGGTCAGCTCACCGCGAGCCACTTGCTCAGCCAACCGGCGGCGCTTCTTCGGGTCCTCGACCTTCATCAATTCATAGGCATGCGACAGCGTGTCTTTGCGCAAGGACACCAGCTCGCGCACCTCGGCCGGCGCATCGGCCAGGCGCAGTCGGTTCTCGAGGTAGCCCTTGTCCTTGCCGAGCTTGTCGGCCAGCTTGCGGATGCTGTAGCCGTGCTCTCGGACCATGCGGTCGTACATCGCCGCCTCGTCGAGCGGCGAGAGGTCCTCGCGTTGCAGGTTCTCGATGATGGAGATCTCGAGCGCCGTGTCGTCGTCGATCTCCTCGACGAGCGCGGGGATCGTGTCGAGTCCGGCGATGCTCGAGGCGCGCCAGCGCCGCTCGCCCGCGATCAGCTGGTAGCGCGTGGCGTCCAGCGGGCGGACCAGGATCGGTTGGAGCACGCCGTGCTCGCGGATCGACGACGCGAGTTCGTTGAGGGTGGCCTCGTCCATGGCGAGACGTGGCTGCTCGGGGTTCGGCTCGATGCGGTCGATCGCGACGATGCGGACGCCGACCGAGCGGATCGGGCCGTCCGCGGACAGCAGGCTGATGATGGCAGGGGAGAGCTCGCGGTCCTCCGACAGGCGACGGGCCGCGGCGGCGCGGAAATCAGGCCGGGACAAGGTCGACCACCTCCTTGGCAAGCTCGCGATACGTGCGAGCTGCATCACTGGCCCCCGCGTAGGACGTGATGGGTCGACCGACAAGCGGCGCCTCACCGAGCTTCACGGTGTTGCGCACGATGCTGTTGAAGACATGGTGGTCGCCGACGACGCGCAGCTCGTCCAGCATGTCGCGGGCGAGGTTGGTCCGACCGTCGAAGAACGTCGGCAGCAGCCCGAGGATCCGCAGGTCCCGGTTGAGCTTCAACCGGATCGCGTTGATGACCTTGACGAGGTTGTTCAGGCCCTTCATCGCGTAGTACTGCGTCTGGACCGGGATGATGACGCCGTTGGCCGCGACGAGGCCATTGACCGTGAGCAGCCCCAGGTTCGGCGGGCAATCGATCAGGACGTAGTCGTAGTCCTTGACATGCCCCTCGATCGCTTCGCGCAGGATCTGCTCCCGGCCCAGGGCGGTGAACAGCTCGCCCTCGGTCGACGCGAGATCGATGTGAGCCGGTGCGACGTCGATGCCGGCGATCTCGGTCGGGAGGATCACGTCCTGCAGCGACGACCGCCCGTCGGCGAGGACGTCGGCCATCGAGCGGTCGACGGTGTTGAGGTTGATCCCGAGTCCCGCGGTGAGATTTGCCTGCGGGTCCATGTCGATACACAGGACCCGATGGCCCTCCTCGGCGAGGGCTCCGGCGAGGTTGATCGCCGTCGTCGTCTTGCCGACGCCGCCCTTCTGATTTCGCGATCGCGATCACGTGCACCACGGGGGCATCACCTCGAATCCGTTTTCGATGGCACTCCGCGACCGACGGAGTCGGGGAACAGCCCGTCCATGCTACCTCTTTCGCATCGTTGACGGACAACCCGGTTATCCACAGCATCGCCGACTTGTTCACCGAATTTGTGGATATCCGGGGATCGGCCCCACAGGCCCGGAAGTTCCGAGACGGCCCGTCGATGAGCGGTCGAGCGCGGCTATCATGGGCCAGCGTCCTTGCGCAAAGACGCAGAACGATGGGAGCGGATGCCGTGCCCGACAACGCAGACCGGTTGCGCCGCCTCGACGAGATGCGAGCGGCATCGCGGCTCGGGGGTGGCGCCGACCGCATCGACAAGCAGCACGCGGCCGGCAAGCTGACCGCGCGTGAGCGCGTCGACCTGCTCCTCGACCCAGGATCGTTCGTCGAGCTCGATGCCTTCGTCACCACCAGCAACGGACGAGACGAGTCGTTCCTCGGCGATGGTGTCGTCACCGGACACGGCACGGTGGACGGCCGGCCTGTCTTCGTCTTCAGCCAGGACTTCACCGTCTTCGGTGGCTCGTTGTCCGAGGCGTACGCCGGGAAGATCTGCAAGATCATGGATCTGGCGATGAAGGTCGGCGCGCCGATCATCGGCCTGAACGATTCGGGCGGCGCGCGGATCCAGGAAGGCGTCGCGTCGTTGGGAGGCTACGCCGAGATCTTCCTGCGCAACGTCATGGCGTCCGGCGTCGTCCCGCAGGTCTCGGTGATCCTCGGGCCGTGCGCCGGCGGCGCCGTTTACTCGCCGGCGATCACCGACTTCACGATCATGGTCGAGGGGACGAGCTACATGTTCGT
>CAVVDC010000018.1:0-12328 GCA_963746855.1 uncultured Chloroflexia bacterium
CCGGCCGCAAGATGACCAAGCTCTGGGGCGACGAGGCGGGCCGGGCGACCAAGACGGACCGGATCCTGGTCCTGGGCGCGACGGAGGCCGGCCGGCGACGGGCGCTGGCTGGCGTCACCAACGACGTCGATTGGACCTGGCCGCCGAGGGCCCTGCGCGCCATCTAGAATTGCGCCCATGCAGCCGATGTACCACCCCTCGGACCTGGCCGCCATGGATCCGCTGGTGCTGATGAAGAACCTCGATCACGTGCGCATGACCAGCCGTCGGCTGAGCTACATCCTCCAGCAGCAGGCCCACCTCTACACCCCCGAGGCCAACCAGCTCCGCGAGCAGATCGACCGATACGTCGAGGCGGAGCGCCAGATCGAGGGTGAGATGGCGAGGCGGCGCATCCGGGCCTGACGGCCCGCGCGATCGGTCAGACCGCGGCGTGCGCCGCGTTGAGTCGAATGGGGACGCTCGGCTCGCTCTCGCTCGCGGTCGTCGGTTCGTCGGCCGGGTGGGCTGCGGCCGCGGCGACCTCGTCGGGTGCGCTCATCACGGGCACCGGTTCGGCGGCGATCCTGACCGCTACCGGGCGGCGGCGCGCCTGCTCCTCGCTGATCACACCCGCGGCCAGGCCGGCCAGGGCTGGCATGTCGAACAGGCTGAAGCCGATGCCAAGGCCGGCCAGGTCGTCGGGCCCGAGACCACGAAACAGACCGCGCGCCGCGACGGCGCACATCTCGTCATAGAGTTCCGGCCAGCCAACGCGTCGGCGGCGGTAGCAGAACCGCACGAACTCGATCGCGTCCGGATCAGGTGATGTGGGGCTGGCGGTGCGTGGTTCCATCGATGGCGTGCCCTCTCCCTCACCCTGCCCGGGCCGGCCATCGGCGCGGCGTCACGGGCATCACGAAGCTGGACCCGTCGGGACAGAGTGCCGATTCGCCCGCCGGGGAATGGTCCCGGATGTCCTCCGACCTGCGTCCTGGGTGGGCCCTGCTGGTCGGTGGAGGGTCATGGTAGGCCGCTCCCGGAATGGCGGGAAGAGGGCTTGTCCACGACTTCATCCACCAAGTTATCCACATGAACGCCTGTTCGGTGAACGCCCGTGCGGAACGAGCGTGCTCCAGCCACCGGACGCCCGCCCGTCGACGTCACGCGGGCCGCCGGGTTAGCCCGAGGCCTGGCGTCGACGCCAGGATCCAGCGGTGGTCGGGGCCGAGTTCGAGACCCTCGAAGGGATCGTCGGCGAGCAGCAGCGAGCCGTCGAGATCGACCCAGTCGGCCAGCGAGGCCACCGCCGCCGAGCCGGCGATCCCGACCGATGTCTCCTCCATGCAACCGAGGAAGGTCCGGAAGCCAAGCTCGTGAGCACGCTCGAGCATCGCCTTCGCCGGCCCGATCCCACCGCACTTGGCGAGCTTGACGTTGATCCCGCCGACGACGCCGACCAGCGCATCGAGGTCCTCGTAGGTGACGGCGCTCTCGTCGGCGACGATGGGCAGGCTGGAGCGTTCCTGCAGCCAGCCGAGGTCGCGATACGCGCGAGCCGGGAAGGGCTGCTCGATGAGCTCAACGCCGAGCTCGACCAGTTCGGGCAGGAGATCGATAGCGTCGCCCCGGCTCCAGCCGGTGTTCGCGTCGACCCGGATCGGTCCCTCGAACACCTCACGGACGGCCCGGAGCGTGGCGAGATCGTTCGGGCCGCCACACTTGATCTTGAGCGCCGGGAAGTGCGCGGCACGGGCGGCTCGCTCGGCCACCACGGCCGGCTCGTCGATGCCGATCGTGAAGTCGGTCGGGGGGATGGCCGCCGGCAGACCGAGCAACGCGTGGACCGGCACGCCCAGGACCTGGCCGGCCAGGTCGTGCAGGGCGATGTCGATGGCGCACTTGGCCGCGCCGTTCCAGCGGATCGCCGCTGACATCGCCTGGCCCGCGGCTTCGAGACCCGCGGCCGTCAGGACCGGTTCGCCGATCGCGTCGAGCAGAGCCGGCATGACGGCCGCCATCGTCTCGGGCGTCTCGCCGTAGAACCGGTCCGGGTAGCCCTCCCCGATCCCGACGACACCCGGGTGGCGATCATCGCGCAGCTCGATGACGACCGTCGTCACGCCATCGTCGGTGTGGTGGTCCGACCGGGCGATCCGGAACGGGTCCCGCAGCGAGAGCCGCAGGACCTCGTGGGTGAGCGTCAGACCCACGGCAGCGTATCCACGGCATCACGGACGGCGGCCCACAGGCGATCCCCGCCGAACCGGACCGGGTCGTCGGTCGGCAGGCCAGTCTCGGCCTCGGTCTCGGCGATGATCCGGCGGGCTTCGTCGTCGTCCGGGTAGCGCGACGTGTTCAGGGCGACGGCGACGACCCGGGATGGCGCGACCAGCGCGGCGACCCGTTCGTGGAGCTCGATGAACCCAGGCAGCGAGGCGATCGGGAACGACGCCTCGGGCAGGTGATCGAAGTCGTGGACCGCGAGACCGGGCTTGTGGACCATGATCATCGCCTGCGGGGTCGCGCCGTGGATGAGTCCCAGCGTGACCGACGAGTAGGCCGGATGGTCGAGCGAACCCTGGCCCTCGACGAGCAGCCAATCGCCCATCGCCTCGCCCTGCTCGACCAGCCACTCCACGGTGCCCTGCGTGAAGTCGCTGATGAGCCGGTCGACGGCCACGCCCCAGCCCTCGATCATCATCCCGGTCTGCCCGGTCGGCACGAAGACCGCGGACTGGCCGGCCGCGAGCGCCGATCGGCGCAGCTCGAGCGCGACCGACATCTTGCCGATGGCGCAATCCGTCGCGACCGTGAGGATGACGCGCTTGCCCGGGCCATGGCGCCGTCCGACGGCGGTCTCCATGAAGTCGGGCGGACGCCGGTAGTCGACGATCGTCGTCCCGCGTGCGGCCGCCGCGGCCGCGAACTCCGGATCGTCCCCGAGGAACGTGTGCAAGCCGCCGTGGACGTCGAGCCCGGCAGCGATCGCGTCGAGGATGGTGGTCCGCCAGGCTGGCGGCAGCTTGCCGCCCGTCGGGGCGATCCCGATCAGCAGCGTGTCCGGCGGCTCGGCGAACGCGAGGGCTTCGGCCAAGCTCGCGACGATCGGGATATCGTGGCCGGGCAGGAACTCGTCCACGTTCCGGCCGGCCTGGGTGGAATCGAGGACCGCGACGATGTGGTCGGGCCCATAGCGGATGACCCCGTACGCGGTCTTGGCCGCGTGCTCGCCGAAGGCCCCTTCGGTCAGGATCAGGAGACGTCGTCGTTCGGTCGGTCGCATCGCGCGAGTGTAGGGAAACACGGGCGCCTTCGACGGCCGCCGGGACAGCCATTGACAGCCCTTAGCCGGGCGGTAGCATGCGGACCAGTCGAAGTCTCGATGGCCGGCCATGCCCACTGGGAGGGTGACGCGGGCACCGGAGGACCATGGACGGGACGTGCAGGATCTGCGACGAGCCGGCGGTCCGGACCGTTGGCGACTACGCCTTCTGCGAGCGCCATTACGAACACGCCAGCCGGGAGCGGCGGGGTGGCTGGCAGGCTGACCTCGCCTCGATCGTCCTGCTCGTCGGCTTCGTCGTCGTGCTCTACGCGATCGACGAGGTCCTGAAGCCACACTTCTCGGGCGCCGCACTGACGGCCATCGGGCTGCTCATCGCGATCGTGCCGGCGGTCGTCTGGCTCGCCTTCTTCTACCGGCGCGACCGGCTCGAGCCGGAGCCCCGGACGATGGTCGCCGGTGTCTTCATCCTCGGCGCGTTGGTCACGACCGCGATCTCGATCCCGCTCGTCGACCAGGTCTTCGACGTCGGCGCCTGGTTGTTCGAGTCGCCGCTCGTCCACCTGGCCGGCGGCATCCTCATCGTCGGGATCATCCAGGAGGGCCTCGTCTACCTGACGGTCCGGCTGTCGGTCTACGGCTCGCGCGAGTTCGACGAGCGCACCGACGGGATCATCTACGGGACCGCTGTCGGCCTCGGCCTGGCGACCGCGCTCAACGTCGCGTTCGTCGTCGAGTCGGGCGGCGTCGATCTCGGGACCGGGGCGATCCGGATCGTCCTGACCTCTCTTGCGCACGGCAGCTTCGGCGGCGTGATCGGCTACTTCCTGGGTCGCCAGAAGTTCGAGGTGCGGCCGATCTGGTGGATGCCCGCCGGCGTGGCCCTGGCGGCGACCCTCAACGGCGTCTTCTTCTTCCTGCGCACGACGGTCGGGCGCGGCACGATCGAGGGACCGCTCGCGTCCATCGCGCCCTGGATCGGTCTGATCCTGGCGGCGGTCCTCGCGGCCGCCGTGACCGCGGTCCTCTCGACCCTCATCCGGCGTGAGCTGGCGAGGAGCAGCGCGGGAACCGGCGCCGAAGCCGGGGCGCCGTCGTGACGACCGCCGTCGGCATCGGCGCCCGCGGCTCCCGTGACGCTCGGGAGATGCGCTCGTTCATCGCCGTCATCGTCCTGATCGTCGTCGCGCTCGGGGCTGGGCTCCTGGTCAGGCAGAGCGTCGAGGGCGCCGTCCAGCAGGCCGGCGAGGGCGGACTGAACGCGCAGGTGCCGGCGGGCTGGATCGTCCTGCCGGCGGCCGGTGACCGGCTCCTGACGGCCTACGACCCGCTCGACCCCGACCTTCGCTACGGCGTCGCCGCGATCGACGCGACCGGGGGCGTCGCGGTCACGCCCGAGGATGCCGCCGCCCGGCGCATCCGCGACCGCTCGAACCTCCTCCAGGCGTTCACCGTCACGAAGGAAGGCCCTGGGACCCTGGGCGCCGTCCCGACCTACGAGGTCCGCTACACGTTCGTCGACCAGGCCCCGGGCGGCAAGGCCACCACGATCGACGCGATCGAGCACTACTTCGTCGACGGCGGCATCTTCCCGGAAGACCGCGTGCTCGCGGTCATCGTCGAGGCGCCACCGGACAAGCTCGACGCGGCCCTGCCCGACTTCGACCGGTTCGCCCGCGAGATCGCCGGGCGGGCCGGCGCGGCTGCCGCGCCGGCCCCCGTGGTCGCGGGTCGGGATATCGGACCCCAGCTGGCCTCGGTCGGCGACCCGGCGATGGGCGCACCCTCAGCGCCGGCGTCACCGGCGGACATGGTCAAGGGCACGGTCCAGATCCTGGTCGTGGCGACGATCGGCGGGCAGGAGCAGGCCTACGGCTGGGGCTCCGGCACGATCCTCTCGCCGAACGGGCTCATCCTGACCAACGCGCACGTGGCAAAGCCGACGGCGGCCGGCCTCGGGATCTTCGAGGCCGATCCGACGCCCACGGTCGACCCCGAGGATCTCGTCGTGGCGGTCGTCGAAGCCGAGGACCGTCCGGCGGTCCCGAAGTACCGGGCCAAGGTTCTGGCGGCCGACGGCTACCTCGATGCGGCCGTCATCCAGATCGATCGCGACATCGATGGCCGGCCGCTGTCGAGCGGAAGCCTCTCGCTGCCGACGATCCCGATCGGCGGATCGGACGCGCTCCACGCCGGCGATGCCCTGACCGTGGTCGGCTTCCCGGGCATCGGCGGCGACACGATCAGCCTGAGCTCCGGCCGCGTGTCCGGATTCTTGAGCGATGAGCGCATCGGCCAGCGGGCCTGGATCAAGACCGATGCGATCATCAGCGGCGGCAACTCCGGCGGCCTCGCCGCGAACGAGGCGGGCCAGCTCATCGGGATCCCGACGCGGGCGCGCGAAGACGTCGGCGGCTACTCGTGGGTGCGGCCGATCGCGCTGGTCAAGCCGCTCATCGACGCCGCTCGCGCCGGCTCCCGGACCGTCGACAGCCCGTACGTGGTGGCCGGGTCGGGCCGCGAGACCATGACCGTCGACAGCTGGACCACCAACGCGAACGCGTGCCCGGCGCAGGATCGACGCACGTCGTATCCGTCGGGCACGACCAACATCATCGCCTCCGTCAAGCACAGCGGGTTCGCGACCAGCGAGGATGTCGTCAGCCAGTGGCGGCTCGGCGGCGAGATCGTCAACCGCGGTGGGATCCGACTGCCGCAGGGTGCCGAGAACGGCGGCTGCTACTTCAGCCAGCTCTACTACGATCGCGGGCTGCCCGACGGCACCTACCAGCTCGAGGTCTTCGGCGGGCCGACGCTCCGGCCCATGACCACCGCCCAGACGACGATCGGCGCCACCAGCGCCAACGAGATCGCGACGCTGGCCGGGTTCGTGGTGGATGCGGACAGCGGCCGACCGATCTCCGGCGCTGTCGTCTACATGCTCACGCCGGGGACCGACCTGCAGGCGTGGTTCGACGATCCCCAACAGAGCCAGATCGTCTCGTTCGCGACGACCGGGGCGGATGGCGCGTTCCTCGTCAACGGCTTGACCGCCGGCGCCTCGTACCCGGGCATGGCGATGGCTGACGGATACGTCGCCGCCGGCGGCACGGTCGGGCCGATGAAGGCCGGCACGAACATCATGCTCGACGCGATCGCGCTGACACCGGTGGCGCCCTAGAGGTCAGCGAAGCCAGCCGACCGGCGGATACGCGATATCGGACCAGACGGTGACGCGGCCCGAGCCGTCCGGATTCGCGACATCGACCGCGTACGTATTGTTGACCTGGGTCACGACCGCGAGGCGGCGGCTGTCGGGCGACCATGCCGGCTGCCAGGCGTGCTCGAGGCGGACCGCCCGCCAGTCGTCCACGCTGACCAACGTGACGTGGTCGTCGTGCTCGATCGCCAGCCACCGGCCGTCGGGTGACCACACCGGCGCCCACTCCGGTCCCCAACCGGTCGTGCCCGACCCGAGTCCGGTCCCGATCCGTTGCCGCACCGATCCGTCCTGTGAGAACACCCACATGACCTGGCCCTGCAGGACGGCGACGAACTGCCCGTCCGGCGACCACCAAGCGCCGACGGCCCCGCCCAGGTCGAATCCGGACAGGTTCCGCACGTCCGACCCATCGGCCTGCGCGAGCCACACGTCGCCGTCGCGCAGGAACGCGAACGTGGAGCCGTCCGGCGACAGGGCGACGGGGCGCGGGAAGGTGCCGACCGGGTGGAGGTCCGTGCCGTCGCCGTCGCCGACCAGGAGCGTGCCGTCGTCGGCCGCGACGACCACCACGCGTTCGTCCTGCGACCAGGTGGGGTCGCCGGGCATGTCGCGTCGACCCGTACCGTCCGGTCGCATGATGATCCGACCCGAGTCGCAGCTGTCGCCTCCCTGCGACGGGCACGCCCAACCTGCCAACCAGCCGCCTCCCGGCGACCACCTGTCAGCGGTGATGGGGAGCGATGTCGATGCCGGCGCATCATCCGCCGACAGGATCGCGGTCGACGTCCGACCGATCTGGGCGATGGCCGAGCCGTCCGGCGCGAAGGCGAGATCGCACCGCTCCCCCGGCTGTGGTCCCGGCGTCGGCTCGGCGGCCGCGGGTGGCGTCGGCTCTGGGGTGGCGACGGGGTTACCCGCTCGTGGGACCCGGACCACCTCGCCCGGGAACCGGATGATCGCGAGGCCGCAATCGCTGTCGCCGTCCTGCATGCGGACCACCATCCGGCCCCACGTCGCGTCGGGCTGCAACGGCTCGCCGGCGGGCGGCGTCGCGACCGGGAGCTCGGGAGCGGTCGTCGGCGCGGGCGGCGGCGGCGTGACAGGGACGTCGGCCCATGCCAGGTCGCCGGGCTGGTCCGCGACCGCGACGACCCGGTCGGTCGCGTCGGCGAGCGTCACGAGGTGCAGCTCTCGCAGCTCCTGCTCGTCCGGCTTCCGCGTGTAGGCGATGGCGGCGGCGTCGGGCCGCCAGCCGATGATGTCGCCCACGTCCAGCCCGTGCGCCAGCGTTCGCCGGCCGGTCTCGTCCGAGTGAACGACCACGAGACTACCGTCGGTCGACATGTACGCGATCCACGCGCCATCCGGCGACCAGACGGGGTCGATGACCACGCCTGACGGGTCGACGACCTCGGATGACGCCGCGCTTTCGGTGTCGACGATCCAGAAGCGATCCGAGACGCTCCGCTCGAAGTACGGGGCGTAGACGACGTTCCGCGAGTCCGGCGCCCAGCCTCCACGGAGCTGCCAGGAGTCGGTCGTGGCCAGCGGGGTGACGTCGCCGGAGTCGACGTCGACGCGGACGAGCGTGAGGGGGCCATCCGGGTCAGTCCAGCGGCTCATGAGGAGCCAGCGGCCATCCGGCGACCAGTCGATCGGTCGGTTCCCATACCAGAACTGGGATGCCGTCTGCTCGGGTCGGGACCCATTCACCCGCGAGACAAGCAAACGCGTGCCGCCTTGCTCCACGTCGGCGACCACGAGATCGTCGTCCGGCGTGACCAGGGCGAGCTCCGACGTCGTGGGCGACCAGTCGCCGAACATCCCCGCGGCCAGCCGCCGCATCTGACCGGTCGCGGTGTCGAACAGCAGGATCGCCGGCTCAGGGGTCTGCACGGCGATCCAGCGACCGTCCGCCGACCAGCGCGGCTGCGAATACGAGCTGCCGTCGCCATGGGCGACGAGCACCGCCCCCGTACCGTCCGGGTTGGCGACGTACAGGTCGCCCCCCTTGATCAGCGCCAGGAGCCCCTGGGCGCCGACCTGCCGGTCGACCGGTTGCTCAGCCTGGCGGGGAGGCGCCGGCTGCTCGACGTCGGCCCGCAATGGGTCGGTCCGTTCCCACGGCCGAAGCGCTCCGACCGCCGCGGCACCGGCGACCGCAGTCGCGACAAGCGCTGCCGCAGCGATGAGCACCGCGCGCCGACGGACGTCCGGATCCGCGTCGGTCAGCGACCCGAACACCGTCGGCCATGCCCGCTGCTGCCCGGTGAGGTCGAGCGCGGCCGCGACCTGGGCCGGCAGCTCGTCCCGGACATGGGCCGGGAGGTGGGCACGCAGGGCCTCGGCAAGCTCGAGGTCGGTCAGATGCCGCTCGTTCATCGCTCAGCCTCCAGCGCCCGCTCGAGCGCACCCCTGGCCGCGTGGAGCCGTGACTTGACCGTGCCGACCGGGATCCCCAGCGTCCGTGCGATCTCGGTCAGGGGCCGCTCATCGACGTGATGCAGGGCGAGGAGCTGGCGCTCGTCCTCGCGCAGCCGGTCGAACGCGCGCCCGATGGCATCGGCGCGAGCCAGCCGGTCGAGGTCGGTCTCGGCGAACGAGCCGGCCGCCGGCGTGCCGGCCGTGCGCTCCGCGTCACCCGCCGAGTCCGGATGGACCTGGACCTCGCGCAGACGGATTCGGTGCCGCCGCGCCATCCGCGCCGCATTGGCGACGATGCGGTTGAGCCAGCCGTCGAACGCGGATGCGTTGCGCAACCGCGGCAGTTGCCGCCACGCGGCGAGCAGGGCCTCCTGGGTCGCGTCGGCCGCGTCGGCGTCGCTGAGCAGGATCGCCCAGGCCAGGCGGTAGCAGCGGTCGGCCCGAGTGGCAACGAGCGCGTTGAAGGCGGCCTGGTCGCCACGGCGGGCACGCGCGACGAGTTCGTCGTCTCGCGACGCCACCGCTTGTTCCCTCGAAGTCGCCAAGTCCACGGTCATCCTCAGGTCCGCCACCGATAGCATGGTGTCGGCTGTCCAGATGCCGGCGAGGCCCCGCGGGTTCACGACCACTCCGCGAACCAGGCAGCGAACCGCTTCGGACACGATATGAGCGGTCGTACCATGCGTGCATGCACCCGATCATCCGACTCGCCGTTCGCGGTCTGGGGATCGGCGCGCTCATGACGGCGACCCCAGGGTGTCCTCGCACACGGCGTCGCGCCACCGGAGCCGACACCGCTCGGCGCGCTCACCACGTGGTCATTCGATCCGCTGCCGTTGATCGGCACGCTAGTGGCGGCAGTCGGCTACCTGATCGCCGTTCGACGCGTGAACCGGGCGCATCCGCGAGTGCCGGTGCCTCGCTGGCGGGTGGTCGCCTGGCTCGCCGGGCTCATCACGATCCTCGTCGCGCTCGAGTCTGCCATCGACGTGTACGCCGGCGATCTCCTGACGGTCCACATGATCCAGCACCTGCTGCTGGCGATGGTGGCACCGCCCCTCCTGGCGCTGGGCGCTCCGATCACGCTCGCCCTCCGGACAGCCTCGCCGTCGACTCGACAGCGATTCCTCCTGCCGATGCTCCACTCCAGGATCGTGCGGGTGATCGCCTCGCCATACGTGGCGTGGTCGGCGTTCGCGATCGTGATGTGGCTCACGCATTTCAGTCCGCTGTACGACGCGGCCCTCGACGATCCGGCCCTGCACGCCGTCGAGCACGGGATCTACCTCACCGTCGGCCTGCTCTTCTGGTGGCCGATCGTCGGCGCTGACCCGAGTCCGTGGCGGCTGGGATACGGCGCCAGGCTCGCGTACGTCGGGCTCCAGATGCCACTCAATGCGGCCGTCGGACTGGCGATCTACTTCGCCGCGACGGTCCTCTACCCGCACTACGCGACGATCCAGCGCGCCTGGGGTCCGGACGCCCTCACCGATCAGCAGATCGGTGGCGTCGTGATGTGGGGAGCGGGCGACGTGATCCTCCTGGCCACGATCCCGCTACTCATCGCCGCATGGATGCGCGCCGACGCCCGTCGGAGCCTTCGGGTGGATGCGCGCCTACGGGCCGGTCTGCCCGCCGACTAGAGCACGTAGAGCGTCGAGAACAGGAAGATCCAGACGACGTCCACGAAGTGCCAGTAGTAGCTGGTCCCCTCGACGGCGGTGTGGTGTTCGGCGGAGACCAACCCGAGCCGCGCCCGATTGGCGACGATCCCGATGAGGATCAGGCCGGCGAGCACGTGCGCGCCGTGGAAGCCGGTGAGGATGTAGAACGTCGACCCGAAGGTTCCGGCGCTGAGACCGAAGCCGTTGGTCGCGAACTCGTACGCCTGGATCACGAGGAAGACCGTCCCGAGGAGCAACGTCAACCCGAGCCAGCGCAAGGTCCGCGGTCGATCTCCGCTTCGAGCGGATCGGACCGACCATTGCATCGTCACGCTCGACGAAACCAGGAGCAGGGTGTTCAGCCCCGGCAGCAGGAGCTCGGGCCGCTCGACACCCTCCGCGGGTGGCCACCCTGGGCTTTCGGAGCGGATCACGAAGTACACGGCGAAGAAGGCGCCGAACAGCATCGCCTCGGACAGGATCGCGAGCTTGACCCCGAGCAGGAGGTTGCCCCGGGCGGCGATCGGGTCCTCGGCGGGAGCAGCGGTCGTCGCGTGCGCGCTCATGGCGACGGCCGTCCTGGCGCCGGGGCCGTACCACCGCCGCCGTACTGGTATGGCGTGTCAGTGATGGTGGGGATCCGGTCGAAGTTCTCGACCGGCGGCGGCGAGGCGACCTGCCATTCGAGGGTCTGGGCACGCCACGGGTTCGGCACGGTCAGCTCGACCCGCCTCCACGATCGGACCATGTTGAAGACGAAGACCACCATGGAGAGGAAGATGTTGAAGCCAGCGAGGCTGACGAACAGGTTCACCGTCCCGAGCTCGGGCGGATAGTCCGCCACGCGTCGGCGCATCCCCTCGATCCCGAGCCAGAACATCGGGATGAAGGTCGCGTTGAAGGCCAGCGTGAACCACCAGAAGTGGAGTCGACCCAACCGCTCGTCGTACATCCGGCCGGTCATCTTGGGGAACCAGTAGTAGGTACCGGCGAAGAGGCCGAAGATCGTTCCACCGACGATCGTGTAGTGGAAATGGGCGACCACGAAGTAGGTGTCGCTGAGCGTGATGTCGGTCGGGACGTCGGCCAGGAAGACACCGGTGATCCCGCCGATGAGGAACGCCCACAGGAAGCCGAAGACCCACAGCATCGGCACCTTGAAGTGGATCCGTCCCATCCAGATCGTGCCGACGGCGCACAGGAACACGATCCCGGTCGGCACCGAGATCAGCTCCGTCGTGAGCATGATCGGGATGTGGAAGAACTCGGCCATCCCGCTGACGAACATGTGGTGGGCCCAGACCATGAAGCTCATCAGGCCGATGCTGATGAACATGAGGACCGCGAGCGGGTAGGCGAAGAGCGGCTTGCGCGCGAAGACCGGCACGATCTCGAGGATCGCGCCCAGGCCGGGCAGCGCCATGATGTACACAGCCGGGTGCGAGTAGAACCAGAACAGGTGCTGGAACAGGATCACGTCGCCGCCGCGACTGGCCCGGAAGAACGATGTCCCGAGGAGTCGGTCGGCCAGCAGCATGGTGAACGCCGCCGCGACGACCGACGTCGCCACCAGCACGATCGAGGCCGTGACGGTCATCGCCCAGACGAAGATCGGCATGCGCATCAGCGACATGCCCGGTGCGCGCATCCGGAAGACCGTCACGAGGAAGTTGATCGCGCTCAGGATCGAGGAGACGCCGATCGTCACGAACGCCATGAGGTACGCCTGCTGACCGAGGTTGGCCTGCTGGC
>CAVVDC010000019.1:0-40849 GCA_963746855.1 uncultured Chloroflexia bacterium
CGAGTAGGCGCGTCTAATGCCGACGGCGTCGTCCCGACGGTCCCGGTTCGAGGCCGGATCGGCCGGCCGGTCGGCTTCGAGACGCCGACTTGCACCGCGCTCGATCGCGCCGTGGTGCTCGCGTGGTCCGCTCACCCGAACTCAATCAGCATCGCTCTTGTCCCGTCCACCTGGTCGCCGGCCGCATGCCGGCCAGCGTGAGACCGCGGCTGGATCCGGGTCAGTGCGCCGCGGCAGGCTTGGCCAGCGTCGCGTCGATCCCATGGAGCCGATACGCGAGGCTGAGGTTCGAGACCCCGAACACGACTGACCAGAGCCCGACGAGCCAGACGAGCGTGATCAGCCCGTCGCCGGGGGAGGCGATGAGCAGTGCGCCGAACACGATCGAGGCCACGCCACCGAGTGCCATCCAGAACTCGCCTTCGAGCTCGCGCCGGAGGGCGATGGCCGCGATGACCTGGAACACGCCCGTCGCGATCGCCCAGAAGGCCACGAGGTACAGCAGCGTCAGGGCCGTCAGGCCTGGCCACACGAAGGTGGCGACGCCGACGACGATGCCGAGGACGCCCATGATCGCCACGGCCCAGGCGTTGCGCCGCGCGGCCGCGTCGCCGCGAACGAGCACGACGAGCAGGGCGAGGCCGTCGACGAGGACGTAGGCGCCGAACAGGAAGACGAGCACCGTGAGCGTCGTCCCCGGCCAGATGAATGCGAGGATGCCGAACACGAGCGCGGCGATCCCCCTGATCGCGAAGACCCACCAGTCGCGAGTCACCAAACCAAGCATTGGAACCTTCTCCTTTCGATTGAACCTTGAAATGTGGACGGAGCGTCCGATCCGCCGGGATGAGCGGTCGTCCCACGATCCGGCTGATTCGACCGGCCCCGTCCGGCAGGCCCGCCGTCGCTGTCTCGCGGCAGCGTCGGGTTGCGGGTGGCTCCGCTCCGTCGGCGAATGAACAGCGGGGCCGCCGGGGGCTCCACGCACCCCCGATGGCCCCGCGACGCTCGCCCCTGGTCAGGGCTTGAGCGCCTCGACGGAGGCCTCGGGCTGGGGCTCGACATTGTTGCGGAGCAGGGCCGCAAAGGCCCGCGAGGATGGGATCGCCTCAAGGACCATGATCAGCCCGACCGTCATCGGAACGGCGAGGAGCGCGCCGGCAGGGCCGAGGATCCACACCCACACGACGACCGCGATGAAGACGACCAGCGGGCTCAGGTTGAGTTCGCTCCCCATGACCACCGGCTGGAGGAACTGGTCCTGGGCGACGTTGATGAGGGCATAGCCGATGACCACCATCGCCGCCGTCCCCAGCCCGCTGTCGAGGTACGCCAGGAGTGTCGGCGGGATCACGGCGATGACGGAGCCGATGTTCGGGACGAAGCTGGCGGCGAACACGAGGATCGCCCACAGGACGGGAAACGGCACGCCGAGCACAAACAGGAGCACGAACGAGAGCACCGCGGCGAACAGCCCGAGCTTGGCGCGCACGACGAGGTAGCGCCGCAGGTCGGTGGCGAACCGCTCCATGCCGAGCAAGACCGCATGCCGCTCACCGAACGCCGCAACCGCCCGCGCCCGGAGCGAGGTCCCGCCTGCGAGCGCGTAGATCATGGTGAAGGCGAGGACGAACATCGCGCCGCCCGCCTCGGAGACGGCGGACGCCACGGGCTTGACGAGTCCGAAGACCCTCTCGGGCGAGATGATCGCGGTGATGGCGCCGAGATCGGCGCCGATCCCGAGCTCCGCGAGGAGATCGCGCAGGGCCGCGAGGGCAGCGCTCAGGCGGCTCTCGTACCTGGGAATCTCGACCGCGAGCTCGCCGACCGAGAGCGCGGCGACGCAGGCCGCAACGAGACCGACGGCAAGGGCGACCACGATCGTCCCCGCCAATGCGAATGCGTGCCGTACGCCACGCCGCTCGAGCGCGCCGACCATCGGCCAGGCGGTGAGGGCGATGAAGAGACCGAACATCACCGGGACCACGAGCGATGCCACTTCGCGCAGCGCGAGCACCGCGACGAGGACGAGTACGAGCCCGCCGATCGCCATGAGCGGGCCGGCGGACCGGATCAGCCCGTCCGCCCCGAGTCGATCGTCGGGACGACTTCCAACGGCGTCGCCGCCCGCACGTTCCGCGTCCCGACCGGCCATTTTCGCCCTCCTTGATCTCGGTCGGCTCAGCTGGGACCTCGATCCCGGCCCCCTGCGGCCTTGGGCAGGCCGATGCGGTCGCCGATCCTTCGATCGACGACCGCATCTGGCAGCGGACGTCTTATCGGCTGGCCGCGACGGCCGCCTCGTCCGCATCGCGCCGGGCGAGGATCGCATCGAGGACGGCGTACTCCGCCTCCTCGATCGCGGAATACGCGTAGTCGATCGTCAGCTGTGCGTTCCATTCGGCCCAGTCGGCCTCGGACGCGGCGTTCGAGGCGTCGAACTTGGCCTTCCCGTGGTTCATGTCCTTGCGGGCCTGGTCGATGTGCGCTGTCCACGAGCGCTGCACGTCGTTCCAGCTGTCGGAGACCTGCTGGCCGGCGGCCTGCGTCTGGGTCTGGAACTTCGTGGCCCCGGCCTCGGCCGAAGCGCGGACGTCGGCCACGGTCTTCTGGAGCTCGGCTCGCGCCTGGGTCTTTGCCACTGCGGCATGGTCCTCGGCTGCCTTCGCCCGATCGGCGAGCTTCTTCAGGTCGTCGGATGCTGCCATGTCTGGTACCTCCTGCTTGAGATTTGACGCGTGTTGGATGGATCTGGACCCTTCCGTTGTGCGTCCCTCCTGTGGGTTGATGGGGTCGGATGACCGAGGCGAAGCGTCGCGGCGCGGAGGATGAGCGGTCGTCAGCCGTATCGGTCGATTCCGGGCCCCTGTGCCTCGCCCGCGCGGGCCGGCGGCGTCGACGAGTCGGATGTCGGCATCCGATGGCCTGCCACCCGTCAGCGAACATGCGGCCCCGTTCGGACCCGAAATCATGGCCGTCATGCGCGATCGCGAGCGCGAAGCCGACGAGTTCTACGCCGACTTGGTTCTCGGGCGGCTTCCTCGGGCTCGACAACACCGGGGCATTCGACCGCTCGTGTCTCCCGGCCGGCAAGCCGCTGGAGCAGTCCGATGCGACCGCTTGGATGTTCCTGTACTGCCTTTCGATGATCAGCTCGAAGTCGGCGTCGCAGCCTCGTCGGGGCTCCCGAGCAGCTCCCCCAAGTGGCCCCGCCGCAGCACGATGAGGAGCACCCACCCGATCGGAATCGGGGCGAGCCATTGGGCGATCCGAAAGAGCATCACGGCAGCGGTGAGCTGCTCGGTCAGCCCCGACCCGGCCACGCTCGACAGGACGCCGATGTAGACGACCTCGGTGACTCCGACACCTCCCGGCGTGATGGGCACCAGCGACACGATCCCGACGACCGCCATCGCCGCCAGCACGGCCGACGGCGGGAGGACATCCGGGCCGATCCCGACGCACCAGAGGGCGACCTCGAGCACGACGAACCAGGCGAGCTTGGCGACCACCGCTGCGACGAACCCCAGCACTCCGTGCCGCGTGAGCATGACCTTCGACCGCTCGCGCAGGTCGAGCATGCCCTCGACGATGCCCGTCGGCGGCGTCTTCTGGAACAGCTTCCAGATCCGCTGAGCCATCCGGTCGAGCCAGCCGCCCAGCCTCCGCGCGAGGTTCTCCGAGCGCACGATGGAGACCAACAGGACCGCCGCGGCGACCAGCACGATGAGGCCGATCAGGGCGAGCAGGAGCGCACGCGACTGGGTCGGGTGACCGGTGACGAGCACGCCGGCGATTGCGATCAGCGGCAGGGCGAAGTAGGAGAACGTCTCGAACAGGGCCGCCAGGACGATCCCTGCGCTCGCGACCGTGGTGGGGATCGACCACTGGCGGTACAGCACGAGCCGCGTGGCGAAGTCGGTCGGCCCGGGCACGGTGCTGACGACCGCGCGCGCGGCCAGGTCCGACCCGACCGCGTGCGGCCAAGAAAGCCCGGGCACGAGGACGCGGGAAGGGCCAGCGCTGGCGACGTAGGCGACGATGCTGCTGGCGCCGAGAAGCGCGAGCTGCCCGGGGGTCAGCGCCGCGAGCGCGGCGCGAACGGCGTCGTAGTCGATCAGGCGCGGCAGCACGACCCCGAACACGAACAGGAAGACCCCGACGAGCACGAGCGCGCGCCCCGCGATCGCCCGACGGCTCGGCGTCGGCTGGGCCGGCGTCCCGACTGGCGCGCTCGAGGTCGCCCGTTCTGGTGCAGCGTCCGGCATCACGCGAGAACCATGAAGCGCGCCACCAGTCGATCGGTTGTCCTTGGCTGGTCACAAGCGCTGTTCCTACCGATCCTGTCCAGGGGTTCCGAGGACATGTTCGTGGATCTCGCGGGTGAGCTCGTGGATCTCACGGGTCAGCTCGGTGTTCAGCTTCAATTCCTGATCGCCCTCGACGAAGTCGTGATCAGCCTTCGCCTGCTGGAACACCGCCTGGCGGTTCTGCCCGATCATCACGAAGGTCGACAGGAAGATCGCCTCAAGGGACACCGCCAGCGTCAGCGTCGGCCACGGACTCCTCTCGACCACGAGCATCCAGGTGACGAACACCAGGATGTGGACGTAGACGAACTTCATCGACCCGGCGAACGCAGTGATGCGGTCTGCGAGCCGGGTCTCCAACTCCGCGGCGCGCTCGGCGTTCAGCTGGACGACAACCGGGTGATGCAATGCGGGTGAGGTCACGGCCTTTGTCTCCTCCGGTCAAGCGGCGATCGCTGCCGCAATGCTCCTTCTCGACCGGACGAGCCGCCGTCGTCCGATCCGGCGATTCGGCTCCAGTCGGCGGACGGCGAGGGCCAGGGCAAGCGCGGCGGCCGATGCGAGCACGACGCTCGACCCGAGACCGGTCACGCCGACCAAGAGCGCGTCGAGGGTCGGGTTGGCGAGGCCGTGGAGAAGGTCGACGACGCGGTGTCGATCGGGGGATCTCGGGCTGGCTCGATCAGCCAAGCGATCACTCCGAACCCGACCAGGCAGACCAGGGACGCCGTCGCACCCCAGATCACCAGCGGTGGAGTCGGGCGACGTTGACTGGTAGATCGCTCAAGTCATCGTGGGCCGAATCACGGGGCCAGACTCGCGGCCGCGGCAGATGACGGGTCGTCAGGCGAACCGGTCGAAGTCGAGGCGGCAGGGGCGATCCGCTCCGAGTCGCCGACCCAGCTGGACTCGAAGGGGCTCACGAGTCCGTGTTGCGGTACCACCCGAAACCACAGCATCTGTGGTTATGACGCAGCGTGACCGCCAGATATGGTAGTTGGTTGGTACCGCATACCGGATTCGAACCGGTGATCTCCGCCTTGAGAGGGCGGTGTCCTGGGCCTCTAGACGAATGCGGCAAGAGCGGCGCGGGCGACGGGACCGCCCGGCCGGTCGGGATGATACCAGACGAGGCCCTCTCGGCCCTCAGAGACGATGGGTCTCGAGGAACCCGCGGACCGCCTCGGCGACCTGCTGGAAACTGTGCTCGCCGATGACCATCCCGTAGTGCGAATGGGCGCCGAACGGCTCGAATTCCGCATCGAGCCATTCGGCCAGCCGCTCGGTGTCGTCGACGTTGACGGTCCGATCCAGGCCACCGCCGATGACGAGGCGCGGCACGGCCTCGACGCCACGACGATCGACCTTCACGCCGGCCAGCACCTGGCGGCGGGACGCGCCGGCTTCGTGCGGTTTCTGGCCGAGCAGGTGCTGGATGCGCAGGACGTCGGCCAGCGACAGGTCGCGATGGTCGCGGACCAGTCGCTCGGGGAGCGTCTCCCAGCCGATGAGCGACCGGCCGTACGCCTCGGGGACCTCACGAAGCTCGTACGGTCGGGCCGGCGGGCGCAGGTCGCGCGGCAGTTCCGGTCCGATCAGGATGATGCCGCTGATCGGCATCCGCTCGGCCGCCTTGAGCGCCAGTAGCCCGCCCATGCCGTGGCCGACGATCACGGTCGAGGGCCCGAGCCGCTCGAGCGCGCAGACCACGTCCTCGGTGTACGTGTCGAAGGAGAGTTGTGCCGGATCGGCGGTCTGCGACCAGTGATGGTTGCGCAGGTTCAGGGCATGGCCCTCCCAGCCGCGGCCGGCGAAGTAGCCCAGGTAGCGCTCCCAGAGCCACGAACCCGTCAGCTCACCGTGGACGAACAGGAGCGGCTTGCGCCGCGAACGACGCTCGGGCAGCCACGATTCGATGTACAGCCCGCGATCGTGGAGCTCGATCTCGTCCTTCCGGACGGGGCGTCCGTTGATCGGTGGGAGCTGGGCCTGGGCGAGGATCGAGTCGGGAGTCTGGTCGGGCAACGGGCTCACCATTCGTGCGGGTTGATGACGAGGCCGGTCAGGGCCTTCGGGTAGAAATAGGTCGACTTCTGGGGCATGACGTCGCCGTCGCGCGCGACGGCCTCGATCGAGGCGACCGGGGTCGGCTCGAGCAGGAAGGCGACCGACGCGCCGTCCCGGTCGGCGTCCACGCAGTCGATCGCCTCGGTTGCCGACTTCGTGTAGCTCACGGCCCCGGCCTCGACCGCGTCGGCGCCGATGCCCAGCCGCGCCAGCGCGGCGCCCAGCATGGTCACGTCGAGCTCGCGCACGGCCTGGCCGCCGAGGGTCAGCAGGGGCCGGAACGCGTCCCGCCGCGCCGTCAGGCGGGCTCCGCCGCCACGGGTCCACAGCCCGAACCGGCCCTCGCCTCCAGGAGCGAGCGCGGCCGCTTCGAACTGCCGGCGGAGTTCCGCCGCGGGGACGTCTCGCTCGATCTCGAACAGCTCGCCCGCCTGGGCGAACAGGGCGTCGGGTGACACGTCGCCCAGGCCGTGGACCACCCGGTGCGTGGGCAGGACCGTGAGCGGTTCGCCGGTCGAGGGCAGGAAGGACATCAGGAGGTAGTCGAAGGCCGGGTCCTCCTCGCACGAGCGACTCATCCGTCGCTCGTCGCGATACCGAAGCGCCGTCTCGTAGCGGTGGTGCCCGTCGGCGATGGTGATCGGACCCGCGGAGGCCGCCGTCAGGAGCGCGGTCACCGCCTCGGCCTGCTCCCCGTCGGCCGGGACCGCCCACAGCCGGTGGTGGGTCCCGTCGTCGTCGGCGACGTCCGTCTCGGCCGGCCCAGCGGCCCAGGCCGCGAGTCGATCTCGCACCGCGCCGCTTCGATCGTCATACAGGCCGACGACCGGGCTCGTGTTCACGCCGGTCGCTCGCAGCAGCTTGTAGCGGTCCTCCCTGGGTCCGGACAGGGTCCGCTCGTGCGGCAGCACCCCCGCGGCCGGCCCGAACGGCTCGAGCCGAAGGCGGGCGAAGAAGCCTCGCTGGGTCCGCTCGACATCGGTGCCGGGGACGCGATACGTCTGCTCGTAGACGTAGATCGACGGATGCGGATCCTTGCGCAGGATCCCGCCCGAGCGCCAGGCGGCCAGGGTCCGGGCCGCCCGCCGGTAGCGGTCATCGGGCTCGTCGCCCTGGACATCCTCGGGCAGGTCGAGCCGGACCACGTTGTCGGGGTGACGGGCCAGGAGACGCGCGTGCTCCTCCGGCCCGATCACGTCGTATGGCGGCGCCACGACCGCGGCGAGGTCGTCGATGCTGGTCGGATCGAAACGCAGGGCGCGAAACGGACGGATCTCGGGCACAGGACCTTCAGGAGGGCGGCACGCGGGCCGACGGCTGCGGGACGATGGCATCGTACGATACGGACGGCAGCGGCGCGACCGGCCGACTCGGGGCCTGCCTCGTGTCGCCACGCCCGCCACGCAACTTTCCCTGGGGGCAAGGCGTCCTTGCTCCGACAATCGCAGCCGAACCCTCCGCGGAGACTTCGTGCGCCTCACTCCCCGCCCAGGCCAGGCCGACACCCTCCGTCACTCCCCTCGTCGGCCGATCCGCTCACTGCTCGCCGCCGCAACCCTGGTCATCGCAGCCGGCCTGTTCCCAGCGCCGACGCTTGCGGCCGGGGGCTTGACGATGGAGGCCCAGGCCCTGCTCGACGGACACGCGCGCGTCGGCTCCTGGATGGCCATCGCGGTCCACATGAAGAACGACGGACCCGCGGTCGCGGGCGAGTTGCGGATGTCCGGAGGCGCCCAGGGCCGGACGCGGTTCGGACAGGTGGTGGACCTGCCGACCCAATCGGACAAGACGTTCCTCCTGTACGCCCAGCCGCCGGCCTTCGGGCGGGAACTCGAAGTCGCGCTCGTTGACGGCAACGAGGTCCTCGCGAAGACCAAGGTCGCCTTCAAGATCCACGACGGGACCCAGCTCATCGTCGGGGTCGTGGCCGAGCGCCCGGGCGACATCGTCGGCGGGATCGACCTGCTGCCCAATCAGAACCAGCTCGCGCCGGTCATCGTGCCGCTCGACCCGGAGGACCTGCCCGAGCGCGTGGAGGCGTGGGGCGGCCTCGACCGCCTGGTGTGGCAGGACCAGGATTCCAACCGACTCACGACGGCCCAACTCACGTCCCTGCGCGGGTGGGTCGCCAGCGGTGGGCAATTCGTGATCGTCGGTGGCACAGCCGGCCCGAACAGCCTGTCCGCGTTCCCGGACCTGCTCCTGCCCTACCGGCCGACCGCCACGATCGACGTCCCACCCGCGTCGCTGACCGGCCTGCTCGGCAGCGCACCGGCGGGGACCGCCGACCTGCCGGCACTCGGTGGCGAGCTGCTCGGCGGGCGCCCGCTCGTGACCACCGGCGGACGGGTCGTTGCCGCGGAACGCGGATATGGCAACGGCGCGGTCACGGTGGTCGGTTTCGACCCGACGACGAAGTGGATCGCCGATGGCGCCGCCGGCGAGTCGCTGTGGCGCCGATTGCTGCCGGCCCGTTCGTCGGTCGGACCCGTGATCGGGGACGACAGCCAGCTCGTGGGGGCGGTCTCCCAGTTGCCGTCCCTGGCCCTGCCGCCGATCGGCGGCCTCATCGGCCTGCTCGCCGCCTACATCCTGCTCGTCGGCCCGATCAACTACATCGTCCTCCGGCGCAAGGACCGGCGCGACTGGGCATGGATCACGATGCCCGCGCTCATCGGGGTGTTCGCCGTCGGCGCGTACGGCTATGGCGCATTCCTGCGCGGCAGCGAGGTCCTGGTCAACGAGGTCGCCGTCGTCCGCGGGGCGCCGGGGGCCACCGACGGCATGGCGCAGGTCTACATCGGCGTCTTCTCGCCATCCCGAAGCACCTACCAGGTCCAGGTGCCTGGCGGCGCCCTGCTGTCGGCCCCGATCAGCGGCGACTTCTTCGGCGGGGACGGGACCGCCTCGGCCCTCGACGTCCTGCAGGGCGACCCGGCGAAGGTCCGCGACCTGGCGGTCGGCTTCGGCTCGCTGCGCACGATCCGCGCGGAGACGGCGGTGACCGTGCCCCTCATCCAGGCCGATCTCCGAATGGTCGATGGGCGGCTCAAGGGCACCGTCAAGAACGCCTCGAGCGTCGCGCTGCAGAAGCCGGTCGTCGTCCTCGGTGGCACCGTCGCCGATCTCAAGGACCTGGGCCCCGGCGCCGAGGCGTCGGTCGACGTCGGCATGGCGCCGATCCCGTTCGGCCAGCCGCTGTCCGACAAGGTCGTCGGACCCATGTTCTTCGGGGACACGGGTCAGATGACGTCGGACATGACCGATGCGTACATCCGCCACACGATCATCGATCAGTTGACGTTCGATCCCAATTGGGGCTCGGTCGGGTCGCTGCAGACCGACGGCGCCGTGATCCTTGCCTGGGGCTCGGGAAGCCTGCTCCCGGTCGACGTCGTCGGCCAGAAGCCGCGCGCCACCGGCAACATCCTGTACTACATGCCAGCCGACATCGCCGTCAGCGGCAAGACCACGTTCCGGGGCGACCTGTTGCGTTCGAGCACCATCGACGCCAGCGCGGCGTTCTTCGGCAAGGACCCGTTCAATATCAACTTCGGGAAGGGCAGTGCGACCCTGGCCTATCGGCCGATCTCGTTCACCGGGACGTTCACGCCGACGGAACTCGCGGTCGGCATGAACTTCGGGGGGGACATGCCGATCGTGAACCCGGTCAAGACGCTCGAGCCGCTCCCGTCGATCCCCGAGGCGTGCGCGGATCCCCCGAAGCCGGACTGTGTCGTCCCCGGCTTCGACGGCTTGCCCGAGGTCGAGCTGCTCGACCTGACGAACGGCGAATGGGTCCGCCTCCCGCACCTGGCCGGCGGGGCACGGTACGCCGTCGCCGAGCCGACCCGATACGTCGACCCGACGTCAGGCAGCGTCCTGGTCAGGTTCGTCAACGATCGCAGCGACGGCGTCAGCTTCAGCTTCGACCTGTCGATGACCGGGACCGTGCGATGACCGCGATCGTGCGGACCGAAGGGCTGGTCAAGCGGTACGACGGCACCCTCGCCGTCGCCGGCGTGGACCTCTCCGTCGAGGCCGGCGAGATCTTCGGCCTGGTGGGACCCAACGGTGCGGGCAAGACCACGACCCTGCGCATCCTCGCCACGCTCCTGCGGCCGTCCGCCGGGGAAGCCGAGATCGCCGGCTGGTCCGTCACCCGGAACCCCGACCAGGTACGGGCCGTCCTCGGGTTCATGCCGGACGTGTTCGGGGTCTACGACGACATGAAGGTGTGGGAGTACCTCGACTTCTTCGCTCGCTGCTACGGCATCCCTGCGGCGGGCCGGCGGCGCATGATCGGGGACCTGCTGGAGCTCGTCGACCTCGGCGACAAGCGCGATCAGTACGTCCAGACGCTGTCGCGCGGCATGCAGCAGCGGCTGTGCCTGGCCCACGCCCTCGTCCACGACCCCGAGATCCTGCTCCTCGACGAACCCGCGTCCGGCCTCGATCCGCGGGCCAGGGTCGAACTGCGCGAGCTGCTGCGCGAGCTCCGAGCGCTCGGCAAGACCATCCTCATCAGCAGCCACATCCTTCCCGAGCTCGAGGAACTCTGCACGAGCGTGGCGATCGTCGATCGCGGCCAGGTGCTCGCCCAGGGCCGCGTGGCCGACATCGAGCGGCGGTTGCGGTTCGGGGCGGTCCTGCGCGTGCGACTGCTCGCCGACGGTGACGCCCTCGCGGCGGCGCGGGACCGGTTCGCGGCCGATCCCGATGTCGCCTCGGCCGTGGTCCTCGAGGACGGCACCATCGAGCTCGGGTTCCGCGGCGATGACGCCGCGTCCGCCCGCCTGCTGGCCGAATCCGTCCGAGCCGGCATGCCCATCGCGAGCTTCGCCCGCGCGGCGAGCGACCTCGAGGAGCTCTTCCTCCAGGTGACGGCGCCTGAGAGCGCCCCACTCGATGCGGCCTGAGGAGCGACCGATGACCGAGCCCAACTCGAAGCCGACGCCGACGCCCGACGTGGCCACGGTCGAGGAGATCGCCGCCACGCCGATCGCGGGCGAACCGGCTGGCGTCGAGACGACGACGGTCGCCTCGCCGGGGCGACGCCTGCGCCTGCCGCGACCGAGCGTACGTCGGATCTCCGGCGGCATCGCGGCGGTCGGCGTGAAGGAGCTCCGCGGCCGGATGCGCGGGCGGCGAGCCTTCGTGATCCTCACGATCTACCTGCTGCTGCTCGGCGGGTTCGCCTGGATGGTCGAGCTGCTGATGGAGCGCTCGTACATGAGTGGGTTCGGCAGCTCCGCGGCATATGCATCGGCGGCGATCGGGCAAGGGATCTTTGCGGCGCTGCTGATGCTCGAGACGCTCCAGGTGATCTTCCTCGCCCCGTCCGCGACGGCCGGCGCGATCAGCCTCGAGCGTGAGAAGCAGACGCTGGACATGCTCATCGCGACGCCGATCTCGTCGGTGGCCATCGTGCTCGGCAAGCTGCTCAGCGCGCTGACCTACGTCTTCCTCCTGATCGTGGCGTCGGTCCCGTTGACCGCCGTCGTCTTCGTCTATGGCGGCGTCAGTCCCGAGGACGTCCTCAAGGGTTACGCCGTCCTGCTCGCGACCGCCCTCGGTCTCGGCGCATTCGGGCTGTTCTGCTCGAGCCTGGTGAAGCGGACGCAGGCCGCGACGGCCATCTCGATCTTCGGCGTGCTCGCGGTCTCGATCGGCTCGCTCTTCCTGCTGGTGTTCTGGACCGGCATGGCCGGCACGGATCAGGGTCGCGGCTTCGGCCCGATCAAGGGCCGGGCACCCGAGGTCGTCGCCTACGTCAATCCATTCGTCGCCCAGGCCGACGTCCTGTGCGGCACGGAGCTCTCGTACGGCACGTGGTGCTCGATCACCCAACAGCTCGTCCCCAACAACGGCGTCGTCTTCGGCGACCGGAACTTCTCGGGTGCCGTCCCGCTCGTGGGCGTTGCGAATGGGGGCGTCGTACTCGACACCGGCGTCGCCGTGCCGACCGATCAGTTCGGGAATCCGATCCAGGACGTCGCCCCATTCGGCGGCGTGCACGACACCGTCTGGCCGAAGAGCATCGCGACCTGGCTGATCCTGTCGGTCATCTTCCTGTTCCTGTCCGTCCAGCTCGTCTCACCGACCCGCCGCTGGCGGCCACGCCTGCGACGGCGCGAACCCAAGGGATCGGTCGCGTGAGGATCGGACGCCCGATGCTCCGCCGCCCGTCCAGGCCCGCTGAGGTCGCGTACGTCCCGATCGATCCACGGCGGGCCATCGACGGCCCACTGGATCCCGCCTTGCTCTCGGTCCGCGCCGGTCTCGCCGCGCACCGGCGACGTCTCTGGATCCGCCGGATCGTTCGCCGCTCGTGGCTCGCGCTGGCGGCCGTCCTGATCGCAGAACTCATCCTCTGGACCGTTGCCCGGTTCGTACCCCTCGAGTGGGCGCCGATCGCCGGGGCCGCCATCCCGATCGTCGGCGCCGTGGCTCTGCTGGTTGCGGTGGTCCGCGCCCGACCTTCGCTTGGCGAGACGGCACTCGCGGTCGACATGGAAGCGCAGCTCGGCGATCGCGTCTCGAGCGCGCTCGAGTTGGCGGTCGGGTTCCCGTCCTCGGCCGGGCCGGTCACCGAAGCGGAGGAGGCCGACGGCGGACTCGTCATGAACGCGGGACCCATCGATGAGGCCGCCCAGACCGACCGTTTCGTCCGCCGCCAGCGTGCCGATGCCGTTGCCGCCCTGCGCAGCGCCCCGTCGAACCTGTTCCGACCCAGGTTCTCCCGCCAGCCGGCCGTCGCCGCCGCGATCGCGGCACTCCTCCTGGCCCCCGTCCTGCTCATCCCGAACCCCCAAGACGCCGCGATCGCCCAGCAGCGCCAAGTGCGCGAGGCGGCGAACCAGCAGGCCGAACGACTCGACGAGCTTGCCAAGGAGCTCGAATCCAAGGGCGCGGACGCCCAGGACCCTCGGACGCGCCTGGCCCAGGACCTGCGTGACCTGGCCCGTCAGCTGCGCGACCGCCCGGACCAGCTCGATGTCAATCTCGCCAAGTTGGGATCGGTCGAGGCGGGCGTCCGAGCGCAGATCGACCCGGCCACCGAACAGCGCGCGGCGGCCATGACGTCGCTGAGTCGCGCCCTCTCGAGGGCGGCGACCGGCAAACCCGACGCCAACAAGGACGGCGACCCGAAGCAGACACAGGAAGACCTCGATCGACTCGGAGAACAACTCGATGAGATGACACCCGAGGAGCGCGCGAACCTGGCCCGTCAGCTCGCCGAGCAGCAGGCCGCGGCATCCGGTACGAATGGAGCCGCGTCGACCGCCCTGCATGACGCGGCGCAGAGCCTTGCCCAGGGCGACACGGCCGGCGCGAAGAGTGCGCTGGACCGGTTGGGCGAGGCCCTGACCGGGACCGAGCGCCAGGTCACCGCGAACCGCGACCTGTCCGGGGCGGCGTCAAAGCTCCAGGAGGCCCGACGCCAGCTCGCCGATGCCGGGAAGACCAACACGGCCCGCGGTCAGGGGCAGGGCCAAGGGCAGGGGCAGGGCAGCCCACGGCCGAGCGGCGCGGCCGGCCAGGGGCAGGGTCAGGGCAGCCCAGGCACGAGTCCCGGCCAGCAAGGTCAGGGGCAGGGCCAAGGGCCAGGGCCAGGGACAGGGCCAGAGGGCAGGGCCAAGGGCAGGGGCAGGGTCAGGGCCAGGGCCAAGGGCAGGGGCAGGGCCAAGGGTCAGGGCCAGGGCCAAGGGCAGGGGCAAGGCCAGGGTCAGGGCATCGGTGGCGGCGGCTCGAACGCCCGCTCGCTCGGCAACGGCATGGGCGGAAACGGTCGCCCGGCCGGCCCGACCAACCCGAACCGACCGTCGCAGCTGGGCGCGGACCTCTCCTCGGTCTACGCCCCATTCGATCGCCTCGGCCGACCCGGGGACCCGTCCTACATCGCCGGACAGGGTGGTGACGGCCAGACCCAGCAGGGCAACCAGACCGGCAATGGCACCAACAACGGAGCCCTCACGCCGTACCAGCAGGTCTACACCGACTTCGAGCGGTACGCCCAGACCTCGCTGGATCGCGGGTACATCCCGCTCTCGGTCAAGGATTACGTGCGCGAGTACTTCAGCTCGCTCGACCCGTCCCAGTGACGGCCGGCAGCGACCAGACCATCCCGACCCATCCGGAGGCCTCCATGGAACGATCGACCGCAACCACCTCCGCGGCGACCCTCGCCCCCGAGGCGTTCGCGGAGCGAGCACAGGCCATCGAGCGCGAGGTCGGCCGCGTCATCGTCGGCCAGCGCGAACTCGTGCGCCAGACACTGACCGGTCTCCTCGCCAACAGCCACGTGCTCGCTGGAAGGCGTCCCCGGGCTGGGCAAGACGATGCTCGTCCGGACCATCGCGGACGTCATCGACTGCGCGTTCAATCGGATCCAGTTCACGCCCGACCTGATGCCCGCCGACATCACCGGCACGAACATCCTCATCGAAGAGGGCGGCCAGCGAGTCTTCCGCTTCCAGCCCGGCCCGATCTTCGCGAACCTGGTCCTCGCCGACGAGATCAACCGGGCCACGCCCAAGACCCAGTCCAGCCTCCTGGAGGCGATGCAGGAGCACCAGGTCACGGTCGCCCGCCAGCGGTTCCCGCTCGATGCGCCGTTCTTCGTGCTGGCCACGCAGAACCCGCTCGAGATGGAGGGCACCTACCCGCTGCCCGAGGCCCAGCTGGACCGGTTCCTGTTCAAGGTCATGGTCCCCTTCCCGTCCGAAGAGGATCTCGTCTCGATCATGGATCGGACCACCGGCGCCGAGGCTGTCACGGCCAGCAAGGTGTGCACGGCGGCCGAGATCGTCGAGATGCAGCGGCTCGCCCGGGCCGTCCCGATCGCGCCGCATGTGACCGCGTACGCCGTCAGCGTGTTGTCCGCGACGCACCCCGACCAGCCGCGCGCGCCCGGGCTCGCCCGCGAGTTCGTGCGCTACGGCGCCTCACCGCGCGGCGCGCAGGCCCTCGTGACGGCCGGCAAGATCTACGCCCTGCTCGACGGGCGCTTCAACGTGTCGATCGACGACATCCGTGCGGTCGCGCTCCCCTCGCTCAGGCACCGGATCATCCTCAACTTCGAGGGCGAGGCCGAAGGCATCACCACCGAAGCGGTCGTGCGGTCCATCCTCGACGCGGTCGCGCCGCCGTCTGTCGAGTAGCGGGTCGACGGGACCCGAGCCAGGCGACCAGCGCATGACCGAAGGACTGCCCGGGCCGCAAGCCGGACCGCCGCCGACGACCGGGTCGGGCGACCGACCGGCCGTCGCCGGCACGCGTCAGGCGTTCCTGCCGAGCGAGGTCGACCCGACCGTCTTCGACGAGGCGTTCCTGCGTCAGCTGGAGCGCCTGCTCCTGCTCATGCGCTCGCCGGTCCGCGGCGGCCTCAAGGGCGGTCGCCGGAGCGTCAAGCGCGGCCAATCGGTCGAGTTTGCCGACTACCGCGACTACTCGCTCGGCGACGACCTGCGCCAGCTCGACTGGAACGTCTATGCCCGACTCGAGCGCCTCTTCGTCAAGCTCTTCGTCGAGGAGGAAGACGTCACGGTGACCCTCCTCGTCGATGCGTCGGCGTCGATGGCCGCGGGACACCCAGCCAAGCTGCTGTTCGCGAAGCGCGCCGCCGCGGCCCTGGGGTACATCGGGCTGGCCAGCGAGGACCGCGTCGCCGTGACCGCCCTGTCGGGGCGCACGGCTCGTCGCCGGACGGCGCTGCGTGGCTCCGGCCGGGTCTTCCGGCTCCTGGCGGACCTGTCGGCCATCGCCCCGAGCGAGGGGCCGACCGACCTGCTCGCGTCCGCTCGCCATGCCGCGGCCCAGCTCCACGGTCGGGGCGTGGTGATCCTGCTCTCGGACCTGCTCGATCCCGCGGCCGACCGGGTCGTGCGTGAACTCGCGGCCACCGGGTCGGAGCTCATCGTCCTGCACATCCTCTCGCCCGATGAGCTGGACCCGACCCTCGAGGGCGACCTCCGGCTCATCGACAGCGAGACCGGCGAAGGCATCGACGTGACGGTCGACCTCTCGACGATCGATGCGTACAAGGCCCGCCTCGCGGCCTGGAAGGCCGGGTTTGCGGATCTTGCGGCCAAGCGCCGGGCCAGTTACGTCGACCTGTCGTCGGACGTGAACCTGGCCGACCTGATGTTCGCCGAGCTGCGTCGCCGACGGGTCCTGGGCTAGGCCGATGCCGTTCATCACGCCGCTCGCGCTCGCCGGCCTGGTCTTCATCCCGCTCGTCGTCGCCATGTACATGCTCAAGCTCAGGCGCGACCAGGCCGTCGTCCCCTCGACGCTCCTGTGGAGCCGCCTCCTGACCGACGTCGAGGCGAATGCGCCGTGGCAGCGCCTTCGCCGCAGCGCCCTGCTCCTGCTCCAGTTGCTGCTGGTCATCGCGCTCGTGCTCCTCGTCGCGCGGCCGTTCCTCGAACGACCCTCCGGTCTCGCCCGCGACATCGTCCTGGTCATGGACACGTCGGCCAGCATGGCCGCCACGGACGTTGCTCCGAACCGGCTGGCCGCCGCGCGCACCGCCGCGATCGAGGCCCTGAGCGACCTGCCGACTGGCGGCCGCGTGAGCGTCATCGCCGTCGACCGGAGCGCACGCATCGTCGTCAACGACACCTCCGACATCAGCCGGGTCCGCCAGGCCCTCGACGAGTTGGAGCCCGCGGCGACCCGCGGCGACCTCGGCGACGCCCTGGAACTCGCCTCCAAGCTGGCGGCACGTTCCGGTGACGCCCAGATCCTGATCGCGACCGACGCGGCGCTGGGGACCGTTCCGACGACGAAGGTGGACGCGCCCATCAAGGTCCTGCCGGTCGGGCGCGACCGCAAGAACCAGGCGATCGTGGCGCTCGCCGTGCGGACGTCGCCCTCGTCGGTCACCCGGTCGGTCTTCGTCAGCGTCGCCAACCTCGACATCGAGAGCGCCCAGCGCCGCATCGAGGTCTGGGGCGACGATCGCCTGCTCGAGGCGCGCGACGTGGACCTCGACGCCCAGGCCCGCTCCGACGTCGTCATCGACGACGTCCCGGCGGATGTCGCCGTCGTCGAGGTCCGCCTCGTGGGTCGGGACGCGACGTCAGCGGCCGCTCCGGACCAGCTCGCCATCGACGACCGGGCCTGGGCGGTGCTGCCCGCGGCACAGACGAGGCTCGTCCTGCTGGTCGGGGAGGGCGACCCCTACCTGGAGACGGCCCTCTCGTATCTCCCGAACGTCGAGCTGTACGGCGTCGAGCCGGCCGATTACGGACCCGCGTCCCAGCGAACGGACGGACGCCCTTGGGACCTGACCATCTTCGAGTCGACCCTGCCGACGACCCTGCCGTCGACACCGATCCTGGCCATCGCGCCACCGAGGACGAGCGCACTCGGCGTGGTGAGCGGGACACTCAAGGATCCGGGCATCGGCTCGCTCAGCCCGGACGAGCCGGTCCTGCGCTACGTCGACCTCTCGACGACCCACATCTCGCAGTCGCAGCTCCTCACGACGCCGGAATGGGCGCGCACGATCATCCCGGGACCGAAGGGCGCTCCCCTGCTCTACACCGGCGTGCGGGCCGGCCTGCCGACCGCCGTCCTCGCGTTCGAACCGCGGCGCTCCGACCTGCCGCTGCAGGTGGCCTTCCCGATCCTGCTGTCCAATCTCACCGGCGAACTGCTGGGTGGATCGGCGGCCCCGACCGAGGCGGTGTCACCTGGCACGCCCGTCAACCTCACGATCTCGTCCGGGGCGACCGGCGTGACCGTCACGGGCCCCGACGGCACGACGACGGATCTCGTCGCGAACGCCGCCGGCGGATCCTCCGTCTCCTATGTGGCGACCGACCTCCCGGGCATCTACACGGTCGCGCCGATCCGGCCGACCGATGCATCGCCGGGTCCGTCGTCGAGCGGGGCGCCGAGCGCCGCCGCGACACCACTCACGAGCGCACGACCGTCCGGTGCGGCCTCGCCGGGCGCATCGACCGTGCCGCTCGACCCGAATGCGCCGGTCCGCTTCGCCGTGGACCTGTTCGACGTCGGCGAGTCGACGATCGCCCCAGGGTCCGTGACGGCGATCGAAGGGCTGGGCAGCGCCCCGGATCCGTCTGCGGCGCCGGGCAACGGCGCCCCCACCGACCGACCGACGACCCGCGACGAGCTGTGGCTCCCGATCGTGCTCCTCGTCCTCATCGGGCTGTGCATCGAGTGGGGCCTCTATCACCGCGACGCGGTCGTACGGATGCGTCGCTCGCTGGCGGGGCGGTTCGGCCGACAGCCGGACGGGACCGCCTAGATGGGCGTCGCGTTCGAAGCGCCGCTGGCGCTGCTGCTGCTGATCCCGGCACTCGCCCTGACCTTCGCCTTGCACGCCGGGGCGAGGCGACGGATGAGTACGGGCCGACGACGCGCGGCCCTCATCCTTCGTGCGGTCGTCCTGACCGCATTGGTGTTCGCCGTCGCCGGCTTCCAGCTGGTCCTTCCGGTCGACCGGCTCGCGACGGTCTTCGTCGTCGACCTCTCCGATTCGGTCGGGAATGCAGGCCGATCCGATGCCCTGGCCTTCCTGCGCGAGACGCTCAAGGCGAAGCCGCCCGGCGATGTCGCCGGCATCGTCGCGTTCGGCAAGGACGCTCTCGTCGAACGGCTGCCGTCGGAGCTCGAGGAGATCGACCGCCTCGCCTCGACGCCGGTCAAGTCCGCGACCGATGTCGGGGCGGCACTGCGCCTCGCCACCGCGTTGTTCCCGGATGATGCCCAGAAGCGGATCGTGCTGCTCAGTGACGGCAACGACACCACGGGTTCAGGCCAAGCCGAGGGCGCCCTCGCCGCGAGCCGGGGCGTCGAGATCGAGACCCGCATGATCGGCCTCGGCGACGCGGACGAGGTCGTCGTCGAGCGGCTCACCACGCCCTCGACCGCGCGACTCGGCGAGTCGATCGAGGCCGTCGCCGAGATCCGCTCCTCGGTGGCGCAGCAGGCGACGGTCTACCTCTTCGCCGACGGGGCGGAGGTCGCCTCGCAGCCGGTCCGCCTCGACGCCGGCGTCACGCGCGTGACCTTCGACATCAAGCCGACCGATGCGGGCTTCCACACCTTCCGGGTCCGCGTCGAGGCGGCCCGCGACACGTTCAGCGAGAACGATCGGGCCGACTCGAACACCATCGTCAAGGGTGAGCCGAGAACGCTCATCCTGGCCGGCAACGACCAGGTCGCCGCCGAACTCGTCCAGGCACTCCAGAGCCAGCGCCAGCAGGTCGACAGGATCGTCCCCGAAGCGCTGCCCACCGACTTCGCGGGCCTGGCGACCTACGACAGCATCGTGCTCGTCGACGTTCCGCGCATCCGCCTCTCGGACCGCCAGCTCGCCGCACTGCAGGTCTACGTGCGCGATCTCGGCAAGGGGCTGGTGATGGTCGGGGGTCCCGACAGCTATGGCGCGGGCGGTTTCCAGAAGACGCCCCTCGAGGAAACGCTGCCGGTCGACATGGGCGTGCGCGACCGCCAGAAGCAACCGGACATCGCGCTGGTCATCGTCATCGACTCGTCGGGTTCGATGGCGGCCTGCCACTGCAACACGTTCGACCGGGGCAGCGGCTCCGGCATCGCCGGCGTCCAGAAGGTCGACATCGGCAAGGAGGCCATCCTGCGCGCCGCCGCCGCGATGACCGAACGCGACGAACTGGGCGTCGTCAGCTTCAACGAGGCCGCGCACTGGGTCGTCAAGACGCAACCGCTGGGCGGGGTCGGCGATCTCCAGGGCCAGATCAGCGGGATCCGGGCCGACGGCCAGACGAACATCTTCGCGGGGCTCGACCAGGCGGTCCAGTCGCTCGAAGGCGTCCAGGCGACCCGTCGCCACATCATCCTGCTGACCGACGGCTGGTCGACCTCGGGCCAGTACGACGAGATCCTGGCCAAGATGAAGGCCGACGGGATCACCCTCTCGACGGTCGGGGCTGGCGGCGGCGCGAACCCGTTCCTCGAGCAGCTGGCGACCCAGGGCGGCGGCCGGTTCTATGCCGCCGCCAACCCGGCCAGCATCCCCGACATCTTCCTCAAGGAGACCCAGCAGGTGTCCGGCCAGCAGATCGTGGAGGAGCCGTTCTTCCCGATCCTGACCTCGTCGTCGCCGATCCTGCGCGGTCTCGACAGCTGGTCTGCCGCAGCTCCTCGGCTACAACGGCACGACGGCCAAGCCGGCCGCGCAGACGGTCCTCGTCACGGCCCGTGACGATCCGCTGCTCGCGCAGTGGCAGTACGGCCTGGGGCGATCCGTGGCGTGGACCTCGGACTCGACCGGCCGCTGGGCCAAGGACTGGCTGGCGTGGGGTGGGTTCAACCGGTTCTTCTCGCAGCTCGTGAGCTGGACGTTCCCTGGCGAGGAGACCGACGGCATCGAGGCCCGCTTCGATTCGAAGGACGGTGCGACCGCCCTCCACGTCGAGAGCGTCGAGGCCGACGGCTCGCCGCGCGACTTCTACTCCACCCGGGCGACGGTCGTCGGGCCGGACCTGGAGCCAAAGGACGTCGCCCTCGTCCAGGTGGCGCCGGGCGTCTACGAGGCGCCACTCGGCGAGGTCGATCCGGGCGCGTATGCGCTGCGGGTCACCCAGACCCGGCCCGGATCGTCGGCCCTTGGGCGGACGATCGGACTGGTCGCCCCGACCGCCGCCGAGTACCGGCTCCTCGGCTCGGACGAACCGTTCCTCGCCGGCCTGCGATCGGCCACGGGCGGCGAGACGGTGGAGACGGCGCTCGACCCCTGGACGCACGACCTGACCGCCACGAACCGCTACACGGACCTGTGGCCCATCCTGCTCCTCCTGGCGCTCCTCCTCTGGCCACTCGACATCGCGCTCCGGCGGGTGTCCATCGGGCGTCGCGAGTTCGCGGCCGCGGGTGGATGGGTCCGCGGGATCCCCCGTCGGCGAGGTTCGACCGCCCCTCGGACCGCCACGGGTGAGGGCCTGTTCGCAGCTCGTGAGCGGGCCAGCGGCGCGCCGTCGCGAGCCGCGCTTCGGACGACGCCGGCCGAGTCGAGCCCGACGACTGCGACGGCGACCCCCGTCACCACGCCGCGCGGCCTGCCAAGCCCGCGCCGACGCGCTCGACGCCTGTCGCCGGACCGCCCCCGCCGACACCCGCTCCGGCACCAGCCGCGGCTCCCGCCGCCCCGGCGGCTCCGCCCCCCGCGGATGCCACCGACACGATGGCCCGGCTGCGCGACGCCAAGCGACGGGCCCGCGAACGCTGAACCGGCGCCCGACCGAGCTCGGCCGACGGGCGCCGCGGTCGATGGTAGCCTTCGTGCCGATGTCCCCCCGTCGCACCGGTCTGGCCGGCCTCGTGCTCGTCGCGCTCGCCGCCGGGGCGTGCGGCCTGGTGTCGACCACGCCGCCCGAGCCGACGCCCGCTGACTTCCCGGACCTGGCGATCGAGCTGACCCGCCGAGGCATCGTCATCGACAACGTCGTGTCCGGGGATGCCGGCTGCGACGACCCCGTGCTGATCCCGACGGCGATCGCGATGGACGCCTCCGGTGCCGGCCAGGCCGAGCCGGTCCGTTTGTACCTGTACGTCTTCCGGACCAGCGAGGTGTTCGAACGGCTGCGCTCGACGGTCGACGACTGCGCCCGAAGCTACGTCATCGACGCCGAGGCCTTCGAATCCATCGACCAGTCGCCGTACGTCCTCGCCGGCCAGGGGCCTTGGGCGCCGGCGTTCGAAGCCGCCCTGCGGGCGGGCCTGGAGGCCGCGGCCGGCAACGGCGGCTAGGCATTCCGGGCGGCTCTGCATGGGTCCGCCGGGGATGGGTGCGGTCCGTCACGGTCCTCTTGCCTTGGCCGGATGGGACGACCGGGTGACGGCCCGCGAGGGGTCGGTGACGCGACGCTGGCCCCATGGCCCGCACGTCTCGCGCCCAGCGATTCCTGACGACCTCGGCGCTGGCGCTGAGCCTCGCGATCGGGACCGTTTCGGGCGCCGTCGGTCGCGATGCGATCGTCCCGCAGAGGACGACCCCAGTCGCGGCGCAGGCCGCCGTCCCGGCACCGACCGGGGAGGTCCTTGCGGCCGGATCCCAGCTCTCTGAGACGACGGGCTTGGGCGCGGGCGCCGTGGCCGCGCCGGTCGTCGGACCCGCGATCCCGGTCGCGGTACCGGGTCAGCGACCGACGCCGCGGCTGCCGACCGTCAGTCCCGCGGCGGAGGCCAAGGTCGCTTCAGCTGCTGACCCCGCCAAACCGTCCAAGTACAAGGGCCGGAACCATGTCTGGATGCCGTCGCTTCGGATCGACCGCTCGGTGGCGAGCTACTCGTGCTCGAACAAGTCCTACCCCGGCAACCGGGTGTATCGCTGGGGCTGCGCTGGCAGTAACAACGTCTATCTCTTCGGGCACGCCCACAGCGTCTTCCGGTCCCTCCACGACGCGTACGTCAAGGGCCGCCTGAAGAAGGGCGCGAAGCTCTACTACGCCGACTCGAACGGTCGCGTGCGCACCTACAAGGTCGCGTGGTGGAAGGTCACCACCCCGACCAAGGGGACCTGGGCCTACGCCGCCCAGGCGAAGCCGAGCCTCACGCTCCAGACCTGCGTCGGTTCGCGCAGCCAGTACCGGCTCATCGTCCGCCTCGTCCGGGTCGACTGAGCCCCGCTAGACCACCCGCAGGCCGAGGATCCGGCGGGCGATGACCAGGCGCTGGACCTGGCTCGTGCCCTCGCCGATCTCGGTCAGCTTGGCGTCGCGCATGAAGCGCTCGACCGGGTAGTCGGTCACGTAGCCGTAGCCGCCGTGCACCTGGATGGCGTTGTTCGTGGCCCGGGCGCTGACCTCGGACGCGAAGAGCTTCGCCTCGGCGGCCGCGAGCCCGTAGTCGCGACCCTGGTCCTTGAGCCAGGCGGCCCGCCAGACCATCGCCCGAGCGGCCTCGATCTCGGTCGCCATGTCGGCGATCATGAAGGCGACCCCCTGGAACGAGCCGATCGGCCGGCCGAACTGCTCGCGCGTCTGCGCGTACGGGATCGCCGCGTCGAGCGCGGCCTGGGCGAGACCCACCGCCAGCGCCCCGATGCTGATCCGCCCGCCATCGAGGATGGCCAGGAACGTCTTGAAGCCGCTCCCCTGCTCGCCGAGCATGTTGGCGGCCGGGATCCGGGCGCCCTCGAACAGCAATTCACCCGTGGCCGAGGCGTGCAGGCCGAGCTTGTCCTCGAGCCGCCCGACGGAGAAGCCCGGCGTGTCCGCCGGGACGATGAAGGCGCTGATCTCTGGCGACCCGCCTTCGCGGTCGCCGGTCCGCGCGGTGACGATGTACGTGCCCGCCTGCCCGGCGTTGGTGATGAAGCGCTTGCGCCCGTCGAGGACCCACTCGTCGCCGTCCGCACCGGCTTCCCGACGAGCGGTCGTCCGCGTCCCGCCTGAGTCGCTCCCGGCACCGGGCTCGGTGAGACCGTAGGCGCCGATCACCTTGCCCTGCGCCATCGGCACGAGAAACCGCTGCTGCTGTTCCGGGGTTCCGGCCAGGTGGAGCGGGCCGCAACCCAGGCTCGTGTGGGCCGCGACGATGAGCCCTAACGACCCCCACACCCGGCCGATCTCCTCGACCGCGATGGCATACGCGAGCGTGTCGAGCCCGGCGCCACCCTCGTCCTCGGGGATCGGGATGCCGAGCCAGCCGAGCTCCCCGATCCGCCGCACGATCTCAGTCGGGAACCGCCGCTCGCGCTCGTGCTCGTCGACGACCGGCGCGACCTCGGTCAGCATGAACTCACGAACCGTGTCGCGCAGTAGCGCGTGTTCAGGCGAGAGGTCCAGATCCATCGCGGCGAGCGTACCAGCCACGATCGTGGCTCGACCGGAAAGCAGGCGCGGAAGACCGGTGCTAGCCTTCGCGGATGCCCGAGACCTCACCGTCGGTCCCGGAATCGGGCGGACCCGCCGTCACCCCTGGGTCCGTCCATTCGGCAACCGCCGGTGGCCCATCCAGCCTTCGCCGTGACCTGCTCCTTCGCCTGCGCCTGGACGGCCCCTCGTCGCCGGACCAGCTGGCCGCTCGGCTGGGCGCCTCACGGACCGGCGTCCTGCAACAGCTCCGAGCCCTCGAGGCGGCGCACCTGGTGAGTCGCCAGACCGTCCGCCACGGCGTGGGCCGGCCCCGCCACCTCTACGACGTGACCGCCGACGCCCAGGACCTCTTCCCCTCGACCTACGACGCGCTGGCCGCCGGGCTCCTTGCGGCTATCGGGGCGGTCGGCGGCGATGACCTGCTCGACGAAGTGTTCGCCGCGCGCCGACGGCAGCTCGGCGTCCGAGTTCGCGGCCAGCTCGCTGAACGAGCTCCCGAAGGCGCACCGCTCAAGGACCGGGTGATGGAGCTCGCCGTCATCCAGGCCGAGCAGGGGTACCTCGCCGAGGCGTCGGTCGACGCCGACGGCACGATCCGGCTTCGCGAGCACAACTGCGCGATCTACCACGTCGCCAAGGGGACGCCGGCCGCCTGCCAGGCCGAACTCGAGCTATTCCGCGAGGTGCTCGGCGCGGACGTCGTGCGCGAGACGCATATCGCGTCTGGCGATCGTTGCTGCAGCTATCGCATCGAGGAGCGCGCGGGCGACTGAGCCGCAACGAGGGGCCTACGCCTCCTCGCGTTCGACGACCTCGCGGCGGGCGGGTTCGAGGCGCGGCGCGGGAACGTCCGAGACGTTCGGCACGAACGAGGCCGCGAGCGACGTCGCGGCGGCCGCCTCCTGGTCGGCCACGGACAGGATCCCCAGCCGTCCGAGCTGGGCCATCTCGTCACGGATGTATGTCTTGAGCATCTCCGGGCCGTCGGTGTTGATCGTGAACCGGACCTCGTTGCGCCGGAACGTGTCGAAGATCCAGCGGAATTCGTCCCAGCCCGACACGACGCGCGTGTTGAGGTTCGAGGTCGGGCAGATCTCGAGGACGATGCCGCGGTCACGGATCATCTCCATCGCCCGCGGGTCGTAGGCGGCCTTGACGCCGTGGCCGATCCGGTCGGGTTCGAGCAGCTCCACGACCCGAGCGACCTCCTCGACCGGACCGGATTCGCCGGTATGGACGGTCAGCCCAAGACCGAACTGGCGGGCCCTCCGGAACAGCCGCCGGTAGTCGGCGACCCGGAACGTGGCCGCCTCCGGCCCGGCGATGTCGACCCCGACGACGCCCCGGTCGCGCCAGGCGATCGCCTTGTCCACGATGATCTCATTGAGCTCGAACGGGAACGCCCGGTCCAGGCAGAAGATGAGCCCGGGCTTGACCGGGTACTCCAGCCCGGCCTTGTCCATCCCGCGGACCGCCGCCGCGATGATGTGGTCGAGATCCTGTTCGCCGCCGCGGTTCCGCTTCATCGGGTTGAAACGAAGCTCCATCGTCGTGACGTTGTTCTTGCGATACGCGCCGCCGACGACCTCGTACACGCTGCGTTCGACCGCGAGGGGCGAGCTCTGGATGAGTTCCGTCCAGTGGAAGAGCTGGAGGTAGCCGTCGAATGAGCGGTTCCGCCGCGGCGAGACCGTGATCATGTCGCGGAACTCCCAGTAGTCCTTGGTCGGCAACTTGATGCCCTGGGCGTGGGCGATGCCCCACATGATCGCCGGGGTCACCGCGCCGCCGAGATGACAGTGCAGCTCTGCGAGCGGGAGCTTGCGGGAGAGCGGGCGGGCCATGGTCAGAGGATACCGTGCGGCGCCCGCCCGACCTCAGCCGGCGAGCGGGACGATGCGGCCCTCGGCGTCGATGGTCGCCTGGCGGCGAAGGCGCTTCAGCTCGGCCCCCGGCACCTGGTCTCGAGCGTGATAGCTCGAGCGCACGAGCGGCGCCGACTCGACGTGCTTGAACCCGAGCGCCAGCGCCTCGACCTTCATCTCGGCGAACTCGTCGGGGTGGTAGTAGCGCTCGAGCGGCAGGTGGTTCATCGAGGGCCGCAGGTACTGCCCGATCGTGAGGATGTCGACGTCGACGGCGCGCAGCGCCTCGAACGCCTCGGTGAGCTCGTCACGGGTCTCGCCGAGACCGACCATGAGACTCGACTTCGTGTGCGCCGCGTAGCCGATCTCGGCGGACATCTCCTTGGCCCGCCGCAGGACATACAGGCTTCGATCCCAGCGCGCCCGCTTGCGGACCGGCTTCTGCAGGCGCCGGACGGTCTCGAGGTTGTGGTTGAGGATGTCGGGTCGGGCGTCCATCACGGTTCGGAGGCGGTCGTCCGACCCGTCGAAGTCCGGGATGAGGACCTCGATGCCCATGCCCGGCGACGTCTCCCGCATCCGCCGGATCGTCTCGGCGAAGATCCCTGAGCCACCGTCGGGCAGGTCGTCGCGCGCGACGGAGGTGACGACCACATGCTCGAGGCCCAGCTGACCGATCGCCTCGGCCACGCGCCGCGGCTCGTCGTCGTCGAACCAGGTCGGCCGCCCGGTCTTGACCGCGCAGAACCCGCACGCGCGGGTGCACGTGTCGCCGAGGATCATGATCGTGGCCGTGCGCTGGTCCCAGCACTCCCCGATGTTGGGGCAGCGCGCCTCCTCGCACACCGTGTTGAGCGAGAGGCCACGCAGGATGCCCTTGAGGTCGTGGTAGTTCGGGCCGGACGGCATCCTTGCGCGGATCCAGTCCGGGTGACGCCGCAGCGCCACTGAACCATCTGCCGCCGGTTCGCCCGCAGCGCCACCACCAAGGGCGATCGGCAGGTCGGGCCGGTGCGGGTGCGCGGCCTCCGCCGGGTCGGTCGGCGGCGTGAACATCGGGAGGTCGCGGGCCATGGGCCGGAGTGTACGACGAGGCCGGGTCGGGTCGCCGCTCAGCGGCTCTCGCCGCCGAAGGCATCCGCGAAGCCCACGGCGGGGTCGCGGGGCCGGTAGCCGAGCTCGGCCGCGGCGCGCGCCGAGCTCGCCCAGAACGTGACGCCATCCGCGGCCGCGAGGATCTCGCGCAGGTTGGGTGACAGCCCGAACAGCCCGCCGAGGTTGGGCCCCAATCGTGCCCCGATGCGCAGGAGCCAGTTCGGGAGGTTGAGCCGCGGCGGACCGTGGCCGGCGGCACGGGCCGCGATCCCCATCGCGTCCTTCATCCGGATGTTCGGACCGCCGAGTGCGTACGTCCGGCCTGGGCGGCCGCGGTCGAGGGCCGCGAGGATCCCGGCCGCGAGGTCGTCGACGTGGACCGGGCTGACGCCCAGGCTGCCGAAGGCGATGAACGCCGCTGTGCCCAGGTAGGCCTGCAGAAGTTGCTGTCCGAGCGCCGAATGGTCGCCTGGGCCGTAGGTCGTGCCCGGTTGGACGATGACGATCGGCGCGCCGTTCACGATGCGCTCCTCCGCTGCGAGCTGGGCGAGCCACTTCGTCTCGTCGTAGTAGCTCCCGAAGCCGTCGGCGGGGTCGCGGCGATAGGTCTCGTCGACGACCCGGCCGCGGGTGTTGCCGTACGCGTTGATCGTCGAGAGGCAGACGATGCGCGGCACGCCCGCGCCCACGGCGGAATCGAGCACCCGCTCGGTCGTGCCGACGTTCGCGTCGAGCATCGCGGGTCGCTCGGAGACCGGGATCCCGACGCGATAGGAGCCGGCGGCGTGGATGAGGCCGTCGGCGCCCCGGAACAGTTCGGTCAGCGCCGCGACGTCCGACAGGTCGCTTTGGACGAGCTCGACGGTCGGAGCCGCCAGGTGGTCGGCGGCCGCAGGATCGCGGACGAGCGCCACGACGTGATCACCCCGGGCTGCGAGCTGGCGCACGACCGCCCGACCGATGAATCCCGCAGCGCCGGTGACGACGACCCGCATCGCGTCAGTAGACTGGCGTGTCGGGTCCCATGGATTCGAGGGCGGCCTTCACAACGCGGAGGAAGGCGGCCGCATTGGCGCCGTCGTTGGCCCGATGGTCGATCGCGAGGACCAGGTTCATGACCGGCCGGATGGCGATGACATCGCCCTCGGGCGTCTCGCGGACGACCGGTCGCTTGGTGATCGCCTCCATCGTCAGGATGGCGACCTCGGGCACGTTGATGATCGGCATCGTCAGGTTGGAACCGAGCCAGCCGGTGTTGTCGATGGTGAACGTACTGCCGCCGAAGTCGTCGAGCCGCAGCTTGCCGGCCCGGGCCCGGGCGGCGACGTCGGCGATGGCCCGATTGAGGCCGCTGATGGACAGCTGGTCGACGTCGCGCACGACCGGGACGAGGAGTCCGTCATCGACGGCGACCGCGACGCCCATGTTGATGCGCCGCTTGGCGAGGATGCCCGCGTCGGTCCAATGGGCGTTGAACGACGGGTACTGCTTCAGTGCCTCGACGGCCGCCTTGATGACGAACGGCACGTAGCTCAGCGACATGCCCTCGCGCTCCTGGTACCCGCGCTTGGCGCCCTCACGCGCTCGCACGAGACCGGACGCGTCGACCTCCATGTGGACGTAGGCATGCGGGATCGCGAGGGCACGGGTCATCTGGGCCGCGATCCCCTTGCGCATCTGGGTCATCGGCAGGAGGACTTCGTCGGCGCCGTCGGGGAACGTGATGGTCGCCCCGGATGGCGCTGCCGCCGCGGGGGCTGAGGGCGGGCCGCGGCCGGGGCCATGACGGGGACGGGCGCCGCCCCGCCCGTTCGGATCGCCTCGACCACGGCCAGCACGTCGTCGCGCGTGATGCGGTTGCCGCCGCCGGTGCCCTTGATCTGCTCGGGGCTGAGGCCGTGCTCTCGCAGGAGTCGGCGGACCGCGGGCGTCATCCGGGCGTCCGGATCGCCGGTCGCTGCCAGGCTCGCCGCGGGTGCCAGTGGCGTCGCGGCGGGCGCGGGTGCCGGCATCGGGGCCGGCGGCTGGACCGGAGCTGGCGCCGGCGCGGCCTCGGCCTGTGGGGCGGCCGCGGCGGGCGTCGGGCGTCGAGGTCGTCACGGGGCCGGTCGCCGCCGGCGCGTCGGATTCGTCGCCGGTGTCGATGATCGCGATCTCGGCGTCGTTGGGGACGGTCGCGCCTTCCTCGGCCAGGATCTCCTTGAGGACGCCCTCGAACGGCGACGGGACCTCGGCGTTGACCTTGTCGGTGATGACCTCGAGGAGCGGCTCGTACTTGGCGACGTGGTCGCCCGGCTGCTTGAGCCACTTCCCGATCGTGCCCTCGGCGACGCTCTCGCCGAGCTGGGGCATGGTCACCTTCGCCACGTTCGCAGGTCCTCCGCTGGGGCCGCCTGGGTCGACCTCGTGCCGATGTGTCGCGTAGTGTCCACCATCCGCGGCCCGCCGGTCGAGCGGCGACGCCGGGCTTGGGCCGCAGGCCCCGGACAGTACGCCGCGAGCTTCCGGATGGCGTCCGCGATCTTCTCGGGGCTGAGCATGAACCAGTCCTCGAGGACGTGGTTGTACGGCACGCCGGGGACATCCGGACCGGCGATCCGCGTGACCGGGCCATCGAGGTACTCGAACGCCTCCTCGGCGACGGTCGCCGCCACCTCGGCGCCATAGCCGCCGAACCGGTTGTCCTCGTAGACGACGAGGCACTTGCCGGTCTTCTTGACCGAGTCGAGGACGGTCTCCTTGTCCAGCGGGCCGCAGCGTGCGCAGGTCGATCACCTCGACGCTGATGCCGTCGTCGGCCACGCGGTCCGCGGCCTCGAGCGCGTAGTGGGCCATCAGGCCGTACGCCAGGACCGTCATGTGCGTGCCCGGGTGCGTGACCGCCGCCCGTCCCAGCGGCACGACGTAGTCCGTGTCGGGGACGTCGCCTCGGACCGAGCGGTACATCTTCTTGTGCTCGAAGAACAGGACCGGGTCGTCGTCGCGGATCGACGAGCGCAGCAGCCCGCGGGCGTCGTACGGCGTGGATGGCACGACCACCTTGAGGCCGGGCACGTGGGTGAAGAAGGCCTCGACGCTCTGCGAGTGATAGAGCGCCCCATGGACGCCGCCGCCGTACGGGGCGCGGACCGTCATCGGGACCGCGTAGCCGTTGTTCGAGCGGTAGCGCATCCGGGCCGCCTCGGACACCAGCTGGTTGAACGCCGGGAAGATGAAGTCGGCGAACTGGATCTCGGCAACGGGACGCAGGCCGTTGACGGCGGCCCCGATGGACGCCCCGACGATCATCGACTCGGTCAGGGGCGTGTCGATCACGCGCTCGCCGCCGAACTCCGCCCACAGGCCGTCCGTGGCGAGGAACACGCCGCCCTTCTTGCCGACGTCCTCGCCCAGGACGATGACCGACTCGTCGCGGCGCATCTCGTCGGCGAGCGTCTCGCGGATCGCCTCGATGAACGTCTTGGCCGGCATCAGTCGACGTCCTCGGCGTACACGTAGCGGGTCCCCGTCGCCGCATCGGGGTCCGGCTGCGCCTCGGCGTAGTCGGTCGCATCGTTCACCGCGGCCTCGATCTCGCCGGCCAGCCGCGCTTCGATGGCCTCTGTCAGGACGCCGGCGTCGCGCAACTGATCGCGAAAGTGCGGCAGCGCGTCGCGTCCGCGTTCGGCGGTCAGCTCGTCCTCGGAGCGGTACTTCGTCTGCTGGTCGTCTGACGAGTGGGCCGTCAACCGCATCACCTTGGCCTCGATCAACGATGGGCCAGCGCCGCTGCGCGCGAGCGCGACCGCGTCTCGCGCCGCCGCGTAACAGGCCAGGACGTCGCCGCCATCGACCACGACACCCGGGATGCCATAGCCGGCGGCGCGCTCGGCCACGTCTCGGACCGAGACCTGCATGGCGGCCGGCACGCTGATCGCATATCCGTTGTTCTCGACGACGAAGACGAACGGCAGCTTGTGGATCGCGGCGAAGTTGAGCCCTTCGTGGACGTCGCCCTGGTTCGACGAGCCCTCGCCCATGCTCGTCATCGCGACCTGGCCGGTCTTGCGGATCTTGGCCGCGAGGGCGATGCCCACGGCATGGAGGAGCTGCGTCGCCACCGGCGACGAGACCGAGACGATGTTGTGCTCGTGGCTGCCGTAGTGCCCCGGCATCTGTCGCCCGCCAGACGACGGGTCGTTCGCGGTCGCGTACTGGGCGGTCATGATGTCGCGCGCGCTCATCCCGAACGTCAGGCAGGTGGCGATGGAGCGGTAGAACGGCGCGATCCAGTCGTGGCCCTTCTCGAACGCCCAGGCGATGCCGACCTGCGCCCCTTCGTGGCCCTGGCCGCTGATGACGAACGGGATCCGGCCGGCCCGGTTGAGGATCCACATCCGCTCGTCCACGGCCCGGGCGAGCGCGACGAGGCGGTACATCTCGACGAGGTCGTCGTCGGTCAGGCCGACCGAAGCGGCGAGTGCCGAATTGCCCTTGCTGACCGTCATCGCGCGATCCGGGCCCTCCGCTGGCGGTGGGTCTTTCCTAGAAGTTGATGGACTGCTTGTCCACGGCCATCGCCGCCTCCCCGAGGACCTCGGAGAGGGTCGGGTGCGCGTGCGTGGCGGCCCCGATCTCCCAGGGCGTGACCTCGAGCGAGATCCCGAGACTCGCTTCGGCGATGAGATCGGTGGCATGCGGGCCGACGATGTGGATCCCGAGCGTGTCGTTGGTCGCCTTGTCGCCGATGACCTTCGCAAAGCCTTCGTACTCGCCACCGATGATCGCCTTGGCGATCGCGAGGAACGGGACCTTGCCGACCTTGTACTCCCGGCCGGTCGCCTTGACCTGTTCCTCGGTGAGGCCGATCGAGGCGACCTCGGGACGGCAGTACGTGGCCCGCGGCTGGCTGTTGTAGTCCATCTCGTGGACGTCGGCCTCGCCGGCGATCGTGTGTGCCGCCGTGATGCCTTCGTGGGCCGCGGTGTGGGCCAGCCACAGCCCACCGACGATGTCGCCGATCGCGTAGACGTGCGGCTCCTTGGTGCGCATGTGGCCGTTGACCTTGATGATCCCCCGGTCGGTCTCGACCTTGGTGGTCTCGAGCCCGATGTCCTCGATGTTGGCCGCGCGACCCGTGGCGACGAGCATGATCTCGGCGCGGACCTCCGCCGGCTCCTTGCCCTCTGGACCGACCATCAGGCAGACGCCATCCTTGTCGGTCGTGACGGCCTTCGCGTCGAAGCGGGCGTTCGTCATGACGGTCATCCCGCGCTTCGTGAAGCTGCGCTCCACGACCTTGCTCACCTCACCGTCCTCGAGCGGCACGATCTGAGGCAGGTACTCGAGCAGCGTCACGCCGACGCCGAGGTCATGGAACATCGAGGCGAACTCCACGCCGACCGCCCCGGCGCCGACGATGACGACGTCCTTCGGCAGGGTATCCATATTGAGCACGTCGTCGCTCGTGACGATCCGCTTGCCGTCGGGCGTCAGGCCGGGCAGGGACTTGACGCGCGAGCCCGTCGCGAGGATGACGTCGGTCGCCTGGAGGACCCGTTCGCCGCCCTTGCCCGGTGTTCCGTCCTCGCCTGGCTGGCTGACGCGGACCTTCTGCGGTCCGTCGAGACGGCCGCGACCCGGCACCCACGTGACCTTGTTCTTGTCGATGAGGGACTTGACCCCCGTCCACATGCGCTTGACGACCGCATCGCGGCGGGCGGCCATCGCCGCGTAGTCGACGACCGCCTCGCCCGGCAGGATCAGTCCGTAGTCCTTGGCGTGACGGACCCGCTCGACGAACGCCGCGGACTCCAGGAGCGCCTTGGTCGGGATGCAGCCGCGATGGAGGCACGTCCCGCCGATCTTGTCCTCGTCGACCAGGGCCACCTTGAGCCCGAGCTGGGCCGCCCGGAACGCCGCCGTATACCCGCCCGTGCCCGCGCCGAGCACGACGAGGTCGAAGTCATTGGACGAACCGACGGCCATGGGTCAGGAAGCCTCGGGGAGCCTGTCGGGCGTCCGCCACGAACGGGCGTCGGCGAGCCGTGCAGGCGGGTGGGTCATCGCATCGATGGTACGCGTGGCGTCCCGAACGGCGCAACCGAGCCAAGGGTCCCTTCGCATGACCCGGTGCTAGACTCCGGCCCTCGGGCCGCGACCCAACGCAGGAGCGCATCGATGGATCCCGCGGTCGTCCTCCGCACCGTCGTGCTGATGCTCATCGCCTATCTCGCGGGATCGATCCCCGTCGGGATCGTGGTCGCCCGGCTCTCGGGCGGACCAGACCCACGGACGGTCGGCTCTGGGCGCACGGGCGGCACGAACGCACTGCGGGCGCTCGGCCGGAAGTGGGCGGCTGTCGTCGTCGGCGGCGACCTGCTCAAGGGGATGGTCCCGGTCCTGCTGGCACGCTACGTGACCGGCGGCGATCCCCTGACCGAGGTGCTGTGCGGAGGAGCGGCCGTCGCGGGGGCCATCTGGTCGGTCTTCGTCGGGTTCCGCAGCGGCCGTGGGGTCGGCACGGGCGTCGGCACGATGCTGGTCATCGAGCCGATCGCGGTGTTCCTGGCGACGCCCGTCTTCGTGCTCGTCATCCTGCTGACACGCTACGTCTCGCTCGGGTCACTGCTCGGGTCGGCGGCAATGATCCCGGCGATGCTGCTGGTCTTCATGGTCGTGCCGGAGACGCCGCTCCCGTACGTCATCTACTCCGCGGTGGGAACGGCCTTCATCTGGCTCGCCCATGCCGACAACATCGACCGCCTGATCCACGGCAGGGAGCGCAAGTTCGACCTGGACCTGCTGGCCGGCAAGCGCCCCAGCGGCTGAGCCGCTGAGACGTCGGAGAATCGAACGACCCGGGTCGGCTGACAACCCGGGTCGGGATCACGCTGGTTCGGCGGGCCGTGGGTCGGCCCGCACCGAGAGGTCTGGGTCAGCCGCCGCGCATGCTCCGGAAGCAGTCGCTGCAGTAGACCGGCTTGCCGCTGGTCGGGCGGAACGGGACCTGGGCTTCCTTGCCGCAGTTTGAGCAGGTGGCCGCGAACATCTCGCGAGGACCGCGGTCGCGTGCGCCGTAGCCGCCGCCACCGTATCCGCCGCTACCCCCTGCGGAGTAGCCGCCGCCCGCCCCGTAGCCACCGTATGAGCTGCCACCGCCCTCGGCGTTCCGCGCGGCCTTGCGGCTGGCGCGGCACGACGGGCAGCGGCGCGGCTCGGTGAACCCACGCTGCGCATAGAAGTCCTGCTCGGACGCGGTGAACACGAATTCCTGTCCACAGTCCGCACAGGTCAGATTCTTGTCGCTGTACACGAAAACGAAACTCCTCTCGGTAGCCGGCGCGATCCCGTCGGGTTTTCTCGCGTCAGCCGTGAGAGGAGTCCGAGTGCGTCGAGCTACGTTCTGGCCGCGGACGGTTCCGCGGCATTTACGGGCCGGATGTTACGCGGACACCCGTACGTTGCATAGCCCCGACTTTTGCCGGTCTTCGATGGGCTTTTCAGGCCGAATTCGAACGGGGCCGTGGCGAACAGATGGCTGAACTGCTTGCACCAGATGACGGCACTCGCGAAGTCGGCCGGGTCGGTGCCGGCAGGCAGGTCGTAGCCGAACGAACCGTCGGTCGCCTTGAGCCTTGCCGAGCTCGAGAGCCCCCTTCGCGAACCCGTCCGCTGCTGGCGAGAGATAGACGAACAAGTCGGGCCCGTTCCGGACCGAGAAGTCCTCAAGCCGTAGGTGGAATCGGCCGGGCGACGTCTCGATGACGGTGGCGGTCCCGCGGCCGAAGTGAAAGTCGTCCGAACCGTGGAACGACCCGCTCGCGTGGGTCCTCGATGCGAAGGGCGTGGGTTCCGGCACGACGCTCGGCGCGAGCGTCGGCTCGGCCGTTGGGGCAGCGGTCGAGGCCGGCGTCGATGTCGCTGCGGGTGTGGGCGCTACCGCCGGGGTCGAACTCGCGACGGCGCCGACCGGAATCGGTTCGACGAGCGCAGTCCGGATGAAGATCGGCGACGCGAGATACCAGGTCAGTGGCACGCCCACGGCAAGGGCAAGCGCGATGACGACCCCGGTCCGTGCGGGGTGCCGGCGAACCGCCCCTACCCAGCCGCGCCGCCATGCGACGACGGCCACGATGACGACCGCGATCGCCGACCCGATCGCCACCGGGATACGCAGCTCATACAAGGCGTTGAAGAAGGCGGCGGCGAGATCGCCAAGAGCGTCGAGGATCGGCATAGGCGCGACCATGCCTGTCTGACGTGACGTCGCGATGACGTGGAACCCCTGGCGCGTACCGTCAGTCGATCTGGGGTCTCGTCGCCTCGCCGGTCGACGCGGCCACCGAGTACTCGCGCCGGGCCAGCTCGAGGTAGGCCTCGACCTCTCGCGCGCGTCGGGTCTCACCCCAGCCGAGCTCGGCGCCGAGCAGCTCGGCGACGCGCGGGGCGACCTCAGCACCGCGATCGGGGAGTTCCTGGGCGAGGCGGGTCCGGCGCGCGAGCATGTCGTCGAGAGACAGGGCGAGCTCGTGGCGCGCGGCCCACGTCACTTCGGCCTCGAGGAACGGACGACCGGGTACGAGTTCGCGGATGAGGTCCATCTCGACCCCGAGGCTGACCACGGCCGGCGCCTCGGTGCCGTGTCTCGAAACCAGCCGGGCCACGTCCGGGCCGACCGCCGCGACCGCCGGGATCGTCTCGAGCTCGGCGGCGATGCGCTCGAGGGCGTTGCTGTCGGCGGCCCCGACGAGGCGTCGGTCGACGGTCTGGCTGGGTCGAGCGCGGGCGCCGTCCTTACCGAGGACGGCATCGATGACGTCCCGGGCCATGACCCGGTAGGTCGTGTACTTCCCGCCGCCGATCCGGACGACCCCGTTCGCGTCGACTGTGACGCGGTGCTCGCGCGAGGCCTTCACCGTGGACCCGCCCGAGGCGATCAACGGCCGGAGACCCGCGTAGGTGCCGACCACGTCCTCCCGTCTGAGGTCGACGTCCATCGTCGCGTTGACGGTGTCGAGCAGGAGGTCGATCTCCCAGCCGTCGGCCGCGGGATGCTCGGAGGCGCCCTCGTACGGCGCGTCGGTGGTGCCGATGAGCCAGTACTCCGGCCACGGCACCATGAAGACGACCTTGCCCGGCACCCGGATCGTGAGCCCGCACCTGTTCGGGATCCGCGATCGGGGCACGACCAGGTGCGCACCGCGGCTCGGCAGGATGCGCAGCGATCCACCGCCGAACACGTGATCGGGTTCGGCGGCCCAGACCCCGGTCGCATCGACGACGGCTCGCGTCCGGATCTCGAACGCGGTCCCGGTGATCAGGTCCTGGGCGCGGACGGCCTCGAGCGTGGCGTAGCTCGCCTCGACCTTCAGGCCCGTCGCCCGGACCCGCGTGACCGCCAGGCCGCCGTCCGCGATGGCCGTGCGCGCGACCGCCAGCGTGTAGCGCGCGTCGTCCTCGACGCCATCGTGGTACAGCAGTCCGCCGCGCAGGCCTTCGGTGCGCAGCGTCGGGGCCAGCTCGAGTGTGTCCGCCTTGGAGAGGCGGCGATGCCAGCCGCCGTCATGCCGAGCGCCCAGGACGTCGTACAGCGTGAGCCCGGTGTCGTAGAAGGCCTTGGAGAGATACGGGATCCCGTAGATCGGGAAGAGCAACGGCTCGAGGCGCACGAGGTGGGGCGCCAGCCGGAGGATCGTCGACCGTTCGGCCAGCGCTTCGCGGACGAGGCCGAAGTGGAACTGCTCGAGGTATCGAAGGCCACCATGGATGAGCCGGGACGAGCGCGACGATGTGCCGGCGGCGATGTCGTCCTGCTCGATCAGGGCGGCTCGCATCCCGCGCGACACCGCGTCGAGGAGGGCGCCGCTGCCGACGATGCCGCCGCCGACGATGACGACGTCCCACGTCCCATCCACCAGGGCCGCCAGGTTCGCCCTTCGGGCGTCGAGGGGGCCGGAGCCGGTCATCGGTCGGACGAGATCGTCACGGTCAAGGCTCCCCCGGGCGTCGCCTGGAGATCCGCCAGAGCAGCCACCCGGTGCCCAAGATGAGGACGACGATGGCGAGCGGCGTGTGGAAGACGACCTGCTGGAGCGTGGTCGGCAGCAGGCTCGTGACGATCGCCGCGCCCATGACCACCGCGACGACGGCCGCGGCGACGAGCGCGACATCGCGCCAGCCGGGTTGCCGGCCGAGCGGCCGATCCTCAGCCACGGTCCGCCTCCGCCGGGATACCGATCGGGGCCACGAGGACCTTGCCGGCATGGGCGGCGCCGCGCCGCGTGATGAGGCCGGTCTTGGGTCGATGGAACGTCACCGTCAGGTCGGCGCGAACGGCCGGATCGCTGGGCTCGCCACTGGAGAGGTCGACCGCGGTCGGCGTGTCAACGGCGACGATCGGGACACCCGCCGCTGCCGCGCGAACGATGACGTCGACTGCGGTCCGGATCGGGTCCCGCAACGCGCCGCGGACGCCGGTCCCGAGCAGGGCGTCGACGATCACCGCGGCCGTTTCGATGCCGTGCTCGAACATCGCGACATCACGTGCGACGGGCAGATGGACCTTGGTGATACCGGCGTCCCGGGCGATGCGGTCCCAGTTGCGGGCTGCCGTGATCCCGGCCGGTCGGGTGTCCGATGCGACCAGGCCGACCACCACGGACGCCCCGGCGAGGGCCAGCCGGCGCGCGGCCACGAAGCCGTCGCCGCCGTTGTTGCCAGGACCGCACAGGATGACGATCGGACCGGTCCCCCACCGCCCGAGGTCGACGGCGAGCGCCCGGACCGCCGCGGCGACGGCGGTCCCGGCATGCTCCATGAGCCGTTCCTCGGGCACGCCGAGCGCCTGGGCCCGCCGATCCGTGCCCGTCATCGCCTCGCCAGAGATGGCCGGCAGTGCGGCCGAGGCGGCCCAGTGACCGCGCAGACCCCGCAGGTCCAGCTCGAAGATGGATGGGTCGTTCGCGGGAAGCGCGGCCTGTGCGGCGGCGCGCTCGACTGTGGTGGGCATCGCGCGAGGAAGCGTAGCCGAACGAGGGTCAGCCCATCCGGAGACGGACCTCGAGCTTTTCGTGGGGTGACGAGGTAGCCATCTCGAGGAGTCCGTCGCGGGTCATCGCCTCGGCAGCGGCGTGGATCGCACTGTCATCGTGGGTTCCCATCGGTCCGACGAGGGTGACCCAGGCGGTGTCCGGGGCGGCTCGGACCCGATCGAGGATCCGGCCACGCAACCAACGCGTGGTGGCGGTGAACGGCGCAGGGCGTTCGCGAGCGACTCGCGGTGTTCGTTGGATGGTCGAGCCCAGGGCCGCGAACGCGCACCACGGTCGGGCGGGACAGCCGGCGCAATCGGTCCGTGCCGCTCGACAGACCGTCGCGCCCAGGTCCATCAGCGCGTGGGTCCATGCGCCGGGCGCCTCGGGAGGTACGGCTCCGTCGGCGACCGCCTGCATCTCGCGCGCGGTCAGGGATGACGGATCCCCAGCAACGATCCGACCCAGTACCCGGCGGACGTTCGTGTCGACCGCACCCACCGGCATGCCGAACGCGATCGAGGCGACGGCCCGAGCCGTGTAGGGCCCGACCCCCGGCAGCGCCTCCAGCGCCGCGATGTCGGAGGGGACGACGCCGTGATGGCGCGTCACGATCTCACCGGCCGCCCGCCAGAGATTCATGCCCCGTCGGTCGTAGCCGAGGCCCTGCCACTCGCGGAGCACGTCCGCGAGGCTCGCGGCCGCCAGCGCGTGGACAGTCGGGAACCGGCCCATCCAACGTTCCCATGCCTCCGCGGCGCGAGCCGCCTGGGTCTGCTGGGCCATGGCCTCGGACACCAGGATCGCATACGGATCGAGGGTGCGCCGGAATGCGAGCGCCCGGCCGTGCCGCGCATACCAGCCGACGATCGAGTCGCGCAGCTCAGGCGGGAATGGTGCGACCTCCGACATGCAGGGCAGGATAGGCGTGCCCGCGGCGGGTGATCGCCCGATGAGCGCCGCGGCGTAGATTCAAACCCCGCAAACGCGCAGGAGTGCTCCCATGGCCATCGCGACGCCCACGTTCACCGGGTTCCGGCCCGACGCCATCGATTTTCTCGCCGAACTCGCCGCCAACAACGACCGCGAGTGGTTTGCGCCACGCAAGGGCGACTTCGAACGCCTGCTCAAGGCGCCGTTCGAGGCGCTCGTGGCCGGGCTCGCAGAACGCTTCGAAGCTCGCGACATCCCGCTGCTGGCCGATTCCAAGCGCTCGATCTTCCGGATCTACCGCGATACGCGGTTCTCGAAGGACAAGTCCCCGTACAAGACCCACCTCGCGGCCAGCTTCCCGTGGCTGGAGCGTTCACCGGGCGGCGGGCTCGTCGAAGCCGACGGTGCCGCCCACGCGAACGGCGGCTACTTCAACTTCCAGCCGGGCGAGATGTACGTCGGGGGCGGCATGTGGATGCCGGAGAAGGGCCGGCTCGATGCATTCCGGCGGGCCATCGTCGAGGAGCCCGACCGCGTTCGGGCGGCGCTCGAGGAACCGGGCTTCCTCGCCTCCTTCGGACCGGTGACGGCCCACGAGCACCTCAAGCGGGTGCCGCCCGAACTGCCGGCCGACCACCCGATGGCCGACCTGTTCCGCTACAAGGACGTCGTGTTCGGCCGCCGGCTCTCGGACGACGAGGTGCTCTCACCGTCCCTGCCCGACACCCTCGCCGACGCGTTCGCTGCCGGCATGCCCGTCTTCCGGTTCCTCGCGACGATCCACGCATAGCGTGGCGATGCGGTTCGGCGCGGCCTTCTGGATCAATCGAACGGATTGGCCGGCCCTGCGCGACGCGTGCGTGGCGGTCGAAGCGGCGGGCTGCGACAGCCTGTGGATCGACGACCACCTGCTCGCCGACGAGGGCGACCCCACCGACGCGAAGTTCGAGGGCTGGGCGACCCTGGCCGCGCTCGCGGTCCTCATCCCCCGTGTCCGACTCGGCATGCTCGTGGGAGCCAACACATTCCGCAACCCGGGCCTGACCGCAAAGCTCGCGACGACCCTCGACCATCTGTCGGACGGCCGGGCCGTGTTGGGCCTCGGCGGCGGCTGGTTCGAGCTCGAGCATGAGACGTTCGGCATCGACTTCGGGAGCGGTTTCGGGGACCGCCTCGACCGGCTCGACGAGGCCGCGCGGCTGATCCGGCGCCTGCTGGACGGCGAGACCGTCACGCACTCCGGCCGCTACTACGAGATGCACGACGCGCTGTGTGCCCCACTCCCGATCCAGGCTCGCCTGCCGATCCTCATCGGTGGCTCCGGACCGACAAAGACCCTGCGCACGACCGCCGCGGTCGCAGACATCTGGAACGGATACGGGCTGCCCGGCCGAAATCGGCGAGGTCGGCGAGGTCCTGCGTCAGCGCTGCGACGAGATCGGCCGGCCGTTCGAGGAGATCGAGCGGACGGTCACGATCCATGGCGTCGTGCGCGACCGCCCGGAGGTGGCGCGCGAGGCCTGGGCCGACACGGCTCGGATCCACGGCCTCGAGGGCCGGCTCGGGTCGGACGGCACAGACCGCGGACTCACGATCGGTGGGTCGCCGACCGAGGTGGCGGCGCTCGTCGTACGAGTACGAGCGGGTCGGGGTTTCGCGGTCATCTTCACCTTCCGGGCGCCGTTCGACATGGAGTCCATCGAACGTCTCGGCGAGGTCCGCGAGGCGCTCGG
>CAVVDC010000020.1:0-62557 GCA_963746855.1 uncultured Chloroflexia bacterium
CTCGTGGGCGGGCGGCAGCGCCGGTCCGCCTTCGACGCCGCCGGACTGGATGAGCTCAGCCAGCCGGTGCTTCGTGTACTCGGTCTCCAGGCGCTCGCTCTCGGCGACCACCACGGCCTCGATATCGTCGCCGCAGCCGTTCTGCTCGCGGCGCCATTCCTCGATGTAGTCGTTGTAGGCGCTCTTGCCGGCACGCGCCGCGGCCTTGTCGATGGCGACCTGGAAGCGCGGATGGAGGACCTGCTTGCTCTGGCGACGGCCCTCGCGGGCGAGCACCTGGGCGGGGATGTCGCGCCACCAGATGACGGTCATGACGCCCATCGTCAGCGGACCATCGCGATGACGGAGTCGACGTGGGCCGGGCCGGCGACCGAGGTCGCCGCCGCGATCGAGGTCGCCAGCTCGCCGTAGCCCGTCCGGCGATGCTCGAACCGCAGGCCGAGCCGACGGGCTCCCCTCCGGGCGGCCGTGACGAGCGCCGGGTCGTCGCCCTGGGCGAGATAGACCAGCCGCTCGTAGTTGCCGAAGTAGGCCGGCAGCAGTTCGGGGTGACGATCGAGCCCGAGGCCCTGGATGACCAGGCGGTCGAAGTTGCGGGCGAGGAAGTCGGTCAGGAAGAACGTGGCCGGCTCTTCGGCCGTGAGGCGCGCGAAGTCCGGCCGCCCCGCATAGAACTCGTAGCAGTGGGCGCCCGGCAGGCGCTCGACCCCGGGCTCCTCGGCGAGGGCGACGTCGAGCAGGCCGCCGGTCCCGCAGTCCGCATAGGCGACGAAGACCCGGTCGTAGCCGGCGCGGCGCCGCCGGATCCGGTCGCGGACGGCTTTCGGGATCCCGCCCGGCCGGTTGTGGAGCGTGGCCGGCAGGCAGGTGATGTCGACGTTGCGCAGGCCGCGGGTCAGGTCCACCAGCTCGCGCGCGAGCGCGCCGCAACCGACGATCAGGACGCGCGGGGCATCCTCGGCGGCGGTCGTCGAGGTCCTAGGCGACGCGGGCACGGCGTTCGTCGATGAGCCGACGGGCCGTCTCCGCGGCCACGCCGGCGTCGCGGCAGTAGGCATCGGCGCCGACCGCGAGCCCGAACTCCTCGTTGAGCGGCGCACCGCCTACGAGGACGATGTAGTCCTCGCGCATCCCGCGGTCCTTGAGGGCCTGGATGACGACCTTCATGTACGGCATCGTCGTCGTGAGCAACGCGGACATGCCCAGGATGTCGGGCTTGTGCTGGTCGAGCGCGGCGAGGAACTTGTCCGCATCGGTGTTGATGCCGAGGTCCACGACCTCGAAGCCGGCGCCTTCGAGCATCATCCCGACGAGGTTCTTGCCGATGTCGTGGATGTCGCCCTTGACGGTCCCGATGACGACCTTGCCGACCGGCTCGGCGCCGGTCTCGGCGAGGAGCGGCCGCAGGATAGCCATGCCGGCCTTCATCGCGTTGGCGGCGAGCAGGACCTCGGGCACGAACAGGATGCCGTCGCGGAAGTCGATGCCGACGATCTTCATGCCCGCGACCAGTGCATCGTCGAGCACGCGCGTGGCGGAGAAGCCGCGACCGAGCAGGATATTCGTCCCCTCGACGATCTCGTCCTTCATCCCGTCGTAGAGGTCGTTGTGCATCTGCTCGACGAGCTCGTCGTCCGACAACGCCGCGAGATCGATCTCCGCGTACTCGTCCTGCGTCATCGCCTTGTCGCTCCCCTGTGGGGTTCCACGATGCGGCACCGTGCCGTATAGTGGAACCGCGTCCGTCCGAATCTACCCCCACGAGGAGGGGAATGTCCAGCGTCCAGTCCATCAGGCGAGCGTTCGACGTGCTCGGCGCCCTCGCGAGCGGACCGCTCGGCGTGACCGAGGTGGCCGATCGGGCCGGCCTGCCGAAGTCGACCGCGGCCCGGCTGCTGACGACGTTGTCCCGCGAAGGGGCGGTCGAGCAGATCCCCGGCGACTCGCGCTATCGGCTCGGTCCGCGCCTGGCGACGCTGGCGGCGGGCCTTACGCCCGTGCGCTCCCTGGCGGCGGTCTCCCACACGGCCCTCGCCGAACTGGCCGCAGCCGCCGGGGAGGCAGCCGGTCTCGCGGTCCCCGACGGCGACCTCGTCCACTACATCGACCAGGTCGACACGCCCAACCCCGTCTCGGTGCGGGACTGGACGGGGTCACGCGTCCCGTTGCACGCGGTCTCCTCGGGCCAGGTCCTGCTCGCGTTCCGGCCGCCCGCCGCGATCGAGCGCTACCTCGAGCGCCCGCTGGAGCGGTTCACGCCACGCACGATCGTCGACCCCGAGGCGCTTCGAGACCGCCTGCGCGAGGTCCGGCGCGACGGCTACTCGTGGGTCAACGAAGAGTTCGACGAGGGCATCAACTCGGTCGCGGCGCCCATCGCGGACGCGTCAGGCGAGGTCGTCGCCGCGGTCCATCTCCACGGGCCGTCGTACCGATTCCCGGCGGCGGGCACGGAACTCGTCGTAGCGGAGCGCGTCGTCGCGAGCGCGGCGCGGATCTCGAGGACCCTGCGCCGGTCGGTCTGAGCCCGGACGGTCGGCCGCGGGTCATGGTCCGCCGGTCACCGGCAATGCCAGCCCCCGTCGACGATGAGGTCGACGCCGTTGACGGCCGTGTTCTCGAGCAGGAACACGGTCGCGTCCACGATCTCCGCCATGCTCGCCAGGCGCCCGATCGGGGTCTCGGACGTGTACTTCGCGACGGCCGCCGGCTTCTCGGACCAGTACGGGCTGTTGCCGACGACGCCCGGGTGGATGGAGTTGACGCGTAGCGGCTTCAGTTCCTCGACGAGCGTCCGGGTCAGTCCGACCACGCCGCCATTGACGGTCGTGACCGTGGTCGAGCCGGGGTACGGCCGCTCCTTCGCCATCCCGCCGAACAGGACGATCGAGGCGTCATCGGTCAGCCGCTCACGGAGCGCGTGGACGACCTCCGTGTAGCCGACGAGCTTGAGCGTCACGAGCCGGATCGCCTTCGTGATGTCGTAGTCGGCCACGGTGTTCTGGTCGCGATCGATCGCGGCGAGCACGAGCCGCCGGACCGGCCCGACCGAGGCAAGCGCGTCGGCGATGGACGTCGGCTCGGCAAGGTCGAAGGTCGCGCCCGCGGTCGTGCCGCCGACGTTCGCGATGGCGGCCGCGACGTTGGCCGGGTCCCGGCCGGTCAGCACGACCGATGCCCCGAGGCCCGCGTAGTGGCGCGCGATCTCCTGTCCGATCGCCCGCGTGCCGCCGACGACGACGATCGAGGCTGCGTCAGCCATCCGATTCCCTCCGATCCTGTTCCTGCTGCCGGGCGTAGCGCTCCCAGCTCGGGGCCCAGCGATAGGCGTGCCGAATGGGCGGCTGGGGCGCCTGGGTCTCGAGCCAGCGCACGCGTTCGGTGCCCTCGTTCCAGAACCCGTGCACGGACCCGACGCCCGAGAAGACGACGTCGCCGGGGTGCAGCGTGTACGCCTCGCCGTCGAGCTCGCAGTGGACCTCGCCCGCGAGGAAGACGTAGGCCTCCTCGAACGGGTGGTCATGGGCCTGCGCGGCCCCGCCGATCTCGTAGTCCACGGTGAACATCGTCACCATGTCGGCGCCGAACGTGCGGTCGACGAGCATCTTCACCGAGATGCCGCTGTAGACGAGCAGCGCGATGTCCATGCCCACCGGCGCGCGTCGGCGCGGGTCGTCGTTGACGCGCAAGGCCTCGAGCTGCGGCGGCGTGCCGTCGTAGTGCCCGACGAACCGCAGGGTCGGATCGCCGAAGGGCGGGCGGGTGGCGGCCGCGTCCATGGCGGCGAGATCCTGGGCCGGTTCGAAGAACGTGTCCGGCCAGGGCGTCCCCGCCTCGCGCTTCAGCGGGCTGTTGAGCGACAGCCAGCGAGCCTGCGCGGTCCCGGTGTTGCCGAGGGCGTGGCGCATGCCGATCTGGAAGAGGGCGTAGTCCCCCTGGACGAGGCGGTGGACGCGGCCGTCGATCTGGACGAGGAGCTCACCCTCGAGGAGGTACAGGGCCTCTTCGTACGAGTGGACGTGGGGGGCCAGCCAGCCGCCCGGATCCATCGCCCCGACATACAGGTCCGTGTGGACCGCGCCCTGGTCCGGTCCGACGATCCGGACACGGCTCAGCCCGGACGCCGTGTCGCTCGGCGGCATGGGTCGGTCCGCGAAGGACCAGTCGATCTTCCCGACGTAATGCATCAGCGTCACCTCGCACCAACGCTGTGTAGCATGGATGAACAGACGGAGGTTGCGATCGCAGGCGCGGCCGCGTGCGCTCGCCACAGGCTGAGGTGATTCGATGACCACATCCTTCGCTTCACCAGGCTCGATGCAGGTCGACTGGGAGGAGCGCTGGAACGCCGATCGGCTGCGGACCTACCGAACCTCGCGAGCGCGTGCCGCCCTCGAGGCGTCGGACGTCGGGGCCGTCCTGCTCTTCGACTTCAACAACGTCCGCTACGTCACGAGCACCCACATCGGCGAGTGGGCCCGCGACAAGATGACCCGCTACGCGCTGCTGTCGCGCGGCGGCACGCCGCACATCTGGGATTTCGGCTCGGCTGCGAAGCACCACCGTCTCAACTGCCCGTGGCTGGCGCCCGAGAACATCCATGCCGGCATGGTCGGGCTGCGTGGGGCGGTCGCCCCCGATGCCGGCCTGTTCCGGGCCGCGGCTCGCCAGATCTGCGAGATCCTCAAGGCCGAGGGCGTGGCGGACATGCCCCTGGGCGTCGACATCGTCGAGCCGCCGATGCTGGCCGCGCTCACTGCCGAAGGGCTCAACGTCCGGGACGCGCAGCAGGTGATGCTCGACGCCCGAGAGGTCAAGTCGGTCGACGAGATCATCCTGTTGAACACGGCGTGCGCCATGGTCGATGGGGCGTACCAGATGATCTCGGAGCGGCTCAAGCCCGGGATCCGCGAGAGCGAGCTGGTCGCCGACGTCACCAAGTTCCTCTTCGACCTCGGCTCCGAACACGTCGACAACATCAATGCCGTATCGGGCGAGCGCTGCAGCCCGCATCCGCACGTCTTCAGCGACCGGATCATCCGGCCCGGCGACCAGGCGTTCTTCGACATCATCCAGACGTTCGTCGGCTACAAGACCTGCTACTACCGGACGTTCGTCGTTGGCAAGGCCAACGACGCCCAGCGCGACGCCTACAAGTGGGCGCGCGAGTGGATCGATGCCTCCATCGAGCTGATGCGGCCCGGCGTGACCACGGACCAGGTCGCCAAGGTCTGGCCGAAGGCCCAGGACTTCGGGTTCGACAACGAGATGGAGTGCTTCGGCCTCCAGTTCGGCCACAGCGTGGGCCTCTTCCTGCACGAGCGGCCGATCATCAGCCGGCTCAACTCGCTCGAGCACCCGGTGGAGCTCAAGGAAGGCATGGTCATCGCGCTCGAGACCTACTGCCCGGCGAAGGACGGCGTCTCGGCCGCCCGGATCGAGGAGGAGGTCGTCGTCACCGCGGACGGGCCACGGGTCATCACCCGGTTCCCGTCCGACGAGCTGTTCGTCGCGAACGCGTACTAGGGGCCGACCGATGGCGACCAGCACCGCCGACATCGATCTCGACACCCGGCTCCGGATGTACCGGACCATGCAGGCGTGCCGCCTCTTCGAGGTCCGTGCCCAGGAGCTGTTCTTCGAGGGGCTGGTCCGCGGGACGACCCATCTCGGCGTGGGGCAGGAGGCCGTGGCCGCCGGCGTCGCCGCCGCGATGCGCGAGGACGACTACACGTTCTGCACGTACCGGGGCCACAACCACACCCTCGCCCGGGGCGTGCCGATGGCCCCGATCTTCGCCGAGCTCTTCGGGCGTGCGACGGGCCTGCTCGGGGGCAAGGGCGGCTCGATGCACCTCACCAGCGTCGACCACCATGTGATGGGCTCGTACGCGATCGTCGGCGCGCACCTCCCGATCGCGCTGGGGGCGGCGTGGTCCGCCCAGTACCGCGGGTCGGGGCAGGTCGCGGTCTGCTTCTTCGGCGACGGCACGACGAACATCGGCGCCTTCCACGAGGCGCTCAACATGGCCGCGGTCTGGAAGGCGCCGGTCGTGTTCATCTGCGAGAACAACCAGTACATGGAGTACACGCCGATCGCGGACGTGACCGCGGTCGCCCGGCCGGCTGCGGACCGGGCGGCGGCCTACGGCCTCGAGGCGATCGTCGTCGATGGCAACGACGTGGATGCCGTCTACGGCGAGGCCCGGCGGGCCATCGACCGCGCCCGGGCCGGTGACGGGCCTTCGCTCATCGAGGCCATCACGTACCGCCATGGCGGGCACTCGCGGGCGGATCCCGGCAAGTACCGACCCGACGACGAGGTCGCCGCGTGGAAGGCGCGCGATCCGCTGCCGGCCTACCACGCGCGGCTGCTCGAGCTCGGCGTGGACGCGGCGACGCTCGACGCCATCGACCAGGAGACGCGCGACGACGTGGCCGAGGCGGAGGCGGTCGCCCGGGCCGCACCGGAACCAAGCCCGGACGTTCTCGAGACCCAGGTCTGGGCGGACGGAGGCTCGGCATGGCGGAACTGACGTACCGCGCGGCGATCGCCGCCGGAATCGCCCAGGAGATGGAACGCGACCCCATGGTCGTGCTCATCGGCGAGGACGTCGGGGCGGCGGGCGGCGTCTTCAAGCTGACCGAAGGACTGTTCGACCGGTTCGGCCCGCAGCGCGTCCGCGACACGCCGATCAGCGAGCAGGCCATCGTCGGCGCGGCGATGGGCGCCGCGATGACCGGGCTGCGGCCCGTCGCCGAGCTGATGTTCTCGGACTTCTTCGCGGTGGCCTGGGACATGGTCGCCAACCAGATCGCCAAGACCCGCTACATGACCGACGGGCAGGTTTCGCTGCCGCTGGTCCTGCGGACCGCGAACGGGGCCGGCCTGCGGTTCGGGGCGCAGCATTCGCAGAGCGTCGAGAACTGGGCGATGGCCATCCCGGGGTTGAAGGTCGTCGCGCCCTCGACGCCGGCCGACGTCGTCGGGCTGATGGCCGCGGCGATCCGCGATCCGGACCCGGTCATCTTCTGCGAGCACAAGGCGCTGTTCGCGGTAAAGGGCGAGGTGCCTGACGGCGAGCACGTCGACACGCTGGGCACCGCGAAGATCCTGCGCGACGGCTCCGACGCGACGATCGTCGCGCTCGCGGCGATGGTCCCCAAGGCGCTCGAGGCGGCGGAGCGGCTGCAGGCCGAGCACGGCGTCTCCGCCGAGGTCATCGACCTGCGCTGCCTCGTGCCGCTCGACACGGCGACGATCCTCGCGTCGGTCAAGAAGACGAGTCGGCTGTTCACCGTCGAGGAGAACCCGAGGCTGTGCGGCTGGGGTGCCGAGATCGCCTCGATCGTCGCGGATGACGGCTTCTACAGCCTCGACGCGCCGATCGTGCGGATCACCACCCCGCACATCCCGCTCCCGTCCGCCGCGACGCTCGAGGACATGGCGGTGCCGTCGGTCGAGCGGATCGTGGAGACCGTGAAGAGGCGCCTGGATGACGCCGCCTGAACTCGACAACGCCGCGACGCGTCCAGGGGCGGGGCTTCGGGTCGCGGTGCTTGGCACCGGTCGGATGGGCTCGGCCATGGCCGAACGGCTATCCGAAGCGGGCGTACCGGTCGTGCTCTACAACCGGACGCCGGAGCGGGCCGTGGAGCTCGCCGCGCGCATCGGGGCCACCGTGGCGGCGACGGCGGCCGAGGCGGCGGCTGGCTCGGATGTGGTGGTCTCGATGGTCGCCGACGACGCTGCGGTCGCGGCGCTGTACGGCGGACCGGACGGGGTCATCGCCGGGCTGCGGGCCGGGGCCGTCGTGGCGGACATGAGCACCGTCCTGCCCGGCACGATCCGCGCCGTCGCGCCCGCCGTTCGGGCCACGGGCGCCGGCATCCTCGACGCCCCGGTGTCCGGCAGCGTCGCGACCGCTCGGTCGGGCGAGCTGACGATCATGGTCGGCGGCGATGCCGCGGACCTCGAGCGCGCGCGGCCGGTCTTCGAATGCCTCGCCAAGCGGGTCGTCCACGTCGGGGATCTCGGGGCGGGCGCGGCGATGAAGCTCGCGGTGAACACGGTGATCTTCGGGCTCAACGGCGCGGTCGCCGAGGCCCTGGTCCTCGCGGAGCGCAGCGGGATCGATCGGAGTCTTGCCTACGACGTGCTCGCCGCGAGTGCCGTGGGTGCGCCGTTCGTCGCCTACAAGCGGGCCGCTTTCGTGGAGCCCGAGACGACGCCGGTCGCCTTCTCGCTTCGTCTGGCGGAGAAGGACCTCGGCCTCATCCGCGACCAGGCGGGTGCCACCGGCCTGGGGCTGCCACAGGCCACGACGAACCTGGAGACGATCCGGGCCGCGGAGCGGACCGAGGGCGAGGATGTCGACTTCTCGATGGTCGCAAGTCACCTGCGTGAGGAGGGCCGGCGATGACCGATCGGCCATGAGGAGGAGTCCACCCGGACAGCGCTGACCGAGCACCACCACCCAACCCCGACCACATCGAACGAGGGAACGATCGATGACCGACCGAGTACTCATCAAAGGCGGGATCGTGCTGACGCAGGACTCGGCGCTCGGCGAGATCGCCGACGCCGACGTCCTCGTCGAGGATGACAAGATCGCGGCCGTCGGCCGGAACCTGCCGGCGGACGGCGCGCGGACGATCGACGCCACCGGCGACGTCGTCATCCCGGGCTTCATCGACACCCACCGGCACACGTGGGAAACCTCGATCCGGACCTGCGCCCCCGACTACCCGCTGATCGCCTACTTCGGGAACATCCTCGACAAGTTCGCGCCGCACTACCGGCCCGAGGACGTGCACGCCGCCACGCTGTGGGGCGCCCTCGAGGACATCAACGCGGGCATCACGGGTCTCGTCGACTGGGCCCACATCATCAACACGCCCGACCACGCCGATGCCGGGATCCAGGGACTCCAGGAGTCGGGGCTCCGATCCGTCTACGCGTACGGCTTCGGCAACACGTCCCTCGTCGACTGGTGGTTCGGGCCGGACTACACGGGCAGCGTCCTGCGCATCGACGGGCCCGACGCGCGTCGGCTCCGAGCGCAGTACTTCAACTCCGACGACGGCCGGGTGACGATGGGCCTCGCGACGCGCGGCACCGGCTTCTGCAAGCCCGACGTCGTCCGCTTCGAATGGGAGCTGGCCAAGGAGCTCGGGCTGAACATCACGGTCCACGTCGCGATGGATCGCTTCGGCTACACCAAGGGCCAGATCACCGCGCTGCGCGACATGGACCTGCTGTACCCGAACACGACCTACGTGCACGCCTCCCACTTCACCGACGAGGAGTGGGCCCTCGCCCGCGACTCCGGCGGCAATGTGTCGTTCGCGCCGCAGATCGAGGTCCAGATGGGCCACGGCTGGGCGCCGGCCGTGAAGGCGATGGAGTACGGCCTCCCGATCGGCCTCTCGTCGGACGTTGCGACGACGGCCTCGGCGGACCAGTTCACCCAGATGCACGCGATCTTCGGCTCCGAGCGCGGTCGCAAGCACCAGGAGGCCTGGGAGGCGGACCTCGACGGGCTGACCGCCTCGCCCGGGCTCATCACCTCGCGCCAGGTCCTGCACTGGGCGACGCTCGGTGGCGCCGAGGTGGCCGGCATCGCCGACCGGACCGGGTCGCTGACGCCGGGCAAGCAGGCCGACATCGTCATCATCGACGGGTCGGCGGTGAACGTGGCCCCGATCATCGACCCGGTGGCGGCGGTGGTCTGCGCCGCGGACATCTCCAACGTCAAGACCGTGTTCGTCGCCGGCGAGACGCTCAAGGAGGACTTCAAGCTCAAGGCCTCGCTCGACGGGCCGCGCAAGGCCGTCGAGGGTTCGCGCGATTACCTGCTCTCGAAGTTCGGCGAGCCGGAGCCCGGCTGGATCGTCAAGGCCACCGCATAGGCGGCCACGACCGCGGTGCGCCGACGGCGCGCCTGCTCGGGAATGGATGAGGCCCGGCTTCGGCCGGGCCTCCGTTCGCGCCTCAGTCCGGCTTGGGTTCCGAGTCGAGGGGCGTGAGGTCGATCGTCCGGACCTGGCGGGTCTTGCCGCTCTCGGTACGGACATGCGCGGCAGGGATGGCGCCGCCCGAAAGCCGCTCGATGACAGCGGCTTCTCCGTTGTAGAGGCCCGTTCCGCCGATGCGGACGCGCAAGCCGACCGACATCCCGGGCCGACCGGCGGCGGCGTCGAGGTCGATGGTCGCGACCGTCGGGCGGTCGAAGCGTGGTTCGGGGCCGGCTCCCGCCGGCGGGGCGGAACGGGTGGCCGTCTTGGCCACCGGGTACGTCACCTTGCGTTTGCGCATCGGCTCTCCTGCATCGGCCGGTCGCCTGGGATGGCGGCCGTTGCGCTCACCATCTCACATCTCGGCGAGAATCCGAAACAGGACCCTTGTTACGCCGTCCGGCGGATCTCCGCCGTGATGGCCGGCACGATCGTGTGGAGATCGCCGATCACCGCGTACGACGCATGGCTCAGGATCGGGGCTTCCGGATCGGTGTTGATGGCCAGGATCCGCTTGGCGGCCTTGCAGCCGACGATGTGCTGGATGGCGCCGCTGATGCCGCAGGCGATGTAGAGCTCCGGCGCGATCCGCACGCCGGTCTGGCCGATCTGGTCGGCGTGCGGCCGCCAACCGGCACTCGTCACGACCCGCGAGCCGCCGACGGCGCCACCGAGCAGGCCGGCGAGTTCCTCGAGCATCGCGAATCCCTCGGCGCTGCCGATGCCTCGCCCGCCACCGACCACGACCCGGGCGTCGGTGAGCGAGATCTTGTCGCTGGCCGAGGCTACGCGGCCGGTGACCCGGACCCGCAGGTCGCGATCGGTGAGCGCCGGCGTGACGGAGACGATGGCCGGGGCCGGGGCAGTGCCGGCGGGCTCGCCCGGGACGACGGCATGCGCAGCAACGGTCATCAGGTGCGGCGACCCGTCGAGCCAGGCCTCCTCGAGGAGGCTGCCGGCCCAGCGCTGTCGGGTCACCCGCCAGCGGTCGCCGGGCGTGACGTCGGTGACGTTGGCGGCCATCGGCTGGCCGATGCGCGCACCGAGGTGGGCAAGGACTTCGGTGCCGCGCTCGCTACCTGGCGCGACGACGGCGATGACCGTAGCCGGGGCGGCCGACCTGGCCGAGCCCGGCGGCCAGCGCCCCCGGGGCATACGCGTCGAGCTGCGGGTGGTCGAGGAGATGGACGGTCGATACACCGTGCGCGCCGAGGGCGCCCGCCGCCTCGCGGGCACCGGGCCCGCTCATGACCGCGTGGACGTCCGACCCGGTCGCCCGGGCGAGACCGCCGACGAGGGTCAGCGTCTCGAGGCTGAGCCGGTCGGTCTGGCCGGCGTCGTGCTCGACGTAGGCGAGGATCGCGCTCACAGCAGGCCCAGCTGGCGCAGCACGTCGACGACGCGCGGGGCGGCGTCCGGTCCCGTGCCGAGGATCTCCGCGGTCCGGACCTGCTCGGCGGGGAGGACGAGCCGGATCATCTCCGGCCCGGCCGGGCGCCATTCCGGCGCGATCCGCTCGATCTCCTTCTTCTTCGCGCGCAGCCGACCCGGCACCGACGGGTAGCGCGGCAGGTTGATCCCCTCGCGGACCGCCACGACCGCCGGGAGCGGGACCTCGAAGACGTCCCAGCCGCCGGGCGCCTCGCGGCGGGCGGTGACCGACCCGCCACCGACCTCGATGGCCTTGATCCCGGTCACGCACGGGCGGTCGAGCGCCTCGGCGACCCGGATGCCGACCTGGAACGCGCCCGAATCGGCCGATTCGTTGCCGAAGAGGATGAGATCGAAGGGCCCACCGGCCGCCTCGAGCGTCCGGATCGCGTCGGCGATGGCGGCCGACGTGGCCATCGGATCCCAGTCGCGGCCGTCGGTCTCGAGCAGGATGGCGCGATCGACGCCGATCGCCATCGCGTCGCGGAGCTGGTCCGACGCGGCGTCCGGGCCGAGGGTCAGGACCGTCGTGGTCCCGCCGTGCGCCTCGACCAGCCGGACCGCCTCCTCGACGGCGCACTCCTCGTGCGGGCTCACGACGAACCCGAGGAAGCGCGTGTCGATGTCGCGCTCGTCCGCGGTCAGGGTCATCCGGCCGCCGGTCGCGGGCACGCGCTTGACGCAGACCAGGATGTTCACGCCGGTCGCGTCCTCAACCGCGGATGCGCTCGTTGTCGGGATCGAAGAGCGGGGTGCTCCCGACGACCGCGACCGTCACCGGGTAGCGCTCGCCGAAGTACTCGACCGCCAGCTTCGTCCCGGCCACGGCCGCATCGGGTGGCAGGTATGACATGAGGATGTGCTTGCCGACCGACGGCCCCGAGCCGGCGCTGGTGACGTACGACCGGCGACCCTTGCCGTCCACCAGCGGCCGTCCGTCGGGCGTCGTGATCGGCTCCTTGCCGAGCATGTAGCGGGCCACGCCGGTCGACGACGTCGGGTCGTCGACGGTGAGCGTGCACAGGATCGCGGCGGGTGGTCGCGACCGCTGCTCGAGGTACGCCGCCTTTCCGACGAACTCCGCGTCCTTGACCTTCGGGCGTGCCATCCCGGCCTCGACGAGGTCGAAGTCGAGCTCCAGCTCGTTGCCGTGGGCCCGGTAGCCCTTCTCGAGCCGGCCGGTGGTGGCGTAGACGCCGATGCCGACCGCGGCGACGCCATGCGGCTGGCCGGCGGCCCACAGCGCGTCCCACAGGCGGGCGCCCTGCTCCATCGGGGCGTAGATCTCCCAGCCGAGCTCGCCGACGTACGAGATCCGCGAGGCGAGCGCCCGCACGCTGCCGATGTCGATCGTGCGGCACGTGCCGAACGGGAAGCCCGCGTTCGAGACGTCGTCATCGGTGGCGGCCGCGAGCAGGTCCCGGGCCCGCGGGCCCCAGACGCCGAGCGTGTACCAGCCCGACGTGGCGTCGTGGAGCTGGGCGGACCCGTCGGCCGGCAGGTGGTCGACGAACCACTTCTTGTCACGCATGCCCATCCCGCCGCCGGTCACGACGCGGAACCGATCGTGGGCGAGCCGCATGATCGTCAGGTCCGCCACGATCCCGCCGGCCTCGTTGAGCAGCGGCGTGTACACGACCCGTCCGACCGGCACGTCGACCTGGTTGACGACCAGACCCTGGAGATACGCCGTCGCACCCGGGCCGGTCACGTCGAAGATCGCGAACGCCGCCAGGTCGACCATGCCGACGCGGTCGCGCATCGCGAGGTGCTCCGCGTTGACGATCGGCGACCACCAGCGCGACTCCCACTCGGCCTGGCGGGGCATGACCCGTTCGCCGTACTCGGCGAGGAGACGCTCGTTGGCGCCGTACCAGAACGGCCGCTCCCAGCCGGCCGCCTCGAAGAAGACCGCGTCGAGGTCGCGCTGGCGGGCGTTGATAGGACTCAGGCGGACGTCGCGGTTCGTCGCCCACTGCTCCATCGGGTGGACGATGCCGTAGGTCTTGTTGAACCCCTCGGCGCTACGCGCCTGGATGTGGGCCGCGGTGCGGTGATGGTCGTAGAAGCGGGCGATGTCGGACGAGTGCGGATCGATCTCCGGCGTCCCGTGGGTCATCCATTCGGCGACCGTCCGGGCGATGCCGGGGGCCTCCTTGATCCAGATGGCGGCCGCCGACCAGAGGCCCTTGACCTCGGGCGTCTCGCCGAGGATGGGCATCCCGTCGGGCGTCAGCGACAGCAGCCCGTTGATGGAGTGGCGGATGCCGACGCGTTCGTCGCCGAGGATGTCCGGGACGAGCTCGAGGGCCTGCTCGAGCTGCGGTTCGAAGTCCTCCTGGGTGAACGGCAGCTCGGTCGGCGAGAGCGCCGACGCGGCGATCGACGGGATGTCGTCGGGGTCCATGAGGATCGGCCGGTGGGCGTACGAGCCGACCTCGAGGTCGCCGCCGTGCTGGCGCTCGTACATGTTCGTGTCCATGTCGCGCACGATGGGGTACTTGATCTCTCCGACCGTGTCGGCGAACAGCGGCACGGGGCCGACGCTGATCATCTGGTGGATGGCCGGCGTCAACGGGATGGACGCCCCGGCCATCCGCGCGATCCGCGGGCTCCACACGCCGCAGCAGATGAGGACCGTGTCCGCGGCGATATCGCCGCGATCGGTGCGGACACCGCGGACGTGGCCATCGACGACGTCGATGCCGGTGACCTCGGCGCCCGAGGCGATCGTCAGCGCGCCCAGCTCGGTCGCGCGCTCGCGCATGATCGTGCCGGCGCGCAGCGAGTCGACGACGCCGACGCCAGGCGTGTGGAAGCCGCCGAGCACGATCGAGGTCTCGATGTAGGGCACGAGGGCCTTGACCTGGGCCGGGTCGATGAGCTCGGATTCGATGCCCCACGACTTCGACGCGGCGAGGCGCCGCTTGAGCTCCTCCATCCGCTCCGGCGTCCGAGCGACCTCGATGCCGCCACTCTGGGTGAAGACGCCGAGCTCCTGGTACTGCTTGACGCTGTCGAGCGTCAGCGCCGTCATCTCCTTGGAATGGTCGGTGGTGAAGATGAAGTTCGAGGCGTGGCCGGTCGAGCCACCGGGGTTCGGGAGCGCACCCTTCTCGACGAGCACGATGTCCCGCCAGCCGAGCCGGGCGAGGTGGTAGACGAGACTGTTGCCCACGATGCCGGCGCCGATGACGACCACACTGGCCCGATCCGGAAACGCGCTCATGCCGACAGCCTTCCTCCTGCGCCGGGACCCTGACACCGCGAGCAGTGAGGATACCCGGCCGCCGGGCGAGCCACGCGTCGACCCGTCCGGCGCATCGTCTTCTTGACGGCCGCTGGCGCCCCGCCGAAGCTGAGCGGCCAACCGAGCACCCGAGGTCATCGTGCCCAGCCTCTTCATCGACGGCCAGTGGATCGCGTCAGGCGACGGTGCGTGCAGCCAGGTCGTCAATCCGTCGGACGGGACGGTCGTGACCGAGGTCGACGTCGCGACCGACGAGCAGGTCCAGGCGGCCATCGCGGCCGCCCGCCGCGCGTTCGACGTGACCGATTGGCCCCGGACGCCGACCGGCGAACGCGCGGCGTTGCTCGACCGGGTCGCCGCGCTCATCGACCGGGACCTCGAAGCGATGGCCCACGAGGAGACGCTCAACACCGGCAAGGCCATGCGCGAGAGCCGCTGGGACATGACCGACGTCGCGCGCGTGTTCCGCTACTACGCCGACCTCGCCGACAAGGAGGCCGGTCGCCTCGTCGATGTCAGCAACCCGAACGTGGTCAGCCGGATCGTGCACGAGCCGGTCGGGGTGTGCGGGCTTATCGGGCCGTGGAACTATCCGTTGCTGCAGATGAGCTGGAAGATCGCGCCGGCGCTCGCCGCCGGCAACACCGCGGTCATGAAACCGGCCCAGGTCACCCCGCTCTCGGCCATCCACCTGACCCGCCTGCTCGAGGAGGCCGGCACGCCCCGGGGCGTGGTCAACCTGGTGCTCGGCCCCGGTCCACGCGTGGGCCAGGCCCTGGCCGACAGCCCCGACGTCGATCTCGTCTCGCTGACCGGCGGCCTCGAGGCCGGGCGGGCCCTGATGCGCGGCGCCGCCGGCAACGTCAAGAAGGTCGCCCTGGAGCTGGGCGGCAAGAGCCCGAACATCGTGTTCGCCGACGCCGACTTCGAGACCGCGGTCGACAACGCGCTGACGGCGGCGTTCGTCCACTCCGGCCAGGTCTGTTCGGCCGGCTGCCGGGCGATCGTCGAGGACGCCATCTACGAGCGCTTCGTGGCGGAGGTCGGGCGCCGCGCGGACCGGATCCGCCTCGGCCACGGCACCGACGACGCCACCGAGGCGGGAGCGCTCATCACCGCCGCGCATCGGGACCGCGTCGAGTCCCTCGTGGCGTCGGCGATCGAGGACGGCGCTCGCGTGGTCGCCGGCGGCCGCCGACCACCGGAACCCGACCTCCAGGCCGGCTTCTACTACCGCCCGACCGTCATCGCCGATGTCCGTCGCGACATGCGGGTCATCCGCGAGGAGGTCTTCGGCCCGGTCCTGACCGTCGAGCGGTTCACGACCGAGGACGAAGCCATCGAGCTCGGCAACGACACGACCTATGGCCTGGCGGGCGCGGTCTGGACGGCGGACGCGAGCCGCGCGCAGCGGGTGGCCGCGCGGTTGCGCCACGGCACGATCTGGATCAACGACTACAACGCCTACGTGCCACAGGCCGAATGGGGCGGCTTCAAGCAGTCCGGCATCGGTCGGGAGCTTGGCCCCAGCGGTCTGGACGAGTACCGTGAGGCCAAACACGTCTGGCAGAACACGGCACCGGGGCCCACTGGCTGGTTCGGAGGGTGAGGACAGGGTGACGACGACGGCGGATCCGGCCGAGGGTGACGTCGGCGCGCGCAGGCCGACACTCGCCGTTCGCAACCTCTGGAAGGTCTTCGGTACGGCCGAACACAAGACCATCGGCACCTCGGACGCGGACCTCTCGCGAGACGAGCTCCGCCAGAAGACCGGCGCCACGATCGGCCTCCGCGACGTCTCGTTCGACGTCCGGCCCGGCGAGGTCTGCGTGGTCATGGGCCTCTCGGGGAGCGGCAAGTCGACCCTCGTGCGGTGCATGACCCGGCTCATCGAGCCGACCAAGGGCGAAGTGCTCTTCGACGGGGATGACATCGTCAAGGCGGACGCGACCAAGCTTCGCGAACTCCGACGGCGACGCTTCAGCATGGTCTTCCAGCATTTCGGCCTGCTGCCCCACCGCAAGGTCATCGACAACGTGGCGTTCGGCCTCGAGATCCGCGGCGACGACCGGGTGGCGCGCGAGAAGCGGGCCAACGAGATGATCGAGCTCGTCGGGCTCAAGGGTCATGCGGACAGCTTCCCGGATCAGCTCTCGGGCGGCATGCAGCAGCGGGTCGGGCTGGCCCGCGCGCTGGCGGTCGACCCTGAGGTCATGTTCTTCGACGAACCCTTCAGCGCCCTGGATCCGCTGATCCGGCGTGACATGCAGAACGAGGTCCTGCGCCTCCATCACGAGGTCGGCAAGACGATGGTGTTCATCACCCACGACCTGGCGGAGGCCCTGAAGCTGGGCGACCACATCGTCATCATGCGCGACGGCCGCGTCGTCCAGATCGGACGGCCCGAGGAGGTCGTCGGCGCCCCGGCCGACGAGTACGTCGCCGACTTCGTGAGCGACGTGCCCAAGAGCCACGTGCTGACCCTGCGCTGGATCATGCGCCCGGTGGACCCCAACGATCCGACCGACGGTCCGGAGTTCGCGCCGGACTCGGTCATCCGGACCTGCCTCGAGGCCGCCGCGTCCACCGCGAAGCCGATCCGCGTCGTCCAGGACGGGAAGGTGATCGGCGTCGTCGATCGGACCCGGATCCTCGGCGCCGTCGCGGACACCGTCGGCGCCCGCGTGATCGGGACGATGGCCGGCGTCGTCCCCCCACCCGCGGGCTGACGACCGAGCACCGATGAACGGCCCAGGATGACCGCCATCTCGATGCCCGCGGCCCAGCGGCTGGCGACCGGGCTGCCGAAGTGGGCCTGGCTGCTCCTGCTCCTGGTCGCGTCGTCGATCCTCTACTACGTCTTCGCGGGCACGACCGTCCAGCCTCACGACCCCGAGCGACCGCTGTTCCTGGCCCTCAACGACCTGCGCGATTGGATCCGGGACAACCAGGACAGCCTCATCTTCGAGATCGTGTTCGGGATCCCCCGGACGATCATCGACACCCTGGTCGAGGTGCTCTCGGCCGTCCTCCACGCGATCGGCTGGCCGGCGCTCGTCGCCTTCGCCGGCACCCTGGGGTACGTCGCGGGTGGTTGGCGCATCGCGACGCTGTCCGTCGCCGGCTTCCTCTCGCTAGGCATCCTGGGCCTCTGGGAGTCGAGCGTCGACACCCTCGGCGCGATCATCGCGGCCGTGGCGATCTCCTTCTCGCTCGGGGTCCCGCTGGGGATCCTGATGGCGCAGAGCGATCGCGTCCGTCGGGTCCTGACGCCGATCCTCGACGTCATGCAGATCATGCCGACGTTCGCGTACCTCGCCCCGTTCGTGCTGTTCTTCGGGATCGGACCCGCGGCGGCCGTGATCGTCACGCTCATCTACGCGATGCCGGCGGCCATCCGCATCACCGCGATGGGCATCCGTCGGGTCCCCATCAACAGCGTCGAGGCCGGTCAATCCCTCGGCGCGACGTCGCGCCAGCTGCTGACCAAGGTGCGCCTCCCGCTCGCTCGCCGCGAGCTCGGCCTCGCCCTGAACCAGGTGATCATGCTGGCCCTCTCGATGATCGTCATCACCGCGCTCATCGATGCGCCCGGCCTCGGCCAGGACATCGTGAAAGCCCTCCAGAAGCAGGACGTCGGCGCGATGTTCGATGCCGGGGTCGCGATCGTCATCCTGGCCATCGTGCTCGACCGGGTGACGGAGCACTTCAGCGTGCGCATGGACCCGCGCCATCGCGGGCGGATGGCCCCGATCGATCGGCGCGTCCTCGCGGTCGCGCTGGCGATCTCCGTCGTGGCCGTGGTCATCGCGCTCGCATCGACCCTCGGCGAGGATTTCCCCGACACGATCCAGGTCTCGTTCCGAGGTCCGGTGAACGATTTCGTGGACTGGCTGCGCACGAACGTCTCGTGGCTGACGAGCGGGCTCAAGGATGTCGTGACGAATTACCTCATCAACCCGCTCCAGACCGTCTTCACCCAGGCGCCGTGGTGGTTGGTCATGGTGGTCGTGGCCGGGCTGACGCTGCTCGCCAGCGGGGTCCGCCAGGCCGTGGTGGCCGTCGCCTGCCTGGTCGCGATCCTGGCGATCGGGCTGTGGCAGCACTCGATGGAAACGCTCGTCCAGGTGTTGATCGCCACGCTGGTGACGTTCGGACTCGGCCTGATCCTCGGGATCGCCTCATCCCGAAGCGACGGGTTCGCCAAGGGCCTCCGACCGATCCTCGACGCCATGCAGACGATGCCCTCGTTCGTCTACATCGTGCCCGCGTTCGTGCTCTTCGACGTCGGGCGATTCACCGCGATCTTCGCCGCGGTCGTGTTCTCCGTGCCGCCGGTCATCCGGCTCGTCGACGTCGGCCTGCGCGGCGTCCCGTCGGCCATCCAGGAGGCCTCCACGTCGTACGGGGCGACCGGCCGGCAACGCCTCGTCAAGGTCGACCTGCCGGTCGCTCGACCGGCCCTGCAGCTGGCCGTCAACCAGGCCGTCATCCTCGTGCTCTCGATGGTGGTCGTGGGCGGCCTGACGGGCGGCCAGGCGCTGGGCCTCGACGTCGTCTCCGGGTTCTCGCAGGGGACGCTCTTCGGGGTCGGGCTGGCGGCCGGCTTCGCCCTGGTCCTCCTGGGGATCATGCTCGACCGCATGACCGCGGGGTCCGCGGGCCGGCCGGGCGCGGCGGGACACTGACCCTTGGGTCAGGACCGCGCCGGGCGCGTCGCGCGACACGGCTCCACATCTTGCCGGCGTGACCGATAATCCGCAGACCGCGGCGTCGCTCGCGGTGAATGGAGGAGAAACAAGACGATGCGAGTCTCGTGGCGCTCACGCGCGCTCGTCACCATCGCCGCGATCGGGATCGTCGTCGCCGCCTGCTCGAGCGGGAGCTCGAGTGCGGGCACCAGCGCCGGCACGAGTGCGGCGCCAAGTGCGGCCCCGGCCACGGCGCCAGCCGCCAGCACGGCCGCGTCCCCGGCGGCCAGCGCCGCCGGCCTGAAGGGCAATGGCGAGACGATCAACATCGCGGTCAACCCGTGGGTGGGGTACGAGTCGAACGCGGCCGTGATCGGCTACCTGCTGGAGAACCAGCTGAACTACAAGGTCGAGTTCAAGAACCTGACCGAACAGGTCAGTTGGGAAGGCTTCCAGTCCGGCGACGTCGACGCGGTCGTCGAGAACTGGGGCCATGACGACCTGGTGAAGACCTACATCACCGAGAAGAAGGTCGCCGAGGATGCCGGGCAGACCGGCATCAAGGGCGTCATCGGCTGGTTCGTCCCGCCGTGGATGGCCACGCAGTACCCGGACATCACCGACTGGAACAATCTCAACAAGTACGCCGACCTCTTCAAGACGTCGGAGTCGGGCGGCAAGGGCCAGCTCCTCGATGGCGATCCGTCGTACGTCACCAACGACGCGGCCCTCGTCAAGAACCTGAACTTGAACTTCACCGTGGTCGTCGGTGGCAGCGAGTCCGCGTTGATCGAGTCGTTCCGCAAGGCGGAGCAGAACAAGACGGCGCTGCTGGCGTACTTCTACGACCCGCAGTGGTTCAACAACGAGTTGAAGCTCGTTCGCGTCAACCTGCCGCCGTACGCGGCCGGCTGTGACGCCGTCGCGGCAGACGTCGCGTGCGACTACCCGCTCTACAACCTCAACAAGATCATCGCCACGAGCCTGAACACGCGGGCTCCGGCGGCGGCGCAGTTCATCAAGAATTTCGTCTGGACCGCCGAGGACCAGAACACGGTGTCGAACGACATCGTCAACAACGGCATGAAGAGCGCCGACGCGGCGAAGAAGTGGGTCGAGGCCAACGAAGCCAAGTGGAAGGCGTGGCTGCCGTAGCCTGACTCGTCCCGCTAACGGATGCCGGCGTCCCCCTGGGGCGCCGGCATCATCGTGTCCGGCGGCCGCCGGGGCGGCTGGGCGTCAGTTCCGGCCGCCGAACAGGCGGAGCATGAACAGGAAGATGTTGATGAAGTCGAGGTACAGGTGCAGCGCGCCGATGACCGCGGCCTTCTCGAGCGAGCCGGTCTGTGCGGCGAGGTCGCCGGCCTGGATGCGCTGGACGTCGTACGCGGTCAGGGCCGTGAAGATCACGACGCCGATCAGCGCGATGGCCCACGAAAGCCCGCTGCTCTGCAGGAACAGGTTCAGGACCGACGCGACGATGATCCCGATCAGGCCCATGAACAGGATCCCGCCGAGGCCGGCGAGCGAGCGCTTGGTGACGGTGCCGTAGATGGCCGCCGCCCCGAACATGGCGGACGCGCTCAGGAACGCGGTGACGACCGAGGCCTCGGTGTAATAGGAGACGATCAGCCCGATCACGAGGCCCAGTGACGCCGCGTAGATGAAGAACAGCAGCAGGGCGACGGTCGCGCTGATCCGGTTGATCGCCCCGGAGATGACGAACACCATCGCCAGCTGGGCGATGAACAGGATCATCAGGTTCTGGGACGTGAAGTCCTGGAGCGCCTGGTTGCCGAGGGCGGCCCAGGCCACGACGGCCGACACGAGCAGGCCGACGAACATCCAGACGAACGCATGGGTCAGGAACGCAGCCTGCAGGCGCGCATCGGGCTTGACGCCGAGCGCCGAGGGGGACGCGTAGGTGGTGGGGATCTGGTTGTCGCTCATCGGTGCGTTGGCTCCTTGTCGGTCGGTTGGAACAGCCGATCCGTGCGCCTAACGGTAGCAGAGGTTCGCGCGCGCTCCGGCGCGCGCGGTGGCTCGGGCATCAGTCCCGGCCGATCACCACATCAGGCCCGCGTCGCGCGGGTCCCAGCGCTCGGCCAGCAGCGTGACCTTGACGTCGTGCTCGACCACGGTCTCGGCCTGCTCCTTGACCTGCGCGATCATCGAGCCGGCGTACGGACAGAAGGGCGTCGTCAGGATCATCTTGATCTCGGTCGAGTCCGGGCCGAGCAGGATCTGCTTGATCAGGGCGAGCTCGACCACGTTCATGCCGATCTCGGGGTCAACGACGGCTCGAAGCGCATCGAGGATGGCAAGCTCGGTCGCGCGTCGTTCGGGGTCGAAGGTCGGTTCCGCGGCAGCCGTCTCGGGGGCGCCGGCTGTCGGGTCGGTCGTGGTGTCGGTCATCGTCGTGCGTGGTTCTCCGCGGGGGTGGACCAAGAGCGTACCACCGCCCTCGAAACGCGCACCCCGACGGATCAGGCCGCGGTCACCACGATGCCGGGCACCCGGTACTGGGCGGGCAGGCCGGCCGCCTCCTCGGCGGTGAGCCCTGCACCCGCGAGCGACCCGTCGGCCTCGATGAACTCGACATAGCGCTCGCGATGGTCGGCGGCGTAGACGTAGGCGGCCGCGATGCCCAGCGTGCGCAGCTCCGGATGGTCGGTCTTGATCCGGGTCAGGTCATACCCGTTGGCCCGAAGCTCCAGGAGCTGGCGGACGGTCAGGCGTGAGCCGTAGCAGAACGGCTCGCCGTTCATCACGAGCGGATCCTGCTGCACCCACTTGATCGTCATCGGGTCGCCGTCAACCGCCCTTGTAGATCAGTTGAAGGAGGGCGTTGCGCTTGCGGGCGTCGCCGGCGAGGCGACGATGCCAGCGATAGGCCTTGATGGCCTCGTCCAGGGTCGCGTCGGCAGGCACCATCTCGGCCGACGACAGGACGTCCGGCAGGGCCTGGTGGAGGCCCCGGCAGAGCGCGATGAGGTCGTCCATCGGGACCTTGCGGCGACGGTAGACCGGGGCGGTCCACTCGGCGTATTCGCGGCCGACATCGGGAGCGTTCGCGGCCACGCCCAGCGCCACGCGTTCCGCGAGCAGTTCCGCGTCATGCACCAGCAGGCGCAGGCCAGTCTCGTCATACCGCGCGCGCATACCCTTGACGTCGGCGAGCGCGATCTGCAAGGCACGGGCGGCGAGCCGTGAACGCGCGACCCGGATCCGCTCCGCGGCAGCCGGGTACCCGGCAGTGAGGTCGAGGGGCGGCAGGCCCAAGCTTGGATGCGGCACGCCGCGAGTCTAGCGTGCGTGATGGCCGCTCGCTGCGACCCGACGGGTCCGCGAGTGCGTTGCGCGCTCTGCGCCTGTGAGGTGCACATGCACGACGAGCGAGCGCGGACCAGCACCGGATCTTGCCGCGGGCGCGGCCTGGACCCTGGTCCACGAGGGCTTCGTCCGCCCGATGAATCTGGTGGCTGCACTCGACCCGGTTCCACCGTCGTGTGTCGACGAGCCCGGGCTAGGATGGTCGTCATGACGGACCCCGGAACGCCGACCAGCGCGCCAACGACCGACCCGATCCCCGGCGAGCGTCGGCTGGCGCACCCTCCCTCCGACCGCTACCGAACGCCCGAGCCCGAGGCGCCCACCCGGCCCGTGTCACCTGGCCGTGGCATCGCGTACGCGGCGATCGTCGGGGTCATCGGCGCGGTGACGATCGTCGTGCTGGGCGGGGTCCTGACGCTGACCGGTGGCCTGTTCGCCGTGGCGGCCGTCATCGGCTACGCGACCGCGTGGGCGCTGCGGGTCGGTGGCGGATCCACGATCGGCGACCGGCGTCGGGCGTACCTCGCCCTGGCGCTCGCGCTCGCATCGGTCGCACTCGGACAACTCGGCCTGTGGCTGTACGCGCTGACCGAGGGCGGCGTCCTGCCGCTGGTCGAGTATCTCGGTGAAGCGTTCGGGCCGCTCGTACCGATCCAGGCGCTCATCGCCGGCGCCGTGGCCTGGGTCACGGCCCGATGACCGAGGACAGGCACGAGGAGCTCCGATTCCGACGACCGACCGAAGCCGACTACCCCGCCGTGATCTCGGTCATCGACGAGTGGTGGGGCGGCCGTCGCGTCCGGGCCCTCTTGCCGCGGCTCTGGTTCCACCACTTCACGGGCTCGTCGTGGATCGTCGAGTCCGGAGACGGCCGGCTCGAGGGGTTCCTCGTCGGGTTCATCAGCCCGGACCACCCGAGCGAGGCCTACGTCCACATGATCGGCACCAACCCGAATCGGCGGAAACGCGGCGTGGGGCGGGCGCTCTACGAGCACTTCTTCGAGGACGCCCGCGCCCGCGGCGCCCGGACGGTCAAGGCAGTCACATGGCCCGGCAACCAGATCTCGGTCAAGTTCCACACGGCGATCGGGTTCCGGCCGGACGACGGTCCGGGCTCGCAGCGACTGTATGGGACGATCGCCTACCGGGACGACGACGGCGACGGCGAGGATCGGGTCCGGTTCGTCCGGGGCCTGTAGCCCGCTCAGGTGGCGACGGCCGCGGGCGTCAGCTGCTCGTGGAGGAGCCTGGCGAACCTGGCGGGTCGATCCCCGACCGGCACCGCCTCGACCCAGCGCCGGAGCAGGGCCTCGCCCTCGGCGTAGACGAACACGTACGTCCGCCAGAGCGGGTGCTCGATGAACGCCAGGCGCTTCTCGACCGCCGCCTCCGGGATCCCGCCGACGGACATGAGGTAGTCGCGGACTTCGCCATGGGTGCATCCGTCCGCGTGAAGCAGGATGGCGGCGTTGCCCCGGATGGCTGCCAGCGCCCGCCGGTGCGGCGCGAGGGCCACGACCCGCTCGGCGGCGTCTCGGACGGCGCCGGGGTCGTCGGCGATCGCCAGGCCGGCGCGCTCGAACGTCTCGAGGAGCAGGCCGACGTCGTCCTCCGCAGGGACGGCGAACGTCCGCCCCAGGTCCGCCATGCCCTCGCTGATGAGGCACTCGGGCGTGTTGATGAGCAGGATCGAGGACTCGAGACGGCCCTGGCCATCGACCAGGTCCGCCTCCTTCCAGGCGTGCTCGAGGTGATGGCCCGGGTACGTCTCATGGATGACGGTGCTGATGAGATCCGGCGCGCGCACGGGCAGGTCCGTGTTGATGTCGACCCGCGAGCGGCGACCGCCGTCGTACCAGTTGTAGCCGGACCAGGGCTGGTCCCGGACGATCGAGACGCGCAGGTCCTCGCCCGCCGGCAGGCCGAAGAGCGTGGCGGCGCGGGCGCGGAGCTGCGCCACGAGCGGGTCGATGACGGCCGGCAACCGGTCGGGTGCGATCTCGAACTGGCGATCCCAGGCGTCGAGCCGCTCGCCCACCGGCCGATCGCCAGGCAGGAGGGCCCTGATATGCGCCGCAGCGTCCTCGAACTCGGCGTCGGGCCGTCGCGGCGGTCGGAACGCGAAGCACCGCCCGACGTATTCGAGGTATGGCAGTGACTCGCCGGCGAGCGCCGCCGCCTGCGTCTCGAGGGCGATGAGCTGCGCGTCGAGCCAGGCGCGGCGGACGGGGTCGGCCACGTCGGACCGGAGGCGCGCGCGCAGGCCCGCCGCGTCATCTCGAAGCGCCGCCGCCGGGCGCCCTTGCTCGAGGTCGACCATCGCCTTGAGGTCGGCGGGCCCGAAGTACCCATCCACGAGTCCGGGGGTCCGCTGGTCGAGCCGGAGCGCCAGCAGGATGTAGTCGCGGGCGATCGCGTCGGGGGCGGGCACGGTCCGCGTCCCACCGACCGCGAGGACGCGGTCGCGCGACGCGATCGACGAGCTCTCAGGCATCGCCGGCACCGAGTCCACCGGTCTCGCCGGCGAACGGCATCCCCTGCCGTTCGACGGCATCGAGGCTCATCCGCAGCGCGGCCGTCTTCTGGTCGGCGACCTCGCGAACGTAGGCGGCCTCTTCCTCGGCCGTCATGGCCCGGCCCCGGACGATGTCCTTGGGCTTGCCGACCATGAGCCAGGAGAGGTGGTAGCGGTCCATCGTCCCCCACGCGGTCGAGAGGAGGTCATCGGAACGCTGGAGCCAGACCCGGAGCGAACCCATCGATGGGTCGGCGATGAGCCGGTCACCTTCGTCGATGAGCTGGCGGGTCCGGCTGATGAGCTCGTCGCGGGTCAATCCTCACCGCCGCCGACGCCGCGGATCATCGCCTCGCGGTCGGCGCGGGCCTGCAGCGTTCGAGGGCCTGGGCGACCGGCGCCGATCGGTCGACCGTCGAACCGGGTGACCGGCAGCACGCCCGCGACGCTCGACGAGAGGAACGCCTCGTCCGCGGCCGCCAGGTCGGCCGGCGTCAGGTGGCCCTCATACGGGCGCAACCCCACCCGGGTCGCCCACGCGAGCAGCCACGTCCTGGTGGTGCCGGGCAGGATCGCGCGATCGAGCGAGGGCGTCGCAAGCTCCTCGGTGCCGTCGGCGGCGCGGCGTACCAGGAAGATGTTCGCCGTGGTCCCCTCCGACAGGTGGCCATCGATGGTGAGGAACAGGGCGTCATCGGCACCGGCACGTCGAGCCTCGAGGCGCGCGTAGACCGAGTCCGCGCGCGATGTCGTCTTCAGGGCGGCGAGCGGGTTCGACGGGTCGCGCCGCACGGCTGAGGCGATCAGATGAAGGCCGCGCTCAAGGTGGTCGGCCGGCGGCGGAACCACCGGCCAGGCCTGGATCGCGATCGTCGCGGCCACGGACTCGTTGGGTGGCAGGAGGCCGCGGCCATGGAACGCCCCTCGCGAGACCGTGATGCGCACCGAGGCATCGCCATCGCGCCCGGCCAGCCCTTCGGCTTCCAACAGGTCGGCCAGTCCCGTCTTGAGCTGCCGTTCGACGTCGCCCGGCAGCGAGATCCCGAGCGCCGTCGCGGATCGCTCGAGCCGCGCGAGATGCTCGGCGAGCTCCGTGGCACGTCCGGCGCGTGCGCGAAGCGTCTCGAAGACCCCGTCCCCGAGCTGGAAGCCACGGTCGAACACCGAGAGGTGCACGCCGTCGGCCGGCAGGACCCGACCATCGACCCAGACGTGACGGGGACCCGCCATCGGCCTAGGCGACCTCGATCGCGCCGATGGCGGAGAGCGGTCCTCGCGCCTTGGCGACGGTCTCCGCCCATTCGGCGGCGGGGTCGCTCCGGTACGTGATGCCGCCACCCACGTGCAGCGTCATCAGCCGGCCGTCGGCGACGAATGTGCGGATGGCGATGCTCGTCTGCATCGCCCCGTCCGGACCGATCCAGCCGATCGCGCCGGTGTATGGGCCGCGCCGGACCGGCTCAAGTTCCTCGAGGATCTCCATCGCGCGGATCTTCGGCGCGCCGGTGATGGAGCCGCCCGGGAACGACGCCGCGAGGAGGTCGAACGCATCGAGGCCGGGCGCGAGCCGTCCGGTCACGGTCGAGACCAGGTGCTGCACCGCCGCGGTCCGTTCGAGTCGGCACAGGCGCGGCACGCGGACACTCCCCGGGCGACAGACGCGGCCGAGGTCGTTGCGCAGGACGTCCACGATCATCACGTTCTCCGCGCGGTCCTTGGCACTCGAGAGCAGCTCGCGTGCGAGGGCGCGGTCCTCGTCTCGGGTCCGGCCTCGGGGCCGCGTGCCCTTGATCGGATCGCTCGCCACGCGGCCCGCGGCATCCACCGCGAGGAACGGCTCCGGCGAAGCGGACAGGAGCGCCCGCGGGCGGCCGTTCAACGGGCTCGGTCCGAGGTCGACGTACGCGGAGAAGAGCGACGGGTCGCCGGTCCGCAACTGCCGGTAGCGCTCCCACGGGTCGGCGTCGAAGGCGGTCTCGAGACGCCGCGTCAGGTTGGCCTGGTAGATGTCGCCGTGGGCGATGTGGCCGCGAACGGCCTCGACACCGGCCTCGAAGTCGGCGCGCGAGGAACGGGACCGGAACTGCAACGGCCGTTCGTCGGCGCCCGTCGAGGCGTGCCCGGGTCCTCCACCGGTCAGGCGGGCATGGACCTCGTCGAGGCGCCGGGCGAGGCGCCGGGCGTCCCCGTCGAGCGCTCGTCCCGCCAGCCAGGCGTGCCCGGTCCGCCGGTCCCAGGCGACGACCCAGTCGTGCAGGGCGAGCCGCAGCATCGGCAGGGCTTGGTCGTCCACCGCGATCGATGGCAGGCGCTCCAGGGCATGCCCGAGGTCGTAGCCGAGGAAGCCGACCAGGCCGCCGGTGAACCGCGGGGCATCGGCCGGCACCACCACCGTGCGGTCGAGCCGGGCCACGAGCCTGCGGGCGACGGCGAACGGGTCGTGCCCGGCCGCGGGCGCCTCGAGCACCGCCACGGGGTCTGCGGTCAGATAGGTCCAGCGGGCGTTCCGGCCGGGCCGGGCACTCTCGAGCAGGGCCAGGCCGGGCAGGTCGCGGAAGGATTCCGACACGTCGATCGCGCGCATCGCGGCGAGACGGTCGGGCAGCTGCCGAAGCCGCAGGGATGCCTTGTCGCGGGGGTTGGGAATCACGGCCCGATGATACGGCCGAGGGCCGGAACATCGCCGCCGACAGACCGGCGCTCGAGACCATGGCCCGCTTCGTCGTCCGCCCCGGACACGACGAGACGGCGGGTCCGGGCCGGACGCCGCCGTCTGTCGGTTGGGTCGATCCGGCCCCTCGGCCGGCTGGCTCGGTGCCCTAGCCGACCGCCACCGGGACCGGCTTCTCGATCGGCACGCCGATGAGGCTGCCGTACTCGGTCCAGCTGCCGTCGTAGTTGCGGACGCGCTTGTAGCCGAGCAGTTCGTGGAGCACGAACCACGTGTGGCTGGAGCGCTCGCCGATCCGGCAGTAGGCGATCACGTCCTTGTCGGGGGTGACGCCCTTGGCCTCGTACAGGGCGGCCAGTTCGTCGGCCGGCTTGAACGTGCCGTCCTCGCGGACGGTCTGTGCCCAGGGCACCGACGCGGCACCCGGGATGTGGCCCGCCCGCTGGGCGGTCTCGCTCATGCCCGGGGGCGCGATGATCTCGCCGTTGAACTCGGCCGGGCTGCGCACGTCGACGAGGGCCAGGCCCTCATCGCCCAGGCGCGGCAGGATGTCGTCGCGATAGGCGCGCAGGGCGAAGTCGGGCTCGGGCAGCTGGTAGTTGGTCGACGCATGATCGGGCGCGTCGACGGTGAGGGGCAGGCCCTGGTCGAGCCAGTACTTGCGCCCGCCGTTGAGGATCCGGATGTCGCGGTGGCCGTACAGCTTGAGCTGCCAGTAAGCCCACGCGGCGAACCAGTTGTTGTTGTCGCCGTATAGCACGATCGTCGTGTCGGGCCCGATGCCCGACTGCTGGAGCAGGGCGCTGAAGTCCTCGCGCCCGGCGATGTCGCGCCGGATGCCGTCGGCCAGCTGGCTGGTCCAGTCCCAGCCGACCGCGCCCGGGATGTGGCTCTGGTCGTAGGCCGTGGTGTCGACGTCGACCTCCACGAACCGGATGCTCGGGTCGGTCAGGTGGGCCTGGGCCCAGGTCGCGTCGACGAGCGTGTCGCTGGTCGCATAACCGTGGTCGCTCATGGGTCTCGCGGTGCCTCCTTGCTGCTTGCCCGCGTGGCTGCGGGCGCTCCATGTGGGGACGGTTCCGGGGGTCGCGGCTCGGGTCAGTCGGCGGCGATCCGATCCCGACGACTGAACTCGGCGAGCCGCTCGGTACACGCCGCGGCGGCGCGCTGTGCCTGGCTGACGATCCAGGGATCGACGCGGCTGGAGTCCTCGATCGTCAGGGTCGGTCCGTAGGGGCTGTCGTCCAGCTCGAACCCGGCGTTGTTGCCGTAGTCGGCCATCCAGTTCGCCGCCAGCTGGACCACGACCGAGACGACGACCGGGGCCGGGAAGATCCAGTCGAGGTAGGTCGCATCGAGCCGGTCCACGATGTCCGCGAGTCGGACCGGGCGCCCGCGCGGGACCCGGGCGAGCAGGTCGATCACCCGGATCGCGGTGAACGGGTCGCCCGCTTCCGCGACGGCCGGCGGGACGATGTGCGGGTCCGGCAGGCCGAGCGGCGCGGGTCGCAGGGGCCCCAGGCCGGCTGACGGCGCTGGACGGTCGGACACGGGAGCGTCGGTCACGAAACGAGGATCTCCGACTGGTTCAGTAGGGATTAGGCGCGAAGCCTATCACGAGGTCCGGCGGGATGCCAGTCCTTTCGAGACACGGCGCCACCGAAACCCGCCCTTCCACCAACGAACCTTCATCGTCTCGATATCGCACGCTCACCCGATGGCGTCATGCTTGGCGGCGCCGGGTCGACCTCCCGGTGCCGTTCCGCGCATGCGGCCGGACGATCGCCGCTATCACGTGAGCCATGCTGCCCCCGACCGACCCCGCCCAGACGCCGACCGAACCGAGCCCGACTCCAGAGCCGGCTGCCCCGCCGATGGCACCGTCGGCACCCGGGGCCTCGGTGACCGCTCCAGTCTCCCCGGTCATCCCGACCGCCTCGACCTCGCCGGGTGGCGGCAGTCGTCGATGGCTCCGCCGCGCGGTCCTCGCCACCGTCCTGGTCGCGACCTTCACGGTGGGCATCGGCGTCGGGCGCGTCGCACCGCTGAGCGGGTTCAGTCCGGCGAGCCCGGGCGCCTCGGGCGAAACGTCCGCCCAGGAGTTCGACCTCATCCGCCAGGCCTGGGACACGCTCCATCGCGAGTACGTGGGACGCGCCGAGCTCGACGATCGAACCCTCGCCTACGGCGCCATCCGTGGCCTGACCGAGGCCGTGGGCGACACCGGTCACACATCGTTCCTGACGCCCGAACAGCGGGCAGCCAACGCCGATGAGCTGTCGGGCTCGTATGTCGGCATCGGCATCCGGATGGACGCCGCCGAGGATGGCTCACCCTTGGTGGTCGGGGTCTTCAAGGGCAGTCCGGCGGAGACGGCCGGCGTCCTGACCGGTGACATCATCGAGGCCGTCGACGGCAAGGCGACGACCGGTCATGAGCTCGACGAGATCGCGAGCTGGGTCCGAGGCAAGGAAGGGACCACGGTCGAGCTGACCGTCCGAGCCAAGGCCGGTCCGGCCCGCACCTACACGATCACCCGCGCAGACGTTCCGATCGAGTCCGTCTCCTGGACCCTGGTGCCGGGCACCAAGACGGCCCTACTGCGTCTCGACTCCTTCTCCCACGGGTCGGCCGACGACATGGTCGTCGCGCTGAAGGACATCCAGAAGGCCGGTGCCGACCGCCTGGTCCTCGACCTGCGCGGCAATCCAGGCGGCTTCGTCGGCGAGGCCACCGGCATCGCCAGCCAGTTCATCCGATCGGGTGACGTCTTCGTCGAGCGCGACGCCGACGGCAACGAGACGCGCCATCCCGTCTCGCCCGATGGGGTGGCCCTCGACCTGCCGCTCGACGTCCTCGTCGACCAGGGCACCGCGAGCTCCGCCGAGATCCTGTCCGGCGCCCTGCAGGATGCCGGGCGGGCCCAGATCGTGGGTGTCGGGACGTTCGGCACCGGGACCGTCCTCGGCGAGTTCGAGCTGTCCGACGGCTCGGCGCTGCGGATCGGGACCGTCGAATGGCTGACGCCCAAGGGGCGACGCATCTGGCACGAAGGCATCGCGCCCGACGTCGTCGTCGAACGACCGAGCGACGTGACGCCGCTCACCCCGGACCAGGTTCGCGACATGACGCCCGCCGCGATCGGCTCGATGACCGACCCGCAGCTGGCCCGGGCGCTCAGCGTGGTCGCGTCGACCCGCTAGAGGCAGATCTCCGGCGATCGACACCCCATCTGGCCGGAACATCCGCCCGGCCAGGCTCGGGGCCGACCGATCCGTCCGCCTCGTCCGGTCGGCCCGGCGCCACTGGCAGGTCGATGCTGATCCGCCCGCCATCCGCAGCCGGGACCGGCGCGATCGGCTTGCCCTGCTCGACCAGTTCGGGCGGTGGCTTCGTCGCGCGGAAGACCTGGTAGTCGAATCCGACGATCGCGGCACCCATCGCCTGTCCGAGGGACGTGCGCTTGCGCTTGCTCACGGGGCGGATCGATGGGTGGGTCGACGCATCACCGCAGCCTACCCGACCGACGGGGCCGGCGCTCCCGAGCCCGACGCGACGTCCGCTAGAGGAGCTCGCCGTGGGCGGACGCCGTGGGCTCGCCCTCGCGCGGACGCGGCTCCTCACCGGGACCGAATTCCGGCGCGGCGGTCCCGTTCGCCGAACCGTCGCCCGCCTCGAGCACCGGCAGCGGCTTCCCGGCCGTTCCCTCGAGGGCGCCGACCCCGAATGGCACCCACTTCGAGGGGTCCTGCAGCCGGTGGGCCTCGGTGTTGCCGCGGGTGTGGATCTCGGAGAAGCCCTTCGGCTCGATCCACATCCGCTCGCCCTCGAGCAGGCCGAGCACGCCGGACTGGCCTGGCTCGGGGCGCTCGTGCTGACAGTACGCACACGCCGCCGAATCGTGCCGCTCGTACGTCTCGGGCTCCTCGTACGTGGTGATGTAGCCCTCGTAGTTGCGCAGGACCACCTTGTGGTCGCTGTACGAGATCAGGTAGTTCGGCATCACCGGGATCTTGCCGCCACCTCCGGGCGCGTCGATGACGTAGGTCGGGATCGCGTACCCGGAGGTATGGCCCCGCAAGCCCTCCATGATCTCGAGGCCCTTGCCGACCGGCGTCCGGAAGTGCCCAGACCCCTCGACGAGGTCGCACTGGTACAGGTAGTACGGCCGGATCCGATTCGCGACGAGCTTGTGGAGCAGGTTGCGCTGGATGTGGACGCAGTCGTTCACGCCGGCGAGCAGCACGCTCTGGTTGCCGACCGGCAAGCCGGCCCGTGTCAGCTTGTCGACCGCGCGCGAGACCTCGGGCGTGATCTCGTTCGGATGGTTGAAGTGCAGGTTGATCCACAGCGGGTGGTACTTCTCGAGCACTTCGCACAGTTCGTCGTCGATGCGCTGGGGCAGGAAGACCGGCACGCGGCTCCCGATCCGGATGATCTCGATGTGCGGGATCTCGCGGATCCCCCGCAGGATCGACTCGAACAGCTTGGGCGCGAGGGTCAGGCCGTCGCCACCCGAGATGAGGACGTCGCGCACCTGCGGGGTCCGGCGCAGGTACTCGAGCTGGGCCTCATGGTCGCGCCGATTGAAGTTCTGGGTGGGGTCGCCGACGATCCGCGAGCGGGTGCAGTACCGGCAGTACGAGGCGCACTGCGTCGTGACGAGCATCAGTACCCGGTCGGGGTAGCGGTGGACGAGGCCCGGGACCGGCGAGTGGCGGTCCTCGGCGAGCGAGTCCTCCATCATCGCGGTGAACGCCTGCTGCTCCCGGCCGGTCGGGATGACCTGGCGGCGGATCGGGTCGTTCGGGTCGTTCGGGTCGATCAGGCTGATGAAATATGGCGTGATGTCCACGCGGAACTTGTCCGGCGCCGAGAGTCCCAGGCGCTCGTCGTCGGTCAGGTTCAGGACCGCCTCGATCTCTGCAAGGTCGTTGACCCGGTGACTGAGCTGCCAGCGCCAGTCGTTCCATTGCTCGTCGGGGATATCCGCCCAGAGCGGGGCGCGACGACTGACGGCGGGTCGACCATCGGCGCCCAGCACGCGGGCCGGGTCCGCGAAGTTGACGAACGGCGTCTCGGCGGCGCGCGCCGCCTCCTGGTGGGCGACGGCGGACTTGATCTCCTGGGCGTCCAACGCGGGCGGGCCTCCGGTGGCTCGAGCGAGACCGCTAGCGCATAAAGTCTATGCAGTCTGCAAGCCGACCGATGATAGCGCGATGGTCCGGGTCCGGTCCACGTGGAGAGTCCCACGGACCGTCACACCCGAGAGACGACTACTCCCCGATGACCGCCCAAAGCAGGCCCATCGTGATGAAGAAGCCGCTGAAGAGCGCGATCAGGCCCAGCGCGCCGTAGGGCGAGCCGGCGCCCTCGTGCGGGACCAATTGCAGGCCGATCCCGAAGCCGAGCGCCCAGAGGATGAACAGGAAGCTGAACAGGAACCGGGCGTTCGGGTTGGTCACCCGCTTGACCCACTTTGCCCCGCCCTCGGTCGAAAGGGCCGACTTCAGCACGATCCCGAGCATCAGGATGACGATGCCGGCCGAGATGCCGAACGGGATGGGCTGCTGGAACGGGACGAGGAACAGCTGCATCGGCGCGATGCTAGCAGATGGGACCCCCTCCGCAGGCGTCTGACGAGCAGGCCCGGCCGTCGATCCGGCAGCCCGTTCGGGCGACCGGGACTACGATGACACGGTGACCCCCTTCGATCGTCTCGGCCGGTTCGTCGCGCGTCGCGCGTGGTGGGTCGTGGGCGCCTGGGCGCTGGTCGTGCTCGCGGCGTTGCCCCTCGCCCCACAGGCGCCCAGGCAGCTCAGCGCCGGCGGATTCATCCTCGACGACCTCGAGTCCGCGCGGGCGAAGGCGCTGCTCGGGCGCGAACTCGGCGCGCCGCCGTCGGCGCTCGTCATCGTCTTCAGCAGCCCGACGAGCGAGGCCGGCACGCCGGCCTTCGAGCTGGCCGCCGCCGCGGCCGTCGCCGATGTCCCCGGCGCGCCGCACGTGGCCCGGGTCGTGTCACATCTCGTCGCGCCGAGGCAGGTTTCCGCCGATCGCCACACCGCCTACGACATCGTCTTCCTGGACCTGCCGCCCGACGATTCGCCCGAGGCCCTGCCGATCCTGCGGGAGCGGCTCCACGCCGCACCCGGGCTGACGGTGGAGCTGGCGGGTGGTCCCGCCTTCTACGGTGACGTCCAGACCGTGTCGGAGGCGGACCTCCAGCGCAGCGAGATCATCTCGCTGCCCCTCGCCGCGCTGGCCCTCCTCGTCGTCTTCGGCTCGGCTGTGGCGGCGGGAATCCCGCTCATCGTGGGCGGGACCGCCGTGGTCGTGGCGCTCGCGGCGGTCTTCATCGTCGCGTCCTTGATGCCGATGAGCATCTTCGTGCTCAACCTCGCCACGCTCCTGGGCCTCGGCCTGGGCGTCGACTACTCGCTCCTGATGACGAGCCGCTTCCGCGAGGAGCTCGCGCTCCGACCGCCGGGACCCACGCGCGTCGCCGACGCCGTGCGGGTCACCGTGGCGACGGCTGGACGAGCCGTCTTCTTCAGCGGGTTGACCGTCCTGCTCGGCCTGCTCGGCCTGATCCTGTTCGAGTTCATGATCCTTCGCTCGGTCGGGATCGCCGGGGCGATCGTCGTGGGCCTGGCGGTGGCGTCCGCGCTGACGCTCCTGCCGGCGGTCCTGGCCATCGTCGGCGAGCGGGTCGACCGCTTCGCGATCCGTCGCGTGCGGGCCGGTGCCGACGCCGACGGGCCGTGGTCCCGCCTCGCTCGCCGGGTGATGCGCCACCCGGTGGCCGTGCTCGTCCCGACGCTGGCCTTCCTGCTCCTGCTCGGCTCGCCGTTCCTGCACATCCGGTTCAACGCCCCGGACGCGTCGATCCTGCCGGCGGACGTGCCATCCCGGGCCGCCTTCGATCGACTCCGGGCGGAGTTCGGGGAGGGCGAGTTCGCGCCGCTGGTCCTCGCCATCCGGATGCCCGGTGCGGCGACGACCCCCGACGATCTCGCGGCGCTGTACGAGTACTCGCGCCGGCTCGCGGCGGACGAACGGATCACGCGGGTCGATGGCCTCGTCGATGTCGACCCGCGACTGACGCTCGCCCAGTACCAGCTGCTCTACGCCGACCCCAACGGCCCACGCGACCGCTACGTGGCACAGGTCCGGGCCGCGACGACGAGCGGCGACCTGACCGCGTTCACGATCTACACGCCGTATGGCCCGAACCGTGACGAAGGTCGCGCGCTCGTCGCGGACCTGCGCGACCCGGTCGGCCCGCTCGCCCCGCCGGCCGGCGCGGTCGTCCTCGTCGGGGGTGGCGCCGCGGACGTGACCGACGTCGTGGACCGGGTGGCCGCTGACTTCCCGCGCACCGCCCTGTTCATCATCGTGACCACGTACCTCGTGCTCTTCGTCCTGCTGCGCTCCGTGATCCTGCCAGCCAAGGCGCTCGTGATGAACACGCTCTCGATCGTCGCGAGCTTCGGGGCCCTCGTCTGGATCTTCCAGGACGGCAACCTCTCGGCCCCGCTCGGGTTCCAGCCCCTGGGATTCGTCGAGACCACCCAGCCGGTCATCCTGTTCTGCGTCCTGTTCGGCCTCTCGATGGACTACGAGGTCTTCCTCCTCTCCCGGATGAAGGAGGTCTGGGACCGGACCGGCGACAACGTCGAGGCGGTCGCGAGCGGCCTCGAGCGAAGCGGCCGGATCGTGACCTCGGCCGCGCTCATCGTCGTGCTCGTCGCCGGCTCGTTCGCGTTCGCCGACATCGTGCTCATCAAGGCGCTCGGCGTCGGCATGGCGATCGCGGTCGCCCTCGACGCGACGGTGGTCCGGGCCCTGCTCGTGCCGGCCACGATGCGCCTGCTCGGTCACTGGAACTGGTGGATGCCGGGCAGGCTGGAGCGGCTCGTCGGCAGCCGCCTGCCGGCATCCGAGGCCGACGTCGAGGCGGCGGCCCGATGAGGCGCTCGGTCGCCCTCCTCGCGCTGATCGCGCTGCTTGGTGCGTGCACCGGCGGTGGCGGCGCCCCGATCCTCGCCAACCCGACCGCGCCGCGACCGAGCATCGCGCCGCCGACCGCCTCGCCCGCCGGGACCGTGGATCCGCAGCCGATCGCGCTGCCGCGCGATGACGGTCCGCACGACCGACTGACCGAATGGTGGTACTACACCGGCCACCTGCGAACCGCGGACGGCGAGCGGTTCGGGTTCGAGTACGTCGTCTTCCGGGCCGAGCGCGGCGCCTTCCCGACGTCGTGGGCGGCCCATCTCGCACTGACCGACGAGACCGGAGACCGATTCGGCTACGCCCAGCGGATGGAGGTCGGGCCACAGGTCGACCGGTCGCCGCGGGACGGCACCGGGGAGCCGACCGGCTTCGACCTGTCCATCGCGGGGATCGATCCGTCGCGTCCGGAGACGGCGGGGCGGCCGCCCTGGACGATGCTCGGCTCGGATGGGTCCGACCACGTGTCGGCCATCACCGCAGCGGACGAGGCGAACCTGGCCGGCGCTCCCGGAGGGCTCGGGCTGGACCTTGATCTCTCGGCGGCCAAGCCGCCCGCCCTCCACGACCGCGACGGCTGGATCGACTTCGGGGCCGGCGGCGGCTCGTACTACTACTCGCGCACCGCGATGACGGCGACTGGCAGCGTGACCATCGACGGTCGGGCGGTCCCGGTGGCCGGCGAGGCCTGGTTCGACCACCAGTGGGGCGACTTCATCTCGGTCGGCGGTGGGGGCTGGGACTGGTTCGCGGTCAACCTCGCGGACGGGACGGATCTCACGCTGTCGCTCGTGCGGGACGCGGACGGGACGTATCCCCTCGTCTACGGGACGCTGGTCGACGCTGCCGGGCGGGTCCAGCACCTCCCGGCGGAGGCGTTCACGGTGACCGTCGACGCTCGCTGGCGGAGCCCGGCGACCGGTGCGGACTATCCCGCGGGCTGGACCATCGAGATCCCGTCGGAAGCGCTCAAGATCACGCTGGTGCCGACGGTCGCGGCGCAGGAGCTCGACACGCGGGCCACCACGGGCGTCATCTACTGGGAGGGGTCCCAGCGAGTCCGGGCGACGCGCGGCGGGATCGATCTCGGCGGGGAGGCGTACGTGGAGCTGACCGGCTACGCGCCGACGCCCGCCACGCCCTGAGGCGGGACGCTACTTGATGGCGGTGTAGTCGACGGGCGGCAGCTCGGTCCCGATGCCGACGGCCAGGGCGCGCCCCTCGGTGTCAAGCGCGGCCACCTTCTTGAGGACCTTCAGCATGGCCGTGCCCGAGGCCTTGTAGGCCTTCTTGTTGGAGATGGACTTGTCGAGGCCGGCTCGCGAGGTCGCGCCCACCGAGTCGTAGAACGCCTCGCGTGAGGTCGCGAACGCGGTTGCGGCCGACCAGGTCTCGAGCGGGGCGATGTACTTCGCCCCGACCGCGGCGTCAGCGCCGAGCGCTCGAAGCAGCCGGGCGATGTCAGCGGTCCGGTTGGCCTTGACGGCCGACTTCAGCGCGGCTCCATCCTCGGCGATCCGCTGGTCGAGGAGCGCGATCTGGCGCATCGCGGAGAGCGCAGCCTTCGGGACGGCCACTTCCGGCACGATCCCGGTGACCGGGTCCGGCGTCGGGGCCGGACCTGTGCCGGGATTCGTGATGCCGGTCGTGCCGTTGCCGGCCGCCGACGTGGACGGCAGGCCCAGCCCGATCGCGACGGACATCGCCAGGCCGCCGAACAGGATCCCCACGACGAGCCCGAACGACAGGAGTCCGCCGGCACGCTTGAGCGTGACGCCGAAGACGAGGTGCGTGCTGCAGCCGGGGCACTTGAACGTGCCATCGGGCAGCGGGCGCGCGCAGACCGGGCAGTTGAAGACGTGCGCATCGGCGTCCCCGATGCCGTAGCTCGGCATCGGCGCTCGCTGATGTCGGGTCAGCGCCGACAGGTTCGGGCGCGGGAAGCTGCGACGGAGTGACGCGGTCTTGCCACGCAAGGTGTCGATGGCCATCGCCGAGAGTGTGCAGCGAGGGAGGGTCTGGTGCACCCGGGCCGAAGGTCCGGTCGGGATGACGTACGTTCGGCGCGGGGACGGATGGAACACGTTGATGTTGAGCGCGTCTATTGAGACTCAGTCCTGATAAGACGAGAATCGTGGTATCGTCCGGCGATGGGAGATCCACGGCCACTGGTCCTCGCGCTCGACCGCGCGGGCTATCGCCTGACAGCGCCACGCCGGGCGGTCGCGCAGCTCATCGCCGATCGGGCGGGCCATTTCACGGCCGCCGACCTGGTGGCGGACGCCCGGATCCGTCATGACCGGATCGGGCGCGCGACGATCTTCCGGACGCTGGAGGTCCTTTCCGAGCTCGGGGTCGTGGAGCGCCTCGACCTGCCGAGCGGCGAGCACGCCTACGTCGGGTGCGCCCCGACCCACCACCACCACGTCGTCTGTTCCAACTGCGGACGGACGGCCGAGATCCCCGACGCCGGTCTCCGGACGGTCGTCCGCGAGGTCTCGCGACGGACGGGGTTCCGCGTGGACGAGCACCGACTCGAACTGTTCGGCCTGTGCCCGGCCTGCCAGGTCGCGGCGCCGACGCCGATCCGGCGAACCGCCTGACATCGCGCCGGACCGAATGTGACGATGATCGCGCCATGCCGCGCCGCCGAGCGATGAGACTCGATATCAACATGCGTCGGCGCCGCTGGCCGACGGTGCTCGTCGTGCTGGCGATCGCCATCGCGGCGTGTTCGGCGGGTCCCGGGCCGTCGGCATCCGATGCCACCATCCGGGTCGTCGCGACCACGACGGTCCTGGCGGACGTCGTCGCCAACGTCGGCGGCGACCGCGTCACGGTCGGCTCGATCATCCCGCCGGGCGTCGGCCCGGAGGACTACGAACCCAAAACGAACGATGCGCGCGCCCTCGACGGGGCCGATCTCGTCGTGTCCAATGGCGTCGGCCTCGACGACTTCCTCGACGGCCTCATCGAGGCGAACGGGAGCGACGCCCCGAGGCTCGTGCTGGGTGACGGGATCCCGACGATCGCCGTGGACGGCGTGCCGAATCCGCACTTCTGGCTCGATCCGACGATCGTCGCGGAGCGATACGTCCCGGCCATCGAGGCGAAGCTCAGCGAGATCGACCCCGCCGGGGCGGCGACGTACCGCGCCAACGCCGCGGCCTATGCGGCGGCGATCGCGGCGATGGATGCCGAGCTGATGGCCGAGGTCGCGACGATTCCCGCGACGAGCCGCAAGCTCGTCACGTTCCATGACGCCTTCCCGTACTTCGCGCGGCACTTCGGCTTCGAACTGGTCGGTGTCATCCTGGGCAGTCCCGGGCAGGAACCGTCGGCCGGCGACCTCGCCGCCCTCGTGGACACCGTCAAGGCGGCCGGCGTGCGCGCGGTCTTCAGCGAGGCGCAGTTCAGCCCGGCGCTGGCCGAGACGCTGGCCGGCGAGGCGGGCATCACGCGGGTCGTCACCACCCTGTATAACGATGCCCTCGGCCCGGCACCCGCCGACTCCTACGTGGGGATGATGCGCTGGAACATGACCCAGATCGTCGAGGGGCTGCGGTCATGACCGACGACGCCGTCCGGCTCAACGACGCCGTCCGGCTCGACGACGTCAGCGCGGGGTACGGCGACCGGGTCGCCCTCGACGACGTCCACCTCTCGATCCGGCACGGCTCGCTCCTGGCGATCATCGGGCCCAACGGGGCGGGCAAGAGCACGCTGCTCAAGGTGATCGCCGGCCTGCTGCCGGCGCGGACCGGGACGGTCGAGGTGCTCGACGGCCCGCCCGGCGCGTCCGCACGCCGGGTCGCCTACGTGCCGCAGGCCGAGCTCGTGGACTGGGGCTTTCCGGTCACGGTCGGCGAAGTCGTGATGATGGGCCGCTACCCGTCGATCGGCATCGGCCGTGGACCCGGCGCGGAGGACCGCGAGGCCGTGGCGCGCGCCCTCGCGACCGTCGCGATGACCGCGGAACGGGACCGCCAGATCGGCGAGCTGTCGGGCGGCCAGCGGCGGCGCGTGTTCCTGGCACGTGCGCTCGCGGCGGAGCCGGACCTGTACCTGCTCGATGAGCCGGTCACCGGGGTCGACGCCACCACGCAGGAGGAGCTGATGGACGTCCTCGAGGCCGAGGCCCGGGCCGGCAAGACGGTCATCGCGACGACCCACGACCTGGCCTGTGCCGCCCACCGGTTCCAGGAAGCCGTGCTCGTGAATCGCCGGATCGTGGCGGTGGGCCGGGCAAAGGACCTGGTCCTCGACCAGCGGCTGCTGGCCGAGACCTACGGCGGCCACGTCCTGGTCCTGCCGGACCTCGGCGGCACCACCCTCGTCCTCGACGACGCGCATCACCACGACCAGCCATCCGGCAAGGAACCGCACTACCACGAGGAGGCTCGTCGGTGATCGACCTGCTCGTGGCGCCACTGACCTACGGCTTCATGCAGCGCGGGCTGGCCGCGGCGCTGATCGTCGGGGTCGTGTGCGCGGTGATGGGCGCGTTCGTCGTGCTCAAGGGCCTCGCGTTCATCGGCGATGCCGTCAGTCATGCGGCGTTCCCGGGACTGGTCATCGCCTATCTCGTCGGCATCCCCCTCTACATCGGCGGGGCGATCGCGGCGGTCTCGACCGCCCTGGCCATCGGCGTGGTCTCGCGTCGGGGCAACCTGCGGTTCGATACGTCGGTCGGCGTCCTGTTCGCGGGGACGTTCGCGCTCGGCGTCCTCCTGTTCAGCACGATCCAAGGCTACGTCACGGACCTGTTCGGCTATCTGCTCGGCAACATCCTGGGCATCAGCGCGACCGACCTCATCCAGGTCGCGGTCCTGGGCGCCATCGTCCTGGTCGTCGTGCTCGTCCTTCGCAAGGAACTCCTCTACGCGACGTTCGACCCGGCCGGCGCCGCGGCATCGGGACTGCCGGTGACGCGCCTCGAGTACCTGCTCCTGGCCATGCTCGGCATCACGATCGTCGTCAGCATCCAGGCCGTCGGGATCATCCTGGTCGTGGCCATGCTGTGCACGCCCGCGGCGACCGCCCAGCTGCTCGTCATCCGCTTCGACCGCTTGGTCCTCGTCGCGGTCGGGATCGCCGTCGTGTCGACGATCGTGGGCCTGTACGTATCGTTCTACGCGAACGTGGCCTCGGGCGCGGCCATCGTCCTGATCGAGACCACGCTCTTCGCCGCGGCACTCCTCTTCTCGCCGCGGACCGGGCTCGTCGGAACCCGGCGGCATCGAGCGTCGACCGGGTAGCCCAAGGGTCCTGGCCTGCCGGGTGACCACCGGATGGCGGGACGGCTGAAACCAAACGGGGGCAACGTGCCTCGAACGATGTAGGCAGGCATCCGCTCGGAGATCGTCATGGCCCCAGCGACCCAGACACGGACCGGACCCCCATTCCGCCTGTCCGCGCGCGGCGCGATCATCTTCATCGGGCTGATCGGCCTGGTCCTGCTCTACGCGACCGACCAGATCGTCCCCGCGACAAGCGACCGCCAGGCCGAACTGCGCTTCTGGCTGGCGGCTCGCGCGACCGGGATCGTGGCGTTCCTGCTGCTGACGCTCCAGATCGTCCTGGGCCTGGTGCTGAGCCATCCGACGAACCGCTCTACCTGGAACCTCTCGAAGCGGATCTTCCCGTGGCACGACCACCTGTGGGTGTTCGTCATGGCGTTCCTCATCGCCCACATCGTCAGCCTGGTCATCGACCCGAAGTCCGGGGTCAGCCTCGGCGCCGTCGTCATCCCGGGGCTGTCCGAGTACCGCAGCTCTCCGGTGGCGATCGGCACGTTCGCGCTGTACGCCTTCCTCGTCACCGCCATCACCGCTCGCTGGACGAAGCTGCTGCCCCGGGGCGCCTGGCTCTCGCTGCATCGATTGGCGCTGCTCATCTTCGTCATGGCCTGGATGCACGGCGTGCTGGCCGGCACGGACACGTCCTCGCTCGGTCCGTTGTACATCGGGGCCGGCTTGCTGGTCGTCTTCGCCGGGGCGTACCGGTACTGGGCGAGTCGCCAACGAAAACCGACCTTCCATACATCGCGTCAGGAGGTATCACCGCCATGAGCATCCAAGCCCCTCGCGTCCGGCGGCTCGCCACCGTCGTCGCGGTCATCGCCGCGCTCGTCGTCGGCTATGGGTCCATCCGGGCCGCCGCCGCCTGGACCGCGGCATCCGCGCCCCTGTCCGTCGCGCCGGTGCCGGTCTCGGCCCTGCAGGATCGGCTGGCGGTCGAGCAGGCCCGCTCGGAGGATCTCCGGGCCCAGCTCGAGACGCTGACGACCCAGTCCACCGATATGACCGCGGCGCTGGAGGCCGCGCAGTCGCAGATCGTCACCGACACGGATCATGCCAACGCGCTCGCGCAAGAGCTCAAGGACGCCAAGAAGAAGCTCGCCAAGCTCGAGGCGTCGATCGCCAAGGCGAAGCGCGCCGCCCAGCGACCGACGATCGTCGTGACGAAGACCAAGACCGTGGCCGCCTCGTCCAAGCATCACGACGACGATGAGGGCGAGGACGAGCACGAGGGCGGCGATGACTGAGTCCCGCCGGCCCATCCATCTCGCGGTCCTGGTCGGGGTGTCGGCGAGCGCCTATGCCATCTCACTGGCCGGGGTGGCGGCGCTCCAGTCGGCGACCGATGCTCGCGTGGCCGCCGATCGCGCCCCGGCAGGCCAGGCGGCCGACGTCCTCGCGAGCGGCCACGACCAGCTGGAGACATCGCTCGGCGAGGCGACTCGCGCGTACGCCGACGCCGCTGATCGGTACGCACGCCTCGGCACTAGACTGGTCGACATGGAAGCTTCGCTCGAGGACCTCGGGACGCGGGTCGAGAAGGTCTCCGGTGCGGCGAAGGCCCTGCCTGGACGGGTGAGCCTGCCGACGATCTCGACCACGACCAGGGTCGTCACCCGCACGAAGGTCGTGCACGCGACGACGGGAGCCTCGGGCTGACCGTCGTCGATCCCGCCACGGAGCGCCTGAGCGCGTCCCTACCGACGGCCGCGCCGGCCGGCACGCGCCGATTCGAGGCCCGCGCCATGGCGTCGCCGCTTCGGCTCACGATCGCCGAGCCGAGACCAGCCGGACCACGGCGGATCCACATGCTGGAGGGCGTCTGGGCGGCCGTTCGAGCGGAGTTCGAGGCGGTTGAGGCCGAGATGTCCCGGTTCCGCGCGGCGAGCGACCTCACGCGCCTCAACGCGACGGCCGGCCGCGGGCAGGCCGTCCATATCCCGTGGCGACTCGAGCTTGCCCTGGTCACCGCGGACCGAGCGCACCGGGTCACGGCGGGCCGCTTCGACCCGCGCGTGCTGCGCGACCTCGATCGGCTCGGCTACGCGGGTGCGCCACTCGAGCCGACGCCCGAACCGCCGTCCGGGCGGACCCGGATCGTTCGTCTCGTCCGGCGAGGCGAGGTGGAGATCGACGAGCCGATCGACCTCGGTGGCATCGGCAAGGGGCTCGCCCTCCGATGGGCGGCCACGATCGTCGAGCGCAACGGTCTGGACCGGTTCCTGCTGGAGGCCGGCGGCGACCTGGTCGCGCGCGGAGCGGGGCCGGACGACGGTCCGTGGCTGGTCGGGATCGAGGATCCCGCCGGCGGGACGGACGCGCTGGCCGCGATCGCCGTGGGCCAGGGCGCCGTCGCGACGTCGTCGGTGCGCCTGCGGTCCTGGGTCCAGGATGGGCGCCCGGTCCATCATCTGCTCGACCCGCGAACGGGCGAACCGGCGACCGGCGGTCTCCTTGCCGTCACGGTCCACGGTCCGGATCCGGCCTGGGCCGAGGTCTGGTCCAAGTCCTTGTTCATCGAGGGCCGCACCGAGATCGTCGCGACCGCCCGGGCGCACGGCCTCGCGGCATGGTGGGTCGCCGACGACGGCACGCTCGAGATGACACCCGCCGCGCGCGAACGGACCGCCTGGGTGGCCGGCGAGGACTAGGCGGACGGCCGAGCCGGCTGAGGGCCTGTACGTTTCCTTCCACGCGAACGTGGCCTTGGACGCGGCCATCGTTCGATCGAGACCACCTCCTCGACGCGGCTCCTCCTCTCGCGACGAGCGGGACTACTCAGGGCGAGGCGCTGTGGCGTCGACCGACGGCGACGCTGGGTGCACCTGTCAGGTGTCGAATCCCCATGAACGAGCGCGGATGCCCCAGGATTCGGTGAGCGAGCGCAGTCTGGGGATCCGACCACGACTGTTCGTCGCCGGAATGCACCTGGAAGATGCATCTCGCGGGCAGCTCAGGACGAGGCCTAAGGGGTCGACCTGGTCACGGCCCGCTTCAGCTCCTGGGTCGTCGGCATGCCCTCCCGAGCGCCGGCCTTCGTGACCGCGAGCGAGGCCGCGACCACCGCGCGCCGGAGCGCCGCCTCGAGCTTCAGGCCGGACGCGAGGCCTGCGGCCAGCGATCCGTTGAGCGCGTCGCCGGCGCCGACCGTGTCGACCACGTCGACGGCCGGAGCGGGGATCGCGATCGTCCCCTCACGGTGCACCAGCAGCACCCCCTCGGCTCCGAGGCTGACGATGACCGCCCGCTCGCCGGCGGCCCGACCGAGCAGGCCCTTGGCGAGCTTGGCGGGCTTGCCCTGGCCGCCGGCCAGCGTCGCGAGCTCGCCACGGTTCGGGGTCACGAGGTCGGCGAGCTCGATCGTCGGGCGTGCGAGGCCGCTGGCCGGCGCCGGGTTGAGGATGGTCGTCGCGCCCGCCTGGCGGCCCAGGCGGAGCGCCTCGTGGGTCGCACCGGTCCGGATCTCGTGACCGACGAGCAGGACGTCCGCGCTGGTGAGGGCCAGGCGCTTGAGCGCGTCACGGACCTGCACGGAATCGAGGGCGAGGTTCGCACCGCCGGCCACCGCGATCCGGTTCTCGCCATGGCGATCGACGAGGATCAGCGCGACGCCGGTCGGCTCGTTCGCGAGCTCGACGATCCGGGACAGGTCGACCCCTTCGGCCTCGAGCGCCTCCCGTGCCGCCCGGCCGTTGGCATCCGCGCCGACGGCCCCGACGAACACCACCGGCGCGCCGAGCCGAGCCGCCGCCACGGCCTGGTTCCCGCCCTTGCCGCCGTGATGCTGCTCGAAGTGGCCGCCGGTGACGGTCTCGCCGGGCCCGGGCATCCGGTCGACCGTGATGACCAGGTCGACGTTGACCGAGCCGACGACGATGACGCGTCCGCTCATCGCACGACCGCCCGTCGGCGGACGACCGGATCGACGCCGTTGACGACGCTCTCGACCGGCTCACCGGCGATCGCGCGCGCGACGTTCGAGCGGACCAGGGCGAAGATCCGCGCGACCGCGTCGCCGGTCGTCGCCGCGGCGTGCGACGAGAGCAGGATCCGGTCCGAGTCGCGGATCGGCGCATCGGCCAGGAGCGGCTCGGTCTCGAAGACGTCGATGGCGGCGCCCCGGAGCCGCCCGGACTCGACCATCGCGGCCAGGGCGGCGTGGTCCACGATCCCACCACGACTGGCGTCGACGACGATCGCGCCCGGCGGCAACGCGGCGAGTCGGGCGGCGTCGAGGAGCCGACGGGTGTCATCGGTCAGGGCCACGTTGACGACCAGGATGTCCGACCGCGCGACGAGGTCGTCGAGGGGGCGCCACGTCGCGCCGCCCGTCTCGTCCCCTGGGCGCGGAGTCCGCGTCCAGTACGCGACGTCGCAGCCGATGGCTTCGAACAACTGCGCCGTCCGGCTGCCGACCGCGCCGAACCCGACGACGCCGACGCGGCGGCCCTGCAGCTCCATCGACCCGCGCTCCGGCAGCTCCAGCTGCGGCCAGTCACCGGCACGGACCCGGGCGTCCACCCACGCCAGCGAGCGGGCGACCGCCAGCGCGGCGCCGAGGCACCACTCGGCCACGCTGCGGGCGTTGAGTCCGGCCGCATTCGCGACGACGACGCCGGCCTCGGTCAACGCCGGCACGTCCAGGCTGTCGACGCCGACGGCCGGGGACATCACGAAGGCGAGGCACGGTGCCCGGTCGATCTCGTCGCGCCCGACGCGCAGCCCGCCCGACCAGTCCGACAGGACGATGTCGGCCTCACCGATCGCGTCATGGACCGCGGTCGGCGTCCGTTCGCGCGGGAAGCGGAGGTCGACCCGATCGAGGCCGGCGAACCAGCCAGTCACCCGCTCCGGCGCGGCCGGCGTCAGGGACAGGACGCGCCACGGATCGGACGGATCGTCCATGCCGGCTCGGCGCTCGCGGCCTACGAGCCCGTGACGAATTCGCCGCCGTCGACGCTGATGATGTCGCCGTTGATGAAGTCGGTCCCCTCGCCCGACAGCGCGAGGATGGCGTTCGCGACGTCCTGCGGCGTCGTCATGCGACCCGTCGGGTTCCGCTTCATCGTGATGTCGATCATCGTCTGCGACTCCGGGATCTTGAGCAGTGCCGGGGTGATCGTGACGCCCGCGCGGATGCAGTTCGCCGTGGCGCCCGTGCCGTGCCGAGCGAGCTCCATCGCCAGCTGGCGGATGTGCGACTCGAGGGCCGCCTTGGCCGACGAGACCACCCCGTACGAGGGCACCACCCGGGTCGAGCCTTCCGAGGTCATCGCGTAGATCTTCGAGCCCTGGCCGAGGAAGCCGCCGCGCCACAGGTCCTGGACCCAGTAGACAAGGCTGTTGGCCATGACGTCCTGGGTCATCTCCATCTTCTTGCGATCGACGGCGGCCTTCGGATCCTCCGCGAGGAACGGGACCAGCGAGCCGAAGGCGAGCGAGTGCATGACGACCCGGACATAGGGCTGCTTCCCATCGGCGACGGACCGGTCGAACCGCTCGCGGAGCGTCGCCAGCGCGATGGCACGCTTGTCGTCGTCGGCCGCGTTCATGTTGATGTAGAGCGCCTCGGAGCCGGCCGCCTCGATCGCGGCTTTGACCTCCTCGACGTGGGCCAGGGCGGCCCGGAAGTCGAGGTGGATCCCGACGATCTTGTAGCCGGCCTTCGCGAGCGTGATCGCCGTCGCTTCGCCCATGCCGGACGAACCACCGAGGATCAGGGCCCAGCGCTCGCGCTCGTCGGTCATCGGGTGAACCTCCAGCATCGGTCGGGTCGCGACGCCGGGGAGCGGTGCGGCGGTCGTCGCCGGGCGAGTCTAGCAGCGGGCGAATCGCGAACGACCCGGTCGCGTGCAGGCCTACATGCACCTGCCCGCCGGTCGGGCTCGCCCGACGCCATTGACGGACGCCGGAGGCGGGTCTATCTTGGCGTTCGACTAATTAGGGAGATGACGAAATAAACCGTGTCTACCGCGCTCTCGCCGATCCGACGCGACGCCAGGTCCTCGCGCTGCTGCGCGAGCGGGACATGACCGCCGGCGAGCTCGCCGCCCAGTTCGACCTGGCCTGGCCCACGATGTCGGGCCACTTCGCCGTCCTTCGCGAGGCCGACCTCATCGCGGCCGACCGGACCGGCTCGACCATCACGTACCACCTGAACGTCTCTGTCCTGGAGGAGGCGCTGGCCGCCCTCATGGACGCGTTCAAGATCGTGCCCAAGGAGTCGCGATGAGCCGCCGCCCGATGATCTTCAGCGCCGTCGTGGTGGGCGCGATGTTCCTGCTGTCGGCCTGGGCCTGGACCCAGCTGCCGCCCGACGCCCAGGTCCCGATCCACTGGGGTGTCGATGGCACGCCCGACGGCTACGCGTCCAAGGCGGTCGGACTCTTCCTGCTCCCGGTCGTCACCGCCGGCGTCGCCCTCCTGCTGGCCGTGATCCCGCGGTTCGAGCCGCGACGCGCCAATCTCGAGCGCTCGGGCCAAGCCTACGCGGTCGTCCGAGTCGGGGTGGTGTCGATCCTTGGCATCGTCCATGTCGTGGCCATCGCGGCGACGCTCGGCAGCGACATCGACATGACCCGGATCGTGATGACCATGACCGGGGCGCTGTTCATCGGGATCGGCAACTACATGCCCAAGATGCGACCCAACTTCACGATGGGGATCCGGACGCCCTGGACGCTCTCGAGCGACCGGTCGTGGGATCGGACGCATCGCCTCGGCGGTCGGCTGTTCGTCATCGAGGGCGCGGTCTTCGTCCTGCTCGGCGTGCTCGGCGTCTCGAGTGAGGTCCTGATCGGCGCGATCATCGCCGGCATCGTGCTGGTCATCCTCGTCGCGTTCGCCTACTCGTACCTGGTCTGGAAGGACGACCCGGCCAAGCGCACGTCCTGAGCGGTCGCGATCAGACCACGCCCGCGGCGCGCAGACCCGCCACCGCCCCGGCGTCGTACCCGAGCTCGGCCAGGACCTCGTCCGTCCCCTCGCCGAGCCGTGGCGGTGGCGTCCGGATCGTGGCCGGCGTCGCGGACAGCGCGAACGGTACCCCGACCTGGCGGATGATCCCCCAGGCCGGGTGCTCCATCTCCACGGTCATGCCCAGGGCCACGGCCTCGGGCGACGCGAAGGCCTCGACGATGTCGCGGATCGGCCCGGCGGGGACCCCGGCGGCATCGAAGGCGGCGAGCCAGTCGGCGGTCGCCCGCTCACGCAGGCGGTCGGCAAGGATCGGCCGCAGCACGCCGCGCCGCTCGACCCGATCGCCGTTCGTGGCGAAGCGAGGGTCGGTCGCCAGGTGGGCCAGGCCCAGGGCCTCGCAGAATCGCGGCCACTGCCGCTCTGACCCGACCGCGACCGCGATCTCGCCGTCGGCGGTCGCGAAGGTCTCGTACGGGACGATGTTCGGGTGCGCGTTGCCGCGTCTCGACGGCGCCGCGCCGGTCACGAAGGCGTTCTGGGCCTGGTTCACGAGCGACGCCAGCGTCGAGCCGAGGAGCGACACGTCGATTCGCTGGCCACCACCGACCGGATCCGACGTCCCGCCTGCCCGCTCGCGGCCGACGAGCGCCGCCAGGACGCTGACGGCGCCCAGCATCCCGGACACGACATCGCTGATGGCAACGCCGACCTTCGACGGTCCGCCCCCGTCGGCGTCACTGGCACCGGTGATCGACATCAGCCCGCTCGTCGCCTGGATGACGAAGTCGTAGCCCGGCCGATCGGCTGCGGGACCACGCGGTCCGTACCCTGAGATCGCAAGGTGGACGAGGGCCGGGTTCAGGCGGGCGAGCTCGTCGTCGTCGAAGCCGAGGCTCGCGAACCCACCCGTGCGGAAGTTCTCGACGAGCACGTCGCCGCGCGACAGCAGCCGTCGCAGCACCTCGGCCCCCTCCGCGCGCCGCAGGTCGAGCCGGAGGCTGCGCTTGTTGCGGTTGACCGCGAGGAAGTACGCCGCGGTCCGGGTCCCGGCGTCGGCATCGCCGACCCAGGGCGGCCCCCAGCCCCGGGTCGAATCGCCTTCGGGCGGCTCGACCTTGACGACGTCGGCCCCAAGGTCCGCCAGGAGCATCGTGCAGTAGGGACCGGCCAGGACGGTCGAGCAGTCCACGACGCGTAGTCCGGCCAGCGGGCCGCGGGGAGGGGTGGCTGCCATGGCCGCGATGGTAGCGCCCGGTATGCGCCGGCCATGATCCCGCCGCGCCGACAGGGAGCGGCGTCAACGCCTGAACGTCAGGACGATGCTGTCCCAGCTCGTCGCGAGATCCCAGAGACCGACCACGACCAGCAGCGTCCCGCCGGCGATCTCGATCGCCCGGTGATGCCGGCTGACGAGCCGCACGATCGACTCTCGTCGCGTCCCCGCTAGCAGCGAGAGCAGGACGAGCGGCAGCCCGAAGCCCAACCCGAACGCGATGAAGGTCGCGATCCGCGGCAGCGTCTCCGCGACACCGATCGAGTACGCGATGACGGACAGGGCGAAGACGCCGGCACAGGGCAGCGCCAGTGGCCCGAGCATCACGCCATAGAGGAACGCCTGCCCATACGGGTTGGCGACGATCGGGACCTCGACGCCAGGGAGGCGTTCGAATGGGTTTCGACCGGCCAGCATCAGCACGCCGAGGAGGATAAGGAGGCCATCCACCAGCGGGACCAGGATCGCCAGGACGGACCCGATTGACACGGCCGCGGCGGCCAGGATCGCCGCCACGGTCAGCATCGTGGTCAGCACCCCGGCAAGGATGATGAGACCGAGGAGGCCCGAGGCGCGCCGTCCCTGGAGGGCACGCGAGTTCGCCGTCAGGAACGCGAGGAAGGCTGGGTAGAGCGGGAGCAGGCACGGGCTTGCCGCACTGCCGACCCCGAGGGTGAATGCGAGCAGCAGTCCGTCCAGGCTACGCCCCTGCACCCGTGACGAGCGCGACGAGCTCGTCGGCGCTCTTGACCCCGTAGTCCGTCAACGTCGCCAGGCCGTCGGTGCCGACGATGACGATCGGCGTGAGGGGCGGGTTCAGCATGTTGGCTCCGAACTCCTCGGCGAGCGCGCGTGCGACGGGGATCCCGGCGACCGCGTAGGTGCCGTCGAAGTCGTATTCGTCCTGGTAGCGCGCGAGGTCGGCGGCATCCTCGTGCAGGTCCACGTCGAGCGCGACGTACTTGACTTTGGTCCGGTCCAGCCGGGCGAGGGCCGCGTCGACCTCACGCCCCTGACGGAGGCAGGTGGGACACCAGATCGCCATCGTCTCGATGATGATGACCTTGCCGGCGTGGTCGGCGAGTCGGAACGTCTCCCCCGTCGCGACATCTGTCAGCTCGGCAGACGCCCACGGCTGGTCGAGGATCGGGGCGGGCGGGACGACAGTCCCCGCGGACGCGGCCGACGGGGTGGCGCCTCCTTGCGACGGCGGCGCGGGCGTCAGCAGCATCGTTCCCGACGGGGGACCACTCGTCGTCGAACCGGCGCTGCCGACACTCCCGCACGCCGCGATGGCACACGCGATCACGAGGCAGGCGACAGCGAGACGATGTCGATCGGTCATGGTCGCCAGCATGAGGGTTGGCCGTCGTGCTGGCGATGGGAGCCCGCCGTATGCTCGGGCCATGATCCCACCGCGCTGGCTCTATCGGATCTGCTGGGCCATCGACAACACGGTCTCGCGGGTGTCCGGCGGCCGGCTGGCGATGCCGAATGCCTCGCGCGGCCGCCTGCGGACCTTGTTCCTGCACACGACGGGACGAACGAGCGGCAAGCCACGCCGGAACGGCCTCTACTTCATCGAGCTGGGGGAGGACCTCGTCGTCGTCGCCTCGAATGTCGGCGACGATCGCGACCCGGCCTGGTGGCGCAACCTCCAGACTCGGCCCGAGGCGGAGGTCGAGATCGGCGCCACGCGCCGCCCCGTGCGCGCCCGCCAGGCGACGCCCGAGGAGGCTGCGCTGCTCTACGAGCGATTCGTCGCCGCCATCCCGACCTACGACGAGTACCGAAGCCGGACGTCGAGGCCGATCCCGGTCGTCATCCTCGAGCCGCGCTAGCATCAGGGGCATGACCGATCAGCCCGTCGACGAGCCCCTGACCCACCACCCCCCGACCGCAGAGCCCGAGGCGCCCCACCGACCGACCCTCATGACAGTCCATGCCCACCCCGACGACGAGACGATCGGGACGGGCGGCACGATGGCCAAGGCCGTGGCGGCCGGGTATCGCGTCGTCCTCGTCACGTGCACCCGCGGTGAGCAGGGCGAGATCGTCGTCCCGGCCATGGACACACCGGAGAACCATCGCCGGCTGGGCGAGATCCGGGCCGGCGAGCTCGAGCGGGCGATGGGCGTCCTGGGGGTCACCGAGTGGGAGAACCTCGGATATCACGACTCCGACATGATGGGTCGGCCGGGGAACCTGGACCCGCGCAACTTCTGGCAGGCCGACCTCGACGACGCCGCCCGCCGCCTCGTCTGGCTGATCCGCCGCTACCGACCGGACGTCATCACGACCTACAACGCGTTCGGCGGCTATGGCCACCCCGACCACATCCGGACCCACGACGTGGCGGTCCGCGCGTACCCGAGGGCCGGCGATCCTGCCTGGTATCCGGAGCAGCTGGCGCCCGAACACGGTGGCACCGGGCCGTCGACCACGGAAGGCGGGCTGGCGCCGTGGACGCCATCGAAGCTCTACGAGCAGGCGACGCCCGCCTCGGTCCGCAAGGCGATGAACGAGCGGCTGGAGGAGCTCGGCCTCGAGAGCTTCTGGTTGCCCCCGAAGGACGCCTCGCCCGAGCAGCTCGCCGAGTTCGAGGCGTACATGGCGAAGATGCTCGTGCCGGACGAGTCGATCACGACCCGAGTGGACATCGGCGACTTCGTCGAACGCAAATGGGCGGCAATGCACGAACACGTGACCCAGATCTCGGCCGACAACCCGTTCATGCAGTTCGGGCTGGATGGCTGGCGCGAGTTCTGGGCGACCGAGTCGTTCATCCTCACCGAGTCGAGCGTCGAGACCTCGATCCCCGAGTCCGACCTGTTCGCCGGGATCGCCTAGCGCCGGACGACGCTCACCACGGGAGGTTCGCCCCGTAGACGCGGCCCATGACGACCTTGCCGTCCGTGGCGTCGAGGAAGTTGGGCTGGGCCTTGTCGAGGATGACGTGGGGACGCATCCGGATCTGGGCGAGGTCGTCGCCGCGGAACGTGAGTTCGAGGGTCATCCCCTCCATCGTCTGGGCCGACCAGGTCTGGTCGAACACCAGGTTGCCCAGCGCGTACCAGATCGGCTTGCCCTTGTAGACCTCCATTTCGACGGTCCAGTGGGCGTGGTTGCCGATGATCATGTCGGCGCCGGCATCGATGACCTGACGGGCCAGCTTCTGCTGCGCCGCGCCGACGGTCGCGCGATATTCGGTGCCCCAGTGCGGGAAGACCACGACGACGTCGGCGCCGGCCGCGCGGGCCGCCTTGATGTCGGCCTTGACGACCTTGAGCTTCATGGGTGCGCTGCCGACCTTCGTGTCGGTGGCGTGGTAGGAGGGGGCGATCGCGTCGTAGGCGAGGATGGCGACCTTGACGCCGTGGGTGTCGATGACCGCCGGCTTCCGGGCGGCGGCCAGGTCCTTGCCGGCCCCGGCGGTCAACAGGCCGCGCTTGCGGAGGTTCTTGACGGTCTGCGTCAACCCGGTCGCACCCTGGTCGCGGATGTGGTTGTTGGCCACGCCCATGACATCGAAGCCTGCCTTGACGATGCCGTCGACGAGGGTCTGGTCAGCCGAGAAGATCGTCTTCGACGTATGCCAGGTGAACCTGTTGGGCGCCGGGTTCTCGAAGTTCGCGAGCGCGATATCGGCGCTCGAGATCAGGTCGCGGAACGTCCCGGCATGACCCGTCCGCGCGAGCCGCGGCGTCTTCCAGCCGAACGAGGAGCAGCACACCAGGCTGGTGATGTCGGCCGTGCCGCCGTCGTACGGGAAGTCCGCGCCCTTGCCCTTGTTGCGGAGCACGTCGTACACGCCGCGGTCGAGCATGATGTCGCCGCCCGCGAACATCGTCCACGTCGCCGCGGCGTCGAACGTCTCGCCGGCCGGCGCGTCGGGCAGCTCCGCCCGCAGCGTCCAGTCGGCCGTGTCGGTCACCCGGTCGACGCCGAAGAGGGACTTCCCGCCCCAGGTGAGGGCCCGGACGCCGGGGCCGACCGCGTCGGCACGCAGGAAGGCGAGCCGCTTGCGGTGCTTGGCGAGATCGGTGGTGAGCTTCGCCGCGTCCCTGGCCTCGATCAGGCGGGCCGCGACGGCCGGGCGCTCCAACCCGAGCGCGGCAAGGATCGCGTCGGCCTCCGCCCCCACCAGTTCGAGGGCCTCGTACCGGTCGCTCGTGCCGGCCAGGACGGCCGCGACCTCCTTCTTCGACGTCGATGTGACCGTGGTCCGGAATTGGGCGACCGGCACGATCGGCACGTCGGCGATGGCCGCGGCGGGCGCCTGGGTCGGTGCTGATGCGGTCGGAGTCGGACTCGGTTCGGACGTGGTGGGCGGCAGCGCCGCGGCCGACGCGCTTGGCGCCGCGCTCAGGCTCGGGACGACGGCGCCGGCCGAGGCCGAGGGCGAGGGCTTGGCGCCGAACCCGAGCTCGCCACCCGTCACGGGCAGGGCGATGGCCAGCGCGAGCAGCCCAAGGACGACGAGCGTGGGACCCCTCTTCACGGCCGGATTGTGACAGAGGTGTCGTCGCAGAGCCGTCGGCGGCGGCGCGCCACGGGCAAGAGGAACGCCCCGTCCGGGCGGGCGGACGGGGCGTAGGGAAATGCGGAGTGATGGCGGACCCGACCGGATTCGAACCGGCGATCTCCAGCGTGACAGGCTGGCATGTTGGGCCGCTACACCACGGGTCCAGATGCGGCGAGGGCGGAGCATAGCAGGTGGACCCCCGGTTGTCCGGGGCCCGGGGGTGCGACCGGGCCCCCGCGCGCGCTCGCGACCTATACTCGCCGCCCATGTCACTGATCGACCTGCGCAGCGATACGGTCACGAAGCCCTCGCCGGCCATGCGCCGGGCGATGGCCGAAGCGGAGGTCGGCGACGACGTCTTCGGCGACGACCCGACCGTGATCGCCCTCGAGGAACGGGCCGCCGGGCTCCTCGGCAAGGAGGCCGGCCTGTTCGTCGCCTCGGGGACGATGGGCAACCTCGTCTCGCAACTCGCGCACCTGCAGCGTGGGGACGAGACGATCGCCGGCCGCGAGCACCACATCGTCATCGATGAGGCGGCCGGCCACGCAGTCATCGTCGGGACGAGCATCCGCTCGCTCGAGGATCGCCCGGACGGGACGATGGACCTCGCGGCCATCGAGGACGCCTTCCGCGACCCGACCGACGCGCACGAGCCCATCACCGGGCTCATCACCATCGAGAACACGCATGCCCACTCGATGGGCCAGCCGCTGACGCCCGCCTACACCCGACAGGTGGCCGAGATCGCCACCCGACGAGGCGTCCCCTTCCACATCGACGGCGCCCGGTTCTGGGATGCCGTCGTCAGCCAACGGGACGCCGGCGTGACGGCGACGGACCTGGCGGGTCCAGCCGACAGCCTCACCTTCTGCCTGTCGAAGGGCCTTGCCTGCCCCGTCGGCTCCGTCGTGGTCGGCTCGCGCGAGTTCATCCGTCGTGCGCACCGCGGGCGCAAGCTGGTCGGTGGCGGGATGCGCCAGGCCGGCATCCTCGCCGCGGCCGGTCTCGTGGCCCTGTCCGATGGTCCCGACGGCATGATCGCTCGACTCGCCGAGGACCACGCCAACGCCCGGCGCCTGGCCGAGGCCCTGGCCGGGATGGACGGCATCGAGTCCCCAGGCGGCACGGCCCAGCCGACGCCCGGTCCGCTGGACCCTGAGCGCGTTCGCACCAACTTCGTCCTGTTCAAGGTCGCGCGCGACCGCGCCGCGTTCCTCGCGGCGCTCAAAGCGCGGAATGTCCTGATGGTGGAATATCCCCACGGACAGGTCCGTGCCGTGCCCCATTACGGCGTGACCGCCGAGGACATCGAGACGATCATCGCCGCCACGCGCGCGGCCCTGGCCGAGACCGATTCGCGGCCGGTCGTGCCCGATCCCATCGGCGCCCCGGCCTGATCCGTCCACCCGCCCGTCCGCCCAAGGCCGAACGGCGCGACCATGCCGCGCTGACCGGCTCCCAGGCGTCGCAGCGCCGAGCCCAGCACCATCGAGGACCACCGTGACCGACACGCGACTGATCAACGACCGCCCGCTCCCCCGACCCGCGCCGGTCTCGGACGCCGGACCTGCCGACGCCCGGTTCTACGACCTCGTGGAGGCGCGCTTCCGGCGGATGATCGAGCGTGAGCCGATCCTCGCGACCTGGCTCGGCCTGCACGACGCCGACGACCAGCTCGGGGACGGCAGCCGTGACGCCGTCCTCGCCGATGTCGCCGACGATCGCACCCACCTGACGCTCGTGGAGGCGCTCGACCCCAGCGAGCTCTCGCCGGCGGTCGCGTTCGAGCGCGAGCTCGAGCTGCACAACGTCCGCCGGGCCATCTTCGACCCCGAGGTCCTGCGGATCTGGGAACGACGATCGTTCGCGATGGACGCGATCGGTGACGGGCTGTTCCTCCTGTTCGCGCGGGACTTCGCCCCGCTCGAGGAGCGGCTGGCCGCCATCGCCGGCCGGCTCGAGGCCGTCCCCGCGTACCTCGAGCAGTCCAAGACCCGGGCGACGGTGCCGCAGGTCCGTCGCTGGCAGCGGACCGAGCTCGAAAGTGCGGCCGAGTTGCCACTGCTGCTCGACGAGTTCGTCGCGGCCGGGGCGGCCGCGCTCGCCCCGGCCGAGCAGCGCCGCCTGGAGCGCGCCGTGGCCGGCGCGAAGGACGCGGTCGAGCTGTACGGGGCCTGGCTTGAGGGCACCCTCGCGGACGGTACCGACGACTGGCCGATCGGGCGCGAACGCCACGACGCTCTCGTCGCGCATCGCGCCTTCGATGGGCTCGATGCCGACGCGATCCTCGAACTCGGCTGGCAGAAGCTGGCCGAAGAGCGGGAGGCGCGCATCGCCGCGGCGCGGGAGATCGATCCCGATTCGAGCGAGGCGACCGTCCTGCGGCGCATCAAGGCGGACGGCCCGGCCGACTTCGACGCCGCGCTCGAGGCCTATCGCACCGCGATGTACCGGGCGCGCCAGCACCTCATCGATCGCGACCTCGTGACGGTCCCGGCGGACGAGGGGATCGACGTCCGCCCGACGCCGGAGTACCTGCGCAACATCCTCCCGTTCGCGGCGTACTTCGCGCCGGCCGTGTTCGACGCGAACGCGCGCGGCATCTACGTGGTGACGCCCTCGGTGGGCGGCGATCCCGATGCGATGCTCGAGCACAACTTCGCCTCGATCAGCAACACCAGCATCCACGAGGCGTTCCCGGGCCACCACCTGCAGCTCGACGTGGCTCGCCGCCACCCGTCCCTGACGCGACTGCTCACCGACGCGCCCGAGTTCGTCGAGGGCTGGGGGATGTACACGGAGTTGATGATGCGAGAGCAGGGCTTCGATGACGCCGCCCGCTTCCGCGTGATCATGCACACCGACGCCATCTGGCGGGCCTGCCGGATCATCCTCGACATCCGCATGCACCGCGGTGAGCTCACCGCCGAGGAAGGGACCGACTTCCTCGTCGAACAGACCGGGTTCCAGCGCAGCACGGCCGCGGCTGAGGTCCAGTGGTACACGTACCGGCCCACCTACCCGCTGTCGTACCTCCTCGGCCGGACGCTGCTCCTTGGCCTGCGAGCCGATGAGCAGCGGCGCCTCGGTGACGCTTTCTCGTTGAAGGACTTCCACGACACCCTGATGCGGAACGGGTCGCTGCCGATCAGCTTCCACCGCCGGCTCCTCGCGGGCGAGGGCCGATGACCGCCCGAGGCCGATAGGAACGATGCAGGTCATCCCGTCCATCGATCTCGCCGGGGGCCGCTCGCGGCTGGTGTTCTGGCCAGGCGCGGCGGCCGGGATCGGCGCCCCGACCGATCGCCCGGACCGCATCGCCGAGACGTTCGTGTCGATGGGTGCGCGGCTCATCCACCTGGTCGATTTCGAGGGCGCGCGGTCCGGCGCCCCGGCCGCGCTCGATGTCGTGGGCGGGATCGCCGCTCGGGTCGCGGTCCCGTTGCAGCTGGCAGGCGGTCTGGAGTCGGCCGATGCCATCCGGCTCGCATTCGCCGCCGGCGCGACCCGCGTGGTCCTCGCGACCGACGTCGCCGATCGGCCCGACGACCTCCGGGCGTGCCTTGAGGTCGCCGGCGACTGGCTGGCGGTCGGCCTCGACCCGCGACCGGAGCGCCTCGCCGCGTTCCCGTGGCGGCGGGCCGCGCCACCCACGGTGGATACGCTGGTCGGCGAGCTGGTCGGGGCTGGGGTCGCCCGGTTCGTGCTCACCCACGGCGGGACCGAGCCGGACCTCGAGCGGATGCGTTCGCTCGTTCGGTCGTACGATGCCGACATCCTGGTGGCCGGCGGGGTCCGCGACCTCGGCGGCCTGCAACGCCTGCGCGACGCGGGAGTCGCCGGCGTCATCCTCGGAGAGGCCCTCCTCTCCGGGGCGATCGACTTTCCTGCAGCCCTGGAGGCCGCCGCATGACGTTCCCTCTTCCTCGCCGCGCGGCGGGGCTCCTCATCGCCGCCCTGCTCGTCGGGTCGCTCGGCGCCTGCTCCGGGGGCGGCGCTTCGGCGTCACCCTCGGCCGACGCGAGCGCGGCGCCATCGACCGCCTCGACGTCCTGCCCGACCAGCCAGCCGCCCGCGCTCGGCGCCGGCGAGACGCGAACGGTCACGATGGGGACCGAGAAGGGCACGATGGTCATCAAGCTCGAGGCGGACCTCTCCCCGATCGCGGTCGGCAACTTCGCCGCGCTCGTCGAGTGCGGCTACTACGACGGCGTCGGGTTCCATCGGATCGTGCCCGGCTTCGTCATCCAGGGCGGCGATCCGACCGGCAAGGGAAACGGCGGCCCCGGCTACGAGATCAAGGACGAACCCGTCACCGCGACGTATGGACGCGGGACCGTCGCGATGGCCCGCAGCGAGGCTCCCGATTCGGTCGGCTCGCAGTTCTTCATCGTCATGGACGATGGAGCCCGGGACGTCCTCGCCTCCTACAACACGTACCAGATCATCGGCCACGTGACGTCCGGGATGGACGTCGCCGACCTCATCGCTGACGCGGCGGGCGGCCTCGAGAATCCGGCCGACCCGGTCCGGATGACCACCGTGACCATCGCCAATCCATGAGTCCCGAGGCCCGAAAGGAGTCACGCCAATGACCCGCGCCACGATCGCGACCGAAGTCGGCGACATCGAGGTGGAGCTGTACGACGAGAGCGCGCCGAAAGCGGCGAAGAACTTCGCCGACCTGGCGAAGAAGGGCTTCTACGACGACGTGATCTTCCACCGGGTCATCCCCGGGTTCGTCATCCAGGGTGGGGACGGGCAGTTCGGGAAGAAGTCGGCCCTCGAGCGCTCACGGGTCGGGACCGGCGGGCCCGGCTACAAGTTCGAGGACGAGCCGGTCCAGGGCGACTACGTCCGAGGCGCGCTGGCGATGGCCAACGCCGGCCCGAACACGAACGGCAGCCAGTTCTTCATCATCCACGCCGACCTGACCGGCCGGCTGCCGAAGAGCTACACCCTGTTCGGCCAGGTGACGAAGGGGCTCGACGTCGTCGACAAGATCGTCAGCGCGCCGCGCGATGGCCGGGACCTCCCCCACGACCCGGTCGCCATGACGACGGTGACGATCCACGAGGGCGAGTGATCGACGTCGGATCGCCGTCGTTCGGGCATGTGACGCCGCCAAGGTTAAGGAATTTACACCGTCAGACGTGACAAAACCCTTGGAAAACGGCCCCTGAACGGGTAGGATATCGACGCTGCTCAGTCAGCCAAGCTGCCCCAGCGTCAAGGTCATGGGTAGGTAGGGTCAGGGTAGTCGGTACAGCCGACGTGATAGATGCCTTTGGCGCGTGGCAGAAGTGTCCGTTCATTCGGACTCCTTCACCGGGACAGCATCGAGGCGGCTCCTTCGGGAGCCGCCTCGGCTTTTTGTCCGCCCGGCGAGCCTTAGTATCCGACCCGTGAGGGAAGGACCGGCCGCGGGGACACCATGCCCGTCAAGGTGAGCGTCATCGTCCCCGTCTACAACCCGGGGCCGTACATCGAGCCGTGCGTCCGCTCGATCCTGGAGCAGTCCCTCGGCGTGGACGAGGTCGAGGGGATCCTCGTCGACGATGGCTCCACCGACGAGACGCCCGCGCGACTCGATGCCTTCGCCGCCCAACACCCGAACCTGCGAGTCATCCACCAGGAGAACTCCGGCTGGCCCGGCAAGCCGCGCAATGTCGGCATCGACGCGGCGCGCGGTGAGTACCTGTTCTTCCTCGACAACGACGACACGCTCGCGCCCGAGGCGATGGAGCGGATGTACGCGATGGCCAGGCGGAATGACTCCGATGTCGTGCTCGGCAAGCTCGCCGGGTTCCATCGAGCGGTACCCAGGCACCTGTTCTTCGAGAACCGCGAACGGGCCTCGCTGGCCGACACGGCGCTCATGGATGCCCTGACCCCGCACAAGCTGTTCCGTCGGTCATTCGTCGAAGCGCACGGCTTGCGGTTCCCTGAGGGCCGGCGCCGCCTCGAGGATCACGTCTTCGTGGTCGGCGCCTACTTCGCCGCGGGATCGATCTCCGTGCTCTCGGACTATGTCTGCTACCACCACATCCGCCGTGACGATCACTCGAACGCGGGCCTGCGCCGGCTCGAGCCGAACGGCTACTACGGCAACCTGCGCGAGGTCATCGGCATCGTCGAGGCCAACACGGAGCCGGGACCGTTCCGTGACCGGCTGCTCGAACGCTTCGCTCGCGCCGAACTCCTCGGCAGACTGCGTGAGCGGACCTTCCTCGAGCACCCGGCGGACTACCGCGACGACCTCTATGCCGCGGTCCGCTCGGTCATCGAGGACCACATCCCGCCCAGCGTCGACCTGCTCCTGGCACCCGATCATCGCGTCCAGATGGCACTCGTGCGGGCGGATCGCCTGGATCTCCTCGTCGAGTTGGCGGAGGCCGATGTCAACGTGACGGGCCGGGCGCGGCTCACGGGATTGCGGCGCACTCGTACGCCAGCCTTCGAGGTGGCCTTCGAGGCGGGGCTGGTCGTCGGTTTGGAGCCGATCGCCCCGGAACGACACGGCGACGCCTGGCTGCTCCCGGTCCCGGACCGGGTCGCCGAGGCGGTGCCCATCGAGACCAGGATCCTTCCCGGGGTCGCCGCTCCTGTCGTCCGACTCACGATGCGAAAACGCGACGACTGGGCCGAACTCGGCCCACCGACGACGGTCACGCTGCCCGCGACCGAACCGGTCGGGGTGACCATGACAGCTTCGACGGAGATCGACCCGCGGACCGTGTCGTTCGGGGCCCCCATCTGGCCCGGGACATGGGACCTCATCGCTCGGATCGAGGCCTACGGCTACTCGCGCGATACCCGCGTCGGTGCCGTGAGGGTGCCGCGGATGCCGGTGGCGCTCCGGGACATCGACCAGCCCGGACGACCCACCCGTCGGACCCATCTCTACTGGACGGTGCCCGAGGACAACCTGGCGATCAAGGTGTCGGATGTCCGGCCGCGCCCGCTGCACCGCCGCGCCCTTTCGGCCGTTCGACAGTCCATGCGCACGCGGGCCGTCAAGTCGTAACGGAGCTTGCAGCGGGCGATGGTCAGCCGGAGATGGCTTCGATCTGGCCCCTGATCCGGCCGTAGCCGGCGGCGCGCCTCCGGCGCCGGTTCCGGGCCTTGACGAGTTCCGGCCAGAACGGCCCGGCCAGGAACGCCTCGGGCGAGACCGCACCGCGCCGCTCCAGGATCTCGGCCGGGATGTCCTGCGGATCGGGCGTCACCCACCTCTCGACGATCTCGTCGTAACGGGCCTTGAGCACGCCGCTCGACGGGTCGGCCCCCACGACCACGAGGACGCCGGTCGGTTCCGTGTCGATCGGGACGAGGGTGAGATCGGGCCGGAACTGCCGCAGCACCGGGATGACCTTGAAGACGTCGCCGGTCCACGCCGTCGTGTGCCGATCGCGGGCGGCCTCGTCGACGTTCCGCGGCAGCATGTCGTCGAAGACGATGACCGACGACCAGTGCGTGAAGCGTTCGAGGTTCATGAAGTCCCGCAACGCGAATTCGAACAGGTGCATGCCATCGATGAAGGCAAGATCGACGGTCGTGCCGCCACGGTAGTGGGCGAAGGGCGCCCGGCCACGGCGCAGGTTCCGGAACGGGTTGCGGCCACTGCGCAGGTGCACGATCGGATCCGGCCGGGCGAAGAAGTCGTCGCTCGTCGCCTTGATGAGGTGCACGTCGACGCGCTGGGGCACGGTCACCTTGAAGGCCGGGTCGACGGCGATGCTCGGGACATGCGAGAGGGCGAGACTGCGACCGTCGTTGACGCCGATCTCGAGGTAATTGCGGGGACGGGCGAGCTCGTGGATCCGGCGCAGGAACTCGTGCCGCGTCATCGGGTGGACTATAGCGGCCGCGACGGAACGGGGCGTGACGCCCGGTGCTAGGGTGATTCCGGCGGCCACGCGGTCGGAGGGAGGTCCGAAGATGCGGTCGAGGCGAACACGGGGATGGTCATCGATGGTCGTGGCCATCACGGTCATCCTGCTCATCGGCGGGGCGGCTGGCTGCGTGCCCTTCGGGACCAGGGGGGAAGGCGACGTCAAGGCCGAGTCCCGCCAGGTCGCGGCGTTCAAAAAGGTCGAGGCCGGCGCCGGGATCGGCGTCACCATTCGGATCGGGCCGGCGGAACCGATCGTCGTCGAGGCGCAGGAGAACCTGCTGCCGATCATCACGACCGACGTCGCGAGCGGCACGCTTCGCATCGGCAGCAAGGAGGGGTTCACCTCGTCGCAGCCGGTGCATGTCACCGCGGTCGTCCCGAGTCTCGACGGCCTCACCTTGAGTGGCGGGTCGCAGGCCACCATCGAGGGCCTCGCGGCCCAGGCGCTGACGATCGAGCTCAGCGGCGGTTCGGCGGTGACGGCCACGGGATCGGCGAACGATCTCGACCTGACGGCCAACGGCGGCTCGAGAGCCAACCTCGAAAGCCTTTCGACGAAGACCGTCGCGGTCGACGCCTCCGGCGGCTCGGTCGCCAACGTGCTCGCATCGGATTCCGTGAGCGGTTCGGCCAGTCGGGGGCAGTCACGTGACGGTGTTCGGGGACGCCACGCTGGACGTCGAGTCGACGGGCGGCTCTGCGGTGTCGCACGGCTAGC
>CAVVDC010000021.1:0-40380 GCA_963746855.1 uncultured Chloroflexia bacterium
GTCGCCGCGATGTCATCCAGGGCCACGCCGGCCAGCCGATATCCCTCGGGCTCGGCGGCCGTCTCCCAGGCCCGCTCGGCCAGTCCGACCCCGCCGCGGATCCGTCGCCCGCGGTCGGTCTCGACGTCGCCGATGACGAGGACGACCACCGCATCGTCGGCCAGGACCGGTCGCAGGCCGGCCAACACATCGCGCAAGAAGGCCAGGTACGGCTCCCGATGATGGGCGTCGTCGAGGGCGGCATCGATCGCCCGCGCGTCGAAGCCGAGGAACCACGTCCGCAGCCAGTTGTAGTAGCCGTACTTGACCACGCGCAGGTACGGCGGCGACGTCACGACGAGCCGGGCACGCTCTGGCCGGCCGCGCTCGCGCATCGCGGCGCGCATCCGTGGCGCCACGTCGCGGGCGTCACCGAGAAGCCCGACACCCTCGGCCGAGGGTGGGCCGCCCCGGAACAGCCGGTCGAGCTTCTTCGAGAGCCCGTCGAAGACGTCACGCTCAGGGGAGGCGAACTCGGTGCGTCGGGCGAAGTCGCGCACATAGCGCGGCGCCATGCTGAACGTGTTGGGCATCAGCTCCGACAGGTACGAGGCGCTCTTGCCGTGGAGGATCCCGGTGAGGGCCGCCGCGAGGAACCGATCGGTCCGGTCGTCGAGGCGCAGCCGGGTCCGGACGAAGAGCAGCTGGCCCAGCGTCCGCGGGTGGAAGGCGAGCGCGACCTCGACCGGCACGCGCTCGGCGCCGCTTTCCGGTCCGGCGCCGGAACCGGCGACCGGCACGAGCGCGGTCGACGCGGTCGGGTCCGCCGCGACGCGCTCTCCGAGGGCCAGCCACTCCCTCGATTCGGCGTACCAACTCAGGCGGAGGCCGGCGAGGCGAGTCGACGCCTGGGCGCGGGTCGCCGGCTCGACCTTGGCCGTGGTCAGCAGGTGGGCGAACGGATTGAGGTCGTTGCCGACACCGATCCGACCTTCCGCGCACGCTTGGAGGGGCGTCGTCCCTCGACCCGAGAACGGGTCCAGGACGACGTCACCGGGCCGCGAATACCGGGCGATGAAGGCGTGCGCGAGCGCGGCCGGGAAGCTGGCCAGGTAGGAGCACATCGGATGGAAGGCGTGGCCCCACAGGCGCTGCTGGTCCTTCCACTCGGGCGCGATCGCGAGTGGCGGCAGCTCGAGGGGCAGCTCGAGGGCGAGCTGGCCGATAGGGGCTCGCGTCGGGGGTCCCGACATTGGGCGATTCGCGACCTCATGCACCCTCGTCCCGACCCGGATCGGGGCGATGGGGCGCGGAGCATAGCACGCCGGAATCGCGACACTGCAAGGCCCGAATGCGATACTGGATCATGCCCGTCCGCACGGTCATCGAACGCGGGCCCAAGGACAAGCGGTCGGTGGCGTTCGCCCTCGACTGGCCCGGGTGGAGCCGCGGTGCGAAGACCGGCGAGCTCGCCCTGGAAACGCTCGAGTCCTATCGGGAGCGCTACCGGCCGATCCCGGGTCTCGCCGGGATGGCCCGCGAGTTCGACGCCGCCGGGCCCCTCGAGATCGTCGAGGACCGGGTGGGACCCGGTTCGACCGACTTCTGGGGCATCTCCTTCGCGCCGTCCTCGACCGAACACGGGCCGCTGAGCGAGGCGGAGTTCGACCGCGCGATCACGCTGCTACGGGCTTGCTGGGAGTTCTTCGACGGGGTCGCAGCGCGGGTCTCGCCGGAGATGCGCAAGGGTCCACGCGGCGGAGGACGCGATCGCAACCGGATCATCCGCCACACGATCCGCGTGGAAAGCGAGGAATTCGCGAAGCAGGTCGGGTTGCGGATCCCGGAAGAGGCAGCGCTCACTCCGGATGGACTGCTCCAGCATCGGGCGGACTACGTCGCGGCGATGCGCGCCTACAACGCCGGGGAGATCGAGCGGCGGATGCGGTCGTGGACGCTACCATTCCTTATCCGGCACTCCGCCTTCCACACGCTCGACCATGCGTGGGAGATGGAGGATAAGGACCTCTCCGCCGAGGAGCAACCTATCGCGTCCCCGTAGCTCAGTGGACAGAGCAGCCGCCTTCTAAGCGGAAGGTCCCAGGTTCGAATCCTGGCGGGGGCGCCAGACTGCCCGGGCGGTTCGGCGGGGCACGTCGGCGCGTACGATGCTCGCGTGTCTGATTCGCATGCGCTGGACGACCGGATCCTCGCCCTGATCCCTGGCTACCAGGAAGGACCGCGGATCGCCGCGGTGGCCATCGGCGCTGCCAGGTACCTGCCGGTCGTGGTGGTCGATGATGGCTCGACCGACGACACCGCGGACCGGGCCACAGCAGCCGGTGCGACCGTCATCCGCCAAGTCCCGAACCAGGGCAAGGGCGCCGCGCTGCGTGCCGGCTTCCGCCACGCGCTCGAGCAGGGCGCCGACGCGGTCGTCACACTCGACGCCGACGGCCAGCACGATCCCGACGAGATCCCGTCGTTTCTCGCGGCCTTTGAGCAGGACCGCCCGGAGCTGGTGATCGGTCGCCGCGACTTCAGCCAGATGCCCGTCGCGCGCCGCGTCTCGAACACCATGGGCGGCTGGGTCTTCTCGACTGCCGTCGGGCGCGGCGTGCCTGACAACCAGTCCGGCTACCGTCTGGTCGGACGCCAGCTGATGCGGGCGCTCCTCGACTCGGACGAGGCGGGCTTCGAGTTCGAGGTCGAGATGATCGCGCGCTGCATCGCGCTGGGCCTGCCGATCGCGTGGGTCCCGATCAAGACGATCTACGCCGGCGAACCCAGCCACATCCGGCCGCTGCAGCACGTGACCCAGTTTCTGCGCATCAGCCGCGATGCCCGGCGAATCGCCCGGGGCGAGCATCGATGACCGCCACAGTCGATGACCGCCGGCGTCGCGCCAGGGCCGTCGGACGACGAGTCCGCGACCTGGTGCCGAGCCTGGTCGTCATCGTGTCGGCCCTCGCCGTCGGGGCCGTCGTCATCGGGGTCCTCGAGGCTTACGGGCTCAATGACGCGTCCCCCGCATACCTGCTCGCGGTCGTCGCGGTGGCCGTCCTGCGCGGGACCGGGCCGGCGGTCGCGACCGCGGTCGGGGCGTTCCTCGTCTATGACTTCTTCTACATCGAGCCGCTCTACACGTTCACGGTACGTGATCCGGCCGAGTGGCTGAACCTCCTGCTGTTGCTGGTGGTCGGTGTGGTCGTGGGGCGATTGGCCGGGCGGGAGCGAGACCGCGCCGTCGCGGCCATCGAAGGCGAGCGCGAGGCGTCGGCGATGTTCAACATCAGCTTCACGCTAGCGAGCCAACGCGACACCTCATCCGCGCTCGGACCGATCGCCGGCCTCGTCCGCGACGAGGTACGTGCGTCGCGCGTCTGGATCGTCGTCGGCGACACGGTCGTGGCCGATACCGCGGGTCAAGCTGGAACCCCCCCGAGCCCGGTCGTCCACACCGTGCTGCGCCGTCGACCCGGTGACGAACCCGCGGAGTGGGTGCGGGTGCATGCCCCGGCGCGTGCGCCAAAGTCCTCCCAGGATCCCGCGGAGCAGTCGTATCAGGTCCTCGTGACCGCTGGAGGGCGCACGTACGGGGCCGTGTGGGTCGTCCGTCCGCGAGGTCTCGGGCCACCGGATCTGGGGGAGACGCGGGTGCTCGCCGCGGCCGCCGACCAGATCGGTGGGTCGCTGGAGCGCGATCGCCTGCAGCGGGATGCGACGTCGGCCGAGATCTCCCGACGGAGCGAGGTCCTGAAGTCGGCGCTCCTTGACTCGGTGTCGCATGATCTCCGGACGCCGTTGGCCTCGATCCGGGCGGCCGCCGGCACGTTGATGGACCCCGACGTCGAGTGGCCACCGGACCAGCGTCGTGAGATCGCCGCGTCGATCGATTTCGAGGCCGAATGGCTCAACCGGCTGGTCACGAACCTGCTCGACATGAGTCGCGTCGAGGCAGGTGAGCTCCGCCCGAGTCTGGCCATCCTCGCGTTGTCAGACATCGTCGCCGAGGCTGTTCGTCGGTCCGCAACGAGCTTGGCCGGTCATCCCATCGACGTCCGGGTCCCGCCCGACCTGCCGCCGGTCCTGGGCGACGAGGTGTTCCTCGGGCAGATCCTGGCGAACACGCTGGACAACGCGGCGAAATACGGGGGCGCCGGCGCGCCGATCCGCGTTTCCGCCCGGACCGTCGACGATCGAGTCAGGGTGGTGGTCGAGGACGGCGGTCCCGGGGTGCCACCCGAGACGCTGTCCCGCCTGTTCGAGAAGTTCTATCGGGTGCCACGCAAGGGTGAGGGATCCCGGCGGGGGACCGGGATCGGGCTGGCGGTGGTCCGCGGTCTCGTCGAGGCCATGGGTGGTCACGTCGAGGCACGACAGGGCGAGCTGGGTGGACTCGCCATCGAGCTGGACGTGCCGATGGCCGCGCCGCACCTTGACACATCCGATCAAGCGAGCGACGCGGCGTAGCCATGAATCACCCACAGGCTGCGGCCTCGATCCTGCTGGTCGAGGATGACCCGCCGACCCGAACCTCGGTCGCGACCTTCCTCCGCGGCCACGGCCACGATGTCACTGAGGCCGCCGACGCGGCCACGGCCACCGCATCGTGGGAGGCTCGCCGCCCCGACCTTATCGTGCTGGACCTCGGCCTGCCCGACCGGGATGGACTGGTCGTCATCCGGCACGTCCGGCGTGAAGCCTCGACACCGATCCTCGTCCTGTCGGCCCGGGACCGCGAGTCGGACAAGGTGGCGGCGCTGGACCTCGGCGCCGATGACTACGTGACGAAGCCCTTCGGCATGATCGAGCTACGCGCGAGGATCGACGCCCTGCTCCGACGCGCGGCTGGGCCGGCCGCCGACGCGACCGGCGAGGTTCGGGTTGGCGACCTGACCCTGGATGTGGCCACGCGCACGGTCACCGTGGGCTCGCGGCCGGTGCACCTCACGCCACGCGAGTACGAGGTGCTCAAGGTGCTCGTCACCCACGCCGGACGGCTGGTCACCCACGGCCGACTGTTGCGCGCCGTCTGGGGCACGGCGTACAGCGATGAGGCCCACTACATCCACGTCTATGTGAGCCAGATTCGGCGCAAGATCGAGGCCGTGGATCCCACGGGATCGCTGAAGGGACTGATCATCGCCGAGCCGGGGGTGGGATACCGCATCGCGCCCGACTGAGCCTGCGCAGCGGTGGCGCGTGTCTTGAGCCGTCCTTGAGTCGAATCAAGGCCTTACGGCACTGGCCCTCTTGGACCCCGGGACGACGATGGACCCGTGACCGAGAACGACCAGGTCAAGGCGACCATCGATCGTGAGGCGGAGCTCCTGGCGAGCGCCGTCCGCCTCGTCGCGTCCGGGGGCGCGCGCCGAACGACCGTCGGCAATCTTCGGTTGGGTGAGGCGGCCATCGCGATCGTCCGGCCGCTGGCAGTCGACCTTGGCGTCGAGCTGGAGCCGCTCTGGGGGACCGACGAGCAGGGCCTCGACGTCCTCGTCCGACGAGCCGGCGCTCCCGAGGGTCACCAGTGACCTCGGATGGGCCTGTGGCTCCGATCCTCCTGGTCGAAGACGACGAGACCCTCGGCAACCTGCTGGCCCGCCACCTCCGGGCGCACGGGTACCAGGTCGTGATCGCGGGATCGACCGAGGAGACCATCGCCGCGCTCGAGCGGGGCCTACGCCCTGCCCTCGTGCTGCTCGACATCAACCTGCCAGGCGAGACCGGCTGGTCGGTCCTTCGCAGCCCGGCTTTCGAGGCCGCCGGACGACCGCCGGTGGTCGTCGCGAGCGCGATGGCGGTCAGTCCAGCCCGCCTGCGCGAGTTCGGCGTCGCCGGGTACCTGCCCAAACCCTTTGCGCTGGACACGCTCCGGTCGACGATCGACCGGTTGTTGACCACGGAGACCACCGAACCATGACCGACATCCAGATCGCCCTGATCCTGATCGGCTGCATCGCCGTCTTCTCGGGGTACCTGCTGCTCTGCGAGCGGGTCGGGCGATGAACATCCCCGAGCTCCTGGCCGGCCTCGCGGCCGCCTTCGTCTTCGTCTACCTGCTGTGGGCGCTGCTTCGCCCCGAGGACTTCTGATCGTGTCCCTCAACGACTTCCTGACCCTCGCCACGCTCGCGCTGGCGATCGTCGTCATCACCCCGTTCCTCGGCCGCTACATCTATCGCGTGATGGAGGGCGAGCGCGTCTTCCTGAGCCCGGTGGTTCGCCCCGTCGAGCGGCTCATCTATCGCGTCTGCGGGGTCGACGAGACCGTCGAGCAGGGCTGGAAGGGCTACGCGGGTTCCGTGCTCGCGATGGCCTTTGTCGCGATCATCGCGGGGTACATCGTCTTCCGCCTGCAGGACGTCCTGCCACTCAACCAGGGCGGCATCCCACCGATGACGCCGGAGCTCGCCTTCAACACGTCGGTCAGCTTCGAGACCAACACCAACTGGCAGAACTACTCGGGCGAGACCGGTGCCACATACCTGTCGCAGGCGACGGTGCTGGCGGTCCGGAACTTCACGTCGGCCGCGACCGGCCTGGCTATCGCCATCGCGCTCTTCCGGGGCCTCACCCGGCGTAGCGCGAAGACCATCGGCAACTACTGGGTCGACCTCACGCGAGGCGTGCTCTACATCCTGCTGCCGATCTCGATCGTCGGGGCCCTCGTGCTCGTCTGGCAGGGCGTGCCCGCAGACCTGGAACCCCTCGCAGACCGTGACGACCCTCCAGGGCGCGCAGCAGACCATCGCCATCGGTCCGGTCGCGTCGCAGGAGTTCATCAAGGAGCTCGGCAACAACGGCGGCGGGTTCTTCAATGCGAATTCCTCCCATCCGTTCGAGAGCCCGACGCCGCTGACCAACTGGCTCGAGATCTTCGCGCTCCTCATGTGCTCGTTCGCGTTGACCTACACGTTCGGTCGGTACGCGAAGGACAGGCGCCAGGGCTGGGCGATCTTCGCCGCGATGGCGATCATCCTCACCGTCGGCGCCGTCGGTGCGATGCACGTCGAGTTCGTCGGCAACCCGCTCTTCCCGGATAGTGTCGACCAGGCGGGCATCGGCAACATGGAAGGCAAGGAGACGCGCTTCGGCGCCGCGGTCGGTGGCTTGTTCATGGCCGCCACGACAGGCACCAGCACCGGCGCGATCAACTCCTGGCACGACAGCGCCCAGCCGATCGCCGGGCTCGTCCCGCTCTTCAACATGGAACTCGGCGAGGTCACGCCCGGAGGCATCGGCGCGGGCATGTACGGCATGCTCGTCATCGGGGCCATCCTGGCCGTGTTCATCGCCGGCCTCATGGTCGGCCGGACGCCTGAGTATCTCGGGAAGAAGGTCGAGTCGTTCGAGATCAAGATGGCGATGCTCGTCGCCCTGGTCCTCGGGGCCAGCATCCTCGGCTTCACCGCGATCGCGAGCGTCTTGCCTGAGGGGACGGCCGGCCCACTCAACTCCGGGCCGCACGGCTTCAGCGAGATCCTGTACGCCTTCTCCAGCCAGACGGGCAACAACGGCTCGGCCTTCGCCGGTCTGACAGGCAACACGCCCTTCTACAACGTCACCGGTGGCTTCGCGATGCTCATCGGCCGGTACGGCATGATCATCCCGATCCTTGCCCTGGCCGGATCGATGGCCGCCAAGCGTGCCGTCGCGCCATCGCTCGGCACCTTCCCGACCACGGGCCCCCTGTTCGTGGTCCTCCTCATCGGTGTCGTCATCATCGTCGGAGCCCTCACGTTCTTCCCGGCGCTCGCGCTGGGTCCGATCGTCGAGCAGCTCATCCAGAACGCCGGAAAGGTCTCCTGATGGCTCTCATGTCGGTCGATACCGGTCGCGGCACCCGCCGCTTCCAGCGCTTCGTCACCCTGGGCGGAGCGAAGCCATCGGGCGAGCCGCCCAAGCCGCGCGGGGTCCTCGACCCGGATCTCCTCCGGTCGGCCATCCCGCACGCCTTCCGCAAGCTCGATCCACGGCTGCTGATCAAGAACCCGGTCATGTTCGTGGTGGAGATCACCGCGGTCCTCGTGACCATCATCTCGATCGCCGATGCGACCGGCACCCAGGCGGCCGGTACGGGCGGCCTTGGGTTCTCGGTCCAGATCGCGATCTGGCTGTGGTTCACGGTGCTGTTCGCGACCTATGCTGAGGCCGTTGCCGAAGCGCGCGGTCGCGCCCAGGCGGCCACCCTGCGCAAGACGCGCACCGAGACCGTCGCGCACCGACGCCGGGCCGACGGGGCCCTCGAGGACGTCGGCTCCTCGGAGCTGCGCAAGGGCGATGTCATCGTCGTCAACGAGGGGGAGACGATCGCCGGGGACGGCGACGTCATCGAAGGCATCGGGTTCGTCAACGAGGCGGCGATCACCGGCGAGTCCGCACCCGTCCTGAAGGAGCCCGGGACCGATATCCGCAGCTCCGTCACCGGCGGGACGAGCCTCGTCAGCGACCGGCTCGTGATCGCCGTCACCACCGACCCGGGCGAGACCTTCCTCGACCGGATGATCGCGCTCGTCGAGGGCGCCAAGCGACAGCGCACCCCGAACGAGATCGCGCTGGCGATCCTGCTCGCGGGCCTCACGATCATCTTCCTCATGGCGACCGTGACCCTGCGCCCGTTCGGGACCTTCGCCGGCACGACCGTCGAGACGGTCGCTCTCGTGGCCCTGCTCGTATGCCTCATCCCGACGACCATCGGTGGGCTGTTGTCGGCCATCGGCATCGCCGGGATGGATCGCGTGGCCCGGTTCAATGTCCTGGCCATGAGCGGGCGAGCGGTCGAGGCATCCGGTGACGTCGACGTCATCCTCCTCGACAAGACCGGCACCATCACCTATGGCAACCGGCTCGCCGCCTCGATCACCCCGGCGCCGGGCGTCACCGAGACCGAGGTCGTCGAGGCCGCGCTGGTGTCCTCGATCCGCGACGAGACGCCGGAAGGGCGCTCGATCGTGGAGCTGGCGCGTGAGCGTCTCGCCAAGCTCGGCCGGCCGGCCGGTGTCGGCGATGACGCAGCCTTCGCCGCGCTCGGCAAGACCGTCACCGAGGAGATCCCGTTCCGCGCAGAGACCCGCACCAGCGGCGTCAAGACCGCGACCGGAGTCACGATGCTCAAAGGTGCGGTCGACGCGATCGCCGCCAAGGTCGGCAGCCTACCGCCGGAGGTCGTCGCCGAGTCGGACCGCATCGCGGACCTCGGCGCCACGCCGCTCGTCCTCGAAAGCGAGGGCCGGGTCCTTGGGCTCATCGAGCTCAAGGACACGGTCAAGGAGGGCCTCGTCGAGCGGTTCGCCGAGTTCCGGAAGATGGGCATCAAGACCGTGATGATCACGGGCGACAACCCGCGGACCGCGGCGACCATCGCCAGGGAGGCCGGCGTCGATGACTTCATCGCCCAGGCGACTCCCGAGGAGAAGATCGCCTTCATCCGCTCGCAACAGGCCGAGGGCCATCTGGTCGCGATGACCGGCGACGGTACGAACGATGCCCCGGCGCTCGCCCAGTCCGATGTCGGGCTGGCCATGAACAGCGGCACGTCCGCGGCGAAGGATGCGGCCAACATGGTCGACCTGGACTCCGATCCGACCAAGCTGCTCGAGGTCATCGCGATCGGCAAGCAGCTGCTCATCACGCGTGGTTCGATCACGACGTTCTCGATCGCGAACGACATTGCCAAGTACTTCGCGATCGTGCCCGGCGATGTTCGTCGCGGTCTATCCGGAGCTCAACTCGCTCAACATCATGGGTCTGTCGACCCCCCAGAGCGCGATCCTGTCGGCGGTGATCTTCAACGCGCTGATCATCGTCGCGCTCATCCCTCTCGCGCTTCGTGGCGTGTCGTTCAAGCCCGCGCCCGCGAGCGTGCTCCTCCAGCGCAACCTCCTCATCTACGGCCTCGGCGGGATCATCGCCCCGTTCATCGGGATCAAGGCGATCGACCTCGTCGTCTCCGCTCTGCATCTGGCATAAGGACCTACCGATGATCACCTTCGCTCGCTATCGGCTGTGGCCCGCCCTCGCGCTCCTGCTCGCGCTGACGGTCGTCACCGGGGTGCTCTATCCATTGGTCGTGACCGCGATCGCACAGGTCGCGTTCCCGCACCAGGCCAACGGTTCGTTCGTCGTCACGACGGACGGCCGGACGATCGGTTCGAGCCTGATCGGCCAGGGCTTCAGCGACCCCAAGTACTTCTGGAGCCGCCCGTCGGCGGCCGGCAAGGACGGCTACGACGCGTCCGGCTCGGCCGGGTCGAACCTCGGACCGACCAACCAGGACCTGATCGATCGGGTCACGGAGGCCGTCGCGGCGTATCAGGCGGAGAACGGCGACGCGCCGGTCCCGGTGGATCTCGTCACGACGTCGGCGTCCGGGCTGGACCCCGACATCAGTCCCGCCGCCGCCGAATACCAGGTGGCGCGCGTGGCGACCGCTCGTGGCATGTCCGTGAATGACGTTCGCGCCGCGGTGACTCGCCATACCGAGCAGCCATTCCTCGGGTTCCTGGGGCAGCCGCGGGTCAACGTGCTCCTGCTCAACCTGGACCTCGACGGCTTGCTCGCGGGGTGACACGATCGTGAGCGACGGGGGCGGCCCAACGCCGAGGAGGTGGCGTCCGTGACCGACGACCGACGCGATCCCTTCGACATCCGCCCGACCGCGGAGGAGATGCTCGCCCGCATCCAAGGGGCGAGCGGCGACCATCATCGCGGCCGGCTGCGGGTCTACCTCGGCATGGCGCCCGGCGTCGGCAAGACCTACCGCATGCTCGAGGAGGGTCACCGGAGGTCGAAGCGCGGGACCGACCTCGTCGTCGGCTTCGTCGAGGCCCATGGGCGGCCCGAGACCGAGAAGCTCCTCGACGGGCTCGAGATCGTGCCACGCCGGCGGATCGAGTACCGCGGCGTGGTGGTCGAGGAGATGGACACCGACGCCATCCTCGCCCGCGCGCCGGCCGTGGCCCTCGTCGACGAGCTGGCCCACACCAACGCACCTGGGTCCGAGCGGGTCAAGCGCTGGGAGGACGTGAACCTCCTTCTCGATGCCGGTATCGACGTCGTCAGCACGTGCAACATCCAGCACCTCGAATTCGGTGGCCGATGCCGTCGCCACCATCACCGGGGCTCCGGTCAACGAACGTATCCCGGACGAGGTCCTCGCCGCCGCCGACGAGGTCGAGCTCGTCGACATGAGCCCGTTCGCGCTGCGGCAGCGGATGCGGCATGGGAACGTCTACGCGGAGGACCGCGCGCGCATCGCGCTCGATCGGTTCTTCACCGAGTCGAATCTGACCGCCCTACGCGAGCTGGCGCTTCGCTTCGTCGCCGGACGTGTAGACGCACAGCTCGAGGACATCGGCGCCACACGGCTGCGCCAGACGGTCAGCGAACGCGTCCTCGTGCTCGTGGATCCCTCACCGGCCACGCCGCGTGCCCTGCGGCGGGCGGCGGCGACCGCGGCCATCCTGCGCGCGCCGCTGCTCGCGGTGGTCGTCGAGACCCCGGCCGAATCGGCGTCGTCCTCGGAACGGAACCGGCGCATCCGCGAGTACCTCGACGACGCGACCGACCTCGGTGCCGAGATCGTCACGATCGAGGCCGCCGACGTCGCCGAGGGCGTCGAGGGCATCGCCAAGGCTCGGCGCGTGACCCGCTTCGTGATGCCCCATCGCACGTCGAGCGCCCTCGAGCGGATGCGCCGCTCGTCGCTCGCGGAGCGCATCCTCGAGCGCATGCCCACGCTCGAGATCACGATCGTCGCGGACGCACCTGACACGACCGACGCCTACCCGGTCGGTCGGGGCGACTAAGGCCGACTTCGCCCGGTCCGACCACCCGGACCCGAGCGTGGTACTGGCGGCTACCCCAAAGTACGGCTTGGCGGTGCCGGTACCTCACTCATACGCTCTGCCTCGCAGCGGGCCGCACCCTACCCTTGGCTACCCCAGGGGCCCGGACCGCCGAGTATTGCGCAGAACGAGGCAACGACCACATGGCATCGATGGCCGTCAACGAACTGGGACCGATGCTCACCGCGACCGAGGTCGCCGAGATGCTCCACCTGCACGTGAATACCGTGAAGCGGCTGGGCGATCGGGGTGAGCTGCCGTTCTATCGCGTCTGCAAGCGCGGGGACCGCCGGTTCCGGCTCGACGACGTGATGAAGTTCCTCTCGCAAAACCGCTGACCGTCGCGGGTCGGACCCGATCCGGCCCGTTCGTCGCACGTCTGCGCGCGTAAGAGCGCCCGGCCCAGGTGGCACGGGCGCTCGTTGCTGTCCCGGGGCGCCTGCGCCCCAACGGACGCATCTGGCAGGTGCCGTTTCGACCCAGTTGAACGTGAACCCGGTGCGAATCCAGCCCGATCTGCAGTCTGGTAGCGGACTCACGAGACGCTCGTTCGGATCCCGCACCTTGGAGAAGCACGGCCGCGCGACATAAGGCCGGGATAAGGGGCCGGCGCTTTACTTGGCGTCGTGCAACCCCTTCACATCACCTTCGCGCAATGGTGTCGACGCACGAGAGTCGACCTCGGCATGACACAGCAACGACTCGCGGCCGAGGTCGGGCTCGCCCGCGGCTACATCGCCACGCTGGAGAGCGGACGGGCAAATCCGTCGCTCGACGTGGTCACTCGCATCGCCGAGGCACTCGACATGGAGGTCGATCTCGTCGTTCGCGCCCCGATCATCGTCGAGGGACCCACGCAGCGAGACCTCGTGCATGCACGCTGTTCCGGCTACGTCGATCGACGCCTTCGCGCGGCCGGTCTCGTGACGGCGAGAGAAGTCGAGATCGTCCACGCTCGCTCGCACGGCTGGATCGACCTACTCGCGTTCGACCATCGAACATCGACTCTGGTGATCATCGAGATCAAGACTCGGCTTGACGACCTGGGTGCCGTCGAGCGTCAGATCGGTTGGTATGAGCGTTCAGCGTTCGCAGCGGCCCGTCGACTCGGATGGCGGCCTGCGCGGTCCGTTTCGTGGCTCGTGGTGCTCGCAAGCACCGAGGCCGAAGCAGTCATTCGATCGAATCGCGCCGTTATCGATGAGGCGTTTCCGATCCGAGCGCCAGCCGTGACGGCGTGGATGACCGATCGGGTCGGGGCGCCTCCGACTGGCCGAGTCCTCGCCATGATCGATCCGACGAGTCGGCGGCGCGACTGGCTGATCCGGACGCGGCTCGACGGACGGCGTTCCGACCCGCCATTTCGTGACTACGCCGACGCGGCTCGCCGCTTGACCCTCACGTAACGTCAGGGTCTAGACTCCCGGACGAGATGGACGGGAACGGGCAGACGTACACGATCGGTGAGCTCGCCGACCTGGCACACGTCAGCGTCCGGACCCTCCACCATTACGACGCGATCGGGCTGCTGAGCCCCACGGAACGGACCGCATCGGGCTACCGGCTCTATCGCCACGACGACCTCGAGCAGCTTCAGCACATCCTGCTGTACCGCGAGCTCGATTTCCCGCTCGATGCGATCGGCCGGCTGACGCTCGACCCGAGCTTCGACCGACGGGCGGCGCTCGTCGCCCAACGGGAACAGCTGGCGGGTCGGACCCGTCGCCTGGAGGCGATCCTCGCCGCCATCGATCGGGCCCTCGACGCACTTTCGAAAGGAACGACCGTGGACGACGCCGACATGTTCGAGGTCTTCGGCGACTTCGACCCCAAGGCCTACGAGATCGAGGTCAAGAAGCGCTGGGGCGACACGGACGCCTACGCCGAGTCAGCGCGACGGACGGCCCGCTACACGAAGGACGACTGGAAGGCGATCAAGGCCGAGAGCGAGGCCATCGGGAGCGGGCTCGGCGCCGCGCTCGTGTCAGGGGCGACACCCGGCGACCCCGAGGTCCAGGCACTCGTCGAGCGGCATCGGCTCCAGATCGACCAGCGGTTCTACCCGTGCTCGAAAGAGATGCACGCCATGCTCGGCGACATGTACGTCGCGGACCCCCAATTCGAGGCCACGTACGAGCGGATCCAGCCGGGATTGGCCCGCTTCGTGCGCGACGCGATCCGGATCAACGCCGGGCTGCCGCCGGCCACCGACTGACGGACCGCCCGCGGACGCTGCCAGCGCACTTGTCAGGTGCAGATCCGCGATGAGCCTCTCGTGGACTGGTGACGAGACTGCCCGAACCGCTGGATTCATATCGCGTCCACGCTCACCCGTACTGAATTCGCACTTAGCAGGTGCGCGCGGGCCCGGCTGCCGCACCGAACTGGCGGGGAGGTCAGTCGAGGCGGCCGAGGGTCTCCCCGAAGATCTCGACCGCCTCGGCGATCTCGGCAGCGCTGACGTCCAGCGGCGGGATCCAGCGCACCGTTTCGTGCTGGCGGCCGCAGGTCAGGATCAGCAGGCCGGCATCGGCGCAGGCCGCCATCAGTCGATCCGGCAGGACCGGGTCCGGCTCGCGGGTCGTCCGGTCGCGCACGAACTCGACGCCGACCATCAGGCCCGGACCGCGAACGTCGCCGATCCGCTCGTCCTCGGCGGCGATGGCTTCGAGCCCCGCCCGGAGTTCGGCGCCACGCGCCACCGCGTTCTCCACGAGCCGTTCGTCGCGGATCGTCTCGAGCACCGCGATCCCGGCCGCGCACGCCACGGGGTTGCCTCCGTACGTCGAGCCGTGGGCGCCCCGGCCCCAGCGTTCCTGCAGCGCACGCGACGACACGATCGCCGAGAGCGGCAGGCCGTTGGCGATCGCCTTGGCCAGGCAGACCACGTCCGGGACGATGCCGGCATGCTCGAACGCCCACATCCGCCCGGTCCGCCCGAACCCGGTCTGGACCTCGTCGGCGATGAGCAGGATGTCGTGCTCGTCGCACCGTTCCCGGAGCCCTTGCAGGAACGCGACCGGGGCCGGGGCGAAGCCGCCCTCGCCAAGCACGGGCTCGATCAGGACCGAGGCGATCGAGCTCGGCGTCACGACCGAGCGCAGGAGGCTGTCGAAGGCCTCGAGGCAGGCCCCAGTGGCCGCGGCCTCATCTCCCCCGAAGTCCGCGTACACCATCGGATAGGGCGCGAAGTGGACGCCCGGCAGGAAGGGCTCATAGCCGGTCCGATAGTTGAGGTTCGACGTGGTCACGCTCGCGGCCCCGAAGGTCCGCCCGTGAAAGCCGCCCCGGAACGCGATGATGCCCGGGCGCCCGGTCACCCGTCGGGCCAGCTTCAGGGCGCCGTCGATGACCTCTGAGCCGGAGTTCAGGAACATGACCGAATCGAGTGGGTCGGGGAAGGTCGCCGCGAGGTCGGACGCGAGGCGGGAGATCGGCTCGGTGTAGCCGACCGCGTTGATCGGGCCGCTCAGCTTGTCGACCTGGGCGTGCACGGCGGCGTTGACCCGGGGGTGGGCGTGGCCGAGCGCCGTCACGGCGATGCCATTGGCGAAGTCGAGATAGGCCTTGCCGGCGGTATCGAAGAGGCGGTGACCGACGCCGTGGCTCCATTCACGCTCGAAATAGCGGCCGACGACCGGCGTCAGGTTCGGGGCGGTGTCCATCGCCCGAGTGTATCGACGGGAACCACGTGGCGTCGGCCCGGGTGGCCGCGTAGCATGCCGCGATGGTCGACTTCAGCCTGACCGAGGAGAACAAGCTCGTCGCCGACAGCGTCCGGGCCTTCGCCGAGGCCGAGATCCTGCCGAACATCCGCGAGTGGGACGCCAAGGGCGAGGTGCATCGCGAGATCTTTGCCCGCATGGCCGAGCTCGGGTTCCTCGGCGCGCCGATCCCCGAGGCGTACGGCGGCGCCGGGATGGACTACATCAGCTTCGCCCTGCTGTGCGAGGAGCTGGAACGCGCCGATACGGCCTTCCGCGTCGTCCAGAGCGTCCATGTCGGGCTCAACTCGCTGGCGCTCCTGCAGTGGGGGACCGAAGCGCAACGCCAGCGCTGGCTGGTGCCCCAGGCGAAGGGCGAGAAGCTGGCCACGTTCGGGTTGACCGAGCCGGGCGTCGGGACCGACGCCGCGAACCTCCAGACGACGGCCCGACGCGATGGCGACGTCTACCGCCTCAACGGCCAGAAACTGTGGATCAGCCTCGCCGACCTCGCCGACCACTTCCTCGTGTTCGCCTCGGTCGACCGCTCGAAGAAGCACAAGGGCGTGACCGCGTTCATGCTCGAGCGCGGGATGGCCGGCCTCACGACCGGCACGCTCCACGGCAAGCTCGGTATCCGGGCCGGGAACACCGGGCTCATCAACATGGACGACGTGCCCGTCCCCGTCGAGAACCGGATCGGTGAGGAGGGCGAGGGCTTCCTCGTCGCCATGAGCGCCATCGACCAGGGGCGCTACACCGTGGCCGCGGGGGCCGTGGGTCTCGCCCAGGCGTGCCTGGACGCCAGCGTCCGGTACGCCCACGAGCGACACACGTTCGGCCAGGAGATCGGCGAGCACCAGCTCGTGAAGCAGCTCATCGCGAAGATGGCCGCGGGCACCGAGATGGGCCGCCTGCTCGTGTGGCGGGCCGGCTGGCTCAAGAACCAGGGCCTCCGGAACACCCGTGAGACCAGCCTCGCCAAGTGGCACGCCACCGAGCACGCGGTCCAGAGTGCGCTCGACGCCATCCAGGTCCACGGCGCGAACGGCTACTCGAACGAGTTCCCCGTCGAGCGCTACCTGCGCAACTCGAAGGCGGCCGTCATCTACGAAGGGACGAGCCAGCTCCACACGCTCATCCAGGGGGACTACGCGCTCGGCTATCGCGAGGACCGCCCGCTCCGCTGCGAGCCATGGCCGGCGCAGGGCTGGGAGCGACCGGGCGCGTGAGCTCCCCGCTGGGGGAGTCGGAACTCGCGACGCTCACGGAGCTGGCGGAGACGTTCGTGCCCGGCGACGCGGCCAGGCGGGCGCGGCTCGCGGCGGACGCCCTCGCCGAGGTGGCGGACCCCGCGCAACTCGGCCAGATCCGCATGGTCCTGCGGTTGATGGAATCTCGGGCGGCCAATCTCGCGCTCGCCGCTCGGCCGCAGCCGTTCCGATCGATGTCGTCGAAGGCCCGCGAGCGCTACCTCCTCGGTTGGAGCCGGTCGCGCTTCGCGCAGCGCCGCTCTGCCGTCGGGGCCTTTCGCAAGTTGCTCACGTTCCTGGCCTACGCGGATCCCGGAGCGACCGATCCGAACCCGTACCACGGGGCGATCGGCTACCGCCCGGACGACCCGCCGGTGACCGACCAGCCGGTCGCTTTCGCGCCGTTCGAGCTCCCGGCCGCCACCGGTCCGTCGGACGAGCCGCTCACGCTCGACGCCGACGCGGTCGTGGTCGGCTCGGGGGCCGGAGGTGGCGTCATCGCGGCGGCGCTCGCCGAGGCGGGCCGGGCCGTCGTGGTCCTCGAGGCGGGACCGTTCGTCGATGAATTGACCATGCCTCGCGATGAGCTGGACGCGTTCGACCGGCTGTATCTCGATCATGGGCTCCTGAGCACCTGGGACGGTTCGGTCCAGATGCTCGCCGGCGGCTGCGTGGGCGGCGGGACGACGATCAACTGGATGACGAGCATCGACGCCCCCGGATCGGTCCGCGAGGAGTGGTCCTCGCGCCACGGACTGGAGGGGGTCACCGGGTCGGCCTGGGAGGACGACACCCTCGCCATCGAGCGGGACCTCGAAGTCGCCGAGGCGACCCACATCCCGCCCAAGGACGCGATCATCCTGCGCGGCGCGCGGGCCCTCGGTTGGGAGGCGACGCCGACCCGCCGGAACGGCACCGCGTGCGGCGACTGTGGCAGTTGCCCGTTCGGGTGTCGGCGCGGGACCAAGCAGTCGGGCCTGCGGGTCCACCTGGCCCAGGCGGCCGCGGCGGGCGCCCGGATCGTGTCGGATGCCCGAGTCGTACGCGTGCTCCTCGAAGGCGGCAGCGCGGTCGGCGTGGAGGCGGAGGTGGCCGGCCCCGCGGCCGGCGACGAGCCTGCCGCGTCCGACGCGCCGGCTCGTCGTCCGGGCACCGATCGTGGTGATGGCGGCCGGCGCCCTTCGGAGCCCGGCCATCCTGCTGGCCTCCGGTCTCGAGCACCCCGCGATCGGGCGAAACCTGCGGCTGCATCCCGTCCCGGTGGCCGCGGGCCTCTTCACCGAATCCATCGAGATGTGGCGGGGAACGATGCAAGCGGCGCGGTCGGCCCAGTTCCTCGCCCCCGAACCGGGCCGGAACGGGTACGTCATCGAATCCGCTCCGGGCCATCCGGGGCTGATAGCGCTCGCGCTGCCCTGGGAGGGGGCCGCGGCCCACGCTCGCCTGATGACCGAGGCCGGTCACCTGGTCCCACTCATCGCGGTCACGCGCGACGGCGGCGAGGGCCGCGTGACGTTGACCCGAGCCGGGCGGCCACGGGTCGACTACTCGCTCGATGAATCCGGGGTCGCCACGCTTCGGCACGCCCTCGCCCGTATGTCACGGCTCCTGCTCGCGGCCGGTGCCACGGAGATCCTCGCCGCGGGGACACCGCCACTCCGGTACACGCGCGGCGGCGCGAGCGGGAGCGAGGATGCCGCCTACGGACGGTACGACGAGGCGCTCGCCTCGTTCGACCTGCGGCCGAACCGCGGTTCGATCTTCTCGGCCCATCAGATGGGATCCGTCCGGATGGGGGCCCATGTCGCCACACATCCATGCGATCCGTGGGGTCGCGTGCGTCAGGGCATGCGCGGCGGCCGCGTCGTCGGTGGCCTCTACATCGGGGACGGGTCGGCTTGCCCGACCGCGCTCGGCGTGAATCCGATGCTCACGATCATGGCGCTCGCGAGACGGACCGCGCGGACGATCCTCGCCGAGCGGTAGGCGAGCGCGCGTCCTGACGCCGTCGGGCGCGTGGCTCAGGAAGTCGGGGCGGGGCTGACGCCGATCGGGACCGTCTCGCTCGCCGACCGTGGCTTCGGGGCCTGCATCCGGCCGCGCGACGTGACGATCAGCGCGACGGCGAAGACGATGATCGCGCCCGCGAGCAGGGTCCGCGGCTCGATCGGTTCGTGCAGCACGATCGCGCCCAGCGCGACGGCGACGACCGGGTTCACGTAGGCATAGGTCGCGATGAGCGGCAACGGCGCCACGCGCAGGAGCCAGCCGTACGTGGTGAACGCGAGCAGGCTGCCGACGACGACCAGATAGGTGAAGGCGACCATGGACTCGGGCGAGATCGCGTCGAGTCGGAACACGCCGAACTCGCCGTGCAGGCCGCCCATGACCGCCAGGACGACGCCGCCCGCCAGCATCTGCGCGCTGGTCGCGAGAAGCGGCTTGCCGGGAAGGACCGCGCGATGCGAGGCGAAGAGCGAGCCCAGCGACCAGCAGATCGGCGAGAGCAGGACGGCGCCAAGGCCGATCGGATCGAGGGCGCCAGCGCCGCCGACCGCCGACGGACCGACGAGGAAGCCGACGCCGACAAAGCCCACGGCGATGCCGACGACGGCCGTCCGGGGGAGCCGCTCGCCGAGGAGCAGCCGCCCGAAGATGGCGATCCAGACCGGCATCAGGGCGATCAACAGGGCCGTGATGCCCGACGGGATGGTCAGCTCGCCGAACGACACCATGCCCATACCGCCGCCGAGCAGGAGGCCGCCGACGATGAAGGAGTCGCGCCACTCGCGCCGGGTCGGTGGGACGAAGCTGCCTCGATCACGGGCCAGCGACCAGACGAGCAGGACGCCGCCGGCGATGGTGAACCGGATCGCCGCCATCAGGAACGGCGGGATCGTGTCGACCGCCACCGCGATGCCCAGGTACGTCGAGCCCCACACGATGTACAGGACGAGCATGCCGAGCCAGATCCCGGGGCCCCGATAGGGGGCGGCCGGCGTGGTTGGCATAGGTGGTTGGTCCAATGTGACCGAAGTGTACCGGGCCCTGTTGGCCTAGTCCAGTAAGACAAACGTCTCGGCGAATCGCGCCGTCAGGCCGCCACCGAGGCGACGGCCGGGACGGGGCGACAGATCTTGCACGGCCGGTAGCCGGCCCCCTGGGCATCCGCGAGCGACCGGAACGGTCGGCGGTTGCGAGCGAGCATGTGGCGGCCCGTCCGGCACGTCGGCCAGCAGACGATGTGGGTCGAGGCGCAGCCGACCAGCCGCTCGCCCCGGCGGGCGGCATCCTCCATCTCGTCGGGATCGAGGCCCTCGGAAGCCAGGATGGTCCGCTTGTTCTCGGGACCGCCGAGCGAGTACTGGCCGATCGACCCGTCGGTCCGGACCACGCGATGGCACGGGACGATGAGCGGCACGGGATTGTGGCCGAGGGCCGTGCCGACCGCCCGGACCGCTTTCGGGCGCCCGATCTCGGCGGCGACCCAGCCGTACGGTCGGACCTCGCCGCGCGGGATGTCCAGGGCCTTCGCCCAGACATCGCGCTCGAACTCGCTATGGCCGCGCAGGTCGAGATCGATGCGCACCCGACGGTCGCCGCCGAGCCGGCGGTCGATCGCCCTGGCGAGCCGGTCAGGCAGTCTCTCGGCGGGGAGTGCCGGGCGCCCGGTCCGTGCCTGGTGCGTCGCGGCGAAGTCGGCCGACTCGACGGCACTGACGCCCAGCCCGTTCCAGGCGACATACAGCGGTCCGATGACCGAATCCAGGCGGGCGATCCGGTCGGCCAGGCCGACCTCGACGAGGACGTTCGTGGCCAGGCCGGTCGGGGCGGTGGTGGCCAGTTCGGCCATGGCGGTCTCCAGGTTCAGGTGCTCGGTCGTCATGCGGTCATCTCCTCGCGCTCGAGGTGGTTCGCCGTTTCGAGGGCGGTTCGCAGCAGGGCCAGGCCGCGATGGACCTGGGCCTTGACGGTGCCCTCGGGTCGACCGAGGGCGAGGGCAACGTCGGGGTAGGACAGGCCGTCGACATGGCGCAGGACCACGGCCGCCCGATAGGCGGGCGGCAGCGTGGCGAGGAGGCCGGCCCAGTGCTCACGTGCGGCACGCCGCTCGGCGACCACCGTCGGCGAGGTGCCGGGATCGGTCGCCACCGGCTCGGGCAGCGTCGCGCGTTCCGGATCGATGTCGAGCGACAGGGGAGCCCGGCCGGCTGCGGCACGTCGTGCCAGGCGGGTCCGACAGAGGTTCAGGACGATCGTGGCCAGCCACGGCCGCAGGCGCAGCTCGCGGATCCGCGTGGCGTCGTACCCGGCCAGCGCCCGGTAGGCCCGCACCAGCGCGTCCTGGGCCGCCTCCTCGGCGGCACCGGGGTCGCCCAGCATGCGCAACGCGATCGAGTAGCAGCGGTCCTGGTGCGCCAGGACCATGGCCTCGAAGGACCCGTCCAGGTCGCGCGCGAGGCCTGCGATGAGCGTGTCGTCGGTGTCCATCGCTCTCCAGAACCGGCATCCGACGTCGACCGTTGCACGCCGCCCGTGTCCGGATCGCCAGCGGCGTCCGCCTTACGACGCCGGTCGCTCCATAAGGTACCCGGGTGCAAGCCTCCTGACAGATTGAGGCGAGCCGACCTCCCGGCATAGGGCGCCTCCCCGATGGCGGGCGGCCGGCCCCGATCGAGCATGGCCGCAGCACCACGGACGGTGGCTCGGATGTCCCGATCGACCGGTCCAGGTGGAACCAAGGAGGCACGGACGATGTCCGCAAGCACCACGCAGCCCATGACCGGGCGTGCCAACCAGACCGCGCCGATCGGCGCGATCGTCATCCTCGCCGGCGCGCTTGCGCTGGGCGCGGTCGGCATCGCGATCGGCCAGGGCTACAAAGCGACGCCAGCGAGTGTCGCCGTCCCGGCCGACGTCGAGGCCGCGCTCATCGCCCATCGTGCGGGCGAACGGGCTCCGCTGTGGAGCATCGAAGAGGTCCTCGCGGCCCAGCGTGCGGGCGAGAAGGCCCCACTGTTCAGCGCTCAGGACTCGCTCCTGATCCAGCGTCTCGGCGAGTTCCGCGACAAGGCCAACGCGCTCCGGAACACGGGCGTCCCCGCCACGGCAACGCAGTTCGGGTACGGCTACCCGACCGCGGTGTCCGCTCCGATCACGGTCGTCCCGAGCATCATCAACGGCACGGCTGCGGGTTCGCAGTACGGCCTCGGTGGCTGGAGCCCGGCCTACGCCAATCTCGGAGCCAAGGGGGCCCTGAGTGGCCTCAACGGCACCGATGTCATCCCGCGGAGCGTCTTCTACCCGGCCACGTGGGGCCAGAGTGGCCTCAACGGCACGGACGTCATCCCGCGGAGCGTGTTCAACGGTCCGGCCACGGGGGCCCAGAAGGGTCTCGGCGGCAAGACCGAGCACACCACCCGCCCGCCCGTTCGGCGAGCCGGCCACTATCACAACTAGCCCTCGGCTAGCCACTCACCAGAACACCGCCCGACCTCCATCGGGCGGTGTTTCTGCACGTCCCTCCGTGCGACAATCGCCCCACCGATGCAGCTCGATGAACGCTTCGACGACCTCGTCGCCAGCCTGGCCGGGTTCCACAAGACGTGGCTCGTGTACCTGGGCGTCGAGCTCGGCCTGTTCGGGCACCTACGGGCCGCAGGCCCGGCCGGCCTGACGACCGGGGAGCTGGCCACGGCGGCCGGTTGTCGACGGGAGGCGATCGAGGTCTGGGCGTGGGCGGCCGACGCCCACGAGCTCGCGACGCTCGACGGCGACCGCCTGACGATCGACGACGCCACGGCCATCGTGCTCCTCGACGATCAGCGCCCGGAGTTCCTCGGCGGCCAGGTCGTCCATTCGGTCACCGCGTCGCTCGACTGGGGCGGGATGCTCGAGTTCTTCCGGACGGGGCAGCCCATCACGTCGCGGCCCGACCGCTATCGGGCGTCGATCGAACGCCTGACGGTCCAGGACATCGCGGTCTTCTTCCAGGAGGTCCTGGCGCAGGTGCCGCAGCTCGTCGCCGAGCTGGTCCAGGGCGGCCGGGTCGTGGACATCCACTGCGGCGGCGGTCGGTGGCTCATCGCGATGGCCCGTCGCTTCCCGGCACTGCAGCTCGTCGGCATCGAGTTCGAGCCCGATTCGGTCATGCGCGCGAGAGCGAACGTCGAGGCCGCCGGCCTGTCCGATCGGATCGCCATCCGCCAGGGGGACGTCAGTCGACCCGGACCGGCGGGCGAGTACGACCTGGCCTACTTCCAGTACGCGATCCACCAGCTGACCGATCCGGTCGCTGCGCTGCGGGCCGCCTTTGAGGCGCTCCGGCCGGGCGGCCGGATCATCGTGCTCGACTGGCCCCTGCCGTCCACGACGGAGGAGTTCCGCTCGCGCCACGGCGAGCTGATCGCGGGCGTCCAGCTCGATGAGCTGTACCAGGGCACGGCGCTGCCGACGCGGGAGCGGCTGCTCGAGTGGTTCGCGTCGGCCGGGTTGCCGGAGCCGCAGCTCATCGACCTGCCGTCCGGAGCATCGGTCCTGCAGGTCGAGCGGCCGCGCTAGTCGAGCGGCCGTCGGGTCGCAAGCGGGCTCCGGCGCTACTCGCTGACGACGATCGTGCCCTTCATCTGGGCGTGGATCGTGCAATGGAACGGGTACGTTCCAGGGGCGTTGATGACGATCCCATCTGACGTGCCGGCATTGATGTTCGGGGTCGTGCAGCTGCCGTCGTCGAGCGTGACCGTGTGGGGCGCCGCCCCGGTGTTCGAGAACGCGATGACCTGCCCGACCTTGGCCGTGATGTCGGCGGGCTCGAACGCGAAGTCCTTGATCGACGCGGTCACGTCACCCGGATCGGTGGTCTCTTCGCAGAGAACGGCCGTCGAGGGCGACGCGGCCGGTGGCGCCGCGCTGGCCGCCGAGCTCGGCGCCGACGAGGCGTTGCCGCTCGAGCATGCCGCCAGGGCCAGTGTCAGCAGCGTGGACAGGACAAGGGTGATGAGCGGCTCGGCGGGACATCGGCGACTCCTCGAAGGTGGTGGTGGCATGCAACGGTACGTCGTCGAGCGGTACGTCGTCGCCGTCACGACGGTTTCGGCACCGGTATCGTTCGGGCATGGGGAGCCACCACGCCTCGGGCACGCGGCTCGTGGACGAGGTCGACGCGGCGACGATGCGCCGCCTGCTCGAACATGAGGCCCGGGTGCATGCGATGCCGGGTCGTGAGCTGCGCGATCTCGGTGACGCCATCCTCCTCCACGATCCCGTGGAGCCGGAACCGTTCTGGAATCGCCTGGAAGCGATCCGCTGGCCCGACGATGCCGACGGCTTCGATCGCCGCCTGACCGAGGCGCTCCTCCTGTTCACCGGCATCGGCCGCCAGCCGCACATCTGGCCGGCGCCCGTCCATGACACCCCGGCCGACATCGTCGACCGACTCAAGGCCAATGGGTTCGAGGACATGGGCGCGGGCTGCGTCATGGTCATGACCGACGCAGAGCCCGCACGCACCGGAGCCAGACGCCGGCATGGGTCGTCGGTCACGCTCGAACGGCTCGGCCGCGGCTCCGTCGCGGAGTCGGCCGCCGGGTCGGCCACGATCCTGGCCGACCTCGTGTCCGTCCTGTGCGACGCGTTCCGCGTCGAGGATGAGCGTCGCCCGGGCGTCGAGGCCGAGACCGCCGCGTCGCTCGCGAACGAGGCCTTCACCCACTATCTCGCCCGGATCGACGGGGAGCCCGCCGCGGTCGCGCGACGGGCCACGTTCGATGGCGCCAGCTACCTGTCATCGATCGGGACCGCCGCCTGGGCGCGCGGGCGTGGTCTCGGCGAGTTGGTCACCCTGGCCGCGGCCGCCGACGCGCTCGAGACCGACAGCGAGTGGATCTATCTCGGCGTCTTCGCCGACAACGAGGTCGCCATCCGGCTGTATCGACGAGCCGGCTTCACGATGCTCGGCGAACCGGCACCAGACCTGCTCCTCCTCGGCTGACACCGCGATGCGACCCCTGCCCGCGCTCTTTGCCGATGCCGTGCGGGGCGCCCGCGAACGGCTGGAGACCGCCTGCCCGGGTCGCGGCGACGAGGCCCGGGTCGTCGCGGTCGGATGGGCGACGGTCGAGACCCAGCGCGCGGAGATCGAGCTCGTCCGAGCGCTTGGGGAGGGCCTGGCGCCGTTCGTCGACGCGCCCGATGACGAGCTCCTTGGGGCCCGCTGCCGGTCCGCGTCCGCCGCCGCGCCACCGTTCCTGGTGGTCCTGGAGCCATCGACCGAGGGCCGGCTCGCGGGTTCGCTCGCCCGACTCGGCGAGGGTCCCGTGGCGGTGTGGTTCTCGCTCGAACCCGGCCCCGTTGACGGCGCCTCGGACCGTGGGGACGGGCCGTTCGGGCGAGAGCGGCTGGTCGCCGGCGGGCTCCGCGACGGTCGCCACGTGTTCCTGCTCGACGGTCCGCCGGGTACCATCCCCGCATGACCGACCACGTGGCCGACCCGTCGGCCGTCAACCTGCGACCCGCCGCGGCCGCGGACGCCGACGCGATCGCGTCGCTCTTCACGGACGAGGGCTACCCGGCCGGTCCGAGCGACATCCTCGCGCGTCTCGAGCGATTCGCGTCGCCCCATTCCCGGGTGGTCGTCGCCGAGCACGACGGGACGATGCTGGGGTTCATCGCCGTCCACGCGCTGCCGCGCTTCGAGCATGACGATCGGATCCTGCGCATCCTGGCGCTCGTCGTCGACGCCGGGGCGCGCGAGCGAGGCGTGGGGCGCACGCTCATGGCTGAGGCGGAGCGGATCGGGTCCGAGCTCGGGGTGGCATTCGTCGAGATCACGGCCGGGCATCATCGGCCGGAAGCTCGCCATCTCTACGAATCGCTCGGCTACGACGCGACCGTCGCGGCCTACCTGCGCAAGAAGCTCTGAACGGGCTGATCAACCAGCGCACGTTTCCGCGACTTCGACTCCGGGACCGCGTCGGGGTCCTGCTGGACCTGCCATGGGAGCGCCCGCTTGCCGACTGGTCGCCCGAGACCCTCGAGTTCCGCGAGCTGCCGGTCGGACCCTCCCGTCACCTCGTCCGTTTCCTCATCGCCGGCGGGCGGACGTACGCCCTCAAGGAGGAACCGCTGACGGTGGGGCGGACCGAGTTCGACGTCCTGCGCCACCTCGAGGCGCTCGGGCTGCCCGCGGTCCACGCGGTCGGTATCGCCGAATCGCCCGAGCGCGACGCCGCGATCCTCATGACCGAGTACCTCGCCTACTCGATCCAGTACCGCCGGCTGCTGATGCGGTTCCCGCTCGGGCCGGGCCCGTATCGCGACCGGCTCCTCGACGCGATGGCCTGGCTGCTGGTCGATCTCCATCGGGCCGGCGTGTTCTGGGGCGACTGTTCGCTCGCGAACACGCTTTTCCGGCGCGACGGCGACAAGATCCAGGCGTTCCTCGTCGATGCCGAGACGAGCGAGATCCACCCGGGCCTCTCGGATGGTCAGCGCAGCTACGACCTCGAGATCCTCGTCGAGAACGTCGCGTTCGGCTTGGCCGACCTCGGCGCCCTCCAGGGCCGCGAGGACGCCTTCGATGACGCGGTCGAGGCGGCATCGTCCGTACGATCCCGGTACGAATCGGTCTGGGAGGAGCTGCACCTCGTGCCCGAGCTCTCACCCGACGATCGGCACGCGGTCCGCGCTCGCATCAGGCGGCTCAACGAGCTCGGGTTCGCCGTCGACGAGATCGAGCTGGAGCCGGCGGGGTCCGATGGGGGATCCGTCCGACTCCGTGTGGCGGTCACGAACCGGCGGTTCCACGCCCGGGAACTGGAACGGCTGACCGGGATCCGCGCGCTCGAGGGCCAGGCTCGCCTCCTCCTGAACGATCTGCGCGAATACCGGGCCTGGCTGGAGCACCAGGGAAAGCGGTTCGTCACCGAGCAGGAGTCGGCCGACCAGTGGGTCACCGATGTCCTCGAGCCGAGCCTGGAGGTGCTCGTCCCGGCCATCGGCGAGGGTCGCGACCCGATCCAGGCTTACTGCGATGTCCTCGAGCAGAAGTGGATCCTGTCCGAGCTGGCCGGTCGGGACGTCGGGCTGGAAGCGGCGATGGACGCGTACCTGGGCCTGGGGGCACCGGCACCGGAGGACGACCGGGGACCGTCCGGGACCACCATCGCGCTCGACATCGACTGGTCGACGAGCTTCGACCGGCCGGACGAGGAGCAAGCGGCCGGGTCCTGAAATGTGACCGACGGCCCGTGCGTCCGGCATCGTCCTCTGCCACCATCGGCACATGCAGACCCTGGCGATCGGCGCCGAGCCGGTCATCCGCGTGCGCGGACTGGTCAAGCGCTACGGCGACCTCGTCGCGGTGGACGGCATCGACTTCGACGTGGCCGCCGGCGAGATCTTCGGCCTGCTGGGCCCGAATGGTGCGGGCAAGACCACGACGGTCGAGATCCTCGAGGGCCTGCGTAGTCCGGATGCGGGCGAGACCATGGTCCTGGGCGTCGATGTCGCGAAGGATGCGAACGCCCTCAAACCGCGCATCGGGGTCAGCCTGCAGACGGCGGCCCTGTACCCGAAGCTGACGGTCACCGAGCTCATCGACCTGTTTCGCAGCTTCTATCCGACGTCGCGACCGACTGATGAGCTGATCGACCTGCTGGAGCTCGGAGAGCGCCGCAAGGCTCGTTCCCAGGAACTCTCGGGTGGCCAGCGACAGCGGTTGGGCGTCGCCCTGGCTCTCGTCAACGAGCCCGAGCTGGTCTTCCTCGACGAGCCCACGACCGGTCTCGACCCCGCCGCGCGGCGCGCGCTCTGGGACATCATCCTGGGGCTCAAGGCGGATGGTCGGACCGTGTTCCTCACGACCCACTACCTGGAGGAGGCCGAGATCCTGTGCGACCGGGTGGCCATCATGGACCACGGCCGCATCCTGGAGATGGGCACCGTCGACGAGCTCGTGAGCAAGCGCTTCCGCGACCGGGCTGTCCGACTCGATGCCACGGACGCCCTCTCCGACGCGGAACTGGCCGCCCTGCCGGCCGTCTCGCAGGTCAAGCACGATGACGGCGACCTGCTCCTCTACACGCGGGACGTGGGCGCGACGATCGGCGCCCTGCTGGCGCTCACCGACGAGCGCGGAGTCGACGCGAAGGACCTCACGGTCCGCCGGCCGACCCTCGAAGACGTCTTCCTCGACCTGACCGGCCGGGCGCTGCGGGACTGAGGGACGCGATGCACGCCCTGAGGAAGCTCACCGTCGCGAACATCAGGAGCTATCTCCGCGATCGCGCGGCGGTGTTCTGGACGCTGGCATTCCCGCTCATCTTCATCTTCTTGTTCGGCTTCATCTTCCAGGGTGGCGGTGACCAGACGCTGAACATCGCCTGGGTGGACCTCGATCGGTCGGACGCCTCGGGGCAGCTCGAGCAGGCGTTCACGGCGGCACCGGGCGTCGACCTGACTCCCGCCGAGACTCGCGCCGCCGCGGACGTCGTGATGCAGGACGGCTCCGTGGACGCGATCATCGTGGTCCCGCCCGGATTCGGCGAGGCGATGGCCGCCGCTTCGACCGGAAGCGGCCCGCCCGCGGACCTCACGATCGTCGTCGATCCGTCGCGATCGTCCCTCGTCGGTTCGGTGAACCAGGTCGTGGGCAGCGTGCTGGGTGTCGTCAACCTGGGCGGTCGCCCACCGCTCATCGTCACCCAGGCCGAGACGATCCAGACCGAGAACCTGACCTTCATCAGCTACTTCGTGCCGAGCATCCTGGGCATGTCGGTGATGCAGCTCGGCATCTTCGCCGCGGTGCCCCTGGTGGCCGACCGCGAGAAGGGCATCCTCAAGCGCCTGGCGGTCACGCCGCTCCGGCGCTCGCAGCTGGTGGGCTCCAACACGCTCATGCGCCTGCTGCTCGCGCTGGTCCAGGCCGTGATCATCGTGGGCGTCGGCGTCGTGGTCTTCGGCGTCCAGGTGACCGGCTCGCTGCTGCTCGCGGCGGCATTCGTCGTCCTGGGCGCCCTCTCATTCCTGTCGCTCGGTTACGTGCTGGCCTCGTTCACGAAGACCGAGGACGCCGCCAACGGCATCACCCAGGTGGTCCAGTTCCCGATGATGTTCCTGTCGGGGGTGTTCTTCCCGATCGCCGCGATGCCGCCGTTCCTGCAGTCGATCGCCCGCCTCGTCCCCCTGACCTATCTCGCCGACGCGCTGCGCCAGGTCATGGTGGGGGGCGTGCCGTTCGCGCCGCTGTGGGCGTGTGCGGCGGTGCTCCTCGGCTGGCTGGTCGTCTGCTTCGGCATCGCATCGGTGAAGTTCCGATGGCAGTAGGGGCGCCTCGCTACCAGCGCTCGTCGTGCACGATCTCCGCGAGAGGCACCCGACCGCCGGCCTTGAGCGGCCGGGTCAGGTCGGAGGGATCGGCCGGGTAGCCGAACGAGAGCAGGAACTCGCAATGGCGGTCGGCCGGGTAGCCGAGCAGGCGCCGGGCGAGATCGTGGTCGTACACGGTGGCCGGCACGCTGCCGATCCCGAGCTCCCAGGCCACCAGGATCATGTTCTCCGCGGCCTGGCCCAGGTCGAACATCACCGAGAGGGGTGCGTCGGTCGCGGCCGGGTCGGGGGTGACCAGCGCGATCGCGACCGCCGCCCCGGCGAGATGGCCGGCCCACGGCCCGACCACGGAGAGCTCGCGCAGGTGCTCCCGGTCGTGACACACGATGAACGCCCAGCGCTGGGAGTTCTTCGAGCTGCCGGCGCGGCGGCCGGCCTCGAGGATGCGCTCGAGGTGCTCCGGTTGGAGCGGTCGGTCGGCGAACCTCCGGATCGCCCGTTTCCGCGAGATCGCGGCCCAGACGGGATCGTGGTCGGTCACGCCTCGATCGCCGGTTCGTCACCGAGCGGCGTCGCCGGGGTCGCGACGGGCCGGGTCGCGCCGGGCAGGGCGACCTGGGCGAGGGTGCGGAACCCGCCAGGCGTGTCCTCGACGGCGCCGAAACGGCCTTCCGCATCGGGGATCCGGTCCGCCTGGGTCGCCGCGGCCAGCTCGCCCGCCGCGGACGGCTCCATCGGCCCGGCGAACGCGCGAGCGATGAAGCTGGCGACGGCCCGGCGGTACCCGGGCGACTCGTACAGCCACGAGTGCTGGCCGCCGGGCACGAGGTGCGTCTCGACCGGCGCGGCGTCTCGACCGGCGAGGTCCGCGCCCCGGGCCGTCCGAACCGCTGCCGCCAGCCGGTCCATGTGCGCGGGCGGGACCACGCTGTCCTGATCGCCGTGTGCCAGCAGCACCGGCCCGCGGTACTGGGCGATGGCGTCCGAGGCGCTGACGTCGCGCACGACGTGGCCGCGCGGCCGGAGATAGACCCTGGTCGTGAGCCAGGCGAGCGGGTAGGCGATCGGATCCGGGATCGGCAAGTGGGCCAGGCGGAACGTCTGGCGGGTCAGGCGATACGGGTCGGCCGGCGTCGAGCTCGCCACCAGCACGGCCGTCCGTGGGTCGGCGGCGGCCGCCAGGATGGCCCCGATGCCGCCCATCGAGTGCCCCACCACGCCCCCCGCGGTGACCTCCGGTCGGGCGAGGAGCGTATCGAGGGCGGCCAGCGTGTCGAGGCCGAATTCGCCCGCGCTGAGCGGCAGCTCCTCGGGCGGGTTGGCACCGTGGCCGCGGACGTCGAACGTGAGGCAGTGATACCCGACGGCGTGGAGGAACACCGCCATCGGCAGGGTCCGGTCCCGGGCCGACTCCCAGCCGTGGACCAGGACCAACCCTGGCCCCGGCGCCCCGTCGCGGGCCGGGATGAACCAGGCCGGCAGGTCGAGGCCGGCCGACCGCACGGTCATCGAGACGTACGGGAGGCCGAGGGCCTCGGGCGTGATCCGAGGCGGATTCCGGCGCGGATATCCGGCCCTGACCCGGTAGGCGAGCGCGAATCGGTAGGCGAGCCCGGCCGGAACGGCGGCCGCGGCCGCGAGCAGACCAGCCCGACGGACTCTCCCCATGGGGAAAGGGGACGGCACCGACCGTCGCCCTGTCAAGCGCGAGGAGCGCGGATGCACACCGGTACACTGGTCCGATGGTGAAGCGCGACCCCTACCGCGTGCTCGGCGTGGAGCCTGGGGCGTCAGCGATCCAGATCAAGGCGGCCTGGCGGAAGCTCGCACGGGCGCATCATCCCGACCTGACCGGCGACGACCCCGCGGCGTCGCGGGTCGCCACTCGGCAGATGGCCGAGATCAACGACGCCTACGCGGCCCTGACCCGGACCGATCCGCTCGGCCGCGGTCGCGAGGGCGACTCCGCGACCGCGGCGCGTCGGGGCGGCCCGCCGGCGCCGAAGCCGTCGCCTCCGGTCACCGGCCGTGTCGACATGAGTGCGACCTATCGGCCGCGCAACCAGGTGGCCGGGAACCCGTCGCGTCGCGTCCCGCTCGCGGGGCAGCCGCCGTTGCGGGGCGGAGCCGTGGACCGCGAGCCGCCCCGCGCCTCGACGCCGACCGGCCCGCCGGTCAAGGGCCGCATCCGCCACTTCCGCCGGCCGGCGCCACCGTCGCTCGATCGGGCGTCGAATCATATGGTCGAATTCGGCAAGTTCCACGGCCACACCCTCGGCCAGATCGCCGCGTTCGAGCCCTCCTACATCGACTGGCTCGCCGGCACGGTCACGCGCGACCCGGATCTCGTGGCCGCCGCCCGGGTCATCCGCGGCGACCTCGACCGGCGGGGTGTCCTGCGGCGATCCCGACCGAGCTCGGAGCCACCCGGCCGCTCGGCCTGAAGCCGCACGGGGACGCGAAAACGCCCCCCGATACCGGAGGGCGTTCTGTTCGCTGATTGATGAGAGGCGATAAGCGCTGCCGTCCCGACGGTCCACCAGGCCTGCTGGCCGAAGAACCTGTTATTCGGCTCGTGAGCCGGACGTAGATCATCCGATCGAACCTTCCTCGATCGAACGCCCGTGCCCGGTTCCGTGACCGACGCCCCAGGATGTTGTCCCGGTACGATCGCGGGTCGGCGTAGACAGAACAATAGGACCGGCCGACTCCGGAGGCAATGGCACCCTCGTCCCGGGTGGCCCGGGCTCTTTGGGCAGGCGCGTGCACGCACCACCCTGAGACACAGGTACCAGGTGCACCGACGCACCGTCGGCGGCGCGCCGAGGCGACCTTCGCTACGATTCGCGCGGATGTCTCCCCGTTCGATCGCGGTCATCGCGGCCGCGTTGTTCCTCCTGGCCTCGTGCGCCTCGACGCCTACCGCCTCCTTCGATCCGAACGGGGCGTGCTCGACGGACGGGTCGGCGCCCGGCGCCTACCCCGACCTCGAGGCGCTGATCCCAAAGACGTTCCGGGACGAGGCGCCCGGCACGCTGGACTCCGGACGGCATTGCTCGAGCCCGAGCCTGGGTTCGCTGGCCTCGGCGGGCATCGCCGAGCTCCGGTTCGCCGGCGGCACGTGGTCCTTCGGGGGCGAGCGGGCGGCGGTCATGGCCGTCTTCGAAGCGCGTGGCCTGACCGCCGACGCCCTCGCCGACTTCTACGCCTCCAGTGCCCGAACGGCGAACCGCACGCAGGTCCTGGCCGAGTCGACGCCGACGATCGTCGGCCGGAACGCCCGCCGGCTGGATACCAAGACAGGCGAGCGCCTGCAGACCGTCGTCGTCTGGCCGTCGGCCCAGGTCGACCGGGTGAACGTCGTCATCACGAACGATCTGCCCGACGACCGGATCCAGGAGGCGGTCGACGCGTTCGGCCAAGGCTGAGTGCTAGAGTCGCGGCCATGACCGACCGGCCGGCCGACTGGGCCGCCCGCCGACGCGCCTGGCAGCGGGATCGACTCGAGCCCGCCCTCGAGCGGGCGGCGGAACGCAAGCCACGGTTCTCGACCATCAGCGACATGCCCGTGGACGGGCTGTACGGGCCATGGTCCATCGATGATCAGGGGATCGACCCGCTGGCCGACATCGGGTTGCCGGGCGAGCCGCCATTCACCCGCGGGATCCATCCGAGCGGCTATCGCTCGAGGCTCTGGACGATGCGGATGTTCGCGGGTTTCGGCGCGGCCGAGGATACGAACGCCCGCTTCCGACAGCTGCTCGATGCCGGCCAGACCGGCCTCTCGATCGCCTATGACATGCCGACGCTGTACGGCTACGACACGGACGACCCGGAGGCGGAAGGCGAGTTCGGCACGTGCGGCGTCGCGGTCAGCAGCCTCGCCGACATGGAGGTGCTCCTCGCCGGCCTGCCACTCGAGCGGGTCTCCACCTCGATGACGATCAATTCCCCGGCCGCGCCCATCTGGGCGATGTACATCGTGGCCGCGGAACGGGCCGGCGTGCCTCGCGCGGCGCTCGAGGGGACCACCCAGAACGACATCCTCAAGGAGTTCATCGCTCAGAAGGAGTACCTCTTCCCGCCGGCGCCCTCGATGCGCCTGGTGACCGACACCATCGAGTTCGGGACACGCGAGATGCCGCGCTGGAACACGGTGAGCATCAGCGGCTATCACATCCGCGAGGCGGGCTCGACGGCGGTCCAGGAGCTCGCGTTCACGATCGCCGATGGCATGGCGTACGTGGAGGATGCGATCGCGCGTGGGCTGCGGGTCGATGACTTCGCGCCTCGGCTCTCCTTCTTCTTCAACTCGCATTCGGACTTCTTCGAGGAGATCGCGAAGTTCCGCGCCTCGCGCCGGATCTGGCACAAGCTCATGACCGAGCGCTACGGCGCCGAGAACGAGCGGTCCACCTGGATGCGCTTCCACACCCAGACCGCGGGCGTGTCGCTCACGTCGCAGCAGCCCCTCAACAACCTGACCCGCGTGGCGATCCAGGCGCTCGCCGCGGTGCTCGGTGGGACGCAGTCGCTGCACACGGACGCGCACGACGAGGCGCTCGCGGTGCCGACGGCCGAGGCCGCCATGCTCGCGCTCCGTCAGCAGCAGATCCTCGCCGAGGAGACGGGCGTCGACGCGACGGTCGACCCGCTCGGGGGCTCCTGGTTCGTCGAGGCCTTGACCGCGGAGACGGAGCGCCAGGCGTGGCGGTACATCGAGGAGATCGACCGCCGAGGCGGGATGGTCGCCGCGATCACCGAGGGCTACCCCCAGCGCGAGATCGCGGACGCCGCCTACCGCTACCAGCGCGAGTTCGACGCGGGCGAGCGTCGGGTCGTGGGCGTCAACGCGTATGTCGACGCGTCCGAGGTGATGAGCGTGCCGGTCCTGCAGGTCCCCGAGGGCTCGCTGGAATCCCATCTCGAGCGACTCGGTCGGACGCGTCGTGAGCGCGACGCCGAAGCGGTCGGCGCCGCCCTGGCCGGCCTGCGCGATGCCGCCCGACGGCCGGGCTCCTCCGACACCAACCTGATGCCCCACTTCATCCGTTGTGCCGCCGCGTACGCCACGCTCGGCGAGCAATGCGGCGTCCTGCGCGAGGCGTTCGGGGAGTACCGCGAGCCGGTCGCGGTGTGAGCCCCGCTACACGGAGCCGCGTGCGGACTCGACTGACCCCGGCGCGACGACGGGGTCGCCGTACTGCCGCCAGGCCTTCGCGCCCCAGGCCATCGCGATGACGATCAACACGATGCCCCCGGACAGGCCGAACCAGATCCCCACGTTCGCCCCGGTGATGACCCACGCGGCCAGCGTGAGGCCGACGATGACGAACCCGATCGACGAGGCGATCGCCGGCCATCGATTGACCGTGATCGCCCCGACGAGGCCGTAGGCTGCCTGGCGCTCGGCCTGGTCCCAGAGCGACCAGCGATTGCGGCCGGCGCTCAGGACAAGGAACGCCCCGATCCAGATCACGACGTAGGCGACCTCTGCCAGCTCGAGATCCGGGATCCGGAAGATGGCGACGACCGCGGCCACCATGGCGAACGCGAAGAAGACCGACGATGCGACGCCGAACGCGCTCGAGAGGCCGGCGCTTGGACGGCCTTGACGAGCTCGCTCGTACCGATCGTGAGCAGCCCGACCAGGGCCGTCACGAACAGTCCCGGCGCCCAGGCCACCCACCCCGCGCCGAGCAGGTCGTCATGAGCGTCGACGACGTACACGCGGGCGACCACGAGCGCCATGATCACGATGAGGGCCGCCTCGACGCCGTACATCACCGTCCGGATCGGTGCACGCAGCGGCCAGGCCCGATACGCCTGGATCGGCGCGAAGCCGATCTGGAGCGCGGCGATCAGCACCACGGCTTGCAGGACGCCCGTGCCGAAGACCTGCATCAGGGTCGCAATGTCCCCCTCCTTGACCGTCAGCACCGGCAATTTGAACTCGATCGAATCGAAGGTCTCGGTGCTGAAGGTGCGGACCCAATCGATGACGTCGGCCACGATCGGGATCCGCGGGAGGACGCTGGTTACCTCCGTGCCGATGGTGACCAGTCGATCCGGGTAGGACTGGAGGGCGAGCGCGATCGTCGCGACGGGCACCGCGAGGGCCATCTGCCGCCAAAGCGCGACGGTCGCGACGCGCTGGCGGTGGCGGACGACGCGCGGGTCGGCCATCGCCCGAGGGTCGTCGGCGGCGTCGTCGGGCTCCACGGTCGGGCTGGCGCCTTCGTCGGGCGGGTAGAAGCGCGACGCCTCGCCCCAGCCGGTCGGCACGTCGATCTCGCGCATCAGGGGCACGACGAACTCCTCGTCGTTGTCGAAGTAGCCGCCGTGGTCCTCGAGCAGGCTCCGGCGATTCCAGACCCGGAACGATCGGACCCGGTCCGGCGCGGCCACCGGCGGCTGATCTCCCCGAGCGCCAGCGGCCCGCCGGCGCCGGGTCGTGGCTCCCCCAGAAGTCGCGCCAGCGAAGGTCCGGGTGCGCGGGTGATGTCCCGACGCAGGCGGTCCGCCATGCCGACCTCGGCCGGCGTCAGGCGCAAGGCGAGGTTCCAGCCCTCGCCGAAGGTGACGAGCTTGTCGACGTCGAACGTCGCCGGTTCGAGGGCCGGGTCCGTCAGCGCCAGGTGGAGCTGACCATGACGCCGCCCGAATGGGCCACCACGACGACGTTCATGCGACCCGGCGCCACGCAGGCGCGTCACGGCCTCGGCGAGGCCGCCTCGGATGTTGGCCGACTGGGCCGGGTCGAAGAGCAGGTTGCGGACGTCGCCGAACCAGCCGGTCAGGAAGTCGTCGAAGGTGTGGAGGATCGCCGCGTCCTTCACGGACTGGATCGGGATGATCGCGGTCACCCCTCGCAGCAGCCCGTACAAGGTCAGGATGATCCCGGACAGCACCGAGACGAACGGCACGACGGCGGCGCGCGAGACAGTCAGGAGCCAGCCCTCGGTGCGGTTGCCGAGGATACCGTCGACGACCTGGGCGGCGCCGCCCCTCGGTCCGAGCCAGTTCGTGATCGTGTTGAGCCCGGGCGGTTCGACCTTCGATGCCCACCACGCCTCGGTCAGGAGCCACTCGGTCTCGGGATGGACGACGCGGTCGCCGGTCGTCGCGGCCGGGACGCGCAGCGAGATCGTCGGGAGCGTGCTCGAGAAGTCGATGGTGGCGCGCTCGACCGGGTCGCGCGGGTTGGGGTCGTCCGGGTCCTGCGGGAACTGCCCGTGCCACGCGGTCAGGACCTCGATGATCGGCGCCGACCACTGGAGCAGGGTCTCCGCGGGCTGCTGCGACCCGATGCCGTGGACGAAGACCACGCCGGTCCGTGGCGGACCGGAGCTCGCGGCGCCCTCGGTCGTGGCCCCGGGTGCCGGGTCCGTGCGGCGGCGAGGCCGAGAGAGCTCGGACGGGTGGAGGCCCTGGGACTTCGTGGCGACCATGTCGTCCCGGATGATGGCGCCCCCCCGTCTCGCTGGTGTCGCGTCCGTACCATGTCGGCATGTATCTCGACGCGATGGAGTTCCTGGAGGAGGAACGCGAGCTCTGGGCGTCCTTCGAGGCCCTGGCGGATATCCCGGATGACGAGGTCGCTCGCCCGATCGAGGCGGCCCACGGCTGGTCGGCCCGGGACCTGATGGGCCACCTGCTCGCGTGGCAGGGCGTGGCCCTCGACATCGCCCGGGAGCTCGCGGTGGGGGAATTGGCGCCGACGATCGCGCGGGTCGACGCCGACTGGGAGACGCGCGGCGGCGAAGCCGTGAACGCCGAGATCCGGGCTCGCTGGGTCGCCGTCCCCATCGACGAACTGCGTGACCGCTTCCGGAGTCAGCCCGGGGAGCTGCGGGGCACACTGACGGTCGTGCCCGAGGTGCGCTGGGTCAAGCACGCCGAACACATGAAGTCCCTGCGCGAGGAGACCGTCGAGCACTACGAGGATCACCTCGCGGACGCGGAGGCGATCCTCGCGGCGACGCGGCGATGACCCTCGGCGAGATCCTGCGCGACGCGGCCGCCTCGAGCGGCGTGGGTCTAGAGAACCTGCCGGACGGGGGCACGGCGTTCGTCGTCGGCGAGACGACCGTCGCGGTCGTCGGCGCGGATGGGTCGGCGGCCGAGTTCCGTCTCGATCTGTCGGTCGCGTCGGCGGCGACCCGAACCCCCGACGCATCGAGCTCCGAGCGCGGCCCCGACTGGGTCAGGTTCGCTCCGGCCGCGCTCGATCAGCACGCCGTCGACCGCGCCGTCGCGTGGCTCGGGTCGGCGGCCCGCCGCGCCGGAGCACCTGACCCGTCCACGGCGCTGAAATCGAGACGACCCCGGCCGACGGGACCGGGGTCGCGGATCGAGGACGAGGGTCGTCAGTCGGCGTCGGCCGTGACGAACTCGGCCAGCCCGAACTGCTGCTCGAGCTGCTCGAGCGGTCGGAACCCGACCACGCCCTGCGGCTGGGCGCCGGGCTTGAAGAAGGCGATCGTCGGGATGCTCAGGATGTTGAACGCCTGGGACAGCCGCGGGTTCGCATCGACATCGACCTTGACGACGTCGACCGAGCCGTCGTACTTGGCGGCGAGCTTCTCCATCTCGGGGGCGACCATCTTGCAGGGTCCGCACCACGCGGCCCAGAAGTCGACCACGACCGGACGCTCCGCCTTCAGCACCAATTCCTCGAAGTTCGCGTCCGTCGCGACCTTGATCTCCGCCATGTGGATCAGTTCCTTCCTCCCGCCTCCGGGCGAGATCTCCGGGCTCGGCCTGGCCGAGCGTTACGCGCTCGCCTCGCGAGCGATGTCCTGGATGAGTCGGTAGGCCTCGAGGACCCGGGGGTCAGCGAGGCGGTACAGGATGGCGTTGCCGTCTCGTCGACTGGTCACCAACCCGACGTTGCGCAGCACCGCGAGGTGCTGGCTCATGTTGGGGACCTGGCAGCCGACCCGAGTGCTGAGGTCGCTCACGGACAGCTCGCCGATGGCGAGTGACTCGAGGACGCACAGCCGCTTCGGGTCCGCCAGGGCTCGACCGATGGCGGCGTACCGCTCGCGATCGACCTCGGCCGAGACCGGAAGGTAGTCCAACACGTCTCGACAGTATCAGTACTTGCGCAAACACGCAAGTCATGTCGTGTCGCGCCACCCACCCCCGCGCCATACTCCGACGCATGCCGGACGTGCAGATCGACCATCACGTGAGCCTCGAGCAGATCGAGGCGGCGCGCGCACGGATCGGCGGGCTCGTCCATCGAACGCCGCTGCTCTCGTCGTCCACCGCGGCCGCGTGGGTGGCGGCCGCGACCGGCGTCCGCGTCGCCGACGAACGCCTGTACATGAAGGCCGAGCACCTCCAGAAGACCGGCTCGTTCAAGGCGCGCGGGATGTCGAACCGCATCGCGACGCTGACGCCCGAGGCGCATGCGCGCGGCGCCATCACGCTGTCGGCCGGTAACGCCGGTCAGGCGTACGCCTGGGCGGGCGGCGCGGCGGGCGTCCCGGTGACCGTGGTCATGCCGGCCGGCGCCGTCCGCTCGAAGGTCGATGCGTGTCTCGGGTACGGCGCGCGCGTCGTCCTGCATGGCGCGCACGTCGGGGAGGCCCTTGCCGAACTGGAACGGATCCGCGATGCCGAAGGGCTGACCTACTGCCCGCCGTTCGACGATCCGATGGTCATCGCCGGCAACGGCACGGCCGGGCTCGAGCTCATCGACGACCTGCCCGACGTCGACGTCGTCGTCGTCGGGATCGGTGGCGGCGGGCTCATCAGCGGGATCAGCGCCGCGGTCAAGGAACGCCGTCCGTCCGCCCGCGTCTACGGGGTCGAACCCGAACGCTCGAATGCGATGTCCCTCGCGCTCGAGCGGGGCGAGATCGTCACGATCCAGCCCGAGAGCGTCGCCGACGGGCTGGGGGCGCCGTTCGCCGGAGCGTGGACGCTCGCGATGGTGCGCCGCTACGTGGACGACATCGTCCTGCTCGACGACGCCACGATCCTGGCCGGCCTGCGCTTCATGCTCGAGCGGGGCAAGCAGCTCCTCGAGCCGGCCGGGGCAGCGGCGCTCGCCGCCGTGCTGGCGGGCCGTATCCCGATCCGCGACGGCGACCGGGTCGCCGTGATCCTGTCGGGCGGGAACGTCGAGATGGGCCGGCTCGGCGAGCTGCTGGGCGCCGCCGGGCCGTTGCCCGGAGCTGCCGCGTGACCGAGGAACCTCCGGCCGAAGCCCGACCGGAGGCACCGGCGGCCACGACCGTCGAACCGCCACCCAGCACCGAACCGCCACCCACGCGCGCACCGAACCGCCACCCAGCACCGAACCGCCACCCGACCTCCCGGCGCCGGCCTTCGTCCCGCCGCTCACCTCGACGCGGCGACTGGTCGGCGCGAGCTTCGACCTCCTGGCGGGCGCTTCCGAGGAGATGCGGGCCGCCTCGTTCTACATCGGCGCGATCGTCCTGGGCACGGTCGGGCCGTTCGCGCTGGCGAGTTGGGTCCTGCAGGTTGCCACCCTCCATCGGACCGTCCAGGAGGCCGACGAGCTCATGAACGGCGCGGCGGGCGGCTGGTACGGGCTGCTCGCGGTCCCGGCCCTCATCGGCGGCCTCGTGGCCCTCGTCGAGAGCCGGACGATGGCCGCGGCGATCCTCGGCGGGCGACTGGCCGGACGCCCCGTGACCGTCCGCGAAGCGCTCGCGCGCTCGCGCATGGTCTTCTGGCGGGCGGTCGTGGCCTCGCTCGTGGCTGGCGTGCCGCTGGCGATCGCGCAGGGCGCGCTCGAGGCGGTGCTCGCTGAGACGGTCAACCTGACCGGCGAGGCGACCGTCGTGGCGTCGCTCATCGTCACGGCAGCCCTCGGCGCACCGCTGGCGTACCTCCTGGCGGGCGTCGTCCTCGGCGACGTCGATCCGTTCGAGGCCACCCGACGCTCGTTCACGGTCTTCCGCGCCCGCAAGATCGCCGCCGTCGTCGTCGCGCTGATCGAGACGACGACCGGCCTGCTGATCCTGTTCGGCCTGGAGGCGGGGCTCGATATCGCGCTCCGCCTCCTCGATGCGCTTGGTCTCGGCGTCCATTCGGGTCCAGCGGGCCTGGCCCTGGTCACCCTGGGCGTGGCGGCGGCCACCTTCGCCCTCGGCACGCTCATCTACACGGTCACCGCGATCGCGCTCGCGCCCCAGGTGGTGATGTTCGTCGGCCTGACGCACGCGACGATCGGCCTCGACCACGTCCGACCAGGCGGCGATCGCGCGCCGGATCGTTCGCGACCCGG
>CAVVDC010000022.1:0-10379 GCA_963746855.1 uncultured Chloroflexia bacterium
AGCCGGGGCGCTCCGATGGATCACCCGGGTGCCAGTCGACGAAGGAGCCGAACCGATCGGCGACCTCAGGAGTCGAATGGCCCGGATCGATGCCACCTGACGCGGGAACTCACCTCCAAGCCATCGATATTCGTCGACTGGAACCGTGGCGCACCGGCCGTGGAACCGGGCCCCGCGAGACGAGAACGAGCGCACCCCAAGGTGCGTGAGCGAGCGCGCGCAGCCGACAACGCCGGGATGGGCCGCCATGACCGGCGACCGGGCGACCGGGTTGCGTGGCACTCAACCGGCATCTACGATGCCGGCACCCTGAGCCGGTCGCGTACGGGGCTCGTCCACGTTCCACTTCGGTGGCTGGATGCATGAGCCCGCGACGGCCGGTCGGGGAGTGGAGGCTGTGGCATGGCGACCGTGACGTTCGAGCACGTCAACAAGATGTACGGCGACTTCCAGGCCGTGAAGGATCTCGATCTCGAGATCGGCGACGGCGAGTTCATGGTCCTGGTCGGACCGTCCGGCTGCGGGAAGACGACCAGCCTGCGGATGATCGCCGGACTCGAGGAGATCAGCAGCGGCACCCTCCGCATCGGCGAACGCGTCGTCAACGACGTCCCGCCCAAGGATCGCGACATCGCGATGGTCTTCCAGAGCTACGCCCTCTACCCGCACATGTCGGTCCGCGAGAACCTCGCGTTCGGGCTGAAGCTGCGCAAGGTCCCCAAGCCCGAGATCGAGCGCCGGGTCAAGGAAGCGGCCGAGACGATCCAGCTCGAGAAGCTCCTCGACCGCAAGCCGAAGGAGCTGTCGGGCGGCCAGCGCCAGCGCGTCGCGCTCGGTCGCGCCATCGTCCGTGAACCGGCCGTGTTCCTGATGGACGAGCCCCTCTCCAACCTCGATGCGAAGCTGCGCGTCCAGACGCGCGCCGAGATCGCCCGCCTCCACCAGCGGCTCAAGACGACCGTCGTCTACGTCACCCACGACCAGGTCGAGGCGATGACGATGGGCCAGCGGATCGCCGTCATGAACGAGGGCCTGCTCCAGCAGGTCGGCACGCCACAGGTCCTCTACGACACGCCGATCAACCGCTTCGTGGCCGGCTTCATCGGCAGCCCGGCGATGAACTTCGTCGAGGTCCACATGGACGGCGCCGGGGATTCGGCCCGCCTCGTCGGTCCGGCCGAATGGTCGATCCCGCTGCCGGCGCGGTATCGCGAGGCCGCGACGCCGCGCGCCGGCCACACGTTGATCGCCGGGTTCCGCCCGGAGCATCTCGACATCGGCGAGGCCGGCCCCGGCATCGGTGCGTTCCGGTCCCGAGCCGACGTGGTCGAGTACCTCGGCAACGAGGAACTGCTCCACATCAACGCCGCGAACCAGGACGTCGTCGCCATCGTCGGGTCCGAGCACCGCGTCCGACCGGGCGACATCGTCAACCTCATCCTTCCCCTCGAGAAGCTCCACCTGTTCGACGGCGAGACCGGCCTGACGCTGGCCCCCGACGTCGCGGTCGTGGCCGCCTGAACGCAGATCCGCCGAACGGCAACGACACGGCCCCGGAGGATCCCTCCGGGGCCGATCTCGTCGAGCACGTCGTCGAGTCGCGGGTCCTCCACCAGGGCCGCTACCTGACGTTCCGGGTCGACACCGTCGAACGGGCGGACGGCTCGCGCGCGACGCGCGAGATCGCCGGCCATCCGGGCGCGGTGACGGTCGTCGCGATCGACGACGAGGACCGCGTGCTCTTCGTCCGCCAGTACCGCGTGGCCGTCGGCGCGACGCTGCTCGAGTTGCCCGCGGGCACGCTCGAGGTCGGCGACGACGGGACGAGGGAGGACCCCGACCTGGCCGCCAGCCGGGAGCTCGAGGAGGAGACCGGGATGCGGGCCGGGTCGTGGCGCCTGCTCACCCGCTTCTTCACGACGCCGGGCTTCACGTCGGAGGACATGTACCTCTTCCTCGCGACGAACCTCGTGCCGGCCCACGGCGAACGGCTCGGCCCCGACGAGGACGAGCGGCTGGTCCTCGAGCGGATCCCGTTCGAGTCGGCATTGGCGGCCGTCGAGCGCGGCGAGATCGTCGACGCGAAGTCGATCGTGGGCCTGTTCTGGGTCGAGCGGCTGCGCCGCACGAGTCGCGCCTGACCGTGCCGGTGGCCACTTCGGTCCGGACGTTCCAGTCCGGCGACGAGCCCGCGCTCCGGCGGATCATGGAGGCCTGCCTCGCCACCGATGGGATCCCTGGCTTCGCCGCGTCGGACATCGACCGGGCCCTGATCCGGATCGTGCCCGAACCCGAGGGGACGGTCGTCGCACTCGAGGATGGGCTGGTGGTCGGCTACTGCACGCCAAACCACGACGACCTGACCGTCGATCCCGCCTTCCGCCGTCGGGGCCATGGCCGGCGCCTCATCCCGGCCGCGCTCGACGCGGTCCGGCAACGCGGTCTCGACGACCATCTCCAGCTCTACGTCCCGCCCCACCTGCCCGGCTCCGTGGCGTTCGCCGAGGCGATGGGCCTGCGCTACCGATCGAGCCTTTGGCAGTTCGAGCTGGCCGCCGACCGGGAGGTCCCGCGGCCGGCGTTCCCGGTGGGCCTGGTCACGCGTGCGTTCGACCCCGAGGTCGAGACCGACCTCGACGCCTGGCTGCGGTTCATGCTCGCGACCTTCGAGGGCCACCCGACGCAGATGACCTGGACCCTGCCGATGATCCGGCACATCCACGACGCGCCCGACTTCGATCCCGGCGCCATCCGCATCGTCTTCCCACTCGACGCACCGACCGACCCGATCGCCTTCACGCTCATCCGCCTCGACGAGCCCGAGCCGGGCACGCGGGTGGGCGAGGTCAGCCTGATCGCGGTGCTGCCTGCCTGGCGCGGGCGCGGTCTCGGTCGTGAGCTGCTGCGCTGGGGCGTGACCGAGCTGCGCGATCGGGGGGCCGGGACCGTGGAGCTGTCGGTGGAAGCCCGCAACGAGCACGCCACCAACCTGTACCGCAGCCACGGCTTCGAGCCGGCCATCGAGTGGCCGCACTGGGTGCTGCCGATCGGCTGACCCCGGGCGCCGGAACGGTCAGCCGAGGCGGGCGAGCGCGTCGCGGTACAGCGCCGTCTCAGGGCTGAGCGCGACCGCCAGGCGCAGGTGCGTCCCCGCCTCCGCACGACGCCCGAGGTGCTTCAGGCTCTGGCCGAGCCCGAAATGCGCGTAATGGGCCGAGGGGTCGATCTCGAGCAACGCCTCGAACGTGGCACGCGCCGGTTCGTGCCGTCCGGAGTTGTAGTAGGCCCGGCCGAGCGCCTCGAGGATGGACGCCTTGCCCGGTTCTAGGCGGGCCGCCCGCTCCAGGACGATGGCGGCCTGGGCGTGGTGTCGACCCTCGAGCAGGTCGCGGCCGCGCTGGAACAGCTCGTAGGCGCTCTCGCGCTCGTCGTCGCCGGCCGGATCCTGCGGGTCTCGCTCGTGCATCACGGGATGGTGGCACGGAACCCGGACCGTGTCGTCCGGGGATCAGCCCTCTCGCCAGGCCGCGAGGTCGACCGGCTTGAGGCGCGGCGAGTCGGTCAGGCCCGGGATCCGGCCGCGTTTGGCGATCGGCCGGCCGTCGATCTCCTTGATGTCGCCGGTGAAGTCGATCGGCGTCGCGCCGCTGATGTATGACCCCACGGCATAGGAATTGACCGGCGCACCCGCCTCGCGGAAGTAGGCGATGCGTTCCGGGGTGAGGCCACCGGACACGACGATCTTCACGTGGGAGAAGCCCGCCTGGTCGAGTCGGGCCCGGACCTCGTGCACGAGCTCGGCCGTGACCCGACCGCGCTCGGATGGGGTGTCGAGCCGCACGCCATACAGCCGGTCGCCCAGGGCGTGGGCCACGCGGAGCGCCTCCTCGGCCTCGTCCTTGAACGTGTCGACGAGCACGATCCGTGGTACCTCCGGCCCGATGTGGCGGTCGAACGCGAGGGCCGCCTCCACGGTGTCGCCGAAGATGAGCACGAGCGAGTGGGGCATCGTGCCGGTCGGCGCGAGACCGGCCAGGCGAGCGCCGGCGGGCGTCGACGCGCCGACACAACCGCCCACGATGGCGGCGTAGTCGAGCACGTCGGTGATGTCGGGGTGGATGTGGCGAGCCCCGAAGCTGATGACCGGGTCGGGAGCGGCGGCATCGACACATTCGCGCGCGGCGGTCGCCCAGCCCGTGGACTGGGCCAGCATCCCGAGGACGGCCGTCTCGTACAGCCCGAACGTCCGATAGCGGGCCCGGATCCGAAGGACGACCTCCTTGGGTTCGATGACGTCGCCGTCCTCGAGCGCCTCGACCCGGGCGTCGTCCGGAGCGGTCCCCGCCAGGACATGGCCAAGCAGGTTGCGCGCCTCGCCGATGCCACACAGCACGCCGTGTTCGCGGCCGAACACCTCCATGGTCACGACGGGATCGAGGCCCTCGCGCTCCATGATGCTTTCGGCGCGGGCGAAGTAGACGTCGGCCGAGTCACCGGAGAGGATCTCGTGTGAGGGTCGTGCACGCTGCATGCCCATCAGTCGGGATCGGCTCCTCTCTCGCGCGGTTCGTGGCCATCGGCCGGCGCCTCCGGCTCCGAGGTGGCGGCGAGTGTAGCGCACGGCTTCCCCGCCCCGTCCCGCTCCCGGGTGGATCGGCGGAACCCCTGCCTCGTCACGGCTTGACCGACGGCTTCATCCGATGGGCGTGCATGCGGTGGAGCCGGCGTCGGTGTCGGCCGCGCCACCAGAGCAGGATCAGGGCGAGCGCCAGCAGGGCCGCGACCGCGAGGACGAGCAGGCTGATGACCCGGCCGCGCCCGAGACCCGAGGCGCCGGCCCAGGTCGCCTCGGCCTCGCCGGCCGCCGCCGCCGACGCGGACAGGTCGCCTCGGGCGAACGCCTCGCGGGACGTGGCGAGGTCGGCCTCGGGCGACTCGTCCCACAACCCGAGAGTCAGGAACAGGTCGGTGCTGGCCGGTCGGGCGGCGACCGCCTCGTTGTAGCGCTCGATGGTCTGGAGCTCGGCGTCGGCCTCCGCGACCGCGTCGTCGAACCCGTCGTCGCCCTCGAAGGCGATCTGCAGCGCCTTCGGCGGCTCGAGGCCGGCGGCCGACGCCGCCGATTCGACGGCCGACCGCCGACCGAGCACGTCGCTCGCGTTGTCGAGCATCGCGCTGGCGTCCTCGAAGCGCCACGCGCGGAGGGCGTCGCGGATCGGCCTCGGCAGTCGCCAGTCGGCCGCCTGGGTCGTCACCGCGTCGTAGCGGGTCCGCGCCGCGGCGCGCGCATCGAGGAGCGGCAGGTCCTCGGTCCGCGCGACCCACGTCCGCCACAGGTCGTCGAACGACTTGCCGGTCCGCGCCTCGAGCAGGTCGAGCAGGCCGCGCCAGTCCGGCGGGCCCTCCGCCCGCTCGACCGACCCGCCCGCCGCCGGCTGGTACGCCCCGATCCGTCCGCTCGCGTCGGCCCAGACGGCGCGGAGGGCGTCCGGACCGGCGCGCTCGGCGACGGCCCGGGCGAGGGCGAGGCTGGCGGCGTACGCGTAGTCCTCGGTGGCCGTCGTCTCGCGACCGACCGAGCCCCAGGCGTTCAGCGGGATCCGGTCCTTCTCGAGTTCGGCGGTCATCTCGTCACCGACCGCCTTGACCTGCAGCGCCGTCGCGACCTCGAGCCCGTAGTACGACGCGAACGCCTCGTTCGCCCAGCGATCGGCGAGGAGGTCGCCGTTGAACCAGCCGTGGGCGGCCTCGTGGAGGACGACGAAGTCGCTCGCGTAATACGCCACCTCGACGCGCCCCGCCGTCGGGTCGAACAGGCCCGCATACCCGCCGGTCGAGCGGCTGACCGCCTCCTGGACGACGAGGGCGTCCTCGCGCGGCCAGGTGAGGCCGATCTGCTCGCCGAGGACCGGCAGCGCGCGCTCCACCAGGCCGCCGACGCGCTTGTCCCAGGCGGGATCGTCGGGCCACGATCGGATGGTCAGCGGCACGGACCGCCCGACGACGGTCGGCGAGATGGTCCGACTGGCGTAGGCCCCTGGGCGGTCGCCGACGAGGAACGCGAAGAACGTCAGCGGCTTGTCTAGGCGTCCCGTCCGGAAGATCGTCCGGCCGGTCGAATCGGTCGTCGGAGCCGGGATCGAGCCGGCCTCGACATCCACCTGGAACCCGGTCGGGAACACGACCGTCGCCGAGCTCCCGGGCGTGTCGTCGCTCGCGTACGCCCAGACCGGGAACGACACCAGCGAATCGCCGATGCGGATGTCGCGCGTCGCCTTGCCGCCGTTGTCCGCGATGTCGAAGCGGAGGGTGTAGTGCGCGCTCTGCTGGCCGTACAGCCGGCGGGGCAGGTCGAGCTGGAGGATCGTGTAGTCGGACGTCTTCTTCGTCGCCCGGACGGCCGGCGTGCCACCACCAGTCCAGGTCAACGCGTAGCCGGACGTGCCCGGCAACACCGCGAGGAACGCCTTGTCGAAGTAGTAGCGCTTGGTGACCGTGTCCTTGAGGTGGTTCGCGAGGGTGAGCTCGAGCGTCACGCGGACCCGGTTCTTGGTCGGCTGGACGTCGTAGCGAGCGTCGCTGACGATCGTCAGGTCGGGTGCGGCCGCGCGGACCTCGGCGACCGGGCCCGCGCCGGGTGTCGCGAGCAGGCCGACCGCGGCGACGAGCGCGAGCAGCAGCGGTGCCGTCCGACGAAGGCCCCTCATCGGGCGAGAAGCTCCGGCAGGCGCTCTTCGTAACGGGCGAGGAACGCCTCGTTGCGCGACGCTCGCCCGTCCGGTGCCGGCACGCGACCGCCCGGGTAGACCCACGCCGTCGACTCGTCGAGGAGCTGGTCGGCGATGCCCAGGATGCGGGCAAGCGCGATGCCCAGCCGGTCGAGGTCGGCCTCGGCGATCGGGACCTCGACCGCCAGGAGCGGGCGCTCGTCCTCGCTCACGCTGAACTTCGCGAACGGGAACTCGTCGTTCCAGCGGAGCAGCTTGCGGTACGACTTGCGGAACATGTCGCTGATCGGCGGCGCGTACTGGGCCCAGGCGATGACCGCGAGCGCGGGGTCGAGGATGACGGTCACGCGGAGATCGAAGCGCCGGCGGCCGTCGAGCACGAGGTCCCAGGAGGCGATCCCGTCCCGATCGGCCCGCTCGAGCGGCTCCAGGCCGAGCTCGGCGAGCCATCGCTCGACGTCGGCCGGGCGCACGATCGGCGCGCCGTGGTCGGCGGATGGCATGGCCCGCGGAGTCTAGCCGAGAAGCTGGCGGGCGGCTTGGCGACCTACGAGGACGACTTGCCTCGAGCCGCCACGGCCGTGGCGGCGGGCGCCGGCCGGGTGCCGATGCCAGCCGCGGCGACGGGTTTCGCGACGACGGCGCGCGAACGCTTCGGGTTCGGTTTGGGCTCCACCAATTCGCCGCTCCGGACGACCCGACTCGTGAAGTCGGAGCTCCGGATGTCGGCCGCCACGCGCACGTTGCGACCGATGCGCACGCCGCGGGGGATGACCGCGCGCTTGCCGACGACGGTGATCCCGGTGTTCAGGCGACCGGGTTCCTGCTTGTTCGGGCGATCCGGGAAGGGTCCGTCACCGACGAGAGCGCCCTGGCCGACCACGACCTCCTTGTCGAGGATCGAGCGGTCCACGACGGCCCCGGAACGGATGACCGAGTCGAACATGACGATCGAGTCGCGCACGACCGCCCCGACCCCGACGCGGACGCCGGGCGACAGGACCGAGTTGACCACGGTCCCATCGATGACGCAGCCGTGGCTGATGAGGCTCCGATGGACCTGGGCGGTCGGTCCCACCTTGGCGGGGGCACGTTCCTCGGACCGGGTGTGGATGACCCAGTCCTTGTCGTACAGGTCGAGCTCCGGGTCGTCGGCCAGGAGCGCCATGTTGGCCTCCCAGTAGGACTGGATGGTCCCGACGTCCTGCCAGTACCCCGTGTAGGGGTAGCCGAAGACCCGGGCGCCCGCCTCGATCATCGCCGGGATGACGTCGCGCCCGAAGTCGACGCGGTCTTCGCTGAGCCAGCGATGCAGGGCCTTCTTGGAGAAGACGTACACGCCCATCGAGGCGAGGTCGCTCTTGGGTTGCTTGGGCTTCTCCTGCCACTCGATGACCCGGTTCTGCTCGTCCATGGCCAGGATGCCCATGCGCGAGGCCTCGGCCAGCGGCACGCGACGGACCGCGATCGTGACGTCCGCGCGATGGCGACGATGGGCGGCCAGGAACGGCTGGTAGTCCATCTTGTAGATGTGGTCGCCGGCGAGGACGAGGACGGTGTCGCCCGAATCGTGCTCGAGGACGTTGCTGTTGCGCAGGACCGCGTCGGCCGTGCCCCGATACCACTCCGCCACGCGACCGCGCGCGATGTACGGCTGGAGCAGCTTCACGCCGCCGCGGTTGCGGTCGAGGTCCCAAGGCCGGCCGAGGCCGATGTGGTCGTTGAGCGACCGCGGGTTGTACTGCGTCAGGACGACGACGTTGTCGATGTCGGAGTTGACGCAGTTCGACAGGGTGAAGTCGATGATCCGGTACTTCCCGCCGAATGGCACGGCCGGCTTGGCGCGTTCCTGCGACAGGATGGACAGCCGCTCGCCCTCACCGCCCGCGAGGATGACCGCCATCGTTCGCTTCACGATCGCGCCTCCCTGACATGGCGCTGGGACGCCGTTCGGTGCCCCGGGGTTGATGCTAGCACGGCCCGCCGGCAGCGTCGGTCAACGGCGGGTTTCGGTCAGATGAACGTTTCGCGACGACGCGTGGATGGCCGCAGGTCGCGTCCGGGCGGGCGAAGCCCTACAGGAAGAGTCGCGGGTTGACGAAGTTGCCCTTGTAGCGAACCGCCCAGTGGAGGTGCGCGCCGGTCGAGTGCCCCGTGTTGCCCTCGTAGCCGATCACCTGGCCGGCCTTGATCCGACTGCCAGCCCGGATCCCGCCCGGATACTTGGGCTTCATGTGCGCGTACCAGGTCTGCAGGCCCTCGCTGTGGGCCACGATGACGATCCAGGCCGGGTCGGCGCCGTCGGCGTAGTTCCAGCCGATGTAGGCGACGATGCCGTCGCCCGAGGCGCGGACCTTGGTGCCCTGCGGTGCGACGATGTCGATGCCCTGGTGGAAGTGCGGGCAGTCGCCGACCGGCGGCTCCCACGAGAACCCGGTGCAACCGAAGTTCTGGGTCACGTTGCCCGACATCGGCCACGAGAGCGTCCCGTTGTACTCGGACGGGATGCGGCCGGCCTGGCTCTGGCGACGGACGATCTCGGAGATCTTGGCGGCGAGCTGCCTCTGGGCGTTGGCCGCCACCTTGAGCGCCTTGGCGGCGTCCGCCTTGTTCCGCGCGATCTTCGCGTAGGTCGCCTTCTGGATCGCGAGGTTCTTGGCGGTCTCCTTCTCGAGCTTCTTGAGCTCGGCCTTGGCGGCCTTGAGGGCGAGCAGGCTCGCATCGAGCGTCCGCTTCTGGGCCGCGGTCTCCTGGCGCAGGACGTCGGTCCGCGCGCGCGTGTCGGCGACGTTCTGGTGCAGCGCCTGGAGGGTCTCCTGATCGTGCGCGATCTGCTGGGCGAGGGCCTTGTCCTGTTCGCCGACGTCGATGAACGCGCTCATCTCGGTAAGCAGGTCGGTGAAGGTGCCGCCGGACAGGAACAATTCGAGCAGCGAGGTCCGATCGGTGTCGTAGGCGCTCCGGATCCGCTCGGCCAGCAGGTTCTGGCGATCGCGCAGCTGGGCCCGCTTGAGCGATTCCTGGGCCGCGATGCTGACCAGCTGCCCGTCCATCAGGCCGAGCTGCGTGACCAGGTCGGCGTACTTCGCCTTCACCTTGTCGATGGCCGTGCCCATCTTCGTGATCTTCTTCTTCACCGCGCTGAGATCGGCGTTGATCCCGGCGAGCTGCTTGCGGGTGTTGGAGATGTCGGTCGCGAGGCCGCGCTGGAGGGCGTTGAGCTCCTTGACCTGCTCCTTCTGGAGCGCGACTTCCTTCGCGAGCTCGGCCTGCTTGTTCTTCGCGTCCGACAGCTCGTCGCCACGCACGATGGGCGCGCCGGTCGGGGCCGCGAGCAGGCCCATGACCAGGGGCACGAGCAGGAGCGACGCGAGGATCCGCCGGCGGGTCGGCCCGCGGCGGGTGGGCGCACCGGCCCAGCCGAACGCGATCGAGGGGGATCGGTCGGTCTGGCGGCCCATCACTGTGGCGATGTCATCGTGCGAGCAAACTCCGTGGTCGTCGGCGGTCCTGGGGGTTCCGCACAGCGTCTGACGGCTACGCCCGCCGGTTCATCGCCGTCCACGTCGGGGCACACGACCACTGGACGACACCGGCTTGCGGGCCATCATACCGTGGGGAGTCTAGCCACCCGCCTCGTGCCACCCAACC